>CAXXQW010000008.1:0-106566 GCA_963677615.2 Oceanispirochaeta sp. | reverse complement strand
GTTTCGGAAGGGAGACACTGGGTAAGCTGCAGAGACCCGTTTTTTTATATGGATCAGGAAAACAGGCTTCTGCTGGTGAATGCCAGAGTGCCATTCGGCCCCAAAATCCGCAGAGGCTGCGTAGGAATAGCCAGAGAAGTGGCACCGGATGAGTTCAGATGGGAAAAGCCCCTTTTCTTTCCAGGCATGTATGATGATGTGGAAGTCCCGGGGCTCTACAAAATCCGTGACAGATTTTATCTTATTGGAAATATTCGGGAAGATATCAAAGTTCACTACTGGCACTCCAAAGAACTCAGGGGAGATTATGAAGCCTATGCTTCCAATGTCCTTCTGCCGCAGGGAAACTACGCCGCCAGGATAACTCCTCAGGAAGACAAACTTCTGGTATGGAACTTTTTTACCAATCGCAGCCAGGCTGGTAAAACCACCATTCTGCCCCCTCCGACGGAACTCCAGGTTTCTGATGACGGCCAGCTCTACCTGAAAAGCTATTCGGCCTTTGATAAAAAGGTTAAGAAAAGCTTTAACCAGTCTGCCCTGCTGCCCGTTACCAGAATTCTCAAGAATCAGACAGCTAATGTAGAACAGAATAGCAAGCAGACTGTACTGGAATCCATAAGCGGCTATGAGATGTTCTATTTTAAAGAGAGATCTACCGACTTCCGTCTGAGATTTAGAATAACCATGGAGGGAATGGGAAAGTGCGGCATAGTTTTCCGATCGGATATGGAGGCCAACGGCCATTTTATCAGCCTTGATTTGAGAAACGGCCAGACCCAGGCCCGGGTATGGGGAGAAAATGAAAACGCAGGAATAGAAGACTCATTTGGCTATAAGATCATCCAGTCCAATCACTTTCTGAGTCATCCCGCCGAAAGCCAGGCTGTGGAAGTGATTGCTTTTGGGGGCTACATTGAACTGTCGGTTAATGGAAGGATTGTACTGCGCTATGTGGACACCGACTATATGTCCCAGGATTTTGTGGGCCTGTATGTGGAGAGCGCCCGGGTTGTGATAACCGATACGGAATTGCAGAAACTGGACGGCCCCGAAGAGGAAGATCATCAGGTTATTTAATTACAACACTAACTTTTTACCTGCTTTTGAATGGTCTAAATGTAAAGGGATTTTAAAGCACTTAAACACTTTTTGACTATATATTATGAATTTATTATACTATAAGAAAACCATACAATTGCACTATTATTATTTTGTACTGTATGGTTTTTCCGATTAACAATAAAATCAGTTAAGGAGTTTTATAAATGAGTAACGCAAAAAAGACTGAAAAAAGTTCCGATTCGGGAGACGATTCTCCCAGTATTAAACAGATAGCCATGATCTCGACTCATGGCTATGTAGCTGCTGAACCACCCCTGGGAGCACCCGATACGGGAGGTCAGGTTGTATACGTTCTGGAGCTGTCCAAAGTACTGGGCCGCCTCGGATATAAGGTTGATATTTTTACCAGACAATTTGAAGACCAGCCGGCCAGCGAACCGGTGGACGACAATGTCCGGATCATCAGGATCCCTTGCGGCGGGTCCGATTTTATTCCCAAGGAATATATGGTCGACGTCATAGACGAATGGGTCGACAACGCCCTTCAATTTATTTCCGACAACAACAGAGAGTACATGTTTATCAACAGCCACTATTGGGATGCAGGTCTTGCAGGAATGAAAATCTCCAAAACCCTGGGGATACCCCATTTGCACACCCCTCATTCAGTGGGAACATGGAAAAAGAAGAACATGGAAAAAGATTTTCCCCAGGACAAGAAGTCTTTTGAGAAACAGTATAACTTTTCGGTACGGATCCGGAAGGAAAAGGAACTCTTTCATGATTGCTATAAAGTTGTAGCAACCACTCCGATCCAGCAGGATCTGATTATGAGAGACTATAATCTGCCCAAAAACAGTATCCGGATGATACCGCCCGGTTACGATGACAATAAATTCTATCCCATGGCGGACGCCTCTATGGCTATGCTGAAAGAGAAGTTCAACTTCAAAGACAACTGCATTCTGGCTCTATCCAGACTGGCCCATAATAAGGGGCTTGATCTGCTGGTCGAATCATTCGGCATTCTTTGCCGGAAAGGCATCAATGCCCAGCTTGTTCTGGCTATAGGCCACGAAGAACGGAATGAGGTCGAGGAAGAGCTTTATCAGAACATTCAGAAGATCATAAACAAATACGATATAGCAGACAAGGTCCGCTTTTTGGGTTTTATCTCCGATGAGGATCTGGCGGACACCTACCTTTCCGCCGATGTTTTTGTCCTATCCAGCAGGTACGAACCCTTTGGTATGACCGCTGTAGAGGCTATGGCCTGCGGTACACCTACCCTTGTTACAAAACACGGAGGCCTCTGTCGGGAACTGCGTGATGGAACCGACGCTTTGATCACGGATCCTTTCAAGCCGGAAGAAATGGCAGATGATATGGCGGCCATTCTCCGCCATGAAGGCATACGGAACACTCTTTCCTACGAAGGAAGCCGGACTTCCAGAGACAACTTTTCCTGGACGGGGATCGCCCTGAAACTGGCCAGCATAGTAAAGTAAGGGTTCATATGAAAGTTCATGAGATCAAACTTCTCTCATTCGACCTGGACGGAACCCTCCTGGGTAATCGGGAGGCCACCAGACGATTCCGGGAGTCCTGGGAGAATCTTCCCTGGAATACCCGTCCTTACCTTTGCTACAACACGGGAAGGCTCTTTGAAGACACCCTGCAGGTGATTGAATCTGAAGGCCTCCCCTCCCCGGATTTCTGTATCTGCGGCGTGGGAACTCTGATATATGATTATAATCGGAAGAGACTAGAAACCGATTTTGCAGACTCCCTTCAGGAGGGTTGGAATCTAAAGACCGTATCGGAAGTTATGAATGCCCTGGAAGGTACGGTTCTTCAGCCCATGGAGTTTCAAAACGCCTATAAATCGTCCTGGTATATGCTGGATGCTGAGGATACCCAGATCAATGCGGTAAGGAAGCTTATGAGACAGGCGGGTCTGAACGTCAATGTTGTTTATTCCAGCTCCCGTGACCTGGATATCCTTCCCCGCAACGCGACAAAAGGCAACGCCCTTTCCTGGCTGATCAATAAACTCGGAATTCAGAACCGGGAAGTTGTGGTGGGGGGAGATACAGGAAATGACAGTTCCATGTTCCTTTTGCCCGGCGTTAAAGGCATTATTGTGGCCAACGCTATGGCCGAATTGATGGCACTCAGCAACCGGGAAGGCATCTACACAACCTCTGGCATGGTTGCAGACGGAATACTGGAAGGTTTGGAACATTTCGGTGTACTGAAAACAGCTGTGACAGGATAATTCCTCTCACGCTATATACAAAGGCTGCTTTCGGGCAGCCTTTTTTGTTTTAGAATATAAATCAAACAGGGAGGAAGAGAAGGAGGACCAGCAGATGATATTTGTAAGGATAACTTCGCTGACAACGGGAATTCTGATGATTCTGCAATGGGGGTTTTTCCTGGCCGCAGGTAGTGTACCGGAACTCAAAACTGAACCTTTCAGTATAGGCTTCCATCTTTTTGCGGAGTTCTTGACAGCCTTCTCTCTGATTATGACATTTCCCCTTTTAAAAGCGCCGTCCCCTCCCAGGAGGATCCTTTCAGGTTTTGCCCAGGGGATGTTGGGATATTCTGTCATCAACAGCGCTGGGTATTTTGCCCAGTCAGGTCAGCTGCCTTTCCTCGTTTTGTTTGCTGTTTTACTACTGGTGTCGGCCTGGAATTTAATTTTTCTGACCCGCAAGCCTGAGAATTTCCATACATAGTAACAGTCAGATTAAGAAAACAGAGTATCTGCCGGGCTTATCACTCCCATTCGGTTTTTTCCCGCCACATGGGTATAAATCATTGTAGTGTGCACTGAAGAGTGTCCCATTAGCTCCTGAATGGTCCGGATATCATAACCCGCTTCCAGAAGATGGGTGGCAAAACTGTGCCGTAAGGTATGAACACTGGCCTTTTTACTGATTCCTGCAGCTGATATTGCATTTTTAAAAGCTCTCTGTAAACCTGTAGGGTGCTGATGATAGCGGACCTGATTCTTGTCAAAGGGACTTTCACAAAAACCTGAGGATGGAAATAGCCAGAACCAGCTCCATTCATAGGAAGCCTTGGGATACTTTCTCTGTAAAGCCGTTGGAAGTGCAACCCCGGGGAAATTGTTCTTCCGATCTGAATCATAAAGGGTTTGAACAGCTTTGACTTGCATTTTCAGATTGGGGATTAAGCCTTTGGGCAAAAGGGTTTCCCTGTCCCGCGCCCCCTTCCCCATTCGGACAGAGAGTGATGGTTTTTCCAGATCCAGATCCTTAATCCGCAAGGAAAGACACTCTTCCAAGCGTAATCCCGATCCGTATATTAAAGAGGCCATCAATTTGTAGGAAGAACTGAGACAGCATAAAATCCGAGAGATTTCTTCTTTTGAGAGGACTACCGGTAGCCTAGCCGGAATTTTGGAACGAACCGCTTCCTGAAGATTTAAAACGTCTTTATCCAGAACTGTCCTGTAGAGAAACAGAATTCCGTTAAATGCCTGATTCTGCGTAGACACGGAAACCTTCCGTTCTACAGCTAAATATGTAAGGTAAGATTTAAAATCTGTTTCTGAAAGATCTGAAGGTAATTTTGATCCTGTAAAATCTTTGAAAGAATATACCCAGTACAAATAGGCTTTTTCTGTTTTGTATGTGACCCCATCCCTTTAAACTGTACCACGAGCTAGATTAGTTTTCAGCCCAATTATACAATGGAGGCTGAGATGAAAAAGAGATTTACAGAAGAGCAAATTGTAAAAATCCTGAATGAGCAGGTTGCCGGCAAGAAGGTAAAAGAGATAGCCCGAGACTATGGCATTAGTGAGAACACTTTTTTCAATTGGAAAAAGAAATATGGTGGAATGACTATCAAAGAAGTTGTCAGGTTAAGGCAACTAGAATCTGAAAATGAAAACCTAAAGAAGCTTGTTGCTGAACTTTCATTGGACAACATGGCTCAGAAGGAAATCATAAAAAAGTTCTGCGACCCGGAGTGAAGAAACAGGTTGTGAATCACCTGATTCAGAACTTCGGGATATCAGTTAGACGGGCATGTAAACTAGCTCAGATCGCAAGATCGACATTCCTGTATACTAAGAAACCAAACGATGATCATGTCATCCTGGAAGCAATCAAGAAGATCATTTCCAAAAACAGTAAATATGGCTGTGAGATGATCCATTTAAAGCTTAGACAGCAGGGAATGTTGATTAACCATAAAAAGACTGCCCGAATATATAGAGAGCAGGGATTACAGTTAAAAGCTAGGAAGCGTAGGAGGAAAATCGCCTCAGAAGAACGCTCTCCTGTTGATTTACCAGAAGAGCCGAATAAGCTATGGGCAATGGATTTCATAAATGATTCAATCAGCTTCAACAGGAAGTTGAAAATACTGACTGTCATAGATCCTGTTACGAATAAATCACCGGTCATCCATCCTGCTTATTCGATAACAGGCAACCATCTATCAGAGATACTTGAAGAAGCATGTGAAATTCATGGATACCCAGAGATAATTCAATGTGATAATGGACCAGAATTTCGAGGCCAGGAACTTGATAAATGGTGTTTTAAACATGGTATTCGAATCAGTTATTCCAGGCCTGGTAAACCAATTGATAACTGTCATATTGAGAGTTTCAATGGAACATTCAGATATGAGTGCTTGAATTCGAATTACTTCGAAACCCTTAAATCTGCAAGGCGTATTATTGAAAACTGGCGAAATGAATACAATGAGGAACGTCCTCAGAAAAGATTAAAAGGGATGACACCATCCCAATATGAAGATAAGCTAATAAGGCAGAAAACTAATCCTACAAGTGGTCGAAATGTGGGGTGAGGTCAAAAGCAAAACAAAAAATTGCTCATTATAGTGCTTTTCGTGAATATTTAGTTAGTGCATTCAAACTCATGGTTCTAAGAAATAGTTTCAAAACACAAATTGCTAAGATTAATGAAAATATAAAAGACTTAACAGAAAAGCTATTGTCTGCTGATACGAAGAATAAAATTAATCTTGAATCAAAAATAGATAATATAATTAATTTTGTTGAATCAAATTATAATGAAAGTAAGCGTCAAATAAACACAGGCCCTTTATCAGCTGTAATATCTTCCTTTAAATTCCAGGGTAATATGGCGTCCCATTCTTGTTCATTATTGATCAATGGAACCTTGGAAAAAACATAATGTAGGTAATCATAGGGGTTCAAATTATTTTGTTTTGCAGTCTCAATCAGAGAATACATTCCGCAGGAACTGTCTGCCCCTTTGGGATTCCCGGAAAATAGCCAGTTTTTCCTCCCCAGAACAAAAGGACGAATAGCATTTTCGCTGGCATTATTATCCGGAGTCAGATAAGGGCTTTCCAGATATCGGATCAAATAATTCCATTGATTCAATGCATAATGAACAGCTTTACCTAAAGCACTTTCAGGTAAAACATTTTCAGCCCTTTTATCCAACCATTGTTTAAATTTTTCAAGAATGGGTTCGGCCTTGCTTTTCCGTTGTTCCTGGAACTCTTCAGGAGATAATTTCTTGCTCCTTAGATCATTTTCCAAGGCATAGAGCTTCTTGATATGCTTGATTCCTTCCAGAGCACTTTTAGATTTTTTACTGGCTTTATCAGCCTCAAAGAACTTCCTTCTGGCATGAGCAAAGCAGCCTACCAGATGTATATCGGGATTGCCTTCTACCGCGGTTTTGTATCCTTGATATCCATCGGTTTGTAGATACCCTTTAAAACCTGTGAGAAAATTCTTTGCATGTTCTGATGCCCGTGTCAGATGGTATTCATAATAAACAGCTTGTTGTCCCGGTGGACCGCCTCTGGCCAGCCACATATAGGATTTTTGTTTGTTATCCCGACCTGGTTCATTCAGGACCTGTACGGTTGTTTCGTCCATTTGGAGCACCGGTCCGGATTTTATATGGGTTTTCAGCAGTTCAAAGAGAGGGAGAAGAGCATCAAAAGCCTTTTTTTGCCAATTACTCATATTCTGACGGCTAATCCGGGCACCCATACGCTCAAACCGCTTTTCCTGTCGGTAAAAAGGAAGATGGTCCACGTACTTGTTTACCATCAGAAATGCCAACAGACCGGGAGTAACGATCCCTTTGGGGATGATGGAAGGCTCCGGAGGGGCAATCTTTACAGCAGGAACATCTTCATCGGCGGTTCCTTCACAATTACCGCAGGCATATTTTAACCGGATAATCCGTTCTACCCAGATACGGGGAGGGATCACATGCAGTTTCTCAGAGATTTCTTCTCCGATCTTCTTCAGTTCCGTACCGCAGGCACAGGTTTTCTCATACTCTGGAATATCTATGATCTTTTCTTTACGGGGAAGGTTTTCATCCAGAGGCTTTCTGCCTGTTTTCTTACGCTTGTAAGAGGCTATTTCCTGTTTTTCCGAACTGTCTTCCTCTGGTGTGTCTGATTCATCAGAATCAAATAATTCAATCTGATCAGGAATATTTTCTGCTCTTCGACCGAATTGACGATGCAATGCCAAAGCCAACTTCTCTTCAAGAAGCTGATATTTCTTTTCCCAGTTCTTGTTCTGGGCTTCAAGTTGTGAAATATACTCCTGTGCCTCTTTTGGAAGAGCTGCTTTATCCATAAAAGAATTTTAGCAAAGACTGGAATTTGAGTAAATTCCTTTCAGGCAATTTCTGAATATTCCAATGTTTCGTGGGCTTTCCAGAAGTCTATACCCTTTAGAAGCATAGAGAGTTCTTCAAAGCTGATGGCTTTTGCAGCTTCTTCCGTATCCGGCCAGGGAAAACGGTACTTCTCCAAACGCTTCTGCCAGAGGCAAAACCCTGTCTGATCCCAATAGAGAGCTTTCAGAATCCGTCTTTGTTTATTACAGAACATAAAAAGAGAGCCGCAAAAGGGATCAAGTGACATTTCATCCTGTACTTCTACAGCCAAACCGTTAATGGCTTTCCGCATATCGGTAACACCGGGCCGGATGAATATCTTTATCTGGGAGAAATCCTTAATCATTGTATTGCTCCAGTGTCTGAAGCAGTTTTTTCAATGTGATTGTATCAAAATCCCGGTCCAGTTTTATCCGGTAGGATTTCCATTGCAATTCAATGGATGAGCCTATGGATGTTTCCCCGGGCTGTTTAGCAGGAATTTCAACCAAAGATTGTGGTTTCCGTTTGTATCGCTTCCTCCATCCGTGGAATGTTGTTGCTTTCAGGTTTTTATCCCGGCAGAATTGATTTACTGATTTGCCAGACAGTTCCCATTCTGCCATAAGAGCATGGCGTTGGTTCATTGTGTATTGTTTCAAGGAAGACCTCCTTGTGAGATTGTACTGGGAGGTCTTCAAAATTATTAGATGGGGTTTATTTGACACTTACTAATGAAATATATGAAACAACTAAAAAAATAGATTTTGACTCATTATTAATGCCTCTTGTAGATGATTCAACAATCCGAGAAATCTCATCAGCAAGTGAAAAAGTTGTTCTTAGATTACTGTATTTGTTAGGTTTATTATCATCAAGCCAGGATTCTCAGTTTAATCATCCAGGTTTTTTGATATTAGACTCCCCAAGAGACAAAGACTTAGACTATTCTAACTATGAAAAGTTAGTAGAAATAATACAGAAAATTTCTGTTGGACAGATAATAATGACAGCAAGCATTGATGATTCTGAATTATTTCCTGCGAATGTAATTGATAGGCTATCAAAACCTGAAAAACTACTTAAAAAACAAGATGAGACATAACAAGGTTTTGGAGCAGTCTGTTTTTTTGTCATAGTTTTTGAGTTCTCAAAAACTACGCCAACCCTTCGGGACAAAGCCAGCAGCTCAAAACGGCGTTGAGACTGTAGAAAAAGTCACCTTTTCTACAGCTCTCCCCCAAATCATGGTAAAATTTTCAAAAAGGGAGGTTTTCAATAATGGCTAGATATAAAGACTATTCTTATGACCAGACAATGATGATCCCCGTAAGTTTTGAAAAACAGATTTTGCCAGGTACTTTTGAATACACACTATGTCATCTTATTGATGATAAAATTGATATGTCTGTCTTTGAAAACCATTATGAAAATGATGAAACAGGAGCTCCCGCCTATGATCCTGCCATCCTTTTGAAGATTGTACTTTTCGCCTATTCAAAAGGGATTAACAGCAGTAGAAAAATTGAACAATTATGCCGGGAAAATATAGTTTGTATGGCTCTGGCCGCCGATTCCCGGCCCCATTTTACAACCATTGCCGACTTCATATCCTCGTGTCACCAGGAATGCCAATCCCTTTTTACAATGATTATCTCAGTATGTTATTCCCAGGGATTGATTGGGAAGAAAATGTTTGCCATAGACGGCTGTAAGATATCATCCAACTGCTCAAAAGAGTGGAGCGGAACAAAAACAGAGCTTTTTGCTAAGGCAAAGAAGATTGAAAAATCCGTTAACTATCTTATCGAGAAGCATAAGAAAACAGATATAAAATGGGATGACAAAGAACAGCGGTTAAAAGAAAAAAAAGCCATTAAAAAGCTTAAAGCCAAATCTGATAGAATCTATAAGTGGCTTGATACACACTATGAACGACTTGGCAGCCAGGACCAACCCATTAAAAGCAATATAATCGATAATGAGAGCGCCAAAATGTCTACCGGACATGGTGTTATCCAGGGATACAATGGTATTGCAGCCGTAGATGACAAACATCAGCTTATCATATTTGCGGATGCTTACGGTGATGTAAACGAATCAGGACACCTCACTGAGATTCTCGGGGGGATTGAGAAGAGCTGTAAAGATTCCCACATCGATGATGATATCTATAAACACGTGACAGTTACAGCTGATACAGGATTCCATAACAAAAAAAATATGGTGATGATCAGCGAGCAGAAAATAGATGCTTATATCCCGGATAACCAATTCAGAAAAAGGCAAGTGGCCTTTCAGGATGCAGGTAGATATAAGAAGAAAGTAGCCAACTGGAAACCAGAGAAAGGAAAGCACTACTTCAGACCGGAAGATTTCTATTTTGATACAGTTTCAAACAAACTGATATGTCCCGCCGGACATGCTATGTGGCTGAAATCTCCCAACTTCAGGAGCAATGACGGTAGGTATATTGGTAAATCCTATCAGGGGCACATCCGGAACTGCAGGGATTGCAAACTCCGTTCAAAATGTATCCGTAAAGAAACAACCAAAGCCCGTCAGGTTGCCCTGCTGAAAGAAATATCGGATAAGAATGGTTCTAATCCTATGAATGAAATGAAAGAAAAAATTGATACTCCTTATGGCAGATCAGTTTACGCCAAAAGGATGAGTACAGTGGAACCTGTTTTCGGACATATTGCTGGTATAAAAAAGCTGAATCGCTTTACGTTACGGGGAACAGAGAAAGTCAGAACGCAGTGGTTGCTGTATTGTATGGTGCATAATATAGGGAAAATTCAGCGGTATAGTGTATAGGAATAAGATAGAACTTATGAGATTGGAAGTTTTAAGAAATATATTCAATTGTAATGGAATATATACGGGTTTAATCGAATAGAAATTAGTAAATGGAGAGATGAATAATTCTCTGAATATATCTATTTAGAGAAGAAGAAAAATTCTTAAATCGAGTTTTTCTACAGTCTCGTTAAATGGACAAAATAAAGGAATTAATAACATATAAATGAACCAAAATGATTTTCTTTCAACAACACTTAAGCAATACTGTCAAATCTCTGATAATGAAATTGATTTTCTCAGACGAAAAATTATTAAAAGGAATATAACTAAAAATGATCATTTCCTAAATCAGGGAGATAATATTAATCGTATTGGTTTGATCAGAACAGGATTGTTCCGGGTTTATTGTAATGACTTGTCGGGAAATGAAAAGACTTTGGCTTTTAGAGGAGAAGGTCAATTTCTTGCCGGTTATTCCCCCTTTATAGAAAACAAAGAGATTTGGTATTCGATAGAAGCTATTGAGGATAGTGAAATTTTCACTATAGGTTTTAATGAGCATCTGAAATTAGTGAAGAACTCAGGTATCTGGAATGAATTAATTAAAAATTATATAACCAAGTTGTTTATTGAAAAGGAAGAAAGGGAACGTTCTTTTCTTCTTAATGATGCCACATCTAGATACCTGGACTTTTTGAGGAAAAATCCGGATTTCGAAAAGAGGATCTCCCAAATCCATATCGCATCATACCTCGGCATCACACCAGTATCGCTAAGTAGAATCAGGTCAAATATTAAAAAGAATACATTTGAACAATTATCATAGGATAATTACAGAAGTTGATTCAGACAGTATTGTCATAATGAAATCTATATAGGAGGACAATATGTCTAAAGCTTTTGTAACCGGAGCGGCAGGTTTCCTGGGAAATAATATTATTAGGGAATTGCTTGAGCAAGGTTGGGAGGTTACGGCCTTTCACTTACCGACAGATAATTTGAAGTATTTGTTAGAATTAAATATTAATCTCATTGAAGGTGACATTCTTGATTATCAATCTTTAGTTGATGCAATTCCGGAAGGTGAAAATGTGGTTATCTTTCATATAGCTGGAGACACAAGCATGTGGAATAGGCATGCAGATCGGCAATTCATGATCAATGTGACAGGAACAGCTAATGTCGCCAAAGCAGCTCTGGAAAGAGGTGTTGGAAAGCTTGTGTATACGTCTTCCGTATCTGCCTATGGATATCATTCAGACAGGATCGATGAAGAAACACCTTCGAATGCCCTGACATGTAAAATGAATTATAACAAGACCAAATATCTGGCAGAGCAGGAAATCCGTAAGGTTGTCGAAAAAGGGTTGGATGCGGTTATTCTAAACCCCTGTAATATGATGGGGCCTTTTGATCCGAAAGGGTGGTCGACCCTTATCATGAGTGTACTGAATAACGATGTCCCCGCTGTCACTCTTGGTGTTGGAACTTTCGCTCATGTCCGTGATGTCGCAAGGGCTCACATTAAAGCAGCAGAAGTCGGAAGAAAAGGGGAAAACTACCTAATAGGCGGAGTTGAAATTGTTTTCAGGGACATATATCAGGAGATTAATGAAATGCTTGGAAAAAAAATGAACCCGAGAACTGTTTCCAGTCCTGTTTTTCGAATGGCCATGTATTTGATAAGATTGAAAGCCTTTCTTAAAAAAGAAGAACCTATCTTGACTTATCCGAGGTTTAAAAGGTTAACAGGCAGAATCATTTGCAATGATAAAAAAGCACGACAGGAACTATCTTTCCAGACTTCCGGAATAAAAGAGATGTTAAATGATTCGTATGAATGGCTTCAATATGAAGGTCTTATAACAAAGGAAATTTCATGAAATCTAAGGAATACTTTGTAGAAGTTAATGATGAACCTCTTCATCAAGAAGTATATAAGAATGATTATGTTCGTATTTATCGTGCAATATTGAAGCCTGGAGAATCTACCAATTTTCATAGGCATTCCAAGAATACATTATATATTACCCTTCAGGGAGGTAGCATAACTACAGAGAAAATGAGAGGA
The DNA here is from genome assembly GCA_963677615.2 of Oceanispirochaeta sp. Classification (GTDB taxonomy): domain Bacteria; phylum Spirochaetota; class Spirochaetia; order DSM-2461; family DSM-2461; genus Oceanispirochaeta. Next base: position 93,960 of record CAXXQW010000008.1, on the reverse strand, counting down.
GCTCCTGCTTGTCCGACTGTCGTATCAAAAAGAGTTTCTTTGAATACACGTATTCGTCTATTGTTTCAAAAGGTTTTCTATAGTTACCTAAATATTTTTAACGGTTTTGTATTTTATATGCCGAGTGAAAAGAATCCTGTAATTCACAAGGCGATAGCTTCATGTAATAACAGTTTCAATATGGATTTAATAGGGATTGAAGTCTTGTCTTCAAATCTCACTAAATACAAAAAAAAGAATCTCTATGGTAAAATTGAAATTGAATCAAGTGATATAGTAGTCAGTCGAATCATTATGAATCCAAATCAAAAATTGTCACGCAAAGAGTTATATGAAGATGGAATCATTATTGCTTTATCAGGGAGATTAGAGATAAATGGAAAACAAGGTCATACAATCCTAAAAACTGGAGACTATTATTTGATCGATGATAAATCGATCCAAGTTATAGTGAATCAAGGATTAAACAAAATGGAATTTATATATATTATTTGCAAGGAATATAATGTTAAAAAGAATAATGCCATTTAACAATCGCATGAACCAGATTTTCCTATGGCACAAATCCTGCTTTTTCTGCTTCGCAGGCAGGATTTCCGCCATGTTCAGAAAACAGGTTATGCGGGCGTTGAGACTGTAGAAAAAGTCACCTTTTCTACAGCTCTCCCCCAAATCATGGTAAAATTTTCAAAAAGGGAGGTTTTCAATAATGGCTAGATATAAAGACTATTCTTATGACCAGACAATGATGATCCCCGTAAGTTTTGAAAAACAGATTTTGCCAGGTACTTTTGAATACACACTATGTCATCTTATTGATGATAAAATTGATATGTCTGTCTTTGAAAACCATTATGAAAATGATGAAACAGGAGCTCCCGCCTATGATCCTGCCATCCTTTTGAAGATTGTACTTTTCGCCTATTCAAAAGGGATTAACAGCAGTAGAAAAATTGAACAATTATGCCGGGAAAATATAACAGGCAACCATCTATCAGAGATACTTGAAGAAGCATGTGAAATTCATGGATACCCACAGAGATAATTCAATGTGATAATGGACCAGAATTTCGAGGCCAGGAACTTGATAAATGGTGTTTTAAACATGGTATTCGAATCAGTTATCCAGGCCTGGTAAACCAATTGATAACTGTCATATTGAGAGTTTCAATGGAACATTCAGATATGAGTGCTTGAATTCGAATTACTTCGAAACCCTTAAATCTGCAAGGCGTATTATTGAAAACTGGCGAAATGAATACAATGAGGAACGTCCTCAGAAAAGATTAAAAGGGATGACACCATCCCAATATGAAGATAAGCTAATAAGGCAGAAAACTAATCCTACAAGTGGTCGAAATGTGGGGTGAGGTCAGTGAAATGAAAAAAAAATGAAATATAACATAAAAAGGCACCAAATGTACCTATTGTCACATTTCTTGCAGAAAATCTTCAGTTAGCAATAAAATTATTTCCAAATAAGAAATAGTTGTTTAAAATAAAGCAAGAAAACCGCCAATGCCTGGCAAGCCAGGCCGTCACGCAGCTTATTTTGGTGTTCTACCGACAAAGGTTCACACTGATAACACCATTGAACAAAAAGCTTCACCTCTATCAATATATAGAAATAAAATATAACCCCCGGCTGTAAATTACTCTTCAGAATTAAATTGACAATGTATATACAATGAATATACTATTTTAATATGGATATTATCTGGGATGAAGAGAAGAATTTATGGCTGCAACTCAATCGGCATACATCTTTTGAGGAAATTGCTGACAAGATTCTCAACAAGCGATACTTAGAGATTCTGGAAAATCCCACAAGAGAAGATCAATTGTATTTTGTAATGGAAATCAACGACTATACCTGGATTGTACCTTTTCTAATTAATGAACAGGAAGAAATCGTACTGAAAACAGCCTTTCCAAGTCGTAAATACCACAAAAAATACGGAGGTATGTAAAATGGATCAATTATTACCGGACGAAATGGAAATTGAAAATAATATTGAAAAACTCAAACCAGTATCAGAGGCCAAAAAAGATAAAATTGAAGGCTTAATCGATAAAGCGAAAAAGAATAGTTCTATTAGTCTCAGAATCGCAAATTATGATCTGGAAAAGATTAAAGAAAGAGCAGGAAAAGAAGGAATACCTTACCAGACTCTTATAAACAGTATTCTTCATAAATACATTACCAATCAGTTATTGGAAAAAGAAGAAATAATAAAAACATTTTCGGTAATGCAAAAGATGAAGGTCAAATAATGAGGAATATAAAGCGGTAAAACATAAAAATGCGCCAGACTTACCTATTGTCATATTTCTTGCATAAAATCTTCAGTTAACCATAAAATTATTTCCAAATAAGAAATAGTTGTTTAAAATAAAGCAAGAAAACCGCCAATGCCTGGCAAGCCAGGCCGTCACGTTGGTGATTTTGGCGTTACACAGAATTAAGTGTTTTTTTTACGTTAAAGATATTACTGGAAAAGAGAAAGAAAATTTACCAGGAAATTCAAATCTCCGATGGAGGATTATGCTTTGAAGTTGTTTAAAGGCTTTTCTTACATATATGATAATATAACTGTTAAACAATTGATAGACAGCACAATTAATAGTACTATTAATAATGAGGTAACAATATGTTTAATAGTATAACAGCCAATGATTTAAAAGTTAAAGGTGTATCTGTTCTGGATCAAGTCATCTCGGAGGAGAATGAAGCAGTCATAACTGTAAGAGGGAAAAGTAAATATGTTGTTCTTTCTATGGATGAATATAATCGCTTAAGAGAATGTGAACTAGAAGCAGCTTTAATTAAAGCTAAGAAAGATATACAAGAAGGAAAATATTATACCGGAAGTATAGAAGACCATATTGAAAGAATAACTGATGCCTAAAATTAAATTTACACATAGTTACGAAAAAAAAGCTGCAAAATTCTTAAAAAAACACCCAGAGATAAAAAAACAGTATTCTAAGACATTGCAGCTAATAGAAATAAATCCCAATCACCCATCTCTACGCTTACATCAGTTAAAAGGAAATTTATCTGAGTTATATAGCATATCAATTAATATTTCATACCGAATTACAATTGAGTTCCTGATACAAGATGATACTATAATTCCCATAAGCATTGGGTCTCATGATGAAGCATATAAATAAAATTTAAAATCTGAGTAACAAAAAAATGATGCAGTCGAAGCTATAGATCACATTTCTTGCAAAACTACTAAAGTGGGGGGAACTCCACTTTCAGCCCAGATCTATAACTAAAGTTAGTATGTTTCAACTCTGGTTTCAGCATTATGATAACATTATCCCATCAAAATAATGAGTATTGGAAATATGAAACTGATGAACAAAAGAAGCATGCCAATCCTGAAGAAAATCAAATGTCTTTTTAACTTCTCAGTCAATAAATATATCAAAAATCTGTCGGTCAGGAATTTCTATAATATGCCCGGGATCCTCTCCGGAGAGTTAAAAAAGATTCTTCCGGATGAAACCGCTTACTGCCTCAGCTGCGGAAAATCCCTGAAAGCGGAAGAGATCAGCTTCCTTATTGTTTTAAACGGCCAGTACCGGTTCTGCTGCCGCAATTTAAAATGCCAGGAAATTTTTAGTGAATCCCACAAGATTTAGTATGTCCAGCAGATACAGACAATTCAGGCTGAATGCCACTATTCATAAATGCATCATCGCTTACCATAATAAAAAGTACTCTCTCTTTATAATTAAGTGGGCTGCCGGAGGAATCGGCCCCATGGCGATTAGAACTCTTATCGAACAGCCCCTTCATGCTGCGGAAAAGGCGGCTGAATAGAACACACAGGGAAGATTCCCCTCCTTCCCTCTAAAGTTTACGACCTGAGGTACTGGGGAATCTCACTCAGTGAAACGATCTTATCTACAACCATAACCAGCCAGCTCTCTTTATAGCGGGGCGGAATAAGAGTAAGAGGGAACATATGCCTTCGAATTATATCCCTTTCAATCCTATTCAGTTCAAACCGTTCTGACGCATTGTTCAGAGCCGCCAGAGGGTGGGTAAAACCATGCATCTTGAATATCTGATAGGCTTTCCGGTCAGGATAGGGGGGTGAATTACTCCAGTCATACATAAAAAAATCATGCAGCAGCCCTCCCCTTGCCAGAGAACGGGTATCCCAATGGAACTTGCTTCCCCATTTCCATGAGTGGTAGGAAACCTTCAGGCAATGATCCAGTATGCTCTTGCCATGATGGTTGATATAATCGAGTTTCTGAATATCCTCATGATCCAGAATATCCTTTACTAATGCATAAAAATCCCTGTTTTTCAGGGTGTTACTGGTGTATTTCATCTCGGTCACTGCGTTTTTGAATAACCTTTTTCAAAGGTTTCAATTTTTGGGAAAGGTTTATGGTATGTACTTTCAGGGCATCACGGAAAGTAATACCCAGCTCACCTCTGAAGGGTAAAAAGAAACGGGTGTGGTTTTTGAACCCGACTCTCACCTTATCCCGCAACTCGAGTTTGAAAGATTCAAAATCAATAGGCCATTTATCTTCTGTATCATTAACGAAGGCTTTGATCCTTCCGGCTATGTTGAATGACTGCCATACATCAACAGCAAAAAGCCCGGCATATAATCCTACAAAAAAAGAGAGCTGCAGATAGTTGTACAACCCTTCAATCATCCTGCTCAGGCCTGAATAGAGGAAAAAATAGAAAAACAGCCCCAGCAAGGTCCACAGAAAACTGTATAATGGACAAATCAAACCGCCCACATTTCCCCGGTTACCTGAATAATCCCATAATTTTATTTTAAAATATCTGATAAAAATCAGACCTGCAATGTATTCCAGAACTGTTAGCCCCACAAAAAAGAAAACAGCCAATAGGTAAACAGGCAGATTCAGGGAGCTGAGAAGATAAAGAGCAATTGTGCCAAATCCATACAGAGGAAGCCATGGTCCCTGGAGGAATCCCGGGTTGATCCAGCGCTTGTTGCCTGTAACATACCTCCTCCACAGCAGCTCAATAAACCATCCCCCTGTTGTTCCTATAGAGAAAAGCAGCAAATACTGAAGAAAAAAATAGAGTGTTTTGGCTAAATTAATCATAATCCTTTCTTTTCGTTTAAAGTAATCCCTCTAATAATGTAAGTCAAATACATAAGATAAAAAATATCACATCATTCCCACTGAAAAAGTTTTGCCAGGATAAAAATGAGCGTTCCTGAAAAGAGAATCTGTCCGGCAAAAGTGAAAGCCCCCGCAAGAAGAGCCTTTCTCCCGTCTGTTAGAAGTTCCCTGAACGTAATCTTCATCCCTATTCCAGCCATGGCCGTAATAAGCAAAAACTCGGAAACATCCTTGATAAAAGAGTTCGCCGCAGAAGGCATGATTCCCCAGGAAGTTATCAGAGAAAAAAGTATAAACAGGAGGATGTATCCGGGAACTTTCGGCATCTCCGGCTTTCCCTCTTCTCTTCTTTTTCCTTTTTTTCTGAAATTGAGCAGTAATACCATGGGAGTGATCAGCAGGATCCGCCCCATCTTCACAATGGTTGCGGTCTGTCCTATCACATCACCGCGCGAAAACCCTGCTGCCGTAACCTGCCCGATGGCCTGAAGAGTATTGCCGATAAGCAACCCGGCCTTTTCGCTTGAGAAGTCGGGCAGGCTCAGGGTAATCATGGGAAGCAGAAAAATCCCGATTGTACCCAAAAGGTTAATGACTCCTATAGAGACACCCACATGTTCATCTCTGGTTTTGATCACTCCCTGGGCTGCAGCAATGGCAGAACTGCCGCAGATACCGTTTCCTATCCCCACCAAAAGGCTGAGATCCCTTTCCATCCCCAGAAGACGTCCCATAAACAGAGCAAATGTGATTGTAAAGACCATACCGCAGAGAATCACAGCAACAGCGGGCAGCCCCAGATGGGCCAGGATAGTGTAATTCAGCCGGAACCCCATTAATGCAATAGCCCAGGAAAGAAGGGTCTTTTCAGAAAATTTCACTCCAGGGCCAAAACCTTCCGGCAGCTTGATCAGGTTTCCTGTCAGGATCCCTATGAGAATGGCGATGGTCACACTGCCAATAAGAATGTACCGGGCTATGAATAGTGCCGCCAGAGCAATAACAACACAAACCAGAATTCCCGGAAAAAGCTTTTTCATTTTTTTTACTCCCCCAGTAAGTTGTGTTTACTCTAGTCATTTATTTTGATTACGAATATTTATATTTTTTTATAGAATTATAAATTATTTTTAACTATCATTCAGAAAAGGAGGAGAGTCATGCTGGACTACCGAATCGAAACACTCCTGGCTGTAATAGAACAGGGAACTCTGCTGAAAGCGTCAGAAAAACTGGGGCTGACACAGCCGGCGGTTTCGCAGCATCTCAAGGCACTGGAAGAGCAGTACGGCATTCCCCTTTTTGAACATGTTGGCCGCAAGCTGGTTCTCAATGATGCAGGAAGGATGGTTCAGCAAGCCGCAGAACGGACCCGTCAGATATCACGCAGCCTGGAAAGGGAGCTGAAACACCTACTGGGAGGAAAAAAACAGTACACCATGGGAGCCACATTAACCATCGGCGAGTTTATCCTCCCCGCCTACCTGGGAGAGTATCGTCAGAAAAATCCCCATCTTGAACTGACGATCCGAATTGAAAATACTAAAGAGATCCTGTCCCTGCTGGACAGAGGAGAGATTGATCTGGCCCTGGTAGAAGGCCCTTTTCCCCCGGATAAATACAAATCAGAACTGTTTCTGATGGATGAGATGATTTTTATTGGAAGCCATGGGTTTCTTCCTCCTGAAAACCGGAGTATCGGCCTGAAAGAGCTGCAAAGAGCCCGGCTGATACTCAGAGAACCCGGATCGGGAACCAGATTCTACTGGGAGGAGTACCTCCGGTCCCATAAAATAAACCTTCCTGATAGTTCGGTTATTATGGAAGTGGGCAGTTTGAGTGCCATCAAGTCACTGGTAGAAGCGGGGTTCGGCTGTTCGGTAATGTCCAGCCGGGCTGTAAAGAAGGAACGGCTCCTGGGATCTTTGAAAACAAGGCCTTTCTCCACCGGCCCCCTTATAAGGGAGATGCACTTTGTCTATACAGACGATTCCCCCTTGCCGTTCATCTTTGATTTCAGGGATTTTGTCTATGCCAGCCCCTCACTTTAATAACAGCAAATCCCTTGCTCCGATAGGCAATTACCAGTAAGATTCAATCAGTAAATAACCCGTGAATACACAAAGTATTTTTTATCAGATTCCATTTATCCGTTTCTACAAAATCCGCGTTGCCGGTTAAATTATCTGAGAGGAGATTCTCATGGACTGGATTCAAAATGTACCCGTAATAGTAAGGATGCTCTCATCCCTTCTCCTTATCCTCATTGTCAATCAGAAGACAAAAGTCCTGGCACTAGCCGTACTGTGCGGAACCATACTGATGGGCTTCTGGACAGGCAACTCCCTGCCGGTTCTTTTCAAGACTGCATCACACGCTGTGCTGGCCTGGGACTCCCTTTTTCTGGCCCTTTCCATAGGCCTTATTATTACCCTCAGTAACCTTATGGCTTCCCGGGGCGTCATGTCCGAGATGGTGACATGGGTAACCTCCCGGATGCATACCCGCATATCCATGGCTGTACTTCCGGCGATTATCGGACTATTACCCATGCCTGGAGGAGCCCTTTTCTCGGCTCCCCTGGTTGATGACTGTGATACGGACCGCAATGTGGAAGCCGAACGGAAAGCTGCCATCAATTTCTGGTACCGCCATATCTGGGAGTTTTTCTGGCCTATCTATCCGGGAATTCTCCTGGCTATTGATATCACGGGGCTTCCGATTCTCACGTACATCGGAGTAGCCAGTCCCCTGACCATATTTGCCATGGCAGGGGGATTTGTATTTCTTTTACGCAAAGTAAAAAGGGCGGAGAAAAGTTCCGGTGCCTCCGGGGAATCAGAAAAGGATGTTTCACTTTTTATTCTACTTCTCCCTGTTATAACCATTCTGGTAATCTACGCACTGTTAAAAATCTTTTTACCAGTCATCGTGGATACCAGCAAATACCTGACAATCTTTATCGGTCTGATCGGTTCTCTCATAGTGCTGCAGATTCAGAAACCAAAGCCATTGAAAGAGATGTTTTTGATTCTGGTACAGCCCAAAACCCTCATAATGGTATTTCTTATCCTGTCCATAAAACTTTACGGCTCTTTTGTAGAATCCACAGGCCCTGACGGACGGCTCCTGATGGCTGTGATGAAAGACGAACTGCAGTCTGTGGGAATACCGATCTGGCTGACCCTGGCAGCCCTGCCCTTTATATCCGGTATCACCATGGGTATTGCAGTAGGCCTGGTGGGAGCCAGCTTTCCCATAGTGGTACAGCTCCTGAACCAGATGGCCCCATCCTTCTACAATGCAGGAATCATCCTGGCCATCACCACAGGATGGATCGGCATGATGATGTCACCGGTCCATGTCTGTCTGATCGTGACAAATGAGCACTTTAAAACGGGACTGCTCAAGTGCCTGGGCAGGCTGATCGGGCCGTCGCTTTTTCTGCTTGCCGGCGCTGTCGTGCTGGCCGTACTGCATTATATATTCTAAATATCCCGCCCAGGTCCTGGAAAATTTATACCGGAACCTCCGGGCTGTTTCAGAGACAGTTCTGATCCTTCAAGAGGATATGGTTATTACCATAGCATTCCGGGGGGCTTTTCGGGGTGCTGGCAGCCGCAGCTCTGGGGGGAGTCACCGGATTCATATTTACCGATGAGATCGATCATTCCCGGAGTATCAGCAATCCCTTTATCTTTAAAAACCTGGATCTTGAATACATCGACCCGGGCACGGACAGGATGGCCTCTGTACCGGTCTAAGAGGCCTGGAACCTGTTTCATCCCGACCGCATTATTGCGGTTAATACCACAGGGACTCCCGCAGTTTATTCGGATGCGGTAAAATGTACTGTCCAGGAAATCCTCGTTGCAACCCATGAATCAGTGGATGAAAAGATGGCTCCCAGAGACCATTCCCCTGATTTTACCAGCCTGTATAATGCCGGAAAGAATGCTGTCTTAGACTATTACCGGAACTGATAAAGCAGGAATCGTTACATTGACAAAAAAACCAGACTCTGATACTTCTTATTAACAATGAATAACACAACCTGGACAGAAAATTTCTTTTTCTCATTTTTTGGTTTCTATTTTTATTTTAGATCCCCGGGTTCTGTTATGCTTGAATCAAAGCGATAACCGAAAGAGTTTGGTTATGAGGACCCGGGAATCAGTTCTGCTGAATCCCGGGTTTTTTTTTGCGGTTTTCATTTTCGTAACTGGAAAAAAGAATAATCCCTTTTAACCGGTTCAGATTTGACTTCCCATTCCAGACTGGTAATCCGGTGCGCACAGAGGAGGAGAAAATGAAAAACGTACAAGTGATCGACTGTACAATCCGCGACGGCGGGCTTATGAACAACTGGGGATTTTCAGAAGAGGCCGTCAGGGCAGTTTTCCAGGCCAACCGGGAAGCGGGGGTGGACATTATGGAGATGGGCTACCGGGTCAGCCCCAGGGTATTCAAACCGGAAGACCACGGCCCCTGGCGTTTCTGCCATGAAAAGGATCTGAGGCAGGTTGTAGCGGAAAAACCATCTGCCATGAAACTGGCGGTAATGGCTGATATCGGGCGGTGTTTTAAAGAGGACTTCATACCCTGTGAGGATTCAGTGATCGATATTGTCCGCCTGGCCTGCTATGTCCATCAGATCGATGAAGCCATTGATCTGTCTGAGCACCTTCAAGAACTGGGATACACCACATTTTTCAATATAATGGCCGTATCCGCCAGTGAACCGCAGGTGGTAAAGGAGTGCCTTAAAAAAAGTAAACCGGACCGGTGCGGAAGGAATATACCTGGCCGATTCGTTCGGATCCTTCCTTCCGGAAAATATCCGGGAGAATCTTGTTATGTACAAAGAGAACTGCCCTAATCTGAAACTGGGATTCCATGGTCACAACAATATTCAGATGGCCCTGGCCAACAGCCTGGCAGCTATAGGGGAAGGAGCCCAATACATTGACGCCTCCTATTACGGAATGGGCCGGGGCGCAGGCAATACACCTCTGGAGCTGCTTCTGCCTCTTATCAATATAAAAGGAAAGAGCATCGCTTCAGTGGTCAAAGCCATTCAGAATCATATCGAACCCCTTATGGATCAGTTTAAATGGGGTTACCGTGTCCCCTATGGTGTTTCGGGTTTGCTGAATCAGCATCCCCGGGAAGCCATGGCTACGGTCAGCTCTGAGAAGAAGGTTTGCTACAGGGCGTTTTATGAGAAGTGCGTCGGATGATGAATACCGGGAGAACAGATTTAAAAGTGTACCGAAAATGATTTGTTTTCCCTATCAGAAATATTTATTTTATAAACATCCCCCGATGAGGAGCATCCGATGGCAAAACAGATTCTGAGTAAAATGATCTTTGCGGGTTCCCTTTTACTTCTGGCCGTTCCGGCCTTCTCTCTTCCCGCAGGTTTAACCACTGTAGAGAACCTGGAAACAGAGAAATATCTGGGCAAGTGGTATGAGGTCGCCCGGCTGGATTTTTTCTTTGAAAGGGGACTGGTCTATACCACTGCGGAGTACAGCTTAAATCGCAATGGTTCCATCAAAGTAGTGAACCGGGGATACAATGCGGAAAAAGAGAAATGGAAAGAAGCAAAGGGAAAAGCCCGGTTCCGCTCTGAAAAAGAAAACGGTGATCTGGAAGTCTCATTTTTTGGCCCTTTTTACTCTGAATACAATATCATCAGCATAGACGGAGATTACCAGTACGCTCTGGTAATCGGAGAAAACACAGAATATATGTGGATTTTGAGCCGGGATAAAACCATCCCTGATGATATAAAAGAGAAGTACCTGGCCATTGCCAAAAATGCAGGGGTCATTATTGAAGACCTTATTTGGGTAGATCAGGAGAATCCATGAGTTTCCTGATAGGAAAAGCACACTCCGGGGATGTGAAAACTCTGGCACCCCTATTCGATGCCTATCGTGTTTTTTATGAAAAAGAAAGCAATCTCTCTCTGGCAGAACAGTTCCTGAAAGAAAGGCTGGAAAATGATGAATCTGTTATATTTTTGGTCAAAACAGAAGAAGGGGAATGCGCCGGTTTTGTACAGCTTTACCCTGTGTTTTCATCCTTGTCGGCCCAAAGGTCATGGATTTTAAACGATCTTTATGTTGTGGAAAAACACCGGGGATCCGGAGCGGCCAGGCTTCTGATGGAGGCTGCAAAAGAATACGCCCGGAAGACGGGAGCTAATGGGATCGCACTTGAAACAGCGCCGGACAATGCCCCTGCCCGCGCCCTCTATGAATCCCTGGGCTACCAGGAAGAAAAAGGTTTTCTCCACTATTTCCTCAGTCTGGATTAAAACAGAAAAATGTTTTCAGCTTTCCCTGGGTTCTGTTACTGACAGATTGTATTGTGAATCTGATACTGGGTATCCTGCTATTATCATTCCCTTTTGGCTTAATAAATGCTCTACCAGGTTTGCCATATAGCAATACGAATTTCTACCCCGGCATCCTGGGAGCCGTCATTCTGGGAATAGGTTTTGCTCTTTTACTTGAACTTTTGGGATACCCTAATGGTATAAACTATTATTTTTAAAGTTCTTCCCAAAAAACTTCTACTATCCTGATTGCCCATTAATAACCAAATAAGCAAAACTCATTCACATTTGAAACACATTTTATGGGGAAATTAGAGTCAAATCTAATAGAGAGAGGTTAAAGGATATGAGAATAAACAAAATTATGGCACAATCCGTTAAAATACTACCCCTGCTCCTGGCATTTAGCTGCACAGCAGTGGAAAAGGTTGACAGCGCAACCCTGACAGAGGCCAATTCCGGTCAAAATCAATTGGTCAGTTACCAGCAGACAAATTTTCAAAGCCCCCTTATGGACAGTTCTTCCATGTTTACAGAAAGGGACCTTACCCAGACAGTCTCCCTTCAGAAAGCCTCGGTTTTAAACCTGACAAGCAGGAAAGATACTATCATAACCAAAGAAGGAATCTACCTTCTCAGTGGAGACTACACAGAAACAATAGTTATAGTTGACGCCGGAGATGAGGCAAAAGTACAGTTAATCCTCAACGGGCTGACTATTAAAAACTCGGATGCCCCGGCTATCCAGGTAAAGACAGCAGATAAAGTCTTTGTAACAACCACAGATTCTGTTAACACATTAACCGTAAACGGTACTTTCGCATCATCCGGTACGGAACACCTTGATGCGGTGGTTTTTTCCCGGTCTGATCTGACATTCAATGGTATGGGAACACTGAATATCCTCTCGACAGCAGGGAACGGGATAACATCCAAAGACGATTTGAAAATTACCGGAGGAGAACTGATACTCCAGAGTGCCCTGGATGGGCTGGAAGCAAACGACTCCATCCGTATTTTTGACGGCAATATTACCATTCAATCAGGCAAAGATGCGCTCCATAGCGAAAACAGTGATGATCCACTCCTGGGATATGTGTATATCCGGGGCGGAACCCTGAATTTATCCGCCGGAGATGACGGAATCCAGGGAAACAGCATTGTACAGATTGACGGGGGTGATATTTCCATTCTCCGGAGCCAGGAAGGTGTGGAAGGAAACCAGATTCAGATCAACCGAGGAACCCTTGAAATCCAGGCCTCTGACGATGGAATCAACGCGGCTGCGAAAAGCACGCTTAATGTGGTTCTGATAGTCAACGGCGGTGATATTTCGGTAACCATGGCAAGCGGCGATACGGATGCATTCGATTCCAACGGTGATCTCTATATCTACGGAGGCAATATTGATGTTACTGCCAGATCATCATTCGACGCAGACCGGACTGCACAATTGTCAGGAGGGAGTGTCACAGTCAATGGGACAGTCGTAACCGAACTCCCCAGCAGCATGGGGGGAGGAAGGACGGGCGGCCGTGGCAGACACTGGTAGGAAAAACCGTCTTTTCGAACGGAAGGAGGTAAAATACCTCCTTTCTCTGGAACAGCAACAAGCTCTGATCCACTCCTTCGGGACCAGAATGATACGGGATGATTACGGTGAGTATGATATATGCAATATCTATATGGATACCCCCGACTTCAGACTGATCCGAAGGAGTTTGGAAAAACCCGTATACAAAGAGAAATTAAGGATCAGGAGTTACGGAACCGTAGATAAGGATCATCCTGTTTTCCTGGAGTTAAAGAAAAAATACAAAGGGATAGTCTATAAACGCAGGATAAAGATGGCTTTGGGTGATGCCATGGATTTTTTAACCCATGAAAATGATAAAAGTGGGCAGATTGAAAATGAAATTTCCTACTTTTTAAAGCATTACAATGGAATCCAAAGCGCTATGTTCATCTCCTACCATAGAATAGCCTTCCGGGGGAAAGACGATGCGGATTTAAGGATTACATTTGATAACAATATCCTCTGGCGGGAAGAGGATGTCTCCCTTTCATCGGAAATCTATGGTAACCGGATCCTTAACAAGGACCAGTGTCTGATGGAGATCAAAGCTCCCGGGGTTCTCCCGTTATGGCTCACCCGGGCCCTAAAGGAAGTTGTTTTTCTGAATAAAAAAGTTTCATTGGCTACTATTCCGTGTAGATGCCGGAATGTTCTTCTTTTAGAATCAAAACAAATGCCAGGGCGATAAAAAGAGTGCAGAAATAGATGGAACTTTCACCCGCAAAGCTGCTGATGATGCCCCCCAGGCTGGCTCCGGCCCCGAAGAAGACAATGACTGTAAGATAGAGTAAAAACTTTATACCAGCCTTTTTATCTTTGTAATGGAGAAACTGATGGAGGTGTTCCATGGAAGATCTCAGGTTCCCCGTTATCATAGTTGTCGCAACAGCTGCCCCATGAAGTCTGTTAAAGGTTGAAACCTGAATAGCTGCGACAAATGAGACAATACAGGTAACAGTAAAATCCGAAAGGAACTCTCCCGCAAAACCGATTAAAAGAAGGATTATCAACTCAATAAAAAGCACCATTTTTATTCTCAGGCTGTTATTGAACAATTTACCGTTGGATTTCAAGTATTCTGAAATGAGGATTCCAATGGAAAAAGCCAAAATGGGAAACAGGTACTTGTCGATTTGCGAAAATTGACCACTCAGGAGAGAAATGGAAAAGAGTACAACATTCCCTGTCTGAGCATTGGCAAATACGCCGCCTTTCAATACATAGGTATAGGCATCCAGGTATCCACCCAGCAGAGAGAGGGTCATAGCAATAAGGGCATGCTCGTGAAGAGTTTCCTCTTTTCTTATCTTTTTCATGGTCATAGATAATAGCTTATCCAAACGGAAAGATCATCAGGAGGCTTTCATGACTCTTATCTTTCTGCCCTTTTGTATCAACAGGAACTATTACAAATGAAAGATTGAGTGATTCCACTGGCTTGAATACTTAAAGGTGAACATGCCCGTGAGAAAAAAAAGAGGCTGTCGCATTTTTACTTTTGCAACAGCCCCCCATGATTTAACAATCAGAGATTTTTATTTCAGATATTCATCCACCGCATCGGCAGCTCTTCTTCCATGGTTAATGGCTCTTACAACCAGAGACGCACCGGTTTCGGCATCTCCCGCAGCAAAAACACCATCGATGGATGTGCCGTAGTTGCCATCGGTTTTGATATTACCGCGATCATCCAGCTCCAGATTCAGATCTGTAATGATTCTGTTATGTTCCACATGGACAAATCCCATAGCCAGGAAGACCAGGTCAACTTTCAGCTCGAACTCACTGCCTTCCACAACTTTCATCTGGGGACGTCCGCCTGCGGGATCAGCAATCCATTCCACTCTGTTGAACTTACCTTTCTGAACTTTACCGTTCCCTTCAAAACCTATGGTTCCGATATTCCATTCCCTCTCGCACCCCTCTTTGTGAGAAGAGGATGTTCTCAGGATCTGGGGCCAATCAGGCCAGCTGGGGTTGTAGGGTTCTGTCCATTCCAGAGGTTTGGGCATGATCTCATACTGGTAAACTTTTTTTGCGCCCTGTCTGTTGGCAGTTCCCACACAGTCGGAACCGGTATCACCGCCGCCGATAACCAAAACGGTTTTTCCTTTGGCGTTGATCACCTCTTCGTCATAGATTTCACCGGAAACATTCTTGTTTGACTGTCCCAGGTACTCCATGGCGAAGTGAACGCCCTTCAGTTCTCTTCCCGGAACAGGAAGGTTTCGGGGTGTACCCGCACCCATGGTGATCAGAACCGCGTCAAACTTGTTCTGCAGGTAGCGGATAGAGAGATCTTCCCCGATAGCAACACCGGTTTCGAAATTCACTCCCTCAGCTTTCATCTGCTCAATTCTTCTATCCAGTACACCCTTGTCCAGCTTGAAATCAGGGATACCGTAGCGAAGCAGACCGCCGATTTTCTCGTTCTTTTCAAAAAGGGTTACCTGGTGGCCCATTCTTCTGAGCTGCTGGCTGGCTGCCATACCGGCAGGTCCGGAACCTACCACAGCAACGCTTTTCCCGGTTTCCGCTTTGGGAGGACGGGGGACAACCCATCCGGCAGAAAAAGCTTTTTCAATAATACCGAGCTCCATCTGTTTAATGGTAACAGGAGCATCATTGATGCTCAGGGTACAGGAAGCTTCACAGGGAGCAGGACAGACCCGCCCTGTGACTTCAGGAAAATTGTTGGTAATTTCCAGCCTTTCGTAGGCTTCCTTGTACTGCCCCTTGTAGACCGCGTCGTTCCACTCGGGAATCAGGTTGGTAACGGGACAACCCAGGTTATGACAGAAAGGGGTTCCGCAGTCCATACAGCGGGCTCCCTGATCAGACAGTGATTCCACGGGAGTGGAGATCATAACCTCTTTATAATCTTTCAGTCTCTCCTCTACATCCCGGTAGAGAAAGTCCTGTCTTGTATATTCTACAAATCCGAGAACCTTACCCATTATGCATATACCTCCTCGGTAATGGCAGTTTCATCTGTTTCTTTCGTTTCCTGTTCTTTGATTTTGGCCAGCGCCATTCTGTAATCCAGAGGCATAACCTTAACAAAGTTGGGAAGAGACTCTTCCCAGGCATCGATCAGCCGTTTTCCCTGGAGACTGTCGGTATATTTGATATGTTTTTCGATCATGGTTTTCAAAAAGTCGATATCCTCTTTTTCCACGACCGGTTCGATATCTACCATTTCCAGGTTACATCTGGTATCGAACAGCTGGTTTTCATCGTAAACGTAAGCCACACCACCGGACATACCGGCCGCAAAGTTCACACCGGTTTTACCAAGGATAATAACCCTTCCACCGGTCATGTATTCACATCCGTGGTCTCCCACTCCTTCAACAACCGCAATAGCTCCTGAATTTCTTACGGCGAATCTCTCTCCGGCTCTTCCGTTGATAAAAACTTCCCCGCCTGTGGCACCAAAGAGGTTTACATTTCCGGTAATGATGTTTCTGAAACCGGAAAATGTTGTTCCCGCATGGGGATACAGGATGATCCGTCCGCCCGAAAGCCCCTTACCCAGGTAGTCGTTGCTCTCTCCTTCCAGTTCAAAGGTAATACCTTTGGTAAGGAAAGCACCAAAGCTCTGACCGGCAGAACCTTTCAGTTTTACATGAATCGTATCGTCGGGAAGACCTTCCGCACCGTACCGGGAAGTAACCTCATAGCTGAGAGTCGCTCCTACGGTTCTGTTGCAGTTTTTAATAGCCTGTTCAATTACAACGGGCTTTTTATTTTCAATAGCGTCCTTGGCTTTCTCAATCAGACCGCCGTCCAGAGAAAGGGAGAAATCATGATCCTGCTTGTCTACACAGCGCAGGGGTTCATTGTCGCCTCTCTGAGGGGGCATCAGAATCTTGGAAAAATCCAGTCCCTGGGCTTTATAGTGTTCGACCGCATCGTTCACTTCCAGCATATCCACACGTCCGACCATTTCATCAAAGGTACGGAATCCCATTTCAGCCATATACTCTCTGACTTCTTCAGCGATGAAGGTCATAAAGTTCATCAGATGCTCGGGTTTTCCATTAAAGCGTTTTCTCAGTTCGGGATTCTGGGTAGCAATACCTACAGGGCAGGCATTGGTATGACATTTCCTCATCATGACACATCCCAGAGATACCAGAGAAGCGGTACCGAAACCGAACTCTTCCGCTCCCAGAAGGGCCGCAATGACAACATCCCGTCCGGTTTTCATCTGACCGTCGCACTGTACCCGGATTCTGGATCTGAGTTTGTTCATAACCAGAACCTGCTGGGTTTCGGCCAGACCGATTTCCCAGGCCGAACCGGCATGCTTGATGGAAGACAGGGGTGATGCCCCTGTACCGCCATCACCGCCGGATATAAGTACCATATCGGCTTTACCTTTGGCGACACCCGCAGCAACGGTACCGACACCCACTTCAGATACGAGTTTTACAGAAACCCGGGCTTTGGGGTTGGCATTTTTCAGGTCGAAAATAAGCTGTGACAGATCTTCGATTGAGTAGATATCGTGATGGGGAGGAGGAGAAATCAGCATTACACCAGGTGTAGAGTGACGAACCCTCGCAACAACCTCGTTAACTTTATGACCAGGCAGCTGTCCGCCTTCTCCGGGTTTTGCACCCTGAGCCATTTTAATCTGCAGCTCATCGCAGTTGCACAGATAGGGGCTGTCTACACCGAAACGACCGGAAGCGATCTGTTTCACCCGGCTCATGGGGTTGTCGCCGTTTTCACGGATTTTATACCTTTCCATGTCTTCCCCGCCTTCACCGGAGTTGCTGTGACCGCCCAGGCGGTTCATTGCGATAGCCATGGTTTCGTGCACTTCCCGGCTCATGGATCCGAAGGACATGGCGGAAGAAACAAATCTCTTCACGATTTCCGTTGCGGGTTCCACTTCATCGATGGAGATGGGTCCACCTGATTTAAACTTGAACAGACCTCTGAGGGTGTTCAGGTTGGCGCTGATGTCGTTGATACCGGCTGTATATTTCTTGAACATCTTGTAATCGCCGTTTCTGACAGCTTTCTGCATATTCACAACTGCTTCAGCAGAAAAAAGGTGTTTATCGGCATTTTTTCTGGAAGCGAACTCTCCGCCCGATACCAGTCTGTTGCTGTAAACATCTTTGGCCTGCCAGGCTTTTCTGTGACGGGCAAGAACATCGTGTTCAATCACTTCCACATCGATACCGCCTACTCTGGATGCGGTACCTTCAAAGTATTTTTCCACCAGTTTTTCTGAAAGACCGATGGCTTCATAGATCTGGGATCCCCTGTAGCTCCGGATGGTGGAAACGCCCATTTTGGACATAACCTTCAACAGGCCTTTTTTTACGGCAGTAATGTAGTGCTCAATAGCCTGGGGAAGAGTCAGATCTTCTCCCAGATAACCTCTCTCTTTCAGATCGGAAAGGGCCTCGAATACCAGATAGGGGTTGATACCGCTGGCTCCGTAACCGATCAGGGTAGCAAAGTGATGAACCGATCTGACCTCTCCGGACTCTACCAGAATACCAGCCAGATGACGTTTACCCTGACGAACGAGAAAGTGGTGAACAGCAGAAACAGCCAGAAGAGCGGGAATCGCAGCGTGATCCTGATCGACCCCTCTATCGGAAAGGATAATCAGGGAATCACCCAGATCAATCCGGTTTTCCACTTCCCGGCAGAGCTTATCAATGGCATTTTCCAGCTGGTGCTCTTCTTCTGTTACCTGAAAGAGCATGGGAACTGTAGAAACCTTGAAGTCTTCCATATCCATGGACATGAGGCTCTGAATATCGTCATTGGTCAGAACAGGATGAGTCAGTTTGAGCTGATGACAATGCTCGGGAGTTTCGTCCAGAAGGTTTCTTTCCCGTCCTACAAAGCTCATAAGAGACATAACAAGGTGTTCTCTGTAGGGGTCGATGGGAGGGTTGGTTACCTGGGCAAAGAGCTGTTTGAAGTATTCATAGACAAGCTGGGGTTTCTCGGAAAGAACCGCCAGAGGACTGTCGTTACCCATGGAACCAATGGGTTCCTGGCTGTTGGCAGCCATCTGTCCGATGACCATTTTCACATCTTCGTAGGTATATCCGAAAGATTTCATCCTTTCCAGGAGAGTCTCGGAATCATGAGTAATCTTCCGGGGAGTACCGTGAAGGCCTTTCAGTTCGATTTTCTGTTCGCTCAACCATCTTCTGTAGGGTTTCTGGCGGGAGATAATACTCTTGATTTCGTTATCTCTGATGACCCTGTGCTGATTCAGGTCAACCAGGAACATTTTACCGGGCTCAAGCCTGCCGTTTTCCAGAATATCTTCAGGTTCGATATCTATAACACCGGTTTCGGAAGCCAGAACAACCTTGCCGCTTTTGGTGATGGTATAGCGTCCGGGTCTCAGGCCGTTTCTGTCCAGGGTCGCACCGATTTTATATCCATCGGTGAAAACAAGAGCAGCCGGACCGTCCCATGGCTCCATAATGGCGGCATGGTATTCAAAGAAAGATCTCTTATCTTCAGAGATGTGGTACTTCACACCGAAAGCTTCGGGAACCATCATCATCATGGTGTGTTCCATGGAGCGTCCGCCCTGGGAAACCAGTTCAAAAACATTGTCAAACGCAGCAGAGTCACTGCAGTTGGGCTGAACAATAGGAAGCATCTTTTTTATATCAGATCCGAAATTGGGTGAGGAAACAGAAGTTTCCCGTGCTTTCATATTATTTGTATTACGGCGGAGAGTGTTGATCTCACCGTTATGGGCAATATAGCGGAAGGGCTGTGCCAGGGGCCATGAAGGGAAGGTGTTGGTACTGTATCTCTGATGAACCAGAGCCATGGCGGAAATAAAATCCTCTTCACCCAGATCGGGATAAAAAGTAACAAACTGGGGTGCTACAAACATTCCCTTATAAACAATTGTCTTGGAAGACAGGGAAGGAAGATAATATTCATCCAGTTCCCAGCCTTTATCGAGAGCGCCGTTCTCCAGACATTTTCTCAAAACATAGAGTTTATTCTCCAGGTCGTCTCCGGAAAGACCTTCGAAGGTAACAAAAATCTGCTTGAACGAAGGCATTACCCTTCTGGCCAGTTCACCCAGACAGTCGGGGTTAACCGGAACATCTCTCCATCCCAGAAGAACTCCGCCCTCTCTGGCGATAATCTGCTCGGTCATTTCCACCGCTTCGGCCTGCTTTTTAACCCCTGCAGGAAGGAAGATCATACCGGCACCATAAGTACTTTCATCAGGAAGAGAAAAAGGGAGAACCCGTTTGAAAAAATCGTGAGGCATCTGCAGGAGCATACCTGCACCGTCACCGGTTTTCATATCTCCACCAACCGCACCGCGGTGCTCAAGGTTACAGAGAATCTGTACTCCCTCTTCTACTATACTATGGGTTCTTTTGCCATCTATCCGGGCTACGAATCCGACACCACAGGCATCATGTTCATAAGCCGGGTCGTAGAGACCCCTTTTCTTCATCATAAATATAACTCCTCCGCTTTTACGGCAATGTGTTGCCATAAAAAATATACCCCAATGTAAATTATGTCAAGATAGGAAAATAGGAATCAAAATAGATTTTTTGTGAAAACTCTATGAAGGGAGAAAAAGAAAAGAAACTTTCATGAATAATCGACGAAAAGGTGTTTTTTTTGTTCCGGAACGTCAGGATTTACGGACAAAATCAAAGCCGAAGTCCACAAGAAAGGCTTCCTTGTAGAGAGATAAACGGACTTTTGCCCGTTTTTTCCTCTTATCTATCTTCACAATAAGCCCTTCCTGCCCCTTTAATGGGCCTTTGGTAACAGTGATCGTATTGTTCTCCTGGAAGTCAATTTCCGAAATACCGGCAATTTCACCGGAACGCATAAAAAGGTTCAGCTGCTCTTCCTCTTCCCTGTATAGGGGAGAAAGCACCCCGTCGGTTTTCAGAAAACAGTACACTCCGGGAGTCTCCCGCACAGCCTTCAAATGATCAGGATGCACTTCATCAGTCCGGAAAAAGAGGTATCCCGGAAAAAGAGGAGCCTCCTTCTCGGTCACCTTCCCCTGTTTCCGTACCATCAGTTTCCGCCGGGGAAAAGTGAGGGATTTTTCCGGAAAGATTCCGGACTTCATCAGAAATTTCCGGCATTCGGTTTCCCGGCCGGTCGTTACCTGAATTACATAAATAGACACTAGGCTCTCTCCTTTTTCAGAATCTTTCCCAAAGGACCTTTTGAATAGAAGAGCATAATGGAAAAAGCTGTTAAAGTCATACCTGCCAATGAGAGAATTCCCGGTTTGTCATTCCCGATAAAAATCCAGCTTAGAACAGGTCCGGCTACGGGAATCAGGAATTTCCACACAGTGATATGAGAAACTGGTTCTTTGCGGATTTTAAGAAGATAATACCAGATAGAAAACCCGCCTGAAGTAACACCCACAAGCCAGATGAGAGCAGGAAAAAAATACCAGGGAGGCATAACAGCGGGAACCCCTTCAAAGATAAGACCTGAGAATAACAGGAGAAGACCTCCCAGTGTCAGCTGAGCCGAATTCAGAATAAAAGGATCCATATCATCCGAACTGCGGGCAACCAGAACCATGGCTGCGGCATTGGACAAAAGGGAAAATCCCATCAGGATAATCCCGAAAGTCTCATTCCCGGCTCCGCCTCCGCCCTTCTGCCCGGACAGGGTGATCAATGCCGCACTGAGTACCCCCAGGAGCATGCTGAAAAGCCGTCTGCGGTTAAGCCTGTCGCCGGGAAGAAAAAAGTGAGCGGACAGAGCCGTTGCCAGAGGCCCCAGACCGTTTAAAATGGCACCGGTAGAAGCTCTCATGGCATTCAGAGAGAGGTAGAAAAAAGCATATAAACCGAAAGTCTGAAAAAAACCGATCAGGATCACGCTGCGCCAGTGGGTTCGCACCTGGGAGAAGTACTCCTTTTTGCGGGAAATTAATCCCACTGCAATTCCCGCCAGAGTAAACCGGATTCCCGCAAATACCAGAGGAGACAGGAACTGTAGCCCCGTCTTTACCCCCAGAAATGCCGTAGACCAGAGAAGGCAGGCTGTGATAGCCAGCATAACCGAACTAGGAGATTTCACGGGTTGCTTCCTCCAGCCAATGCTTTTCATCCCGGTCCAGCCATCCGGACAGTCTGTCTCTGACCTGGCTGTGATAACTGTTTAGCCACAAAAGCTCCTCACGGCCTAGCAGGGAAGGATCAATCAGATTCCTGTCATAGGGGCATAATGAAAGGGTTTCAAAACAGTAAAACTCCTCTCCCCCATTACTGGGGCACTCTTTCCAGGGTACAGTTAAAACAAGATTTTCAATTCTGATACCATACTCTCCCTCCCGGTAGAGCCCCGGCTCATTGGATGTAATCATCCCCGGAAGAAGAGCTTCATCCACAGGATGGGGACTAATTCTCTGAGGGCCTTCATGAACATTCAGAATATACCCGACTCCGTGGCCTGTACCATGACCATAATTCAGACCTTCCGCCCACAAAGCCTGCCTGGCCAGAACATCCAGCTGATACCCTCTGGTTCCTGCGGGAAACTTTGCCAGAGAAAGAGCAATATGCCCTTTGAGAACCAGAGTATAATCCCGTATTTCCCGGGAAGTAGGTTTTCCCAGAGCCACGGTACGTGTGATATCGGTTGTTCCCTGTCTGTACTGCCCACCCGAATCAATCAGGAATAGTCCTGAGGAGTCCATGGTAAACTGATTCTCCCGATCCGCTTCATAGTGACAGATGGCTCCGTGCGCTTTATACCCGGGGATAGGGCTGAAACTTTCATCCAGAAACCCCTCCTGCCCGCTTCGGAAGCGCCGTAAAGCTTCTGCAGCTTCCAGTTCTGTCAGGGATCTCCGGGAAATTTCCGTTTCCAGCCATTTCAGAAATTTCACCAGGGCGGCTCCGTCTTTTTCCATGACCTTCCTGATCTGTTCAACCTCAACAGGATTTTTACAGGCTTTCATTCTTGTGGTAATATCCTGGTTTTGAAAGACTTTCACACCATCCGGTACGGAGCCGGCCAGAAATGAGCAGGTTTTTGCCCCATTAAAAAACAGGACATCCTCAGGTGATAACAACGTGAGAAAGTCGCTGACTAAATGATACGGCTCGATCCGGATGGAATCTCTGTGCAGCTCTTTTTTCACCGGATCGGGGACCTTCTGCCCCTGAACGAACCAAGCTGCAGAATCAGATGAGATCAGGCAGTAACTCTGCACAACCGGATTGAAAGGAACATCACCGCCCCTAAGGTTCAAAAGCCAGGCTATATCATCCAGAGAGCTTATAAGATAGTGGGACCAGCCGTTCTCTTCCATAACCTTCCGGACCTTATGCAGCTTGCTTTCTCTGGACTCTCCGGCTTCGTCATCCCCGAGAATCCAGACTTTTTCAGAAGGCTGGGGAGGCCTGTCCAACCAGAGTTCCCCCACCAGATCATTCCGGTTGGCAACAGAAAATCCCAGAGGGAGAAATTTTACGGCCAGGGCTTCCCACTCTTTTACGGTCAGAGTCCGGCCGTCCACTCCCACCACGCTGCCCGGTAAAAGGGTACTGCAAAGCCAGTCCTTGTAGTCGGGAACACCCGCTGTTCCCATTCGGTAAAGGTCGATTCCGCTGCCTTCGAGCTCCTGATCAGCCTGAATAAAATAGCGGGAATCCGTCCAGAGTCCCGCATTCTCTTTTGTCACCAGAAGAGTTCCGGCACTGCCGGTAAAACCCGAGATCCATGCGCGGCACTTCCAGTGGTCCGCCACATACTCACTGCCGTGAGGATCATTGCTATAAACGATATAGGCATCAAGACCATCACGTTCCATCAGTTTTCTCAGATCATTGATTCTCTGGAAAAAAATATTCATCAACTGCTCCAACTTTTTCTTAACAATCCGGTGGTCCTGCCGATTATTATAACGTGGTTTGCCGGGAAACACTATTCCCCTCCCAACGAATACTTTCCGGCAGATCCGTTTAGTCGGTTGCCCCGCCTCGGCGGGGCTATTTTTTTGTCCGTATAATTTTTAAACGTTATAAACATATCCCCTGTATACACAAAAAATGATCTGTCTCTAACAAGAAGGCATTACACCAACCATCTCCCCTAGATTCTCTCTCCTCTGGATGCATAGGCGAGCAGGAAGCTTGCTACCGACCAACCCAGAGGGTTGGTTCCAAAAGCAGCGAAGGAGAACTCTTCTCTCCAGGTCTCCTCTATTTCTTCACAGCCCGGATATAGATTCTGGTGGGAGCCGGATAGCCCTCGGTGGTTTTTGAAGGATCATCAGGGTCGAGGAACTGCTCCAGCGAGTAGAATACCGCCCAGTCGGTCTGCCTCTGTTCGTGGGTTTCCAGTTTAAAGTTCTCAAAAACTTCCACCTTGTGAAAACCGCTCCGGTTCAGCATATTCACAAGGGCCGATGCAGTAGGCAGAAACCAGTACCCCGGGGCCTGCATATAACGCCCTTCGGGAAAGAGACAGTAAGGCTCATCCCCGGGAATACCGCTGCTCTCCAGAATCAGTGTACCTCCCGGGCGCATAGCCTGGGCCAAAACCTCCAGGGTCTGCAGGGGATTCCTCCTGTGATAGATGATTCCCATAAAAAAGATAACATCAAAAAACCGGGGAAAAAGGGTCAGGTCATCCACCCCCAGCAGATCAAAGTTCAACCGGGGATCCCTGTAAAATTTCCTGTTGAGTCTGTGATGATAGTAGTAGCGGACCATGGGATCGATTCCCAGGACAAACCAGGGATCCCGGGGAAGCATTCTGTACATGTAATACTCGTTATTGCAGCCCACATCGCAGATTTTCTTGTTCTTCAGATCCGGCAGCCAGGGAGCCACCCGGTCCCATTTAAGATTGCTGCGCCATTCGGCATCCACATCAATTCCGTAATACTGAAAAGGCCCTTTTCTCCAGGGCATAAGAGCTTTTAATGCATTCATCAGTTTTTTCTGCTCTTCATTATCCAGATCAGATGAAGAGCCGAATCTGACGGCATCCGAAGAGAAATCAAAGGAGTCCCCTTCCCTGACAGGCAAAGCTTCCACCGGATCTTCCCATACCTTCACAGAAGGCTTTTCCAGTTTTCCCGCCAGTTCCTTTCTGAGGCTTTTCAGCCTGTCTGTCTGTATCTCGGTTTTATAGGGTTCATAGTAATGATCTTTCAGGTACTCTTTGACAATATGACTGTGTTTCAATGCGAATCCTTTCCTGCTGGGATTATCCCTTTTTCAGACAGATAAAAGAGGAGAAATTGTACCAGCTGTAAAAAATGTCCACAGCCTCAAAACCGCCGCTTTTAAACAACTGTTCCTCTTCTTTCACTGAATAGGGAATAAGAACATTTTCCAGAGCTTCCCGTTTCCGGGAGATCTCCAGTTCGGAGTAACCGTTTGCCCGCTTCATATTGTAATAGTTATCCACAAAGATTCTGCTTATATCCGTATGTGACTGAAGAGTCTTGTCACTGACCAGCAGGATACCATTATGATTGAGCCCATGGTAAACTCTTTTTACCAGATCCTCTCTGTGAAGAGGATCAATAAACTGCAGAGTATAATTCATGATTACCACAGACGCATTCCGCACGGGCGTATCCAGGATATCGGCTTCTTCGATATCAATTCTGTCGAAATCCGCATCCAGGCTGGTCAGTTTTTCCCGGGCTTCCCGGCACATAGGCGCTGAATTATCAACCCCTTTGATATGATAATTATGCAATTTATGCGCTCTCAGCCCCTCCAGCAGCATGGCAATAGTGGTTCCGGTAGAACAGCCCAGATCATAAATAAAACTGCCCTCCTGGTAAAACGTTAAAGCCAGAGTGGCCACCATGGATTGAACTTCCTTATAATGAGGAATACTCCTTTGAGCCATATCATCAAAAACGTGAGCCACAGTTTCATTAAATTCAAAGGGTCTGACCACGGGATCATGACTCGCAAAGACATTATCCTTTTGCTTCATAACTGAATCCTTCTCCCAGAACTTCCCGCACATCCGAAATGAAAACAAATGCACCGGGATCCATGTCCGATACAATCTGCTTCAGGTGGGGAACATCCCGGCTCCTGAGTACACACATCAGAACGGGCCTGTCTGAATTGGTGTATTTTCCTTTCCCCTTGAGCTCCGTAACCCCCCTGTCCATCTCTTTCAGGATTCTCTGGCTGATACTGTCGGATTTCTCAGATATGACATATGCCGCTTTTGTGTAGTTCACACCGATCACCACGGCATCAATCACCCGGGCTGAAATAAATATGGTGACACCTGCATACAGTGCCAGTTCGTACTGGCCGAAAACCATACCCGCTGTAAGAACAACCAGAGCATCAATCACCAGCAGGATCTGCCCTACAGAGATAAAGGAGAGGACTTTATGAACGATTTTTGCGGCCAGATCGGTTCCGCCGGTAGAAGCATCCTGCCTGAGAATCAATCCCAGCCCCATTCCGACCATACCTCCCCCCACAAGAGATGCCAAGAGAAGGTCATCAGTGAGAACCGAAACAAAGGAAGTGGTATCGATAAAAACTGAAAGGATCACAGTAGCAAACAGTGTTTTCACACCGAAAGACCGTCCCAGGATTTTCCAGGAGAGAAGAAAAAGGGGAACATTCATGACCAGAACCGATAAACCCACGGGCAGGCCGAAAAGATGGTACAGAACCGTTCCGATCCCCGAAAGTCCTCCAGCCACAATTTTATTGGGGATCAGAAAAAGATTCATTCCCAAAGCCATACAGAGGCTACCGAAAAGGATAACCCCTGTGCTGAAAACTTCATGTCTGATCCGGTGGCCTGATTTCTGCAACCACCTGATCATTACAGGTTCCGTTCCTTTCTAATGGACTCCCAGGCTTCCTGAATTTCACGGAACCGTTCGTTGGCAAACTGGGTAAATTCTTCAGGAAGCCCCTTGGCGGCAATTCTGTCGGGATGAAACTCGTTGACCTTTGTCCTGTAGGCTTTCCGGATTTCCGCATCCGAGTCTGAAGGCGAACAGCCCAGGATACTGTAAGCTCCCGAAGAAGAAGTGGTTTGAACATATTTGCCTTTCAGCCTGTCATAGGAAGTCTGGGTATAACCGAAGATCCTGACCGCTTCCTGAATAAGTTTCTCTTCCTCCGGATGGATATGACCGTCTGCGGCAGCGACCCTGAGAAGAATATCCAGAAGGAGCTCAATAAACTGGGCGTTCCCTCTGAAAGCCGTATAGAACTGGCGGGCATAGGATTCGAAAGGCTCTCCTGACCTGGCTGCCGCATTAAAGATTTCCATGGCAGCCTGCTGGCTTACAGGATCCAGCCTGAGATCGTTCCTCATAAACTGGGCGATTGTCTGTTTTTCCTCATCCGAAATACGGCCGTCAGCTACCGAGATTTTTCCCAGCATGGAAAAAAGGGAAGAGAAAAAAATGCGGCTGGTATTCTGATGATCCGCATAAGATGTCTGCTGCCTCTGATAGGCGCCACCAAACCCCTGAAACGGATTACTTCTGAACTGGCTGGAAGACCTTCCTGAAACGGAGCCGAAACTCCTTCCGATAGAGCTTCCTATCAGGGCTCCGATAATACCCATAAAGGGAATACCGCTCATAACCCCCAGGAGAAATCCCACGATTCCACCGATAAATCCTTCTAAACCTCTCAAACAATTACTCCCCGGGTCATGTTCAGACCCGTTCTACTCTTTAAAACAAGTGTTCTGTTATAAAGTAACAATAACTTCATCTCTGGTAAAGCCATCAATTATGAAGGAATTATGAACCTTTTCTTTTTCCTCGGGTTTTACCGGATTTCTGCACAGTCCTCCCCTGAGAACCCTGACGGGCAGAGGAGGGCCCTCTGGAAGGGATCAGACATTTCGGACCGTTTCCGATCAGATCCCTCCTTCCCTCCCTTACAAGGGCTTCCTTTACCAGATCATAATTCTCAGGCCGGTTAAATTGCAAAAGAGCTCTCTGCATCCTTTTTTCCCGCTCCTTTTTTACCACAGGAACACTCTGCATGGTTTCCGGATCCAGACCGGTATAAAACATGCAGGTCGACATAGTTCCCGGAGTGGGATAGAAGTCCTGTACCTGATCGGGAATAAACCGGGTCTCTTTCATAAACTCGGCCAGACGGATGGCATCTTTGAGAGTGCTGCCCGGATGGGAAGAGATAAAATAGGGAACCAGGTACTGTTTTTTATTAAGCTCTTTATTAATACTGGCAAATTTCGCCATAAAAGTCCTGTAAACCTGATGTTTCTGTTTATTCATAGCCTGGAGAACCCGGGGAGACACATGCTCTGGTGCAACTTTCAGTTGCCCGCTGATATGATACCGGCAGAGTTCTCTGAGAAATGTCTCATTTTTATCCAGCAGAAGATAATCGAACCGGATGCCCGAACGGACAAACACTTTTTTCACCCCCTCCAGCTGCCGCAGCTTTCTCAGCAGAGCGAGATAGTCGCTATGATCCACCTCAAGGTTTCGGCAGGGATCCGGAGTCAGGCAGTGGCGACTGGGACAAACACCATGAGACAGCTGCCTGGAACAGGAGGGTTTTCTGAAATTGGCGGTAGGGCCTCCCACATCGTGAAGGTATCCTTTAAAC
Organism: Oceanispirochaeta sp.; assembly: GCA_963677615.2. Classification (GTDB taxonomy): domain Bacteria; phylum Spirochaetota; class Spirochaetia; order DSM-2461; family DSM-2461; genus Oceanispirochaeta. The sequence continues at coordinate 65,276 of CAXXQW010000008.1, read as the reverse complement.
CCCGGGAGCTTACGCAGAGATTCCGCTTCTTTCAGAACAGACTCGTGACTCCGTGATGAAATAACCCGTCCTTGATGGAACGTAAGTGCACAGAAATGGCATCCTCCAAAACATCCCCTGTTGTGTACCAGAGAAAACTCCACCTCTTTCAGGGCGGGTACACCACCCTGGCTATCATATACAGGATGCGCCTTTCGGGTAAAAGGAAGGGAGTAAACCTGATCCATCTCCTCACGGGTTAAAGGGAAAGAAGGAGGGTTCTGAATCACAACCCTCCCGCCGCAGGGTTCTGCCAGGACTTTTGCAGTCACAGGGTCTGTATTTCTGTACTGGATGAGAAAACTGGAAGCATAGGCTTGCCTGTTTTCTGAAACCTCTTCCCAGGGGGGTAGGATTTGAGCCTCTTCCGGGATCTGATCAGGTGAAGAGACAGCATAGACGGTTCCCCGGATATGCGTCAGATCCCTGATATCCCTGCCTGACTTGAGCTCCCGCGCAATTTCTATCATGGATTTTTCACCCATACCATACATGAGCAGATCCGCTTTGCTGTCCAGAAGGATTGACCGTCTGACTTTATCACTCCAGTAATCGTAATGGGAAAATCGCCTCAAAGAGGCTTCAATCCCCCCCAGAATAACAGGAACACCTTTATAGGCCTGTCTTGCCATGGAAGTATAGACAATGGATGGTCTGTCAGGTCTCAGACCCGCCTGTCCTCCCGGAGAATAGGCATCGCTGCTCCGTTTTTTTTTGTTCACAGTATAGTGGTTCACCATGGAATCGATATTTCCCGGAGAAACAAGGAATCCCAGCTCAGGCTTGCCCAGAATCCGGAAAGCTTCAGGATCTTTCCAGTCCGGCTGGGAGATAATTCCCACCCGGAATCCTGCATTTTCCAGAACCCGTGAGATAATAGCCGAGGCAAAAGAGGGGTGATCCACATAGGCATCCCCTGAAATGAGAACAAAATCGACCCTGTCCCAGCCGCGATCTTCCAGATCCCGGCGGTTCAGGGGTATAAAATTGCGGGACAATGCATCCTCCTGAGCAGAGCTGTATCATACCACCGGAAGGACCGGAGAATCTACTGAAGAGAGAGGAGAATCCGGGCGCGGTGAGCCAAAAAAACATGTTTCTGAATATAGCTGTTCTCCCGCATATCAAAACGGATGTCGTAAAAGGCGGAATCGTAATCGGACTGCAGCTCCACTACCTGCTCGCTGCCGTTCAGGAAATATCCGTCCAGAAGATTATCCCCCCAGGACTCCTCTGTTTCTGACGAAATATACAAACCCGTTATGGTATCACCAGTTTTATTAATCAGGGTAAACGTCAGCCCTTCTCCGGGAGAGAGAGCCAGAAGATCCTTGGGCAGAATCAAAATCTTGTTCCTCTCTTTAAGATCCAGATTGTTTTTCAGATAGACCTCGCCATCCTCGTCCATGAGCCGAATTTTATATAGGCCGTCCAGAGCTTCCTCGTCCATAATGATAACACCGTAACTGTCCTGAAGTATCACATCATAGGGAAACACATCCTTTCCCCAGTCACTGCTCTCCTGAGGAGCTAAATAGACTTCATAGAGAGGAAATCCTGTTTTATTGACAATTACGATCTCCACCTCTTCTGATGTGAGCCTGAATCCTATGGCAGAAATAAAAAGACAAAGAAAAAGCAGGCGGTTCAAATGACATCCTCCACCTCATCCAGGCGGTGCTGATATTCCAGAAAGCTGGCTTTGATATGCTCAAAGAAAAGAGGAAACAGAAGATTATAAAAATAACTGGTATGGGCTATGGAGTTTTTTATCTCATCATAGTGACTTGTTATCTTGTATTCCTGATTTTTCAGGTATTCTGCATAACCGGGAAATTCTCTCATAAGAGGAGGAGGATCATCCTTCGGATGCTTCACAGCATCCTGAAGATCTCCCAGAATATCCATCATATCCATGAGAGAAAATTCCCTGTTGATCAATTCGGCAGCCTGATCCTCATCACCCATGGCCTGGGAAATAAAATACCTGTACCGTCCGGGAAGGAGCAGTTTCAACAGCTCATCTTTCCTGATTTCTATTTTCAGCTTTACAAACAGATCCTCCAGTTTGTTGATAACATACTGATTGCCCCTGTAATACTGGAGGAAGTCGATGATTCTGGAGGCTCCCGGTTCATCTTTCTGAAGAAGCAGCTCCACCTGACGTACCAGTTCCTCAGGCAGATTGGGTTCGACCTGAACACTGTAGGTTGTGAAACCGGCATTTTTTTTCTCTTTCAGAAAAACTTTGCTGAATCGGAAAAGCTCCTCTTTTTTTATGTTTCTGTAATCGCTGAACAGCGCAGAGGCTTCTCTGGTAAACCTGGTATGATAGGCATCCACGATCCCTTCTTCATCCAGAAGCCGATAGTACTCTTCCGAAATTCTCAACCCGCCGATGGGAGCAGTAGACTCCATTCTCTTGGCATTGATCACAGGCATTCCGATAACATCCCAGTGTTTGGCCCCGTCAGGGCCGAAATTCCCGATCTGAACTTTCCCGATGGATGCTCCTACCCGGATCCTTATCTGAAAAAGGGCATTGATGGAAGGCGAAAGAAACTCATTATTTCTCAACCCTCTGATGATATCAAAAGCTTGAAGGATACTTTTTTTGGTCTGGCTCTCCTCTTCCGAATAGAGAAACTTGTCATTGGCCTGATTAAACAGGTTGCAAACCCTTTGAAGCTCCACACAGGTATAGAAGAGCTCCGTAGCTATATAGAGTCTGATCTCTTCTTCGGTTTTCCCTTTTGTCCGGGGATCGATCGGACCGCCGTATTGAAACATAAGGCTGTCACCTTCAATCTTGTTCAGGTAACCGCCGTGTTTTTTCAGAACCCAGTCAAATGCCGAATACAAACCGTTAAGAATCGTCTGGTTCTCTTTGGCACTGAGAAATTTAGAGAGGAATGTATAATCCGCCACATCCAGAAACCCTATTCCCACAAGAGCCTCTTCAGACTCCTCGGGGATGGCTCCGAATTCGGTAATTGCATCGATCAGATGCTTGGGGAGATAGTATCTCTCTATGTCCTGACGGATCTTCTCATCGCTGCTCAGAATGCTGCCAGTATGTCCCTTTTCCCTTTCCGCGCTCATTAAATATCAGTCTTCTCCATAAGGGTAATAGATTACTTTATTAATTATACAATCATATTATACATAATTATTGGTGATGATTCATTCTTTTTTGGGAAATTCAAATTTATAGCTGTTTACATCGATAATGTTACTGATATACTTTCACTATTCAAAGGATATCGGAGGAGTGTTTTTTGGTACTCAATGAAACGGTCGAGAAAAAAATCATACCCATTGCCGGAGGAAAAGGAGGCGTAGGAAAATCTGTATTATCGGTTAACATAGCCCTGTCCCTGGCAATTTCAGAGAAAAAAACCATTCTGGTCGATATGGATCTCGGTGGTGCGAACCTCCACACAATTCTGGGTATTAAAAATACCAACCCGGGTATCGGAACGTATTTACAGGATAAAAAAAGGACCTTCCAGTCCCTGGTTATCGAAACCCCCTATAAAGATCTCCTTTTCATACCGGGAGATACCCTCTCATACGGAATGGCCGATATTACGGATGCCCAGAAAAAGCAGATCATGAGGGAACTGCAGGAACTGGATGCGGATTATATCATCCTTGATCTGGGCGCGGGCAGCAGCTTCAATACCATCGATTTCTTTCTTATATCCAATTCAGGGCTTATTGTAACAACACCTCATGCCGGCTCCATACTGAATGCCTACTCTTTTACCAAAAACCTTACAATCCGGTTTCTTCACAAGGCATTCAGCAGACATAAGCAGATGGACAGCTATCTGAGAAAGAACATAAAAAGGATGCTCCCCGGGTCCAATCTGACTCTTGCCCATCTACTCCATGAAGTCGGTAAGGACGATCCGGAGATCATGGAAAAAGCCGTAGCGTATCTGGAAGTGCTTCAGCCTAAACTCATACTCAATATGATGGAAGAGCAGGAGGATTTCCAGATGGCAGAAAACCTGGGCCAGCTGGTATCTAAAGATCTTCTGATAAAAATGGAGTGCCTGGGAACTGTCCTGTACGATAAAGAGATTGATGAATCCCTTCACAACAGACAGCCCTTCCTGCTGGACCATCAGGATACACTGACAGCCCAGCAGATTTTCCGGTTGAGCCAGAAAATCGTGCAGTCCCGTCACTTCCCCGAGATGCCTCTGGATCTGGAAGCCTACGGCAGTTCCTTCGGTCTGGCCCAGATAGAAACAGAGAATGATTTTGAACTCTACAGAAAGATCAAAGAAGAGATAGAAAGAAGCAGACAGCCTGAATATGATGTGGATCAGTTGATGGAGATCATTGAAAAGCAGCAGGAAAAAATCCGGGAGCTTCAGAGTACCATCAGAATGATGGGCCTGGGCAGTAGCAACAACGGAAGCATGGGAGGATTATTCAGTATTGGGTAAACGGGGTATCCCCGCCACCGGGGAATACCCTATGAATAAAATGATGAGGTACGGCGTTTTTCAACCAAAAGGGTTAACCATTTTGGGAATATACTGATCAATCATTTCAGTAGCTTTCTGTGCATCGGTTTTGGGGATATTTACATTTTTCCACAAAACCTGATTGAAATAATTGTTCATGGATTTTTCAATATTCTCATCCTTAAAGACTACAAAAGACTGATTCAAACCTGTCTCATTCATAACAGTAAAAGACGTATAGGTTTCAACCGGCTCTTTTCCCACCATGATTTTAGTCTGTCGTTTTGTTACATAGGTATCTACTTCTTTAAACCTGTAAGGGATTTTGTGTCTGTCATCCCGGTAGCAGGGTTCTGTATGCTTCTGGGAATACGAAACCGGCTCAACAAGAACAAAGAGTTTCAATCCGTCTGCCTGAAAAGTAATCCCGCTGTCATTTGCATAGATATCCTTGACATTTCCATAGGAAATCATCTCTATGCGGGTATAATTGGAATTTTCATCAAAAAAATTGGATAGTATATAACCGCCTTCAGTAGGGAACTCCCCCTTCCTGTAAGCGTCGAAAAGATCCATTATCTTAGCCATACCTTCTCCTTGTACATAATTCATCTTAAACAGAGCTGTCTACATTAATAGCAAACAGCCCTCTATATAAAATTATGGCTAATTGTACAGAAACTCAACCTCTTTTTAAAGCAATTTTTCCGGTTCTGATGGATTCTACAATTTCGTAATGCCCAAAAAGGTCAATCACACTGTCAATATCATCAGTATCACCTGTGACTTCCAGTATCCAGATGTCTCCGGAAGCATCAATGATTTTGGCCTGTACAGAAGAAACCAGCTGAAGGAGTTCGGAACGATGCTTTTTATCTGCTTTGATCTTGATAAGGGCGTGTTCACGTCCCACAATGGATTCCATTTTGTAATCCCATACGTTGATCACATTTATCAGTTTCTGAAGCTGTTTACGGACCTGCTCCAGAACTGTGTCATCTCCGTTTACGACAATTGTAAACCGGCTCTTGCCGGGACGATCTGTATTTCCTACCGAAAGACTCTCGATATTGAACCCTCTTCTGGAAAAAAGACCAGAGATCCTGGTCATGACACCGGGAACATCGTCACATAGAATGGAAATCGTATGTTTCATTTTCAATCCCTCCCCTCCACAACATCAACGATAGAACTGCCGTTCACCATGGGAAAGGCATTTTCATCAATTCCGATAAGACAGTCGACAATATGAACACCCTGATTTAAATCGCCGCTAGCCAGAAGACTTCTCAATTCATCCTGGGTAGAGACCTTGTGCCCCTGAGCACCCATGCTCTGAGCCAACTGAGAATAATTGATATCCGCATGAAGATGGCTGATATCGAATCCGCTCTGATAAAACTCATCCTGCAGCATACCAATCATCCCCAGTTTGGAGTCATTCATAAGAAAGACAACAATATTAAGGTTGTTTTCCGCTGCCACCACAATTTCCTGGCAGTTCATCATAAATCCGCCATCCCCATTAATAACAACAACCTGGTCATCAGGGCGACCAAAGGCTGCTCCGACTCCCGATGGAAGGCCGAACCCCATGGTCCCCAAACCGCCGGAACTGATAAAGGTCCTGCCGCTTCTGGAATGGATCTCATGAGCAGAAAACATCTGGTGACGGCCGACATCTGTAGCAACAATGGGATCTTTAATATATTCCTGCATGATCCTGAGTACCGTATTCACAGTCAGAATGGAATCAGGGATAACAGGGCCTCTGGATTTGGAATCAATATCCTTCAGATGATCCAGCCATGCCTGATAGTTTCCTTTGACCACCGTCTCATTCAGTTTACCCAGGATCTGCTTAACATCCCCTACAATAGGAAGAAGAGTCTCTATATTTTTTCCTATCTCAGCCGGATCAATATCGATGTGGATCAGTTTTTTATGCCCGGGATAAGTATCCAGATTAATGGTGTGCCGATTGCTGAATCTGGCACCGAAAGCCAGTATGACATCAGATTCATCAATAGCCGTATTGGATACTTTTTTTCCGTGATAACCGCACATACCGAGATTCAGAGGATGATCATTATCCAGAGCGGATTTTCCCATAAACGTATAGGTCAGAGGAATCGATGTTTTATTGACAAACTCTTCAAGTTCCTTGAAGGCATCTGTAGAAACCACACCGCCCCCGGCAATGATAAGAGGCCTTCTTGCCTGCTCGATAAGTTTCAGTATCCGTTTGATCTGACCGGGATGCCCTTCCGAATTGGGATTATACCCTTCCAGAACAATCTCCCGCACCGGAGGAAGCGTAAATTCCTCCTGAAGCACATCTTTGGGAATATCTATTAAAACAGGACCTTTCCGGCCTGTATTGGCTATATGGAACGCTTCTTCCACCCGGGCAGGGATCTCTTTGACATTCTGCACCAGGAGATTATGTTTTGTAATGGGAATGGTGATACCGCTGATGTCCACTTCCTGAAACGCATCGGTACCTATATTACTTCTGGGAACCTGTCCGGTAATCGCCAGGACGGGAACAGAATCCATATATGCTGTTGCAATACCTGTGACGAGGTTGGTTGCCCCCGGCCCGCTGGTTGCCATGCACACACCGACTTTTCCGGTAGCCCTTGCATAACCATCAGCCATATGCGCAGCACCCTGTTCGTGTCTGGCCAGCACATGTTTAATCGAACTGGTAGCCAAAGCTTCATAAATAGGCAGATTTGCTCCACCCGGGTAACCAAAGATGATTTCTACACCCATTTTTTCAAGGGTCCTGACAAGCGCTTTAGCTCCGTAAGTTCGCCCTTTCTTCATCTGCTCCTCCCTGTTTAAAATTAAATGAATCCCATTATAGTCAAAATACTATATTATGCAATGTCAAAACTCGATAATTTCCCATCAAATATCAACGAAATTTCAACAAGTTCTGTATTCACATAAAAAAAAATCATTTATTATAGAAACTTATGCTGGATATTCGACGTTCCTTAATGATTTTCCACCTAAAAGAAGGCTATTCGCAAGAAGAATTGCAAAAGTCCTACAAAAAACTTGTCAAAAAATACCATCCTGATTTTAATCAGCAAAACCAGGACTGGGCACACCAGAAAATGACAGAGATAAATCTGGCATACGAGCTCTGCAAGCAGGAACTGTCGTCTCCGGTAAAAGAGCCCCCCCAGAGGGAACCACAAAAAAAGGAAGAACAGAAATACCCCTTTGATTTTTTCAAAAGGAACGATAATCCCTTTCAGCAAAAAAACCGACAGAAAAAGACTCCAGAAGCCGAACCTCTCAGTTCCGGATTTCTGAACCAGTTAAAATACATAACCCGGGCATTCTGCCGTGCCTCAGACAGATATTACGAATATGGACTGCAAAACAGATTCCTCCGTTATGAAGGAAACAGGAAATTCCGGTACCGGCAGTGCCTGAAAGAACTGGAATCGGTAATTGAAATGCTCAAATCACTGGACCCATACAGTATCACGCCTTATGACAAGCATATTAAAGGTATTTATTCCCGCTTTATTCTCCATTACTACAACTATATCATCCTTGATCAGGGAGATATCCCCCGACACCCCAGTATCAACTCTCATTGGAACAGCATGGAAGATTATCTGAACAAGAGTCTTACTGAATACCTGGCTTCCCATTTAACAGAACAGTTTAAACGCACGAACTGGCAGGTTAGCCTGGCCCATTGCGTTAACCATATGAACTATTTACAGGGAAAATATCCGCGGTTGAGAGAAGAAGACTCGTTTGTACGGATTGTAAGGCTAACCGAGAGTTACTCTGAAATCAGGCAGGAAGAGGAAAAAAGCAGCCTGCATCTTTTCCTCCCCTGATAAACTGTTTTACTTGTCTTTCAGATTCTTCTGAGCCACAGCCAGTTTGGCGATGGGAATGCCGTAGGGAGAACAGGACACATAGTTCAATCCCTGATCCATACAAAATTCCACATTTTCCGGTTCTGCACCGTGTTCACCGCATAAACCAAGACTCAAATCCGGCCTGACAAGCCTGCCTCTCTCTGCTGCGATGGAGACCAGTTCCTTAACAGGTCCATTCAGATATTTAAAGGGGTTCCTTTCCAGAAGGTCAAACTCATTATAATCGGTAAAGAAAGAATTAAAGTCGTCTCTGGAAATACCATTTGTGGTTTGTGTCAGATCGTTTGTTCCGAAACTGAAAAAATCGGCATATCTGGCAATTTTATCAGCCTGAAGCGCAGCTCCGGGAAGTTCTATCATGGTTCCCACCCTGTAAGGGACAGGATCTTTCACATCAAACTTCTGCCTGACCGCCAGTTCTATGTCACGAATTCCCAGGATTTCAGTACCTTCGATCCGCTTTCCGAACCGCATTGTTTTCACTTCTCTTTCTGACATGACAACAGGAAGCATAATTTCGGGTTTACAGGTTATATTGTCTTCTTTCTGAAGTTTGTATGCAGCTTCAAAGATCGCTCTCACCTGCATGGCATAAATCTCGGGTGTTGAAATACCCACCCGGATACCTCTATGGCCCAGCATGGGATTCACTTCTCCCATCATATCGCAGCGGAGTCTTATATCCGCATCTGTTACATCAGAATGATCCTTTTTATAGAATGCTATAAATTCATTCATGCTGTCCCTGGTATGGGGCAGAAATTCATGAAGCGGTGCATCCAGAAGTCTTATGGTGACCGGGTGTCCTGCCATAATTTTAAAGAGATTATAAAAGTCGGATGTCTGCATCTCTCCAAGTTTTTCCAGGATTTTAAAGCGGTCTTCTTTATCTTCTGCTATGATCATGGACCGGAAAAGGGGAATCCTGTCTTCATGAAAGAACATGTGTTCTGTCCGGCAGAGACCTATTCCATCGGCCTTGAACATTTTGGCCAGTAACGCATCCTTTGGCTGATCTGCATTGGCGTGAACATCAAAATCTCCGATAAATTTCTGGACAATTTCCAGAAACTCCAGAATACCGCTCTCTTCAATTATCGGTTTGATCAATTTAACCTGATCAAAGTAGATAGTCGGCTTATCATAGGAGGGAACATCCAGGCTGATATAGTCTCCTTCCTTTATTATATGCTCCCCTACTTTCACGCCGGATTTCAAAAATTTGATTTCAGGATTGACCATCGCCACTTTTCCCAGGCTTCTGGCAACAACAGGTGCATGAGAAGCATAGCCGCCTTCCTGAGTTAAAACACCCTGGGACACCTCAATGGCTTTAACATCTTCCGCATAGGTAGCGGGCATGCAGAGGATGAAATTCGCATCCAATCCTCTTTGAGTCGCAATCCGGTGCTCCTGCATCAGTTTTTCTGTAGAAAAAAAGACTTTTCCTACAGCAGCACCGACCGAACCGGAGATTCCGCCGTAATAGGAAGGAAGCTTTTCGGCAGATTCCTTATCAATAACAGGATGCAGAATTTCAGCCAGACGTCCCGGCTGAATCGCATTAATTACATAGGAATCATCCACCACACTTTCTTTGTTTAAATCCAGAAGCGTTCTGATATGAGCCTGGGTGGATTTACTGTCAGCAGCATTCTGGTCGATAACCCATAACCTGCCGTCTTCAACAGTAAACTTAATGGTACGGATTTCTTTGTAATGGGTTTCCAGCTGAGAAGCTATGGACTTCAATTCCTCAAGATACGCTTTTTTGATTTCCAGTATGGGACGGCCCTCCGACTGGGTGGCATCGAATGAGTTTACAAAGAATTTCCCCGATAACTCGTTGGTACCATCAACGATATTACGGGTGTAGTAGCTTCCGAAAAAACTCTCTTTCCCATAGTTTCCAAAGGTCATAGCCTGTATCAACAGAGCAGAATCGTTAAGGGTTTCACTGTCTTTTAAATATTTGGTATAAAGAGACTGTACATAGCTCAACTGCGACCAGGCGTCTGAAAAGATTTCCTGGGGATATACACCTTCCACTTCCACCAGAACATCCTTGGTTTTTTTGGCAGTTTTGCAGGCTTCCAGAGAATCAGCCAGCTTCTGCAGAACTTTTCTTCTGTTGGTATCGGGCTCAATTTCAAGATCCAGGATAATTATCCTGCGCAGCATGTTGCGGTATTCATGATAGGCAAATTCTTCACCGACAAATTTGGCAAACCCCTCAATCGTGGTATGACACAACCCTACATTATGGAGGCTTGAAAAAGTATCAATCATATTCAATTGAGGACTGAGAACGCATTTGACCAGAAGAGGGTTATCACCGTCTCCAAAATGCTTTCCCACCACATCGCCCATAGCTTTTATGGACTCATGGATTTTACCGCTGAAAGTACCGGGATCATTCAATTCCGCCAGTAGAGAATCATTGGAGAGGACATACCCTGGAAGTATGGGGATTCCCAAGCCCGCAAGATGCATTAACCGGCGGCCTCTGTAACCCAGAACATCCAGAACGTCCTTTTCCTGTGTATATGCAGTACTGCTGAATGAATAAATATCCATATTAATCTTTCCTTATTGGTATACGCCCTTAAAACAGATCCAATACGCTGTTTACCGCTCCTTTAAGGAACACTTCAAACCGGGGGCTCGCCCCTTCAAACAGGTATTTTCTGAGTTTAGATACGTCTTTTATATCATCACCGGCAACGCTGAACATGATGGGAGTTCCATGCTTGACTTTACCCCATTTGAACAGGGCATTGATATCATTGATCCTCTCTCCGTCGTACCAGATAAGAACATCAAGTCCGGGATGTTTGCTTTGATAGCTTTCAATGATTTTCTTCCATGCTTCCACGTTTCCGTTATGAAAGAGTTCATTGGTAACAAGAACCGCATACTTGGTAGACACCTTCCTGCTTCCTCCTCCTGTTGATACAGGGCGATCGGGGGCAGCTTTGTCTTCCTTTTCCGGTTCGGGTGCAGCTTTTTCTTCGGGTTTCACATCAGGATCAACATAAGCTTTTTTCGTCCTGATTTTTCTGCCTTCCAGCAGTGCGAATATATCATTACAGGCCGATTCCTCGGTGCTTTGATCATTCTCTTTTCCGCTTTTGACGAAACAGATCATCAGTTCGTCCTGATAGAGAGGCAATAGAGCATCCCAATGCTCTTTTTTTGATGGATTTATAACCGACAAATCGCCGCTGGAATCATAAAAAGCCAGAACCACATCCAGAAGAGTCCACTCTGAGACCACATCGACAAGTGCATCCACAGACTCTACAGATTTTAAAAGGTTGCTGGAACGGCATGTATAACTGAATTTGTCTACTAAAAGGATATTGAGTACAGGCCTCAGCTGCTGAGGAGAGATTTCTCTCTCCTCAAGAGCTTCAGTCAGTACATCAGCCAGATTCAGCCCCTCTTCCACATCTCCCGAGAAAGAAAGGGCTTTTTTAAAATGCCCCAGAGCGAGGTTGAATCCCGCTCTGGTGGATAACAAATTAAATTTATTATCGCTGATGTTTTGAGTCATATCAGATCTCGCTTAATTCATCCAGGTTTACTTTCTTCCGTTTGGAAGGAGTTACATCTGCTTTTCCTTTGGGAGCTTCTTCATTTTTGCTTTTAATGGATTCGGCATATTCCGAGGAAGCAGGAGCTGCCATGGGCTCTGCCGCGAAGCTCTGGTTGATATCATCACGAACAGTGGATCTTCTGCGTTTGAAGGAAGCGAAAGCCGCATCCTGAAAACCCTTGGAAACACCATTGAGGAATTCATTCATCACATTAGCCATGCTGTTGAGAGTGAATTTTTTCCGTTTGATACTGCAGATATCCATATCCAGAACAAGCCCAGGCTGTACATGATAGGGGTTGATCATGTAATCGAACTCATTGAACATGGATTCCAGAAAATCAATTCTCTGATCCATAACAACTCTGGTTTTGGGATTTTCATAACCAAAAGTTGTAGAAACCTTTTCACGGGTTCTTCTGAGCATTTTCAGCATCAGTTCTTTTTCGTACAGGTAGGTCTGGTTGAGTCTTTCCACATCAGTATCTTCGACTCTGAGCTTCATTATCTCATTCCAGTTCTTTTCCTGTTCTTCATAAATAGGATCACCGGTAATATCCTTGATCTGTTTTTTGATCTGGGGTGCTACTTTTTTGGCCAGATCATCAAAATCATTGACTTTACCCCGGGCTTTTTTGCTCTGATATACAACTTCCGCCACATCCCAGATGTGAAGAACTTCCTTGTGAAACTCATCCATCTGATCATCATAATTCTTTCTGAGTTTCTCCAGCTGATCGTTGTCATAGAACTTCAGCATAATTTTGTACCGTTCATCAGGAAGGTTTGCAGGATCAGTATCTTCGTATTCCCTGACAATCAGCTCTCTGGCATTTTTCAGGTTTTCGATATACTGATAACCCATTTTACTGGTATCCAGGATGGAAGTCAGGTTGTTGACAGCCGTATTGAATCCTCTATTCCTGATATTCTCGTTATCAATGATTTTCTTGATATTTTCACGGATGTTCTGGGGATCGAACTCATCCTTTGATATTTCCGCTCTGAGGCCTTCAATCTTTTCTACAAGATTTTTCGCCATAAACGCATATCTTCTGGAATTTTCATCTTCCTTGTCATCATCTGTGAAATCGGGAACTTTCTTGATCCGTTCGAACATCAGTTCTGTATCGGTCAGTTCCTCTTTTCCCTCATCAACAAGCTCATCCTGAAGAACTTCGATCTCTTTATCGATCATATCCATAACAGTTTTGGAAATCTGATCTTTAATGATGTATTCAACAGAAGCCTGATACTGGAAAATCGGACTGATCAGCTCGGATTCCAGAATATTAATGGAAAGCTTTACATCGGTAACCGTTTTCGGTTTGTAAGCGTTGTCCTTGAAGGCACACTTGATAATGGAATAGGCATTTTCACCTCTGATGAAAGCACCAACATCTGTTTTCTGACGAAGCAGGGCATTGGTTTCATTCTCCAGATCATTCAGACCTCTTTGTACATGTCCCTGGAGATGACCATACATATTAACGATGGATTTCTCAATTTCACCGGTGTTGAACTTGTCCGCACCACCGATCTGATCGAGCATTTCGGCAATTTCTTTCGGGGTATATCTGGCAAGAGTTTTCTGCTCTTCCTTGTCAATGAAACCACGAATCTTTTTTACCATTTCATCTTCAGTGGTTACAACGTACCTGTTGAACATGTTCTGGTAATTCTGGTTGTAGTAGTTATAAAGCTTCTGCTTCAAACCACCCATGACATCCAGCTGTTTCAGGACTTCAGGGGGAAGCTTAGTCTGCAGCTCATTAAGAATCTTATCAGATTCTTCTTGTACTACACGTTCGAATTCTTCGTTTTGTACACGTCCTTCCTGTGCAAGACTGTTTCTGGAACCGACTGCGGAAGGTTTAGTTGGGTGAAATACATTAGGACTTCTGGGAAGATCGCCAGCCATTTTACTCTCCTCTAAACTTAATAATTTTGCAAAATCTGCAAATATTTAATTACTAGGTTACCTTAAGATTATAGTACATCGTTCCTCTTTTCCAAATACATTTTTCTTTTTTCGCATTTTAAAAGAGGAAAAAGTGCTTTTTTTTAACTTTAATTCATTTATCCACAGAAAAATCACACGTCAGTTCCTGTACTCATCCTTTATGGACAGAATTTTACTTCTAAGTTCTTCGCTCAGAGAACCCGCTGCAAGAGTATCCAGTTCACTGATGATACGATTTTTCAGCTCAGGAGCTGTGCCGGCACGACCCCACTCATTCTGCAGAGCCTGAAGGCGGTCCAGCCGGTCTTCAATATCCCTGCGAATATGCCGGGCTGCAATAAACCAGATGGTATCCCCTTTTACCACTTCATACCGGGAACCATCAGGAAGTTCCAGTACATTACCCGCCCATATCCAGTCAGGATCTTTTCCTTCGTATACCCGGTAATCCAGGTCATGATATCCGTTTCTTACAGCAATTTCATTGGACACCAGATGAATATCTACCAGGGTAATCCGAATGTCTTCGACCTTCAGATACGCAACAGCTTCCTCAACGGTTTCGGGGCGGCGTTCGGTTTCGACAACAGGGGGAGTTTTCTCTGCAGTTTCAAGGGGGGTACCGCTTTCTTCTGCGGCGTCTGTATCACCAGAGGCGATCGTATCGCCTGCATTACTGCCCAAGTCTCTCAAAGCATCATCACTGCCTTCAGTTTTCCCGCTGCTCTCCTGCTCTCCTCCTACTGAATGCTCCGGGCGTTCCCTGTTTCCGTCTGCCCCTTCCATGACCAGGGAATCCCTGACGGCTCCCTCCCGGGCATCCCGGCCGGAAGATTCAGCAGAGACTTCTGCAGCATCCGTTTCTTCAGCACCGGATGCCGGACTGTTTTCATCTGTCTGAGAACCATCACGGCTTTCCTGGCCCCTGAAAGCTGTTTCACTGGTGCCGTCCCTGTCATCAGATGCCGGAACAGCAGAATCCCCAGTCCCTGAAGCTTTCTCTCCAGAGCCGGAACCAGAGGCCTGTTCACCGCTTCCATCTGTTTTCAGTTTTTCCTGATTCTGGTTCATTGTCATCGCCGCAGGGGACCCAAAAGGATTGAACACTTTGACAAATCCGTAAATCCCTCCGCCCAGCAGCAGAAGTGCTAAAATTATCCATAAGGGGAGAAGCGACCTTTTCCTCTTACTGGTCCGGGCTGTGGTTCCTCCTGAAAATCCTGAGGGACCACCCGAGGTTTCCCTGGAGGCCGTTCTGCTTCTGGTATCTTCCGAAAAAGGATCATATTTTTTTTCTTCCGGCTTTGAAGGTGTTTTTTTTGGAAGAGCAGGTTTATTTTCTGCAGCCGGTGCGGCGGCGGCAGATGCCGCTCTGAGAAGAGAGGGAGATTTTCCGTACAGGGTGGAAAGAAGATCTTCCAGCCTTTTTCTTTCTTTCTGAAAAAAGTTTTGATCGGGTTTTTCCAGTAATGACATGTCCCGGGCAATTTCCTCGGCCTTTTTCAGATTATAAGGATTCAGTTTATGTGTGGTAATCCTGTACAGGACAAAAGGATCCCGGTATCCGTGATAGAGATCGCCCAGCACAGGGAGATAAACAGAAGGTTTTTCCCATGAGGAAAGAATTCCCTTGAGGGAGGCTATGGCCTGTCCGTAATCCCCTTTGGCAAGTTTCAGCAGCTCAACAGCATTGCTTAAAAAAAGGTATTCCAGCCCCGGTGTGGATGGGGAGAGCTTTGAAAAATCATCAATGTTTACAGAGACTTCCAATCCGGCAAGAGCTTTTTCCACCTGATTTTCCAGGTCATAGTATGCCTGCCAATTATCCCGGCTTTCCCAGGCTTCCAGATAGGAGTGGAGAAAACCCAGATATTTGCCGGTCATGGATGCTAAATCCGGCAATTTCTTTTCCAACAGCAGAGGGTATCCCCTGAGAGTTTCAATTTCGATCTCTCCCCCTTCCGCGGGGCGCCAGGTTAGAGTTTTACGGTCACTGCTTATGTGCCAGCCGGGTCTTTCCGTTTTGGGAGGTTCTCCTTTTCCGAAGGGAATATACAGGGCATTTTCCGATCCGAAATGGACTTGCAGAATATCCTGTAAGACTTCTGCTTTCATATCGCTCTGTTCCCAGCCTGTACCGGGTTTCAGAAGGACAGGTTTGACAGGTGAGGTATTTCCAGTTCCCCCGTCGGGGAAAAGTCTGATCAGATGTTCCGGAATTTCCGGTCTGGTTGTAAGAATCGTAAGATCTTTTTTCCGCAAAACCCTTCTTTTTATATGCTGAACAAGAGACTCTCTATCCTGGTAGCTCATCTTCTCTTCGGGAACAGAAGAAAAAACGGTTTGCACTTCATCGGGATCTATCCCCTGAGAGGCGAGCTCTCCGAAAAAATGATTTTCCAGATCAAGAGCCATCCACTCCTTATGATAAAGATAGAATTTTCCGTTACGGCTGACAAAAAATCCCGGTCTGTTCAGCTCCTCTCTTGTATACCGGAGAGGGTTCTTCAAAAAGAGTTTTTTTATCTCATCACATCGCTGCAGACAATGAAGATCCGAGACCTCCCGCTTCTGTAGATCAAACAGAAGGGTTCCGTCGAAATTCAGATGAATATTCCCGTTGTTGTAAAAATAGAGGGTGTGCCTGTTTCCTGCGTCTTTTATCTGCCGGTAATCAGTCAGCTCTCTGGCCGGAAGATTCAGACTTTGAAAAAATTTTCTGAAATGATCAATAACATCAACATCCCCCAGGTACGAGAGTTTATGCTTTCTGGCATATTCCACCTCCTGAAAGGGATTCCCCGTAAAGCTGGAGGTAATGATAATGCGTGAGGTTATTTCATGAAGTTCTTCGGGAATATCGGGGACATTACCAATCCTGAGGAAAGGATTTTCATCATCCCGGTCGCTCCCCAGGTAAATAATGTAGCATTCCTGCCCCAGCTGAAAAATTCTTGCATTGATATCTCCGCTGCCTGCAGTCATGTGTACCCCCTCTTTATATAATACACCATAATGCAATAGATTAATTATTTAGTATACAAGTTTTTTCTTTTTGCCATTTTTTCTTACAATTCTGTAATAAAAAAATTATAGAGAGGTCTGGGAAAAAACCATTTTTTGACTTGGTACTCATTCCTTTCATGGAGAATGCCCAAATAGAGAATGGCATGTCGAAGAATTTTGTACAGTTCCAGGGTTCTGTCCTGCAGTTCGGAAATATCCATAATGACAGATCCTTCTGCCAGAGGCCGGGAAAGGCTCCTGTAGGTTTCGTGAAGATACATCTTATTTCCCTTCAGGCAGTCCTGATAAAGATCATAGAGGGCATGAAAGGAGGGAGAATTGCTTTCGAGCCAGCTTTTCCTGATTTTTCCCCTATCGTGAAAAAAATCATTCAGCCCGGAATGTGTTAAATCCATCCTGTCCCAGTAAAGCCCCAGGAAATCTTTTATACCATCCCAGATTGACCACCCATGCAGGTAGGCATTCCTGAGAAGATAATAGTCAAGAGTCCCGGATTTGTAACCGGCTAGACCTGTTTTTAAACCTCCCGGGTCAGCATATGTCCTGTCATCTTCTCTAACGATACTGTCGATCAGCAGAAACCTTCCGGTTTTGTAAAGTTCCGCCAAGCGGCTATAACTGACAGACAGGGATGTATACCGCTTTTTCTGCTGAGGGTGAATAGTAAGACTAGCACTGCTGAACCGGGCTCTGTCTCCTGCTGCAAAATCACATTTTCGGCAGAAACCGCAGAGATTCAAATACAGATTATGTCTCAAACAGAACATGGTATACTGGTGTTCCGGTTCAGAATTGGTCACGATGCTATGCAGCGGGTACTCTTCTTCCCCTTCCAGAAAGGCTCTGTCTGAAAAAATCTCCAGAATCCTTTTTCGCAGTACCATTCCGTCATGATCAGGGTCATCTTCTTCCTTTTCAATCCTGTAACTCATGTGCCAGGCTTCCCTTAACAGCTCATTTCTGTTGGAACTGTTTAATCCGGAGCAGACAGTCATAAGTTGAATTTTATCTTCCAGGGCATCAGGGTCTCCGGGTTTTATTTTCAATGCAGCCTGGTATTCTGCCAGGGCTTCCACACTTCGTCCGGCAATAAAAAGGATCCGTCCCAGGCCGAGCCTGATACGGAAAAGAAGATCATCCGAAAGATTCTCATAGGAGAGAGCCTTTTCATAGCACTCTCTGGCTCTGAGAAGCTCATTCCTCTCAAAATATCCGAAAAACTCGTTATCATAGGAGGACAGGGTCACCATATTGGTAAGCTGATTGGCCAGGTTCAGAAAATAGACCGGAGCCAGATCCTCCACTTCGAGAACCTCACTTCCATGTTTTTCCAGAAGATACAGACCATATTTGAGGATTTTTTCATCCCTCAGAATAAAACCGATATCAATGAGGCATTCTATTTTCTTAAGGAGTGATGAAAGGTTTTGAACATCCTGATCGACTATGAGATGAAATGCTTCCTGATATTGACCGGATGACATCTTGCTCCGGGCTTTCTGTAACTGCAGCGCAAAGGAATCCACCGGTTAATTATACTAAAAATCCTGAAAATTACCACCGAATCCCCTGCAGTAATCCGGCAGAGCATGTATACTCCTCAATTATGAACCTGAAAACCTTTATTTTTGTACTGACAGCTTCTGTTCTGATCATGACTTCCTGCAAAGTGCCTTCAGAAAAATCGGCTCTTCCGGAAGAGCTTAATGCCTCTGTTCTGCACCCGGACTTTTCCCTGACATTTCCGGATCTGGAAGCTCTGATCGATGATCAGCCGGAAGAGATCCGCCGAGAAAAATACTGGAAAGGCCTCAGTATTTTCTGGAACTGACGGCAAAACTTCTGGATAAAAGCGAGGAGATACTGTTTCTTGTCAACAAAGAAACCGGCTTGACACCTCAGGACAACCCGGAGGATCTTCGAGAGCTGGATGATTACAGCCGGATTCTCACTTTATCCAGGCAAGGCCATAAACTGAGAGGAATCGTGCTGCCTCAGCTGCTTGCCATGAATGAAGCGGCAAAGCAGGAAGGCCTCTCTCTACTGATTTCTTCCACCTACCGCTCTTATGAATATCAAAAGATGCTGTTCAACCGTTACGTGGAGAGAGACGGACTGGAAGAGGCAGAAAGATACTCAGCCAGACCGGGACATTCCCAGCACCAGCTTGGAACGGTCATAGATTTCGGGTCCATTGACGAGACATTTGCAGAAACTCCGGAAGGCAAATGGCTTTATACAAATGCCTGGAAGTACGGTTTTTCCCTCACATATCCCAAGGGACTGGAAGATCTTACAGGCTATATGTGGGAAAGCTGGCATTACAGATACATCACACCAGCCGGTACAGAAATGGAGCGGGAATTTTTTCTCGGAATCCAGGAGTATCTCCTCCGGTTTTTTCACCAGAAGAAAACCTTTCTCATGGAAAAGCGGATCGATTAACAAAAAAGGACGATCAGCAGAAGATCGTCCTTTTAAAACAATTCTATTGAATAGTAAATGTTTTTATCTCTTCATCATAGATTTTCAAAACATACGTACTGCCGGCCTCATCCCTGTAGGGGAAACTGAAGGATCCTCCGGGGTGCTTCATTTCCAGGATCGTTTCGGTATTACCGCCGGTGAGTTCCTTCTCTACCCGGAGGTCTACAGAAATGGGATATTCGGGCAAGGACACTTCAAAAAGTCCAAACCGTTCATCCCGATCCAGTCTGGCAGGTTTGTTAATGGTCAGTATGACAGGAGTACCGGAAAGGATGACTTCGCCGGCTTCCGGTTGCTGTTCCAGAACTTGTGCAACAGGCAGTTCCGACTCTTCCTGGCTGATAATAAACTCGAAAGGCTGATTCGAACGGACCAGTCTGTTAAGAGCATCTTCCCACTTCAGACCGGAATAATCATCCAGCCTGTAGGATTCGCCGATTGGTCCGCGGCTTACCACCATCTCAATTTCGGTAAGCCCTGTTATCTGAGTGCCGCCTTCAGGTTTCTGGGCAAGGATTGTCCCGGCAGGAGATTCGTCAAAAATGTAGGTAACCGGCTCTTTAATAACAAGAAGCGGTTTATATGAAGCAAAGAGAGTTTGAAGCTGGGTTTTTACATCCCGGAGATCTTTCCCGAGATAATCACCCACCTTATCTACTACAGCACCCTTGCTTATCATGAGTTTAACCCGCCGGCCGGCTTTCACCAGACTGCCCGGCTGAGGATCCTGGGAGATGATATGATCCTTCTCCAAAGGGTCTTCGGTAAAACGAACCTGAATTCTCGGATAGAGTTCTTTTTCCTGAAGAGAGATCAAACCATCGATAAGAAGTTCTCCGGTAACATCGGGAACAAGGGTTTTTTCAGCTCCCCTGACAGCAATAAAAAATGACAACAGAAAGGAAAGGATCAAAAGGACTGTCAAAGCCAGAATGATAAATAAGGCTTTTCTGAAAAAGACTTTTTCATCCGGAGTCTCACCGGCTTCCTTGTTGACCAGAGAGTCGTTGACAGGATTGTTTTTAAAGGAAAAGTTCCACTTAGGACTCATCAGCATCTCCCAGAACTGAACCGATAAAATCTTTCGTACCATTGAGAAAGGATTTGAAGTCCAGCGGTTTTTTTGACTGCAGTTGAAGGCGGGTCACCGCCAGCAATCCTTCACCAGTTTGTATCAGAATTCCCTCTTTCTTGTCCACCCCCTGAACAGTTCCCGGGGATTCAGATCCCTCAGAAGAGCCTGCGGGATGGGCTTCCAGAATATTCAGTCTCTGACCGTTCCAGCTGGTAAAACCATGAGGCCAGGGGGTATAGGCTCTGATAAGACGGTCCAGCTTCTCAGCCGGCTCCGACCAGTTGATCCTGCCGTCATTTTTTCCGATAAGGGAGCAGAATGTGGCTTTGGAATGATCCTGGGGACAGGGAAGGAGGCGTCCTTTTTCCATATCATCCACAACTTTCAGCAGGTATTCCGCTCCCGCAGCAGCAACCTTTTCGGTGAGGGTTTCGGCTGTTTCCCTGTCCCGCAGCTCTAAAGGTTCCTGAAGGAGAATATCACCGCTGTCCATCTCAAGGGCCAGGGTCTGTACTGTGATGGCAGTTTCCCGGTCGCCTCTGAGGATAATACTGTTCAGAGGAGAGGGGCCTCTCAGATCGGGAAGTCTGGAAGGATGGAGATTGATCCCCCCCCTGGGAAAAAGGTCCAGAAATGCCTGTCTGAAGATTTTCCCATAAGCGATACACACCAGAAGTTCCGGCTTCAGCTCTCCGACAGAGTCTCTGAACTCTTGATCCAGCTTGTGGGGCTGGAGTATAGGAAGGCCCAGTTCCAGGGCCGCTTCCTTTACCGGAGAAGCCATAACCTTCCTGCCCCGCCCTTTTGTCCTGTCAGGATTGGTCAGCACAGCCACAACATCATGATGTTCCGCCAGGGTTCTTAGGGAAGGAACAGCAATATCAGGAGTTCCCGCAAAGAGAATCCTCATGGGGTCTCCAGGGTCTTCATATATTTCTTAAGAAGTTTTTCCTTTTTCCGGTCCGAGAGATGATCGATAAACATAACACCGTTCAGATGGTCGAACTCATGCTGAATAACCGTAGCCATCAGGCCATCGGCTTCCATGGTAAAGGGCCGGCCCCTTCTGTTCCATGCCTGAATCTGAATGGCCGCCGGACGTTTTACATCGCCGTACATGCCGGGAATACTCAGACAGCCTTCCTCATAGGAAGAGAGCTCTTCGCTGGTTCCGATAATTTCAGGATTGATAAAATAAAAGGGATTTCCCTTATCAATCTGGACCACAAAAAACCTCTCGTTGCGTCCGACCTGCGGAGCCGCCAGACCGATACCCACTCCCTGAATAGCTTCCACCATCCTGTCCATATAATCGATAAGATCCTGATCGATCTCTTTGACTTTTTCAGAGGTGCTCCTCAATACATTGAGCTGCTCTTCTATATCTATTGTATATATATCCATTTTCATTCCTCAGGGCAGATGTTTTACACCAGCCTTCTATGGTTCCATAGTACTAAAACACTCCGGGGAAAGTCAATTCGAACTACAGGAGCTGTACAGGATCCACATCGATCTCCCGGTATACTCCGAAAGGAGCCGGATAAGCTTCCAGGATTTGACTGACCAGATTATGATCCCGCGAAAAATCCACAGAACGCAGGATGGTATGGAATCTGTAATTCCCCGCAATAACCCCCAGAGGGCACTCTGCGGGACCCATGCAGTCTCCCGCTCCGGCATGCCGGAGACGGTTTGTCAGCTCTTCCAGGCTCTGCCGCACTTTCCCCTGCTGCTTCCCCCGATGAACAATTCGTATCAGCCGGGAAAAAGGGGGGAAACCCAGAACCTGCCGGGCGTCTCTCTCATACTGATAGAACTCATCCCAGTCTCCCGATGCCGCCAGGGCTATGGCAGGATTTTCCGGACGAAAACTCTGAATAAGAACCTCTCCGTCACTGCTGTACCTTCCGGCTCTCCCGGCAACCTGAACAATCAGGGAGAAAGCTCTTTCTCCGGCCCGGAAATCCGGAAGAGTGAGCCCCGTATCAGCCAGAACGATCCCCACAAGCCTCACCCCCGGGAAGTTCAGTCCTTTGGCTACCATCTGCGTTCCCAGCAGAATATCCAGAGCTCCCTCCCGGAAGGAGGAGATCGTTTGCTGGAGTACCCCTTTTTTCCTGGCCGCATCGGTATCCAGCCTGGCAATGCGCGCTTCGGGGAAGTACTTTGCCACCTCCTCTTCCACATGCTCAGTTCCGAATCCGGCATACCCCACATCCATGGAACCGCAGGAGGGGCATACCGAAAGGGGTTTCTCCTGATAGCCGCAGTAATGACAGACCATCCGGTTTCTGTTTTTGTGATAGGTCATGGAAACACTGCACTGACGGCACTGCATTTCATAACCGCAGCTGCGGCAGTGAAAAAAATAGGAGTGGCCCCGGCGGTTAAGAAATAGGATTATCTGCTTTTTCTCTTTCAGGACTTTTTCCATGGAAAGAACCAGCTCATGGGAGAGCAGACTCTTTGACTGCTTCATATCTACCACTCGGATCAATGGCAGGGAGCCTCCCGCCGGTCTGGTAGTCAGCTTGAGGGGCTTTACCGCTTTTGTATCCATCAGGTGCCAGGCTTCCACTGAGGGCGTTGCGCTGCCCATAACCAGTACGGCCCCTTCAGACCGGCACCTTTTCATGGCAACCTGCCGTCCATGGTACCTGGGTGTCGATCCGGATTTATAGGAGTTTTCATGCTCCTCATCCAGTATGATCATTCCCAGATCTTTCAAGGGAGCAAAAACAGCGCTTCTGGCACCGATAACCAGTCTGGCCTCTCCGCTCTGAATTCTCCTCCACTCCTTCAGTTTCTGGGATGGAGTCAGATGGGAGTGCAAAACCGCCACAGGGGTCTCAAACCGGTTTTTCAGAGAATCCACCAGTTGATGAGTCAAAGAAATTTCCGGGACGAGATACAACACGGTCTTCCCTTCATCCAGGATACAGGATGCGGCCTGAAGGAAAACTTCAGTTTTTCCGGAACCGGTAATCCCGTAGACATAGTAGAAGGTGTCCTCTCTCTTCAGAATTCCTTTTAGAGCAGCATCCTGTTCAGAGCTCAGAGTGATCTCTTTATGAGCGGAAACCTGCTCTTCACCTCCCAGTCCCAGGGGAGGAAGATCCTTTTCCTTTCTTCCTCCCGGGAGCATAACAGCCAAAGCTTCTCCTAAAGAACAGAGATAGAAGAGACTGATCCAGCGGGCCAGTTCCAGCTGCGCTGCCCCGAACAGGGGCTGATCATCAATAATCCGTTTGACCGGGCGAACTTCTTTTACCCCTTCGGGAATTTCCCCCGAGTATCCGGTAATCCATCCCGTTAGCTCCCTTTTTCCGAATATGGCGGCAACCCGGCAGCCGATCAGGTCCTTTCCGCCTTCATAATCTTCTGGCAATCCATAGGTATAGACCCGGTTCAGAGGCAGATTGAAGACAACCTGGAGGTAGAAATTTTTCTCAGGTACTGCCATTGAGCAGATCCCGCACTTTTTTTAGATCTTCCCATACAGGCCTTTTCAGCTCATCGTAACTTAGCACCTGATCGGGACTGAAGGTTGCGAAAACGGGAATCCCATTCCATAAACCGTTTTTTTCACGGATTTCACTGACTTTTCTTCCCGGTTCATTCATATAGAATGCCGAAGGGACCGGTCCGAGAGTCAGAATTGCTTCCACTTTACGGTTGAAAAGAAAACTGTCAATGCTGCTGGAGCAGCGGTTCATCTCTTCGGTAAAGGGAGGTCTGCTTCCGGGCATCCTGCACCGGGGGAAATTCATAAGGAGAACATCCTTTTCCAGATCCAGATCGATAGCTGATATCCATTTCAGAAAATAATCCATCTCTTCTGCAGCCAGAGGGACATGATTCTCTTCCGCTCTTACCGAAGGGGGACCGCAGAGAACAAGAAGCCTCGGCTTATCTGCCCCAATAGCCGGAACAGCGGATTTCCCCATTCGGGAAAGGGCGCACCCCCCGCAGGCCTCTCTGGTATCCACACTGACCAGCGGATGGTCCGTATTGGGTCTGGGCGCCACCGGAGACTCCTTTCCGCTCTTTTGAGAAGCAGACCCGGAAGGAGAATTCGGGGGGGCAGCAGTATTCCATTCAGGAGCAACATACTCTCCCGAGCGTTTACCATATTTGATAAAATCCTCTGACAGGGAGATGAGTTTCCAGAAGTCAGTATATAGTTGTTTCTGATTCATAAAGCACCTTATATAAAAACAAACCTCTCGCAGGAGCTGAAGGCCCTGCCAGAGAGCGGTCTTTTCCTTCCATGATTCTCTTCATTTGCGAAGGGTCAGCCTTTTCCTGGTCAAGTTGAATAAGAGTCCCCACAAGGGTTCTCACCATGCGCCAGAGGAAAGCATTCCCGGCTATTCTGAAAACAATGAAAGGCCCCTCCCGGAGAAAGCGGGCACTGTAGATCTGACGGATCTTGCTTTCGTTCTGATCTCTGAGAGCCGCAAAGGATGTATAATCATGAGTTCCGGTCAGCACTGACGCCAGGGAATTGAGCCTGACCAGATCAAGAGGAGGTCTGGTAAGATAACAGAAGTCCCTGTAATGGGCACATCCCGCATCGGAGTTCAGAATATAGTAGTTGTAAACCCGGCAGCGGGCATCATACCGGGAGTGAAAATCCTGGTGAACCCGGCGGCTCCGCAGGACCCTGATATCCCGGGGGAGATGGGAATTGAGGGCATCCCTGAACTTCTCATCGGGTATGGAGATATGATCTGAATAGAAATTGGCCACCTGCCCTGTGGCATGAACTCCCGAGTCGGTCCTGCCGGAACCGGTAAGATTCACGGGATGTCCGTGAATGGCAGCCAGTGCTTTTTCCAGCTCGCCCTGGATACTCGGACCGTTTTTCTGAATCTGCCAGCCCTGATAGGCTGTCCCGTCATAGGAGATATCCAGACGGATATTACGAGTCGATTCCGATTTCATTAAGCTCGTCCTTGATCTCTTTATGGAGGTCCCTGGCCAGATCCAGAAGAGCGGAGGGTTTTGATTTTGATGACTTGCCCATACCGACAATCCGGGAGACAGTAGACCTGGCCTTTTTCAACTGGGCTCCCCTTCGCTCGGGATTACTTCTCTGGCCGTATTTATACTCCAGATAGCCCGCCAGGTAAAGAGCACCGTCAAAGCCGAAATTGTTATCCAGATCCGGTCCGAGATGAGAGATTCCTTCTACCGACTCAGTCCCTTTCTGCTCAAGGGTTACCACACGGCTGTAGAAATAGGCAGCTTTCCTGTAGAAAACCTGGGCCAGATAGTCGTAGTTTTCTGAAGGCTCCTCTTTATGATAGTCCATGGATAACCAGGCGGCCCGAATACAGCACAGGGCCTGTTTCATGGTGGGAGCCATGGCAAGAGGCGCATTTTCATAACACATCATAGCCAGAATATAGGAGGATATACCTTCTGCCAGAGATCTGGATCCTGAAAAATCCAGCTCGGGAAAAAGTTTTTTCACCTCCCCTTTTCTCTTGCCTATACTCTCCTTCAGCTCCAGGATCCTTTCACCGTCAACGGCTTCAAAATCACTGGGATAGGCGGCGTAATAGCATGATGGGCAGACCGTAACCGGATACAGCAAGGGATACACAGCTCCGAATTTGGAGGTGGGCCGATACTCTCTGTGAAGTTCCCGGGTCAGATCACCCGCATTCATCCGCCCCCCCCCGGAGAGAAGCTCCTCCTTGTGGAACTTATTATCACAGACGGGACAGACCGTCTCCTGCTTTTGAAAGAATGTGAGTTTGACTTTTTTCTCTTCAGCCATGATCCTCCCCTTCAATCAGAACCTGGGCTATCGCAAGACTTCCTTCATGGGAGAGAGACAGGTGAATCTTCTTCCCTCCCTTTTGTTCCATGGCTGATCTGGCTGTTCCGTGAACAGCCAGATCAGGTTTTCCTGAAGAACCTCTTACTACCTCGATATCTTTCAGGACTATGCCCTTCAACCCGCTGCCCAATGCTTTACCAAAAGCCTCCTTGGCAGCAAACCGGGCAGCGAGAGAAGGTCCGGCGCCATTTCCCTGACTCCGGATATAATCTACTTCCAAAAGAGAAAAATACCTCTCCATCAGGGACCGGTCCTCAAGCCAGCGGCTGATCCGGCTCACATCCACCATATCGATGCCTATGCCCAAGATCAAGATTCGGCCTCCCTGTTATCGGCAAAGGTGACAGAAACTTCTCTGGGAGAGTACTTTAAAACGGTAACACCGGAAGGAACATCTGCCTTGATAGGCAGGACATAGGTACCAGGCAGTTTTATATCCGAACAGTCCAGAAAAAAGTGGAAATCCCTGGGTCTGAGGGTTTCCAGAAGAAGCTGACTCCCCTGGATGGTCAGGGAGATCTCCGGGAGAGCCTCAGTTATAACCAGATTCTGATTCAGGTCAACCGTAATAATCGCCTGATCGGTCAGAGTCTGAACAATGATGGACTCGTCAATAACACCCCGGATCTCAACGATATCACCACCGGGAAAATAGACGTTATCACCCGGAGAGACAAGCCGGGTGGAAAGGGAAAAATCATCATAGCGGTTGGTAAGATCCACCTCTTCGGTACTGATGGATTTTATGGAATCCATCTGACTTCGGGGCCCCTGCACCATAATGGTGGACGGTGAGATAAAATACTGGACCAGTTCGTACCCATTGGGAGGGAATCCCACAAGAACCGGGGTAATCTCGAGGCTTTTGATGATTTTTTCTTCCTGCTCAATGGTGATATCCTGGGGTTCCACACGGATTTCAATGGTATCCTCAGAAAGGGGGAGCTGGGAATTGAACCGTATTTCCACGGGTTCCCGGAAAGTTCCCTCTGCTGCGGCATCCGAGAAGTCTGCTACGGCTGTGATTTCATTATCCAGAACAGAAAAAATCTGCTCCTCCGACCCTCTGAGCGACACTCTGACATTGCGGGGATAATTCCCGGTTACCGAGAAATTTTCATCTGTCAGAATGGTAAGGGGAATACTGAGAACTCTCTCTTCCAGAGTATTGATCTGATACATCAGAGCCAGCAGAACAGCCGCCAGGATAGAGATAATTTTAGCCATCCAGTTGTCAAATATGGAACGGAGAAAACTCTTCCTGTTCAAGCGATTCCTCCCGACTCTTCAAGAGAGTCTTCTCTCAAATTCAGAAGCTGCCGCAATCTGTGGCGGATCTCTTCGGTAGACAGGGCATAAAAGATATGAGAATCATAAGCCAGAGAGAGGGCTCCGGTCTCTTCTGAAACAACCAGAACAACCGCATCGGTCTCTTCGGCCAGACCCAGAGCAGCCCTGTGGCGTGTTCCGAAACTCCGGCGGATATCCGGTTGTCGGGAAAGGGGAAGAAAACAGCCTGCCGCAGCTATCCTGCCGTTCTGTACAACCACCGCGCCATCGTGGAGAGGTGTATCATGACCGAAAATAGTGATCAGAAGACTGGAGGACATGTCCGCATTCAGTTTGGTTCCCGTATCTATAATATTCTTCAGTCCCACATTCCGGGAGAAAACGATCAGAGCGCCCCGCCTTTTCCCCGAGAGGACTTCTGCAGCACCCGTGATGGCATCCATCTGAAGGCTGCGGTTTCTTGACTGTATTTTAAAAAGATCCCTCTGGCCGATTCTGGTAAATATACTGCGCAGTTCCGGCTGAAAAACAATAGCCACCCCGATAAAGATACCGGGAGCCAGCATATTGAGAATCCACAGAAGTGTATTGAGCTTCAAAAGCCAGGCGGCCAGATACACCAGCGCCAGGATAGATGCTCCTTTTAAAAGCTGTATCGCCTGGGTCTCTTCCATTATGCTGTAGGCTTTGTAAAGAAGAAAAGCCAGAAGAGCGATATCGATGAAAGGACGGACCACTTCATCCAGGATCCAGGTGTTCATTAACCAGTCCATTGAATTTCCTTCAGGATCCTGACCATCTGTACGGTTTCCTCCACATCATGCACCCGCAGAATATCCGCGCCATGAAGAGCACACCAGGCATTGGCAGCCACTGTTCCAATCAGTCTGTCTTCAGGGGCTGCCCCATCCAGAATGTTCCCTATAAATGATTTTCTGGAAAGCCCCATCAAAACAGGATACCCCTCTTTACCGAACTCATCCAGATGGCGCAGAAGAGCCAGATTATCCTCCTGACGTTTTCCAAAGCCGATACCCGGATCCAGGATGATATTTTTTTTCATCACCCCCTTTTTTTCTGCTGCTTCTGCGGTATCCAGCAGAAATTCCCGTACTTCACGGACCACATCGCTATACTCCGGATTATTCTGCATATTCCGGGGTGTTCCCTTCATATGCATAATGCAGACAGGGCAGCCCCTTTCTGCAATCAGGGCAAGCATCTCCGGATCATCCCGCAGAGCCGAAATATCATTGACAATATCCGCACCGGCATCAAGCGCCGCTTCGGCAACAGCTCTTTTCCTGGTATCCACGGAGATCAGAACCCCCTCTGATTCAGCAAGAGTTCTGATCGCCCGAACTACCGGAACAACCCGTTCCAGCTCATCTTCAAGGCTCACATAGGAAGATCCCGGCCTTGTGGACTCGCCTCCGACATCCAGAATGGCGGCGCCTTGACGAATCATCACAGAAGCCGTCCGGGCAGCTTCCCCGGGAAGGCTTTTCCTGCTGCCTGAGAAGAAAGAATCGGGTGTACAATTTATTATGCCCATTACATGGGGAACAGGAGTTTTCAGATCAATCATAGTTTTGGTATATAGAATACACCAACAATCAAAAATTTTAAAGCGGTTGGGGTTTTTTACCCTCAGTCTTCCAGGATAATGATTTCCACCCGGCGGTTCTTTTGCCGTCCCTCTTCTGTGGTATTGTCTCCCAGCGGTTCCAGGCCGCCTACCCCGGTGTAGAGGAACCTGTCCGGATCTATTCCCCGGGAGGAAAGTTCATCCACAATAGTTTTGGCTCTCACCTGGGAAAGATCAATCTGAGACTCCAGAGATCCAATATCCGCGGTATGACCTTTTACCAGAAATGTCCTTTCGGAAACCTGTTTCAGAATATCCGCCAGAGTATCCAGAAGAGGGATATCCTGGGGCAGCAGCACAGCCTGATCGGGAAGGAAATGCAGATTTTTCAGGTTCAAGGACAACCCTTCGGGTTTTTCTTCTACCGAAATCTGCTGCTCCCAGCCGGCACCTTCAGAAGCCGGTTCGGTATTTAAGATCCTTTCCTGCAGATACCCCGGGTCAGACTGGTCTATCTGATGCTCCCCCCTCCCGGAACCGCTCATATCCGATGCAGAGGCATCTTCCCTGTCAGGAACGGATCCCCCCAGAGCATCTGCCAGTGCTGTCTGAACCTGGCGGGAAAGACCGGAGCGGTCAAGAAGCTGTATCCCTTTGTAAAAAGTTAACAGAAAGCCTTTTTCCTTTCTGGTGGAACCGTCAGTAAAAAGATACTCCTCTTCCATTATGTCTTTCATCAAAAGGAATTCTCTGGTTTCCTGATCTATCAGCAGAGCCACCAGATGTTTTCCTGTCAGATTTCTGAGAAAACTGTCTGCCTCAGGAGACCGTCCCGGGCGGTAGCGGGCCGCATACTGGGCTTCGATAACATAAACAGGACGCTCTTCCCAAACATCTGTTCCCTTGAACGTATACTCACAGTAGAGAGGCAGAACAGCTTTTGTACGGCCGTCAGGAGAGGTGATCACCATCTCCAGCCCGGCTTCCCATTTGTCTCCGGGGTAAACGGCTTCATCCGGAAAAGTAGGAAAGGAACGGAGCCGGGGCCAGTCGCTGCCAGGCACCAGCATAAAGCCTCTGTCACTGGCAGTAAACACCGTATCGGCTTCTCCCTTCAGAGCGGCGGCGACTTTGAAGCCGTTTCTGGCCGTTTCCTCCAGGTCGTATATCCTTCCGCTAATGCGGTACAGTCCATCCCCCTGGGGAACCGCATTGTATAAAGCCCTGTTTTCTCTGTAGACATGGCCGGTGTAGCGTCCGTTTACATACTGGCTGAGATTGAATTTCTCAATAACCCGGTATTTTTCTGCAGGCTGGAATGAAAAAATCACCCCCTCTCCTTCCTGAGCCGGAAGAAAAGAGAGGGGAATCATCAGAAAAACAAAAAGGAGGTTAAGACTCTTTTTTCTCAAGAGTGGATGTTTTGATAAATCTGGCACTGGTAAATTCCTTGGGTTTAATCCTGACTCCCCGGGCTTTTACACCTTTCACCAGATAATCTTCCACCGGAAATGTATCCGCTCCGGTTCTGATGAGAGTCTTCTGTTTGAAATCGACCACAATGGAGACATCCGTTTTTGTGGTGAACCGGACAAATTCTCCCTCTTCCGGGAGCAGGTCATAAACCTTATTCAGAATAAACTGCGTAATCTTGCAGCGTTTGATGTAGGGGTATCCGTTTTCCTTATTCCTGTACACCACCGAGAAAACAGTTTCCTCCAGAGTCTCCTTGTCTGTAAGCCCCGCATAAAGCAGGCCTTTCCCGATAAAGAGCTTATCGGGTACATCAATCACCTGATAGGTGCAGTCTTTTCTGATAACAAGGAGCCTGTCGTAAACTGAAGCATCGCACATGACTACGCCAGAGCTAACATCTGATCCGATATACCCAGTATCTTTGTTATAACGAATTTTCAGGTTTTTCTGGGCGGCATCACGGATATCCACCTTCTCGATAGACATAATCTCGGTCAGTCTTTTCTGGGAATCGGTGTGCTTGGCGATAAAACCGTCAATGGTGGAGACAGCATACTCAATAATGTTTTTGAGATGAGCCCGTATTTCACGGATTCTGGCTTTAATTTCATCCATCTCCTTCTTCATTTTATTAATATCATAAAGGGAGATCCGCCTGATCGGTATTTTCAGCAGCCGTTCAATATCTTCCTCGGTAATATCCCTTTTGATCTCGTCCAGAAAGGGTACAAAACCGTCCCGTACGGCCAGTACAATGGATTCAGGAGTTTTCATTTCCTCAATCTTCTTATAGATCCGCTCCTCGATAAAAATCCTTTCCAGAGTTCTGGCATGGAGTTTGTCCAGCAACTGGCCCTCTTCCAGTTTCAGTTCTTTTTTGAGAATGGTTACCAACTGGTCAGCATGGTACTGAATAACTTCCGGAATGGTCATGACAACCGGGTTATTGTCTTTTATCAACAGAAGATTGACCGAAATGGAGACTTCACAGTCTGTAAAGGCATACAGTCCCTCCAGAACATCCTTTGTATGAACACCCCTGGGCAGCTTAATCTCTATTTCCACTTTTTCTGTCGTAAAATCGTTGATGCTGCCTATTTTTATCTTGTTCTTTCTGGCGGCATTTTCAATGGAGGCGATCAGGGTTTCCGTAGTGGAACCGTAAGGCAGCTCCCGGATCGTAATTTTTTTCGGATCTGATGTGTCCAGTTTTGCCCGGGACAGGACCTTGCCGTTTCCTTCCCGATAGTCCGACACGTCTACCAGCCCCCCTGTGGGAAAATCGGGATAGAGTTCGAAAGACTCGCCTCTCAAACAGGATTTTTCCGCTTCCAGCACTTCAATAAGGTTATGGGGAAGGATCCTTGTGGACATCCCCACAGCGATACCTTCAGCTCCCAGGATCAGGGGCATGGGGATCTTGCTGGGAAGGGTTATCGGCTCCTTCCTCCGGCCATCATAGGAATCCTCGAAATCGGTTATTTCCGGATTAAAAAGGACCTCTTTGGCAAAAGGCAGCATCCGGCACTCAATATACCTGGCTGCTGAGGCAGGGTCTCCGGTATAGATATTTCCGAAGTTTCCCTGCTTGTCGATGAAAAGCTCTTTGTTGGCAAGGTTTACAAGAGCTCCGTAAATGGAAGCATCTCCGTGGGGATGGTACTGCATACAGTGCCCCACCACATTGGCCACCTTATGGAATTTTCCGTCATCCACATCATACAGGGACTGCAGAATCCTCCTCTGTACCGGTTTTAGTCCGTCATTCAGATGGGGAATGGCCCGATCCTTGATGACATAGGATGCGTATTCAATAAAGTTAGTGTCAAATAGTCCTTTAATATAAGCCATCAGACAAGGTTCTCCATAATGTATTTCCGTCTGTCCGGAGTGTTTTTTCCCATATAGAATTCCAGAAGTCCGGGAATCTCTTTCATGGATTTGATATTCACAGGAACGATTCTCATATCCTCCCCGATAAACTGGCCGAACTCTTTGGGAGAAATCTCTCCAAGCCCCTTAAAGCGGGTCACTTCATGACCCCGTAGCTGCTCCATGGCACTGTCCCGTTCTTTCTCGTTGTAACAGTAGATGGTTTTCTGCTTGTTTCTGACCCGGAACAGGGGTGTTTCCAGAATATAAATATGTTCTGCCAGAACCAGTTCTTCAAAATAGTTGAGGAAAAAGGTCAAAAGCAGATTTCTTATATGAAACCCGTCGGTATCCGCATCAGTTGCCAGAACAATCCGTTCATATCTGAGATCCTCAATGGAGTTTTCTATTCCCAGAGCCATCATCAGATTGTAAAGCTCTTCGTTCCGGTATATCTCGGTCTGCTTCTTTCCATAGGTATTCCAGGGTTTTCCCCTGAGAGAATAAATTGCCTGAAGATACACATCCCGGCAGGAAACCATGGAACCTGTAGCCGACTGCCCCTCGGTAATAAAGATGGTAGATCCCTCGCCCTTGGGACCGTCCTGTCTGTGATACTTGCAGTCTTTGAGCTTGGGAATATTTAAAGAGATTTTCTTGGCAGCGGCTTTGGCTTCCTTTTTAACGGCATTCAGTTCTTTCCGGAGCTTCTCATTGGTGATGATCTTGTTTTCCATCGCCTTGGCAGCTTCCTGGTTTTTATGGAGAAAATCTACAATACCGGCTTTTGTCTCGTTTACGATCCAGCTTCGGATATCCGAATTTCCCAGTTTGTTCTTTGTCTGACTTTCGAAAACAGGGTCTTTAATTTTTACAGCAATCGCCCCGGCCATTCCCTCCCGGACATCAGTCCCCGAGTAGTTCTTCTTAAAGTAATCGTTCACCCCTTTCAAAAGGCCTTCCCGGAAAGCACTCAGGTGGGTCCCTCCGTCTGAGGTAAACTGGCCGTTAACAAAAGAGAAATAGCTTTCTCCATAGGTTGTGGTGTGGGTAAAGGCACATTCGATCTTTTCATTCTGATAGTAGCCGATGTCATAGAGAGTCTCTTCCCCGACTTCCGCATGAAGAAGATCCCACAAACCTTTTTTCGATTCGAATTTCTGCTTGTTCAGATACAGACGGAGTCCTTTGTTGAGACAGGCATAGTTCCAGCATCTCTGTTCCAGAAACTCCTGATTAAAGCTGTATTCTCCAAAAATTTCGGTATCCGGGATAAACTCGACAAAAGTTCCATTAGGCTCATCGGGAGCGGTCCCCGTATTCTCCTTTATAAGCTTTCCCCGCTGGAAATAAGCTTCTGCATACTTACCATCCCGGAAAGCTCTCACCAGAAAATGGGAGGACAAAGCGTTTACAGCCTTTGTACCCACACCATTGAGTCCCACACTGAACTGAAAAACATCATCATTGTATTTGGCTCCCGTATTGATGATGGAAACACAGTCTACAATCTTTCCCAGTGGAATTCCCCGGCCCTGATCCCGGACCTGGACTTTATTGTTTTCCAGAGTAATATCAACCCGGTTGCCGTGGCCCATAATATATTCATCGATGGCGTTGTCCACCACCTCTTTTATAAGTATATAGATACCGTCATCCGGATTGGAACCATTACCCAGACGACCGATATACATCCCTGATCTCAAACGGATATGTTCCAGAGAGCTGAGGGTTTTTATCTTGCTTTCATCATAAACAGTCTTTTTCGTGCTCATAGCCAGAAATGATAGAAGCTGTCCAGACTTTTGTAAAGTATCGGTATAAGTGAATGAAAATTCAGGAAGCCAGAAGAGCCTTCAGCTGACTGGCTATGGGAGAGTAGAAACGGTTCAGCATATCCTTCTCAGACGGAATTTTTCCGGCAGGATTACTATAGACAGCCGTACAGACTCCTCCCAGTTCGGTAAGATAAACTCTCAGGACCTGATCGAGCATGAAAAAAATAAGATCTTCCATAGAACCGGCGTTTTCAAGAATTCCTTCTTTGGCTGCCTGATCTTTGAGAACTTTCAGCACTTTCTCATTCAGGGATTTCAACCCGCTGTATACAACCTCCGAAGCTTCAGTTTCATCATCAAGGATTTCCTGCAGAAAAACCACATTCCCCGGATTGGCCAGGCTATAGCGATAGTACATTTTCAGAACTTTTTCCATGGAATCCAGAAAACCCCGTCCTGTATTTCCAAAAGTCATGAGAGTCTGATCTGCCAGATTGTGAATATGGTTCATCAAGACCTCAGGGAGAACCTCCAGCCGGTTTCCGTTTAATTCCAGAGGAAAACAGAAATTCTGTAAAAAAGAAGTCAGTTCCGGAACATTTAATTGAGAACAGGAACCTGTCACTGCCATATTACTCCCTGAAAGGGGAAACATCTGATAGATTTTTGCCTGCATGGATTTTTTCCTTTTTTTTTGTTACTCATATTATGCTTCCAACTTCACATAATTTCCACACAAAACACACGTAATCTTTTACTTTTGCATAAGTTGTTAACATAAAAGAACAAAAAAAGAGGATCCTCAGGAATATCCGGAGAATCCTCTCTATTATGCTTCCGTAAATCTATTTATTTTCTCTCCATTTTCAGGAATCAGAACTTATTCACAATCCTTACCGGCAAATTCCTTAACCAGCCTTGCCAGTTCTTTTCCCCTCTCGAAAGCTTTCTTTTTTTCTTCCTCTCCCGGAGCGCCCTGCCATTCGACAGATTCCAGAAATTCCCATTTCAGCTTTTCCGTGGCTACACCAAGTTCTTTCTCGGCTCCACCTGACCATCCATAGGAACCAAACCGGAATGCTTTCTTGTTCTGAACTTTTTTCCGGTTGAAATCATCTATAACATGAGCCATGGGAGGGAACATCTGATATTCATAAGTGGGCATACCCAGAACAATCCCCGCAGATTTCCAGGCATCCGCCAGAATAAAACCAATATCGTCTTCGGGTACCCGGTACTGATGAACCGGAACCTTCTCGCTCCTGATCCCTTTGATCACTTCTGTTACCACC
Source organism: Oceanispirochaeta sp. (assembly GCA_963677615.2). Taxonomy (GTDB): domain Bacteria; phylum Spirochaetota; class Spirochaetia; order DSM-2461; family DSM-2461; genus Oceanispirochaeta. The sequence goes on along the minus strand of CAXXQW010000008.1, from coordinate 29,539 downwards.
TGCTGGGTATTGCCGTACATGCTTCCCCAGATGACTGTGATTTCCGGGCAGGCAGGCCCTTTCAGGTAAGAGGCGAACCGGGCATACCGTTTCACAATGACAGAAGGATTCTCTCTCCAGATGATGCCATGGGAGGGAGCAATCATTTTGATTTCCAGACCTTCCAGCTTTTTCAGGCCCCTTTCCACAAAGGTGGAAAAAGATGCCACGATATTTGCATAATACCGAAGGGCTTCTTTTTCAAAGAAGGCATGTTCGTCATCTGACAGCTGATCATCAAAAACCGCATCATTCACACTACCGTAGGAACCAAAGGCATCGCAGGCAAAAAGTATTTTGGTACTCTGCTCATAGGTCATAATGGTTTCGGGCCAGTGGATATTGGGTGTTTCAAAAAACTGAAGAACTTTGCCGGCTCCCAGATCCAGGGTCTCACCATCTTCTATGGCATGGACATTTTCTTCAACCCCTGCAAACTCCTTTACCAGGGGCACAGCCTTTTTGGAGCAATACACTTCCATGGCGGGATTTTTCTTTCTGAACTCCCTGAGCCAGCCCGAATGATCCGGCTCCATGTGGTTCACAATGATATAATCTATATTATCAGGATTCACACCCAGCTCTTCCATCTGGGAGGTGATGCTTCCCGGAAAATCATCCTTGTCCTGTGTCAAATCTATAACAGCTGTTTTCTCTCCCTTTACCACATAAGAGTTTATGGAAGTTCCATCCGGTATAGACCAGATCCCTTCAAAAAGATTCCCCGGTTCTATATTGACACCCATCCGGTATACGCCATCGGCCATTTTCACTGATTTCACTGCAAATCTCCTTCCTCAGAGTTATAATCAATATTATATTATTTATTACCCTCATAATATAATATAAAGAATACCTTTACTCAATTCACCCGTCTGGGGAGTTTCTGCTCTTGGAGAATCTTTCTTCCAGGAGCATCTGCTGAAGTGTTCTGTCAAAAGCATTGGCAAATGCCTTTGTTTCCTTTGGCCCGAAGTTCCTGGATCGCTCCTCTTCCAGCCCTGCATCTTTCAGCATCAGGTTAAAATCTCTCTCAGCCAGACGCTCCCTGACGTTTTCCTTTGTGTAAACCTTCCCCCTGTCGTTCAGGACAGGAATATTCCTTTCCACCAGCTGCGCAGCCAAAGGAATATCCCTTGTAATCACAAGATCCTGTTTTACCGCATGAGACAGGATATAGTTATCTGCACTTCCGCTTTCGGCGGAAGTAATGATCTGCCTGATAGAATCGCGGGTCTGTACAGGCAGAGTCCGGTTTGCCACAAATACCAGTTCCACCCTTTCCCGTCTGGCGGCCCGGCAGAGGATTTCACGAACCGGCCTGGGACAGGAATCTCCATCAACCCAGATAATCACTCGGGTACCGCCCTGGCAATAAAGCCCCGGGCTTCTCCTGTAAGTGCAGAAATATTAATCCCTCTGGTACCGGAGCTGATAAAACCGGATTCCCCCTCCCTCAGTTCCAGTTCGGCTCCCTCTTCCTTCACACGCATACACCCTTCGGTAACAACCAAAATGGCAACAGGATAACCCGTCTCCAGATGGAGAGCGGTTATCTCTTTTTTCAGATTAATCTGAAGAAGCTGGAACTCCTTTGAAGGAGTATCATAAAGAGAGGTACCGTCGGGGAGCAGTCTCGGTTTGAGAATTTCGGGTTTGCCAGGAGCAAAGGTCAGGGTTTTCAACAGTTCGGAAACATTAATATGTTTGGGAGTAAGCCCCCCTCTGAGGACATTATCCGAATTGGCCATCAACTCCACTCCGAACCCTTCCAGATACGCATGAAGCTCGCCGGCAGGCAGATAAAGAGCATCTCCAGGCTTCAGACACAGAGTATTGAGATAAAGCGGCGCCAGGATACCAATATCACCGGGATACTTCTCATGAAGTTTCATAACCCACCGGGCGGCATCACTCTTTTCCCGTGAAGCCCACAGCAAGGCAGCTTCCAGCACCGACTCCCTTTCCGGACTTTCCAGTGTCATAAGGCCCTGAAAAAAGAACCGGAGAAACTCTTCTGAAGAGAGATCTTCTTCCGGAATCAGGGCAGGAGCCATATATTCCGGCAGCCAGGGAAGAAAGTCCGTTTTAATTTCCCCGGGAGTCCTGAAACCTTTCATAGCCCAGTAAGGTGTCAAGGCACAAATGATTTCGGGCTTATGATTGTCGTCCTTGTAATTTCTGTGAAAGGCACCCAGAGGGATACCACGGGAATTTTCCCTGGCAAAGCCCTCTTCTGCCTGGGATTTGCTGGGATGAGCCTGAATGGAAAGGGGCTCTCCCGCGGCCAGGAGTTTAAAAAGGAAAGGGAGATTGCCAAACTGCATCTGAAGGGATTTTCCCAGATACCTTTCGGGGTCCTGACGGATCAGATCTGACAAAGGTACAATTGTTCCATCGGAAAGGCATACCCTGGATTCTCCTCTGGGATGAACTCCCATCCACAATTCTGCCAGAGGACCTTTTTCCTCGATTCCTGTCAATTTCTGAAGATACTCCCTGGATCCCCAGGCATAGTTCTGTATGGTGTTAATCATTTTTAGTATCATACTTTGTATTATAAACGATTATTGGATTCTGACAATTCATCTGGAAAGGAAAGCCTCTTACAGAGACAGAACCGGCGTTTTTTCAGCAATCTCCCGGGGGCTGTGAATACACCCCAGTATAAGAAAAGGCAAAAGCAGAAAAAATAGCTTTCTTCAGACAGAATCTCCTTCAACCAGCACTGGCAGAACAGTTTTATGCCGGATCCCCCGGTTATGATCCTCATTTTTTAAAAGCTCCAGCAGCATGGAAACAGCTTCCTTATAAAGTACAGCCGGCCTGAGATCAATTGAGGCAAGACTGAAGGGAAGCACATAATTAAAGGGCATATTATCATAGCCGATCAGCCCTATATCCCGGCCGGGTATGATTCCTTCCTCCTGCAGGCATTGTATCACTCCCACAGCAGTCATATCATTAACAACTCCCAGGCTGTCGATTCTTCCGGCCCGGATCTGGCTGATCAACGATCTGACAGCTTCGTATCCGCCTTTTTTTCCAGGCTCACTGAGAATACAGGGTACTTCAATATCAGCAAAGGCTTTCTGGAACCCCTGAAAACGCTGACTGCTCGAAAGGATAAGATCCGGAAGGTATGAAATATACACGGGTTTTCCGTAGCCCTTCTCTCTCAGGTAGTTCCCGGCAATATAACCACCAGCCTGGTTATCGGTAGAACAGCGGTGGCACTGGGAAAATTCCATGGTATGATGCCCGATAACCGAAGGAACAGAGCAGGCTTGTACAGCTTCAGCTTCCGCTGGATCATCTATATCAAAAAAAACGGCGCCGTCACACTCGTTTTCCCAGCGGATCCTGCCTATGTCTTCCGGAGAATGGAGAGATTTGATGTTGAGTCTGTACATGGAGGCTTCCACAACATCCATAACTCCCTGCAGAACATCTGTAAAAAACCACTTTGCGCCGGGAAAATCACCCCAGTACCAGGGTCTGTTTTCCTTCTTTATACTGACCAGGCAGATCTGTCCTGTGCCTTTTCTTCTGAGTGCGCTGGCGGATTTATCAGGGAAATATCCCAAAACCCTGGCTGCCTCCAGAACCGCTTTTCTTTTAGGTTCTGAAACTTTTTCAGGATTATTGTAGACTCGGGAAACCGTAGCACTGCTGACACCGGCCAGACTGGCCACTTTATCCCGGGTATTTTTCTTATCCATAACCTATTCTATCCTTGACAAAGCTCTGTTGCCAATAGTATTGTACTCGTGTACATATTGTTTTTCAACGATCACAACCGGAACAGGGAGAAAAAAATGAATCAGATTAATCTTCAGGATAATCCTCACAGAAGATACAACCCGCTTGCGGGAGAATGGGTAAAAGTCTCCCCCCACAGGACAAAAAGGCCATGGAACGGTCAGGTTGAAAAACCTGTTCTGGATAAAAAACCCGAATATGATCCGGGCTGCTATCTTTGCCCCGGGAACGAGAGAGCCGGAGGCCATGAAAATCCGGATTACAAAGAGACTTTTGTCTTCGACAACGATTTTGCAGCGCTTCTGAAAGATACACCTCCCGGCTCCTGGTCAAAAGGCTCCCTTTTTCAGGCAAAAAGCGAGAGAGGTATCTGTCGTGTCATCTGCTTTTCTCCCAGGCATGATCTGACACTATCTCTGATGGAGCGCTCCCAGATTGAAGGTGTTGTCAGAACATGGCAGGATGAGTACAGAGAACTGGGACAGATGGATTATATCAATCATGTCCAGATTTTCGAGAACCGGGGAGCTGTCATGGGCTGCTCCAATCCTCACCCTCACGGGCAGATCTGGGCCGAGGAAATTGTCCCGGATATACCTGCCCGGGAGATGGTACAGCAGTCTGAGTATCTGAAAGAGAAGGGAATACCTCTTCTGACCGATTACATAAAACAGGAGATGGAAGCGGAAGAGCGGATTATTTTCCACAATGACAGTTTTGCTGCTCTTGTTCCCTTCTGGGCCGTGTGGCCCTATGAAACTATGATTCTCCCTCTGGAGCCTCTTCAGTCCATTGATAAAATGAATGAAAAACAGATCTCAGATCTGTCAGATGCCCTGAAAAGGATGGGAACCCGGTTTGATAACCTGTTTCAAACAAGTTTTCCCTATTCCATGGGAATCCACCAGGCACCCACAGATGGGAGAGATCATCCCGAATGGACCATGCACATACACTATTATCCTCCTCTTCTGAGAAGCGCCTCAGTAAAAAAATTCATGGTAGGGTACGAAATGCTTGGCATGCCCCAAAGGGATATCACCGCAGAAGGCAGTGCCCGAAGTTTGCGGGAGTGCACTGAAGTGCACTACACCACCGCTATGGAGACAAAAAAATGAAACCGGCTGATATTGAAAAATTCCTGGATTCAGGAAAGATGATTCCTCTTTTCGACGAGCTTTACGGCGAGGGGGATCAATCAGTTCAGACAGAGCGCTGGAAAAAACTGGCCGGAAGACACACCAGGCTCTTTGGAGAACAGGATATCTGCCTATTCAGCACCCCCGGCAGAACAGAACTGGGAGGGAATCACACAGATCACAATCACGGACGGGTTCTGGCGGGTTCCATCAACCTGGATACCATCGCTGCTGTGTCCCTCATGGACGACACGAGGATAATCCTGGATTCCGAAGGATATCCTCCCGTAGAAATCGATATCAGCAGCCTTCAGAAAGTCCCGGAAGAGGAAGGAAAAACGGACTCCCTGATACGGGGAATTGCCGCCAGATTCCAGCAGCTGGGATACAAAACCGGGGGATTCCGGGCCAATACCGCAAGCAGCGTCCTCAAAGGTTCGGGATTAAGCTCCTCCGCAGCCCTGGAAGTTCTGGTAGGGACAATATTCAGTACCCTGTTCAACGGTAATATGGTTACAAGTACGGAAATAGCCCAGATCGGGCAGTATGCGGAGAATCATTACTTCGGAAAACCCTGCGGCCTTATGGATCAGGTTGCCTGTGCCAACGGCGGTATTGTGGCTATTGATTTCAAAGACCCCGCATCACCTGTCATAACCCCTGTGGTTTACAATTTCCAAAAGGCAGGCTATTCCCTGATGGTGGTCGATACCGGAGGGAATCATGCTGACCTTACCCCGGAATACGCGGCTATCCCCCGGGAGATGCATTCCGTTGCGGCTTTCTTCGGCAAAGAGAACTGCCGGGAAGTAAGCGAAACGGAGATCCTGAAATATCTTGGAGAACTCAGAAAGAAAACGGGAGACAGAGCTGTTCTCAGGGCCCTCCATTTCCTCCATGACAATGCCAGGGTGGAAGCCCAGGTGGAAGCGCTCAGAGAGAATGACATATCCACCTACCTCCACCAGGTCGGCAATTCCGGCAGATCCTCATTCTGTTACCTCCAGAATGTCTATCCCGGAAAATCCCCGGAAGAACAGGGCGTCAGCCTGGCCCTGAACCTGACAGAAAGTTTTCTGCACGGAAAAGGAGCCTGCCGGGTTCACGGAGGAGGCTTTGCCGGCACCATACAGGTATACATTCCCAATGAGAGAGCTGAAGAATATGTTAAATATATGGAAAATTTCTTTGGAGAAGGATCGGTGACTCCTCTCAGGATCAGACCCCTTTCATCCATGATGGTGCTCTCCTAGAGGATCTAGCCGGTTTGATACCCTGACTATTACTTCGTTGTCCCCAATGTCTGCTCCCCTTCACACCACCCTGCCCATGAAGGGGAGCAGACGGTTTCTATTTATTTAAGGAGTTCTTTAATCTCCTTTAGTACTGAATCAAGATCATTGAATACTCTCTTGTTTGAAAATCTTAAAACCCGGTATCCTTCAGTTTCAAGGATTTCAGTTCTAATCCTATCCTGCATCTTCTGCTTATAATGAATGTTCCCATCGACCTCAATAACCAGATTGGCTTTTAAACAGCAAAAATCCACAATAAATCGATTGATTACATGCTGTTGCCGGAATTTCACGCCCAGTTTTCTATTTCTAAGTTCATGCCATAATGCAGCTTCAGCTTTTGTAGGTTTTTCACGCATACTTCTCGCCAGAAGCTCCAGCTTTGTGTAAATAATTGTTTCGATGAATTGAGAACTGATGGTTTTTTCAACTTTTTTAACCCTCAATTATTATTAACAAGAAAGATATTCAATTTGATTCAAAGGGCGGAAAATTTTCTAGTAAAAAATCTGCTCTCCTCAAGGGGCAGGGGGCCTGAACAAGCAATAGCCGAATTTTTTTCAGCAAAAATCACGGTGTGTAATTGTTTATTTGATTCACTTAAAAAACGTAAAACGCTTTGAACTGTAAATTCCCCCGCCTCCGAAGGGGAGCAGACGGTTTCTATTATTTTTTGTAACCAAATCCTTTCTGCTGTATATTTTTAAGATATGAAGAAACATCGGATTCCCTTGAAAATACGACTACTCATGTATACCGCTTATTTTATGGCAGCGGTCATTTTCTTTTTTATATCAGCCTGCAGCTCAGGAGATTATGCAGAAGAAGCATGGTACGGTGAAGCAGCAATGGAGAGTGAAGCACCTGCCCCTGCAATGAAACGCAGCGAAATGGACTTTGCGGAAACTCTGGTAATGGAAGATGAACTGACTCCAGAGGAAGCCCAACCCGGAGGAGAACAGGCAAAACCGGAACAGAACCGTAAAAGGATCTACAACGGCTCTGCCGGACTCGTTGTGGAGGAACCGGAAAAATCCCGCAAGAAATTGGAAGACCTTGCCAATGAATCGGGAGGATATGTGGAACAGTCCTATAGGGATTATCTTGTATTGAGAGTCCCGGCAGAGCAGTTCCATGAGCTCTTCCAGAGGATTCTCGGTATGGGATCCATTCAGTATCAGTCTGTGGATACCTGGGACGTGACAGATCAGTATATGGATATCCAGGCAAGGCTGGCCACTGCACAAGCCACCCGGGACAGGCTCTATGTCCTGCTGGAAAGGAGCACCGACCCGGAAGAGAGGGCCAGGATACTCCGAGAAATCGGGCGGCTGACAGAAGAAATCGAATCCATAAAACAGCAGATACAGATACTGGACAGCAGAATAGCCTTTTCCAGGATCACGGTTGAGCTTATCCCCCGGCTGCAGGATGATGGAACCCGGGGGACAATCCCCTTCAGCTGGATTGCCTCGCTCACGCCGCTGAATCCAGTCTCATCCGAACTGGAAGCCAGAGTGACACTGAATCCCGGCGAGGATTTTGCTGTTTTTGAAAAAGAGGAAATCTATCTGGCGGAAGATGCTCTGGGAACCAGCCTGTCCATCAGCACTGTGGAGAATTCTCCCCTGGGTGATTCTGTATTCTGGCAGAAAGCCCTTGTTCATCATCTGGAAGGATACTATGCGGAAGCGGTGGAGAAGGATCTGAAATTCGGCGACAGGACACTGGCGGGAGCGGAGTTTGTCAGTAAGGACAGAGAACCGTTCCGCTACTTTGCGGGATTGGTGGTGGACGGTAAAAAACTTCATATAGTGGAAATATTCTCCCCCCATGCAGACAGGGATTTTTCTGATCTTTACAAAGCCCTGGAAGAAGGAGAATGCAAATGATAAAGCTGAATAAAAGGCTCATCACCACCATTTTATCCCTCCTGATGTCATTCTCCTGTATCTGGTCCCAGGAAACGGATGATACCCTCTCTTTTGAAGTCAGTGCCCGGCTACTGGTGAAAGACCGGCTGACCGCATCAGACCAGATTGCCCGATGGGCAGAATCCACAGGAGGTTACTTTACTCAGAAAACCCAGGATCAGATCGACTTCAGAATTCCCGACAGCCGGGTTGAGTCTCTCCTGGACCACCTGGAGGAGATCAGCCTGGAAGTTGTGGACTACAGTCAGAACACCAATGATCTGAGAGAGCAGCTATTAAGCAGCCGGTCCGCCCTGGAAGCCCGGGAGGAGATCCTGGCCAAAAATATCTCTTATATTGACAGCTCGGATGTGGAAGGAACCCTGACCCTGGAAAGGGAAATCAGACGCCTTATGGGAGAGATAGACAGTTACAGGGGGCGGATCAGAAGGATGGAAAACGACCGGAATTATGCCCGGGTCACAGTACTTCTGACATTTCAGAACCAGACCATCCCCGATGTCAGACCCTCCCGGTTCGACTGGATTAACCAGGTGGATTTCTATGATTTCATGAATTACCCCATTCTGCACAAACAGAGGGGATGGGGAGGCCCTGAGGCGGAAGTTCCCGAAGGATTTGCCCTGGTGGATGATAAACCGGATTTCCAGGCGGTATCCCCCGAGGGTGTCAGGCTCAGGATCTCCCGCCGGGAGAATTATCCGCAAAAATCTGCAGATTTCTGGAATGAAGCGCTCCTGGCATACCTGGAAGGGAAAGGGTATATCTCTATGGGAGATACCAGGCAGATAGAATTGGGAGGATCCCCCTTCTCTTCAGCCTCCTGGGGCGTTCCCTATGGGAATGAAAATTATATCTATGTGACAGGCCTGAGGGTTGTGAAAGATACCATTGAAATTCTGGAAATTGCCGGACCTGCTGTATATGTACGGGAATATTTTTAACTTTTTCTTTAAAGTCCTTGCAATTTTTTTATTTGAATTGAAAAAAAAACAAACAAAGCTATATAATGTATACATACGTTTATCGTATAAAAGCTTTATTTTAATTTATCGGTGCGGCATATGGCCTTTCCTATACTCCAGCAGGTGACTGGCTGCAGTTCAATATTAAACCTGTGTGTATTATCAGAGAATTGCGGACACTTATGAAACAGGATTTTCTTACTCCTCTACTGTTGGCGGTGTGACAACCACCAGCAAGGAACAGAATGGTATGGATAAAACTGTTACCAATGAAATTGGTGCAACCCTAAAATCTGCAGTCGATATGAAACCTGAAAACTGGTTTATGGGATTTCAGATGGGCAGTATGATTACACTGACCTGGGAAAAACAGACTAACGAATTCAAAGCCGCAGACACTGTTGACAATGCCGGTAATGTAACGGCAAACAGTGACACAACAAAAACGGTTAATTATGTTGACTGGACTTCTAATCTGAATATGCAGTATGGATTCTATGTTCCTCTTCCCGATGACTACAGACTGGATTTCAAACTGAATTACCAGCAGCTTACCGATTTTGAAGACATTTCTGTGGAACTTATCGTTCCTCTCAAATAATTCTGCTCTTAAATTGTTCTCGGCAATGTAATTTATACACCACCCCGGATAGCCTTTATCCGGGGTTTTTTAATCGTTAACTCTTTACCCATTCCCTTGACCTTCCCCCCCATTCTCTTTATAAACATAGATAGCATCAGCATTACCGGGCTGCAAACCTTACTGAAAAGCCAGGTTTTTCAGACCCGGAACAAAAAAATTATCACCCCGTCCCTTCGGGGGCATATCCGACACAAAGGAGTTATGACCTTATGAGTGAACTTTCACCCCTTCAGAAAGCCCGGTATCAGTACCAGCCCAAGCTGCCTGCTGTCCTCCAGGGCGATATCAAAAACATTACCTGCGAAATGGGAGAACCCACCGAATCCGTTGCCGACCAGGCTGCTGTAAAAAGCCTTTTTGAAAAAACCTACGGCAATCCTATTGCCCGGTTTGTCAAAGGTACCAATCCAAACGCCGGAAAGAAAATGAACCTTGGAGTTATCCTTTCCGGAGGACAGGCTCCCGGAGGACACAATGTTATTGCCGGTATCTACGACGGACTGAAAAATTCCAACCCCGAATCCAAACTCTACGGTTTTCTGGGCGGGCCTGCCGGTATTATGAAAGGCAACCTGGTGGAAATTGATGATGCCATGATGGATGCCTACCGGAATACCGGTGGATTTGACATTATCGGTTCAGGACGGGACAAACTGGAAACAGAAGAACAGTTTGAACAGTCTCTGGCTACCTGCCGAAAATACGATATTACCGGTGTTGTCATCATCGGTGGTGATGATTCCAATACCAACGGAGCCATCCTGGCTGAATACTTTGCCAAAAAAGAGACAGGAATCACCGTTGTGGGTGCTCCCAAAACCATTGACGGAGACCTGAAAAACGAATATATCGAAACCTCTTTCGGTTTTGATACTGCCACTAAAACATTTTCCGAGCTGATCGGAAATATTGAAAAAGATTCCAACTCTGCCAAAAAATACTGGCATTTTATCAAACTCATGGGAAGAAGTGCATCTCACATTGCTCTGGAATGTGCCCTGCAGACCCAGCCCAATGTATGTATCATTTCAGAAGAAGTGGAAGAGAAAAAAATGACCCTGGGTCAGGTTGTTGATCAGATTGCGGAAATTGTAGCCAAGAGAGCAGAAAACGGAATGAACTTTGGTGTAGCCCTGATTCCTGAAGGTCTTATCGAGTTTATCCCCGAAGTGGGCAAACTGATTGGCCAGCTGAACGACCTCATGGCTCACCACGAAGCTGAATTCAATGCTCTGGATTTTGCAGCACAGCAGAAATGGCTTGCTGAAAAACTGGATGCAGCCGCAGCGTCTGTTTTTGCATCCCTCCCTGTTTCTATTCAGCAGCAGCTTCTTATGGACAGAGACCCCCATGGAAACGTACAGGTATCCAGAATCGAAACAGAAAAACTTCTGATCGAGATGGTTGATGCAAAGCTGAAAGAGATGGCAAAAGCCGGAACTTTCAAAGGTAAATTCAATGCCCTGGCTCACTTCTTTGGTTACGAAGGACGCTGTGCATTCCCCTCCAACTTTGATTCTGACTACTGCTACTCTCTGGGGTATTCTGCATTCATCCTGATGTCTCACGGCCTGACCGGTTACATCTCCAATGTAGCAGATCTTCAGAAACCTGCCGACCAGTGGGTTCCCGGTGGCTGTCCTCTCACCATGATGATGAATATGGAACAGAGACACGGTTCCCAGAAACCTGTTATCAAGAAAGCCCTGGTTGAACTGGATGGAAAACCCTTCAAAGCCTTTGCTGCCAAAAGGGACGAATGGGCCGTGAAAACTGCCTTCACCTTCCCCGGAGCCATTCAGTACTATGGTCCCGATGAAGTTTGCAACCAGCCTACAGAAACTCTGAAATACGAAAAGGCCTGATTGACTTAATCAGTCTTTACCAAGGCCGCCTCCGGGCGGCTTTTTTTATTGCTCATACACGATAACTCCCCATCTTTACAGATTTTCAGAGAATCAGCAGTTCTCTGAAATTCAGATCTTTCATGCTTTCTGCCTATACCATCTGGTCATATTTTTTAACACGTTATATGATAGAGAGCCCCAAAATGTAATAAAACCTAAAAACAGGAGAATATAGACAATGAGTACTGATACAGAAAATTTTGCTGAAATGTTTGAAAACAGCATTACCAATATGGAACGGCTGGAACCGGGACAGCAGATTGAAACACAGATTATATCCATTTCCGGAGGGACCATTTTTCTTGAATTGAGCGGAAAAAGTGAAGGTGTTCTGGATGCGGAAGAGCTGACTGACAAGGAAGGGAACTGTACTGTTCAGGAAGGGGAAACCATCAAAGTCTTCTTTCTGGAAGCCAAGAACGGAGAGATGCGTTTTACCACCCGGATCAGCGGTGAAAAAGCGGGTAATGCCATGCTGGAAAGCGCCTTTGAAAACGGGATTCCCGTGGAAGGTGTTGTTGAAAAAGAGATAAAAGGGGGCTTCGAGGTCAAAATCGGAGGAACCCGGGCTTTCTGCCCCTATTCCCAGATGGGGGAAAGACGCGTGCAAGATGCTTCCCAGTACGTGGGAAAGCACCTGACCTTCAAAATTATGGAATATAAGGAAAACGGACGGAACGTTCTGGTTTCCAACAGAGCGATTCTGGAAGAGGAGCAGAAAAAACTGGTTCAGGAACTGAAACAGGAGCTCAAGGAAGGAACGACTGTTACAGGAACCGTAGCATCCCTTCAGAGATTTGGAGCTTTTATTGATCTGGGGGGTATACAGGCTCTCCTTCCCATTTCTGAAATCAGCAGAACCCGCGTTAATGATGTGAGCTCAGTTCTTTCATTGGGACAGAAAGTGGAAGTCAAGATTCTGACACTGGACTGGTCAAATGATAAGCATTCTGTCAGCATGAAAGCCCTTGAGGCTGATCCCTGGGAAAAGGCAAAGAAAAATTACCCTGCAGGAACCAAGCATACGGGAAAAGTTGTCCGCATTACCGATTTTGGGGCCTTTATACAGCTGGAACCGGGACTGGACGGACTTCTCCACGTTTCAGAGCTCAAAGAGGATCCCAGAGAGAATAACCCTCAGTATAAACTGAAAGAGGGCCAGGAACTGCCCGTGGAAATTGGCAGCATTGACCTGGAACGGAAAAGGATCTCCCTGAAAAGGGGTGACAGGAAACCTGAAGAGGATTTTTCCACCTTTATTGATTCCGGTTCAGATGATGATTCTGAAACCTATAACCCCTTTGCAGCTTTCTTTAAAGATAAGAAGTAATATCCTCCACCATAGCTGCCAGAGCAAGGTATGTTTTCTGTACTTCCGCTCTGGCGCTTTGGACTTTCCAAAGCCCCCTCTTTAAAGCGAGTTCTGCAGCATCCCTGTCCAGCTTGAGAGCCTGACCTGCATCATATCTTGTATCCACAGCATCTTTGAGCCTTTCAAGCCGGATAAGACCTCTTTCAGCAACAGAATAGTTTTCCTGTGCCTGAAGATATTTCTGGTAGGTTGTACGCAGTTCCAGAGCGATCGAATTAATCTGATCTTCCAGCAGTATTTCCTGTCTGCGTATCTCCTTTTCAAGAACATAAGCATCAAGAGAATCTTTTTTTCCCGCACCCAGGCTTAAACCTAAAGATAATCCGAAAGTCCAGAAATCCTGCCCCCCCTGGGAGGAAGAACTGCCCCATTCAGCCAGAGGAATGGTCGATTTGACATTGAGAGCCCTGTTTTCCCAGTTGTAGTTCATACTGAAATCATAATCCCCGTATGAGACCAGTGGTGCCAGATCCATATCCAGATCCGCTTTCTCCAGTCTGGAAACATTTTCCTTCAGAGTTTGAAGGGAATCCCGTTTTTCCTGAACTGTATTGTCCGCAGAAAGCGCCTGCTCCAGCAACTGGAGTGGTTTCTCCTTTGCAGTCATCAGGATGGTTACAGGAGCCAGACGGGGAATTAGGGGAGACATATCTGTGGAGGCTCCCCTCTCTTTCTGGAGCTCAAACCAGGTAAGCCTTTGATCCAGAAGGTTATCGCTGTAAGCTTCTTCCTGCAGACGCAGCTCTTCCTCTGCCTGTTCCAGAATAGCCAGGCTGACTGCCCCGCCGGCATACAGCTGAAGGTTCGCTTCGTATTTTGCCGAAGCCAGATCCAGTTCTCTGGACAGGAGCGCTCCTTCCTCCTGAAGTATCCACAAATCGCTATAGAGTCCGAAGAGGTTCAAAATGGTTCTGCTGCGTGTATTGTTCAGACTCAGAACTTCTGTTTGAGACTGACGCCTGGCTTCCCGGTACTTTTCCTCTTCCAGAAGACTCCTGCCCAGAATCAGAAGTACAGAACCTTCCAGATCCAGGGTAGTCTGGTCAGGTTCCATCAATTCCGCCATGGTGCTTCTGACACCCGGTTCCAGTGAAAAAACCAGATCTCCCGGATGAGCCAGACTTTTCTCTTCCAGAAGGACTTTTTCATATTCCAGGAGAGCTGCCCCGTAGACGGGAGTATCCTCCAGTCCCTCAAGGACGTCCTGAAAACTCAGCTGCTTAGGATCTGAACTTATCGAAGCCGGTTGAGAGTATCCTGCTGCAGCAAGAGACAGTAATACAAAGAATCTTAATAATACGGTATGGAGGGTATTTTTCATCACAGTTCTGTCCTTTCCGGCAGGTAACCCCGTTCTTCCCGGATATTCAGGGGTGTCCCCGGTTTCAGATAGCTTTGCCCTTCTATTACAACAAGATCCCCTTCAGTAAAATCCCCTTCAACCTGAACCATTCCCTGCCGGCCAGCCCCCAGTGTGACCGGAACCCGTTTACTGACACTGTCCACAGCAAGGTAAAGAAAATTGCCCGTACCGTCACTGACCACGGCCTGGCGGGGAACAATAAAGCGGCTGTGAAGCTGGGAAACCTGAATCTGAACCTCCATCAACATCCCGGGAAGGAGCCGTTCATTGGGATTTTCCAGTGTCACACGCACCTGATAGGTTCTATTGGATTCGGGAAGAATGCTATGACCGGTAACCAGACCTTCCATTCCGTAACGTGGAGCCGATGCGACCTTGGCCTGAACCGGAGCCCCGGTTTCCACGCGGGTTATAATACTTTCCGGGACTTCTACAGAGAGAAGTACCTCATCCAGATTGACAATCTCTACAAAATCAGCCGTATTGACAGCTTCTCCCTCGGAAAAGCTGAGAGAGGAGACATAACCGATGCTGTTGCTGACTCCCAGACGGGACTGGTAGTTATCCTGCAGGGATTCCAGTTCGGTTGCTCTGGAAATACGTACTTTTTCCAGATTCAATCCGGCTTCTGTAACGCCCTGCTGCGCCTTATCCAGCTCCTGTCTGGTTACCAGGTCCCGGTCATAGAATGCCTGGGTGCTTTCCAAAGTTTTCACAGCCTCATTCAGACGGACTTCTGCCAGACGCAGCTCGGCATCCCATTTGTCTCCGGCTCTTTCTATGTCTTTTACCCAGTCGCTGCTATCAAGAGAGAACAGCAGATCCCCGGGTTCCACAAAATCACCGGGAGACACATACACTTTCTGAGCGGTTCCGCTGATAGGCGGCGTCACCTTCATAACTTTTCCGGCTTCCACTTCTCCCAGTCCGTAATAATAGACTTCCATGGGAGCTTTGCTGAGAGGAGCCACCACAACGGCTACGCTCTTTTCAGTAGTGGTTTTAACAGGAGCCGATTCCTCTTCCGGAGAAGAATCTGCAGTCCCTTCTGTCAAGGATGCCAAATACTTGTCCCAGGATTCCTGCTTTTTCGCTTCATCAAAGGAGTCCCATTTTTCCTGAGTGGCCTGGCTTCCGGGAGGAGGTACAGTAAGGTCCGCTTCAGGTTTCTCCGAAGTTTTTTCTACACTCTTTTCAGCCTCCCCATTCCCGGCAGGAGGAACTGACTCCCCGCTGCATCCGTAGAACATCCAGATTACAACCAGGAAAGCCAGTAAGGTAATCATGGTATTTTTTGTTTTTTTCATCATTTAATTCTCCTCCTGTTGATCAAGGAATACAGGAACTTTCGCTTGAAATGAGTTTTTTATCCGATCCACCGAGTAATAAATCAGAGGAAGGATAAGAAGGGTCAGTACCGTAGATGCCACAAGACCCGAAATAAGGGAAATGCTGAGCTGGGCAAAATTCTCATCCTTAAAAGCCAGAGGAAGCATACCGCCGATGGTTGTCAGACTGGTTGCCAGAACCGGAGCGAACCGGGATTTTCCCGATTCGGATAAAGCTTCCACAAGCCCCATTCCCCCGGATCTCAAGCGCCGGATCGTATCTACAAGAACAATGGCATCGTTTACAACAATACCCACCAGCGCAATAACTCCCATAAAAGCGTACAATCCAAAATTGTTTCCCGTGATTATCAGTCCGGCAAAAACTCCAATGATAGACATGGGTACTGTCAGCATGATCACCATGGTCTGACTGAACGAGTTAAACTGAACAGCCAGTATAATGAAAACTATCAGAAGAGCTGCCATAAAATTGTAGAACATGGAGCCCAATGAGGCATCCAGATCGGCGGCCTCGCCCCCCCAGCTGTAATCTATTCCCCCGGGCAGGGAAGGTCCGGCTGAGCGGTTTTCCTCGAATTCCGCTACAATCTCCCGGATATTCGCCTCAGGAAGCATCTGAGCCATAACCGTTACTGTACGAAGCCCCTGACTATGCCTGATAGTTCCGTATCCCCGCGTGGGAATCAGATCCGCTACATGCGTAACGGGAACAGAATTCCCTCCTTTGAGGGGGATCAGTACCTTTTCCAGATCCTCCACCGAATTCGTCAGGGACGGATCTGCAATCAGCCGAATGTCCTGCTCCTCTTCCCGTACGGTCAGGATTCCTGCGCTCTGCCCTGTCAGAATATTTTTTACCTGACTGCCAATCAGTGTGGAATCCACACCCAGAGTCTGAGCCGCCAGGTTTCTGGGTATAATCTGGATTTCCGGATACCCCTTCTCCAGATCGTTGATGGTGCCGCGGACTGAATCTATGGCTGACAACTGCGCACCGATGGTTTCGGATGCCAGCCTCAGATCCTCCATATCATCACCCTGAATTTTTATCTGAACAGGGCTGTTGGCAGTTTTTCCCCCTGCCAGGGTACCTACTGTTATCCTTGCTCCCGGAATGGATGAGAGCATTTTCATCAGTTCCGGAATTTTCTCCTGGGTGGTCCAGGAACGCTCCCCCGGAGGCAAAAGATTCATAACCACCTGAGCGTCCCTGCTGGAGGTAAGCCCGACTTCACTGTAAAGACTTGCCACCCCGTCTATTGTCATAAGCATCTGTTCCGCCTGCCTGGTGATCCTGTCGGTATTATCCAGAGAGCTGAACTCCGGAGCTGTGATTACGGCATAAAGAGAGGTTTCATCCTTAATGGGAAAGAGTTCAATTTTAAGGTACCCTGAACTCATACCGGCAAATACGAGAACCAGGAGAAGCACCATCCCCGCAGGCAGAAGGACTCTGAATGCTTTATGATGGAGAAAATAGGAGAGAAGCCGCCTGTATCCCTCTGCCAGATTCCCGAAGGCATCGGTGTTCCGATACCGGAAATACGTCCGCAATCCCATAAACACAGCCATGAGAAGGGTCATGACCAGAGACAGGACTCCAGGTTTTCCATCAGACCAGAAAGCCCAGCCGAAAAGGAAGGACACAAGAAGGAGCAGCAGGATTTCCCTGCCCCAGGGAAAAGGGGCATCCTCGGGGAGAGGTTCAACCTCTTTTTTCTTCAGCCAGCGGGCGCTCAGGGCAGGAGTTAAGGTCAAAGCGACCAGAAGGGAAGAGGCAATGATGAAAATAACCGTCACAGGTATGACGCTGATAATCATTCCTATCCGCCCTTCCATAAGAGCGAGAGGAATAAAAGCCGCCATGGTGGTCAGAGTTGCCGCAGCAATGGAGGGGGCGACCTCGACAGCTCCGTCCTGGACCGCTTTTACAAGGGATTTCCCATTTCTGCGATGGTCCACCACCGTCTCGACCATGACAATACCGTTATCCACCAGCAGTCCCAGAGCAATGATCATAGCCAGAAGCGTCATGGTATTAAAGGTCATTCCCGCCAGATCCATAGCAATAAAACTGAGAAACATGGAAAAGGGAATGATCAGGCTGGTAATCAGAGCTTCCCGGATTCCCAGAAAAAGATACAGCACCAGAATGACAATAAGCAGACCTGAAAAGGCATTTTCAAGAACAGCAGCCAGATCCTGCTTTACAGTCAATGCATCATCCTGAAGGACCTGGATATCCATATCCCGAAAGAGCCCGGTTCCCTGAAGATCTGCCAGAATTGCCTGAGCGTCTGTGCTGGGGCCGACAATATCTGTCCCTCCGTCCCTGTAAAGAGAGAGAGTGGCCGAAGGGAGCATTCTGACGTCAGGAGTTCCCAGTCCTACAGCCCTACGGGAGATGGTTCCAACCGGAGCCGGCCGGATTTCCACACGGGCCAGATCCTTAAGCAGTCTGGTTCCCCCGCCGGGGAGAGGCACCTGAATACGGCTGATCTCTTCTACGGAACTCAGGGATCCCAGAATCCGCACGTAATACTGCATGCCGTCCATTGAGGCTTCTCCCGCAGGAGTGTCCTTATGGTTCAGACGGATAGCCTGTAAAAGGTTGTCCCATGTCAAACCGTACTCAGCCAGCAGGGCCGGATAGTAGATAATCTGTATCTCTTCTTTATAGAGACCCGACAGGCGAACCTCTTTTACCCCGTCCACAGAGAGCAGCCGGCTTTCCAGAACCCGGGAAACCTCACGCAGCTTTGCGGGGTCCACATCGCCGCTGAGACTCATCACGAGAAAGGCCCTGTTAGCTGTTGTAGAAACCCTTACCTGGGGATCTTCCGCCTCTTCAGGCAGATCTTTTATTACCTGATCCACACTCTGGTTCACAAGCTCATAGTTTTTATCCTGATCGCTTTCCGGAAGAAAATCCAACTGAATTTCACTCCGTCCGGCAAGGGAGGAAGATGTGATGAACTCCAGATCGGGCAGACTCATAAGTACCGATTCCAGTTTGTTGGTCACAAACTGCTCTACATCCCCCGGACTCGCCCCGGGATAATTGACTGTAATTTTTACAGTGGGAAAGACAATTTCCGGCTTGGACTCCCTGGGAAGCCTGTTATACATCCCCAGGCCCAGAACTGTTACAAAAACAATACCCAGATAAACCAATCGGTATCTGTTTACACTCAGCCGGGAGAGCTTGCCCAGAAAATGGATCGTATCACTCATGCATGATCCTCCTCACTTAAAGATACAAACTATATATAATTTTTTCAATATATTCATTTTTTATGAGAGTTTCTGCAATGCCGATGATACAGAAGTTTCAGGCAATCCGCAGGATCTGTTTCTGCAGATATAAATCAACGTGGAACCATCCTGCCAGCGATCGGCAAAAAGAGACACCCCTTGCCGGGGTGAAATGGAAAAGGCCATGGCGCATTGAGGCAGAAATTCTCTCTGCATCTTGCGGGACACCTCTTCA
The DNA here is from genome assembly GCA_963677615.2 of Oceanispirochaeta sp. GTDB lineage: Bacteria > Spirochaetota > Spirochaetia > DSM-2461 > DSM-2461 > Oceanispirochaeta. Next base: position 10,278 of record CAXXQW010000008.1, on the reverse strand, counting down.
GCATCCTTCCCTACAATAACAACTTCATAAAAAGGCCTCATATCCAGAAGGAGTAATCTGGCCCAATGGCTAAAATAGAGAGGGTTCTCTTTCAACTCAGGTGAAATCTTGTTCATAGCCAGACCGAATAGCCGGTCATACTCTTCTGATCCGTCCAGACGGGAAAGGAGAAAAAGGTTTTCGGCCATAACGGAGTTGGGTGAGGGAATCACGGAATCAGTAATTTCCATTTCTCTTGGTATCTGATCCTTTTCTTCCTGAAGATTATAGAAAAAACCTTTTTGATCCGCCTGAAAGTTTGCGCAAACATATGTGGTCATTTTTTTTGCTCCATCCAGGTATCCGGTATGTCCTGAGATCTCAAAAAGGCTGATAAGAGCCCGGATAAAAAAGGCATAATCCTCCAGGTAACCGTCAATATAGGTTTGGCCTTCCCGGATCGTATGGAACAGTCTGTCCCGTTTAACTCTCTCCAGAATGACCCGGGCCGCCATTTCTGCCCGGGTCCGGTAGTCCGGATTTCCCAGAGACTTGTATGCATTGCACAGAGCAATTATCATCAGACTGTTCCATGAAACCAGAGATTTGTCATCCAGTCCGGGAGGTTCCCGCAGGGAACGGGCTTTTTTCAGGGTATTCAGAATCTCTTTCTTTTTTTCATCCAGAGGAATTCCCGGATCGGGGTTCAGAGGGGACAGAACGTCTTCAGAGGTTTGCGAATCAAGAAGAATATTATAGCCGTCTTCCCATAATGCCTCTTTTCCTATTCCGAACCACACTTCCGCCAGGGGATAATCCTTCTCCAGAATCTCTTTCAAATCATCCTTTTTCCAGAGATAGAACAAACCTTCCCTGCCGGAACTGTCCGCATCCAGAGCCGAATAAAAAACTCCTTCGGGAGAGGTCATCTCTTCCAGAACGAAGGTGAGTGAATCTTCCACTACCCTTCTATAGGAATCCTTTTGGAAATACTGATACGCCTGGGCATACAAAGAGATAAGCTGGGCATTGTCATAAAGCATTTTCTCAAAATGGGGAACCTTCCAATCCCTGTCGGTGGAATAGCGGGAAAATCCTCCTCCCACCCGGTCATAGATTCCGCCGGCAGCCATATGATCCAGGGAAGTTTCCACAAGGGTCAGAGCGGCCCTGTCCTTCTGCATAACACCCCAGGTTAAAAGGTAAATGAAAACAGCAGGCATGGGAAATTTGGGAGCCCCCTTCACCCCGCCCATTACCGGATCAAGATGTTTTTTCATTTTTTCCGTGGCTGCGGTCAGAGTCTCTATTGAGAACTCCATTTTCTCTGTCTGAAAAAGGCGGCTCCTGTGAATTCTGATCCCCTGGCCGATACTTTCGGCAGATTCCCGAAGCTCATGGGAAGAATTCTTATATTTTTCCGCCACCAGGGGGAGTATCTGAAGCCATGTGCTTCTGGGAAAATAGGTACCTCCGTAAAAGGGTTTCCCGTCAGGAAGAGCAAATACCGTCAGGGGCCATCCCCCCTGTCCGCTCATCATCTGCACAGCCGTCATATAGTAGCTATCAACATCCGGCCTCTCCTCCCTGTCCACCTTTATGGAAACAAAGTGACGGTTCATCAACCTGGCAGACCCGTGATCTTCAAAAACCTCGTGAGCCATAACATGACACCAGTGACAAGAAGAGTACCCGATACTGATAATGAGAGGTTTCTTTTCCAACCGGGCCTTTTCAAATGCCTCATCTCCCCAGGGAAACCAGTCTACAGGGTTATAGGCATGCTGCTTCAGGTAGGGACTTGGTTCTTCCAGCAGTCGATTATGTTTCATCAGTTCTCCCGCATATCCTAATGATTAAAGCATAATCCATCTGTACCCGGAATTTCCTATATATTATTTTTTTTATAATATTTATTTTCCCCAACTTGTATTATACTTATCTGCATATGGAAAAACTGATCAACGGTGTCGTCGAGTTTAGACAGAAAGATTACGAAGAACACAAGGAGCTTTTTACTTCCCTGGGGAGAAAACAGGCGCCTCACACCCTTTTTATCGGCTGCTCCGATTCCCGGATTGTCCCCAGTCTGATTACAAATACTCTACCGGGAGAACTGTTTATTGTCAGGAATGTAGCCAATATGGTCCCTAAATACCGGATGGCTGACGAATTTCTATCCACCACCTCTGCCATAGAATATGCGGTACAGGTTCTGAATGTGGAAAACATCATTGTCTGTGGCCACAGCAACTGCGGGGGGTGCGCCGCCCTTCACAAGACTGATGAAGAGTTCGAAATGATTCCCCATACCAGGAAATGGCTCGAACTGGCGGGACCTGTCAAACAGAAAGTGGAGGAACACCTTCCCACAGACGATCCGGCAGCCCGGGAGTGGCTTACAGAACAGACCAACATTGTGGAACAGATGAAGCATCTATTAAGCTATCCCTATATCGCCGAGAGATATAAGAAGGGAGAGCTGGCCATACAGGGCTGGTATTACATTATCGAAACCGGCGAAGTATTCAACTATAACAAGGAGACAGGATTTTTTGATCCGGTAAACTGAAAATGACTGTTATAACAAAAAAAATGATTTTCCTGCTTCCCCTGCTTATTTTTCTCCTTCCATTGGGGGCGGAACAGCGGGAAAACCGCATCAACAGCATTACCATACAGGGGAATGTACGGACCCGCGAGGAAGTGATCCGCCGGATTATCCTGCCCATCAGGGAAGGGGAAATCTATCGGGATACCACCACAAAGGAACAGATCATCCAGAAACTCAGGAGCACAGGGATATTCAACCCCGAGATAGAAGTGATTGCCCGGGGTGTAAACGGAAAAACCGATATTCTTATCAACCTTAAGGATAAATGGACGCTGATTCCCGTACCTATCGTCTCTGTAGCAGATGAAGGTTCCTGGAGAGCCGGTGCACTTGTCATCGAAGGGAATCTGATGGGATTTTACAAAACCCTGGGTCTGGGATTTTTCTACGGCTCCGACGGCTATTCTTTTCTCAGCTTTTTCTCAAATCCCCTGTTTCTGAATACACGGATGACCTTGACAGCGGGGCTTTCCGCCGGATTTGATGAAACAGAAGATCTGTCAGCTGAGGAAGAAATCCTCAGAGAGTATAAAGCAGATACCCTATCGGGTAGTCTGGGACTGGAATATCCTCTCGGAGAGTCTCTGTTTCTGACCGGTGGCTGGGAATATGACAGTTCCAGGCTGAGGGATGAAAGCCGCATCCTGACAGGAATTCCCGACATGGAACTGACAGCCCTTTCGGGAGAACTGAAATGGAAGGATCTTTATTATGATATTCCCTACGAGACAGGGATTCTCCTCAAAGGTGTTTACACCTGGAACTGGGGATTTGGCGGAACAGAATCCTTTCCCGTAATCGAAGGAAAACTCCAGGGAGCGGTTTCACCATGGGCAGGTCATCTTATAAGACTGGACAGTCAATACGGCTCGGGAGATCTCCCCGTACAGAAAGAATTCCGTCTGGGCGGGGTTCCCGGTTCCCTGATCCTTCCCATGGATAAAATCACGGCTGATGAGTATCTGGCGTCTTCGGTCTCCTACAACATACCAGTCTGGTCTTTTTCGGGAGGGACCGTATCTGCCAAAGCCTATTATGAAGCGGGATTCTATTCCAACGAATCAGTCGAACGGAGCTTTTACGACGGCCCGGGGATCGGCCTTGAACTGTTCATTAACAACCTGGCCATCCCGGCTGTAGCAATGAATCTGGGATGGAACAGGGTTACAGGACTTTGGGAGTTTACCGCCGGTATAGGCATGGGGGGAGGAGATCCCGACTGATCTCCCCATCGGTTTCCATCAGTGAAAAACACCTGCAGAAACCACCAGCTGCATTACATAGGTGACAACGTCCATATCCATATCAAGAGCCCACGAATTTACCAGATCTTTCAGGTAGGTCCAGTCTTCCTCTTCCAGACGGTCTACAGTCTCATCGTAATCCAGATTGAATATGTCTACCATATCGGCCAGTTTATCAAAGTACTTGTCGTCAGTCTGACAACCGGGAAAACAGTAATCCAGGAGTTCCGATGAGAACTCATCGGGCTGCCCCAAAGCCCGGATAAAAAGATCTTCCAGTTCCTTCATAAAATCTTCGGTACACTCATAATTGTATTTTTTTCTCAGATGCTTGCAGCTTCTGTTAAATTCATTGCTATTCATACTTCCTGCTCCTATTTTGGCAAACCGGAAAATCAAAATTAACGGCCAGCTTCTGCAGAAGGAAAGAGTCCGGAACAATCGCCTTCCTCTTCACTCCCTTACGTTATATTTTAATCCGCCCGGAGGGATCTGGAAAAGGGGAAATTTAGAATTCTGTTTGACCCGCCGGGGATTGTCACTATAATAAAGAAAACCGGAACACTGGAGGAGACCTTTGGGAGATTATATACGTCCGAGCTGGGATGACTATTTTATGGAAGTCTGTGAAGCCATATCCAAAAGAGCAACCTGTGACAGGGGACGAAGCGGATGCGTCATTGCCAGGGACAAACAGATCCTCGCCACAGGGTATGTGGGTTCTCCTCCCGGATTGCCTCACTGTGATCAGGTGGGACATCAGTTCAAAACTGTAATCCATGAAGACGGCAATAAAAGTCAGCACTGCGTCAGAACCGTTCATGCAGAGCAGAATGCTATCTGCCAGGCGGCCAAAAGGGGAATTGCTCTGGAAGGGGCAACTCTCTACTGCCGGATGACTCCCTGCCGGACCTGTGCCATGCTGATTATCAGCTGCGGGATATCACGGGTTGTCTGTGAAAGAAAATACCATGCCGGGGCAGAATCGGAAGAGATGTTTGCCAGGGTTGGAATCGAACTGGAGTACAAACACGAAGAGGTCCAGCAATACGAAAAACAGTAAAGCAGGATAGAGATCTCTCTAGACCTATAGGGACAGATCAGTAAAAATGCGATTTATCATGTCTAATACCAAGGCCCTTTAACTTACTGTAAATCGAGGCTCCAACAGTAGTCATGTAACAGATGGGATATAATCATCAACCAAAAAAAGGTGCGATCACTCGCACCTTTGGAACAACCTGCTCGCAGTATTGTACTATAACCTAACGGGATTTGGGAACGTGATAGATCCTTTTCTCATGTTTGGGCTGATAACGGTATAAGATAGCAATATTTCCAATAACCCTTACCAGATGAGCATCGGTTTTTTCCGCAAGTTCCCTAGACAGATCTTTTCTGTCTTCCTTATAGTCCACGTATTTCACTTTTATCATTTCATGATTTTCCAGTTCCTGATCAACCGCCTTGACAATCGCTTCGGTCAGACCGTTTCCGCCGATCATTACCACCGGCTTGAGATCATGCGCTTTTTTGGTCAGGTAACTTCTCTGAAATCCCTGTAATGGTTCCATAACTCTCTCTAACTCCTGTTAACAGAGGGGACTATCTCATATTTCCCCATAAAAACAAAGCCCCCCGGCAGGCATTTAGATCAAATTTACTAATTCCCGGGAGATGTATATAATGATGCCCATGAATTTACTTATTTTTCAGCCCGGTGAATGGGAATCGCCTTTATCCTCTCATGACCACAGGGTGATCCATATAAAAAAGATTCTCAGAGCCTGTGAGGGGGATTCCCTTGACGCCGGGATACTCGGAGGAGCCATGGGTACCGCGGTAATACGCAGCATCCGCTCTGACGGAGCCATGGAGTTTACCTTTCAGGAGGAGAAAGCCCCTCCCCTTCCCGATCCGATCACCCTTATCATAGGCGTTCCCAGGCCGCCGACTGCCAGAAGGCTTATGAAAGATCTTACTTCAGCGGGGGTCGGTAAAATGATTTTCTGTGCTACCGATCTGGGAGAAAAGTCCTATTTAACCAGCAGTCTCTGGGTGAAAGAAGAGTATAAAACAGCTCTTATGGAAGGCATATCCCAGGGGAAAACAACAATCCTTCCGGAGATTCAGAAACTATACTCCCTTTACAAAGGAATCGACCAGGTGGATTCGGATACGGACCGTCTGGCTCTGGACAATATGGAAGCAGAGGCATCCCTTAAAGAGTATAAACCGGTAAAATCCTCATCCTGCCTGGCGATCGGCCCGGAAAGAGGCTGGAGTGACAGAGAGCGCGATATGCTCCGTGAGAGAGGATTTACCGTATATTCCCTGGGAAATCGGGTACTACGTACCGAAACGGCCTGTCATATGGGCCTGTCCCTGGTTCAGGCAGCAAAAGGTCTTATTTAACCTTGCCGGATTAAACCCAGGAGTTCTCTTCCATCTCTTCTCCTGTCAAATACACTTTATGAAACTCAAATGCCGGTGTTTCATAGGGATGGTTATCTTCTATGGCTGCAATGCAAAGGGGTATCAATTCATCAGAAACAAGCATTTCCACCCGGAATTCACTCACTGTTTCCAGCTGGTTCTCCTTTCCCAGGTAAGGGTCTGAACCAGACAAGGGTTTAAACTGACCTGTCCCCCCGCACTCCCAGCTGCAGGAACCATAATTTCCCAAAGTCCCGGCACCTATTTCAAACAGTGCTTCCTTAACAATTTCCTTATGACTTTCAGGTACAAAAAAAACAAGTTTATGCATGTCATCCTTCTTTATTTTATATACGTATCATACTATCAGAAGACCCTGAAAAAAACACGGGCCATTTTTTTCAGAACCTTGCTTGACAGGAATTCGGGTGAATCGCTATTATACAGCACATCAGTTGCCGCTGTAGCTCAGTCGGTAGAGCAGAGGACTGAAAATCCTCGTGTCATGAGTTCGAATCTCATCGGTGGCACATCATTAACCCATCCATTCCGGATGGGTTTTTTTATCAATCAATGCACTCGTAATTTCATGATTTTCTTGTCTGATGTGATATGATCGACGGACCTCTGGAAAAAATCCCCCTATCTTATTGACAGAATTTTAACAGGCGTGTATAGTCCTTCAAGAGTTGCCGCTGTAGCTCAGTCGGTAGAGCAGAGGACTGAAAATCCTCGTGTCATGAGTTCGAATCTCATCGGTGGCACATAACATTCCCATCCTTTCCGGATGGGTTTTTTTTTATTGGGATCCCTGTTCACACAATTCATGTTGATAGACGCGCTAAATCGCGTCTCTACTGACTGAATAGTGTCTCCACTGTAAAAAATAAACCTGTAAAACAAATCTTTAGTGTACCTTTTCTAGGTTTTCCCCTGAAAACATGGTATTTTAATAGTAACAACAGATAAGACAAATTGAAGCTGGATGGTTAAAGAAGCCTTCCGGCAAATTAAGGAATATTATATTTATGACAGAAAATGTAGCTATCCTCTGGGATATTGAAAACGTAACCCCCTCCAGCAATGACAACCTGCTGATACAGGGTATGTGGGACTATGCCGAGTCCAAGGGCCGGGTGGTAACCTCCTATGCTTATGCAGACTGGAGCAAACCGGGGTTCCGTTCCCTGGGTCCCATACTCGCAGGTCTTCACTTCTATATGGTTCATATTCCCTACCAGAGGACAAGACGGAACAAAAACGGCTCTGACATGCAGCTGGTTACAGATGCCCTGGAGCTTTTAAGATACCATGACCATATCGATACATTTGTTCTGATCACAGGTGACAGTGATTTCCGCCCTCTCCTTCTGACATTAAGAAAATCGGGTAAAAAGATTCATATCATCTGTGATATCAAAACTGCCGCTCAGGATCTCCTGATGCTGGCCGACAGCTTTACCGACTACCGGGAGCTGATTCCCGACAGCGATGACGATGAGGATACTTCCGACAGCGACGATCAGAACCAGGGAAAGAGCAAACACGACAAACAGTACTGGTTTGAACGCCTGGCAGAAACAGCCAGCATCCTTCAGAAAGACGGCAAATCGGGAAACATGGGATCTGTGAAAATCAAAATGAAAATGCTCAACCGGGATTTCGATGAGAAAAATCTTGGATACAAAAGATGGAGCAGTTTTATCACCGCAGCTGTGAAAGCCGGTTACGTAACCCTGGAAGAGGAAGACAGCCAGACCAATATCCTTCCGGGCAAAGGGTATGTTCAGGAAGTAAGCTCTCTGCAGACTGCCCTGAGAACCCTTGTAACAACCCTGGAGGAACTTGACGGCAAGAAAGGCCCCCAGTTCCATCCCTATTCGATTCTGAGCTCAGCATTGAAAGACAAAGGGGTGGTAATGAAGAATCTGGGATTCAGCAAGTTTAAAAAGTTTATATCTTCCGCCGAAGCCAGAGGCCTGGTAGAAACCAAAGTGGAAAATTTACGCAGTTACGTCAAGCTTCAGTAGACTACTCTTCCAGAATCAGACGGTAGAGCCGGTGCTCCAGATCATAAAAGGCCCGGTTCTCCAGATGGCGGTCACCGGCAGGACAGGGATTGGAAATATCTTCCCTTATCTGCAGGGGAGGCCCCTGAAGCAGAATAATCCTGTCACCCATCAGGATAGCCTCTCTCACATCATGGGTTACCAGGATGGTTTTTGTTTTTCTCTCTTTTAATATTCCGAGGATCAAAGTAATCAGAGGCATTTTCATTTTCAGATCCAGCCCCTTGAAGGGTTCATCCATAAAAAGGAGATCCGCTTCGATCACAAATGAACGGGCGATAGCGGCTCTCTGCTCCATTCCCCCGCTCAGGGCGCCAGGGAGATAGGCCCCGAAATCCCTCAATCCCACAAGATCCAGGATTTGTTCTGTGCGGCGTTTTCTCTCCGCCTCTCCCATATCAGAAGGTAGGGCAAAAGACACATTCTCAGCCACGTTCAACCAGGGAAGGAGCCGGGGTTTCTGAAAGAGATAACTCTGACTACCGGAAAAGGGGTTGCAGATTTCACCTGAGTATTGCTGCCTTAGGCCTGCAGCCAGGTTTAACAGGGATGTTTTTCCGCAGCCCGACGGCCCCAGTAAAACAGAGATACCAGGGTTGTCCAATTTGAGGGAGAAATTCTTTATAACTTCCAGATCTCCATAGGAAAATGACAGGTTTTTCCATTCAATCATGCAAAAGCATCCCCTTTTTCTGTATCAGAGCCACAAGACCTTCAAAAACGGCAGACAGAGCAACTATCAAAAGAGTCCAGGCAAAAAGCAAAGGTGTATCTAGCTGAAACTGGGCAGCCTGCATGGAAGTCCCCATTCCCTTTGACGGCATACTCAGGATTTCCGCGGCTACTACAGATTTCCAGGTTAAGCCCAGACCGGTGGAAACTGCGTTACCCACATAGGGCAGCATGGAAGGCAGGTAGATCATCCGGAAGATCTCACGGGTGTTTTCCGGTAAATTTTCGCCATTTCCAAAAGCTCCCGGTCAATCCTCCCCACCCCTGCCGCGACACTTCCTGTGAGGATGGGAAAAACTACCAGAAAACAGATGAAAACAGGAACCAGCTCAGTCCTGAACCAGATGATAGCCAGAAGGATGAGAGACAGGACCGGAATAGACCGGATACTGATCAAAAGAGGGTTCAAAAACCATCGGAACCTTTTGCTGATACCCGCTGCTACTCCGAAGAGGATTCCCAGAACAAAGGAAAGGGCAAAACCACTGAGTCCCCTGAGCATGGTGGGAAAAACCTGAGATAAAACAGCTTTATTCTGAAAAAGCTGTACAACCTGCCGGATGACCAGTTCCGGAGGAGGTAGGATAATCTCCCTTCCGATAAGAAGGGAGAGGATTTTCCAGACAATAAGATAGAGCAGAACCGACAGGAAGGTGGTTCTGAAACGGTCAGTTTTCCCCGGCATTACTGCAGGTAAAGGGCTTCATCGGGCAGAGATCCGCCAAGAGCTTCAGGATTGATCCTGAATACCTCGGAAAAATACGGGTCTGCTGAATCCATGGCATCCTGCCCGGTCAGAAAAATATAGTTGCTGTTGGGAATCGCTTTTTCCACAACAGCTGAGGGAAGCATAAAACCATGCTCGCTTATCATAACGGAAGCCTCAGCAGGATTTTCCTTCACCCAGTTGATGGAGTCTTCCATGGCCAGCATGATCTCGTCTGTCAGAACGGGATTGGCTTCTTCAAATGCGGAGTTCACAACCATAACAGTAATGGGAAATACATCTTTTCCAGGGTAGCTCTCTTCCCAGAGTTCCTGAAGATCTGCCGCTATCTGAAGGTTGGAATTTTTCATGACAGCCATGGTCGCCAGGGGTTCGGGAAGTACAGCTATGTCAGCTATGCCACCTATCAGGGCCTTGGCCAGATCGCTGGGGTTGAAGCTGTAATCCAGGTTCAGATCAACCTTATTTGTGTCACCC
>CAXXQW010000007.1:0-93135 GCA_963677615.2 Oceanispirochaeta sp. | reverse complement strand
TATTGAATCCCATGGACTGTTTCTCAACAGACTCCTTGTAGGATGCGTACAATTTGATCATACCATCCATCAGAGCCCTGTGGTCCTCTCTGGTTTTATCATTTACCTGCTGTTTCAGACGGGAAAGAGAACCGAAAGGCTCTATTCTTCCGTTTTTCAGGTAGTACTGTCCCTCTGTAATATAGCCGGTATTGTCGGGAACCGGATGGGTTACATCGTCACCGGGCATGGTGGTGACCCCCAGGATGGTAATGGAGCCGGAACCTTCAATATCCACCGCTTTTTCATAACGGGACGCCAGCTGAGAGTAAAGGTCTCCGGGGTAACCTCTATTGGAAGGTACCTGTTCCTGAGTAATGGCGATCTCTTTCATGGCATCGGCGAAGTTGGTCATGTCTGTCAGAAGAACGAGAACCTTTTTCCCCTGAAGGGCAAATTTCTCGGCTACAGCCAGAGACACGTCCGGTACCATCAGACATTCTACAACGGGGTCTGCCGCAGTATGAATAAACATAATGGTTCTGCTCAGAGCTCCTCCCTCTTCCAGAGTATCCCGGAAGAAAAGGTAGTCATCATATTTCAGTCCCGTTCCTCCCAGAATGATCATATCTACTTCCGCCTGCATGGCAATCCGGGCCAGAAGCTCATTGTAAGGCTCTCCTGACGCGGAGAAAATCGGAAGCTTCTGAGATTCCACAAGGGTATTGAAAAGGTCGATCATGGGAATACCGGTCCGGATCATGTTCTTGGGAATGATTCTGTTGGCCGGGTTGAAAGAAGGTCCTCCAATGGGAATCATATTTTCATTCAGAGTAGGACCATTGTCTCTGGGAACGCCTGAACCGTTAAAGATCCTTCCCATCAGATTGTCAGAAAAGGAAACCTGCATGGGATGTCCCAGGAAGCGGACTTCATCACCGGTCGAAATACCTCTACCACCGGCAAAAACCTGAAGGGAAACATTTTCATCATCCAGTTTGATAACTTCCGCCAGAGAATCTCCAAAGGAAGTTTTAATTTCCGCCAGGTCTCCGTATCGGACTCCGTCGGCCTTAACTGTGATGACGTTTCCAACGATTGAATCAATTTTGCTGTAAACTTTTCTCATATTAAACCTCAGTTACTCCCCATCAAGGCGGCGGCATTCTCATCCACCCGGATTTTTTTCTCGGCCACGGTCTTTTTCAGCTGATCCTCCAGCTTGTTGAAGTCGTCGCTTTTCCATTCGGAACCGTTGAAGTCCAGAACAATCTGACGGAGCTGGTTAAACCAGTTTCGGGCTTCCTCTTTGCTGCTGAGATCCAGCTCTGCAGTGAGGATTTCCATCATGAGGTTGAACACATATTTCTGTCTGTCCGGATTAACGGCCGCATCAACAGGGTCAAAAGAGTTCTGCTGAAAGTAGGTGGCATCCAGAAGTTCTCCTTTCTGAAAAAGGATAAAATCCTGCAGCGAGGTTCCTTCCTCACCGACAACTTTCATCATGGATTCAATTTCATTCGCTCTGAATAAAATGCTGTATGCATATTTTGTCTGTTCCGGATCAATGATACCGCTGTACTTACTCCAGGATTCAATGGGATGGATCGCAGGATATTTACGGGCATCGGATCTTTCCCTGGAAAGTCCGTGGAAAGCTCCCACAACTTTCAAAGTGGCCTGGGTTACGGGCTCTTCAAAGTTTCCGCCCGCAGGAGAAACTGTGCCCCCGATGGTAACAGAACCTTTTCTTCCGTCCCGGAGCCTGACAATTCCGGCCCGTTCATAGAAACCGGCAATTGTGGACTCCAGATAGGCAGGGAAGGCTTCCTCACCGGGAATCTCTTCCAGACGGCCGGACATCTCCCTCATGGCCTGAGCCCAACGGGATGTAGAGTCGGCCAGAAGAAGAACATCCAGCCCCATCTGCCTGTAGTATTCCGCCAGGGTTACCGCCGTGTAAACAGAAGCTTCACGGGAGGCTACGGGCATGGAAGATGTATTACAGATGATGATGGTACGTTCCATCAGGGATTTGCCTGTTTTCGGATCGATCAGCTCGGGAAACTCCTTCAGGGTCTCTACAACTTCACCGGCACGTTCGCCGCAAGCGGCAACGATTACAATATCCACATCCGCATGACGGGAGGTAATCTGCTGCAGTACGGTTTTTCCGGCTCCAAATGGGCCGGGAATACAATAGGTTCCCCCTTTGGCAACAGGAAGGAACGTATCAATCAGACGGACCTGGGTAACCATGGGTTCTACCGGTTTGAGCCTTTCGGCATAACAGGTAACGGCTTTTTTTACGGGCCACTCAAAAGACATGGTAACAGGGAAAACATTTCCTCTGGAATCTTCCAGTTCCGCTATGGTTTCGGTAATGGAGTAGGATCCGGCTTCTTTGATGGATTTAACCGTATAGGTATCCAGCATACCGAAGGGAACCATAATATTATGTATGAACGCACTCTCGGGAACTTCACCAAGGACATCCGCTTTTACAACCTGGGCCCCTACTTCCACAGTAGGTTTAAAATCCCATTTTTTATCCTTGGGCAGGGGATCCAGATAGAATCCTCTTTCCAGAAAGTATCCGGCTTCTTCAGCCAGTTCGGGAAGAGGGTTCTGAAGACCGTCATAAACCTGCCCCAGAAGCCCCGGACCCAGTTCAACAGCCAGCAGCTCTGTGGAAAATTCCACCTCATCGCCAATACCCACACCCTTTGTAATTTCAAAAACCTGCATCTGAATCCTGTCGCCGTTAATACGGATAACCTCGGATTTCAGCTTTTTGCCACCGGTTACGATGTAACCTACCTCATTCAATTTAACTTCGCCGGAGACCTCAACGGTCACCATGTTTCCATTGACACCGACTACTTTTCCAGTACTCTTCATTCTTCAACTCCAACAGCATCATCATCCAACTGATTCAGGATATTCTGATAGATTTCCTGATAGCGGGCAAATCCGGTTTCCTCAACAAAACAGCTCTTCCTTTCCAGGATCTGCAGCTGCAGGGAGTATAAAACCAGAAAATCCAAATCAAAAAAATGGCCCACCTTCAGGTTTTCCAGGAACTGCCATCGTCCCCGGTTTAAAGCCTCTTCCGCATCAAGGGGCGATTCCTGCTTGAACGCATGAGCCGCCAGGGAAGCTGTATCAGTAAATCTTTCGCCTTTGACCAGGAACTGTTCCGCTTCGAGCCCCATTGCGGCGGCTCTCAGATGAACCAGTTCATTTCTCAGGCTGATCTCCCATTTACGAAACGTTTCTGCCACATCGGACGGGACTTCCCCCTCCAATGAAGGTTCCAGGGTAGCAGCGGTAAGGATATTCCATTCGGAAGGACTCATCCATTTACGGCAGTCTTCCATAAAGTCCCTGTACTTCAGTCCCGGAGAAAGATCATAGGTCAGCATGGGCAATGATGCGACAGTATAATAAAACTGACTCAAAATTGACTCCTTTTATTTTTCCAGAATCGCCATGAGTCCGGGATTCAGATATTTTGAAAGCATTGCCATCAATTCTTCATCCGAAAAGTCGTAGAAGGCTCTTCCATCTTTTGAGGAGATCCTGAACCCGGCTTCAATATCATTGAAAGGTTTGATTTCAAGGCCTTTGTCAATTTCTGCCTTCAGCTCTTTTTTCAGATCCCCTTCCAGATCTTTCAGCTGCTTTTCGGGAACCAGAACGGTGAGATCCTTCACTTCTTCGGAGTTCCAGGATTTCATAATGGAAAGAACACACTCTTTCAGACTGTCTCCCTTGAGAGTGTCAGCCGTACCGGCCTGAAGAATTTTGTCAAAAAGTTCTTCCACATCTTTCCGTACACCCAGCAGGAGATCCCGGCCTGCCTGTTTCAGAGCTTCTTTACCAGCCTGCTCCATTCTGGCAGCTTCATTCTGTGCCTGGGATTTAATCTCGGCAGCTTCTTTTTCCGCCTTTTCCACCAATGCAGCCGCTTTCTTTTCTGCATCGCTGATAATAACGGCTGCTGATTCTTCAGCATTTTTTACGCCGTCATTCTTGATTTTCTCAATAAGTTCCTTTACTTGAACATCCATGCGACTTCACCCTCTTCAAAAGATATATTTAACAACTTTCTGTATTTTGTGGTCTGTTATAAGAGAAATCGCATGAGGAAATTGATTCTCTTTAACAAAACCTTCCAGAAAGACTTTTAAACCAGAAACGAATTCGTCATTATCCTGATAGCTTTCGGTATCAAAGTCATCCAGAGCCGGTATCAGCTTTTTAATACAGGAAATTTCATGGTGAAAAAAAGCTTCATTTTCCCTGTCTACATACTGGGTAATCTCACCTTTTTCATACCTTTCATGACAAACATTTTTTAATACGGCAATATCGTTTTCTGTTTCTTCCAGTTCCACCTTGAGAATTTTCAGAAACAGTTTCCTTTTATCTGACACAAGAGCCCCCTTTGTAAATAAAATATACTGTACCGGTAAAAATTGAAAGATCCATGATTAAAGAGTTCCCAAATTGAGATCTCCCCATATTTTAATCATATTCCCATCCATACCGATTTCAAGTTTTCTTTCGGGAAATTCCTCAGGGAGCTTTTCTCTGAAAACAGAAAGTACCAACTCCCGGATATCCTCTTTAACTTCTGCACTCACATCATCATAAGTGGAAATTTCCACTTCGATAAGATACCCCCTTCCCCTGCGGGACCGGAATCCCGGTGTGAATACAGCCTGAACGTTAAAAAGGCCGTCCATTTCCGGGTTATCGGTTTCACCCCTCTCGGGTCTGTTGGTTCTCAGCCGATACATCCGGCCGAAACGGTCTTCAAGCAAAGCATCCGCTTCATCGCAGATATTTTTCAGCTTTCTTTCCCACTCTCTCAGCTTATGATGCTTCATCGGTCAATCCACTGGAGTTCCCAGAGGAACTCACCTGTTTCAAAGATCTGGTCAGCTGTACCGGAAAAACGGACACTCCGGTTATCATCCGAAACTGTCCCGACAGAGCTGGAACGGATCAGCCCCGGAACCTCTATGCGGATATCCACAGAGTTAACCAGACTGGCCGCCCTTATTAAACGGAGAGTCTCCTGGGGAACAGGTTCCTCCTGATGAAGAAAATGAAACCGGAGAGTATTACTATTCCCGTTCTGACTGTATTCCACTGGAAAACCTATGATATTTTCCAGTGAACTGTAGTTTTCATAGTTGAAATCAGAGATAACTGTCAGAGTTTCCAGCTCATTATTCCCTGAGAGACTGCGGATAATGATACCACCGGCAGCAGCAGCTCTGCCGGAAAACTCTTCCTGACCCAAAGGGAGGGAGATCAACCGTCCCCGGGGATTGGAATCCTTCTGTATTCCCGCAAAACTTCTGTCTACAGTATAATCCAGAAGAACGGTCCCTCCTCCATCCGGCCGGATTACCATATCTGCTTCCACAGAGAGGCAGGACATAAGGGAAAAGAGGAGAATAAAAAAAGAAAGATGTATCGGTTTTATCAGTCTCATTAATTGATCCTGTTTATATATAGCATATTTTTAATAATTGCCGCAATCGATCTTTTGATGCGAGTCAAACCAGAACAGAAAATCCGCAGATTTCAGGAGTTTTCTTTAATAACGGTCCTCCGACTCATTTAATTCCAGAAACATCCTTGTGTAACTCTCATAGCGGTCTTCATTTATAATTCCTTCTTCCACAGCTTTCTTCACAGCACATCCCGGTTCATGAATATGCCGGCAGCCGGCAAAACTGCAGGACTCTTCAAAGGGAAGAAAATCCGGAAACCAGTGATCCAGGTCACAGCTTTCAATGCCCCAGAGCAACAGCTCGCGGATTCCCGGCGTGTCAATAATATATCCGTCTGAATCCGCATATGGGATCATGACAGCAAAGTTGGTGGTATGTTTTCCCCGTGCCATCTTGCGGGAAACTTCGGCAGTTTTCTGTCCGGCACCGGGGATCAGAGCGTTGAGCAGGGTGGATTTCCCTACCCCCGACTGACCGGCAAAGCCTACGGTTTTTCCGGATATTTCCTCTTTCAGGGTATCAACCCCTTCTCCTGATTCGGCAGAGGTGTACAGGACAGGCACACCCAGCTTCTGAAAATACTCCAGTCTGAGCAGGACATCTTTTTCGACGGTCTGATCACATTTATTGAGGATCACCGAAACCTCAAGGCCCCCTTTTTCTGCCAGAATGAGAGTTCTATCAATAAAACGGGGTCTGAAGGGAGGTACTTCTGGAGAAACGATACAGTAAAGCCGATCCATATTTACAGCAAGGGTCTGAAGGGCCCGGCCCTTTTTATTCCACCGGGCAAAATAGTTGGTTCGATCTTCCCTGCCGGTGATAAGCCCTTTCGATTCCTCTCCGTCCACATCCTCAAAGGAGACAAAATCCCCTGCTGAAATGGGATTGTAGGCTTTTTCACGAAAGCTCAGTTTTTTTCCCTTGAGCCGGCACTCCCGGATCTGTCCATCCTCCAGGCTTTTGACAGAATAGATATTATTGATTCCCCACAGGACAAGACCTTTCAATGCAGATCCTCCAGGTAGTGAAGCTCCATGGCTTCTGCTTGTACAAATTTCACATACTTCTCCACAGAGACATCAGGATTGGTGAGATGAAAACGGGTTACGCCGGCATCAGAATATGCCTCTCCTGCTGTTGCATCCTCAGGACATTCCAGAAGAGAGAGAACACGGTTTCCTACCCCTTCTGTCGAATCCAGAACAGAGAGCCCCGGGGGCTTCCATTTTTCCAGCCAGGGTTTTAAAAACAGAAAATGCGTGCATCCCAGAACCATATAGGTCCATCCTCTTTTTTCCGCTTCTGTCAAATAGGGACTGATCACATCAAAGATCCTCTTTTCACTGGCCTCTGCCAGTTCATTTTCCACAAATTGTACAAGATCAGGAGCCGCAAGGGGTTCCACAGCATCCCTGTGGTCAGCAAATTTCTCAATCAGTTCCTGAAGGTAGCTCCCTTCCACAGTACCTTTTGTGGCAAGCACACCTATTTTTCCGCAGGAGCATTTCTCTGCGGCCGGTTTAACCGCGGGAACGACTCCGACAAATGGAAGGGTAAACTCTTTTCTCAAATCGGTCAGGGCTGTGACCGATGCAGTATTACAGGCAAGGATGATAATATCCGGACTGTACCGGTCGATCGCAAGTGATGTCAATTTTTTCAGCCGGTTCGTCAATTCTCCGGGAGATCTGCCTCCGTAGGGGAAAAAGGCGTTATCGGCAATATAGAAATAATCCCAATCGGGGCGTCTTTCCCGTACCCAGCGGAGATAGGGAATCCCGCCGATCCCCGAATCCATAAATACCAGAGACCTGGAGCAATCGGACATCAGGAAAAGAGATCCTCAAAATTCTTTCTGGCTTCATCCGCCTTGCCGGATCCGTTCTTTCCACCATCCGCACGGGGGGCAAAATAGTCACAGAAATTGGCCCGTTCCTTATCCTGAACAAATTCCGCCTGGGGTTCTCTGCATTCATGATGAGCCGAAGGATCGTAATGTGCGCAGTTCTTGCAGATTTTCAGCTCTCTGCCGCAACCGGAACAGAGCGTGTTTTTGTATACCCTCTCATAAAAAGAGGCACCGCAGAAATAACAATTACCCATAAACGGATATTACCCCCTTGTAAAAAAAAAGGCAATAAATTACATACTGTAGTATGTTTGATTTGGATATCTGCTCACATCCGGACTGCTTCAACCCTGTTACTCCCACATCAAGACTCTGCAGTGCACACCAGAAATGGGACAGTGTCGGTCACTTTTCGGCTCTGCTTCAGGAAAGGAGCATAATCCGGGATATCAAAGCGCCGGGCCTTACATTCAAGGATCTGGATCTGAGAAATAAAAGTTTCTTTGACTGCTATTTTCACCATACCCAGTGGATCAACTGCCGTTTTGACAACTCCATATTTCAAATGTGCTTTTTCGATGAATCGGTTTTTAATGATACGACCTTTATCGGGGTTAATATGAAACAGTGTGTATTTACAGATTCTGTCATGACCAATATGGACTGGCACGGATCAGATCTGATATCAATCAATATGAACAATATTCACTGCATGAATAACAATTTCAATGAGTCGGACCTGTACTACTCCCGCTTTGTGGCATCGACCCTGCACGATGTCACCCTGGTGGACTGTAATCTGAAAAGGGTGGATTTTACAGGAACAAAAAGAATAAATACGCTTTTTAAATACTCCAATACGGAAGAAGCCTATTTTGATTCGGATTTTAAAGAATGAAGATATTTAACCATTTGACATCAATAGGGTTCAGCAATACCTATATCCTGGGACCGGATAACGGGGGAGATGCCATCCTGATTGATCCGGGAACCATGGATGTCCAGCTTCTTCAGCTTATAGAAGATAACAACTACTATGTAAAACATGTTTTGATATCCCATGCCCACCCCAACCATTTCAGAGGAATTAAGACCATTCTGAAAATCTACGATTCTGTGATTTATTCAAAAGTGAATGAACTGGAGGGGGTTCCCTGCATCCCTCTTTCCGAAGGAGAGATTCAGCTGGGGGAATTCAAAATAGAGATCATCCCTGTGAACGGCCACTCCTTTGACTCTCTTGTTTACAGATGCGGGCATTTTTATTTTACAGGAGATGTTCTTTCTGCCGGAAGGACAGGCACAACCCAGGACAAATACACCAAAGCCCTTCTGATGGATGAATTGGAAAACAAGCTGTTCAACCGGGACGGCCACGGGATCCTCCTCCCGGGACATGGTCCGCCCAGCACAATCAAAGCGGAAAGAAATATGTCTAAAAAAACAGATTATTCCCGGGAATACCCGAACTGACGGCTCTATTTCTGCTCATCCCTGTTTAACAAATCTTCCATCTGCTGAAACCTTTCGGGAACCGGTGCGGTAAACTCCCTGGGCTCCTCTTCTCCGGGCAGCGTTATTCTGAGGATCCAGGAGTGAAGCATCAAAGGCATTTGGGGGTACCGGTTATCCTTCCGGGAGTAAACTGGGTCACCCAGGATCGGACAGCCCACAGAAAGGAGATGAACCCGGAGCTGATGGGTTCGTCCTGTTTCCAGTTTGAGTTTTACCAGCGTGTAGTTTTCCCAGGCCTTCAGGACTTCATACCGGGTCAGGGCATATTTTCCCTGGGAATCATGGACGGTAAATTTTTTTCTGTTCCTGTCATCCCTTTTGATATACCCTTCGATATCTCCCCGGCGAGAGGGCATCCTTCCTTTTACAAGAGCGATATAATACTTTTCCGTTGACCTGTCCCGGAACTGAGAGGAAAGATCTTCCAGGGTTTCATAATTTTTAGCCGTAATGATCAGGCCGGATGTGTCCTTATCCAGCCTGTGTACAATACCGGGACGGACCTTCTCTGTGGAAAACTCATCAGACAGGGTCCGGTTGTAAAATAAAAGCCCCTGAACAAGAGTCCCATGATAATTTCCATTGCCTGGATGAACCACAACGCCCTGAGGTTTATTTAAAACTATGACATTTTCATTTTCGAACAGGATATCCAGATCCATTTCCTCCGCTTCGTAACGGGGTTCTTCTGGCTCTTCCCAGTAAAGGTTTATGATATCTCCATTGGTTACTTTTTTAGAAAGTTTCAGGGGTTTTCCGCCTTGTGTGATCTGCAGCCCCGATGCCTCGAACTGGCTTCTTTTTAAAATTCCCAGACGCGAAATATACCGGTCTACTCTGAGACTGTCTCCTTCGGGGAGTTCTACGGTGATCTGTTTCTCCATGATTTTATATCCTGTTTATAGTTTTCAGTAGTTTTTCTTTTCCCGGGAAGATTTAACCTTTCCCAGAATACAGTCTGCCATGGCAATACCGGCAGACAGCGAAAGTGATGCAGCCAGCATGAATTTTATATCATCCTGAGTTCTTGCCGTTCCCATTCTGTACTCCGACTCAAAATCATGGGAAGCATAAATGGACACATCATACACCAGATTCGTCAGGATATAGGTCAGGGGGACAGATCCGAAAAATATAACTTCAAAACGTCTGGCATCCGCAAGCCATTGGGGAAATTCCATATCCTGATACGGCAGGGGATCAGTATAGGGACCTTCGAATGATTCTTCATCTCCCGGATAAAGGGCAGAGAGAATCCACATCAAAAGAAGGATGGAGGCAACTGTTTTTTTCAATACCGGCTCCCGAATATGGCACTGCCTATTCGTACCTGGGTGGACCCCTCCAGGACAGCCCATGCAAAGTCATCGGACATCCCCATAGACAGAACGGGAAGTTTCAATTCAGGATAGAGAGACTCAAGTTTATCCCTCCCCTCCCTGCAGGAGGCAAAAGCCGATCTTACAACTTTTTCATCTCTGGAAAAGGGAGCGATCGTCATTAATCCTCTGACTGAGAGATGAGGCATATCCAGAATAGCGTCCAGCGCTTCTTTCAGGAGATCCAGGGTTTCAAAACCTGTTTTGGTAATTTCATCCGAGGTTTTCAGCTGAAGAAGGATTTCCAGGGTTTTACCAGACTCCTCACAACGTCGGTTTAGTTTTTCCGCCAGCTTGAGAGAGTCCACGGTCTGTATCCGATGAAATGCGGATGCTGCGGTTTTAACTTTATTGCTCTGCAGATGCCCAATCAGCTCAACCCTGACATCCCGGGGAACCTGACGGAATTTTTCTTCTGCTTCCATAACACGGTTTTCTCCGAAGACGCGCTGACCTGCCTGATAGGCTTCCAGAATCATTTCCAGGGGCTTTGTTTTACTAACAGCCATAAGCTCGACATCTCCGGATGATCGTCCCGCTTTGACGACGGCCTTCTCCAGAGACTCTCTCACTCTATCAAGATTGTCCGAGATACTCATATGCTGTACTTTAACACAACAGAGAATCAGAAGAAAAGAGGGAAGATTCACCCCCCCTGCCGATTCAGAAGCAAACCGGAACCGGTTTCGGCCTTTTCCCGTGTCTCATAGGTGTTCAGGTAGCGGTCTTTCACCCAGCCCCTGAGATTTTCCCAGCTGATGTTATACCAGACTCCCAAAGAGCGTCCCCTCTCATCTTTCAGATAATGGACCGATTCGATTTTCACAATATCTCCCTCTCTGAGGGTTGTGACAACCACATTATCATCATCGGGATTCAAATTGATTTTCAGATACGAGGTATTCACAACCCCCCAGCCTGTTGTACCGGACAATATCGGTGTGGGAGGCAGTTCCAGATCCCAGGAAACCTCTTCCTGAGAGCAGGAGACAAGGATAAGCAGAAACCATGGGGTTACAAACCGGAAGATTTTTATCAGCATTACTTCTGCCCTCTCAGTTCCTGGATCTCATCCCGGAGCACAGCCGCTTCTTCAAATTCCATATTCTTCGCCTTTTCAAGCATCTCTTTTTCCAATGCCTTTATAAGCTTGCTTTTCTGTTTGGGATCAAGAAGGTTCACATTCTTCTTCATCACGTCGATTGTCATTTTCTCGGCGTTTTTCTTCTTTTCAACCTTTCGGATCAGTATATCATGGACGGCTTTTTTAACCGTCTCGGGTGTAATCCCGTGCTCTTCATTGTAGGCCTGCTGAATAGCCCTCCTCCGATCTGTCTCTTTCATAGCCGCTTTCATCGCATCGGATATGCGGTCCGCATACATGATAACCTGGCCGTTAGCATTCCTGGCAGCCCTGCCGATAGTCTGTATCAGAGAGGTTTCAGACCTGAGGAACCCTATTTTATCCGCATCCATAATGGCAATCAGGGAGACCTCCGGAATATCCAGCCCTTCCCTGAGAAGGTTGATTCCCACCAGAACATCAAATTCTCCCAGCCGGAGGTCCCTTATGATCTCAACCCGTTCTATAGTTTCAATTTCCGAGTGGAGATAACGTACCTTGAGATCCAGTTCTGACAGATAATCTGTCAGATCTTCCGCCATTCGTTTTGTAAGAGTCGTAATTAAAACCCTTTCATTCAGTGCCAGACGTTTCCTGATCTCTCCATAGAGATTTTCCATCTGCCCGCTGGTAGACCGGACCTCCACTTTAGGGTCCAGCAACCCTGTGGGACGGATGATCTGTTCGACCACAACAGAGGATTTTTCCAGCTCCTCTTTCCCGGGGGTTGCCGAGACATAGAGAACCTGCTTCTTCAGCTCTTCAAATTCCTTATACACCAGAGGGCGGTTATCCAGAGCTGAGGGAAGCCGGAAACCGAAGTTGACCAGGTTCGTTTTGCGGGACCGGTCTCCTTCGTACATGGCCCGGATCTGGGAAAGTGTCACATGAGATTCATCCACAAAAGTCAGAAAATCTTCAGGAAAATAATCCAGAAGGACTTCCGGTCTCTCTCCTGCCTCCCGGCCGGCCAGATGACGGGAATAGTTTTCAATTCCGGGACAATACCCCATCTCTTCCATCATTTCCAGATCGTATTCTGTCCTGGTTTTCAGCCTCTGGGCTTCCACAATCTGCCCCCGGCTCTCAAAAAATTCTACCTGCGCCGCCATTTCCTGCCGAATTGTATCCAGAGTTTTCTGTATACGGTCCTCGGGCATGACAAAATGTTTGGCCGGATAGACCGTACACATGGGAAGATCCTGAAGGATCTCACCCGAGACAGGGTTGAAACGACTCAGACTCTCTATCTCGTCCCAGTCAAAACTGATCCTGTAAGCTTCTTTCAGGTAGGCGGGGTAGATCTCCATAACATCACCCCGTACCCGGAATTTACCCCTTTCCAAAACCATATCGTTCCTCTCGTACTGAAGAGAGACCAGATTCCGGATAATATCATCCCTGTTGTACTCTCTCCCGCTGAGAAGCTGAATACGCATGTCCTTGTAGGAGGAGGGATTCCCCAGCCCGTAAATGCAGGACACCGTAGAGACAATCAAAACGTCGGGCCTTTCCATAAGACTCATTGTGGCAGAAAGGCGCATTCTGTCTATTTCATCATTTATGGAAGAGTCCTTTTCGATATAAAGGTCCCGGGATGGGACATACGCTTCAGGCTGATAATAGTCATAATAGGAAACAAAATACTCTACCGCATTGTGAGGAAAAAAGTCCTTGAATTCCCGGTAGAGCTGGGCAGCCAGTGTTTTATTATGAGAGATAACCAGGGTCGGTTTCTGAATAATCTCAATGATCTTTGCCATGGTATAGGTTTTTCCCGACCCCGTCACACCTTTGAGGGTTACCGCGGACTCATTGTTGTGAAATGCTTCTGATATTTTCTGAATAGCCTGAATCTGATCTCCTGCGGGTTCAAAAGGAGACACAACCTGAAATTTTTCCATGAGATTCCTTATTAATTATTAGACGGCCTTTCCGACAGTACAACGCTGAACTCTTTGGTCTGCTTTCCCCTGATAACCTGAAGTGAAACCGAATCTCCCGGGCGGGTGCTTTCCAGGGCTCCGTAAAAATCAGAGAGAGTTGCGACAGCTTTGCCGTTTATGCCCACGATAATATCTCCCCCCAGATAGATAACTGAAGAACCGGTTCTCACGGCCTGGCGAGAAGATCCCCCCTGAAGCCCCGCTTCCTCGGCATTCCCGCCTGAGATGACCCTGGAAACCAGGATCCCCTGAGAAACAGGAAGCCCCGCATAGCGCACAAGAGAGGGAAAGAGCTGAACAGGAACAATATCGATCCATCCTCTCTGAACCATGCCATACTCCATCAGATCGGGAACCACCCGTCTTGCTGTATCCACCGGGATGGCAAACCCTACCCCCACAGATCCACCTGATGGAGAGTAGATCATTGTATTGATCCCGATCATCTCCCCTCTGGTATTGATGAGGGGACCGCCCGAATTGCCGGGATTAATGGAAGCGTCAGTCTGAATCATATCCCGGATAACAAGGCCGGCATCGTTTTTCAGGGGCCTTCCCAATCCGGAAACAATGCCGGTGGTCAGGGTTCTTTCAAAAGCAAAGGGGTTTCCGATGGCAATCACTTTCTGACCGACCTTAAGGTTTTCCGATGTTCCGAAAGGAATGGTTACCAGATCCCGTCCCTCCGGATCGAATTTCAAAACAGAAAGATCGTTCTCATAATCGGTTCCGACCACCTCCCCTTCAAACTGAGACCCGTCAGACAGGGTGATATAGACTTTGTAGGCTTTATCGACCACATGGTTATTGGTTAGAACATACCCCCGTTTGTCGATAATGGAACCCGAACCGGATGATCCTTCCTGAGGGACAGGCTCGAGGAACCAGTTATATCCCACCACTTCAGTTGTAATATTCACAACCGCTTCATTGAGGGCTTCATAAACACGGATATTGTTCAGTTCATCCGAAGAGTATTCATTGCCGTTATTAACATAAATACCGAGCCCCGGGTCTGAGGTTTGAAGAACCTCTTCCAGAGGGATTTCATCCTGAATGAGGGCCAGACTCTCCTGATGACTCCTCTTTTCTCCGGGAAACGAGAGAATTCCGAAGCCCGCCAAAAGGAGCATGACCACCAGAACAGCAGCTGTGGAATAGAATATAACCTGATTACGGCTGTATAGTTTCATAATGATTTCTTGCCTCCGGAAAATATCAAAACCCAGTCAATCTATAAAATACCGGAAAAAAGGAGGTTTATCAAACCACTGAAGAGAAAAGTATGAACCTTCGGGCAAATCACCCTATCCCAGGGCCCCGTATATCCCTGCAGCAACCATCATCACAAGAACTCTGTAGCCACCGTCTATACAATAGACAACAGGTTTGGTCATCCGGAATGCCCCGTTATTGATTTCCGCTGCGGTCACCAGAAAAAGGGCGAAAAAACCGCCATAGAGGGAAGCCTGGAAAAAACCGTCTGCATTTGAAAGTCTGATCAGAACTCCCAGAGCATAAATGGAGACAGCGTTCGCCCCTAATCCGATCAGCATGGATTTTCCGGGATTTCCCTCTTTCATCGCCTGGTCGGTTATCCCCTGGGCATTCTGCCAGATTTTAAAAAAGACCTTTGGGCTGTACCAGACCATTCCAAGCCCCATAGAAAAAAGAATGTTAACAAACAGAACCCACCATTTTACAGCAAATATCGTATTCATAGTAATATTATAATATTTTAAATTACTTTTTCACAAACTTTCTTATTAGCCAAATGTACTATTCTTAATAAAATGCAGCCTCAATGCAGTTTTGATAACAAACCGATAACCGGCAGGTACTATGAAGATTACTGGGGGAATTGTATTTGCCGGGATCATTTCAGAAAAGCTATTCTCTGCCCCTACTGCGGACGTTTTATTACCCCCGCGACCACTGGCGGAGGCACCACTTTCTCAGATGGGCAGGCAATCTGCGGAATCTGTTATAAAAAAGCTGTCACGAAAGAAACAGAAGGTAAAAGAATCCTTTCCGGTGTTTATGAAATCCTTGAGAATTACGGAATACGCATTGGACCCATTGTTCCGGATTTTTATCTGATCAATCGCCGGAAACTCAGGGAACTGGACAAAACCGGATGGGAGAAACAGGGAACCGCCCTTTTTAAACGCTCAATTCGAAACGGTCGAATTGAGCGTTTTGAAATGAAAGTTTTTATATTACAGGGACTCCCGCGGATCAGCTTTTACTCCGCCTGTGCGCATGAATTAATGCATATATGGTTTTACAGCAGAGGTATAACCGATGCTTCACTGCCCCTGATTGAAGGAAGCTGCAACCTGGCATCCTATCTGATTCACAACCTTTTTTCTGACATGAGCCGGATATACGGGAAAGGGTTTCAGAAAATGTATGGAATATACAGCTCTGAAGGTCTTACCTCCTGGCTGGGGTACATAAAAAAAAGAAAAAAGTAGTTTTCTCTTTATTTTGAGCATAATCTGAATAAGAATTATTATTATTAGAAATTCTTTTATACCTGCCGGGAGACCCTTAATATGACAGTAAGGTCAAAATTCCTTCTACCAATCCTATCCATCCTTGTTATTATGGGAGCCATAGGATTCATCCTGTTTCTATCCACATTTGCGAAATTATCCGACAGGCTGGTAAAATCCAACAGGGATATGTATTTAAACAGCCTTACACAACTGGTTGAGGAAAAGATACAGCAGGTCTATGCCGATATAGACCAGGTAGGTCGAAACGGTCTGGAAGTGGCTGCACTTTTTTCCCAGTTGGACCCGGTTGTCGCAGCTTATGAAATAGCCCATACCGGGGATATGAACGATGAAAACAGTCCGGAATCCCAGAAAGCCAGAGAAGCCATACGACTGGCAACCAACTCTGCCATGAAGGGTTATGCGGATCTTTATGATGGTCAGATTCCCCGTATTCATTTTCACCTTCCTACCAGCAGAAGTCTTGCCAGACTCTGGAGAGTGGGATACCAGACAATCAGGAACGGTGTCAAAGTCGATGTTTCCGATGATCTTTCCGGCTTTAGAAATACAGTAAATCAAGTAAACTCCGGCTCACACCAACCTATGACAGGAATTGAAATCGGCCGGAGCGGTTTTGTTATCCGGGGTGTGGTTCCGGTTCAATCCCATGCGGGAAAGCACCTGGGGTCGGTTGAAATGTATTACAGTTTTTCTGAAGTGATCCGAAAAGTCAGAACCTCGGAAAAGATGTTTTTTGCTGTCTATATGGATAAATCGAGGCTCTCGGTTGCCAAAGATCTTCAGGATGCCGGTAAGTATCCTATACTTGATGATCTTTTTGTTTTAACCGATGCCACTGATGCAGCTGTAACGAATCCTCTGGCAACCAGTGAATTTCTCCAGATGGGAAGAAAGGAAACTCTGATTAAAGAAGAAGGAAACTATATTATTGCTGGATTTCCATTAATTGATGCATCAAAAGAGACAGTTGGTTCTATCTTTCTTGCACTAAATGTGGCAGAGGAACAACAGGAACTGGCAAAAATCAGAAATGATCTTCTATCACGTTTAAAGGCCATTCAGATAGCCTTTACCATTGGGATTCTTCTTATTATCCTGACAATTTCCGTTGTGGTTTTTTTCACAGCTCAGGTTATAACCAAATCTCTCAGAGAGGCGGTGGATGTTGCCAACACAATGGCAGATGGTAATCTGGTGATTAAAATCACCAGTATTTCCAAAGATGAAACCGGACAGCTTCTGTCAGCCATGGAGAATATGGCCGGAAAAATCCGCAGCATGGTACAGAATGTCAATATTGCCGCAGAAAAAGTGACCGGCGGCAGCGCCCAGATCAATTCCAGTGCTCAGATGGTTTCTCAGGGAGCAACAGAGCAGGCCGCCAGTGCCGAAGAGGTTTCAGCATCAATCGAACAGATGAACGCCAATATTCAGCAGAACAGTGAAAATGCCCTGACCACAGAAAAGATAGCCCAGAAAGTAGTGAAAGACGCTCTGGAAAGCGGTGAGTCAGTAGGAAAAACGGTAGATGCCATGAAACTGATTGCCGAAAAGATATCCATAATCGAAGAGATTTCCCGACAGACCAACATGCTTGCCCTGAATGCAGCGATTGAAGCAGCCCGGGCAGGTGAGCATGGCAAAGGTTTTGCTGTGGTAGCTTCAGAGGTGAAAAAACTGGCAGAACGGAGCGGTCAGGCCGCAGGTGAAATCAGTGAGCTCTCAACCGGGTCTGTGGAAATAGCCGAAAAAGCGGGAGATCTTCTGGAAAAACTTGTTCCGGATATTGAAAGAACAGCCTCTCTGATTCAGGAAATCAGTGCAGCCAGCAATGAGCAGAGAACTGGAGTGGAACAAATCACCACAACCGTTCAGCAGTTGGATCAGGTTATCCAGCAGAACTCTGCATCTTCGGAAGAACTGGCATCTACATCAGAGCAGCTTTCCAATCAGGCTGCCTCTCTTATGCAGCTGATCCGATTCTTTAAAGTGGGCGAGAAAACAGGCTCTGTTCAGCTTTTGGATGCCCCTGAAGCCATGACAAAAAAACAGTCAGCCCCCCAGCAGACCAACCGGTCTACGCAGTCTTTTTCGGCCCCCTTGGATGAACCTCAGGAACGGCTTGAAATTCCCATAGACCTCTCCAGAGATGATGACTTTGAAGAGTTTTAAACAGATTATAATAAACCTGTAATACTATCTTTGACTGCTGTTGCCAGGAACCGGTTCTTTTATCTGCCAGCTCATGGCAACAGCGGTCGGGATAATTTTTTACCTTTTTGCCATGGAAAATTACTTCATATCCTTTTGAACCTGAATTTATATTCAATCTTCTCGAGACACTGGATATATTGTCTGATGATCAGGTATAATATGTCAGGATTTACGCCACAAGGATAATACATGATTTTAAAATTTGTAAAAAAAACATACAGCATTGAAACCTCAGATCAGGTTTTAGTCAAATTAAAGGAGAATTCTTCACTGGGATTCAGAGAAACGGGGACTCCCGGTTCTTTCCTGATTCAGAATAAAACAATTTCCCCTTTTGTAATAGAAGGAACAATTGTGAAGACCAAGTTGAATCTAATCGGCGGCATTACGCGAAGGAATGCCATTGTGATAGCTGTCTTTACTGTCCTATACACTCTGATGTCCATCAAAAACGGCCAGATAGGGCTTTTTGATATTGTCATGATTGGATTTATTGTGGCGTACCTGTTCAAAAACTTTTCCAAAACGAAAAAAACTGTAGAACAGGAATTTGAAGGCTATCTTTCACGGGCAGATTCTGAAGAGGAGTGATTACGTTAAGCGGTTCTCCCCAAACAATGCTTTTTTCTCAGGGAGAACCAGCCATGTATGGAACCATTCAGGTAAATTTCAACCGTTCTGATTCAACAAGCTGATCACAAAGCTCATTGTATTTATCACCCGAATGACCTTTCACCCAATGCCATTCCAGCTGGAACTGATCACATAACTCTTTCATCTCGATCCAGAGTTCTTTATTTTTAACCGGTTTTTTTGCAGCGGTTTTCCAGCCGTTCCTGATCCATCCGTGGATCCATTGGGTCAATCCGTTTTTCACATACTGGGAATCTGTATAGATATCCGCTTTTTTTTCCCAGCCCAACTCTATGATTTTCTGTAACGCCGTAATCACAGCGGTCATTTCCATCCGATTATTGGTAGTCGCTCCGTCTCCTCCGGAATAATGGTGCTCCTCTCCGTCTTTTAACAGGACACAAGCCCATCCTCCGGGACCGGGATTTCCGGTACAACCGCCGTCTGTATAGACAATTGTTTTTTCACTCTTGATGCTCATATCCGAAGAATACAGTTTTTTCTCTTCCGGGGATAGGGATCCCCGTCATTTTCTGATAGAATCTTAATCCCCATAAAGGAGTACGGCTTGAATATAAAAACATTGCTCGAAGAGTACAGTCTGGAAATCGATGACGTACGATGGTATCTGTCAAAAATCATGACCCGCAAACTTCTTTCGTTTATCGACACACCGGGAGAACTGACCCGTTTGATCTGGTCCGGAGAGTTAAATGACGGGTTGTACAATATGGAAGAACGATATCTGCAGGAACTGCAGGATCAGATGGATGAAAAGACTCTGGATGAAAGCCATGTAAGAGACATACTGAAAGAGATGGAAATCGACAGAAGAAAAAGACTGGGATATTAACCGGACAACACAAGGCTGCCCGGTTATTTTCTGAAATCAGCCCTCTATCATGGACATAATATCTGATTCAATTGCCTTGATTTTGGCAGCAACAGATTTTTTCGCCTCGTCCAGAGCCTGACCGGGTTCTCCGCAGATGGAAGCATAAAACTTGATCTTCGGTTCTGTTCCGGACGGCCTTGCTGTTACCAGGCTTCCATCACTGAGCACAAACTGAATAACATTGGAAGCGGGAAGATCGATATCCGTATCCACTTCCCCTGTTTCCAGGATTCTGGTAGTACCTTTTTTGTAATCTTTCATGGCAGTGATAGAGATTCCTCCGAGGGTTTTGGGGGGATCGCTTCTAAGATCACTCATGAGCTTATCCATTATCTGCTGTCCTGACTGCCCCTTGAAATACTGGGAAATCAGTGTTTCTTCGTAATAACCGAATCGTTTATATATATCATTCAGATGATCCAGAACGGTTCTTCCCTGGGAAACATTCCACAAAGCCATCTCTGCCGCCATGGTGGCTGCAGATACCGCGTCTTTATCCCTCACATCCGTCTCCACCAGGAACCCGTAGCTCTCTTCACCCCCGAAAATATACTGATACGAGTTATCCTCTTCAAACTCCCGCATCTTCTCTCCGATATACTTGAAACCAGTGAGTACTTTGAAGGTAGCCGCACCATAGGATTCGGCAATTTTGATCTGAAGGTCCGTGGTCACGATAGTATTGATAAAAGCCGGTTTGGGCGGCATCTTTCCCAATTCTTTTCTTGAGAGGAATATATAATCTGTCAAAAGACATCCCAGCTGGTTTCCTGTAATCAGGGTGTACCCTTCTCCATCCGGAACTGCGATTCCCAAACGGTCAGCATCGGGGTCAGTCCCCATAACCAGGTCGGCTTTCTCTCTTTCTGCATAATCCAGCGCCATTTGCATAGCTGGTGTAATTTCAGGATTGGGGAAAGCAACTGTGGGAAAATCCCCGTCAGGCTCGCGCTGCTCTTTCACTGTCACTACTTCTATACCCATCCGGCTGAGAGCTGTTTCCACCGGGATGGTTCCGCAACCATGCAGGGGAGTATAGACCACTTTCAGATCCTTGCCTTTTTCTCTCACCATTTCGGGTCTGAGGGATTCGGCAATTACCATATCAAGATAGGGCTCGTCAATTTCTTTATCGATCATTGTGAGCAGACCGTTTTTCAGAGCATCCTCTTTGTTGGCCAGTTTTATGGTATCCGTCACTTTCCTGACTTCAGAAATAATCCCTGTATCATGGGGAGGAGTCACCTGACCACCATCGGACCAGTACACTTTGTAACCGTTATATTCGGCAGGATTATGGCTGGCTGTTACCATAACACCAGCAGCACAACCCAGCTTTCTTACCGCATAAGAGAGCTCAGGTGTAGGTCTTAAAGAGGTAAAAAGCCAGGTTTTTATTCCGTTTCCTGCAAAAACAAGGGCAGCCTGCATGGCAAAAAGATCTGAAAAGTTTCTCGAATCATAAGAGATAACCACTTTTCTGTCCCCTTCTGGAACATTGTTCACCACATACTGAGCCAACCCCTGGGTTGCTTTAGCCACAGTATAGGGATTCATCCTGTTCATCCCGCCGCCTATAACACCCCGGAGACCTCCTGTACCGAAAGAGAGCTCTGTATAAAATCTGTCATTCAGATCTTCCCAGTCTTCTTTTTTCAGCAGTGTTTCCACTTCATTTCTGAAATGTTCATGTTTTTCCAGCTTCAAGTATTCTTCAGCTTTTGCTTTCAGTATATCAAGTTCCATGATCTCTCCCTTCCTTATATATTACCATTTGTTTATTCATCACAGTCATTTATTATTTCCCAGAGACACCTGAATCAGCTCGTCAGGCCTATGGGCACAGATCATCTTCGGATAGCCGTCCAACTGTTCTTTTGTTCTGAATCCCCATAGAACAGCAGCAGCATCAAGTTCTCCTGCAGCCGCGGTTTCCATATCGACTTCGGAATCACCCACATAGAGGATACGGGAAGCATCCAGTCCGGTCTGTTCTATCACCCAGTCAATCCCCTTCTTATCAGGTTTGAGAGGTCTGTGGGAAACTGTTCCGAAGATCTGTTTAAACATATCCTTTCCAAAAACCTGCTCTACAACCAGTTTCGCGATATGCTCCTGTTTATTTGTATAAACATACAAATCCAGCCCCTTGTTTCTGAGTGTCTCAAGAACTTCCGGAATCCCCTTGTAGGCTTCTGTATAAACGCAGGGATGATTCTTATAATAATCTTCTACCAGAACATAGGCTTTATCAACAAATTCTTTGGTTTCTTCAGGAACAGACTTTTCCAGAGAGGCTCTCAGACCCCATCCGACCCTTTCCCTATGGTATGCTACGCTCTTCGGGGTTTTCCCCATAGTCACAAGAGCATGATTCACAGCTTCGCCGATATCTTTTACCGTATCGACCAGGGTACCATCCAGATCGAAAATGACAGCTTTGTATTTTTGATTTTCCATCCATTTATCTTATAGAAATCACCATATCCCGGCAACATCCTGCCGGGTTTGACAATTTTCCATTTAAGAATATGATACAAACGAGATGAGAATTCTGTTCCTGGAACCATTTTTCGGAGGTTCCCATAAATATTTTGCCCTGGGATTGAAAAAACACTCTTCCCACTCCATTGAGCTGAAAACCCTTCCGGGCCGTTTTTGGAAATGGCGGATGAGGGGGGCATCTCTCCATTTTCTTTCCGCCCTTAAGAATCTGGACCGTTATGATCTGATTATGGCCGGAAATCTTATGGATATCTCCCAGTGGAAAGCCCTTTCTCCTGCCTGCTCACCCCCGGTTATATTGTACATGCATGAGAATCAGTTAGCCTATCCTGTCAAAAAAGGGGAAGAGCGGGATTTCCAGTACGGATGGACCGATTTTACCAATCAGCTATGCGCAGAAAGAGTGGTATACAACTCCCATTACAATAAAGACAGTTTTTTCAGATCTCTTGAAAAACTGTTCAAAAGACTTCCCGATGCCTTACCGTCCTATGATTCTGCAGAGCTTTCCCAAAAAATATCTGTCATTCCTCCGGGATGCGATACGGCTGATTCCTGGGATGGGAAGAAGAAATACGAGAAGACAGGAGAAAGTCCTCTCATCCTTTGGAACCATAGATGGGAGCATGATAAAAATCCGGAAGATTTCTTTCATTTTCTGAAAAATTTAAAATCCCGGGGTAAGTCTTTCCGATTAGCGGTCCTGGGAGAAGCCTATGAAAAAAGTCCTGAATGCTTCAGGAATGCAGAAGAGTTATTTCAAAAAGAGATTGTGCATTTCGGTTATGCAGACTCCAGAAAAGAGTATGAATCCTGGCTGGAAAAGTCGGATTTTGTTTTCAGTTCCGCCATACAGGAAAATTTCGGTATATCCATAGTGGAAGCCATGAGCTTTGGTGCCATCCCCCTCCTGCCTGACAGACTGGCCTATCCGGAAGTCCTGCCGGAAAAATACCATTCCACTCTTCTGTACATCCATCAGGAGGATCTTTTGAAGAAATGGGACAGACTTCAGTCAGATTCCTCATTATCCGGAATGAGGAAATACCTGTCAGAGGCAATGCAGCAGTATTCCTGGAAAAACATAGCTCCTGTATTTGACAGACTTTTTGAAGAGGTATTGCAAAGCCATGGGTCGTAAAAAAGCGAAAATCCCGGGAGACCAGTTATTTGAAAGTTACTACAGTAACCAGTTCGGAGACAGGTGGCCCAACCTGAAAAAAGCCCTTCTGAAAGCGGGCAGTCACATGGAGCTGAAATTCCCGGGAAGCAGATCTTCCTATTTTCTGGACAGGGCATCCTGGACTGCTGCCCGGGCTCTGCCGGTGATTCCCGGGATGGAAGTTCTGGATATGTGCGCCGCCCCGGGAGGAAAATCCCTGATTCTGGCTTCCCGGCTGCAGGGAGATGGCTCACTCACCTGCAATGAACTCTCTCCCGCCAGAAGAAAAAGACTGAAAACCGTTCTTTTCGAACACTTGCCAGAGGAATGGCATAAGATTATCCGGATAACAGGATTTGATGCATCCAAATGGTGTCTCCATGAAAAAGAAGCTTATGATGCAGTATTGCTGGATGCGCCCTGTTCTTCTGAAAGACATCTGCTCCATTCTCCGGAGCATCTTAAACAGTGGTCCCCCGGAAGAACAAAAAACCTGGCGATACGCCAATACAGCCTGGCGGTGTCCGCATTGGATACGCTGAAACCGGGTGGATGGCTTTTGTACAGCACCTGTTCTCTTTCTTCCCTGGAAAATGACGGTATTATAGAAAAAATGCTGAAGAAAAGAAAAGGGTATTTTACGGTAACCGATATCAGATCAGAAGAAGGGGAAAACACAAAGTACGGAAAGATGATTCTGCCGGATCAAGGTGGCTGGGGACCAATCTATTTCACCCTTTTGCAAAAAGCATATTAAACAGGTGTATCTGCAAATTTATACAGATCTCTGGGGGTTGTATACAAAAACCCCTTATCATCAAGAATGATCAAATCCCTTTCGCTTTGAACTTTTATAACAGGATAGACCTTTCCCACAGAAACATGGGTTCTCGCCTCCAGATAGGGATCTTCATCCATACCGGGGAAAAGAGGTGTTTTCTCGCGGATTTCACAGTTCTCTTCAAAGTCATCTTTCAACTGTACGTAGAATAGAGGATGCAGATGGTCCATACCATTATTATCGGAAGTCAGAGAAGAAAGTTCAGAGAATTAAACGTAATCTTCCAGATCCTTTATAATTTTAAAGTTCCGCATTTTTGAAATTGCCATTTCCTGGATCTGTCTTACCCTTTCTCTGGTAATACCCAGAACCTTTCCCGTTTCCTCCAGGGTTAAGGGAGTCGTTCCGTTTAAACCGAATCTCAGCTGAATGATTTTCATCTCCCTTTCGCTGAGCTGATTCAGTACATCATTAATCGTATCCTGCAGTGAGAGGTTAAAAACAGCCTCTATAGGCTCTTTGTTATTTTCATCCTTGATCAGATCGCTGAGTCTTGTCATATGATCCTGATCAACCGTAGTATCAAGAGAAGCGGTTTCCTGAGACAGGGACATGATTTCCTTGACTTTCTCCAGAGGAAGGTTCATATATTCCGCCATCTCCTCGGGCAGGGGATCCCTGCCGAGATCCTGGGTCAGCTGTTTGGATACCAGATAGCTTTTTTTTATGGTATTGAGCATATGTATGGGTATTCTGATGATACGGGATTTATCTGCCAGAGACTTGATAATCGCCTGCCTGATCCACCATGTTCCGTATGTGGAAAAGCGGCATCCTTTTGTATAATCAAAACGGTCAACCGCCTCAATGAGCCCGATATTCCCTTCATCTATCAAATCCAGCAGAGACATGCCCCGATGCTGATATTTTTTTGCGATGGAAACAACCAGCCTCAGGTTGGACTGAATCATTTTGTTTTTTAGTTTTTTAATCTGCTCTTCCAGTATTTTTTTCTGGATTCTGTGGTCTTCCTGAGATATAAGATCATTATCAAACTCGGTTTTCAGCTCTTCCACTCTCTCATCAAGTTTTTCAAGACTGATACCTATTTCCTGCTCTTCTGCAATTGTTAAAAGCTCATACCGGGAGATCTGTTTCAGATACAGAGCCAGAGGGTCTGTTTCATTATTCATTTCACGAGATTCATCATCATATTTCATAAAGCAAAAACCGGATTCTCCCTTTGGTTGTACTTTATCCTCTGGGAGCGGAAATTACACTCACAGGGACTCCATCCTTAAAAACGGAAAAGTACATTTCTACAGTACGTGATGCCAGCCCCGAATTGCCGAGTCTTCCGATTCTAGCTCCCGCAGGTACATATTCTCCCACATTAACAAAAATATCGTCATTTCCGCCATAGAGGTAGATATACCCGTTCACATCAATCAGAACAACCTGACCGAACCCTCTGTATGGTCCGGTCCAGACAACTTTACCGGAAGCAACCGCCTGAACCAGTGATGATTCGGCAGCCTCTATGGTTACACCACGGAGCTTTCCGGTAAGGG
This sequence comes from Oceanispirochaeta sp., assembly GCA_963677615.2. Lineage (GTDB taxonomy): Bacteria > Spirochaetota > Spirochaetia > DSM-2461 > DSM-2461 > Oceanispirochaeta. Next base: position 67,524 of record CAXXQW010000007.1, on the reverse strand, counting down.
TCTTTTTTACCCCGTCCACTGGCCAGACAATATCAGAAGAAGAGACAATCACCTGTGAGGAAATCACCTCTTCAGATCCGGTTTGAACCGTATCTGTGGAACCGGGTTTAACCACAAGCACATCACCGGGTTTGAGTATTCTGCTTCCGGAAAAGTCATTCAGCCGCATTAACTCATTAACAGTCATGTTATGCGCTCTTGCAATTCGGTAAAAAGTATCACCTTTTTGTACAGTATAATGAGCTTTTGCAGAAAAATCACTTTTTTCTATAGAATTTTGACTGTTTTCCTGTGAAGAATTTATAGAGATGATCAATCGGTATCCTTCCGAAAGGTTCTCAGGTGTTTCAATCCCATTCAGTTCAATCAGATCCTGAACTGTTACATTGTATTGCCTTGATAGGCTGTACAGGGTTTCTCCTTTCTGGAGAGTATGGTACACCGTCTGAGCTTCAAGTATAAAAAACCCCTGAAAAAACAGGAGGATCGAGAGGATTTTTCCAGCTTTCAACATAATTATTTTTTCGGCCTTTTTCAGTGGTAACTAAACCGGGTTTTCCTTCCTGTATGATGTTTTTTTATTTTACGGATTATATATTGGAAAAAAGTTAAAGTTATTGTCTGTGCAAAAAAGATTCGGCAGGTTTACTGAAAAAAGTCGGGCTGAGAGGATTTGAACCTCCGACCTCACCGTCCCGAACGGCGCGCGCTCCCCCTGCGCTACAGCCCGATATTGCTGTGTTTTACATTTAAAAACATTATCCCCGCCTTCTAAGAGAAGGCAGGGATAAAGGACGGAAGCGACGGGTCTCGAACCCGCGATCTCCGGCTTGACAGGCCGGCGCGATAACCATCTTCGCTACGCCTCCAGACAAAGACGTACTTTACTCTCGGAAGACCTTTATGTCAACACCCGGGTGAATTAATTTACATGAAGTTGACAGGTATACCCTTTCATGATAATTTTTCGATGCTTTATATTATAAATTACGATACTAAGGACGTCCCATGTCTAAAAATGAGAAAAAGCTTTCCAATACAAGCGAAGCAGCAAAAGCAAAAGCAGAAAAACACAGAAAAAAACAGAAAAATTTAATGGCAGGAACGATAGTGGTTTTAGCCATCACGATAGTTAGTTTTGTGTTTGTCCCTGCCCTGGCAGGATCAGGCAGCACTTCAGGAAACCTGGTTTTCGGAAAATACGGAAAGACAGTCATTGCCTACGAACAGGGAAATTACTTCTCTCAGCAGGTTGAAAGCATTAATAATATGTACAGAGACAGCCTGGGATCTAACAGCAATGTTGATTTTCTCAGACAGCTCATATGGCGCTCTGCATTCAACCAGACCGTTGTCCGTACTGCCATGCTTGATGAGGTTGAAAGCGCAGGAGCCGCAGTTTCTTCCAAAAAAATTGACAGAGCCATAGTAACCAGCGGTATCTTTGATGAAAACGGTTCCTTCAGCGAAGAAGCCTATATGAATACTTCCGGTACCAGAATGAAGGAAATAAGAGATTCTCTGGAAGAAGACCTGAAAGTCCAGACCTACTATAATGACACTCTCTATTCACTCCAGAGATCTGACAAGCAGATAGATTTTCTTTTATCTCTGGGATCACCGGAAAAAAACTTTTCCTATGCGACCCTGCCCTACTCCTACTACCCTGTCTCTGAAGTTGCCAGATATGGACGGGAAAACGAAGAACTTTTTTCCAAAATGGATCTGAACAGAATAACAGTGTACACATCAGAAAAAGAAGCGCTGGATATTCTCAATAAACTGGATAGTGGTATCAGTTTCGATGAAGTAGCCAGAAACATGTCAAAGGACTCCTATTCTGAAAATGGCGGCTCCATGGGGGAAACGACTTTTTACTCGCTGTTGACTTTTCTTGAAAAAGAACAGGCAGAAGAGATCTTTTCTCTCAGCCAGGGCAGTTATACAGGCGTACTGTCTACGGACAACGCATACTTTATTTTTCAGTCTGCAGGCCCCTCCATCCCCCTGGATGTGGATGATGCGGACACTCTGGCATCCATTCGTACCTATATGGAACGGGAGGAAGTCGGTATGATAGAAGACTACCTGATGAAACAGGCAGAAGCTCTGACTATTTCTGCCCAGACATCAGGCCTGCTTACAGCGGCAGCTGATATGGGAATAGAAACAGGAGAAACAGGTTTCATTGCTCCTGTCTACGGCAGTGTACCCTTTATTATCAACAGTCCCGGCAACAAGACAAGCGACAGTCTGCTCAGCGCTGCAGCTTACAGCGATGAGTTTTTTGAGAAAGCTTTCGGTCTGAAAGAAACCGGGGAGATTTCCGAACCGGTGATTCTTGACAGAAGTGTTCTTGTATTCTCCCTCCTGGAAGAACAGGAAGGTTTTGAATATCCCGAAGAGTACAGATCATATATTGAATCGCAGCTGATCAGCGAACTGAATCAGTATAAAGAAGCGGAAGTACAGTCCGTTTACCTGGAATCGGATAAACTGAAAGACAACTTCAACGCAACCTTCAACCGGATTTTCTCCGAATCCTGAGAATACCCTGCTGCTGAATGGAGACGACTCCCAGAATTGTGACAGCCCCTAATGGGGAAATGAATATCCAGATCGGCAGCAAAACTCTCTATTCAAGATATAATCCCCGGGGATCATCAGAAAGGATTGTGAATCAGATAGAGATTCTCAATCGTACAATCTATATGATCCCCTCACCTCTTCTTGGTTATGGTATAAAAGATCTTCTGGACAGAATACCGGAAGATTCTCTTGTTTTAGCCATTGAGGCCGAACAGGATCTTATGGTCCTTACCGCACCATACCTGAAAGAGCTTCAAAATCATCCCCGCTGCCGTATCTACAGAATCTCCGAACCTGCCGCTCTATATCATCTGTTTCATAAGATAGAACCGGAAAAATACCGCACCTGCCGCATGACACCACTCAATGGAGGCTATAACTCAAGCAAAAAAATTTATGACGGCCTGTTTTCGTCTCTTCAAAGTTACCAGCAGTATTACTGGAGAAACAGACTGACAACAGCAAAACTGGGTCGGTTATGGATGAAAAATCTACTCATGAACCTGGCTTCACCAGAACGAATGAATCTGGGTGATTTTAAAACGCCCCGCCCTGTCTTACTGACAGGTGCAGGGGAGTCTCTGGAAGAGGTTATCCCGTTTATTCATAACAACAGAGAGCAGCTTTTTGTTCTTTGTGTAGATACAGCTGCCCAGACACTGATGAGAAACCGGATCCTCCCCGATGGTATTGTCAACCTGGAAGCTCAGTTTCACAACCTCAAAGACTTCTACTCGCTAAAGGGTTTTAAGGTGCGGCAGTTTTCAGATATTACAGCGTATCCCCCGTCTTTAAGGGATTTTCCGGGTGACCATTACTTTTTTTCATCACGCTTCGGAGTTAATGATCTGTTGGAGAAACTGGAGAAAAGGCGGTTGCTTCCGCCGGAAATCCCCGCTTTGGGATCCGTCGGTGTTACGGCGCTCTATGTGGCGGGACAGATAACTGACGGGCCTGTTTTTCTCGCCGGTCTGGACTTCAGTTATCTTGAGGGAAAATCCCATGCCCGGGAAACCCCCTTACATGACTGGATGAGACTCAGGGAAAACCGTTTGCAAAGTGATCCCTGGGCATTATTTACCCTTGAGAGACCCAGCATTCCCGCAAGGAGCAAAAATGCCGATCCCCGATTGAGAACAAATTCGGTTCTTCTGCAGTATGGTCACCAGCTGCAGGATATGTGTCAATTCATGACCGGGAGAGTATTCGATATAACAGAAACAGGATTGGAACTTGAAATTCCCCGTTTATCCCGGGAAGATGCTGCTGATCTTTTAAAAAAGACCCGGCAAAGTCCTGCTCTGGTAAAACCTTCTTCAAATGAGGCCATTGACAGACCCTATGAATCATTCAGAGATTTATTAAAAAACGAACTGGATAAACTGGACAGGATTGTTTTGATGTGGCATCAGATCAATAGCAAAACCATTGAACCTGACCGTTTATGCTCTCTTTTACAGGAGTGCAGCTACACGTTCTTTCACTTTCCAGACAGTCATATGCTGCCCAATACCAGACCCGAATTCCTTTTCCGGGCCATGAGTTCTGTTTACAGTTACCGCAGGATTTTTACCGGAATTTTAAAAAACTGACTTTTTGGGAGTATTAATCGGTGTCATCAGTGCGGAGAACAGAGAGAAAGGCTGACTGGGGAAGTTCCACATTCCCCACCATTTTCATCCTTTTCTTTCCCTCTTTCTGCTTTTCCAGAAGCTTTCTCTTTCGGGAAATATCACCGCCGTAACATTTGGAAGTAACATCCTTTCTCAAGGCACTGATAGTTTCTCTGGCGATAATTGTATTTCCAATGGCAGCCTGAATCGGGATCTTGAACTGCTGCCTGGTAATCTCCCCTTTCAGTTTTTTACATACGCTTTTTCCGCGGTCATAGGCGTTGTCTTTATGAACCAGCTGAGCCAGAGCATCCACCTTATCGCCGTTGATCAGAATTTCAAGCTTGGCAAGCTGAGTCTCCCTGAACCCTATGACTTCATAATCAAAAGAGGCGTATCCCCGGCTGATGGATTTCAGTTTATCATAAAAGTCAAAGAGGACTTCAGCCAAAGGCATATCAAATTTTATTTCCACCCGTTTTTCATCCAGATAGTTCATATGAGTCTGTATGCCTCTTTTATTCATACAGAGAGTCATAATACTTCCCAGAAAATCTGTGGGTGTGATAATGGCGGCTGTAATAAACGGTTCTTCCGCTTTTTCAATGGTACCGGGATCGGGGTATTCTGCAGGGTTATCCAGATAAAAAACAGTTCCCTTCTGATTGGTGAGCCGGTACTGAACCGAAGGAGAGGTTAGAACAATATTCAGTCCGAATTCCCGTTCCAGCCTTTCCTGAACCACCTCAAGATGGAGAAGCCCCAGAAAACCGCAGCGGAAACCAAAACCCAGTGCGGCAGATGCGTCTTTTTCATAAACCAGAGAGGCATCATTCAGTTTCAGCTTATCAATAGCGGTATGGAGTTCCTCATACTGATTGGTATCGACAGGATAAATAGAAGAGAAAACCACAGGTTTTACTTCCCGGAATCCCGGAAGAGCATCCTGGCAGGGCCTGTTTTTCAGTGTGATTGTATCTCCCACACGGATATCGGCAATGTTTTTAATGCCGGCAATAATATAGCCCACCTGACCGGCTTTCAGCTCTCTGGTCTTGGAAAGAGACAATTTGAACATTCCCACTTCTTCCACTTTATAAGCGGCATTGTTGGATTTTATCAAAATTTCATCTCCCGCTTTAATGGATCCTTCAAAGATTCTGATGTGAATAACAACACCGCGGTAGGCATCGTAGTGGGAATCAAAAATGAGACATTTCAAAGGGTCATCAGGAGATCCTTTGGGGGCAGGTATCCACTTGATTAAACCTTCTATCAGCTCTTCCACATTTTTTCCGGTCTTTGCGGAAACAGGATAGATCAGTTCGGATTCAAGTCCGAGATCATGCTCGATCTGTTCTGTGACTCTGGGAAGATCCGCACTGGGAAGATCCATTTTATTGACAACCGGGATAATATCCAGATCGTGATCGAGAGCCATATACATATTGGACAGGGTTTGGGCTTCCACCCCCTGTGAAGCATCTATCAGGAGAAGAGCACCCTCGCATGACGTGATGGCTCTGGAAACTTCATAGGCAAAGTCCACATGGCCCGGAGTATCCACAAGATTAAGCTCATAGATTTCCCCGTTATTGGCTGTGTATTCAATGGTAACAGCCTGGGATTTTATGGTAATTCCCCGCTCTCTTTCAATATCCATGGAATCAAGCATCTGTTCCTTGAACTCCCTGTCAGAAACAGCATGAGCTTTCTGGAGGAACCTGTCAGCCAGGGTGGATTTCCCGTGATCTATATGTGCGATTATGCAGAAATTGCGAATGTTATTTTGATTATATGTCATGAGATGCACTATATACGATGTAATATTTTTATTCAATCAATAGCGGATTTGCAGCTATGAAATATAAGAAAATTGACCTGTCTCTACCAGGAATCTTCATGACCATGCAAACACTGCCCCATTCTAGAAAAATATGGCCGAATCGAAACCGGCACCGAGCTGAATGGCGCTTTCCAGATACCCGGCTTTTACCCCTTTGAAGAGAAACTGGATCAGAACATACCCATCATCCCTGTTTACGATCCATTTTTTCAGGGTAATCACATCGTTGGCAGAAATACTCGCCTCATCGGCGGCACTTCCTGTATAGACTTTTCGGACCTGATACTGATCTTTTCTTGTATTTTCCAGAACCATTCCAAAAAGTGCAGGAATAAGACTTTCCCGGTCATCCCGTTCTATGGCATGGGCAAAAGGTATATCCGGCCTCTCTTCCAGAGAAAGGACAGACACTTTTTTATGCCCATCCAGTTCCCATTCCAGATTGACGATGGTTCCCGGAGTTTTCCCAAGGATAACATCCCGGGCATCCTGATTCCTTTTTACGGAAACGCCGTTTATGGAAAGGATTTTGGCACCCCGTCGGATGCCCGCCTTTTCAGCAGGTGAATCCGGAACCACATAAAGGGCTTCCAGGTGATCATAGTCCTGATATCCCCCGATACCGATCCAGGGGTGTATTACAGGTCCCCCTTCGTAAAGGGAGGGCAGCAGATTTTTTACATACGAACCATTTATGGCAAAATTGATCCCTTCAAACTCTTCTATTCCGGCAAAAATCACACCTTTGACCTCCCCCTCGGGACTGAGAAGAGGGCCTCCGCTATTTCCCGGATTGATAGGAACATCAATCTGTACTGCCTCTCCCATAGTCATCAAAGGTCGTTTTATGGCAGAAACAGTTCCGGAAGTGATGGAGTTATTCAGTCCGCCGGGAGATCCGATGGCCATAATTTTCTGTCCCAGGGCATATTTTATATCCGAAGAAAATGAAAAGACATAAGGCGCTTCAATTTCGGTTTTCAGAAGTGCCAGATCAAAGTGTCTGTCCCAGCCTACAACTTTTGCAGGGATTTTCTCCCCTCTGTCATCGGAAAGTTTTATGTATAATTTTGAATGTCCCTGATATTCGGGATCCACCTCACTTTCAATAACATGATAATTGGTAAGAATATACCCTGCCTTATCAATAAAAAACCCGCTTCCTATGACCCTGTCGGGAAATCCGACACCTTTCTCGATTCTCAGTCCTTTATCAACCCAGACTGTAACAGTCCCTTCCAGAAGATCTTCCATGGTTACATCATTTTCAAGAAATGCCTGTATATCATCGGAAAAAGCCATACCCCTCCGGATCATCTCCTTTGAAATCAAAGATAAAGCCTTTCTGTTTTCACCAAGGAGAAATTTTTCTGAAAGACGCTCAAGATCCCGGTTAGAGTACTTTTCCGGATCCACATACCCATAGGAAACTAGGCCTGAGGCTGCACCGGTTCTCCCGATTTCCGTCAGATACAAAAGGTAGGATATTTTCAGGGAATTCAGATTTGTCCCTTCAGGAAGCCCTGCCTTACCAAGAAGCTGAAAAGACTGGTAGATTGATATGGCTCTTACATAATCCCTCTCTTCCAGAGCCTTTTCAAACCCTTTTGCCATGAGAGAGAGAGCTTCATCTTCTTTTTTCTCAAAGTTAATCTGCTCAAAATCCTGCTTCATATAGTACCGGATCCACTGGATGGCTTCCGTCGGCTTCTCTTCAAGAAGAAGACGGTCGATCAGGTTTTCAACCTGCTCATCCTGGTTAAAAAATACCGCAGGGGCATCATCTTTTTCAGTCGTAGTACACGAGAAAAGCCCCCACAAAAAAATGGAAAAGATCAGGTATCTTGTTTTTTTCAGAATCATTCACTATTGTCCGATTGCATAAAAATGTCAGTATTCAGCTTTTTTTCCGTCCAGGTCAGATTGGCATCTTCAATCAATACCGCATCATAAAAACTGGTTCTGTCAAAATCCCAAAGCTGATACCGTTTACTATTCCATAAATCGTAATACTCTTCAATACGGCTTTTATCTCCCTGAACCTCAAGACTCACCAGCCTGCCATTCAGGTAGTTCTCCTTGAGGTCATAATGTCCGTCCAGATCCAGATCACGATACCCCTCCACGGGCATCCAGTCCTTGAGCATCACTGTTCTGTCAAAATGCCCGTCAAAGTTGGAATCCTCCCGGAATCGGCTGATAGTGCCGTTTATTACTGTATAGTCTCTGAAAAGACTTCCTTGAGAGGAGACAACTCTGTCTTTGAGTGAATAACAGGCTTTCAAATGATCAGCCTCCCCGGCGAAAAGCCATGGGGGAAGATCCCTACTTTCCAGCTCAATCATATCTGTCCAGGAGATCATACCTTTTCTGTTTACAGGAAGGTCATAGGTGGTAGGAAGGAAAAGATAGGAGCGAACTGTCCTTCCGGGACCCGAAATATTCACACTCTCCACATGGGGATAATCGTAGTAATGACATAAAACCCGGTAATCCGGATTATAATTCTCAATGCTTTTCAGAGTCAAATCGGAATTCCAGAATATCCTGAAATCGGTCTGACCATCCTGATCATCATCTTTTAACCATAAAAAACCGTCTTTCGTGGATGCAAGCTCCCAGTTGGGAATCCCATCGCCGGTGGTATCAACAAGAAGAGTCTGATCCGTGTCCAGACTCCTCAGCAATGAGGATGGCAGCTGCTCATCCCAGAGAGCTTTTATAACTGTGACAGGCCAGACTCTTTTCGGATCAACACCCGGCAGGAGATGGGTTTCACTGTTCAGGTTGAGCTTGATGCTGGAAAAAAACCAGCTGTTCAGATCGCGGATAGAACTGACATAAAGATAATAAAGCCTCTCATCTGTAAAAGCCGAATTTAAAATTGTTCGGGCAAAAAGTTCAGGATAAAGGAGCCCCTGCCTTTCTATGAATTCACTGAGAATTGCCGGATATCCTGAATTTTCCAGCCATCCGCAGAGGAGAATAAGAAAACGCTGATCCTGATAGCGGTACACACCCTCTTCCGCCAGAGCTATGGCTTTGTCCATGCGACCTTCCCGGTAGAAAGCCTGTACAGTATAAAAAAGAAAGTCCGGATGGTCTTTGTACATCCGGTTTACGGAACTATACAGATCTGTCAGAGCCTGATATTGACCAAGGCGGTAATATATTTCAGAAAGAGAGGCCAGTATTTCCATTCTTCCAATGTAGCTGGTCTCTGTTTTCTGCTGATATGCCTTTTCATAACTCTCTGAAGCATCCTGATATTTTTTTTCCTTCGTAAAAAGAAGCCCCTGAAAACTCATCAGGTCAGGATTGTAAGGATCAAACTCCAATCCTTTTGCGGTGAGATCACGAAACTCTTCCCAATTGGCCTCTGAAAATGCACTCCAGGCGTAACGGGCATAAAGCTGAGCCATTTCCCCGTCAGGAGATCGCTGGGCAAATAAAAAGACCGGTATCAGGCAAAATATGAGTAGTAAAATAATCTGTTTTTTTCTATTCACGCGTAATTACTTATCTTCAGTTTTCTGAAACTCAGGCCCCAGGAGCTCACGGATTTCCCTGTCATCCAGGGTCTCCTTTACCAAAAGGGCATTTGTTATGGCTTCCAGCTGATTCTGATTCTCTGTGAGAATTTTTCTCGCTGTCTCTAATCCTTCATTTAATATGCGTCTGACTTCATTGTCAATCATATATGCGGTCTGATCAGAATAATCTTTATGCTGGGCAATCTCTTTACCGATAAAAATAGGTTCATCATCACTCCCGAGAGCGATTGGCCCGATCTCCTGACTCATTCCCCATTCACAAACCATTTTTCTGGCCATTCCGGTAGCCTGTTCAATATCATTTTTTGCACCTGTGGTTGTTTCATGATAGATGAGGTCTTCAGCTACATATCCCCCGTAGGAAATAACAATTCTGTCCATTAACCAGCCGCTGCTTCTGGCGTAATGATCCTCTTCGGGAAGGGAGAATGTGACACCCAGGGCCATCCCTCTGGGGATAATCGTTACTTTATGGACCGGGTCAGCATGTTTCAGGTGATAGTGAAGCAGAGCATGTCCCGCTTCATGATAGGCTGTCATTTCCCGTTCATGATGACTTAACACACGGGATTTTTTTGCCACTCCCATCATGACCTTGTCGCGGGCTTCCTCAAAATCCTGTATTTCAACCACCTCAGAGCCCCTTCGTGCGGCAAAAAGTGCGGCTTCGTTCACGATATTCGCCAGATCTGCACCGGAACTGCCCGGAGTGGCTCTGGCAATAATGGAAAGATCCACAGCGGAAGCAAGATGTATTTTTCGGGCATGGATTCTGATAATGGCTTCGCGTTCTTTAATATCCGGCATATCGACAACTACCTGGCGGTCAAAACGGCCGGGTCTCAGGAGAGCTGGATCCAGAACATCTGGTCTATTGGTTGCGGCAATGACAATAACCGCCGACTGGGTATCAAATCCATCCATTTCCACAAGCAGCTGATTCAGAGTCTGTTCCCGTTCGTCATGCCCACCTCCGTAACCGGCACCACGGGTACGGCCTACTGCGTCTATTTCATCAATAAACAGAATACACGGGGCATTCTTCTTGCCGTTTTCAAATAGATCTCTCACTCGACTTGCACCGACACCCACAAACATCTCCACGAAGTCCGAACCTGACATATGAAAGAAAGGAACACCTGCTTCACCGGCCACTGCACGAGCCAGGAGAGTTTTCCCGGTTCCCGGATTTCCCACAAGAAGAACTCCTTTGGGAATCTTTGCCCCGATTTTGGTAAACTTGTCAGGGTCTTTCAGAAATTCCACAACTTCCATGAGCTCATATTTGGATTCCTCCTGACCGGCAACATCGGAGAACATAATTTTATCTCTGGTTTGATCATACCGACGCGCTTTGCTCTTTCCAAAGCTGAAAGCCTTGTTTCCTCCCCCCTGAACGCTTCTGAACATCCACCAGATAAACAGAAAACTCAATCCCCAGGGAAGAAGCTGCAATAGAACCAGACCGAATGAGAGGTTTTTCTCACCTCCCTTTACACTCACTCCATTCTCCATCAGCATGGTCATAAGATTATCATCATAATAGGGAATGGTGGTTGAGAAATACACGCCTCCCCGGTTTGTATCGGACTGATCGGTATATCGCCCCTGAATTTCACTTTGATCCAGGATCTGAATATCATAGATTCTCCCCTTCTCCACATATTGCAGAAACAGAGAATAGGGAATCTCGTTCATGGTATTCTGATTGGACATGGAAAAGAAGATCATAAAAAACATGATCAGGAGACCCAGGAACATCAGGGCTGTTTTGTTGTTATTGAAGTTGAAATTGTCATTACCGTTGTTGTTATTGTCATCCAAGGGCATCTTTTACCTCTACTTCAATTATAATACAATCTTTTCCGTCAGACCTTTCCTTTTCCAATTTTTTCTCATTCCCATGGGAGAAATAGACGATTCTTCCAATAGAATCCAGAGTGAGGACCCGTTCAGCTCCATCAAAAACAGTCACAAATCCATCATTTTCATCTCTGATGTTCATATACCTTTTTACAGTCCAGGGAATCCCGTCAGCCTCCCTGTCCGCCTGTAGAATCCTTACAGTAAAACAATCGGTGTCATAGGGATTGTCCAGGGAAAGCAGATGATAGGTGCCGGCAGCAGTTTTTTCCTTCCACTCTTTCAGTACAATCCAGCTGTTACGGTTTTCGACAATAACCCGGTATCCTTTCAGAAAAACCCGGTTCTTTTCAGGAAGATTCCCTTTCAGGGGATTAAAGAAACCATCGGAAATACGGTAATCCCCCGGCAGGACTCCTTTATTCAGTGTATTAATCCTGTCCAGAACCAGTTTTTTCCTGATGACATAAGGCAGGGAATTGAAGAGTTCACAGGGAATCCGCCATTCCTTCCCTTTTTGTTCCCACCCAACCCGGGAGTAAACATATTGAGCCATTTCGGCATAATCCTCTATCTGCTGCAATATAGCCTGATCGTAACCGGGAAAGATGGAATCCAACAGAGGGACCAGCTCAAGGCGGATCCTGTTTCTTCTATACTCACCTGTCAAATTGGTTGAATCCGTAAAAAAAGGAATACCCATAAGATCCGCATAAGATAAAATATCCTTACGGGAAACCTCTAAAAGGGGCCTGGAAATATAGCCGATAGATTGGGAGATCCCGGTTAACCCATCCGGACCGCTCCCCTGAAACAATCTCATCAGAACTGTTTCCACCTGATCATTTTTATTGTGCCCCAGAAAAAGACAGGGATTTGCCACGGTTCCAGCCAGCTTTGCAAAAAAGTGATAGCGGCACTTTCTGGCGGCGCTCTCCAGACTCTGCCCTGTTTGCCTGCTATACCAGGATATAAAACCGGGAGGAAATGTTTTCACTTTTAAATGAATCCCCATTCCGGAAGTCCAGGCCTGAACCTCCTTCACTTCCCGCTCCATCTCCCTTTTTGAACGTATATTATGATTCACATAAGCTGCGGTAAGAGAATAATGGAATCTTTGCTGATATTTATTCAGTAAATAGAGAAGAACCGAGGAATCCGGTCCTCCCGAATAGGCACAGAAAAAAGTCGAAGAGCGGGAAGCTGGAGAGTTTGCAAGAGAGCTGAGAAAAGCTGTTTCAACCCTTTCCTGAATTGATTTCATTCATTACCTGCTCAGCTGTTTTTTCACCCAGGTTGAGTAAGGAGTTGACAGACCGCTTTAAGGCTTCATTAATCAGGTTCTGTTCCTCATGGGTAAAATCACCCAGAACATGATCTACCACGGAACCCCCTTTTTCAGGGCGCCCTACTCCTATATACAGTCTGAAGAAATCCGCAGATTCCAAATTTCCCATGATAGACTTCAATCCGTTATGGCCGGCAGAGGAACCGCCTTTTTTCATCCTGATCCGGCCGGGAGGAAGGTCCATATTGTCGGTGACAACAATCATGCCAGAAACCTCAACTCTGGTTTTTCTCATAAGAGACGGAAGAATATCTCCGGAGCGGTTCATATATGTCAGGGGTTTTATCAGATGTATACATTCCCCCTGGGAAAAAGACCATACACCCTGGCAGTAGTTTTTGAAAAAAGGTTTTTTCAGAGGCAAGCGGAGCTGCTCTGAGAGCAGCTCCAACAGAGAAAACCCGACGTTATGCCGGGTTTTTGAGTATTTCGATCCGGGATTCCCCAGACCGAGAATCATATAGTTCAGAATTATGCCTCTTCGGCTTCTTCTTCATCTTCTTCAGTTGCAGGGGCATCACTTTTGGGAGCGGTAACTACAACGATAGTTCTCTCTTCTCCATCCAGTACCTTAACACCTGCAGGAAGAGAAATGTCCTTGATGTGGATGGATTCACCCATACCCAGCCCGGAAATATCAATGGCAATCTCTTCGGGAAGATCTTTGGGAAGACATTCCACTTCCAGCTGATCCATTTTCTGTTCCAGCAGACCACCTTCCTTAACACCAACAGCATTACCTTTAAGGTGAACAGGAACATGAGTTTTCAGGGCTTTCCCTTTTTCAATTTCATAAAAATCGATGTGTTTAATGGTTTCGGTAATAATATCTTCCTGAAGATCTTTTACCAGCACTTCGATGTTCTTGCCGCCCATATCAAGAGAGATGATGGTGTTTTCGGTAACAACCTTGAATTTTTTGCCGAATTCTCTGGCATTAACCGAAATATGTACAGGGTCCGTGTGCCCGTAAATCACCGCGGGGATCATCCCCTCTTTTCTTAATTGTTTGGCAGGTCCCTTTTTGAATTCCTTCCGCTCAACAACAGAGAGGGTCTTCTGCTCCATTTTAAAATCTCCTTGCAATGACAAAAAAAGTAGCTTGGACGGCAGGATTCGAACCTGCGAATGCCGGGATCAAAACCCGGTGGCTTACCGCTTGCCGACGTCCAAATTTTTTGTATTAAGTATTTTAATTCAGTCCATGGCGTCTACAGTTTCCGCTTCCGGACCTAAATTGTTATATTCTTCCAGGATCCGGTCCTGTAGAACCGTCCTGAACTCCGTATTAATAGGATGAGCTACATCCTTGTACACACCGTTTTTGGTTTTCCTGCTCGGCATTGCAATGAAAACCCCGCTGTCCCCCTCTATGATCTTCACATTGTGAACTACAAAGGACTCATCAAAAGTAACCGTTACATAGGCCTTCAGCTTACCGTCTGCATTAACTTTCCGAATGCGGATGTCAGTAATTTCCATTAGCTCCTCCTACCGCTTATGCGCAATGTTAAAATTTATTATATAACATTAGCAGTCGGAATGCTATTAATAGAAATAATTCTTTCCACAAAGGGAAAGTATTCTGACAACCGGGTTTTTGCGCTCTCCGCTTTATCTTCTGTCAGGAAGATTCCAAAGACTGCGCTTCCACTTCCGGAAAGCCCGGTGAATACAGCTCCTGAATCATAAAGAAGATTGGAAATAAACTCAAGTGGTTTATATTGTTTTTTGAAAGTTTCAAAAAAGGTGTTGTAAAAGGTCCATTCGGCAGGCGAACCATGAAGGTACTGATCAATCATATCTTCTTTTTCCACATATGATTGCTTCTCCTGATTCACCTTTCTCCACAGATCAACTTCCCTATAGGCCTGAGCTGTAGAGATCCCCAGACTTTCGGGTTTGGCCAGCACCATGATAAAACCCGAAACCGGATCAAGAGACTCGACAACCTCACCCCTTCCGCTGACTGCCGCCGCACCTCCGTAAAAGAAAAAAGGAACATCGCTCCCCAGTTCCGCTGCCATTTCCAGCAGCTGCTCCCTGGAAACTTTGCGCCCGGTCAGTTTCATGAGAATCTTGAGTGCGGAAGCAGCATTGGAGGATCCGCCGCCCAGACCCGCCTCGAAGGGTATTTTTTTATCCACCTGGAAAGTAACACCTTCGGTAAACCCTGTATGACCCCTGAAGAGCGTTACCGCTTTGTATATCAGATTATCCTCGGGGGCACAGGGAAAATCTCCTTCAATAACACAGGAGCCGGAGTTTTCATTAAAAAAAATCTCCATTCTGTCATAAAGATCAACCGCCTGAAAGAGAGAGAGAATTTCATGAAAACCGTCAGGCCTGGTATCTCCCACATGGAGATGAAAATTCAGTTTTGCCGGAGAGAGAATTTCAACTTTTTCCACGGCTTCCGTCCCTGGTGGCTATGTAATGGCAGCCCTGGGATTTTCTATTATTATAGGCAGCTCTGGTAATGACTGTGGCTGTTAAAACAGCATTTCTCAACTCAACGAGTTCCCGCGTAATACCCGCCTGCCGATAGAACCGGTCAATTCTGTGGGAATGATAATTGAGATCACTTAAAGCCCTGGCTAGCCTCTTTCGTGATCGGATAATTCCTACATAATTCCACATCAGACTTTTTATGGCATTGGTATCGCTTTTTATCAGGATTGGATCGATTTTATCTTCATCTTCCGGATAGATCCATTCGGGAATCGATCTCCTGAGATCGATAGACGGTCTTTTGGTATGCTGAGAAACATACTGCCCGGTCTTGATCCCGCAAACCAGTCCTTCCAGAAGAGAAACAGATGCCAGCCGGTTCGCACCATGAACTCCGGTACAGGCAGTTTCTCCTACGGCGAATAAACCGGGAACTGTGGTCTGTCCGTTCATATCCACTTTTACGCCGCCGCAGAAATAATGGGCTGCCGGAACCACAGGGATGGGTTCTTTTGTGATATCCAGATCAACTTTCAGACACTGTTCATAAATACCGGGAAACCGGGTTGGAATATCCACATCCATCCGGGGGGTATCCAGATAAACATGGGATGATCCGCACTTTTCCATCTCGATATATATCGATCGGGCTACTTCATCCCTGGGAGCCAAATCTTTCAGACTGGGATTATACCGATGCATAAAGGGTTCCTTATGCCTGTTAACAAGGATGGCTCCCTCTCCCCTAACAGCTTCTGAGATAAGAAAGTTTTCTGCATCCCTATGGTAGAGGGTTGTGGGGTGAAACTGAACAAACTCGGCATTGATAATGGAAGCCCCCGCCTGATAGGCCATGGCAATACCATCTCCCGTTGCAACAGACGGATTTGAAGAGTGCTGATAAAGGTTTCCGATACCTCCGGTAGCCAGGATCACCGCCCCGCCGAAAACGGTATTAACTTCTTTAGTCTCACAGTTAAGAACATACACCCCAATAACCCGGTTATGCTTGTACCGGGCCTGGGGATCCTGGGAGTGATGACAGCTGGAGATCAGGTCAATAGCCATATGAAAGGGAAAAATCTGAACATTACCTGATTTCCGAATATACTCCAGCAACCCCGTTTCTATGGCTTTTCCTGTCCTGTCTTTTTCATGATAGATTCTCCGGATGGAATGGACAGCTTCTCTGGTAAGATCCAGTTCGCCGCCCTGTTTTCTGGTAAAGGGAACTTTTATCTTGTCTACCAGAAAATCATTAACCAGATCAGGACCGGTTTCAGTAATCATTTTAACGGCATCCAGATTGTTCATATAATCGCCGGCGCGATAAATATCCTCTGCAAACAGGTGAGGTGTATCTTCCTCACTTTTTCCGACAATACCTCCCTGGGCATAGTAGGTGTTGGTCTCTTCCAGCTTTCCTGATTTGCTGAAAATACAAACCTTCATTCCCTGCTCAGCTGCGGTAATGGCAGCGGAGAGGCCGGCGATACCTGTGCCAATGATGATGACATCAAAATTACTGAATTCAGGCATATTTATTCCATGACAAGGGAAAAGTCAAAAGCTTCCACCGAATGGGTCAGCCGGCCGATGGAGATATAATCCACTCCCGTATTGTTATACCGACGGATTTTATCAAGATCCATATTGCCTGAAGCTTCAAACTCTACGTCACCCCTTCTGAGATTGACAGCCTGTTTTGTCTCATCCGGAGACATGTTATCCAGCATGATAACATCGACTTTGCATTCAAGAGCTTCTTTTACCTCTTCCAGATTCCTGCACTCCACTTCAATTTTGTAGAGCTCTCCCCACTTTTCACGGACTTTCTGTACAGCTCTTGTAATTCCGCCGGCGGCATCCGCATGATTATCCTTTATCATAACCATATCGTACAGTCCCATCCGGTGATTCTGCCCCCCTCCCATGGTGACCGCATATTTGGACAGGGTTCTGTAACCGGGAAGGGTTTTCCGTGTATCCAGAATTACCACATGACCTTTATCGTTCGCCGCTTCAATATGCTCCGCTGTAACCGAGGCGATACCGGAAAGGAAGGAGAGAAAATTGATAGCCGTTCGTTCCGCTTCCAGCAAGGATGCGACGGGACCTGTAACTTTGGCGACCAGGTCTCCGGGCTTCAGAGAATCTCCGTCTTTTTTCAGCTTCTCTACCACAATATCCTTATTCACTTTTCTGAATACCTGACTGAAAAAAGGAAGACCTGCCAGGACTCCTGTATCTTTACTTTTTAAAAGGGCTGTCACTACCTGTGAATCGTCAAAAATGGCCCGGGATGTAACATCGCCTACATCTCCAAGATCTTCCTTGAGAGCCAACTTTAACAATTGATCAAAATTTTCATCATTCATAATAAAATTATTCTAAATTATTCGTCGACGGTTGGCAATATAGCTAAAAAATGATATGAATCGATTATTCCTAATCCACAGAAAAACAGAGGGTTATCATTTCAATGTTCCAGTCCGAATCCGATATTGATACAATATCCGAAGACGAATCCTGTTATTTTGATTATGACGAAGACGATATATTCGAACAGAATATAGATGACTTTGATGAAGCAATGGACAATGACTACGATGACGGCATTGCCCATTCAGAACTGGAAGACAGTTACGATGAGGACCTGTCTGACGATCATGATGAAGACGATTATGACGACTGGGACACTCCGGTTAACGAACCATACGATGAGCTTGAAGATTACGACGAGCTGGAGGAATAGCTTCCGCTAGCCTGCAGGAGCCTGTTCCTTATAAAGAACCGGAGACTCAAACCAGATATCCTCCAGATTGTAATATTCCCGGGCTTCGGTAGTCATAATATGAACAACAATGCTCCCCAGGTCAACAAGGATCCATCGATCTTCCTGTTTTGTTTCCGGATGATTCAGCAGCTCCAGATCGTCCCTGTTTTTTATAAAATCCATTATACGGCCGTAAATACCTTTCATATGAATCCGGCTGGCAGCAGTGACAATAATCATTTTATCGCCCCAGGAACAATGCCCGGTCATATCCAAAACGACCGGATCGGCCCCCTTGGCATCCAGTATAGAATCCAGTAACTCTTTCCAGAGATCTTTATTTAACATACCTTCCATCAAAATCCTTTCCTAAAATAACAATAATATCAACGGTTTCATCCCGGTTGCGGTCTACTTCCGTATGGATCCTTGTGCATTTGATCAGATTGGCAACTCTCTGAACAGCAGCAGGATCCCCTTTCTTATCCAGAATCACAGTGTATTCATACCTGTTGGAATCTGCATTTTTTATTGATGCTATCTGATAACCGTAACTTTTAAAAATTTCAGCAGTCCTTCCCGCCAGCCCGCTCCTGTTTGTTCCGTTCTGGATTTCCAGAGAAACAATCAGCTGGTCATCCCGGAGAACATCAAAATCCGAAAGGCTGTCCTCCATCTGCTTTACCGTTTCTTTCAGAAGCTTCCCGTCATAATGCGGAAACAGAAGAATCTGATTATCCACACGGCGCCGTGTTCCGAGTACTTCCTGAAAAACCATTCTGTCAACCTCCATAGAAGAGAGCTCCGACAGAAAAGAGAGAAAAGACTTGTCATCCATGTCCGTTTTAAAATAGGGATACAGATAGGTCATCAGGTTTTCGGCAAAAACCGGAGAGTAGAGCTGATTGATCTTTCTCAGCAGACCCATTACAAGTTCATGCTCTCTGCGGATCCGGTCACTGACGGATTCCCCCTCTATCTGATACCTGAGGTACTCAAGAGCCTTGTCTCCGTCAAGAGTCACACTCCCCGAGGGTAGAAGAACCCTTTCGGTTCCCGCATCAAGATCCACCGGATTGGAGAGAAAGATTTCCACCCCTTCCAGATAATCAACCAGGCGGATCAGCTGCTCTGTAGAAACAACCAGATGAAAATCCGATTCGATTCCCGTTAAAACCGCAACCTGCCGGAGGTAATCACTCCTGTCTGCAGCGTTGTAAACCACATCGATCCTGTCGACCCGGTTAAGGGATTTTATAATAGCCCCGGTATTTTCAGGCAGATTCAAAAGAGCCCCTTTCCGGGTTTCGGGATGATAGTAAAAAAGTTCGGTAACAAGAGGCTTTTCATCTTCTTCAATAATCAGGGCAACAGAGATGATTCTGTTATCATTCACCATCTCTTTGTAATCATCAATTTTCATGGAAAACAGAATAAAAATGCCAAGTCCGATGAGAATAAGAAATATCATGAGAAGAATAATCAATGATAGGTCAAAACGTCTATTCTCTTTCATACCTTTGCCATATTACCGTTTAGTAAGCTCTCTATACAACTCCCAACTGTCGGGAGACATGGGAATATCTTTGCTCTCCAGATAAAACCTGGTACTTTCCAGAACCGAGACAACAAGATCGTCTATGGATAAGTTCAGAAGTTCTCCTCTTTTTCGGCTGCTAAGGTGATCCCTGCCAGGTTCAAGATAATCCGCCGCAAAAACAACTTTTGCCAGAAGATCCATACCCGCTGCCCCGGTTGTATGAAAACGGATGGCATTCAGCACGGATTGATCATCGATTCCCAGTTTATTTGAGCAATACCAGGCACTGGCATAACTGTGGAGCACATTAAAATGCGCCTCCTCATAAGAGGTAAGCGCCCCTTTATCGAGGGTTGCCCATTCCCTGATTGTATCTGGGCTCTGTTCCCTTGATATATCATGAAGAAGACCGGCTATCCAGGCTTTATCCCTATCTGCTCCGTACCTTCCGGCCAGTTCCCCGGCAGTTTGCGCGCTCCTGAGCGAGTGCTCGTACCTTTTGTGCTTCAGCATTTCCCTGAGAGCTTTTTTATAGACCTCTTTAACCAAGATAGAGCCTCTCGCTGCTGATATACCGCAATACCCCCGCCGGAACATCTTCTGATATATCCATCCCCCGGGAAACTTTTTCCCGGATCAGGGATGATGATAATGGAATTGTCCTGTTGGTAAGATAGCGGTGGGGATAGGGAAAATCCATTTTTTCAGCATCTTCCCTGTGAAGCACAATAAGATCAGCCTCTTCGGCGAGAAGTTCCGCCTTATACCATTTATGAAATCCGGGAAGAAGATCATCCCCGATAATCAAACCGGGATTTCCTTCTAGAGGAAAATTTTCCTTAAGATAGCGGATGGTATCAAGACTGTAGGAAACACCCTTTCTTTTTATTTCGCAGTCAGAGACAAAAGCCTTTTCTATTTCGGCAGCAGCCAGCTCAATCATGGCCAGGCGCTGAACGGGGGAGACACCCATGGAGACATTTTTATGGGCAGGCTGATGGGAGGGCACCAGGACTACCTTATCATATCCGCAGGTTCTCCTGACAAAATCCGCCATTTTCAGATGTCCCCAGTGAGGAGGATTAAAAGTTCCTCCGAGCATCACAAGCTTCATAACAGGATCAATGGGCCATCTTCAGCATAGCCAGTTTCAGATCTTCCAGACCTTCCCTGGAAAAAACGGAAACCGCAATGACATCATGCTCAGGGTGCATCTCTTTCAGTTTTTCAAGATTCTCCCGGGCATTCTCCATGTCCAGCTTGGTTCCTACCAGAAGACGTTTCTTCTTGAGAAGATCCGGGTTATAGGCTTCCAGCTCGACCAGCAGTTTTGTATAGGTGTCAGTAAATTCAGGCTCTCCCAGATCTATCAGAAATGCCAGACAGGCCGTCCGTGATATATGTTTGAGAAATTTGAATCCAAGACCCAAACCATGAGATGCCCCCTCAATAATTCCGGGAATATCAGCAAGAACCACATCTTTATCTCCCAGTCGCAGCATTCCCAAATTGGGAATTTTGGTAGTGAACGGATACGCCGCCACCTTGGGATTCGCATTGGTCAATGCTTTGAGAAGGCTTGATTTTCCTACTGAGGGAAATCCGACAAATCCAATGTCGGCAATTACATTCAATTCCAGTTTTAACTCAGCGTATTGTCCCGGTTTGCCCGGTTGAGCATACCGCGGTGTCTGTTTCCGTGATGTTCTGAAATGCCAGTTCCCCAATCCGCCTTCTCCGCCGCGCAGAAGGGTCCACTCTTCACCGTCAATGTTATCAGAAAAATCCTTGAGAATATCGTTGGTGTGATAGTCCCGGACTATGGTTCCCGGAGGGACGGTAATTATAACGGGTTCCCCGTTTTTACCATGCATCCGACGACCTTTTCCAGGCTCGCCGTTCTGGCCTTTGAAGACGTGTTTGTGATTGAGATGGGAAAGGGTTTTCAGGTTGTTTTTCACCTGAAAAACAACGTCCCCGCCGCGCCCGCCGTCACCGCCGTCGGGCCCGCCCTTGGGGACGTATTTTTCTCTTCTGAAGGAGACACAGCCAGCGCCCCCATCACCGGAATAGACTTCTACGCGAGTTTCATCAATAAAACCCTGCATATGTCCTTAGTTGCCAGCTTCTACAATAGAAACCCGCTTTTTTCCTTTCTTAACGTGGAAGAGAACGCTTCCAGCTTCCTTGGCGAAAAGGGTATCGTCTTTACCGATTCCCACATTCTCACCAGGATGGATTTTGGTTCCTCTCTGTCTGACAAGGATTTCTCCGGCTTTCACAATCTGACCGCCGAATCTTTTTACACCCAGTCTCTGAGCATTGGAGTCTCTTCCGTTCTTTGAGCTTCCGCCACCTTTCTTATGAGCCATTATTGCTTCCTTCGTTCTATGGTAATTTCAATACTGTCCGGATACTCTTCTGCGAGATCCCGCAGTCCCAAAAGGAGCATATCAGTGGCTCCCCTGTACCAATCCAGACGTTCCTTCGAAACATCGTTCACTGACAGTGTCAGATGTCCCGGTTTTTCAGCGATGCCATCCAGAACTATCCCTTCGGCATGGCTGAAAAGCCTTGCGGCTGTTCTCAGTAAAACGGAAACACCCGCACAGGCTTCATTCAATTCATCACTCGTCCTATTTGCATGACCTTGGGATGTCAGGGTCTCAAGAAGACCGGAATCCGCGAAGGTTAGGACAATCCTGATCATCTTTAGGCTCCGAGGATATCCTCTACCTGAAGAAGCGTATACTGCTGTCTGTGACCCTGTGTTCTCTTGTAGCCTTTTCTTCTTTTGAATTTGAAGATTTTGACTTTTTTGTCTTTGAAAGAATCTTTCACGACTGCGGTAACTTTTGCACCTTCCACATAGGGAGCCCCCACTTTGGGTTCACCTTCTCCGGAAAGGAACAGTACGGAATCGAATTCCACTTTGTCGCCCGCTTCGTTGCTGAACTTATCAACTTTCAACACAGCGCCTTTTTCAGCTTTATACTGCTTACCTTTGATTTCTACAAGTGCATACATTCACTTAACCTCAACAATCATTTTTTTGGCACTATGTGGGTATACCATTTATCACGTAAGATGGTCAAGTACCAAGATTTATCCAACAGGCAGGATCAAGGGAGCCTGCCGATTTTCTCAATCAATACCCTTCTTCGGGGAAAATCTACATTTTGCTCAGAAAAGGAATATTCACCAGTTCAAAACCGTTCTTGAGTATCTGAAGAACTGCTTCGGAAAGAGCGACCCTTGATCTGGTCAGGTTTTTATCTCCGCTGCCCAGAATAGGACAGTCATGATAAAACCGGCTGAAGGCTTTGGCCGTATCATACAGATGGGCCGCCACAATAGATGGATTGAGTTCCGACGCGGCCTGACGGACCTGGGAAGGATACGCTGAAATCAGTTTGATCAGCTCCCATTCCGCTTCACTGTTTAAAAGCGAATAGTCCAGCTCGGCTCCGGCGAACTCTTCCTTTCTTTCCTGATACTTTTCGAGCATACTGTTGATCCTGGCACTCATGTATTGGAGATAGGGGCCGGTATTCCCGTTAAAAGAAAGGGATTCCCTAGGGTTGAAAATCATATCCTTATAAGGAGAGACCTGAAGCAGAAAATAGTGGAGAGCTGCCAGGGCAATCTTACCGGCAGTCTCATCGGCATCACCTACAGCCTCTTCTCTCTCTTTGGCAATGATTTCATCTTTCGCCATTTTTGTCAGATCCGCCAGAAGATCATCTGCATCGACAACAGTTCCTTCCCGGGATTTCATTTTCCCTTCCGGTAGATTCACCATCCCGTAAGAGAGATGGTAAAGCATATCTGCCCAGGAATAACCCAGCTTTTTCAGAGCATGAAAAAGGACTTTAAAATGGTATTCCTGTTCAGCACCCACCACATAGATCAGCCTGTCAAAAGGAAAGTCTTTATGCCGGGCAATAGCTGTCCCCAAATCCTGAGTCATATAAACCGATGTCCCGTCACTCCGGAGCATGACTTTGGTATCCATACCAATATCGGAAAGATCCAGACGGATACTGCCGTCTTCATCCTTGTAAAAGACACCCTGTTCAAGCCCTTTGAGCACTTCATCCCTTCCGGAAAGGTAGGTATCACTTTCATAATAGTAGGTATCAAAGGAGATACCGGTTTTTTCATAGGTTTCCCGGATACCGTCTATAGTCCAGCGGTTCATGGTTTCCCACAGTTCATTGATCTGAGGATCACCCTTTTCCCATTGCCTGAGCATTTCCTGGGCCTGCTCTTCCGCAGTACTGTCTTCTTTGGACCACTGATTGAATTTTACATAAAAATCCCCTACCAGATGATCTCCCTTTATTCCTGTGGATTCAGGGGTTTTTCCTTCCCCGAATTTCTGATAGGCCAGCATGGATTTACAGATATGAACACCCCGGTTGTTAATAAGGTTGACTTTTTTTACATCCGCACCGGCAGCTTTCAGTATCCGTGAGATACTCTCCCCGATAGCATCATTCCTGAGATGTCCCAGATGCAAAGGCTTGTTGGTATTGGGACAGGAAAACTCCACCATGACTTTCTGCCCTTTCAGCATATCAGACGCTCCATAAGCATCACCGGCTTTCTCAACCTCATTTAAAAGTTCCCGGGTAACCGAAGTGCGGTTGAGAAACACATTGAGATAGGGCCCGGCCGTTTTAACCTCTCCTTCCGAAGGGGTCCCGAGAGCCTGTGCGGCCAGGGCGGCAATGGCAGGAGGAGCCATTCTGAAGTCTTTGGCAAAGGGAAACATGGGAAATGCCAGATCTCCCATCTCTGACCGGGGGGGGCGCTCCACAACAATCTTGTCTTCTATATTTTCAAGGGTTAACCCTTTTTCACCCGCAGCTTCTAAAAGCCCGGCGGCAATAATCTTTATCCATTGGGATTTAACACTATCCATTTACATGACCTCTTAAAGGGATGGCCGCCCATCTCTGTCTGTAAAAACAGAAACAAAGGCAACCTTTTTCATTACAGGGATTTAATCAGAATTCACCCTAATAGTCAATTGAGAGAGGATCGCATCAGGGCTCCTGAGCCCCTTCTTTTTCAAGGTTTAGCAGATCCTGCAGGGCATGAGAGGTTTGATTTACATGATCTGCTGCTTCCTGAACCGAGACTCTGAGTTCTGCATTTTTTCTTCCTCCAAGATCGGGGAAGTTTGCCAGGGTATCATAGGTACCTCCATTACCCAGAAGGATTCCGTTAAGAAGTTTGCCCATGGAAAAAAGCGTATTCAGAGAATTTTCCAGGAGATTCAAAGCCTCTCTGTTGATAACCTTATAAACAGGTTCCAGAAGCTCCAGTTCGAGATCTCCGTTTCCTCCTGACTGATGAATAGCCTCACGGATCTTCATCCCTCCTTCTCCATCAGGTTCCAGATACCTTTCAAACCATTTAATCTTATCACCTATTTTCATAAGGGCATCAAAGGATTCATTGAATTCGGATCTGTTATTTTTCTTATAAAACTCCCCATCCACATGAATAATTTTCAGGGGGTAAAACATAACTTTCTGCACAACTTCCAGATAGAAGGTTTTCAAAAGAGCCATTGAGGTAGCATAAAAACAGAATGGCCGTCCTTTATTGTAATTATTGAGTATTTTTATTTCCTCCAGACCCCAAAGTCTCATCAATTCATTTTTACCCGCTTCGATAGACCTGAGTCTATGAAAGATTTTCAGCTCAGCAGCGACTGCATTCTGCCAGTACTGATTGAAGAAATGAAACCAGTCCTCTCCTCCCCCCATATCATCGGGCGAATAAAAAGGATCTTTTTTTACGACCCTGAGAACATCCAAAAGCTGCACATTCCGGTTGAATTCCCGGATTCTGCCCATAAGATGTTCGGTTTTGACCATGGAGGATTTCAGGTACTCTTCCAAAACCGTTTCGGACTGATTCATATTGGCATATTCAGACAGAAATACAGCTTCCATCAGTTTGGCCCCCGGAGGATTATAAAATGAGTTCAGAACAGAAGCCAGATCTTCCAGATACTTTTCCAATACGGAAAGACTCGCAGGAAGAACCTCTCCATTCTGATTCACAGGGAAATGACCGAGGATCTTGTGAAATGGAAAACTGCTGAACTGATACATCTGAAATAAAATTCCGGTTGTTTCCATCATTCTGGCACGGTCTTTGGGAGATAACCGGGAAATGATTTCCTCCATATTGCTGAAGAGAAGTTTTCTGATTTCCTGTGTTTCCAGAGACGGGTTTGTCCTGCTGATTTTCTCGGGATGGAGATTTTCAGAAAGATCCTTGTAAATAGCAGGGAATTCCAGTTTCCCCAGAAGAAGATAAAAAGAAACTTTATCTGCATTAAAGCAATCGGCTAATGGTTTTCTTATAAACTCTACAGATTTATTAAGATCCGAAAGGACTTCGTAGAATTCATTTGTGGCAGATTCAAGTTTAATATTGAAAAATTGAGAATTCATATACTGAATCCGCCGCTGCAACCCTTTCAATAGGTGATTCTTTGTCAATTCGAACTTATCTTTACCCAAAAACAGAGTTTTAATAAATATTAGAGCTTTTTCTAACCAAGATAACTCGCTATATGATTGTTCCAATGATTTAACAGGGCCATTTTCAACGTTAAACTCCATCGGTTCCTGACTTATCTGTATATTTTGTTCAATTTTTTCCAGCATTTTTAAGCGTTCTTCATTGGATAGGTCTTTTACAAGCCTGTTAAATACATTATCTTTACCCATACAGATATTTTATTGTGATTTATTTTTAAAAGCAACGGTTTCCTTTTGAGTGATCTGTCTGCTTTTATAAAGGGATGAAAAATTATGAAAAAGAGTAAAATCGCCGTATTCGATACCACTTTACGAGATGGAACACAGGGAACCGGAATCAACTTCACCCTGAAAGACAAACTGGAGATTGCAGAATTTCTGGATAGTTTCGGTATCGATTATATTGAAGGCGGTTTTCCCCTGGCATCAGAAAGAGAAACAGCTTTCTTTAAGGAGATCCGGTCCTATAATTTGAAAAATGCCAAAATCTGTTCCTTCGGTTCTACCAGAAAACCCGGTGGAACCGCTTCTCAGGATGCCCACATAAACGCCCTGCTCCAGGCAGAAACACCTGCGGTTGTGGTGGTAGGAAAAAGCTGGGATTCCCATGTGACCAGCGTATTGGGTACAACCCTGGAAGAAAATATTGAAATGATCCACGATTCTGTGAGTTATATGAAAAAAGAGGGCCGGGAATTGATTTTTGACCTGGAGCACTTTTTTGACGGATACAAAAGAAACCCCGAATACGCGCTGAAAGTTCTGCAGACAGCTACTGAAGCCGGTGCCGACTGTCTGGTTCTCTGCGATACAAATGGCGGAACCCTTCCTCAGGAAGCCTCTGCCATCATTACAGAACTGAAAATGAAAAACCTGGCTCCTCTGGGTGTCCATTTCCACAACGACACGGGAACAGCCATTGCTGCATCTCTGTTATCCATAGACGCCGGCGCAGTCCATGTACAGGGAACCATCAACGGTTGGGGCGAACGCTCGGGCAACGCCAATCTCTGCGGTATTATCCCGAACCTTTCATTGAAGATGGGCAGAGAGCTCAGTTGCGGCGGAAACCTTTCCGAATTAACCCAGCTATCCCGATTCTGCGCGGAAAAAGCCAATATTATTCCCGAAAAAAATCAGCCCTATGTAGGAGAAGCGGCCTTCAGTCATAAAGCCGGGCAGCATGCAGATGTGATTCTGAAAGCACCTGAGCTGATGGAACACATCGACAGCTCCTTAGTGGGAAACTCGAGAAAAATTCTCCTTTCCGAGCTGGCAGGAAAATCTACCATTGTCAGAAAACTTGCCAAGTATGGTGAATTTGACAAGAAATCCGAGATCGTCAACGAACTGACCCGGCATCTGAAACAGAAAGAGATGGAAGGGTATGAGTATGAAGCTGCGGAAGCATCCTTTGATATCATCATGCGGAAAGCTCTGAAAAAATTTGAACCCCTTTTCGTCCTTCAGAACTACCATCTGGAAACCTACAAAACCATGGAAAGCAAAAGCAAAACCGTGGGACGCCTTTTTTTAAAAGCCAAAGGGGTGGAACATATGGGAGCTGCCGTGGGAGAAGGTCCGGTAGATACACTGAACGCATCCATAAGAGATGCTCTGATCCCCAGTTTTCCCTTTCTGAAAAACCTGCATTTGACCGATTACCGCGTTAGAGTTCTTAACCCCGAGGATGCCACAGCGGCAAAAGTAAGAGTATTTATTACCTATACCGACAATGATCAGAGCTGGGATACGGTCGGGGTTTCGGAAAACATTATCGAAGCATCCTGGGAAGCCCTGATAGATGCCATTAATTACTATTACAATAATTTTGTTTTGGAAGAATAACAATAAAACAGATCATGGAAGGAGAGCAGGACATGGATTGTCCTGCTTTTTTTATGGAAAAACTTGACAACCTCTCTTTTGTGAACTACTGTATTAGTTAGATAGTACACTAATATAGGAGGTTACAAGTGATAACCATCGAAAACCTGTATTTCAGTTACGGAAAAAAATCCGTACTGAATCACCTGTCATTACATCTGAAAAAAGGAAATATATACGGCTTACTAGGCAAAAACGGCGCAGGAAAAACAACTCTTCTAAAGCTTCTGAGCGGGGAACTGTTTCAGCAGGAAGGCAAAATAAAAATGAAAGACTTCAATCCTTCCGATAGAAAACCCACCTTTCTGGCTGATGTTTTCTATCTGCCGGAAGAATTTTCCCTGCCCGCTATAAAAATGGAAAAATATTTGAATTTACTCTCCCCTTTTTATCCCCGGTTTAACCAGAAATCTTTTGAACACTTTCTCAGGGAGTTTGAACTTCCCCCAAATGGAGAACTCCTTACAAAACTATCCTACGGACAGAAAAAGAAATTTCTCCTGGCCTTCGGACTGGCATCGGGAACGTCCCTTCTTCTGCTGGATGAACCAACCAATGGTCTGGACATACCGTCCAAAACCCAGTTCCGTAGAACCGTAGCATCTGCTCTGGGCGAGGAACAGATCATACTCATCTCCACCCACCAGGTACGGGATATGGAAAATCTGATAGATCCTCTTATTATCATTGACCGGGGAAAACTCTGCCTGAATTCATCGATTGAACAGATTTCACAAGAGTATGTAATGGAGCATGTATCAAAAGGTCATGAGATCCCGGCAACCCTCTACAGAGAATCAATTCCAGGTGGAGATATTATTATCAGAAAGAAACAGGAACTGGATGATGAGACGTCCATGGATCTTGAGATACTTTTCAACTTTTTTACCAGAGAGGATAGACAATGAAGATACAGGAATATTTCGATTTACATAGAGCATATCTGGTAGGTAAAAAAGACCTTTTTACGGCAAAAAAACAGTTTATCCTGGCACCGGCTACCATTATTGCATTGATCCTGCTGGTAGGTATGATTGCCGGCAGGAACGGTTCTATTGGCAATGAGATGTATAGTGGCTTTTTTATGGTTATACTTTATATTGGCGGTTTAATAACCACTTCCACTCTCTTCAGAGACAGCCATGACAGTGAAAATATTCATAACTTCCTTATGCTCCCCGCATCTGTACTGGAAAAATATCTGGTCCGTTTTCTTTTTTCCACATTGGGTCTGATTCTGATCGCCAGCCTGATTGTTTTTGCGTCATCTCTTATTACCAGTTTATTGAACCTGATACTATATAAAGCCTCTCCTGTCATATTCAACCCATTCCTGAACAGGGACATCTGGTTCGGAGTTCAGGGATACCTGGTACTGCAGGCGCCATTCTTCCTGGGAGCCATATGGTTTCGAAAACACAATCTTTTAAAAACAGTCCTATCCCTTTTGGTGATCCACATCCTTCTGGGAATCCTTACCGGAGGACTGGGTTATGTGATGATTATTCGTGCTTTCCAGGACGGTTCCCTTCATATGGGGGCTACAGAGATTTTCGGGAACAGCTTTTTTTCCTCCAGGAGAATACTCCTTTTCCTTAGGGTACTGGGCCAGGGTGTGGTTCCCGTAACATGCTGGACTGCTGCCTATTTCAGATTGAAGGAGGCTCAGGTTAAAGATGGAGTTTAAAGAGAACAAACCGATTTTTATTCAGATAGCAGACGATATGTGTGAAAGACTTTTGAGAGGAGAAATCCAGCCGGAAGAAAGGATTCCTTCTGTAAGAGAAACCGCTGCGGATTTTCAGGTAAACCCGAATACAGTCGTCCGGTCATATAGCTATCTCCAGGATAGTGGAATTATCAGAAATCAGAGAGGCATAGGATATTTCATGACAGAAAATGCCAGAGAGAAAATCCTTCAGTCCATGCAGCAAGATTTTCTTGAAAAAGAACTGCCCCAGCTTTTCCGAAACATGGAACTGCTTCAGATAAGCAGCCAGACATTAATAGAATACTATGAGAATTACAGGAGTAAAAACAGTGAAGATTCAAATAAGAACCAGTAGTGCCATCCTGCTGGGCCTGGCAATTTTTCTTATAATCCTTATCGCTTCCGGCCTGGTATATATCCGCGCTCTGGCGCTGAACCCGGAAAAAGAAAGACCAATACTGATTGATAGTTTCAAGCCATATAGTGAAACCCCCATTAATCTGCCTGACCAGGTAAGCCAAATAGTCCTGGAAGGGATTTGGGAGTGTGACGTGTATTATTCGGAAACCCCCAGCTTCAGCCTCTTATTGCCATCAGGAGGAAACAGTTCTAACTATCTGTGGGAGGCTGAAGGGACCAGGCTTACCTTAAAAAGCATAAACATGGAAATGAAAGATTGGGAAAAGGCTAAAGCCTCCATTGGAATCCCGAGCCTGACAAGCCTGGAGAACAGAGGTGTTCTGGATATCCTGATCAGGGATTTTACCGAAAAAGACCTTTTCATCTTAAGCAACGGTATGGCAGATATCCGAGGAGACAACAACAGAATAGAAACACTGAAACTGAATATACCAGGAGCGGGATCTACGGACTTCAGAGATTCAGAAATCACGAATGCTGAAATACAGATGAGCGGTGTCGGCTCTGTCCAATTGAATATGAACGGTGGATTTCTGAAAGGAACCCTATCAGGAATGGGAAGCATTGAGTATTCCGGGACTGTTAGCAGAAACACTATCAAAACCACCGGGCTGGGCTCTGTGGAAAAAAAATAAAAAAAGCTGCAGAAGTTTAAACTCCTGCAGCATCCTTTAATGGAATTGGATCTTAGTGAATCGGTTCAGGCAGAGGTTCTACCTGAATCTTTTCGTCTTTCAGATACCGGATACCAACAACTGCCGCTTGAGCAGCACTGGTTGTTGTGGTATAGGGAACCTTTCTCCGAACAGCCTCGGTCCGGATGTCCTCATCCTGAATCTGGGAAAAACGTCCCAGAGGAGTGTTGATCAGAAGATTGATTCTACCGCTTCTCATATGGTCGACCACATTGGGATGTCCCTCGTGAAGCTTCAGAATAACTTCTGCAAAAATATCATGCTTGTAGAGAAAATCTGCTGTTCCTCTGGTGGCAGCGATATCAAATCCCATATCACTGAGATCTTTGATAATCGGGAGTACCGTATCTTTGTCTTTATCATTGACAGAGACAAACACCCGCCCTTTGGTAGGAAGGTATGACCCTACAGCTGCCTGAACTTTTGCAAAAGCTTCTCCGTAAGTTTTACCAATACCGATGGCCTCACCTGTAGACTTCATTTCAGGCCCCAGTATCGGGTCGAGACCGGCAAATCTGTCAAATGAGAAAACCGCCTCTTTTACAGCCCAACCGGTCTGACAGGATCCCTGGCCAATTCCTGAATCGTCTACCAGCCCCTGCTCTTTCAGGTCTTTTCCGTTCCAGATGCTGACAACTGCTTCGATCAGGTTTACCCCGGAAGCTTTGGAGAGGAAAGGTACAGTTCTCGACCCCCTGGGGTTAACTTCCAGAATATAGAGAACATCATCCTTTACGGCAAACTGAATATTCAGAAAACCCTTGACCTGAAACTCTCTGGCAATGGAAGCTGCGGCATTAACCATCTCTTCCAGTATGGCAGGGGTGGATTTGTAGGGTGGAAATACACAGGCCGAGTCTCCTGAGTGTACCCCTGCAGCTTCTATGTGCTGCATTATACCGCCCACATAGACATTCTGACCGTCAGAAATGGCATCCAGATCGTATTCAAAAGCATCTTCCAGAAACTGGTCGACCAGAACAGGTCTCTCTTTGGAAATGGGAATCCCCTTGCTCAGGAAGACTTCCAGTTCTTTTTCTGAGTAGGCAATAAACATACTTCTGCCACCCAGAACAAAGGAAGGCCTGAGAAGAACGGGAAACCCGATATCCTTGGAGAAGGCGGCTACTTCATCAGGATTGACGGCACTCTTGTTTTTGGGCTGAGTCAAGCCAAGCTTATTCATAGCATCTGAGAAGAGCTTTCTATCTTCCGCTTTATTGATATTTTCCACAGCGGTACCGATAATTTCAGCTCCCGCTTTTTCCAGTTCTTCCACCATATTCAAAGGAGTCTGCCCGCCAAGCTGAACCACAACCCGGTTCACATCTTCTTTCTTCATTATCTGTTTGACGCTCTCGGCTGTCAGAGGCTCCATATACAGCCTGTCAGATATATTGAAGTCGGTTGACACTGTTTCCGGATTGGAGTTGACCATAATGGTTTTATAACCCTGGTCTCTGTAACTGAGAGACGCTAGGGTACAGCAGGTATCAAACTCAAGCCCCTGACCGATCCTGTTGGGTCCGGAAGCCAGGATGATAACCCCGTCCTTTCCGGTAGGAGTCCCTTCGTCGATTTCACCCCAGGTAGAGTAGAAATAGGGAGTTTCCGCATTTATCTCACCTGCACAGGTATCAACAAAGTGATAAGAGGGAGTCATATTCATGGATTCTCTCAAAGCTTCGATATCCTGATCGGTCTTTCCTGTAATCTCTGCAATCCTGGTGTCGGACAAACCGGCCTGTTTGGCTTCCAGCAGGAGTTGGGAATTCAGGTTTTGCGCTTTGGACAGTCTGTGTTCAAGCTCCACCTGCTGTCTGATCTGGTAGAGGAACCAGCTGTTGAAACCGGTTTTATCCGCCAGGATCTGAATATCTCCCTCGGGATTCCTTTTCAGCCAGGTGTAGGCCCCCAGGAGCCTTCTGGGATGCGCGGTGGCAAGTATCATATCAAGACCCGCATCATCCACTTCTTTAAGTTCCGTCAAACCGTCAAATCCGGTTTCAGAAGCTCTGAGAGCTTTGTTCAAGGCTTCTATGGCGGTTCTTCCCAGAGCCAGTGCCTCTCCGACAGATTTCATCTGGGTACCGAGAGCTCCGTAGCCGGTAGGGAATTTTTCCATTTCAAACCGGGGTACTTTGACAGCACAGTAATCCAGAGCCGGCTCAAAGCAGGATGCGGTTTTGCCGGTAATTTCATTGGTTACTTCATCCAGGGTATACCCGACAGCCAGTTTGGCGCTGGCCCGTGCAATGGGGAATCCAGTGGCCTTGCTGGCCAGAGCGGAAGACCGGGAAACCCTGGGGTTCATCTCGATAACAATCATTCTTCCCGTATCGGGTTTTACAGCAAACTGTACGTTCGACCCCCCGCAATCCACTCCGATAGCTCTGAGAATATCGATAGCAGCGGTTCTCATGGTCTGATATTCTCTATCTGAAAGGGTCTGAACGGGAGCGATGGTGATACTGTCTCCGGTATGAACCCCCATGGGATCAATATTTTCAATGGAACAGACAATAATGGCGTTGTCCGCCTTGTCTCTCATAACTTCCAGCTCAAACTCTTTCCAGCCAATCAGGGACTCTTCAATAAGAGCCTCCCCTACGGGACTTTCCAGGAGGGCTTTTTCTACCAGATCTTTCAACTCCTCATGGCTGTAGGCAATGCTTCCGCCCATACCTCCCAGAGTAAAACTGGGACGGATAACCAGGGGGAGCCCCACTTCCTCTTCAAGCTTGAGAGCTCCGGCGACGGTTTTGGTGGTGATCGACCGGGGGGATTCCAGCCCGAGTGAGTCAATAACCTTTTTAAACTCACCCCGATCTTCCGCTTTATGGATAGATTCAGTCCGGGCACCGATAACTTCAACATTATACTTTTCCAGAACTCCCGCGGCTTCCAGATCCAGAGTCAGGTTGAGTGCAGTCTGACCGCCCATGGTGGAAAGAACAGCATCGGGTCTTTCTTTGCGGATAATCTCTGTGACATATTTTACAGTCAGTGGTTCTACATAGATCCGGTCGGCAATACCGGGGGTGGTCATTACAGTTGCCGGGTTCGGGTTGACGAGGATAACCTCATACCCTTCTTCCTTAAGTGCTTTTACGGCCTGGGTTCCCGAATAGTCAAACTCACAGGCCTGCCCGATAATAATCGGCCCTGAACCGATAATCAGAATTTTATGAATATCTCTTCTGGCAGGCATTATTTCTCCTTAATAGTCTCAAGAAACGCATCGAAAATCCAACTGGATTCTACAGGTCCCGGTGCAGCTTCGGGATGAAACTGTACACAGAGCAGTTTTTTATCCTTCCATTCCAGTCCTTCTACAGACTGGTCATTGGCATTACGGAACCGGACAGTCACCCCTTCGGGGAGAGTCTCCTCGTTTACGGCAAATCCGTGGTTCTGGGAAGTTACAAAAACTTTCTTTGTCTCCTCATCCCTGACAGGATGATTGATCCCGTGATGGCCGAACTTCATTTTATAGGTTTCCGCCCCGATTGCCTGGCCAAGGATCTGATGACCTAGGCAGATACCCACTACGGGAAGTTTACCCAGAGCATCTTTTGTCAGCTGCACCTGTTTCTTCAGAACACCGGGATCCCCCGGTCCGTTGGAGAGAAACAGTGCGTCCGGATCGGCCTTTTGAATCTCTTCAAAAGTGGTATCTGAAGGAAAAAGGGTGACACGGCAGTTTCTGGCTTCGAGATTTCTGATGATATTGGCTTTGATACCGCAATCGAGCAATGCGATGTGCGGACCGGAACCTTCGATCTCATAGGGAGACTCTGTACCGACTCCTCCGATAAGGTTCTGCCCTTCCATGGAAGGCATGGCTTTCAGAAAATCTGTAACTTTTGCAATATCTTCATCAGTCAGTTCTGCTTCATCCGAATCGAGGCGGACAATCACGCCGTTACAGCTACCAAGATCTCTCAGTCTCAGTGTCAGTTTTCTTGTATCAATTCCTGTGATTCCTGAAATACCATTTTCGGACAGGAAGGTATGAAGGGATTTGCGGCCCTCTGGGAGCGGACCGTCATAAAGGGAGCGGACAACAAATCCCGAAACTTTTACATCAATGCGTTTTTCCGGCTCAGGTCCATTCTCGGACCAGTCGTTATCGGTTCCGTAGTTTCCAATATGGGGATATGTCATAGTTACAAGCTGCCCAGTGTAGGATGGATCAGTCAAAATTTCATGATATCCTGACATTCCCGTATTAAAAACCACTTCTCCGAAAGGTTTCACAGGTTCTTCAGACAGAGCTGAAATCCTGGGAGCCGCTTCACCAAACCCCTTGCCTGGAAAAACAGTGCCGTCTTCCAGTATGAGGTATGCTTTTTCCTGCATAATATACCCCTCAGATAAATATTTATACAGCTTTTGTAAATAAATATACAGCGAAAATTACCGTTATCTACAAAAAAACCGGCCTTATATCGAGCCGGTTATAGTCCCTAGGGGAATCGAACCCCTATTTGAAGAATGAGAATCTCCTGTCCTGACCGTTAGACGAAGGGACCTCTGTATGTTGCTATCTTCCCGAGGAGGACTCGAACCCCCAAAGGCAGAACCAGAATCTGCAGTGTTACCAATTACACTATCGGGAAATATTTCATGAACCAGCAAGGTTTTCCGCCTCGGATTAAACCTCGTTGTTTCAATCTGTGGGGATAATATAATGATTGGGATTTTCTGTCAATACGGTTCAAAAACTTTTTCTGCACTTTACATAACCCCCACAGAAAACAGGCCCCATCAGGCTGTTTCGCTATGGTAATCAATCAGGGTTTTTATCTCGATTCCCGGCAGCTTTTCAGCAAACCCGAGAAAGGGAAGACCAATAATACCAAAGATATGATTCACCTTGGCACCGCCCATGGTCAATAGCTCCACCGAAGCACTCATGGTACCGCCGGTGGCAAGAAGATCATCCACAAGAAGAACATTTTTTCCCACAGGAACATCCTTCTGATGAATTTCCACTTCCGCTTTTCCGTATTCCAGCTGATAGGCTTTTTTCAAAGTGACCCCGGGGAGCTTCCCCGCTTTTCTGACAAGAATCAGTGGGATTCCCATGGCTTTGGCAAAAGGGGCAGAAAAAATGAATCCTCTTGATTCGATGGCGGCTACAGCGTCAATTTTCCTATCCTTATAATAATCGCACATCTGATCGATACACCAGGAAAACGCCTCAGGATTTGTGAGAATGCTGGTAATATCATAATAAAGGATTCCCTTGTGGGGAAAATCAGGAATTTTTCTAATAGAATCATCCAGATTAAAAGAACTCATGAAACTCTCCTGCTTTGGTAGTATAAATGCAGCCTTCCGGCAACAGGTCTATTACAATAACCCTCAGATTAGGATTATGCAAGTTTATTCCTGTTTCAGGGGTAGGATCTCTTGAATGAGGGAACTCTGGCACTGGCAGTGAGAGAATAACCATCACGATCCCCTCTTTTCAGATAGTGATAGGCAATTCCCGCAATCATGGCTCCATTGTCTGTACAGAGAGTAAGAGACGGATAGTAGGTTTCCACCCCTTTCAGCCTTTTCAGTTCTTCTCTCAAATAGGAATTGGCAGAAACACCTCCCCCTGCGACAACTCTCTTCAACCCAGTATTTTTAATAGCTTTTTTCAACTTTTTCACCAGGATTCCAATGGCTCGCTTTTGAAAAGCCGCTGCGATGTTTTCCGGCGTCTTCTCATAATCCCTATTCCAGAACTGATCCAGCTGGTTAATCACCGCCGTTTTCAACCCTGAGTAGGAAACGTCATATTCATGATCCCCCTTGTGAAGATTGGGGCTGGGGAAATTAAAAGCTTTGGGATCCCCCTGACGGGCCAGCCGATCGATGGAGACACCCCCGGGATACCCCAGATTGTAGTATTTTGCAACCTTGTCGAAGGCTTCACCGCAAGCGTCATCTATGGTTGTTCCCAGTACCTCAATATCATCGAAGTCTCTGACTATGGAGATCACCGAATGACCTCCCGATACAAGCAGCCCCAAATAGGGATAGGGAATATCCTGTTCCAGATGGGGTGCGTAAAGGTGAGCTCTTACATGATCTACCCCGACAAATGGTATATCCAGAGAGTATGCAAGGCCTTTAACAAAGGAAAGTCCCACAAGGAGAGAGCCGACCAGACCGGGCCGGTTTGCCGCTGCAGCAGCATCGATATCCCTGACAGTCAATCCGGCTTCCCCGAGTGATTGATTAACGACAGACTGGATCCATTCGGTATGAAGTCGGGAAGCTATTTCGGGAACGACCCCCTGATAGGGCTGATGCAGGTCCAATTGTGTGGCAATCACATTGCTGTGAATGATTCTTCCATCTTCCACGATGGATGCGGCGCATTCATCACAGGATGTTTCAATTCCCAAAACTTTCATTACCGTCTCTCCTGTTCAAAAAGAAAAGCAGAACCCTTAAGAGCTCTGCTTCTAGAATGTAAAGAAATATTCCGGTAATGGTCAATAAGCCGGGAGATCAGGAATACATATATTCTTTCAGATCTGCCGCCTGATCCTTCAGTTTTTTTAAAGCCCGGATCTCAATCTGACGAACCGTTTCCGGGGATATCCCCATCTGCTCTCCGATGGTTTTCAGGGTATGCTTTTTCCCGTCCACAAAATTATATCGGAATCTGAGGATATCCCTCTCTTTCTGTTTCAACCGGGAAAGAGACTCTCTGGTATCTTCCAGGGCACACTTTTTAAATAGGGCATCATCAGGATTAAAGCTGCTGTCTTCCAGAAAATCTATGAGAGTGCCATTTTCTATGTTGGTTTCAGAATAAAGAGAAATGGGATTATTGGAGAACTCCATAATAGAAACAATATCATTATATTTAATACCGGTTCCCTCTGAAATTTCCTTTATGGAAGGAGAACGCATCTCTTCGTTTGTAAATGTCATAATAAAGTCCTGAATATGTCTCAGGGCCTCTTCTTTTCTATAAGGCAGACGTATAGAACGGCTCCGGTCTGTTAAAAACCGGGTGATAGCCTGTTTTATCCACCAGGCTGCATAGGTACAGAACCGGACATTTTTCTGATAGTCATATCTTTCTGCTGCTTTAATGAGCCCCAGGTTTCCTTCCTGTACAAGGTCCATTAAACTGACTCCCGCTATTTTGTATGCTCTGGCCAGTTTTACGACCAGTCTTAGATTAGAGTTTATCATTCTCTGTCTGGCTGCCATATCTCCTGATGCAATTTTTTCAGCCAGTTCTATTTCTTCTTCAAATGTCAGTAGAGAATAACGGGAGATCTCTTCCAGATAAAATTTCATACTGGAATCAAAACTAGTGTCTGATGAACGTTTTTTCATGGTATTCACCCCCTGCAAAAATATATGCAATTTTGAGGCCAAGTTTAGAAAAACCGAACAAACACCATCCTATTTACTTACAATAAAAAGAGATAATTTCTTTCCTGGAAAAAATATTTTTATTAAAAGAGTCGTAATTGTGTATATTTTTTTATACACCCGCATATTTTTAAACTCTCAAAAATGAATAATAAACAAAAAAACCGGCTTTGCGCCGGCTTGAAGTTACAGGATTTCCGATGGGAGCTGCGTGGAAAGCTGTTTATACATCATCTCTCCTATGCCCAGCCGGGAGGTTTGTGTCATCTTTTTGGCATATTCATCATAAAGCATATCCTCAAAGACATCCTCACCCATATTTTTTTTCAGCAAACCTGAAGAATTTACAGTTTTTCTCATGGAATCGAGCATTTGCTTTACAAAGAGGGACTCAAAATCCATACAGGCTTCCTTGAGCTTATCAATTTCCGACTGACCTGCGGCAGTATTCCTGCTCAATGTATTTTCCAGGGCGGTGCGGCTATTATTCTGAAAATAGAATTCCCCTGCTGCGCTGACATTTCCACTCATTGTTTCTGTTCCTTCTCTCTAATTATCTATCGTTTCAGTCCATTGGCAATCTGCAGCATCGAATCGGATGTCTGGATTGCCTTGGAATTCAGTTCATAGGCTCTCTGGGCTACAATCATATTCACCATTTCCTTAACCACAGATACATTGGAGTTTTCCAGGAATTTATGATACACCTTACCCATGCCGTCAAATCCCGGACGTCCCCCGATAGGATCACCGGACGCACTGGAAACCTTGAAGGTATTTTCTCCGATTGACTGAAGACCCGCCGGATTCACGAACCGGAACAGCTGAAGCTGACCTACGTCAACAGGATCATCGCTTCCCGGAAGGGTCACGCTGATTCTTCCATCCTGGCTGATTGCCAGAGAATCCCTGATAAAACCTTCAGGGAGGATAACTTCAGGAAGCAGTTTATTCCCGTTGGAAGTGACTATCTGACCGTTGCTGTCAATTTTAAAGGCACCGTCTCTGGTATATCCGTAAGTCCCATCCATCTGGAGGGTTCTGAAAAACCCCTCTCCCATAATGGCTACATCCGAAT
Organism: Oceanispirochaeta sp.; assembly: GCA_963677615.2. Taxonomy (GTDB): domain Bacteria; phylum Spirochaetota; class Spirochaetia; order DSM-2461; family DSM-2461; genus Oceanispirochaeta. The sequence continues at coordinate 28,192 of CAXXQW010000007.1, read as the reverse complement.
CATTTCCTGTATTCTGCAGGGACCCCTGGGTAAACATTCTCTGGGATGCGGCGACTTTCACACCATGCCCCACCTGAATACCCGTAGGAACAACAGTGTCTTCAGTGGCGGGTGTTCCCGCTATCCGGCTGGTCTGATAGATCAGGTCTTCAAAATCAGCCCTCACCTGTTTATATCCGGTGGTATTCACATTGGAAAGGTTGTTGGAAATTGTATCGATATTGAACTGCTGTCCATTCATTCCGGAAGCTGCTGTCCATAATGATCTCATCATATCATTTCTCTCCTATGGGCCCTTAGTATCTGGCTGCCTTGTTAATCAGGGTATTTAAAAGACTATCCTGGGAGGTTATCACTTTCTGATTGGCCTCATAGGCTCTGTTTACTTCTATCATATTGACCATCTCGGTAACGGGATTCACATTGGATGTCTCAAGAAACCCCTGAAGTACCTTGGGTCTGTCATTCAATGGGGTAACATAAGCGGCTCCCGATTCGGGAGTATCGGTCCAGAGAGAACTTCCCTGTTTTTTCAGGAATCTGTTTCCATTGCCATCGAATCTGACAACTTTCAGATTATCCACCAGTTCCGTATCGGCCCAGTCGTTCTCATCCATGGAGACAAGCCTCTGAGGATTATCGGAAAGTTCTCCATTCTGGAAAATCCGTCCCTGTTTGTCGATGGTAAAATTGTTCAGTTTAATCTGGATAGGACCGTTTTCACCCAGAACCTTATAGCCTTCCTTGGTGAGAAGGAATCCCTCTTTTCCCAGGATAAAAGTTCCGTTTCTGGTATACCTTTCGCCTTCATTGGTCTGAATGGAAAAAAAACCGTCTCCATCCAGGGCAATATCAAAAGGATTGGACGTTTCTTTCAGGGAACCCTGTTGAAACACAGTAAACGATTCGTTGTACTCCACACCGGTACCCAGTTTACCCACGATGGGAGCGGAATCCACACTGCCGATGGGAAACTGATGAACACCGTCATCATTGAAACGGCGGATCAGCATTTCGGGAAATGCCTTATGAACAGACGTATCTCTTTTGTATCCTGTTAAATCCACATTGGCCAGATTGTTGGCCAGAGCATCCATTCTATGCTGCTGTGCCTGCATTCCGCTGGCACCGGTATAAAGTCCGCGAATCATCTTCCCAGATTCTCCCTGAATATTGTATCAGGAAGGCAGTACAGGTACTGCCGTTCCTAATTACATCATCGGAATCTGAATTTTTTTCTTAACAGGAAGATAAGAAGGACTTTAAGATTTTCGGCGGGATCGCCCTTTTTTGGGGGGCTGGGACTTTTTCCTCTTTCCGCCGGCATTTTTAAAAGAACCAGGATGAGAAAAATCCTCCCCCTGATGAACTGTCAGTTTTATTCTCTTCCCGGCAAAAGGAACCCGTTTCAGAGCCTCTTCCACCTGGGAAGCATATTCAGCTGCAACCTGTACTGAAGATTTGGTCGGGCCGATATCAATCCGACCGATCGGAACCTGAGTGCCTCTGGTATGCCTGTTGATCAGGCTGATCAGATGAGGGGGAGTAATACTATCCTTCCGGCCCAGATTAAGATTGATATGAGCGTAATGGATATTCCGGTCCCGCTTCCAGTCTCCTTCCCGGGCATTCCCCTTTCTTCCCCCGGCCTCTCTGGTTTTTCCCTGTCTCTCCATTTTTACAGGCATAAGATCAGGTTCATTTCCGTAATACTGGAGAAAACGGTTGAATTCCAGGGACACGAAGTGCTTGAGAAGGGTTTTTCTGTCCAGATCTTTCAGCTTATCTTCAATAACCTCTTCAAAGGGAGAAATCTGCTCTTCATCCACCACCACATTATGAACCCTGTCTATGAGATGCATCAGCTGCTGCTCGCAGATATCCTGCCCCAGAGGGACCGGCGCCTGAAGAATTTTCCGGCCCAGGATATTTTCTATCCTGCGGATTTTGTATTTCTCCCTCATATTGATGATGGCACAGGAGGTTCCTCTCCGGCCGGCCCGGCCTGTCCGGCCGCTCCTGTGGTTATAGGCTTCTATCTCATCGGGAAGTTCATAGTGAATGACATGAGTCAGATTATTAACATCCAGTCCCCTGGCGGCAATATCTGTCGCCACAAGAAGCTGGAGACTCTGATCACGGAATTTTTTCATAACATATTCCCGCTGCTGCTGGGACATATCCCCGTGAAGGGCATCCACATTGTACCCGTCTTTCATCATTCGGTCGGCAATAACCTGGGTATCCACCCTTGTCCGGCAGAAGATCAGACCGTAAATATCCGGATGGAAATCCACCAGCCTCTTCAGAGCATTGTATCTGTCTTTTTGCTGAACCAGATAGTAATAGTGCTCAATGGTATCAGTTCCGGAATTTTTATCACCTACGGTGATCTCGACAGGATCATTCATATATTCCGAGGCGATCCTTGCCACTTCCTTGGGCATGGTTGCCGAATAGAGGAGTGTCTGTCTCTCTTCAGGAAGGCTGGAGAGAATATGATCCAGTTCATCCCGGAATCCCATATTCAGCATAATATCCGCTTCATCCAGTACCAGATAGCGAACCTTTTCAAGCCTTGCCACACCGCGTTTTATCAGGTCTGAAAGACGGCCGGGTGTTGCGATAATAATCTGACTGCCCTTTTTTAGTGACCGGATCTGAAAACCCATATCCTGACCGCCGTATACAGCCGTCATATTCAATCCCTTGGAGTATTTTCCAAACCGGGAGAGTTCATTATAGATCTGAAGACAAAGCTCCCTGGTGGGACAAAGTACCACCCCCTGGGTTTCTTTCTCTTCCAGGTCTGTTTTTTCAATAAGAGGAAGACCAAATGCAGCGGTTTTTCCGGTCCCTGTCTGAGCCAGACCGATTAAATCCCGTTCCGAATCCAGAACAGCCGGGATGGATTCGGCCTGAATGGGAGTAGGTTCGGTAAACCCCAGCCCTGCAATAGCTTTCTGAATATTTTCATTCAGATTCAATTCTGTAAATTTCAAAGATAATCCTTAACTAGTGAAATAATGTGTCCATGAAAAAGCATACTCTTTTTCATGGAATAAAATATGCTGATCAAGGCAGCAAACTTAAAAAAAGGGATCCCTGCCTGAGCAGGATCCCTGAAGTTCTAAAACCTAAGCTTCTGTATCATAGGCAAATAGAAGAACTCTGTCAAAGGAGAATACCTGTAAAAAACCAAGAAACCTATATTTCCTGTTCTTCCTCTATCCTTTTTATCAATCCCAGGATTTCTCCCAGATGTGTAATATGATAATTCACAGTAGCCGCCCGCTCCTCAACTTTTTCCGGCCAGCTCTTTCTGAGGAACTGGCTGGTCAGCACTGCAGTCATGCCGGCCCGAGCAGAAGCTATAAGTTCCTGATTGCCCCCGTCACCGACATACAGGCATTCTGCAGGAAGCAGATTCAGCCGGTCAAGACAGATCCGGAAGATCTCAGGTTCGGGCTTCATATAGCCGACGTGACAAGAGAAGATTGCCGTATCAAAAAGAGCCGAAAGCTCTGACCCATCCCACCCTTCAGCCTCTATCACATCCGCATTGCTCAAGAGAGCCAGTTTATACCCGGCATCCCTGATTTTCCGGATTTCTGCAATCACTCCTCCGGGAGGATTTTTCAAGCAGTAATCAAAACGGATCCGCCGTTCACGAGCTGTTATTTCCAACAGATCATCAGGGATGGACGGATCGATTTTCCAGGCCACATCCCGGATGATATCTACCGGATCGGTGATATGGCCGATCAGCCTTTCCCGGGACATATCAAACAGCGCGTTATTCCAGTCCTCTTTTGAGATTCCCAGAATTTCATGGGAAAACCTGCCGGGAGCGTCCGGCAGGAATGAAAGGGACGTCAGGGTGCTGAACAGATCAAATACCACCGCTTTATACTGTCTTCTCATGAATACACCTCACAAACATGTTTTAGCAAGACTCCCGTAATAGAGTCATCTTCCCGGGATGCATCCGCCCAGTCCCTTATAACCTTGGATCTTGTCATTTCCGGAATATGTGTTTTTAGACGAATAAATCGGCGGGCATCACTCAGGGGCTCCAATAATAGAGCAATTTTACGCAGTTCCCTGCCGGAAAGGACAGACTCCAGAAGTTCCAGTACAAGAACTGCGTGAAGTTCTAGTTCACGTCCCTCCAGAGAGGGAGCAATCAGGGATCTGATATGGCTGTTGGTCCGTGCCAGCATGAGGCACAGAAGTGCCATTTCCCTGGCTTTTTGATACTCTTCCCTGAAAGCTTTCTGTAATAATTCGGGATAGGGATCCCGGGAACCGGCAGATTCAGCCCATATAAAAAAGGCGCTGCAGAAGGAAAAAATGCGCTGATACAATGCCCAAAGAACCGTGTTATCCAGTCCTTTCAGAAGAGAAGGAGTCACCAGAGCCTGCCTTAACAGATAGAGAACCGGTTCTCTCATGCCGCTGTGCCGGATGGAAAACCAGTAAGACATGGCACTTTCCTCTGTCGAGTCATGAAGCTTCATCAGATGATCTTTGAGGATCTGATTGTTCCACTTCTCAAAATCAGGATGATCCTGTCGAAAGCTGATTTTGATCAGATCAGTTCTGAAATTTCTGAATTGATCCTGATTGAAAATCTCTGTGAAACAGTCAAAGGGTAGATCTTTGCGGTGCTCCAGGAGTTCCAAAGTGGCCCGGATGGTTCCGGAGTGTAAATTCTCCAAAAGAAAATCTTCCATCTCCCTGGAGGGAACCCCTTTCAGAGCCTCCAGAAGAGAAATCATCTCCTCCTCTTTTTCAGAGTCAGAGATAACTTTATGAAAATAGGAAATGAGAGATCCCGGGGAAACACCGCAAAGAAAACGGATTTCCTCCCGATGAGCCAGAGGATCCTTCAGCCACAGTCCGGATTGCCTTCCGAGATTTTCAATGAATGCCTTCATATCCTCTTCGGTGAGGAGTTCCTGTTCTATCAGGTGCCTCCAGGCGGCTCGTCCTGCTTCACTGTGGAGAGAAGCCATATGTCTCAGAAAGTCTCCATTTTCAACAGGAGCGCATTTTCCACAGATCTCGACCCAGAAGATTTCCAGAGGAGAGCCGGGTTCCGGCGCCCACCGGACAAGCCGTTCCCAATGACTCTTTTTTGCTGCAAACCGTGTCATTCTTGCCCATATGATCTGCTTTTCCTGCTCTCCCATTCGGGAAACCCCGCTCATCCAGCTGTCCAGGACCGCAGAGTCTTCCAGGGCATTTACCAGCTGCTTATCCGAGATCTCCGAACCGCCTTTACCTTTCAAATCTTCTTCCAGTGATTTCAGATAGCCCTTATTGAGATAAAAATTCATACCGATCCTGCTGATCAGCAGAATGAGGATTATCAGAGCGTAAAGCTCAATGGGCCAATGAAGCAGGGTTCCCATAAAGATAAGAACCGAAGCCAGAAAAATCCCCCCCGCCGCCAGAACCATATTGTTCAGACTCATAGCCCTGCCTCTGAACGCAGAGGGGATAAGGGCAAAACTGCTCATGGTCACCGGCGACATAAGAGCCGTACTGACAGCTCGGGAGAAATCTGCCACACCCAGCATACTGACCAGAAAACCGAGAACTCCCACTAACAGAAAAAAGAATTTTGTCAGGATTTGGGCTACCATCCCGCGTCCTGTTTTGCCCTGTTTCATCAGGAGGGCAAATATGGCGGTTTGCGCAACAGAGGCAAAGGCCCTCTGAATAGCCATAAAGCGCCCGTTTCCTGTATCAAACGCTGGAAGTGCTGTTACAAGACCGTTATAGGAGTACATGACGACTCCGCTGGTCAGACCGAACAGGATGGTTGCGATGCCCATAGCCCGCAGGTACGGGTGGGACACAAAGAAACGGACTCCCTCTGTGCACTCTGTAAAAAGGCTGTTTTTTCTATATCTTACCGCTGTAGAAGGTTTTAACCTGGTTGAGATCACAGAATTGAGCCATATTCCTGCCACGCTCAGGATAAATATGAGGCAGAAAGCGATCCAGGGATGACGCAGTATTACCCCTGCGGCGCCGAAAAAAGAACCGGCCGCATATGTGAGCGTACCGGTCATAGCCAGGTATGGGTAGAATCTCTTGGCAGAACGGGTATCAAAATATCTGCTTGCGGTATCCCAGAAAATCATAAGATAGAAGATCCCTCCCGCAAAACGCCAGAGGTAGAGCAGGGAATATCCGAAAGAAGGGACCAGGCCGGAAAGGACCGGAAAGGCCAATACAGAGAGGAGTCCCGTCATCAGAAAGGCTCCGAAAGTTTTGGTCCACTTCCTTCCCCGGTCTGTTCTGCCGGTATAGATAAGCCCTCCGCCCATAAGGATGAGCGCGCCGGCAAAAAAGAGGAGAGAAATCAGTTCCTGGTTAATCAACAGGGGATCAGAAACTCTCCCGCCCATCAGATTACGATAGAGAAGCAGTTCAATACCAGAGGGAGTATGTTTTAGAAAAAGAGGATCGATAACCGAGGTCAGTAAAGCAACAATAAAGGAAAGGATGGCCTGCAGAAGAGCAAAAAGGAGAAACCGCGACCGTTCGGTATTCCATAACCTCCTAAAAGAGAAATGCCGCATCATCTGGCTAAATCATCCATGAGGTTCCTGTTATTTTCATATACCTCCCGGAAATCACCCAGAGCTTTTCTTAGGGAGGAAAGCTGCCTGTTTCCGTTTCTGAGTCTTTCAGAAAAAATTGAGATGATCCCCAACGAGATGGACGGGTGTCTGTTGAGAACTCTGAGAAAATCCCGCCGGTTGAGTCTGTATAACCTGGCGGCTGAGGAACATCTGGCCCCGGCAGATCTTGTCCCGCCATCCAGAAGAGCCATCTCTCCAAAGAAATCGCCCGGTTTCATCACCGCAAGGATCTCTTCGCGGCGCCCTTGAGGCAGTGTAATCTCCACCTGACCGGAAAGAACAAGATAGGCGGCATTTCCCAGATCTCCCTTTCGGAAAAGGATCTCTCCTTCGTCAAACTCCTCTTCTTCCAGGATACCGGCAAGCTGACCCAACTCATCCATATTTAACTGACTGAAAATTTCTGTCTTATGCAAAAGCAGGACTCTGTCCAGTGTATTATTCACGGCAATGCATCTCCTTTCCCCCTTACATGACAATTGGCAGAAATGGAAAGAACCACTCTTGCCAGGGCCGGCCTGACTCATTATGATAGGCGCCTGAGGATTGTTAATCCTTTCGGGCGGTGCCAGATTTTACCCGCCTTCCGTTCCGTTGATTTTGAACGGGACAGAATCAAAACTGGGAGAAATTTCTTTATGAATGAACTTCTGTGGTTCGCCATGTTGCTGGTGAACTTCCTGTCAATTCTACTTTTTTACAGAGTCCTTGGAAAGACCGGGCTCTATGTATGGATTCCCATTGCCGTTATCGTAGCGAATATTCAGGTACTGAAGCTGATTGATCTTTTTGGAGTCAATGCGACACTGGGTAATATTGTTTATGCCACCTCTTTTCTGGTGACCGACATTCTGTCGGAAAATTATGGAAAGAAGTCTGCTTCCAAAGCGGTCCTTATAGGTTTTATGGCTCTCATTGCCTCGACAACCCTTTTTCAGTTTGCCCTCTGGTTTCTGCCAGCAGCGGATGACTGGGCTCAGGAATCCATGAAAAACATATTCGGCTTTATGCCCAGGATTGCCGCAGCAAGCCTTTTGGCTTTCGGTATTTCCCAGATTCACGACGTCTGGGCCTACCACTTCTGGAAGAAAAAATGGCCCGGAACCAAGTTTATCTGGCTGAGAAACAATGCCAGTACCATGGTAAGTCAGCTTCTGGATTCGGTTGTGTTTACCCTGGTTGCCTTTGCTGGAGTCTTTCCCATGACCGTACTGGTGGAAATACTGATTTCCACCTACTTTATCAAGTGGATCGTCGCCGCTCTGGACACCCCCTTTATCTACTGGGCAGCGTGGCTTAAGAAAAACGAAAAGATCCCTGAAGATGTGACAGAATAATAACAAAACCATTAAAAAAGCCTCCGGGATCTGGACCGGAGGCTTTTTTTATCCTGTAAAGTTTTTCTATTTTTTATCTTTAGCTGCTTTTATCAGAAGTTCTTTCACATCTCCCGGAACCCGGCAGTTCAAGAGATCATCGGAAAAACCGGGTTTGTTCAAGATGGCGCTTATTGAGGAAAGAAACTGGATATGGGGTCCTGCTGCATTTTTAGGTGAAATCGTCATAATGAATATTTTGGAATCTTTTCCATCCAGAGAGTTAAAGTCTACACCCTCTTTTTTAATTCCTATGGCAACTACAAGATTATCAACGCCGTCCGACTTACCATGGGGAATGGCAATACCGTTCTGCATTCCTGTACTCATGGAAGCTTCACGGTCCCGGACCGCCTGAAGACAGTCATCATAATCCCTGATATACCCGGCATTATTCAGCAAATCCACCATTTCAACGATAATGGCATCCTTTTCCCGGCTTACCAGGTTAAGTTTGATGCATTCTTCTCTGATATCTTTGAAATGGTCATCCTGAACACGGCTATTCAGATCGCTCCCCAGTTCCTTCATGCCTTCTTTCAACTGTTCCGGTCGGGCAATATCCTTGATTTTATTAATCGTATCGTGCATTCCCAAAAGAGATTCATACACTATGGTTTTTACATAGTGAACATCCATGGGGTCTGAATCAATCTCCAGCCTTTTTTCATACTCATGAAACGTCAGGAATATATCATCTTTTCTGACCTGATTGACCATATGATCTTCCACATCCATTTCATGGACATAAAAACCCTCTTCCTTAAGAGCTGTGACAATCTTGGCAATGGCCAGCTGGGTCATCTCCACGGAAGGAAAATCAAATGAGGTGGAGACCGTACTGGAACCTTTCATTTCAGTGCGGGTTCCCATTTTACCGTTTTTCAGCAGTGCAGTCAGTAGCGGCGGTGGAATCAGAGTTGTTAAAAGGGTCATAAAAATGGCAACCCCGAAAAGGCTGTCATTCAGAATCCCGTTGGAGATACCGATACCGGCAATGATCAATGCCACTTCTCCTCTGGGAATCATACCGGCTCCAATCCTTAGGGCACCCCATTTGTTGAAATTCAGAAAAAGGGAAGGAATCCCGCAGCCAATCATTTTTGCCAGGATTCCCAGAACGGAAAAGAGCAGACCATAAAGCAGGATTTCCGGCTTGAGGAATTCATTGACATTTACAAGCATCCCCATAACACAAAAGAAAATGGGAACGAAAAACTCCTGGAGAGGATGAATCTTCTCCTGAATAACAAAGCTTAAATCAGTTCTGGAGAGTGAAAGTCCCATCACATAGGCACCGATGATCATGGCCAGTCCGGCTTTTTCAAAAATACCCGACAGGATGAGAGCCAGTCCCAGACTCATAATGGCAATGGAAGTTTCGGATCGGAAGACTTTCAGGGAGTTTCCGATTTTCCTGGCAAAAAACAGCCCGACCGCTGTAAATCCGAGCCAGACGCCAATCGCTTTGACCGCAATCATACCGATAGCTCCCCAGTTAACAGTTCCGCCGTGTCCGGTCATAACCGAGACAATTCCGATGACAATGGCAAGAATAATAATACCCAGAACATCATCGATTACAGCGGCAGCCAGGATGGTTACACCTTCAGGGGAATCCATTTTCCGCTGCTCCGAAAGGATCCGGGCCGTAATTCCTACCGAAGTGGCAACCGAGATAACTCCCAGAAAGAGATTCACAGGAGAAAAAACCGGCAAATGGGTAATCAGACTACCGGCCCAGGCTCCAGAAAGGAACGAGACAACCACTCCGCCAATCCCGATAACGGCTCCCTTAACAGAGAAACGCAGAAAAAGAGAGAGATCCGTTTCCAGCCCCGAATGGAAGAGGAGTATGATCGAGGCGATAGTTGCCATTCCGTAAAGTTCGGGAGAGACAGGGATACTGCCGTGGACTACAGGAAAGAGCCCCTGATGAAATCCCGGCAACGGAAGCCCTCCCAGCATATAGGGTCCTATGACAATCCCCATCAGCAGTTCTCCCAGAACTGAAGGCATTTTAATTTTTTTCATGAGAAATCCGCCAAACCGTGCTGCAAACAGGATGACACCGATTTCAAATACAAGTTCTGTCATTAATTCTGTCAGACTGCCCTCTCCTCCGCTGGCAAAAAGGGGTGATGCCAGAAAGAGAAGAGTGACAATGATTAATGTGCGTTTTGTGTCCTTTTTTTTCATTGATACTTCCCAGTATGTTATGTGTGTTGATTTAAATTAAGATACCAGTAATACCGTGTCGTGCCAAGCCGGACCGACTCAGCAGTCGAAAATCAGATGGGTTACAGAAACACTGTTGTCACTGTCGTAGTTTACAAAGGAGGTAAAACCGCATTGGGTCTTTCGGCACTCCTCTTCCAGATGGTTCAGATAGTAATGGAGTACTTCCGGATTGAAGCTCTCACCCGCGCTGTTTTCATCTTTCATAAGATAGTCTTTGATGCTCTTTTTCAGCCTTAAGGCACTTGTTCTGTTAAAGAGAATATCGTTGACCCTGCGGATTTCCCTCTCTCCACTGAGTATAATCGTTCTCATCCGGCTGATGATTCCCTTGGACTGGCTGCTGCGGTTCTCAAAAAGGAAACTGAACCTGGTTTGGGGAGAGATCTTCCGGCGGATCAGTTCTTCGCGAATCATTTCATTCATGGGAAACTCCGAAAGTTTCTTCCCGCTGGATTCCATGATTTTACGGTATTGGGCAATGAGATTCTCCCTTTCCGAGCACTGCAGATACTCCAGCAGAACCAGAGCATTAAACTCGGGAAGACTGTATCTTTTTAAATACAGGGCTATCCGGTTCAGAATATTGGCTGTCAGAATTTTCACATCCTGCATTTTCCAGTAATCCAGAATGACTGTCTGGGTAAAGGGATGAATGATTGCCAGGAGCTTGCCGGCCATTCCCATTCTCTTCTGATGGTCATCATCCCCGTTAAAAAGGTAACCGTGATCCTTCCAGAGTTTGTTCATCATATTCTGCCGGAATAGTTTAATCTCCTCATTTCTTGAAGAGAGAGCTCCCTCCATTCTCATAAGAGACTGGTCGGAATGAGAATCGATCTGCTTACGGGGATTCTGTCTGTTCCACTGTATGATCAAAGGAGAGTTTACCGTCATTTCAAACACTTCTTTTCTGAACTGTTTGTAAAGAACTGAAAACATGATGAGCTTGGTAAAATCCAGAATATCCCTGCGGCTGGCTCGTATATCATCCAGGGAAATATCAATTCTGTTCAGGCAGTTCTGTACAAGCAGCTTCTGAATCAGATCGGGAGTGTAATCCCTCAGGGAAAGCTCATACCCTCCGTTGGATTTCTCTTTCTTGGGATCCTGCAGGTTCATGATATCCAGTCCTACCGTATTGAGAACCATATTGACAGGCAGAGTGAGAGGCTGCGCAGTCTGATTGGTAAAACTGCTTGTAAAATCGGTTGTTTTTCCGGATGTCTGTGTTGCTCTTTGAACTGGCATTTAAATCCCTAAAGCTTATAGTCTCCTGAAATTGAATCAGGGTCAACACTTTTTTATAAAGGTGAGGTTAAAAGCCCATTAAACTCTGAAAAGAACATCAAAACCGCTGTGAGAACGGACATTCCATACCATTCCCCCTTCAAAAATAAAGTACTGCCCTTTAATACCCATCAGAACACCCTGAAAAACAGGGGATTTCAGAAGATTCAGGGATTTTACCTTCTCAGGATATTCCCGAACAGGATATTCCAGTTCAAGAGGTTTTGAATCTTCTGTGATAAAAGAACGGAACTCCCCGGGAAGTCCGGGAATCAGTTGGGATTTAGCATCTTCCAGAGATTCCCGGGATATCTGATTTTTCAGCATTCTCTGCCAGTTGGTTCTGTCTGTAAAGTGATCTTTCAGATACACTTCAAGTCTGCCCGCTTCATACCGGTTGGGACACTCCGCCAGAATCAGCCCCTGGCTGGCTCCCTGATCAATCCATCTGGTGGGGATCTGATCGTCTCTGGTCACGCCGACTTTCACAGCGCTGGAAAGGGCCAGATACACAAAATGGGGCCGGTTATGGTGTACCCTTTCCCATTCAGGATCCCTTCCTTCTCCCAGGTGTGCCCGGCAGAGCTCCGGTCTGATAATGCACTCGGAATTTTCCGGAGCATTGCGGAAACAGTCGAAGCAGCTCCCCTGTCCGAAGGTTTTCCTTATGGATTTCCCGCAGACAACACAATGGATGGTACCGTCAAAAAACAGGGAAACCTCCTTCCCTATCCAGTCATTGACCAAAACTGTTCCCCTGTCGCTTTCCATCTCATAGCAGATGGGAGTCCTCCGGGTTGTCCGCATTTTCCTCAGACTGACCTTGTAATCCAAATCGATCCTCCTCCCTGATACTTTACACTGGTGTCCTGTAAATCTACAATAAGAGAAAGAATGGTACCAGCTATACAAAAAGAAAGGGATAAAATCATGAAAAAGCTTCTGCTGATTCCCTGGATTATTATGACTCTGGGAGCCTGTACAACCACAAAGGCAGTGTTACCCCGGGATCCGGGAGAGTCTACCGGAAAGGGGGAGATTTCTCCTATTCAGCAGGACCTGGTCGATTCCGCCCAATGGGCTCTGGGAAAGAACAGACTTACAGTGGGCGACCGCCGGTTCAACATGGACTGCACCGGTGTGGTACTTGCCATCTATTACCGTTCGGGAATCGATCTTTCCAGAGAGTTCGGAAGCTATACAGGCGGAGGTGTCCAGCGTCTTCATTCCTACATGGACGATCTGGATCTGCTGTATAGAACCCCCTATCCCAGACCGGGAGATCTGCTGTTCTGGGATGACACATATGACCACAACGGGGACGGCATCATTAACGATCCCCTTACTCATGTGGGTATGGTGGTCAGCGTTGACAGCCGGGGCAATATCAGATACATCCACCATAACTACAGAAAGGGGATTATCCTGGCGAAAATGAACCTTCTTGAGCCGGATAACCTCTCTTTAAACGACCCCATGAGAGCCCGGTATGCCGAAAAAGGCCATGCTCCCCGCTGGCTCTCCAGCCATCTTCTGAAAGAGGAGGCCCGAGCCTATGAGGTTGCTGATTTATAGACAGATTTCCTGTTTACCATTATGATTTCCACAAGCAGTGAAGTGAAGGAGAACAATCTGGCAGACATATACATTACAGGACACAAAAACCCTGATATGGACTCGGTATGCAGCGCCTATTGCTACAGTGTTCTGAAAAACAGAATTGACAGTAAAAACAACTATATTGCCATCAGATGCGGCCGGTTGAACAACCAGACAAAAATGGTATTCCAGAAGCTGGGGATTACACCTCCCAGGCTGATGAAAGATATAACTCCCCAGGTTTCGGACGTATCCAAAAGAGACATACCGACCCTGGACGAAAATGATCCGGTTTTTTCGGCCATAAAACGTCTTGATGAAGAGAACCTCAGCCTGATTCCGGTATTCCGGGATGAAACGGAGTTTAAAGGTACAATCAGTCTTCATGAAATTTCCGGATTTCTTATCAATGACAACCTGGAAAACAGACCGACTTACCTGTTTAGAATCAATAACTTCAAAAGGGTTCTTCCCGGTTACTTTTACCGCAGAGGGGATGAACAGGAGTTTGAAGCCCCTATTATGACGGGAGCCATGCCCTATGAGATCAGCCGGGAGAGGATTAATAAACTCCTGCCTCTGAAACCACTTCTTGTCATCGGGCTCAGAGAGGATATTCTTCAGTTTGCCATACAGGAGCAGTTTCCCGCTATCATACTTACGGGGATGGCTAAGGATGAGGAAATTCCTGTGGATTTCAGTGATTACAAAGGGACCCTTTTTATATCACACAGCGATACAGCCGAAACAATCCGGCTGCTCAGACTCAGTACCCCTTTGAAAAATGTTATTAACAAAGATCCGGTCAGGGTGAGCAGCGATCAGAGTTTTGATGACGCAAAAAAAATACTGGTCAATTCCACCCTCAGGGGGCTGCCGGTTTTTTCAGACAACCGGTTTGCCGGGATTGTCACCAGAAGGTGTTTTATCGAAAAGCCCAGTAAAAAGCTGATCCTGATGGATCATAATGAGTTGAGTCAGAGTATCCCGGGAGCGGAACAGTCTGAAATACTGGAGATACTTGATCATCACAGACTGGGAAACAGCAGCACCCGGGAACCGATCTACGTTTATGCCCGGCCGGTGGGGAGCACCTGTACCATAGTCTACATCCATTACAGAATGCATGGGATTCCCGTAGAAAAAGATATTGCCAGACTCCTGTTATCTGGCATCCTGTCTGATACGGTGATACTGAAATCCCCGACAACCACTGAGATGGACAGAGAAACCGTCCAGGAGCTTCTGGAAATCGCAGAAGTGGAACTGGAAAGTTTCGGCAAGGAGCTTTTCAGCCAAAACTCATCACTGAAAGACGGAGATCCCATGTCGGTTCTCAAAAGCGATTTTAAAATCTACCGGGAAAAAATCAGTATCGGAATTTCTCAGGCAGAGGTAATGACACTGGAAGATGTGGAAGAGGTAAAAGAGGATTTTCTGAAAGCCCTGGAAACCATGAGGCAGCAGAATCAGCTTGACTGGACCATGCTGCTTATCACCAATGTCATGAAGGAGTACAGCTACCTTCTGTGCACCTCCTTTCCCCAGGGAGAAGAGTCTCTGATTTACAAAAAACTTCAGGATAATCTTTATGATCTGCCGGGTATACTATCCCGGAAAAAACAGCTTCTTCCTGAAATTTTAAGGGTGATAGATGAGCTTGACCAGATCCAGAATTGAATGGCCGCTGGTAAAAAGAACTGAATTGATTACAATATGCTTATGAACCTGAACGGTAAAACTGCACTGATAACCGGAAGCGCCAGACGGATAGGAAGGGCCTGCGCCCTGAAACTGGCAAGGGAAGGAGCGGATATTCTTATCCATTATAACAGTTCCCGGGAGGAAGCCGAAGAGCTGGCCCGGTCAATCCGGATGCATGGAAGAAAAGCCTGGGTGATTCAGAAAGATCTGTCTCTGCCGGAAAGCGGAGCAGAACTTATGGAAGAAGCCCTCAGGAAATCTGACGGTATTGATATCCTTGTCAATTCGGCGTCAATATTCCCTCAGGGCTCCTGGAAAGAAGCGACGATGGAGGATTTTACCGAAAACTTTCAGATAAATACCCTCTCCCCTTTCAGCATTTCCAGAGAGTTTGCCCGGCAGAAACATCATGGAGAGTGTATTATCAACTTTCTGGATTCCACTATCGGAGAAAATGACAGCCATCACATGGCCTATCACCTCAGCAAAAGAGCCCTGTTGACCATTACCCGTATTCTCAGCAGCGAACTTGCACCCCGCATCAGGGTTAATGCGATTGCTCCCGGACTGATCCTTCCTCCACCGGGAGAAACTGAGGAGTATCTGAAAGCCAGGGTAGATTCAAATCTGCTGAAAAAGGTAGGTTCCCTGGAGGAGATAACCGAAAGTCTGATTTTTCTGATCAACAACGGATTTATTACGGGGCAGATACTGTTTGTCGACGGCGGCAGACATCTGAAAGGGAGTTTTTATGGATTATGAAAAAATGGATAAGATCTTTATCAGGGATCTTCTTGTCAGATGCATCCTGGGAATAAACCCGGAGGAAAGAATCAACAAACAGGATGTACTCATTAACCTGACCCTTTATACGGATTTTACCCGCGCTGTTGAAACAGAAGATATCAAAAATACTGTCAACTACAAGGAAC
Organism: Oceanispirochaeta sp.; assembly: GCA_963677615.2. Classification (GTDB taxonomy): domain Bacteria; phylum Spirochaetota; class Spirochaetia; order DSM-2461; family DSM-2461; genus Oceanispirochaeta. Next base: position 12,394 of record CAXXQW010000007.1, on the reverse strand, counting down.
TGAAACAGGCTGTTATAAAACTGACCGAAGAATCCTCCTGCCTGCTGGTAGAGAAACTCGCCGAATCCATTGCCGCGCTCTGTTTACGCACACCGGGAGTGAAAGCGGCCAGAGTTCAGGTGGAAAAACCCACAGCCCTCCGGTTTGCCCGCTCTGTGGGAGTGGAGATCTTCAGGGAATCAGGCAGCTGAATATGATCTATATAGGGGTTGGTTCCAATATTTCTCCCGAGAAAAATATCAGGGAAGCCCTTAAAATGCTTCTGGAACAGGGATTCACAGTTCAGTCCGTATCAACCCATTACAGGAGCGAACCGGTGCTTCATAAAAAGAATCCCAGCTATATCAATGGAGTATGGAAAGTGGAAAGCCCCCGCTCTTCACAGAAGATCAAAGATATATTACGTACCATTGAACAAAATCTGGGCAGAGTCAGAACCGCTGACACCTATGCCTCCCGCACCATAGATCTGGATGTTATACTGGACAGCGGGGATACCGTTATTCACAGGGATCTCCTGGAAAGGAACTTTGTCTACCTTCCTCTTCTGGAACTGGAGGAGAACCTGATATTACCCGATGGTACCCTCCTGGCGGAAAGGGTAGACATATCGGATACAACCGGCATCGTGCCTTTGCATGAATATACCAGCCTATTGAGGAGCATGATAGATGAATAAAGAGAGAGTCAGCGAGCTGATAAGAGAACTGCTTCTGGAAATCGGAGAGGATCCGAACAGGGAGGGGCTTTTAAAAACGCCTGAAAGAGTAGCGGAAGCCTACAATTTTCTCACCAGCGGTTACCGGATGGATCTGAAAAAGGTGATCAACAATGCGGTCTTCGAATCAGAGGCCAACAATATGATCCTCTGCAAGGATATCGAGGTATACAGCCTGTGTGAGCATCATATGCTTCCCTTTTTCGGGGTTTGCCACATCGGCTATATTGCCAAGCATAAAGTAATCGGTGTCAGCAAACTGGCCAGAATAGTGGATTACTACAGCAGAAGACTCCAGATCCAGGAAAGGCTGACAGCAGAAATCGCCAGAACCGTAAAAGACGAAGTCGATGCGGAAGGTGTCGGAGTTGTTATGGAGTGCCGCCATATGTGCATGATGATGCGGGGTGTACAGAAACAGAACTCCAGCATGGTCACATCGTCGGTTCTGGGAAGCTTTCATGAATCTCTGGCCACAAGAGAAGAGTTTATGAGTCTGATTGGTAAAAAAAATTAACTGTTGTGAATCAGGTTGTGCCTTCGGCAGGATGAGAGTTTCAGCTGCAGCTCTTCCTCTGTGAAAATCTTATGTTCCAGAAAGAACCGGCCGATAGGCATACCGATCATTTTCTGAGCCCTGACCAGTCTTTCCAGATCTTTTTTACCCAGTACCCCCAGCCTCAATGCAGCCTGACCGAAGGTTTCGGAAAACACACGGTTTTTAATGATGTACAGAACGTCCCTGTTTTCCAGATATCCCATTGATTCGGCCAGTTCTCCCAGCTTGGGCCGGTTTCTGTACTGCCAGACAATGGCATGAATCAACTCATCCCATGAGATTTCACCTGTATAGTAGAGATACTCTGCAAACCGGAGCATCCGCGCCGGGAGCATCCCTTTATAGAACTGCCCTTTGGAGCGGTTTCTCTGATGATACTTTTTTTTCTTTTTTTCAGCCCTGGCAGTATGCCCCTGCCTGGATTTAGAAGAAGCGGAGCCTGTAAAATCTTTCCTTGCCTGCTGCCTGTTTGTGGAACCAGTAGTATTCTGATAGGCGCCGGGACGGCTTTTCCGATAGGATTTTCTGGTGTATCCGCTATTCTCTTTCTGTATCTTTTCCAGTAACAGATGAAAGGCGTTATTGATCTCCTGAAACTGACTCTGCATAATATCCGGGTCTTTGCCGAGCCGGGATGCCAGATCCGGATGGGAGTTTTTAACTTTACTGCGGTAAGCTCTTTTCAAACTGATCTCATCAAAAACCGAAGCGGCTCCCATGATCAGAAACAAAGCTTTTTCTTCTTCTTTTGTCAAAGTCAGATTCACCACTCCCCCCGGAATACTCTATATATCATTATAATCGACAAAGCAGGGATTTTTTTAAAAGTATTTTCAATACTTATCAATTATACTATTATTTCTTCTGTATGAAAAATCCTATCCCCCGTGTGGCTGCCATTCATGACCTTTCCGGTTACGGACGATCTTCACTCACCGTGGTGCTGCCTGTTCTGTCCGCCATGGGTATTAATGTCTGTCCCCTGCCGACAGCTGTTTTGTCGACCCAGACAAGCGGTTTTGAAAACTACCTTTTTCAGGATCTTACCGAAACAATGGCCGCTATTATAGAACACTGGAAAACCCTGCCACTGGTATTTGACAGCATCTATTCAGGGTTCCTCGGCTCTGTCAGCCAGATTGAACTTGTAGAGGATCTGATCAGTCACTTCAAACGGGATGATCAGCTGATCACAGTCGATCCTGTTATGGGAGACGACGGTGAGTTCTATGGCCCTATTGACAGCGCTATGATCGAAGGCATGAAAAACCTTGTTAAACGTGCTGATCTGATTACTCCCAATTACACAGAAGCTGTATTCCTTCTGGGTAAAGCCTACAAGAAAACAGTAACGGTTCATGAAGTGGTAAAGATTCTTAAAGATCTGTCTTCCTTCGGTCCTGACAAAGTGGTGATTACCAGCGTCCCCCTGGAAAAGAGGAAAGGAACCAATGCGGTGATAGCCTATGAAAAGAAAAACAACCGGTTCTGGAAGGTGGAAACCAATCACATCCCTGCTGTTTATCCCGGCACGGGAGATATGTTTGCCAGCGTGATCACCGGCCGGCTCCTTCTGGGAGACAGTCTTCCCGCCGCTATTGACCGGGCGGTGAATTTCGTGATTCACGCTATTAAAAATACCTTCGGTCACAATACCCCGCAAAGGGAAGGGGTACTGCTGGAGAAATCCCTCTATCAGCTGATGACTCCCGAAAATCTTTCCATCTGTGAATTGCTGGAGGTATAAAACAGGAGATTGAATATGAAAAGTTATGCTGTGATCGGTACAGGAGCTGTAGGAGGTTACTACGGCGGAAGACTGGCCAATAGAGGAAAAACGGTCCATTTTCTGGCCCGAAGCGATTACAACCATATAAAAGAGACCGGTCTCCGGGTAGATTCACCCCTGGGGAATTTCCATTTGAAAGATGTGAGCGTCTCCCCTTCTCCGGAAGAGACCCCCCGGGCGGATGTTCTTCTGATCGCTTTAAAGACAACGGGAAACCACAGTCTGAAAAAACTGATATCCCCTATGGTCAGAGAAAAGACTGCTATCCTGATACTGCAAAACGGATTGGGCATAGAAGAGGAAGTCCAGGCCTGGTTCCCGGAGAATCCGGTTCTGGGAGGAATGTGTTTTATCTGCAGCAGGAAAGGCGGTCCGGGCCATGTAATCCATCAGGATTATGGAAAGATAACCATAGGCTGCCTCAAAGAGGAGCATAAAAACCTGGTGGAAGAGATCGCCCTTGATATGAATGAATCGGAGATCCCGGCCACGATTGTGGATGACCTTCCCGAAGCCAGGTGGCGGAAACTTCTATGGAATATCCCCTACAACGGCCTTTCGGTACAGCTGGGATGTTCCACCGACAGAATTATGAAAACTCACCCTTCCCGGCAGATGGTGGAACGCATAATGTATGAGGTTCTGGATGGAGCAAAAGCCTGCGGCATCACCATTGAAAGGGAAGCAGTAGATAACATGATGGCTTTTACAGACAAGATGGCTCCCTACGAACCGAGCATGAAGCTGGATTACGACTTTAACCGCCCTATGGAACTGGAATATATCTACCGGAAGCCCCTGGATGCGGCGTTAAAAAACGGCTGCGAGATGAAGTCTATCTGGATGCTCTACAAACACCTCCAGTTTCTGGAAGCTTTAAAGGATTCTGAGGAGTAGTTTTTTGTCCATATAAAATTCGGTAATCCTTTCGGGAGGATCGTAAATCTTGACGATTTTGCGGACGATCAGCCTTTTAATCGTCTGGGAAACCATCTCGTCCGGATGCCCCAGATTCTGGCTGGACCATCTGAGGTAGTCCCGGAGGATAATCCGGCATTCGCCGCTTCCGGTATCGCACTCGGGATGACTGTTCACATAGCCGGCGATTCCCGAAACCACCTGCTTTTCATCGTTGGACCCCAGGATGTACTCGATAAGATGATCAGCCTTTCGTAAACGGGAGGAGAGGGTTTTGATCATTTTTACAGCAAAATCCGAGCTTTTTTCCACCATGGTATAAAAGGCGGCGGTATCCAGGGTGATCAGGGTACTGGTTACTTTGGCAACAGCTGTAGCTGTTCTGGGTTTGTTCTCGATAATGGCCATTTCGCCGAAAAAATCCCCTGCTTTAAGAGTCACAAGAACTTTGTAGGAGTTTTTCCCGGTTTTTTTCCGGATCTCAACTTCCCCTTCCTGAATGACATACATGGTTCTTCCCGACTCGCCTTCCGAAAAGATGACACTGTGTGCCGGATAGGTCTGTCGCATTTTATTAAACGAATTATCCTGATTGCCCATTAATTCTGCTCCCGTTTTATGCAGTTTTCCGGTGTATTCCGCCCTAACTGGCCACAGGCGGCCATAACGGTTTCACCGCGGCTGTGCCTTGTACGGCACTGGTACCCCCGGCGTTTTAAAGAATCCCACAACCGGTCCACTTCTTCCTGTTCCGGTTTGCGGAAAAGGGGGTTACTACCTGGATTATAGGGGATTAGATTGATTTTGACTTCCATTCCCTCTAAAAAAAAGAGGAATTTGTCAATCTGGTCTTCTGTATCGTTCACTCCGGGGAGAATCATATACTCAATATACAGACCGTCCTTCACTTTGCTGTAGCTGCTCTGCAGGAGGGCATCTTTCAGCTCACTCAGGGGATAGGCACGATTGATGGGCATTATCCTGTCCCGGGTTTCCGGGTCTGCCGAGTGTAGAGAGAGGCTGAGGTGGAGCTTATGATAGTTCTTCCGGGGGTATTCCCTGCATAGCCTGGAGAGTTCCCGGATTCCCGGAATATGCCCCGCTGTGGAGAGGGAAATATATTTGGCCGGAATATTAAGCCCCCGCGGATCAGATACAATATCCACCGTACGAAGCACTTCCTCCAGGTTTTCCAGGGGCTCGCCCATACCCATAAAAACCAGATTTCTGAGCGTGTCCGCCCCCAGTTGAAACCGGGCTGTCAGTATCTGGGCCACAATCTCTTTTGCCTGAAGATTTCGCTTCAGCCCCAGCTGCCCTGTTTCGCAGAACCGGCAGTTCCATCGGCAGCCCAGCTGGGAGGAGACACAGAGGGTATGGTAGAATCTCATGGGGATAAGAACAGACTCACAGGCAATACGGGGATCAAAATCCAGTGTAAATTTGGTGGTATCCCCTTCCCTGTAAATCTCTTTAACACCGGGTAGGGAAAACCCGCAGTCTTCCATCAGAGTTTCGGCAAAACCGGGATTGGCCGAAAAAGCCGGGGCTTCTTTCAGATCCAGATTACCTGTTGAATAAAGATGCCTGAAAAGGGCATCTGTGTAATACTCCCCCTTTCTGTATACTCTCCAGAGAAAGGAGGTCATCTCATCGTATCGAAGCTGAAGAAGTTCCATTACAAACTATTTTAGAACTCGCAATTCCTGGCGGATCTGGCATAGGGGATAACATCCCGGATATTGCCCATGCCGGTCACATACTGGATCAGCCTTTCAAAGCCCAGACCGAATCCCGCATGAGGGACGGTTCCGTACTTTCTCAAATCCAGATACCACCAGTAATCCTCGGGATTCAAGCCCATATCTTTGATCCGGTTTACCAGAGTATCATAATTGTTTTCCCTTTCGCTTCCCCCGATTATCTCGCCCAGCCTGGGAACAAGAACATCCATGGCCCGGACGGTTTTCCCGTCTTCATTGAGTTTCATATAAAAAGCCTTGATGTCTTTGGGATAGTCGGTGATTATAACTGGACCTCCATAGACTTTTTCTGTCAGGTACTTTTCATGTTCCGAGGCCAGATCGATTCCCCAGGAGACAGGAAATTCAAAGGATTCTTTCGATTTCTCCAAATCTTCAATCGCCTTGGTATAGGTGATTCTGGTAAAATCCGCCCGGATTACAGCTTTCAGATCATCAATAATTCCCTTCTGAACCCACTTATTAAAGAATTCCATATCCTCAGAGCAGTTATCCAGAACATACTGAAGGACATATTTCAGAAACTCTTCAGCCAGATCCATATTTCCGTTTATGTCGCAGAAAGACATTTCCGGTTCGATCATCCAGAACTCGGCAAGATGGCGGCTGGTATTGGAGTTTTCCGCCCGGAAGGTAGGCCCGAAGGTATACACACGGCCCAGAGCAGTGGCGTAGGTCTCAGCCGAAAGCTGACCGCTTACTGTGAGTGAGGCTTTTTTTCCAAAAAAATCCCGGCTATAATCGATCCCTTTGGAGCTGTCAAAGGTTTCGAAAGGAAGGGTGGTTACCTGAAACATCTCCCCCGCCCCTTCGCAGTCGTTGGCTGTGATGATAGGAGTATGGACATTGAAAAAACCATTTTTCTGAAAGTAACTGTGAACGGCCTGGGTCATGGCGTTTCTGATCCGCCCTACCGCTCCGAAGGTATTGGTACGGGCTCTCAGATGTCCTATCTCCCGGAGGAACTCCATGGAGTGCCGTTTTTTCTGAAGGGGATAGTCTCCGGGGCAGTCCCCCAGTATGGCAATCTGCGATGCCTGTATCTCCACAGACTGGCCGCTGGCGGGAGATTCCACCAGAGTACCCTGAACAGAGCAGCTGGCCCCAGTGGTCAGCCTGTGAAGGGTCTGTTCCGGTATGGCAGCTTTATCTGCTATGATCTGAATATTGGAAAGGCAGGATCCGTCGTTAAGGGCGATAAACGCGATCTCTTTGGTATCCCGTTTTGTCCTGACCCATCCCTGTACGGTAAGGGTTTCGCCGATTTTATCGGTTTTTTGTAGAATCTGCTTGATTGTGTCCTGTATCATAGCGGGCATTATAAACCGGCAATTGCCATGGATCAATAGAGGGATGCTAAAAACGGAACATAAGATTTTAAACAGATGGCCGGCTTATTCTCCAATATTTTTAGCTATCCCTTTATACCTATGCTCTAAGGGTATTTACCTGTTCAGATATTCTTCTTTTCCAATACTGTAGTACCAAGTAAGGACTTTCCTGTTATTCAGCAGGGGCAATACCCGCTCTTTTTTAAACCGGTAGTGGAATCCGCATTTTTCATTGACCCGACGGGACCGCAGGTTATCCTCAAAATGCCCGCACCAGATCAGATCCAGATGCATTTTTGTAAATCCCAGTTCAAGCAGTCCGTTCACGGCTTCCGGGATATACCCGTTTCCCCAGTAGTCCGGGTTCAGCACATATCCGATTTCTCTCTGGTTCAGGTCTTTCAGGCTTTCATCGGGAATGCGCTTATGCAGCCCTGCTCCGCCGATAACCTTGCCTTGGGATTTCAATTCCACAGCAAGGACATCGTCATCCCGGATAAACATTTTTATGATTTCTCTGGTTTCCTCTTCGGATTTATGGGGAGGCCATCCGGCATTCGGGCCAACCAGTTCATGCCTTCCATACTCGTAAACGTCATTGCTGTCGCTTAGTTTCCAGTTTCTGAGCAACAACCGTTCTGTTTCTATTTCATACATTCTCTCATCCGCGTAACAGCTCTTCAAATTCAATTTTTTTATTGCTGGTTTATATATATATATTATAAAAAAATATTGTTCGGATGCTCCTGTTTACACTTTCTAGTAATTTATTTTTTTTGTCGCAATAACTTTATAATATAACCCCAGACAGCATGAAATAAAAACAACAAGAGCAATCAGTACTACACCAATAAGAATAGTGTATTTGTTTTTAAAAGAAATTAAAAATCCTGATAGGGTTCCTCCTATGGAAAATACAAAAAATCCCGCTATTTTTAATAATGTTGCATCTTCCAAAGGCAAATACCTGTAAAAGAGCTTTTTCCAGAAATAAAACAGAAAAATCCCCATTAATAATCCTAAAATAGAACTTATCGCATATAACATTTGTTCCTCCATAACTGCGAGTACTGAAATTCATAAGTACTCACAGACGTTGATTTTCCGGTTAGTTTTCTTTAGAAAAACAGATTACAGCTTTATAGCGGGGAAGAATTAAACAAAACCGACCCATAATTGTTTCATATTGCTCGAATTTCCATCCTTTTGATGCCATCTGATTAATTTTTGCTTCAATAGCCGATCCACGAAGAGTTCCGGTACAAAGACCTGCACTGACTTCTTCTACTTTGTAAATCATTTTTGATCCTCCAAAATTTATATATTTAATGTCTTGCAACATTAATTTCCCAATTCGTTATGCCTGCTTTTTACTTTTGCAAGAAGTTTTTCTTTAGCCCTTTCAGTGCGTAAGTTTTTTTCCTTTGCATTTTCGCTTTAATAAAAGATACTCATTTGCATATCCTTTTGAATCGAGCAAATCTTTTATGATTATTCGAAAACAGGGTTCATGCATCTCACATTCAAAATAGGAATCTTTATAACCTCTTGTATTCAGCCGGTACAAACTGATTCTGTAATATTTAAATTTATGTTTGGTAGAAAAAATGATTCTAAAAAATTGTCCCATGAGAGGTAATAAACAGATTAGAAAAAGTATTGATATCAGATTGTGGGGATAAGATAGATATTGAAGACTTTGAATAATCAAGGCTATTAGCGCAATGATTCCGAGTAAACACAAATATCCAAAATAAGAAATATTTTGTTAAAAATTTTAATATAAATGCATTTTTTATATTTTTTTTATTCATTTTTAAACCTATCTCTCACTGATTAAACAACTGAATCCATTGTACTTTCCTCGTACCTTCTCTATAACCATGCATAAAAAAACCATAAACGAACAGCCATATATTTTATATAAAAAATTATTTGAAATCTTAAAAAAATACAACCCCTTATTTTTTAAAAAATAAAATATCTAAACTGAATGTTCAATTTTCAGAACTTTCACATAAAGTCAGATCAAGGTACTGATCTCTTCTCAATGAAAATACCCTGAACTAAACCAGAATTTCCATACTAACTTTAGTTAGTATAAATTAGACATATTCCTACTGCTCCGAAGGTATAATTCCTGCTTTCACGTTTCCAATTCTCCCCTGGAGTACCTTTAGAGGAGTGTCATTTTCCATGGATCAAGTGAGTCATGCATAAAACGGGATTTAACGATCTGTTCCTCTTCCTTCAATGACTCCTATAGCCACGGCTCCTCTACCGGAGTGCATTCCCACAACAGGAGAAATGGAGGTGATAAACTCCGCCTTTTTCCCTGCTATATCCTCTACCAGACTGGCGAATTCCCGGGCTTTCTCTTCTGAAAGGGCATGGACAACCGAAAATTTTTCAATCCCTTTTTTCCTGTACTGTCTCTTTTAATAGTTCAGAGATTTTCTTTAGAAGACCCTGCCGGGAAAACGCTTTGTCCATAGCTTTTCCCTTTCCTGTTTCATCCAGAGTTACAATAGGTTTCATGTTCAGAGCTGTGGCAATAAAACCCTTCAGGGGGCTGACCCGCCCCCCTTTGACCATGAATTTGAAGGTGTTCAGACTGACATAGATTTTGACACGGCTTCTCAGATCCTCAGTAAGGGTTATCAAAGTTCCCAGGGATGCTCCTTTCACAGCTTCTCTCGCTACTTCACAGACCAGAAGCCCCTGAGCCGCAGAATTAAGTCTTGTATCCATCACATGTATTCTATGCTCTTCCCGGTTATATTCTTCTGAGGCCTGAATCATCTGCTGAAAGGTTCCGCTCAGTGCACGGGCTACGGGGAGTACCCAGAATATTGTCATAATGGTCCAGGAGGAAAGAGTACAGGGTATCAATCCGCTGGATTTCCGGCAGAGAGCTGCTGGGAAAATCCTTCCGCAGGGACTGTTGCCGGTAGAATTCCTCAGGTGAGATGGTAGTCCTGTCCAGATACTCCCTCTCTCCCCATATCAGATTCAGGGGAACCATATGGATCTGCAGTTCATCCTGAACTGAAAGGGGGATATCTGCAATAGAATCGGTAACAATAGCCACAACCCCTTTCCGATGATTCACAGCCTGATTCTGTCTGAGCATGTCATCCACTTTCTGCTGTACAATCTTTCCCTTTTCATTAAGCAAAGCCGACAATTCATCTGGTGTATCCGTATGAATATGGATTCTCAAGCGGTCTTCTCCCTGCCCCACAATCAGAGAGTCTCCCCACTCTTTCAGTTCCTCCCGCAACAGAACTGACGAGACTTCCGTATCTTCCAGCAGGAACTCGGAACAGTAACGAAATGTCAGGGAATCCGGACCGCCCAAAGACGGTTCATGATGTTTTTCAGCTTTCAGTATCCGTGTTTTCTTCAGGGTTTTTCTCTCGCGAATGGAAACTGGCCCCTTGCTGATCAGTTTTTCCACCCCCCTCCAGAAAGCTGACAAATCCCAGGGCTCCCGCATCCACCACATTGTGCTGTTTCAGAACCTTCAGCTGCCCGGTGGTTTGATTCAGGGCTTCCCGGGCAGCATGAAAGGCCTTGGAAAGGACACAGGATATATGCCCCCCTTTGTGTGATTCATAAAGTACCGCTTCGGACCAGACCCGTAAAACCGTCAGGATCGTTCCCTCCTGAGGCACTTCCATGGCAGAATAAGCGTATTTCACAGCGTCTTTAGTAATCTGCCCAAACTCACTGATGGTCAGATGCTCTTTCCCTTTGGTCCGTAAATACAAGCCGTTTAGAAACTGGGAAAGGATCATTCCCCGAATTCCCTCTGGCCCCTTCCAGGGAGCGTTCCGCCAGGGTTCTCATCATATCTCCCGCAGACTTGCGGGGCGAGGTACCCAAAATGACAGATCTGATGGTTCTGGTTACATTATTTCCCGTATCGCCATCAGACACAGGAAAGACATTGATTCTGTTCATTTCCGACTGTTTATCCAGCACACTCAGGTAACCGGACAAAAATCCGTGATAGATGTGAAAACCGTTGATAACACTTTCTGACATATCTACTCTCTCCAGTCCTGTTCCATCCGAATGATTTCTTCCGTGTCATAGCCCAGAACCCCGGTGTATTTGATCAGTTTCTTCAGCAGATCTTCATCCATAAGGGGTTCTCTGGCCATAATCCACAGATAATTATAATTGTTTGTCCCTATAATTGTATAGGAATAATCCTCAGCCACATCAAGAATATAATAAGGAAGTTTCAGAGGCCAGAGGGGCCGGACCCTCCAATCCGCATTGGTTTCCCTGTTGTATACCCAGCCTTTCTGGTACATAACCTTTTCTTTTCCCTGAGGGCTGTTTTTTCTGAATGTATATTGCACCTTGATGGTTCCATCGGGATTGATCGTATAATTTTCAATGCCGTTGACCGCTTTCTTTTCAAAAGCTGTGGGAATCAGGGCAATCACATACCAGTCACCGGTAAACCTCTGCAGATCTACATATCCGGTAGTTTCATGAAAGGGTTCTTTCTTCCCCCCTGCAAATACAGTCAGAGAAACCAGTAATCCAATGGCAATCAGTAACCGTCTTTTCATCATAAAACCTCCTTGAAAAAGTTTTCGGCTGCGATCAGACTTTCAGTCAGAGTAGCTGAATAGAGAACTGCTTCTGACGTGGCTCTTCTACGATACAAACCAGCTCCCCCCGCCTGAATTTGAAAAGGAAAAGACCCCTTTTCTTTCAGGCTTTCAGCATAGGATTCCAATCCATTGACACTGCCGGGGTTAACGCAGGAAAAAGCTACGACCTGAGGTTTGAATTCCTCTACCAGGGAGAGAAGATCCTGAAAGGGAATATTCATACCAAGGTTTTTCACATCCCAGCCATTTCGTGCCATTACGCTTGAAAGCATCAGCAGCCCCATGTCATGCTCCTCACCGGGGGGACAGCAGCCGATCCATCGTTTAATCGGGTCCACAGCTTTTTTGTTACCTGTAAAACTATGGGAAACCAGTACTATGAGCTGCCGGATTTTTCCACTGATGATATGTTCGTCTCCTATGGAAAGATCACCCCTCTGCCAGGCTGTTCCCACCCTGTGCAGCAAGGGTGTCAGTACGGTTTCATACACCTCCACCAGAGACAGACCCCTTTCCCTGATCCAGTTGTTCAGATAGTCCCAGGAAGCTTCCAGGGACGTATTATTCAGTAACACCATCAAATCTTCCGGGAAAAATTCCCGGTTCCTCTCTGAGGGGGTGTCAGTTCTATTCCCATAAGCTTATCCAGCGAAATATTGAGAGCAGAGACAAGGTCCCTGAG
>CAXXQW010000006.1:0-968514 GCA_963677615.2 Oceanispirochaeta sp. | reverse complement strand
AGTTGATACTGAGTTTGCACTAACAGGTGGACCTGTTGAATCTGAAAGTCGAATTCCTAATATCCAATATGAAGGTTTGAAAATTGAAAATGCGGATAATATTGTATCAGAAATAACTCTTGGGGAGTAATATGTCAAATATTAAATTAATTCAGACAACATTACTTCTCTCTATTTCAATAATTGCAGTAATTATATTTTATTTGTACTTAATAGCAGGAGGGATTCCGACCTTAGAATATGCTTATAATACAAGGTATTCGAAAGGGTACAATAACTTGCAATTTCAACAGATCAGTATAGGTTTGAATATTAGGGATGTTCTTTCTGAGAATGGAGCCCCTCTAATTATTAAGGAGTATTCAGATCCCGAGATAACAATTTCTGTGTATTATTATTCATATTTGAAAGAAGGGCGATACTGGGGGAAGGTTGGAAATATTAACGCTAGAATTCTTGTAGTGTCCGATGAAATAATTATAAATAAAATTTCAGAAGTTCTTCCGAGGTATAAATTGAAACCTAAATATATTGCGAATAATTTTGTAATTCTTCCAAAAGATTCATAACACCATTGTTCTGCTGTGACCGAAGGGAAACTGCAGCAACATGCTTGTTATGACAGAATTTTATTTTTCGCCGGAGAAGTTTTTCGGCTGAGAACCCGCAAGCCCGCTCCGGGAGTCGCTAAACAGAATACATCTTATAGTAAGCTCATGCTTCGCTTCCGATAAGATAGCATTCTGTTCACTTGCTGATGCTGGTTCGGTTGGTAGCTAAAAAAGCACGCAGAGCAGCAACTTTGCGTGCTTTTTTCAGAGCTTGATTGCCTAACATATTAATAGTAATATTATAGTTGTTAGGCAATTTCTACATGCCCGGCAACACGAGGAACATTATGAGCGTGATTAAAGACGTGATCAAAGAAGAATACAACCGCCTCAACTCTCTGGTGGAGCTTTACGACCAGAAGATTTCTGCGTTCCCCAAAGGCTCCCTGTCCATCAAAAAGCGGAACGGGCACCCTTACTGTTACCGTGCCTTCCGTGACCAGGGAAAGGTGAAATTCGTCTATCTCGGCAAACCCGACTCCCCGGAAGCCAAGGATTTTATCCGGAAAGTGGATAAACGGCATAAGTACGAAGAGAAGAGAAAGAAGTCTCTGGAAAATCTGAAAGAAGTGAAGGTATTGCTGCGTGCCGCAAAATGATAATGTCGGGCTGTTTGAAGCCATCCTGAAAGATTTCGATGACAACGGGATACTGCAGGATTTCATCCTTATCGGAAGCTGGGCTCTCCGGGTCTATGCTGAATATTTCAGGAACGATCCACAGGTTCCGGTAGTGGCCACACAGGATATGGATTTCCTTGTGACCAATCCGCCGAAGGTCAGCCGTGAAGTGGATATTCCGGAACTCCTGAGCAAATACGAGCTGGAAGAGCAATACTCTCCCCAGGGCGATTATTCCAAGTTCATCGGCCCGGATTTTGAAGTGGAATTCCTGTATCCGGAGAAAGGGCGGGGAGAACCTACGGGAAAGAAGATCTCTGATTTGAAGATCATTGCCACCCCTTTGAGGTATATGAATTTTCTCCAGGACTATGCTGTGACCATGGAATACAAGGGGCATAGGATCCGTGTTCCTGAACCGACCGTATTTGTTCTGATGAAGTACCTGCTGACCATCAAGCGAAAGCCCGAAGATACGGAAAAGATCGCCAAGGATTTATCCACCGCCCAGGATCTCGAGTTCTTCCTTCTGGATAATGATTATGAGGATGCCTTTAAAAGAGCATTTTAATGATATGCCGGGAAAATGGCGGAAAGAGCTTATGAAAGTTCTGGAAGAGAATGATTCTGATTTGGTGGATCTATTCAGAACCACGTAGATAGATATCAATAGTTTTCAGCAGGGCTCTCTGTTCCGATTCTGGAAGAGTCTCTATTTTACTCATTCTTCTGGTTAATTTAAGACTGATATTGTTCTCTACTTTCTGATCGGAGAGCCCAAGAATACGATCCGCCGGTACTTTCAATATTTGAGCAAATTTAACAACCATTTCAGCCGACATATGCAGGTTCCCATTCTCGTAGTGGGAAAGCTGTTGTTGGGAAATCCCTGCGATTTCCGCCAGGTTTTGTTGCGTCAGTCCTTCTCTTTTCGAATATTTGCCAGGGTTAAGCCGATTTGAGGATTGATGTCAGGAACTTTATTTTTCTTCCGGGAAGGCATAAGCCATATTACATAATTTATTGAATTATACAATATGATATTGTATAATTAAACAAGTAAAACCTATTGACATGGTTTTTGAAATATTGCCGTTGGCAATAAAAAAGCCCGTTTCCGAGCGTTTGGCGACTATCGGGAAACAGGCTTAAAACAACATAGGAGTAGAACTCCATGCACCCATTATTCTATCACAATTTACTTTCCCCGCAAATGCCGTTCTATTCCTCCATTTGGAGTAAAGAATGGAAATCCGCACCAGCGACCTGTACGAGGCCGCCTACTACCTGACCTGTGGGATACCTCCCCACCAAATTACCTGCCGTACCCTTGCGGGCAATGCTACCCGTGACGTGATCTGTGACTTCTATTTCGAAGGAGAAGCTGTCCCTCAGTTTCAAAGTGACTTCCTCAGAAGCGAAGCCGCCGTGAACCTGGCCCTGTTCCGCCGCTGTTACGGAGAAATCAACAACTACGCCAACAATGCCAAGCGGGACTACCGCAAAGGGATGAAGGGGGGCCGACATGACTAAGATCGTGTTCACCAACCAGAAAGGCGGGGTGGGAAAAACCACCATGACAAGGGAACTGGGCTGTTACCTGGCCCATGATAAAGGCCTGAAAACCCTTCTGGTAGACTGCGACAGCCAGGGCAACCTTTCCAAAAGCTTTTTCGATCAGCCGGGGAAAGGACTGTACGAGGCAGTAACCGAAGATGAAATCAACTTTCAGAGGATCAGTGATAATTTAGAGATACTGTCTGGTTCCATCTACCTCAGTCTGCTGGAAAAACAGCTGATCGGAGAGTTTGACGGCTATCTTAAATTCAAGGAGCTTTTTGAGAAAGAGGAGTTCGAATCCTATGATTTTATCCTCCTGGATACCCCGCCGTCTCTGGGAATCCTTACAGGCAACGCCCTGGCTGCAGCCGATCACCTGGTGATGCCCATTACAGCCAGTCAGTACGCCCTGCAGGGAGCTTCCGATTTGCTTGAAACCATGGAGAAGATTAGAAGAAGTCTGAACCCGACTCTTTACGCCCTGGGAGTCGTCCTGAACAGCTACAACCCGGTTACCCTGATCGGCCGGGAGCTGAAAGCCGAACTGACCGGGTTCTTCGGAGAAACCTGCTTTGATACGGTGATCAGCCGGTCGATCCGGATCGAGGAGGCCATAGCCGAGAGGAAGGGGCTGATCCAGCTGTCCGGGAACCAGTGGAGAAGACCGGCGGAGGAAGTAAGGGCCCTGGGGAATGAACTTTTGTCCCGGTGCGGTCTATGACTTCTTCAAACACTTCGGCTAAGCTCAGTGGCCGGCTGAAAGGCAGGAGTCCCTTGAAGGGGGCTTCCCTGCTGGATGAGTTTGAAAAAGACCGGATCAAGGCACAAACCGATATCGTCAGCGTCATTACCTCCTACGGTATTTCATTGGAGAAGAAAGGTTCTTCCTTTATGGGATTGTGTCCCTTCCACGCGGACAAGAACCCTTCTTTGTCGGTGGACCAGTCCAAGGGGCTTTTTCACTGTTTCGGCTGCGGTGCCGGTGGGGATGTTTTTGACTTTGTGATGAGGCACCAGGGAGTGGAATTCCGGGAGGCTCTTTCTATTCTGAAAGGATCAGGGGATACAAACTTAAAGTCGAAGGAGGCGGAGCCTTCAAAGACTATCACCGAAAAGAAAGATTCCTCTGTAATTGCTAAGAGCCCCCTGGGGGGCTTTGAAGATGTGGCAGATTACTATCATCGGCAGCTCTCCTCCTATCCGGAAGCTGTCGACTACCTGAAAAAACGGGGCATCTATGCTCCTGAACTCCTGGGGAGGTTGAAAGTCGGCTACTGCCCCGGAGACTTGAAGGACAAACTGTCACAGTCCCATTTTCAGGAGCTGAAAGAGGCCGGTCTCTTCTCTGAAAAGAACCTTGAAACCTTCCGGGACTGCCTTGTTTTTCCTCTCTATTCTTCCGATGGGAAAATCACCGGTTTCTATGGCCGGGCGACCAGCCGCCGAAAAGTTAAGCATCTGTACCTGAAGGGGCCGCATAGAGGCCTGTTCAACCACCAGGCATTCAAGGTTTTTCCTGACCGGATTATCCTGACTGAAAGCGTGATTGATGCCTTTTCGCTGATGGTTTTGGGGCTTGAAAATGTCAGTTGCATCTACGGCACTAACGGAGTGACCAGCCACCTCATGGAAGCCTTGAAAGAGAACCGTACAAAGGAGGTTATCCTTGCCTTCGACAGTGACAATCCGGGTCAGGAAGCTGCAGAAGGTACAGCCAAAGAACTGCTGAAATCCGGCTACTCGGTGAGAACTATTTTCCCTCCGGAAAAAGACTGGAATGAGTCGCTGACCCATCTTAAAAAAGAAGATATCCATAAACTCATAGATGCCGCCCCTCTGCAGACTCCAAAACCGAAAGAGAAGCCCTTTGCTTCACGATCTGAAGGTAAATACCTGTTTCATTGTTCTTCCCTGGATTACCGGATCATCGGGGTAAAGGAAGGATTCGTCAGCTCTTTGAAGGTGAATGTCCGCTGTCAGAAACCGGAGGATGACTCTGTTAAGTTTATCGACAATGTGGATCTCTTCTCCGCCCGGAGCCGAACCCTTTTTTCCGTGGCCGTAGCCCGCCGGTTCGGTGAGGAATCCGCCAGGATTGAAAAGGATCTTTTAGACATTCTCGATTACCTGGAGGAAGAGTCAGAACGGGCCCTTTCGGATACGGGTTTAAAGAAGGGGGCTTTGACCCCTGAGGAAGAGGCCGCGGGCCTCTCCCTTTTATCCGATCCTCTTCTTTTCGACAGGATCATCCAGGACACGGAAGCCCTGGGGTATGTGGGAGAAGAGGAAAACAAGATCCTCATGTACCTGGCCGCTTCCTCCCGTCTGATGGCCGACCCTGTGAGCGTGATTGTCATCTCCCAGTCCGCCGCCGGGAAAAGCTTTCTGATCGATACGGTAAAAAAGCTGATGCCCGAAGAAGATGTTATCAGCATGACCAGCCTGTCCGACCAGGCCTTGAACTACCTGCCCGATGAAGCATTATTACACAAGTTTCTGGTCATGGGTGAGGCTGTCCACTCGGAGAGCGTAGACCACCAGATGAGGGAAATGTTATCCGGAAAAGAGCTCTCCCGCTTGGTGACCACCAAGGACGAGAAGACCGGACGGATGACCAGCAAGCTGGTGAGGAAAAAGGTTATTGTTTCCGCTGTTATGTCTTCCACTTCGACGGAGATCAACCCGGAGAACGCTTCCCGCTGCTTTGTGGTAAACACCGATGAGAGCCGGGAGCAAACCAGGGAGATCCACCGGAGGCAGAGAGAGAAGTACACCCTGGAAGCCTACCGAAAGAAAGAGGAAGATCTCCCGGAAATCATTAAATCTCATCAGGCGGCCCAAAGGCTTTTGAAAAACCGGGTGATTGTGAATCCTTTCGCCGGAGAGCTGGACTTTCCCTCTTCTATGATGAGATCGAGGCGGGACCATGAGAGGTTTGTAGACCTCATCGCCTGTGTGTGTTTCCTACGTCAGTACCAGAAAGAGGAGAAGAACGATCAGGGGAAGCATTACATAGAGTGCGACCTGGAGGACTACAAGGTAGCCTACCGGATCATGAAGACCCTTTTGTCTTCCACCATGACCACCGTCCCCCGTTCGGCGGTTCTCCTCTTTGATGAGCTGAAAGCCATCATCAAGGCCAAAGCCGAGAAGGACGGGCTTTTCCTGACTGATATCTGGGTGACCCAGAGAGAAATCCGGGAGGTTTCCGGACTATCTCATGACCTGGTGAAAAAGAACATCCGGATTCTCTGCGAGTACGAGTTTGTGAAGGTGAAAGGTTCTTCAAGAGGAATGACAAAGCGTTACGGCCTGGCCGGGGATTCCGATCTTGTCTTGTTTGATGATTCGATTATTCCAGCACCAGAAAGATTAACTGGGGCAACCGGGGCCAAAGTGGGGCCGAAAAAATGATAATAACTAACTTATTCCTGTTAAATGAATTAAACGAAAGTGGGGCAACTGGGGCCGAAGCCTTTTTTAGCTTTAACATTCTATTGGTAAAAGACTTAGGAGAAAGTGGGGCCGAAATCCCGGAGAGAGACAGAGCATGAACATACATAAAGACCATCAAACCCTGCTGGACAGCTATCTGGAAGAGAAAAAAGCCCTGGGAGCTTCTTCCCAGGCCCTCCGGAACGCCCACAGCCGGATTCCCCATTTTCTGGCCTATCTGGAGGAAGAAGGACTGACAGCGGATCAGACGGATATCCGGACGGCCAGGGGCTACATGGCATACCTGACGGAACGGGGAACCGGAAGCGGAGAAGATTACAGAGTAAACACCCTGGCTTCCTACCGTCAGGCTGCTTCCTCCTTTAGCCGGTGGATGCGGGACTCGGGGAAGCTTGTTTCCGATCCCTTTACCGCCGTAAAACCTCCCCGGGGAGAGAGGATCATTCCCCGGGACCTTCCTACAGAAAAGGAGCTGGCCCGGCTTCTCTCCCATCTGGCGGACTTCAATGCGGTCAAAGGATTGAAAGCCCGGAAAAGACGGTATCTGACCCATGTGCTGGCCGAGCTCCTTTACGCCTCGGGCCTCCGGATCAGCGAGGCGGCGGACCTTCAGGAAGAGAACCTCAATCTGGAAAGGAAAGAGATCACCGTCATTTCCGGAAAAGGCGGATTTGACCGCAAGGTCTTCCTGAATGATTATGCTTGTTGTGTATTACGGCGGTTTCTGAGCGTCCGGGATGAGATCCTGACCGGTAAGAGCAACAGGAACTGTCTTTTCGGCTCTTCCTCTGATGAACTGGGGAAGGCTTTCAACCGGGATCTGAAAGAGGCCTGCCGGGAGGTGGGGATTTCCGAACTGACCGCCCATGGCCTCCGACACTGCCTCGGTTACCATCTTCTGAAAGAAGGCTGTCCCCTGCGGCAGATTCAGCAGATCCTGGGGCACCGGGCCATAGGCAATACCGAGATCTACACCAAAGTGGATGTGAAAGAGGTAAAGGAGCAGCTGGACCGGCACCATCCCAGGCAGCTGGGAAAAAGGAAATGAAAAGGCTCTCAAGGCAGAAAGCCCTTTCCCTTTTCGCCGGAGACCTGAAAGCGCAAGGATTCAAAGAGGGAACTATCCGGACAAAAAGGGCCCAGCTTACTCCCTTCTTTACCTTTTTGGATGAAACTGCCGTAAAAGATATCCGGGATGTGAAGAGGAGTGATATTGTATCCTTTCTTTCCTGGCTGCAGGAGCATCCCGGAGAGAGAGGAAGAGGCTACAAGGACTCAACGAGTATGAGTATTTTCACCTCTGTGAAAAAGTTCTACCTCTGTTTGTACGAGAACAACCTGGTCCTTTCTTCTCCGGTTGAGACAGTCCGGTTCGGGAAACGGCAGGAGCGGATAAAAGAAGTCTTGAGCGAAGAAGAGACTTGCCAGTTTTTGGATTCCATCGATATCCACCAGCCCCTGGGACTCCGGGACAGAGCCCTGTTTGAATTGATTTACTCTTCCGGCCTCCGGTCTTCCGAAGCGGCCCATCTGAATGTGAAAGACTACGATCCGGCCAGCCGGTTATTGTGGATCCATCAGAGCAAGTTTTCCAAGGACCGCCGGGTTCCCGTCACCAAGGCGGCCGCTTTTTTTCTGGATAAATACCTGGTCGAAGTCAAAGCGCCCCACCGGCCTCTGATTCTATCCGGGGGCTACCGCTTTACTCCCGCAGGAATCAACAAACGGTTTAAACTGCTGAGTGAAAAGTGCGGACTCTACCGGAAAGGACTGACCGTCCACTCTCTCCGGCATGGCTGTGCTTCCCATCTGTTGGCCCACGGGGCGGAGATCCGCTATGTTCAGGAGCTTCTGGGGCATGAATCGGTGGAAACCACTGTGGTGTATTCCCGTCAGAGCGAAGAGAACATCAAGGCTTCCTACCGGCAGTACCATCCCAGGGAGAACTTCCATTTCGCCGAGGTGACCGATTCCTATCTTGATTCTCTGGAATCTCTGGTTCGGGACAGCTTGAAGCAGAGAGAGAAGAATAGAAAAGCGCTTGCCCGTAAGATAGGTAAATGATAGTTTATTAACGTACCATGACAGCTACACGGGAAATTCCAGTTTCAACGCCTCCTTGCAGATATCCTTTTTACAACGATTTAGGGAGAGAGGGTGATTATTACTATAATGCACGGTGGTATGATGCGGAGACCGGGAGGTTCATCACTGAAGATCCTATTCGGGATGGCCTAAACTGGTATGTTTATACATCAAACAATCCAATTAAATACATTGATCCGACGGGGATGATCTTTGGATTATCTAGCGAAGAATCAGGTGAATATGATTCTGATTCAAATCGGCCTATAGAAAAAGATGATGATGACGATGGAGGTTCCGAGCCTCCTAAAAAAGATGAACCAGAAAAGAAATCTCTTTGGGGAAGATATTTAGATTATGCAAAGAAAGCATATAAAAATAATAAAATGAGAGAATTAATGGAGAAAATACCTAAAGAAGTTCGTGAACAATTAGAACAAAATGGAATCACTCCAGATATGCTTTTTGATTTTATGTCAGGTGATTTTAGTAATTATATAGATTATTCAGGAATCATATATTTCGGTGCTGGTGCTTCCGCATATTTAGTTGGTGGGGTATCCCATGAAGGAGGTAAAGCTCTTATGTTTGAGAATGGAAAGATAATAGATAGTAAATTATATAATTCAGAATCTATTGGTTGGTTATTTGATGCAGGTTCAAATGGGTATGGAGTTGTTGGAGCCTTACCTGATGCAGGATGGAATGACTTTTTTGGTGTTGGGGGGTCTCAGAGTTTTGGAAGAACTTTTATAAGAACAGCATATGGCGATATTGGGTTTGCTGGAGGGTGGACTACTCCAAGGGAAGGAATTTATGGTCTTGAACTATATATCACGTATGGAAACAGTGTTCTACCACAAGATATTAATGCAGGGTCAGTAACATATTCACAAGAAGTTAAGTCATCTGCCTCTACTTTTTATATTCCCCCTAAGGAGGAATGGTAATTTGAATAAAGGGTTTTTCATATTTCAATGGTTTTTTTTTATTGCTATATTTACATTTAGACAATTATTTTATTATGTAAAAATTTACAAACAATTAAAAATAAAAGGCTTAGAAAGTAATAAGT
Organism: Oceanispirochaeta sp.; assembly: GCA_963677615.2. Lineage (GTDB taxonomy): Bacteria > Spirochaetota > Spirochaetia > DSM-2461 > DSM-2461 > Oceanispirochaeta. Next base: position 959,107 of record CAXXQW010000006.1, on the reverse strand, counting down.
TTTTTTCTGGAAGACGTGTTTTTGAAAATTATAAAATATATAAAGAAAAAATCGATAGTAAAGCATTCAATGCTGCAAGGATAGTTCAAATTTTAGATTATTTGTTGTTTATATTAGGATTTTTTTTACTATTAAAAAGCTTTGTATTTTTTATAATTAATTCATAACATCCTTGTTCTGCTGTGACCGAAGGGAAATCTGCAGCAACATACTTGTTATGACAGAATTTTATTCTTTCACCGGAGAAGTTTTTCCGGCGAAAGAACCCGCAAGCCCGCTCCGGGAGTCGCTAAACAGAATACATCTTATAGTAAGCTCATGCTTCGCTTCCGATAAGATTGGATTCTGTTCACTTGCTGATGCTGGTTCGGTTGGTAGCTAAAAAAGCACGCAGAGCAGCAACTTTGCGTGCTTTTTTCAGAGCTTGATTGCCTAACATATTAATAGTAATATTATAGTTGTTAGGCAAGTTCTACATGCCCGGCAACACGAGGAACATTATGAGCGTGATTAAAGACGTGATCAAAGAAGAATACAACCGCCTCAACTCTCTGGTGGAGCTTTACGACCAGAAGATTTCTGCGTTCCCGAAAGGCTCACTGTCCATCAAAAAGCGGAACGGACACCCTTACTGTTACCGGGCCTACCGTGACCAGGGAAAGGTGAAATTCGTCTACCTCGGCAAACCCGACTCCCCGGAAGCCAAGGATTTCATCCGGAAAGTGGACAAACGGCATAAGTACGAGGAGAAGAGGAAGAAGTCTCTGGAAAATCTGAAAGAAGTGAAGGTACTGCTGCGTGCCGCAAAATGATAATGTCGGGCTGTTTGAAGCCATTCTGAAAGACTTTGATGACAACGGGATACTGCAGGATTTTATCCTCATCGGCAGCTGGGCCCTCCGGGTATATGCCGAATATTTCAAGAACGATCCCCAGGTTCCTGTGGTGGCGACCCAGGATATGGATTTCCTTGTGACCAATCCGCCGAAGGTCAGCCGGGAAGTGGATATTCCGGAACTGTTGAGCAAATACGAGCTGGAAGAGCAATATTCTCCCCAGGGAGATTACTCCAAGTTCATCGGTCCTGATTTTGAAGTGGAGTTCCTGTATCCGGAGAAAGGACGGGGAGAACCTACAGGCAAGAAGATCTCGGATTTGAAGATCATTGCCACTCCTTTGAGGTATATGAATTTTCTCCAGGACTATGCTGTGACCATGGAATACAAGGGACACAGGATCCGGGTACCCGAACCTACCGTATTTGTTCTGATGAAGTACCTGCTGACCATCAAGCGGAAGCCTGAAGATACGGAAAAGATCGCCAAGGATTTATCCACCGCCCAGGACCTCGAATTCTTCCTTTTGGATAATGATTATGATGATGCATTTAAAGAGCATTTTAATGATATGCCGGGAAAATGGCGGAAAGAGCTTATGAAAGTTCTGGAAGAGAATGATTCTGATTTGGTGGATCTATTCAGAACCACGTAGATAGATATCAATAGTTTTCAGCAGGGCTCTCTGTTCCGATTCTGGAAGAGTCTCTATTTTACTCATTCTTCTGGTTAATTTAAGACTGATATTGTTCTCTACTTTCTGATCGGAGAGCCCAAGAATACGATCCGCCGGTACTTTCAATATTTGAGCAAATTTAACAACCATTTCAGCCGACATATGCAGGTTCCCATTCTCGTAGTGGGAAAGCTGTTGTTGGGAAATCCCTGCGATTTCCGCCAGGTTTTGTTGCGTCAGTCCCTTCTCTTTTCGAATATTTGCCAGGGTTAAGCCGATTTGAGGATTGATGTCAGGAACTTTATTTTTCTTCCGGGAAGGCATAAGCCATATTACATAATTTATTGAATTATACAATATGATATTGTATAATTAAACAAGTAAAACCTATTGACATGGTTTTTGAAATATTGCCGTTGGCAATAAAAAAGCCCGTTTCCGAGCGTTTGGCGACTATCGGGAAACAGGCTTAAAACAACATAGGAGTAGAACTCCATGCACCCATTATTCTATCACAATTTACTTTCCCCGCAAATGCCGTTCTATTCCTCCATTTGGAGTAAAGAATGGAAATCCGCACCAGCGACCTGTACGAGGCCGCCTATTACCTAACACAAGGTGTTACCCCTCACCAGATCACCTGCCGGGAGCTAACCGGCAACGCCACAAGAGACATTATCTGTGACTTCTTTTTCGATGGAGAAGCCATACCACAGCTTCAAAGCGACTTCCTGAGAAGTGAAGCGGTTGTCAATCTGGTTCTCTTCCGCCGCTGTTACGGAGAGATCAACAACTACGCCAACAATGCCAAGCGGGACTACCGCAAAGGAATGAAGGGGGGCCGACATGACTAAGATCGTGTTCTCCAACCAGAAAGGCGGTGTGGGCAAAACCACCATGACAAGAGAACTGGGCTGTTACCTGGCCCATGACAAAGGCCTGAAAACCCTTCTGGTAGACTGCGACAGCCAGGGCAACCTTTCCAAAAGCTTTTTTGATCAGCCGGGAAAAGGACTGTACGAGGCTATTACAGAAGAAATCATAGAGATAAAACCGGTCTCTGACCGGCTGGATATCCTCTCCGGCTCCATCTATCTCAGCTTATTGGAAAAACAGCTGATCGGAGAGTTTGACGGTTACCTGAGGTTCAAGGAACTGTTCGAGCGGGAGGAGTTTGAGGCCTATGATTTTATCCTCCTGGATACCCCGCCGTCTCTGGGAATCCTCACAGGCAATGCCCTTGTTGCCGCCGATCACCTGGTAATGCCCATTACCGCCAGTCAGTACGCCCTGCAGGAAGCTTCCGATTTGCTTGAAACCATGGAGAAGATTAGAAGAAGCCTGAACCCGACTCTTTACGCCCTGGGAGTCGTCCTGAACAGCTACAACCCGGTTACCCTGATAGGCCGGGAACTGAAAGCCGAACTGACCGGATTCTTCGGGGAAACCTGCTTTGATACGGTGATCAGCCGGTCTATCCGGATCGAGGAGGCCATAGCCGAGAGGAAAGGCCTGGTGGAGCTGTCCGGGAACCAGTGGAGAAGACCGGCGGAGGAAGTGAGGGCCCTGGGGAATGAACTGTTGTCCCGGTGCGGTCTATGACTTCTTCAAAGCTGAAAGGCAGAAGTCCCTTGAAGGGGGCTTCCCTGCTGGATGAGTTTGAAAAAGACCGGATCAAGTCTCAGACCGATATCGTCAGCGTGATTACCTCCTACGGTATTTCACTGGAGAAGAAAGGTTCTTCTTTTATGGGACGGTGTCCCTTTCATGAGGACAAGAATCCTTCTTTGTCGGTAGATCAATCCAAAGGGCTATTTCACTGTTTCGGCTGCGGGGCCGGAGGGGATGTGTTTGACTTTGTAATGAAACACCAGGGAGTGGAATTCCGGGAAGCTCTTTCTATTCTGAAAAGCAATTCTCAAGAGACAATTAATGGAGGCCCACTTGTGGGCGCGAAGCCTTCAAAGACTATCACGGAAAAGAAAGATTCCCCTGCAATTGCTGAGAGCCCCCTGGGGGGCCTGGAAGATGTGGCGGATTACTATCACCGCCAGCTCTCCCATCCGGAAGCTGCCGCCTACCTGAAAAAACGGGGAATCTATGCTCCCGAACTCCTGGGAAGATTAAAAGTCGGCTACTGCTCCGGATACCTGAAGGACAAACTCTCAGAATCCCAGTTTCAGGAGCTGAAAGAGGCGGGCCTCTTCACGGAAAAGAACCTTGAAACCTTCCGGAACTGCATTGTTTTCCCTCTCTATTCTTCCGATGGAAAAGCCACCGGTTTCTATGGCCGGAAAGTTAATGACCGCTCCAAGGTGAAACACCTTTATTTAAAAGGGCCTCACCGGGGGCTGTTCAATCATCAGGCATTCAAGGTTTACCCTGACCGGATTATCCTGACTGAAAGCGTGATCGATGCCTTTTCGCTGATGGTTATGGGCCTTGAAAATGTCAGTTGCATCTACGGTACCAACGGGTTGACCAATCACCTTTTGGAAGCCTTGAAAGAGAACCGTACAAAGGAAATTGTCCTTGCTTTCGATAGTGATGAAGCGGGCCGGGAGGCTGCGGAAAGCATAGCAAAAGAACTATTGAAATCCGGCTACTCTGTGAGAACTATTTTCCCTCCGGAAAAAGACTGGAATGAGTCGCTGACCCATCTTAAAAAAGAAGATATCCATAAACTCATAGATGCCGCCCCTCTACAGACCCCAAAACCAAAAGAGAAACCATTTGCGGTAAGATCCGATGGTAAGTATTTGTTTCACTGTTCTTCTCTGGATTATCGGATCATCGGGGTAAAGGAGGGATTCGTCAGCTCTTTGAAGGTGAATGTCCGCTGTCAGAAACCGGAGGATGATTCTGTAAAATTCATAGATAATGTAGACCTCTTTTCCGCCCGGAGCCGGACCCTTTTTTCTGTTGCTGTGGCCAGACGGTTCGGTGAGGAATCCGCCAGGATTGAAAAGGATTTATTGGACATCCTGGACTATTTAGAGGAAGAGTCAGAACGGGCCCTTTCGGATACGGGTTTAAAAAAGGGGTCTTTGACCCCTGAGGAAGAGGCCGCGGGCCTCTCCCTTTTATCCGATCCTCTTCTTTTCGACAGGATAATCCGGGACACTGAAGCTCTGGGGTATGTGGGAGAAGAGGAAAACAAGATACTCATGTACCTGGCTGCCTCCTCTCGCCTGATGCCCGATCCTGTGAGTGTGATCGTTATCTCCCAGTCCGCCGCCGGAAAAAGCTTTCTGATAGATACGGTTAAAAAGCTGATGCCCGATGAGGATGTGATCAGCATGACCAGCCTTTCCGACCAGGCTTTAAACTACCTTCCCGATGAAGCCCTGCTGCACAAGTTTCTGGTCATGGGTGAGGCTGTCCACTCGGAGAGCGTAGACCATCAGATGAGGGAAATGCTCTCGGGAAAAGAGCTGTCCCGGCTTGTGACCACCAAGGACGAGAAGACCGGACGGATGACGAGTAAGCTGGTAAGAAAGAAGGTTATTGTTTCCGCTGTGATGTCCTCCACATCCACAGAGATCAACCCGGAGAATGCCTCCCGCTGCTTTGTGGTGAACACCGATGAGAGCCGGGAGCAGACCAGGGAGATCCACCGGAGGCAGAGAGAGAAGTACACCCTGGAAGCCTACCGGAAGAAAGAGGAAGATCTCCCAAAAATCATTAAGACTCATCAGGCCGCCCAAAGGCTTCTGAAAAACCGAGTAATTGTGAATCCTTTCGCCGGGAAACTGGATTTTCCCTCCTCCCTAATGAGATCAAGGCGGGACCATGAACGGTTTGTGGATCTCATAGCCTGCGTGTGTTTCCTGAGGCAGTACCAGAAAGAGGAGAAGAACGATCAGGGCAAGCATTACATTGAGTGTGACCTAGAGGATTACAAGGTTGCCTACCGGATCATGAAAACCCTTTTGTCTTCCACTTTGACGACTTTACCCCGTTCGGCTGTCATTTTGTATGAGGAACTCCGGGGGCTTCTTAAAAGCAAGGCGGAGAAGGACGGGCTATTCCTGACCGATATCTGGGTGACCCAACGGGAGATCCGGGAGGTCTCCGGATTCTCCCATGAGCTGATTAAAAAGAACATGAGGCTTCTGACAGAGTATGAATACATCCGGTGCAAAGGATCAGGCCGGGGCATGACCAGGCGTTACGGTCTGACTGCAGATACTGACCTGATTCTCTTCGACGACTCAGTAATTCCTTCTCCTGATCGCATAAGTGGGGAAGTGGGTACAAAGCGGGTACGGAATGATGAAAAACAGTAATTATATTTCCTGTAAGGGCTTAGACGAAAGTGGGGAAACCGGGTACAAATGGGATTTTCAACTTAATTTTATTCTGTTTAATGAATTAAGCGAAAGTGGGTACAAAATTACGGAGAGAGGCAGAGCATGAACATACACAAAGACCACCAAACCCTGCTGGACAGCTATCTGGAAGAGAAAAAAGCCCTGGGCGCTTCATCTCAGGCTCTCAGGAATGCTCACAGCCGGATTCCCCATTTTCTGGCCTATCTGGAGGAAGAAGGACTGACGGCGGATCAGGCGAACATTCAGACGGCCAGGGGCTACATGGCCTACCTGACAGAACGGGGAACCCGAAACGGAGAGGATTACAGGGTAAACACCCTGGCTTCCTACCGTCAGGCTGCTTCTTCCTTCAGCAGGTGGATGCGGGATTCGGGGAAGCTTGTCTGTGATCCCTTTACCGCCGTCAAAGCTCCCCGGGGAGAAAGGATCATTCCCCGGGATCTGCCAACCGAAAAGGAGCTGGCCCGGCTTCTTTCTCATCTTACGGAGTTCTCTACCGTAAAAGGACTGAAAGCCCGGAAAAGGCGGTATCTGACCCATGTGCTGGCTGAACTCCTCTATGCTTCGGGCCTCCGGATCAGCGAGGCATCGGACCTTCAGGAAGAGAATCTCAACCTGGAAAGGAAAGAGATTACAGTCATTTCCGGCAAGGGAGGATTCGACCGCAAAGTTTACCTGAATGATTACGCCGCCAGTGTGCTGAGGAGGTTTCTGAGCGTCCGGGATGAGATCCTGACCGGAAAGAGCAACAAAACCCGCTTATTCGGCTCTTCCTCCGATGAACTGGGGAAGGCTTTCAACCGGGATTTGAAAGAGGCTTGCCGGGAAGTGGGGATTTCTGAGCTGACCGCCCATGGCCTGAGGCACTGCCTGGGCTACCATCTTCTGAAGCAAGGCTGTCCCCTGCGGCAGATTCAGCAGATCCTGGGTCACCGGGCCATCGGGAACACCGAAATCTATACCAAGGTAGATGTGAAAGAGGTAAAGGAGCAGCTGGACCGGCACCATCCCAGGCAGTTGAGAGAAAGGAAGTGAAAAGGCTCTCAAGGCAGAAAGCCCTTTCCCTTTTCGCCGGATACCTGAAGGCGCAAGGGTTCAAAGAAGGAACCGTCCGGACAAAGAAGGCCCAGCTTACCCCCTTCTTTACCTTTTTGGGTGAAACTGGCACGAAAGACATCCGGGATGTGAAGAGGAGTGATATTGTGTCTTTCCTGTCCTGGCTGCAGGAGCATCCCGGAGAGAGAGGAAAAAGCTACAAAGACTCAACGAGGATGAGTATTTTCACCTCTGTGAAGAAGCTCTACCTCTGTCTGTATGAAAACGACCTGGTTCTGTTCTCTCCAGCGGAGACTGTCCGGTTTGGAAAACGGAGCGAAAGGATTAAAGAAGTCTTGAGCGAAAAAGAGACTGGTCTCTTTCTGGATTCCATTGATATTCACCAGCCCCTGGGGCTCCGGGACAGAACCCTTTTCGAATTGATCTATTCTTCCGGTCTCCGCTCCTCCGAAGCGGCCCATCTGGATGTGAAAGACTACGACCCGACCAGCCGGTTACTGTGGATCCACCAGAGCAAGTTTTCCAAGGACCGGAGGGTCCCGGTGACCAAGGCGGCCGCCTGGTTTCTGGACAGGTATCTGGAAGGCGTGAAGGCATCCCACCGGCCCCTGATCCTTTCCGGAGGCTACCGTTTTACTCACGGAGGGATCAACAAGCGGTTCAAGCTGCTGAGTGATAAGTGCGGACTCTACCGGAAAGGTTTGACTGTTCACTCCCTCCGGCATGGCTGCGCTTCCCATCTGTTGGCCCACGGGGCGGAGATCCGCTATGTTCAGGAGCTTCTGGGGCATGAATCGGTGGAAACCACTGTGGTGTATTCCCGTCAGAGCGAAGAGAACATCAAGGCTTCCTACCGGCAGTACCATCCCAGGGAGAACTTCCATTTCGCCGAGGTGACCGATTCCTATCTTGATTCTCTGGAATCTCTGGTTCGGGACAGCTTGAAGCAGAGAGAGAAGAATAGAAAAGCGCTTGCCCGTAAGATAGGTAAATGATAGTTTATTAACGTACCATGACAGCTACACGGGAAATTCCAGTTTCAACGCCTCCTTGCAGATATCCTTTTTACAACGATTTAGGGAGAGAGGGTGATTATTACTTTAATGCAAGGTGGTATGATGCATCCACGGGCAGATTTATATCTGAAGACCCCGCGAGAGACGGTCAAAATTGGTATGTTTATGTGACTAACAATCCGATTAATATGGTCGATCCAACGGGGCTTGAAACAGATTATTTTGGTTTAACAGCAGGTATCTCACTTCCTATACCTACAGGTGATTTACCAAATTCAAATATAGCAGCTATTGGGGTTTATTATGATTCTGAATCACAAATCCTGGGTATCTACAATTCAAATTCTTTAGGAAAAGATTTAATACCTGATGTAACTGGAGGATTTGAAGTAGGACACTCTGAACTCAGTGCTGAGGAATTATTTTCACAATCTACTACGACCATGGAATTATCAGCAGGAGTCTCAGGGGCTGCTGTTATAGGTGAAGATAATAAACCTGCCGCATTCGAAAGCGGATTCTCATACTCTATAATTGGTAAGTTTCTTGGTGATCAATTTACTGGGTCCATTGGCAATGCTAAATCTGAGATTGCTGCAACAATTAATAATTTGTTCAGTCTTAATATCTCTGGGAGAGTTGATGAAACAAATCATATACCACTTTGGGACTTTTCAACAGCTTTTTGGAATTCTGACGAATGAAAGTGTTATTAATTTTTATTGGAATAATATTTATGGTTCTCGGTTATTTTTGTATTCGAGTATATAAAATCGAAGATGAAAGAAAGAAAAAAAAGTATGATTATTCTGGGTTCTATTTACAGACTTATATGATGCTGGCTTTTGGAATTATTAGTTTGATAATAGGATTTGTAATTACGTTATTTAGTCTATTATCGTTACTATTCTAAATAAAAAGATTTCATAACACCCATGCTCACCTGCAGGCTTGCCTGTCTGGTGCAGCACTGTTGTTATGACCTCTAACTTTATTCTTTCGCCGGAGAAGTTTTTACAGGATGATTCACCGGTAAACATCTTTTCGATGGCCGATTCGAATAACTTCTATGAAAAGCTTATTTTTAAGGAGATTGTATATAACTCTATACTTACCAACTCTGATCCGGTATGTCGATTCAGAGCCTACTGTGAGCACCAATGTTAAATTGCAGAAAACCACCGGAGTGAAGTTGCAGTTTCCTCAATCCCCCGGTACCCTGAATCATGTCTCCGGCCTCAGGATGCTCACAAGGAAAGACTTCCAGTTCTTTTAGCTCTTCATCAGAAAGTCTGGCATCGATCCATTGTTTTTCAAAATTAGGCATGTAAACAATTTCACGGGTCTTGATTTCATATTACACCCCTATACAGTAGGGTGTCAATTCATCGGTTTTAGAGTTCCTGTTTTTTATATGCATTAATCAAACCTCGCTTCCGATAAGAGGTCATTCACTTGCTGATGCTGATACAGCGGGATGTCCTATAGCATGCAGAGCAGTTCCTTTGCGGCCCCTTTTGCAGTCTTAATGCTTTGTTTAATTCATTATAAAAGGGCTGTTACTTAAAGTCGTTTCAAAACCTTGGCAACAGCCCCTTTTTATATCAGATATCAGCTTGATAGTCTCTGTATCCGCAAAGGGAGAAAAAGAATGCTGACTCTTTGTTTATACCTGATTCAATAGCTTTTGGAGAGGAATTTGCGGACTGACAGAAAAACAGCCCGGGCCTTTCTGGCGGGAAAACCCATAACCGCCAGGCAGCTCATCCACTCCCACAATCAAAACTGTTTTATTTAAACCGGGCCCTACCCGCATCCACTGGAAAGTCTCCGGATAGAGTCTGATTTCATAGTGTACAACCATAAAAAACTCCCTCCAAGGGATATATCCGTCCCGGAACAAGTAAAGCAGAATGATATTTCTATCATCCTTCCCGGGATGAGGAATATTAACCGGACTTTTCGTTCTCAGGAAAATTGACATCCATGGGCGCAGGCCTTTCACAGGTAGTTTCCAACTCAATAAACCGTCCTTCTCTGGCAGACCTGAGGATTGTGCTGGCAATTTCCAGAACATGCAGCCCCAAATCAGCTGACAGCCTGGGAGCCCTTCCGGCTCTGATGGAATAGGCCATTTCAACAATGCCGATACCACGACTGTTCTCTGCATGGGAAACTTCCGTAAAAGGATGGGTCAGAGGAATCTGCTCAGGTTCCGGCATATCTTTGCTCCTGGGGAATCCCACAAACCTTGCACGATCCTTTTTTCTGAGGCTCACAGGACCGCCAAAGAGATTCGGACCATCAAGGGGATCCGGCTCAGGCATACTCAGAGTCCCTTCAGTACCATAAAGCTCCAGCCGTGGTACCGATGAGTCCCAGACATCAAAACTGATTATAAGGGTAATAACAACATTATTATCAAATTCCAGAAGAGCTGTGACATATGTGTCGCACTGTACATCGATGACACCGCCCCGCTGAGGTTCACTATGGATGGTTCTTTTGTCATAAGTGCGCTTGGACATTCCGCACACGCGGCGTACCGGCCCCAGCAGAGTGACCAGAGCGGTAAGATAATAGGGTCCCACATCCATGAGAGGTCCCACATCCGCCCCATAGTAAAAGCCGGGATTAACATGAAACCACTCCAGACCGGGGAGAACCGAAGTGGCAACCCCGCCTGTAATCCTGCCGATGCTTCCCTGGTCAACCAGATCCCGCATGGTCTGAATACGTCCTCCCAGTACCGTATCCGGCGCACATCCGACAACTTTGCCGGCTTTTTTAGCCGCTTCGATTATCTTCATGCCGTCTTCCATTGTAGTAGCCAAAGTTTTTTCGCTGTAAGCATGCTTTCCGGCAGCGAGAGCCTCCAGCACCACCGCAGCATGTGCCCCCGGAGGTGTCACGCACAAAACGATATCTACATCAGGATCAGCTGCCAGAGCGGCAGCAGAATTATAAACCGCAGGTATGCCGTGTTTTTCCGCAGCAGCACGGGCTCGCTCCTCATTCATGTCTGCCACAGCAACAACTTTTACAATATCGCTATATTTTTTTAAATTGCCGAGATATACGCGGCTGATATCTCCGGTGCCGACCACACCTATCCCAAATGGTTTCTTCATAAAACCTCCTATTTAAAGCGCTTTAATTTATGCCAGTATGGTGTTGGAAATCATATTTGTCAAGTCAATATTTAAAGATTTAAAGCGCTTGACCTAACAGAAAGGCTCACCTATACTGTACTTAAAATATCAGCCAGAAAACTATAATCCCATCACAGAAACTCCCTGCAGCAGATAATCTTTTACAACAGACAGGGTACATTGGATGCGGTAATACAGGAGGTCAGCTATGTCGTGGATGCGACCACTCGGATCAACAGGTCTACAGGTTTCCGCAGTGTGCCTGGGAGGCGGGCCGCTGGCGCATGCTCCGGATAAAATTGACCAGGCCACACCTGCGGAACGTGCGGTATCAACTGTAATGGCCGCGTTTAACAGCCAGATACGGTTTCTTGACACATCAAACGGTTACGGCTCTGATGGACAGAGCGAAAAATATATCGGCCAGGCGATACGCCTCAACGGAGGCATACCGTCGGATTTTGTCATCGCAACGAAAGTCGACCCCAAGGGTGACGACTATTCGGGAGACCGGGTACTCCGAAGTGTTGAAGAGTCCATGGAGCGTCTTGGGATGGACTATCTGCCTCTTCTGTTTCTGCATGATCCAGAATATCACGACTTCGGGTATATGACCCGCAAAGGCGGAGCTGTGGAGACTCTGGTATCACTGCGTAATCAGGGCGTGGTCGGTTCGATAGGTGTAGCAGGAGGAAACGTCCATGAAATGGCACGTTACCTGTCTCTGAAAGTATTCGATGTTCTCCTTACCCATAGAAGATGGACTCTTGTAGACCGCAGCGCTGCAGGAATAATCAAAGAAGCACGGAAACAGGGCATGGGAGTTCTCAATGCGGCTGTCTACGGAGGAGGATTCCTCTCATACCAGAACCCCCAGGGAAGCCCCACCAGATACGGTCGCCGGGAAGCACCCCGGCCTGTTATCGATGCGGTCTCGCAGATGCGGGATGTTTGCGCCCGGTATGGCACAGATTTACCAACAGCGGCTCTGCAGTTCTCCCTGCGGTCGGATTTCTCCTCAACAGTGATTGGAACGTCCCGGCCTGAGCGTATTGAATCAACAATAACAGCTGCCCAAACAGCCCTTCCTGATGATCTGTTCGAAGAGCTTGATTCACTTCTTCCTCCTGAAGAGTTCTGGCTGGATGGTGAAGTATGAGTTCTTCCGATAACGACCTTCGCCGCGTCCGTCTCGATGATGTAGCAGCTTACCTCGGTGTTTCAACGGCGACCATATCCCTTGCTCTGCGGGGAGCCCCCGGACCAAGCGAGGAAACCCGTAAAAAAGTATTTGAAGCGGTAGAACAGCTGGGATACCGTCCCGACCGCGCCGCCCGGTCCCTGGCCCAGGGAAAGAGTTTGAATATCGGGGTGGTTATGAACTTGAGCGATGCTTTTCATGCTCTTTTAGTGGAAGGGCTTTACGAAGCCAGCCAGTCCGAAAACTGTGAAATCATTTTGAGTGCGGCTACCCCTTCCCGCTCGGAATTTCATGCCGCCCAAACCCTTCTTGACTCACGATGCGAGGTTCTTATACTTCTGGGCCCACAAGGTACAGACGAAGAGATAATAAGGTTGAGCAAGGACAAACCGGTTATCAGCGTGGGACGGAAAGTAGAAGCTGATACCATTGATGTTGTTCGTGTCCTGGACCGCGCAGGTATCAATCTGGGAGTCTGCAAACTCCAGGAACTGGGCCATAAACGGATCGTCTATGCAGAAGGCGGCCAGGGACCATCAGCCAGAGAACGGAGAGAGGGATACATTGACGCTATGAATAAAGCGGGTTTCGGGTCAGAGACACTGATTCTGAAATCGGGTCACTCCCGCGACTCTATCGACAGGACCGTAGCCCAGATCCGTGCGCTTAATCCGATTCCCACAGCTGTAGCCACTTCGGACGATGAGTGTGCTGTGGGACTGGTAGAATCATTGCGGCGATCCGGCATAGCTGTTCCCGAGAAGATTTCAGTAATCGGTTATGATGACAGTCCGGTATCCCGGATGCCTCATGTTTTATTGAGTACAGTAAGTCAGAATCCTGCAGAGCAGACCCGGGCGGCAGTCAGAGCGGCCATGGAACGTCTGAATGATGAGCGGTCAGAGCCTATAGAAATCGTGCTTGAGCCTCATATTGTACTTAGGTCAACCACTGCGCCACCGCCTGAGAATGCAAACTAAAAAAGATTTTACTTAAAAAACAAGTCTTCACAAAACCGGATATCTCTACCAACTTTGCGTACGCCCTCTGGACGCGTTGTTTTGTACAACAGGTTTGACACTCCCTGAATGAATCAGGGAGATAGCAGCCAATACCATTGCCATCCCCATGTACATCCAGAGATTCAGTTGATCATGCAAAAACAAAACAGACATAATGACGCCGAAAAGAGGAGTAAGGAATTTAAACCCTGAAGCCCTGCTGACTCCGATTTCATGCAAAGCCTTATGATACACTGTAGCAGCCAGAGCTGTGGCAATGAGAGAGACATGGATGATCCCCAACCAGTTTCCCACACTTATATCGGCCAAAAGAGAGAGGTCCGATCCTCCTGCAATGAGAGTAATAAACAAAACAACACTCCCCGCAGCGGTGGCTATGAATGTAGGAATGGTTGAGCCGAATTTTTTCACATGTCCTTTCAACTCCACATAAAAGATACTGATAAGGACGGCGGCACCCACACAGAGTAAATTCCCGACAAGAAAGGATTCTCCACCGAGCAATGCGGAAAAATCTCCCCTGCTAACAACCAAAAAGATTCCCAGAGACCCGATTGTCAGTCCGGGTAGATGCAGAGAGCCGGGTTTCTCTTTTAAAAAAAAGCATACCGAAAATTGTCATGAATATCGGCTGGGAATTGATAATAATGGAGCTGCTGGAAGGGTTGGTGAGCCTCAAGCCAAAAGCAAAAAAAAGAGCGAACAGGGCAATTCCCAGTATCCCGAAAAAAGACAGGCGGATGACCTCATTTACAGAGGGCACGGGCATTTTTTTTCTGCTGATCAGAAAGGAAGGTATCAAGGCCAGAGTAGCAATAAAGAAACGGAGAAAGGAAATCATATAGGGATCAAGACCTGCATTTAACAGATTCTTATTTATGGGATGAATTGCACCCCAGGACAGGGCGCAAAGTGTTAAGACTACAGTCCACTTAAAGGGTATTTTCACAATTTGATCTCCAGCATAGGAATTGAGAATTTCCGAAACATTCAGGCACTTGTGATGAGGGCAGGAATCCTGTCCCTGCCCTCATCATAATGGGAAACAGGTATCATGTAACTGGCTGACTGGCAGAATTCAGTGTTTTTATATCCTCTGAATCCAATGACAACCGAACGGCAGAAACCAGTGTATCCAGCTGGGAACTGCTGGTCGCACTGGCGATAGGAGCGGTTACCAGAGGATTTGCCATCAGCCAGGCTAGTGCCACCGCGGCGGGCTTACTCTTGTGTTTTTCTGCTACAGAATCTAAGGCTGAAAGGATTGCTTTACCCCGATCGTCAAAAAACTTTTTAATTCCGGGGCCTCTTTCTGTTGTATCAAAATCTGCTTCCGTGCGGTATTTTCCGGTTAAGAATCCCGATTCCAGGGACCAATAGGGAAAGACACTGAAGTTGTACTTTGAAACAAGAGGGGCGTAATCGGTTTCAAATTCCGATCGGTATACCAGGTTGTAATGGGGTTGGAGAGCAACATAGCGGGGCAGATTTTCCTTTTCCGACATTTCCATGGACTCGTTGAGCCTCCGGGGCGAAATATTGGATGCCGCAATATATCGGACTTTCCCGGCCTCAATGATTTGTGCATATGCCGAGAGGGTTTCTTCAACCGGTGTGGTGTTATCATCCCAGTGGGTATAATACAGATCAATATAATCTGTTTGAAGCCTCTTCAGACTTTCATCAATACTCTTGAGGATGTGAGATTTGCTTATATCAATGGGGTGATTACCTGTTTCCCCGCCAACTTTTGTAGCAATAACCAGGTTTTCACGGTTTTTTCTGGCACTCATCCACTTCCCTATAATGGTTTCGGACTGGCCTCCGGCCCCTCCATCAACCCAAAACGAATACATATCAGCTGTATCCAGGAAGTTAAAACCATGCTCTGTAAATTCATCAAGAATCCGGAAAGACTGTTTTTCATCAAGGGTCCATCCAAAAACATTCCCGCCGAGATTTATGGGAGAAACTTTGATATCTGTGTTCCGCACTTCCAGCATTTTCATATTTGCCTCCTGTAAAGGCTTTCGAGATTTTTCTTTCAAAAAGCCTCTGTCGCCAGATGATTCAAAAGGAGACATAAACTTCGTGTTTCTCCTTTTACCATAACTTCTGATCTTTCCTTTCTTTCGACGTCTCTCAGATCGGATTTAATTAAATGCATAAAATAGCCCATGAAAGATTCATGGACTATTTTTTACCGGCAGAGATGCCTGGGGTAGACACCGCCGCGAATATTTACCAGCCAGGGAAGCCCCACCGGTGTAACACCTATACGTATAGCTGCACCATCGATTTTGTCCCAATCGCGGCCATTCCACCTGTAAACGGAATTCCCTCCGTGCTTGGCGCCGTCTATTCCGGCGATCCAGCAGTTGCCGTCAGCCCCGAAGGCAATATCGATAGCACCATGCTGAACCCGGTGCCACCGGCCTCCGATGCGGCGGAAGATATACCCTTTGTCGTTGGCAATCCAGGGTTCTCCTGTTGGAGATACGGCAATGCAGACACCTGCACCGTCCACTTCTTCCCAACCCTGGCCAGTCCACTCAAGAACTTCATGGCCGCCGGGGATATCCTTGGCGCCAATGGCCCAGACGCTGCCATCGGCACCGACTGAAATATCTGTGGCTTTGCCGGGGAGTTCCTGCCAAGAGTCTTTAACGCGACGCATAATGGCTCCGGACCTCCGAACGATCCAGGGCTGACCGTCAGGATCAACCGAAAGAGCAACACCTTCGCCGGGCACACGCTCGAATTCAAATCCATTGAAACGGAAAAGTTCATATTCCTGATCCGGACCATCCATATGACCGGTACCTTCAGCCATCTTGAGAATCCATACAATCCCGTTAGGATCAATGGCAATATCACGGGCGGGATCGTTTCGCCTCGCAGAATCGTGTACCCGAGTAAACTCGGTAGTTTGCTGTTCGAAGAGATGGGACTGTTCCCCCCCTTCATAGCGTTCTGTAGTTACATACCACATGTATTTAGTCCCCCTTGTGGTCAATTTTGTTTATTCGCATCATGATTATAATCGAACATGATGCCGGCGGATTACACCAGCCTCATCGACAGTCCAAGGTAAGCCGTCCGGACCAGCCGCGATTCGCACTGCGGCACCCTCATAACAATCCCAGTCTGTTCCGTGATAATACCGCCAGGGACCAAATCCCCCGGGACGTTTATCTCTTCCTATGATCCAGACATTACCATCAGGAGCGATGGTTATGTCATTGGCAGGCTCCTCAGGCATTTTCTGCCAGCCACCTGTAACTCTCCGGTATATTGAGCCATCCTCATCAACCACCCAGGGTAGTCCATTGACCATCACAGCGATGGCCATGGGCTTCACAGGAGACACTCCTTTATGGGGTAGATCGTAGGTATCATCGTCAGCGGGTACCCAGGGTATATCATGAGGATACGAGTAAGGAGCCGGAGAATCATGCCCTTCAACCCAGGCACCATCAATTCTGCACAGGATCTGCCCCGGACCGTTATCCGGTGCAGTGACTATCCAGACACTTCCGTCCAGTCCGATGGAAACATCGCGAACAGGATCGGGTGTTTCACACTCCTTCCAGCTGCTGTCTGACGGCTCCAGAAGAGTACCTGAATCGGTTATCAACCAGGCGGCACCACGGGGAGCCACCTCAACGCTGACAGCTCCGATATCATGTGACTCCCAGTCTCTCCCTGCCCAGCGATAGACTCCGAATCCGCCGGAACGCACATCCGTTCCAACGATCCAGACAGTCCCGTCGGCGGCAACCCCGATATCGCTTGCGAGCCGATGAGTAAATCGGGACCACTCAAAAATCTCGGGCCTCAGCCCGCTTACATACTGCATTGGAACCTCCTATTAATAAAAAACGCTTTATACCTTGCGTAAATAGTCCAATAAATGAAATCCATATTCAAAACAAATTAAAGCGCTTTAACTTATCTCGATAGTAATTTCCTAACTCTCGTTTGTCAAGAAAATTATCTTCAAATTAAATCGCTATATTTTCAATTAAACCGCTGAACTCTTTAAACTCAGACGTTCCGCCATAACCCTGTCAATAAACAGGGCAATCAGCGATAACATGACTGTTGCCCAGGGTAGAGCCCAGCTCTCTCCCGAAGCGATAAAAACACCGCCGAGCATACCGGCAACAGCCATCCCCCCATTACCTGCTATTGTCAATCCAGCTGCCGTAGCCGGCTGCAGAAACTCGGGAGTCAGATCTGTAACCCTGGCCTGCTGTGTAACAGCGACAGCTCCCCCGGGGACTCCCAGCAGGAACATCGCAATGGCCCGGAAAGTAGATCCGCTCCCCAACAAACCGATAGCAATGAGCACGAAAGCCTCTCCTATCATAACAAAGAACAAAATGGTTTGCGCAAACTTCGTTCCCCAAAGATCAGCAATGGGGCCCGCAGCTGCCATTCCCACGATTGCTCCCGATCCGGAAATAAGGAGCAATATGACAATTTCCTGAGCCGACACTCCGGGAACATCACGGAGCCAGATCCCAATGTAGGAAAACACTACATAATAGGCTGCAGCATATATCAGGGATGCCGCATTGGCCTGAACGATGATTGACAAAGCATTACGAATACCGGACCATCTGCCGTCATGGCTCCAGGGAAGAGTTGAACCTTCACCGGATCTCCGGGGCAGTTTGTCTCCAGGTAATAAAAAGACAACAAGCCCGCAGACCAGAAACGTAAGAACTCCCAGCCCCAGAAAGGCAATGCGCCAACCTGCTGCCTCTTTTCCGACCCATGTCATAAGGGGTATGCCTATCCAGACAGCCAAAGCCGAACCGGAACCAGCAATAGTAAGAGAACGCCCCAGATACTTTGAATCAACGGTCAAGGCAATATATGCCAGGGACGCCATGGAAAAAAGCGCATGAGCGATCCCTCCGATGGTACGGCCTACAGTAAACCAGACGGCGCTTCCGGCAATGCCGACACCAAGGCATGCCGCTGCGGCGGTGGCAAATGCCATAACAAGCACACTTTTACGTGAAAAACGGCGCAGCAGAAGGAACATCGGAATTGTAGAAACAGAAACAGTCAGTGAAAATGCCGTAACAGAGACTGCTATGGCGCCCTCTGAAGATCCAAGTCCCAAAGCGATATCCGAGATCATACCGCTTGTTCCCATCTGGATACAGACCATAACAAAGGTTCCCATGGCAAGAACAATCAGACTCCCCAGATTCCAGGGACTTCCCGCCAATGTCTTTGATCCGGCATTTCTTTCGTACAGCATCTGACTCTACCCTTTTACTGCACCCTGGGTCAGTCCTCTGATCATCTGCTTCTGCAGGAAGAGATACATCACAACCACAGGAAGGGATGTAATTACAGCAGCAGCCGCTATATCAGGGATATTACTGAAAAATTTCCCCGCAAAAGAACTCAGTCCGGCAGGAACCGTCTTGCGGGTCTGATCCTGGAGCAGCACAAGGGCAACAAGAAACTCTTTCCAGCTCCATACAAAGTAGAGTACAGCCAAAGTTGCCGCACTGGGCCAGGCGATAGGAAGAGCGATTCGCCAAAAGGCTTTCCAGGAAGTCGTTCCATCGACCTTGGCAGCTTCCATAACCTCCTGGGGTACACCAAAGAAGGCTTGCCTCATCCATAAGATTCCAAAGGAGACATACAGTCCCGCTTCGGCTGCGACGACACCAATCAGGCTGTTGGACAAACCGAATTTTCTGAGCATGAAATACAGAGGAAGGATCAGACCTTCAAATGGGACTGCCAAACCAATGAGAAGAATGGGAAAAAGGATATTTTTTCCGGGAAAATTCAATTTGGCAAAAGCATAGCCCGAAAGGACAGCAGCCAGCACGGTTACAAAAACAACAAGAACCGCAACAAAAAGGCTATTCAGGATCAGTCTCCCGTAATTTGCGGTAACCCATACATTGACATAGTGCCTGAATGTCGGATGGGACGGCCAGGCGAATCCTCCCTGGGTTGCCACATCTCCTGGTTGAAGGGACACCGCAATAATACTATAGAGGGGCATTAAAACAAGAAATGCTCCTAGTGCGAGGATGGCATAACTCAAACTTTTTGAAATCGTAAAATTCTTCATTCTTCATACCTCGGAATCTTTTGAAGTAACACACCGATCAAAACTACCGCAACTGTGAGCAATACAGCGACAGCGGCTCCGGGCCCGATTGACGATTCATAGAAGGCAAGCTGATAAACCCTGAGCGCCGGAACCTGTGTGGCATAAACAGGACCACCGCCAGTGGTTACAAACACAACGTCAAAACTACGCAAACCGCCGATGATGGTTACCGTCAAGGCAATAATCAGTTCTCCCCGGATTCCCGGAAGGGTCACCGCAAAAAACTCACGGATGGGCCCTGCCCCATCCACACGCGCCGCGTCATACTGGGATTGATCAATACGGGCAATACCTGCAAGGAACAGTACCATACAGAAACCGGCTGTTACCCAGGCCCCAATAACACCTACAGCAGGCAAAGACCAGGTCATGTCTCCCAGCCACAGGCGTGTCCACTTTTCAAGCCCCACAGCCCGGAGCACCTCATTAACAGCCCCGTTCGGTGCATACAGCCACTTCCATGCGTATCCGATAACCACAAGAGGAATCACCTGGGGGAGGAATAAAACCGTACGGAAAAACCCCATTCCCGGCAGCTTTGTCCGGCTCAACAGAGCCGCGGTTAGCAGACCGAAAGCGATAGGAATTACGGAGAAAAAAATCATCAGGAACGCCGCATGCCATAACGCAGCGAGAAGCCTGGGATCAAGAAACTGCCTTTGGTAATTGGCAAGCCCCACCCAGACGGGCTCACTGAGTCCAGTCCAGGAGGTAAAGGAGTAGTAAACTGTCGCTACCAGCGGATAAAGAACAAACATCCCGCACAGAATCATAGCCGGAAGAACATACAAGTATGATAACCAACCGGACTGGGTGGAAGACAGCTTCCGCCGAATACCTTTTCCGGAAGCAGAGGGCGTATCGCCCCCCTGCCTTCGGAAGGATCCGGTTTTCATAGATAACTTCAATGAATCAGACACAACCGTTCCCTCCGTTTTGAATTACTTAAACTTCTGGAACTGTTCCCAGTCTACCTGCATGGTCTGCAGGAAAGCTTCCGGTGTTCCCTGACCGAGATAGAACCCCTGAATCGTCGGGTTCAGGAGATTCTGGGTCGTAGGAGCCGCCCAGTCGGTATGCAGAGTCAGTACACCTTCCTGAGTCAGGGTTTCCCAGGCGGCAAGGGCATCTTTGATAAGTTGGCTATCGGTTTCTACCCCGTCTACACCGACAAGGGGGAGCTGACCAGCGTCAAAAAGGATCTGCGCTGTGGATTCCGAAGCCAGAAAATCAAGGAATTTTGCAGCTTCATCGGGATAGTCAGATTTGGAAGAGATACCAAAAGGCTGTGATGTGGCACCGCTGGCTCTGGGAATCTCACCAGCCCTAGCTTCAGGCATCCGTACATAACCAAGAGCGTCACCAGCCTCATCCTTGAAGGTTGGGAGATACCAGCTTCCGGAGATAAAAAAAACACCTTCACCAGCTGCAAACTTACCGGCGGCATCTTCACGGGTAGTCCCGGGACCTCCGTCATAAAAATATCCTGCTTCGATCCAGTCTACCAGCTGCCTTGTTGCAGCAAGAGCCTGGGGATTATTAATATTGGCACCAGGCTGCCCTGCTATCCAGTTGTATTTCTGTTCTGGGGTCTGAAAAGCACTGGCCAGAGTTTCCCAGGGCTTTTCGCCGCCGTCACCAGCCTGGTCGGCAAGACCTACCATAATAACGGGAAGATCACCGGCGGTTCTGGCTTTTTCGAAAGCAGCATTCACGTCGGCAATGGACTCGAAGGAATAGGGATCAATCCCCAGAGCATTCACTTTTTCACGATTGAAGTAAAGTCCGATCATATTTCCGCAGAAAGGGACGCCATAGAGAGTCCCGGCTCCCCAGGAACTGCCGTCATCAGCGGCCCGGGACTCGTCCAGCAGGGAAGGATCAAACCTTTCAGACCATTTGTATATTTTGTCGTAATCATCCAGGGGTTCCAGCAGCCCAACTTCAACCAGGGGAGCCATTTGTGTATTTCCCTGGCCGACCTCCATGAGATCAGGGGCCTCGTTGCTTGATGCAACAAGTTTAATCGTCTGGGTATATGTGGAACTGTCTGTATTCTCAAGAGTGATATCCACATCAGGATTCTCTGCTTCATAAGCGTCAACCACAGCCTGCAGAGCTTTTAGAAACCCTCCTGAATGCACTGTGAGCATGGTCAGTTTTATACCATCATCTTCCGCATTTCCCTTAACCGATTTACTGTCCTTGCTGCAGCCGGCTAACAGCAGCATAAGTGCCACAGTAACTACTGCCACCTTCTGTGTCATTCCTTTTCTAATTAACATTTTGAACTCCTTATATTTATTAGAGAAGATTCGGGATCACTTTTTTCCTTAATCCGGGTTATTCATCCTGAAAAAAGCAATAACCAGAGAGAAGCGCCTGTGGTTTTTAAAGATTTTATTTTTTAAAAATTAAAGCGCTTTAACTCGATGTCAGTATTATCTATCCGCATATATTTGTCAATAGAATCCTGTCTAAAATTTAAAGCGCTTTAATTTTTAGGGAGTTTTTCATAGGATGCTGTGAAAAAAAATGTTGGAGTAAACCTGAAATGCAAATCTATTATCAGGCCCTTCAGGAAGCAGGGGAGGAAAGATATCCACAGCGTGTAAAAACAGATGCATCTGCAAATGACAAGTGTATATGATACGAAGAGACTCCGGTCCTCAATGGAATCAAAAGAGTTTTCCGGAGTATGAGACAGGCATCACAATATCTTGAGAGAGAGCCCCTTCCAGAGCTCCGGGAATCACCCTTTCACGGCTCCCTGGGTGAGGCCTCGTATCATCTGTTTCTGCAGGAAAAGATACATAATGACCACTGGCAAGGATGTTATAACGGCTGCGGCGGCAATGTCGGGAATATTGCTGATATACTTTCCTGCAAACGCACTTAATCCTGCCGGAACGGTCTTGCGCGACTGGTCCTGAAGAAGTACAAGTGCGACGAGGAACTCCTTCCAGCTCCAGACAAAATACAACACAGCCAATGTTGCCGCACTGGGCCAGGCTATCGGCAATGCAATGCGCTGGAATGTCTTCCAGGGAGAAGCACCGTCAACTTTCGCAGCATCCGTTACTTCATCCGGGATTGAAAAGAAAGCCTGTCTCATCCACAGAATCCCAAAAGAAACATATAGACCTGACTCGGCAGCAACAACTCCTATCAGCCTGTTATCCAGACCGAACTTGCGCAGCATAAAATACAGGGGCAGGACCAGCCCTTCAAAGGGTACGGCCAGACCGATAAGCAGAACCGGAAAAAGGATGTTTTTCCCGGGGAATTCCATTTTACCGAACGCATATCCCGCAAGGACCGCAGATAAAACCGTGACGGCAACAACCATAACGGCCACAAGAAGACTGTTCATAATGAGTCTGCCGTAGTTAGCAGTAACCCAAACATTCCCGTAGTGTTTCAAGGTGGGATTATCCGGCCAGGCGAACCCGCCTTTTGTGGCCACATCACCAGGCTGCAGTGATACTGCAAGAATACTGTAGAGGGGCATAAGAACCAGGAAAGCCCCCAGAATAAGTATGGCATAGCTTACTATTGTCTGTGATTGTGACTGTTTCATTATGCCTCCCTCGGAATTCTCTGAAGTATCATACCAACAGCGACAACGGCAACGGTCAGCAGCACAGCAACAGCCGCTCCCGGTCCGATAGACGACTCATAAAAGGCCAGCTGATAAACTCTGAGCGCCGGGACCTGTGTTGCATAGACAGGACCGCCCCCGGTGGTTACGAAGACCACATCGAAACTCCGCAGTCCGCCGATGATAGTGACAGTTAGAGCAATAATCAGTTCACCGCGGATACCGGGCAAAGTAACAGCGAAAAATTCACGGACGGGACCTGCCCCGTCCACCCGGGCTGCGTCATACTGAGACTGATCGATACGCGCAATCCCCGCCAGAAAAAGAACCATACAGAATCCTGCGGTAACCCAGGCCCCGATAACGCCTACAGCAGGCAGCGACCAGGTCATATCTCCCAGCCAAAGACGGGTCCAGTCTTCCAGCCCCAGAGCCCGGAGGATCTCGTTGACAGCACCTTCCGGGGCATAGAGCCACTTCCAGGCATAACCGATTACAACAAGAGGAATAACCTGGGGAAGAAAAAGGACTGTACGAAAGAATCCCATACCAGGCAGTTTTGTCCGGCTCAAGAGAGCCGCAGTCAACAGACCAAACGCAATAGGAATAACAGAAAAGAAAATCATAAGGAAGGCCGCATGCCACAACGCAGCGAGAAGCCTCGGATCGTTGAACTGACGCTGATAGTTGGCCAGTCCGACCCACACAGGCTCGCTCAGACCAGTCCAGGAGGTAAACGAGTAGTAAAACGTCGCTACCAGTGGATAGAGAACAAACATCCCGCAGAGCAGTACCGCTGGCAGGACGTATAAATACGCGGTCCACCCGGACTGCTTCAAAGTTTGTTTACGATAACCCCCGTCTTTCGGAGGAAGGGGGTCCTCCCCCCCCCTCTGGACGGATGCGGCTTCAGTAGGTAAATTCGAATGTTGTGACATGACCGGCCCCTCCTTTAGTCAAATACTATAAAAAACTACTTGGATGCCTGAAACTGCTCCCAGTCTTCCTGCATAGCTTCCAGGAATGCTTCGGGTGTTCCTCTACCAAGGTAGAAGCCCTGAATCGTGGGATTCAGGAGGTTCTGTGTTGTGGGAGCCGCCCAGTCTGTATGCAGTGTCAGTACACCGTCCTGAGTCAGGGTTTCCCATGCTGCAAGGGCATCCTTTATTAGCTGGCTGTCCGTAGTAACTCCGTCAACACCTACAAGAGGCAGCTGACCGGCGTCAAAAAGGATCTGAGCAGTAGCCTCGGAGGCCAGGAAATCCAGAAAACTGGCGGCAATATCCTTATGTTTGGACTTAACCGAAATACCAAAGGGCTGCGAAGTAGCTCCACTGGCTCTGGGAACTTCTCCAGCCTTGGCTTCAGGCATACGCACATAACCTATTTTATCACCTGCTACATCTTTGATTGTCGGCAGATACCAGCTTCCGGAGATAAAGAAAACACCTTCTCCGGCTGCAAATTTTCCTACCGCGTCTTCACGGGTTGTTCCAGGTCCGCCTTCGTAAAAGTAACCGGCCTTGATCCAGTCAATCAGCTGTTTAGTCGCAGCAAGAGCCTGAGGATTGTTAATATTCGCTCCAGGCTGACCTGCGATCCAGTTATATTTCTGCTCAGGGGTCTGAAAAGCGCTAGCCAGGGTTTCCCAGGGTTTTTCTCCCCCGTCTCCGGCCTGATCCGCAAGTCCGACCATAATAACAGGCATATCTCCCGCAGCTTTTGCTTTGGCAAAGGCAGCAGTCACATCAGCAATAGATTTAAAGGAATAGGGATCAATACCAAGAGCTTCCACCTTCGCACGGTTAAAGTATAAACCTATCATATTCCCGCAAAAGGGAATACCGTAAAGAGTCCCGGCACCCCATGAGCTACCGTCATCAGCGGCTCTGGATTCATCCAGCAGGGAAGGATCAAACCTTTCCGACCACTTATAGATTTTGTCATAATCATCCAGCGGCACCAGAAGTCCCGCTTCCACAAGCGGTGCCATCTGGGTATTCCCCTGACCTACCTCCATAAGATCCGGGGCATCATTGCTGGAAGCAACCAGTTTAATGGTTGAATTGAAAGTTGAGCTGTCTGTATTCTCCAGAACAATCGTCACACCCGGATTCTCAGCTTCAAATGCGTCTACCACTGCCTGCAGAGCCTTGAGGAAACCTCCGGACTGCACAGTCAGCATCTTCAGAGTCACACCATCTTCAGCTTCGGCCTCGGCCTGTCCATTAGACCATGCACCACCAAGTGCCATAAGCGAAACCAGAAAAACCAATACCAGTTTTTTCATTGAAAAACCTCCATTTTTTTTCTAAATCCCTCACCGCCAATGAGTCAGAGACTTATTTGCACATTTCAATAAACCGTCCCCCGGGAATCTAAAACAATGACCAAAGGATCCTGTTAACTCAACGGTCCCTCTACCGTTTTGCCTCTCGGGGTACCCAACTAATACTCAAATCTGTTTTTACTTAAGAAAATATCTTTTACTAAAGAGACAGTATGTTCTCTCCTTTAGTGATTAAGATGCCTGGGATAAATATTGCCCCGGATGTTGATGATCCAGGGAAGGCCATTGGGCTGTACGGCTATCCGAATTCCCGCCCCATCAACACGATCCCAGTTCCGACCATTCCAGCGATGGACACCATTGCCGCCCTGTCTGCCGCCATCGTTACCAATGATCCAGCAGTTTCCATCTGCTCCGAAAGCAATGTCGATGGCTCCCCCCTGAACCCGGTACCACCGGCCGCCCAGACGGCGGAAGATCTGGTCGCGATTGTTAACAATCCATGGCTCCCCATCAGGAGAAACAGCTATCCGAACGGCTGCTCCAGGAACTTCTTCCCAGTCTTTTCCAGTCCAATGAAGCACCTCGTGTCCACCTGGCACATCACGTGTACCGACGGCCCAGGCCTCTCCGTTTACCCCTACAGAAATATCAGTGGCAGAACCGGGAAGCTTCTGCCAGCCGCTTTCTGTGCGCCTGAGAATAGCTCCGGATGCCTGAACAAGCCACGGCTGCCCCTGATTATCCACCGTTAACGCCACACCTTCCCCGGGAATACGATCCCATCCGGAGCGATGGTACAATCCAAATCCGTTATACCGATGAAGCTCAAAATCGACACCAGAGTCGTCCAGGTGGGACGTTCCCGGTGCTTTTTTCAAAACCCATACAGCCCCATCCGGACCGATGGCAATATCACGCCCTGGATCGCCATGGGTAAATGTACTGATAACCCTGACAAACTCGGATGTCATCATTTCAAAAAGATAGTGCTGCTCTCCGCCTATATTCCTAAGGCCGAATTTTAAAAAATCTTCCATAGTTTCCTCTCGTTTTTCATTACTGCAAGATAAGTGATGAGTGCTGAATCAGCATCACAGTTTGACATGATGACGATAAATAATACCTTCATCATCAACAGCCCAGGGTAGCCCATCAGGGCCGACAGCAATACGGGTGACAGCTCCCTCGTAGGCATGCCAATCGGTGCCATGGTAGTATCGAAAAGGACCAAAACCGCCTTTCCGTTCATCCCGGCCGACAGTCCAGACAACCCCGTCGGGGGAGACGGCTATGTCGTAAGCTGGTTCTTCGGGAATCACAAGCCATCCTTTTACACCTACGGATTTCCGGTAAATTGCACCGTCCGCGTCAACAACAAAAGGCAATCCATCTGCCATGGCAGCTATAGCAATAGGTTCTTTGGGTTCTGCTCCTTCATAGGGGTCATTATTGTTCTCATCATCATGGTTGACACCGGGGATATCCCACTGCCAGGGAACATGAGTGGCTTCCGAGTAATCTGCAACCCACTCCTGACCAACCCGCCGCAGCACCTGTCCGGGTCTGCCTTCGTGGGGTGCAGTGGCAATCCAGACGCCGTCATCCAGAGGCCCGAAGGTTACATCTCTGACAGGTGCGGGGGTCGGACAGACCTGCCATCCTCCGTCCACCGGTTCCAGAAGCTCCCCTTTGTTATTAATCAGCCAGGCTTCACCATGGGGTGCAGGCTCCACAACAACAGCACCTGTATCGTAGGATTCCCAGCCTAGCCCGGTCCATCGGGCCACACCGTAGCCGCCAGGACACTCTTCTGTTCCCACAATCCAGACGGTGCCGTTTGTTCCAACACCCACGTCTTTCGCCCGGTGGTCGCTTACACGCATCCACTCAAAGATCTCCTGATATATTCCGGTTTCATAATGAATACCCATATATTTGTCTCCTTTAATTGCTGTAAAACGGGAGAAAAAACCACCCGTTCAAAATTCGAAACTGTTTCTTTCTTTTTTCCATGATCTAATATGTTAGAAAGATGACAGCTGCAAGTGCGGAGCACTCGTAATTTTTTTCTGATTTAAAATAATTTAAAGCGCTTTAACTCGTAGTTAGTATCACCCGCACTTTTGCATTTGTCAAGAAAATATTACAAAAAGATAAAGCGCTTTAACGGTAGGGGGGATTTTTTCTTCCGTTCATATTTTCGGACTTCTGAGGCATGAAAAAATTGCCGGCATTATAATAATCAAGGGCTGATACTCAATTCCTGAATATTCTGAAAGCGATTGAGAGACTCTTTTTAAAGAATAAAACTCCCCGTCATTGGCTATACGTCATTTTTTGTGCAAAAATATGGCTACTTCGGAAAATAGAATTCCTTCAATTGAGGTACCCTATTGAAAATCGTCCTGATCCAGCCCCCCCTGCGGGATTTCTATCAGACAGCTCACCGTCACAGCGCCTTGGGAAGCACATCGGTAAAGAAGATCCTGGAACAGGCAGGCCACGACGTTGTCTTTTTCAATTTTCCCTTATGGAAACAGAGATCTACCCCTCCCCTGCCTGGTGAGCTTAACTATCTGAAGCCCTTTTTGATACCCGGAGAAACGGGGCCGGTCAGCTGGTTTACCCAGAGAAAGCATTACGGTCCGCCCTTTGAAGAGTGCGCCCATATAGTCCTTGCAGAAAAACCTGATCTGATTATGATCAGCTGTTTTGCCTGGTGCTATGCGGAAGAGGCCCGGCAGACAGCACTGGCGTTACGGCAAATGGCTCCCCGGGTCCCTTTGGAAGCAGGAGGAGCCGGAGTCTCTGTGAACCCCGCATGGTTTGAACAGACAGGACTCTTCCGCAGGGTCCGGACAGGCCCGGCAGAAGAAAATCTGCAGGATTTTCCAGGTGTCCCGGCCAGCCTTCCGCCTGTAACGCCGGTGATAAAAGAGACACGACCCTATAAAGGAAGACCTCAACTGACAGCTATGCTGACCAGAGGCTGCCCGGCCCGCTGTACCTTCTGCGCCAATCATCTGACATTGGGAAGGGAGTTCCGAAAATCCGATCCTGACGAGATCCTGACTCTCCTGGCAAAAACCGGTTATAAAAAATTCCACCTGAACCTGGAAGATGACAATCTCCTTTCGGATCAGGCGTACTTTCTTGATTTTCTGGACAGATTCATGAAGCGTTTTCCCGGTTCCACCCTTTCTGCGGAAAACGGATTGGATTACCGGAAAATAACGATCCCAATAGCAGACAGACTGATTGAATCAGGGTTTATCAGATTCAATCTTTCCATGGCGTCTTCCGACAGCAAAATCCTGGCAGACCAGAAAAGGAGCAGCCGTCTGGATCATCTGGAGACCCTTATAAAACATCTGGAAAACAGGGAAATTCCCGCTGTTACCTATTTCATCGCAGGCCTTCCCGGGGATACACCTGAATCAGTAACAGAAAACCTCCTCTACCTCTCTCCTCTGCCGACAGAAATCGGGATATCCCCCTTTTATGCAGTCCCCGGACTTTCCGGGTTTGAACACCCGGGAGAAAACGGGCTCCCGGAACAACCGGCAGTATACTGCGGCTCCTCAGTGTTTCCCTGGAATAAAAATCTTACAACATCACGGCTTATAACAGCTTTTCGCTTAAGCCGCCTGGCAAACCTGCTAAAATCTCCCGAAAAAGACTTCTGGCGTGAACTGGTTTCATGCATTTATGAATCAGGGAACCTTCAGACAATTACAGGCAAGGGACGTACACGGCAGATTATTCCGGTACCCCGTATGGATGGCGATATGGTTGATCATTTCCTGAAGAATACTCAAAACTAAAGTAAGGAACGGTTATCCCCTCTCCCCGGGGAGAGGGAATATAAGAGCGAGGGAAGGTTTTATTTATTATTGCCCGGCAAAACTGTCGAAATACCGTTCCAGATCACCAATAAATTTTTTCTGCAGCATCTCTTCCATGGAACGGTAAGCTTTGGACACCGCTGCGTCCCTGGATATACCGGTTTCCCTTTTCTGCTCTTCCATGGTAACAACGGTTTTCCCCGACTGGTCCTTCATCTCCAGAAAAAGGGTCCATCGGACGTTTTCATACCCATTATCCAGATTGGCGTCTTCTACAGAGATTTTTCCATCCACATGAAGATTTGCCCTGTCCTCTGCCAGGGCAAATCCTCTACCGGTCATCACCTGGGCGACCATTGCCGATAATTTACCCTGTTCATCTCCCAGAATACTGATATCAAAGGCCATAAGAGAGGCGGTATCCGAATAAAGAGAGTACAATTCCGCGGATGAGTAATCCAGCATGATGGAACTGCGGGAAGGTGAGTGAATAATATCCAGCTGATCCAGCATCATCTGGGAGTTCTTATCCATCACCACCGCAGCATCAAGATAACCGAACTTTTTAAGCAGGTCATCCTGACGTGCTGATTCCTTAATAAAATAGGCTGTCCGATTTGCATCCTCCTGAATTCTCTGCCTGTATATCCGGGCTGTTTCCAACCGGTCGATATAGGCTATCACATAGGTTCTTCCCATATCGTCAGTCCAGGATTCCCCGAAGTGCACATTAACCAGGGTTTCATCAGACAACTGGGTAATCTGATCATCCACGGTGGTTTCCATGGATGCCCC
Source organism: Oceanispirochaeta sp. (assembly GCA_963677615.2). Taxonomy (GTDB): domain Bacteria; phylum Spirochaetota; class Spirochaetia; order DSM-2461; family DSM-2461; genus Oceanispirochaeta. Next base: position 929,126 of record CAXXQW010000006.1, on the reverse strand, counting down.
CTGACTTTTTTTGCCGTCCGAAAGCTCCACATACCGGGTACGCACGGTACTGTCCACTTTCACCGTGGTTCTGAAAACCTGGCTCAGAGACATCAGCCCATTCTGCTTTGCATCCTTCAAAGAGGTTCCCTCTCCCACTTCCACCAGATATTCGCTCTCGGGGTACACACTGTGTTTATCATCCACCCAGGCAGGCCTCCTGCCCCCTGATGAACCGCCTCCCGTCGCACAGGAAGCCAGTATCATAAGAATTCCTGCTGTCAGGGCCAGGTATTTTCCAGCTTTCATTTCCAACTCCTCAAAAAGCACTCAGATCTACCATTACAAATTTTTAACAACCGGGAACAGAAATTCCGTTCCCTATTCGAGCACAAAAGACTCCACCAGATTCAATTGTCCCGGAAGGACTTTTACGAGCCCCACATTGTCTCTGTATATCAACTGGGAACCGCTGTAGTACTCCAGCTGAACCGTGTGATTTCCGGGCCTGACCGGCACATCAAGAGCATGGGCATAGGCCGGGAAATAGCGGGAGATTCTCAAGTCGGCGTTTTCCGTGGCATCAACAGCAACATCAGCGGCAATCCCGATCAGAGCTCCTGCCAGCAGCCCTCCTACGGATCCGTCAAGCTGATCCTTTACCGCTTCTTTTCCTGATTCTTTCAATACCCCTTTGGCTACGGTCCGCAAAATCGCCTTTCCAACAACCAGAGGCTGCTTTATCAGGAAGATCTCCTGGGCAATGGATTCCATATCCTCAAAAAGGGGCAGCTTCTTGGCAGAGACTCCGTCTATGATCAGTTCAATCCGGTCAACACGGCTTCCCTGAAGATCCATCCGGGGATACTGGAACTTGAAATGATGCCCCGGAGTCATTCCCGGCATAAACAGGAAGTTAAAACCCATCACCCGGTTAACATAATCCTTATCCTGACTGACCGAAGTGATATATACCATATTCTGCCCCGTATCCAGATAGAACGTCTCTGCCATCTTACGGGGAGAAAATCCGGTAAAAGCCATAACACTAAGGTAGCCCACACCCTCTCGGGGACTCTGTTCAGGCAGGGGCGGCATGGGAAAGTCGTAAAGCTGACTCTGTTCGCGGAATGCTTCCAGGATCTCCTGAAGTTCAATCCGGGAATCATCAAAGGCTCCTTCCGCCCGGTAGAGCAAAAGGCCCAGATATCTGGCCAGAGCCGAATTATAAAAACGGATCTCCCTGGGTTCGATCTTTCCTTCCGCACTATCCGAGTTATTATACTCTTCAATCAGTTCACGGTAGGTATCTTCCATAATGTTCAATTTGATATGAACCCTGCGGATCTCCACCAGTGCGCTTTCATTATCTCCCAGGGCAATGAAATTCAGAGCCTTGAAAATATTCAGATAGATATTTTCGTAATCCTCTCCGGCATAGTCCAGTGCGTTATCATTCAGGACACCCGACGAGATGGATTTGGAGATGCTTTTTGTATAAAGCTCTTCAATGCCCCTTTCCGCCTCGGACAGAGCCAGATTGCTCTTTTCATACTCACCGGCATAATGGTAGAGCATTCCCGTATCCAGATAGTACAGGACCCGGTCTTTCTGCTTGTAATAGACCTCTTTACTCTCTTCGATAACCTTTCCCGCCCCGGAAAAATCCCGCCGGGCGATGAATTCCTGAGCTTCCATATACTGGGACTGCTGAGTCACCGTACTGGCGCAAGATCCTAAAACCATAATGAGAGAGGCTGAAAGCAGCAGACCTCTGAGCCTGGTGGAAACTGATATTCTCATTACCATTTGGCTTTGGACTGTTTAATATCTTTTTTCACCTCAAATCCGTTGAGCCACACTTTCTCATTGGTTTCCAGGTCGATCAGTTCCATATCCACATTATAGGTCACCACCCGTCGGCCTTCTATGGCATCGGTAATGGAGGTTATAACTCCCTGAAGCATAAAATCTGCACCGGTTTCGGCGGCAAGAGCAGACATGGTTGCCTCTGTAGCATTGGACTGCTGATCTTCCCTTTCAGCACGGATTTCCTGCCTTTCCGCGCTGCTGGCCACAAAACGGACTTTACCGCTGTTCACAAGCTCTCTTTCGATATCCTTGACAAAGGTGGCTGTTTGTATGTGTTCAGAGCTTTTATTGCGGATGGCACCGACAATAACTACAGGTTTCTCGCCATTTTCCATCATAAAATTATCCAGCCAGGGACGGCTTAAAACATCAGAAATCATGTCTTCAGCTGTCAATCGGGAGTCTGTATCGTTCCAGCGGCCGCTTAAGTCAATCACCTCATCGGAAGATGTCCTGGTAACCGAAGTGGATGCACAACCGGACAAAAAAAGAACAATAGCCAGAATCATTAAAGTCCATTTATTTTTCATATTACCTTCACTCCTTAATAGTCTTTGAAGTCCCGGAAACCCGGGTAGATAGCTGTTTCATTTTATATTGTAATCCATTATTGCATAATATCCATCATGAATTCCTCCTTTCCGTTCTCTCCCGATACAGGGTCTGACCTCTTGCACAAAAGGGTCTCATATCTGATAATCCCTGTAACGATTGAAACAGGAAATTCTGTTATTAAAAAAAGATAAAAAAGCTTTCCTTTCTATTAGACTTATAATCTTGAGAAGGGATACCGGTAACCTGAGAATTACCGGAGCATATAGGAGTAATGAGAAATGAGCCAGAATGAAAGATTTGGAATTGCCCTGGTGGGCTGCGGAGTCGTGGGAGGCGGAACAGCGACCCTCCTGACCCGGGACCAGGACTTTCTGCAGGAGAGAACCGGACTCCCCCTGGTACTGAAATATATTGTAGAGAGGGATTTCTCCAATGCCGAAGCCCTCGGAATCGATAATAGTCTGTTTGAAGAGGATTACAATAAAGTCCTGGCCGATCCGGAAGTGAAAGTCATAATTGAGCTGATCGGAGGCCTTACTGTTGCCAAAAAAATGATGACGAAAGCTCTGGAAGCGGGCAAGCATGTGGTAACCGCCAACAAGGCTCTTTTGGCCCATTACGGACCGGAACTTTTTGCCCTGGCCAGAACCAACGGTGTTTCCATCGGCTTTGAAGCCAGCTGCGGCGGGGGTATACCCATTATCAAAGCCCTGACAGACGGCCTTCTGGCAAATAAAATCGAAGCTCTTTTCGGTATTGTCAACGGAACATGCAACCATATCCTCACCGAGATGACCGAAAAAGGTCAGAGCTACAAGGAAGCTCTCAGTTCTGCCCAGGCTGCCGGACTGGCCGAGGCGGACCCCACTCTGGATGTGACAGGGATGGACTCGGCTCATAAAGTGACGATCATGGGATCCCTGGCTTTCGGAGAAAAAGTCAGCCTGGACTCAGTGCCTGTACAGGGGATCGACAAGGTAGACCTCTATGACATTAAAACCGGACAGGATCTGGGATATATCATGAAACTTCTGGCCATTGCCCAGAAAACGGAAAAAGGGCTGGCTCTCAGTGTTTCTCCCGCATTCCTGCACAAAGACCATCCCCTGGCCCGGATAAGCGGCGCCTTCAATGCGGTCAGTGTTTACGGTCATGCGGTAGGTCATACCATGTATATGGGCAGAGGTGCAGGAAGCTCACCGACAGCATCTGCGGTTGTGGCAGACATCATTGCCATCGCCCTGGGAATCACCGATAGAGCCTTCAACCAGCTCGGCTTCTGGTCTGACCTGACATCCGATGCGGTTCAGCTGAAACCGGAGGAACTGGTAAGCCGCTACTATCTCCGCTTTATGGTGAAAGACCAGCCGGGAACCGTAGCCAGAATTACCGGAATCCTCAGCAGGAATTCCATAAGCATTACCTCCCTTCTCCAGCAGGAAGGCCGAAAAGATTCTATCCCCCTCGTAATGACAACGCATGAAGCCAAAGCCGGGGACATCGCCAAAGCACTGGAAGAGATATCTGCTCTCAGCGAAGTGGAAAGCTCTCCCGTATCATTAAGGATTGTGGAAGAACATCCCGAATCGGTGGTTTAATGAAAGAAATTTTTCTGAAAAAACTGGAAAACCAGTTAGGACTGACCAGGTCTATCCCTACCCCCAGAATATTTGTCAAAGCCCTGGCGGAAACGGCTTCTGAACTTATCAGAACAGAATGGAACAGAACGGAAGAGCAGATTCGCGAGGAGAAACACCGCAGAGTCTATTACTTCTCTGCAGAATTTCTTACAGGCCGCTCTCTCAGGATGAATCTGATGAACATGGGCCTTTGGGAAGCGGCACAGGAATTGGCAGAATCCTATGGGCATGACCTTGAGGAACTTCTTGAAGAAGAACCGGATCCCGGGCTGGGGAATGGAGGACTGGGCCGTCTGGCTTCCTGTTTTCTGGACTCACTGGCTTCACTAAGACTTCCCGCCATGGGGTATGGAATCCGCTACCGCTACGGTCTGTTCGCCCAGGGAATAGAAGGGAACCGGCAAAAAGAGTATCCCGACAAATGGGTAGACAAGGGTGATCTGTGGGGAGTGGAACGTCCGGAAGATTTCAGAAAAATCTATATCGGGGGGCATGTTCATATGAGCCAGGATCAGGATGGTCAGCTTCAGTTCAGAAGGGATCCCGCAGAAGTGATCTATGCCTACCCTTTTGACTACCCTATTACCGGAGCAGACGGTAAGTTCATAGGAACCATGAGACTGTGGGAAGCCCGTTCTCCCCATGGTTTCAATCTTGATCTTTTCAACAGGGAAGACCATATTGCATCCTGGAGAGAGGATGACCAGGCCAGGAACCTCTCGGCGGTCCTCTACCCGAACGACCAGGGTCCTGCGGGAAAACAGCTGCGCCTGAAACAGCAGTACTTCTTTGTTTCTGCCTCTTTGCAGGATGTGACCGAACGGTTCCGGAGAGATTTCGGCGACGCTTGGGAAAAATTCCCCGAACAGCATGTTATGCAGCTGAATGATACCCATCCCGTGTTGGCGATTCCCGAACTGATGCGTCTCCTGATGGACCGGGAAGGGCTCCCCTGGGAGTCCGCCTGGGATATCTGTACCAGAACATTTGCCTATACCAACCATACGGTTTTATCGGAAGCCCTGGAAAAATGGCCCGTAACATTCATACAGGATCTGCTGCCCCGGATTTCCATGATAATTGAAGAGATAAACAGACGCCTCAATAACGAGATGGCCGACAGAAAAGACAAGGATCTTTATGAAATCATCAAAAACGGTCTTATTCATATGGCCCCGTTGGCCATCTACGGTTCCCAGTCAGTCAATGGCGTAGCGGCTCTCCATACAGAAATTCTGAAGGATTCGGTTTTAAAAGAGTGGTATGCTCTGTATCCCGGGAAGTTCAACAATAAAACCAACGGAATAACCCATAGACGCTGGCTGATCCATTCCAACCCGGCTCTGACAGCCTTGATTAATAAAGGAATCGGAACGGAGTGGCACAGGAATCCGGAAAAGCTTTCAGATTTGAAGCGGCTGGCTTCTGATTCAGCATTCCTGGAAGAATTGAAAAAGATAAAGGATGCCAATAAAGAAATATTCAGGCACTACCTGAAGAAGGATTCCAATATCAAGATTGATCCTTCCACAATTTTTGACTTTCAGGTCAAACGGATTCATGAATATAAAAGACAGCTGCTGAATATTCTGAATATTGCGCGGCTCTATCTGGAGCTGAAAGAAAATCCCAACAGGGACATTCTGGGCAGAACTTTTTTTATTGGTGGTAAAGCGGCACCGGGATATTACATTGCCAAAGAAGTGATTCACATGGCCTGCAGAATCGGTGAAACCCTTCAGAATGATCCTGTTTGCAGAGAAAAACTGCAGCTGGTTTATCTCCCCAATTACCGCGTATCCATGGCTGAAAGAATTTTTCCTGCAGCGGAGGTTTCCCAGCAGATTTCCACTGCGGGGAAAGAAGCTTCGGGAACCGGGAATATGAAGTTCATGATGAACGGAGCGTTAACATTGGGAACAATGGATGGAGCCAATATAGAAATATTTGAAAAAGCCGGGATTGAAACCGGATATCCTTTCGGCTTGAATGCTCAGGAAGTGATTGAAATACGAAACGGCTATGACCCGGTATCTTTTCTGAAAAACCATCCGGAAACAGCACGGGTCCTCGAAGCTTTTGAAGCTGGTGTCTTTGGCCCTGCCGAGGAATTCACGAATATTCTGGGACATATCAGGCATAATGATCAGTACCTTGTTCTACCCGAGCTGGAGTCCTATAAAAAGGCTGTGGAGCTGACAGACAGGGACTACAGAAAGACTCAGGAGTGGCAGAAAAAGAGCCTTATGAATATTGCAGCTTCCGGCTACTTCTCCTCAGATAGAACGATTATGGAATATAACAGGGACATCTGGCACCTGGAGACCCTGTAATCAGGATCTCAGAACCGAAATCCAGGGTTCAGCTATTATAAAAAGAAGAATGAGAATCAGGGCCGGAATAAAATTTGCGGTCCTGATTTTTTTAATCTTCAAGAGATTGAATCCGATCATCATAATCAGAACTCCTCCGACAGCAGAGACCGCATTGATCATGCGTTCGTCCACATAGGGGGCAACCCAGACAGCAAGAAAAGTCAGGGATCCCTGGGTAATCAGGATGGTAATGGAAGAGAACAGAACACCCCATCCGAGTACAGAGGAAAGGAGGATCGCCGCAAATCCGTCCATAACCGACTTGACAAGCAGGGTCTGATAATCTTTTTCAATGCCAGCCTGAAAGGATCCGACAATTGTCATAGCCCCGACGCAGAAAAGTACCGAAGCATCCAGAAATCCTGCTGCAAATGTACTGTCTCCCATCCTGGCGGGGAGCCGCTTTTTTAAAAGATCCCCCAGCACAAGGATTCTGTCTTCCAGTTTCCACCAGGTTCCCAGAATTCCACCCAGAACAAGAGAAAATACCATATAAAGGGCATTGCATTCACTCTGGGCCATGGTCACACCCAGGAGAAGGGTAAACAATCCGAGGGCTGTAAAAATAACATCCTCATAGTGATCATGGATCTTTCCCCGCAGGGCAAGACCGATGGATGATCCCAGAATAATGGTCAATGCGTTAATTATCGTAGCAATCATGACGCTATCATATCTGAAAAGAGATAGGTTGAACAGAAACATTTGTTGATTTCCCGCTCAAAATTAAACAGCCCTTTGCCGACAATAGGGTAAGAGAGAAAGGAAAATACAACAGGAGGTTTTGCATCTTATGTTTGAAGAATCATATACAACGGAAAATAGAACAGAAATAGAGAGTCACGGAACTCATTCTCCCAATGCCGATAAAATATACTGTGCCAACTGCAGAAACTGTAAACTGGTCAGAACAGAAGCCGGCAAGGAAAACCAGTATCAGCTGAGAGTCAGATGCGCTGCAGGTATGTGGAAGAAAAAACTGGGAGAAGAAAAGTACTACAAATATTTCACTGTCGCCCGGAGAAGCACGGAGGAGTGTGAATATTATGAACCTATGGGCGATACGAAGGCTTTTCTGAAAGAATTGAAAAAGACCCTTCCCATCAAGGATGAAATCTACGCATCCTGACCCTCAATAAAACAGGTTGAAACTGTATCTTCTGTAGAGTATGATGGTTCTCATATTGAAGAAGGACCATATGCAAAAGATTATACAGAATACAATCCTGCTTATATTACTCTCTTTACTTGCCCTTTCCTGTCAAACCACACCTCAATCGGTAGATCCGGAGTGGACGGAAGATCAGTTTTTCAAGTCCGCCCAGGATGCCATAGACGAAGGAGACCTGGAAACAGCTCTCTTTTATTATGAGGTTTTCCTTATCAGATATCCTGAAGATCATGCAAAGGGCATTGCCGCCGAATACGAAAGGGCTCTGATTCATAAAAAACTCGGCCAGGAGGAACTCGCCATCAGGGAGTTCGAAGAGATTCTGGATAAATATGAAAACAGTACTTATGTTATCCTCTTCCCTCCGCGGTATCAGATTCTTTCGGAAAAAGTTCTGACTGTATTGAAAGGAGAGCCTTTACCGGAGGTTGATATGGATAAGTATCCGGCCAGGCAGACCACAGGTCCGAATTAAAAATTATGATATAAATGTTTTCCGGTATCGGGACAAAAAAAAGGGGTAGCTGCAGTTATTGCAACAGCCCCTTTTTTTTATCAATACAGGATTTCAGTATTCAGATGGCAGCAGTATAGGATAGATGGAGATGCCAAGCTTAGCCGCTTCTGCATAGACCATTTCCTTGGTAATTTCACCTTTTGGTTCTTCATGAGGAGGAGCATCTCCCACCTGGATTATAATCCTGTGATCGGCCGTCCAGTCAAAATTGCTTATACCGCTGAAAATCCCTTCATAGACAGCTTCGGGGATATCACGTCCTCCGGAAACGGTAATCCTGTTCAGATACCACTGGATTCTTTCCAGATCATATTGAAAAGGCACTTCCTTTGTCAGATAGGCCTCTTTATAATCCCGGTACATGACAATCCCTACCCGGAACTCATCAAAACCCTCAATATGGGTTTCAACAAGGGGTACAAGTTTTTTCTGAATAAAATTAATATCATTTTTCATACTGACCGTTGTATCCACGACCAGTACTATATCGATAGATCCTCCCTCTACGGAAGACAGAATATTTCCTATTTTATCGACAGCTTCATCACCGTCATCAGCCCGGATAAATTCACCGCCCGTCATCATGGCCGCTTCTTCCATAATATCTTCCAGCTCTTTTTCCACCACAGCAACTTCAACGGGAGGAGGAAGTTCCTTGATTTTTGCCGAGAGGACAAATGGATTATCCTGATAGGCTCCGGAATAATCCGCATAGGGCATCTCAAAGGACCGTATATTCAGCCAGGTTCCCTGGCGTATCTCAACCTGACCTTCCCGGCTCCAGGGATATCCGTAGGTAACATGCAGGGGAACAAAAATTCTGAATGCCTGGTCATCCAGAATCGCATTATATTCAGGAGTGGAATCGATCAGATAAAACATCCCCCGGTCCTGAGGGAGAACTTCTCCATTCAGCATCCGGGGCTCATCTCCATTATAAGGATTATAGTCATACGCTCTCAGAGCAAATGAATCTACCTTTTTCAGGGGATCTGCCGTGGATTCTGTAAGAAGCACAGAGTTCATTCCGGGTTTCTGACGGATCCAGAGATGAAATCCCTCCCCTTTTTCCATTTCGATATATACATCACCGGCTCCTATAAGTAGCTCCTGTGACACAAGAGGTGAAAAAAGAAAGAACTGTAGTAATAGCAATAAACTGAAAAAACCTTTTCCCATACACATAGTATCGGTTCTGTAACTTCGATACCTGACCTGTTTTCAAATTTTCCGGAATATTGCTGCAAACTGAATTCCCGGAGATATTTTATCAGTAAGAGAGTACAGGAGGTAAAACGTGAAAAGTATATTTCTCCTCTTTGGACTCCAGGCGATGCTTCTCTCATGTTCCATGAAAGAAGACTGGGAGATGAACAGGGAACTGGATTTTTCTCCCCCCCGTCTGCTGGATATGGAAGCATCCGGCGGTCCCGAAATTATTCTCAGCTTTGATGAACCCATATGCATTGAAGAGACCTTGGTAATCCTTGATAACGGAGCAGAAGCGGTTCTGGAGGTGAAAGAGGAGAACCTGCTGGTAATAAAACCTTCAGAGGATCTTCCCCCCGGCATAGCCAGAACAGTGAATCTGACCATAGAAGATATGAAAGGAAATTCCAACCGTTTTCTGGTTCGTTTCTGGGGATGGAACTCTCAGGTTCCCGGAACTTTGATCAATGAACTGAATCCCCAGGGATCAGGGAATAATCCTGATACTCTGGAACTCTATTTCAGAAGCGATGGGAATACTGCAGGACTGACGCTCTATTACGGAACCAGGAGTTACAACAGCTGCTGCTTTATCCTCCCGGAGATTCTGGTAAAGAAGGGAGAGTATCTTCTGATACACTGCCGCCCTGAAGGGCTCAGCGAGGAAATTACAGAAACCACAGACAAAACTGTATCGGGAGGAAAACTGTCCGCTGATACAGCATGGGATGTCTGGCTGCCCCGGGACTCTGGACTGTCCGGCAGCAACGGGGTTCTGACACTCTATGACTCCCCTACCGGAAATATTCTGGATTGCATTATCTATTCAGACAGGGAACCGGATCCCTCTGACGATAAACTCGGCTGGACAAGCGCCACATTTGATGCGGTCTGCGATGCCTATCAAAGGGGCTACTGGAACTTCAGCACTCCTGATGTATCACCCGGGGAAGCTGTCCGTTCAGAAGAGACGACCGGAACAAGATCTCTGTGCAGGAACAGCAGCTCCGATGATACAGATACCTGCGCAGACTGGCATACAGTGCCCACAGGGGGGAAGAGTTTTGGAGAGGAGAATACTGACGAGGTATACTCCTCACAATAAATTCTCTTTTAAACCAGATCTTTATACATCTCTTCGATAGATTCTCTGGGAATGACACCGACATTCTGTTTAACCACTTCACCTTTGTGAAAAAGCATCAGAGTGGGAATACTCTGAATACCATATTTCCCGGCAGTTTCAGGGGCATCATCAACATTGGCTTTCCCGACAATAATAGAGTCTGTTTCTTCCGCGATTTCTGCTACCAGAGGGCTCAGCATCTTACAGGGAACACACCATTCTGCCCAGAAATCGATCAGAACAGGTTTATCTGCTTTCAGTACTTCTTTTTCAAAATTTTCATCAGTAATAATAATTTCTGACATATATTTTCTCCTTAACAGATTTTCTTCAGTTTTTTTTGAGATCCTTTAATCTGAAATCCTGTATTATATTTTCTACATATTTATAAGCATTTTCAACCTTTTCATCAATGATTCCCCGTTCTCTTGTTTCCATCATGAGGATTCTGAGATCATGAAGAAAAAAAGAAGCCCTTTTTATGCTTTCCTGGGCTTCCCTGAAAAGTTCTGTTGCATACTTTCCCCGATGACTGAGAAGGAACTGGTACCTTTCCAGTTCGGGAGGAACATTATCATGCCCCATTACAGTCATTCTGAGCAGCCTGTTTTCCAGATTGTAACTCAATTCAGATGAGTGAAACTTTCGCAGATAGTCGCTCAGAGCATGCCAGTGTTCTTTATACAATACTCCCAGAGCACCATAGAGCTTTCTCACTTCCAGAGATGCATCGGTATTGAAATCCAGAGAGGGGTATGGCTCGATTCTCCTTTCCAGCTCTTCCAGAACTTTATCCGCAAAGCTTTTAACCGGGGCTTTTCTCCGGGGAGGCAAAGAAGCAATTCTGTCGGCTTCCTCCCTGGACTTCTGCTCCAGTTCCTTCAAATGCAGGATCTCCTCCTGAACAAACCGGGTCAGATCCACACGGGCATGGAGAGCCATAATATACCGGTCTTCAAAGGCGGATTTTTCCGCCGTATCGGTCATGTAGGAGATAATATGATCATCATATTTCTGCCGGATTCGAGCCAGAGCCGCTTCGATCTCTTTAGGGCTCAGCTTATCCTTCTTCTTTGGTCTGAACATCAGTCTAATTATTGTTCAACTGGCCTTAATGGTCAATCTTGCCGGGGTAAATAAGTGTGTATAGGTGGTTCTTTTCTTCACAGGGAGAATTTCAGAAGTCATTGATGGAATACTCTCCCATCCCCCGGGGCGGATGCTGATTCCGATAGAGGAAGAGAAGACGCATATTGAGTATTTCATTGCCGTATTCGATATAGCTCCTATCCCAATCCAGAGGAGAACCGTTTACAATAATCTCATACCGCGTTCGGTGACCTGCGGGAGAAGAGTCATCATACCCTCTTTGCTCCGACCAGACCGATTCAACCTGGATCACGCGGAATCCTCCGGTATCATTCTTTTCCAGGTAACGGTTCCCTTTTAAAAGATTGATACAGAAAACAGCACTGCCCGCATCAACGGAAAATGGTTCCGGTCCAGGATGGAGTACAGAACCGGGAGCATCCTGCGGAAAGAAAGAGAGACCGAGACAAACTGAGAAAAAAAGAATTGAAACAGCGATTTTGAAATTCGTTGTACAAACAGTATGTGACATTCTCATTGCTATTTATATTATATCCTGCATTTTACAGTTACAATCATTAAGAACAGGACAAAAGAGTTTTGTGCCACAAATTCATGCTCTCTATCTTACCGCTGATCTGTGTGTTATTGACCAGAGTTCCTCCAAAAGTATAATCCGCGTTGGCAAAGGTCTTATTCATGCCGAAAGAGATTGCCCGGGCTATTGTATAAGCCACACGGAACCCTCTCTCCCGGACAAAATCCTCCATTTGCCGCAGAAGGTGATAAGACAGCCTGTATCCCCTGTATTCGGGAAGGACTGCAAAATCCGTCATTTCCACAGACCCTGTTTGTTTATTTGTTTCGGCAGAAGAGACTCCTGCAAGTTTCTCATCCATAAAACAGCCGAAGTAGAAGACATGACTCTCCATGGTTTCCTTTAAGTACGCCGGCTCATGAATCGGAAAGGGATAGCTGTCAAAGACCTTCCCGTAAATTTCCGCCATGCCTTCCACATGTTCCACCCCAAGAGGTTTGAAGGAAAAATAGGAAACAGGATTGGCAAAATCTTCAGGAGAATCATTTTTAACCGAGAACTGAAGAACTTTTCTTATTTTTTCCTGCTCTGTTACTGGTATTTTTTTTCTTTCGGTATCCAGGTACAGTCCCATAAGGATACAGTCAAAGCCGGGATAATACCGGGGAATAACCGCTTCCCGGGCAAAACCCCTTACCCGGAAATAGTCCTCATCCAGCTCGGGAACCTTTATGAAAATTTTCCCGTACTCCTCTTTTTTCGCCAATGCCATCAGGTCCCGATAAAGCTCTTCACGGCCTGAAGGCTGGTATGACATCAGATAAATCCGATTGTTGGACTTGCCATGCTGTATCAGCGACCCGTGGAGGCTCTCCTGCTTATCCATCATAATCGCCCCTCCTTTCCATCCGGTCATTCCCGCTGGGTGTGAAAGATATTGTCTCATCATGGTCAGCAAGGAGCTGCTGAATGCCGATGGGGTCGGTTTCCGCGGCCCCTTCCAGGTTCAGGAGAAGATCGCACTCTCCGCACTCTCTGTCACAAAACCAGGGTTCATAGGAATCCGGCTCCTTGTAGGTGGTTATAACACCCTCATAATTTCTCAGAACAACTTTGTTGGTGGACCATGAAATCAGATACTGAGGCATAACAGGGATCTTCCCTCCTCCTCCGGGAGCGTCAATGACATACGTGGGAACAGCCAGCCCCGAGGTATGCCCGATCAGGCTTTCCATAATTTCAATTCCTTTCCCTACAGGAGTCCTGAAATGGGAAAGCCCCTCTGAAAGGTCGCACTGATAGAGATAGTAGGGACGGACCCTGTTCTGCAGCATTTTCTGAAAGAGGGATTTCAGAATACGGGGGCAGTCATTTACACCGGCCAGCAGGACTGACTGATTCCCCAGGACAACTCCCGCATCGGCCAGTTTCTCAAGGGCATTCATGGCAGATCGGGTGACTTCCCGGGGGTGATTGAAATGAGTATTCAGAAACACCGGTTTATATTTTCTCAAAACAGCAATCAGATCATCAGTGATCCTGTACGGCAGAACCACGGGCATACGGGAACCGATCCGGATGATTTCTACATGGGGGATATCACTGACCGCCGCCAGGAGCCGGTCCAGAGAGTCATCACTCAGCATAAGAGGGTCTCCCCCGGAAATCAGAACATCCCGAACCTCAGGATGTTCTCTGATATAATCCAGGGCTTCCTGAAGTTCCTCAAATCCCGGAATCCGCTCATGATCCCCCACTTTCCTCTTTCTTGTACAGTGACGGCAGTACATGGAACAGAGATTACTGGCATGGAGCAGAACCCTGTCGGGGTAACGGTGGGTCAGGTGGGGAACAGGAGAGTCCTTGTCTTCCGCCAGAGGGTCTTCCATGTCACACTTATCCATAATCAGTTCGCCGGGTTGGGGTACGGCCTGTTTGAAAACGGGATCGTTGCGAAAATCCTCCCTGTTGATAAGGGAAAGATAATAGGGGGTGATGCTCATGGGGAATTTTTTCAGAGTCTCTTCCAGCTGTTTTTTTTCCGGCTCTTCAAAAGAGATTCCCACCAGCTCTTCCAGTGTATCCAGAGAGTTAATGCTGTGGCGCAACTGCCACTTCCAGTTTTTCCATTTGAGAATGCTGGCTGATTCATCAATCGCTTCTGCAATATTCTGCTGGTTTTCTGTATAAACCATGTTCAATCCTTAAAGGCACAATACGTCCTTTCATACACCGCATCACAAACAAGGCGGAAACAGACTCCTCTTGCGGGAATGAAATTTATGAGGTGTTAAATTTTCAGTTCTTGGTCAGTAAATAAATAACAATAACGGTGTATTAGTTTGTATTTTGAAGATTAATTCAAAAGTAACGATTACAGAGGAGAACCCGAAGGATGATTCTTTTACCTCGACTCTGTAAAGCCTGATGTAATCTTACCAATTAATACATATTTGTCAAATGCATGGGATGGTGATGTGATATAAATTCTGAGAAAAGAGACTATTTACATAGAACACTAATCTTATATTTTCTTATAATTCATACATAAATTCACCACAGGAGGATTAATCAGGGAATCAGGATTGACATTTAATTAGTGCTCTATATATTATCTAGGTAAATTTAATCTTTAAGGAGTTTCTTTGGCACAAATTTATCTACATGAGAACGAACCTCTTGAAAAAGCACTGAGAAGATTTAAAAGGAAAGTGGAAAAAGAGGGAATAATCAGAGAATTTAAAAAAAGGCAATACTTTCAAAAACCATCGGTTAAACGGCGGGAACAGGAAAAAGCAAGACGAAGAAAAGAGTTGAAAAAGATGAGAAAGCTTGAAAGGCGCAATATGTATTGATGATATACAAAAACCGGGAGTTGAGCTCCAGGATGATCACTTGAATAAAAGGAAGACCTGTAACCGGCTTCTCAAAGTATAGCAGCCATATGAATTATTCTTCAAAAAAAGACAGGAACAATCAGTCCACCTGTTTACACTCATAATCAGTAATCAAACAGATGGACATCCTCAATTCGGGGGACTTACAAAGCCTCCATGGCTTCCCGGATACCCTGTTCAGAAGGTTCCTCCGAACTGCTCTCGGCGCTACCGGAGAACTGGGGTTTGAACTCCACATGCTCCCCTACGATTTTGATTTTGGTGCGGGATTTTCCTGCGTCATCGGTCCAGCGGTCCTGTTTCAGACGGCCTACCACGCGGACTCCCCTCCCTTTATTCAGGTGTTTTTCGCAGGATTCAGCCACCTTGCTCCAGACTTCCACGTCAAAATAGGAAACCTCGCTGTTCCGTTCCCCGTCCTGCTTGAAGTACCGGTTGGTGGCGATGGAAAACTGACAGAGGGGTGTTCCCTTGGGAGTAACTTTGGTCTCCGGATCCCGGACGAGGTTGCCCTCCAGGATGATAGAATTGAGTTGGTTCATAGATTTCTCCTCGTAAATTGGTATTTACTATTCCTAACGAAGAGAATTCCCTTATTGATTCAAATTTCTTTATTATTTATTTCTGCCGGGATGTTTCTCTTGTAACAATACGCGGTTTTACTTTTAAAGTCTGAAGACCATCTATTCTGCCAGCCAGGCGATCAATCATCAGATTGGCAGAAAGGCGCCCCATGGTCACTGTATCTGTCTGAATGGTCGATAGTTGAGGAGTTGTCGGCTGGGAATAATCAAGAGTATCTCCCGGTGCGATGATGGACATATCTTCAGGAACTCTTATATTCATTTTCTGTAAAACTTTCAAAACGCGCAAAGCAATATAGTCATCCAGAACAAACAGGGCGGTTGGTCTGTTTGAACCCGTCATGATAGACTGGATTTTCTCTTCCAGCTCCTCAAGGTCATTCAGCCTGTAATGGATTCTGAAAGTTTCCGGAAAAACCAGATCAAACTCATCAACCGCCTTTTTAAACCCCACGAACCTGTCTGCGATAAGCGTCGATCCCTGTACCTTGGAAGACTCTATATAGGCGATACTTCTGTGCCCGAGTTTAATCAAATGAAGAGCCCCTTCATAGGCTCCCTGAAAATCATCGGGACACACCGTAAAAAACTCGCTTTGCAGGCTTGAAATAAGAATAACAATAAGAGGTATATCGCTTTTTTCCAGCATCTCAAAAATCTGTTTGTTTTCGTAGTGTACCGAAAAAACACCATCTACATTGGTATTCTGAATCTTGTGGAAAATTTCATCGGCGGTTTGGGTTCTGAGAATTGGTATGAGAACAAGATTGCAGTTCTTTTCATTTAAATGAATTTCAATCTGCTCAAAAATCGGCTGGAGATAGCCAAAAACATAGGTCCAGCTGAAATCGATATAAAATAAAAGGCCAATATTTTTTACTCTCTCAACACTGTTTTTCTGAGATCTTGAATTCCGCTTTTTGTAGGAAAGCAGTTTTGCAGCATTTTCCACTTTTTCCACTGTTTCAGCAGGAAACGATCCTTTCTGAGAGAGAATCATGGATGCTGTAGTAGGAGAGACTCCTGCTTTCTCTGCGACATCTTTCAGCTTCGGTTTCATTGCTTTCCCGGTTATTTTAAAGGATTGATAAGATTTGATTATCTACTGAAACCTGTACTATGTAAATACATTCTGCCTCTTCCCGGAGTTTTAAACTCCTGAAATCCCAAATATTTTTACTGATATTTTAGTAACAACATTTGTTCAACAGAATTTAATTTCAGTAAATTATATTTGACATATCAGTGATTCGATGTAAAATAACAATAAATTACAAAAATTAAACTTATAAATACATTTTGCGGCCACCTGGCTGGATTGCCATCAAGGAGTTTTCAGTGATTTCGAGAGAAAGGGTTCTTAAAGCTATCAACCATGAGGAAACCGATCGGGTACCCATTGATTTATCATCCACCCCCAGTTCAAGCATATCCGTCATTGCCTATAACAATTTAAAGAAACATCTGGGATTTACCGGCAAACCTGTAAAAGTTCTGGATGTAGTGCAGCAGGTGGTACTACCGGAAGAGGAAATCCTTGACCGGTTTAAAATCGATGCCATTCCTCTCGCACGGGGCTTTGAAGAAGAAAAGGACTGGTATGAAATTGAAGTCTCTGACGGCAGTAAAGCAAAGTATCCCAACTGGTTCAGACCTGTGGAGGATAAGGACGGCAGCTGGATTGCCCATTCCCCCTCTGGCGAAGCATTAGCCAAAATGCCTAATGGTGCTACTTTTTTTGATCAGCTGTGCTTCCCCTACCTGGAAGGATATCCGAAGAACTATTCAAACCTTGCAGCTGACCTGAAACGTGTGATGTGGTCGGCATTCGCTCCCAGTCCCTGGGACAAGGGAGATGAAAAAGACTTCTGGCAGCAGCTTCGCAAAAAAGCTCTTGCTCTCAGAGAAACTTCAGACCGGGCCATCATGGTAACTGCGGGATGCAACTTTTTTGAATGGGGAACATTCCTCAGGCGGCTTGATAATTTCCTTATGGATTTGTACACCGATCTCGATGAGGTGGAACGCTTTCTTGATGCCCTTCAGGAGCAGCACATGGCTTTTCTTGCTAAAGTGATAGAAGCTGTGGGCGATGTGGCAGATATAATCCGCTTCGGAGATGATCTTGGCCTGGACAGCGGTCCCTTCTTCTCTCCTGAAATCTACAGAAAGGTCTTCAAGCCCAGGCACAAAATGCTCTGTGATTATGTGAAGGCCAATTCAAATCTCCATACATTTCTCCATTCCTGCGGGTCAATTTACCCCATAATTCCAGATCTGATCGAAGCAGGCTTTGATGTGATAAATCCCGTTCAAACCAACTGCCTCAATATGGAACCGGACCGTTTGAAAAGAGAATTCGGGAAAGATATCACATTCTGGGGCGGCGGTGTTGATCCTAGAGAGATCCTGAATCGCGGCACCGTGGAAGATGTTAAGAATGATGTAAAAAGTCGTCTGGAAATTTTTGCCCCCGGAGGGGGGTATGTGTTCAACACAGTCCATAACATCATGCCCGATGTCCCACCTGAAAATATTGTCGCCATGTATGAAGCGATTGAAGAATTCTATTCATAACTTAAGCAATTCAACCTGTCAGTCTGGCTGCAGGTTTAATTAATTAAAGACTTTGGTTTTTAGGGAAAAGAACCAAAATAAAAAGGAGATTCTTATGAGGAAAGCAGTATTTGTTTTATTGGTTGCTCTAATGGTTGCCGGAGGGCTTTTTGCGGAAGGTCAGAAAGAGAATGAAAAGATCCTGATCGGGCATACATTCTACAGCGATCAGAATCCATTTCAGCATGTCATGAAAGAGATGATCATTGAAGCAGTTGAAGCAAAAGGATGGGAAATCAAAGTCATCGATCCTATGAATGACATCGAAAAACAGTTATCCGCGGTAGAGACATTTGTCTCCCTTGGTGTTGATGCTGTTATACTCAACCCCCTGGATTATACAGGGACAATGCCCGCAGCAAAGATGTGTAATGATGCGGGAATCCCCCTGGTTTGTGTGAATTCCAGGATGAACCCTGAAGCAGGTGATTTTGTTTATGTTGGTTCTGATAATTATGATGCAGGAAAAATCCAGGGAGAATATATGGCGGAAGTTCTTCCTGCTAATGCCAACATTGTTTATCTTCAGGGAACCCCCGGCACAGATCATGCAGCCAAAAGAAGGCAGGCCATTATGGACACGGTTGTTAATGCAAGAAAAGATATTACCCTGCTTGCGGATCAGACAGCGAATTACGACAGAGCTGAAGGTATGATGGTTATGGAGGACTGGATTCAGGCTTTCAATGATATTGACGGCGTTATTGCCGCAAACGACCAGATGGCTCTGGGTGCACTGGAAGCCATAAAAGGAGCAGGGCTCAGCGGGATCATGATTGCCGGTATTGATGGAACAGTTGAAGCCAACCAGTGTGTCAAAGAGGGCACTTTTACAATGACAGTACTACAGGACCAGCTGGGTCAGTCTCTGGCTGCCGTTGAGACCGTTGAAAAACTCCTGAACGGCGAAAAAATCACTGAAGATGTTCTGGTTCCCTTTAAAGCCATCACAATTGATAATGTAGACAATTTCCTTAAGTAAACAAGTGATATAACTCGCTTGACTACCAATGCTGCCGCCGGGGTATATCGCTCCGGCGGCCTTTATTCAATACCCTAAAATCAGGCAGTAGATCAAACGGCAAGAATGTTAAGTCCCTTCTCCCGCAGCTTACTCTCAATTTCCCGGTCTATGTTCTTATCTGTAATCACAAGATCAACCTTTTCGATGGTACCGATCCTGGCAAAATCGGTTCTCCCCATTTTGGTGGAATCGGCCAGAACAATAATGCGTCTGGAACTGTCAAAAATAGCCTGATAGACCCCCCTCTCCTGCATGCTTCCGCAATAGAGAAAGCCCTCTGAATCCAGACCGTTGATGCCGATAAAAGCCGTATCGAAGGTAAAACTCCTGATCATCTGTTCTGCGTAGAATCCCACACAGGAAATGGTATTTTTCCGTAATTCTCCCCCTATCTGAATAACCGCAATATTCTGCCGGGTATTCAGTTCATTGGCTATATTGGTGGCTTCCGAAGCAATCAGATAGTGTTTTTCATTATCCAGCTTCCGGGCCAGGCAGAAAACAGTGGAGCTGCTGTTCATAAAAATCTTCTCGCCGGGAATCATAAATTTACAGGCTTCTTCGGCTATGGCGTTTTTCTCATCCATATGGCTGGCTATTCGCACATCAAAGGGAGCCTCCTGGATCTGACTGAAACCGGGTAATACAGCCCCCCCGTGAGTCCTTACTACCTGACCTCTGGACGCCAGTTCATCCAGATCTCTTCTGATTGTCATTTCCGTAACATCATAGATTTTGCAGAGATTGGTCACTTCTACAGATTTTTCGGCTTGGAGCAGAGCCAGTATTTTTTCATGCCTTAAATGCTTCATCATGGTATCAACCTCCGTCCATTTAACGCCTTCATTCTACAATAGCTAAGGAATTATGTAAAAGAATAAATGTTTTTTTATGTTATTTATTGTGCTTTATTATTCTTTTTTTATTTGACAACAGAAGATTCCAGGTTTAATGTAAGACAAAACACACTTTTAGAAACATATTAAAACATTTTCTAACAAAAGGTAAAACAATGAAGATTCTTATTCTGGGAGACCGGTTTGTAAAAACCCAGCTGGTCAAACCCATTATTCAAATGATTCTGGAGCCCCATACCCGGCTGAATTTTTCAGAATACACATTCGACTGGCCCCTTTCTCCCTTTATCAGTAATGACGAAATAGGAGAGTTCGAAGGAGATGAGCAAATAGTCAGGGAACACATAAAAAATGCGGAAGTTGTTCTGCTCCACGGCGCTCCCATTACAGAAAATGTACTTCAATCTGCTCCCGATCTGAAAGCCATTGGCGTCGTACGAGGCGGCCCCAGCAACATCAATGTTTCCGCAGCCACAAAGAGGGGGATTCCCGTATTCAACTCTCCGGGAAGGAATGCCCAGGCGGTTGTGGAGTTTACCATCGGCCTGCTCCTGAGCGAATGCCGACATATTGCCCGGAGCCATAAAAACCTGATGGAGAAACAGTGGTCCTTTGATTACTACACCTATGAAAAGTGCGGTATTGAACTGAAGGGCAAAACCATCGGCCTGGTCGGATTCGGAAATATCTCCTGGAGGTTGAGCCCTGTCCTTATTGCGCTGGGAATGAATGTAATAGCAGCAGACCCCTTTGTTGACAGGGAGATGATGGCCTCCTTTGGAGTGGAGAAAGTAACCCTTGAAGGACTCTACTCCCGGTCGGATGTGATCAGCGTCCATGCCAGACTGACCGATGAAACCCGGCATATGTTTAATAGAGAGACATTTGCCAAAATGAAGGACGGCGTCATATTCGTAAATACCGCCAGAGGGGGACTGGTTAATTATGAGGACTTAACGGATGCCCTGGACTCAGGAAAAGTCGCCTCCGCCGCACTGGATGTGTTCCCTGAAGAACCGGCAGATCTGCAATCCCCCCTTTTTAATAAGGAGAACGTCACGGTAACACCTCACATTGCGGGGGCAACCAGAGACAGCGTGACCTTCGGGATGAAGAATCTTGCACGGAGTCTTGAAGCCTACTTCTCCAGAGGAGAGCTGATCAACTGTCTGAATCCGGAAGCTCTGAAAAAAGAAATTGTTAACGGCTGAGTAAAACTATGAGATCATATGCAAAGGAGAAATTATGACCTGCCAGAAAGAACGGGAAGATATTATAGAAACAGGAAAGCGGCTGTATGCCAGAAATTATGTGGCCTCAAATGACGGCAATATAAGCATCAGACTGAGCAAGGAAGAATTCCTGATAACTCCCTCGGGAGTATCAAAAGGTTATATGAACCCTGAAGATCTTCTGATTGTAGACATGAAGGGAAATGTCCTGGAAGGAGATAAAAAGCCCTCATCCGAAATGAAGATGCACCGGGAAGTCTACCTGCAGAGGCCGGATATCAACGCAGTTGTCCATGCTCATCCCCAGATGGCTACAGCATTTGCAGCAGCCCGCAGGGGCTTTGACAAAATAATCCTGCCCGAAATAATTTTCTCACTGGGGAAAGTCAGCCTGGCCGATTACGGCACTCCCACAACCGAGCAGATACCTGAAGCGGTAGCAAAATGCATACACGAAACGGATGCACTGCTCCTGGCCAACCACGGTGCCCTCACCGCAGGCAGCGATGTGTATGATGCGTATTACAAAATGGAAACTCTTGAACACTTTGCCTGTATCTACGCCAATGTACTGCAGTTGGGCGGCGGAGTGGAACTGGACAGAAAGGAAATCGACACTCTCTATGATATACGCGATGGTTATTACGGGAAAAAGACCCTCTCAAGGGTGTAATAAAGGATACTGGTATGACCGGATACTATCTGGGTGTGGACATTGGAACCACCAACGTTAAAACAGCTCTCTACGATAACGATTTTAACTTCCTGGCAGAAGAGAGCTGTGAATACGATACAATCTACCTCAAGCCGGGATGGGTTGAGCAGAACCCCCGAAGCTGGTGGGATGCCTTCTGTTCTGACGTAAAAAGTCTGAAAGGGTGTTTTCCAGATGAATTGAGGCGTCTCGGAGGAATCTGCATCAGCTCTCATGCCCCGGCAGTGGTCCCCATGGACGAGAGAGGAGAACCTCTCAGGAATGCCCTGATTTGGATGGATCGCCGTTCTGAAACCAGTATTCCCTACATGCGGGAAAATCCGGGAAACTCTGTAGTCCAGAAGATCACAGGAAACAGGATAGATCCCTACTACTCATCGGCCAAGCTTTTATGGATAAAAAATGAGGAACCTCACATCTGGACTAAAATTCACTGTGTACTGCAGGCTAACAGTTACCTGAACTACTGCCTGACGGGAGAGTGCTCCAACGATCAGGCCCACGCAGGGCTGACCGGACTCTTTGATATTGAAACCGAACAGTGGTCATCTCTCCTGTGCAGAGTCTGGGGTATCCCCGAAAGGATCCTTCCCCCTGTGAGCCCTTCATCAGAGATTATCGGATCCGTGACAGAAAAGGCCTCCTCCCAGACAGGCCTTCCTCCGGGAGTTCCTGTCATGGCCGGTACTGTGGATGCTTCTGCTGCCGCCCTGGAAGCGGGGGTTCTGGAGCCCGGAGAAGCTTTGGAAACAACCGGCACTTCCTCGGTATTAATGATCGGGTGCAAGGACATGCCCCGAACAGATACTCTGGTTGCCCTTTATCACGCCCTGCAGGACAAAGCGCTCCTGATCGGACCGATCAGCTCAACAGGATCATCTCTCAAATGGTTCCGCGATACCCTGGGACGAGCGGAATGCGAAGATGCCGACGAGACCGGAGTCGCCCCCTATGCCATTATGGACAGGGAGGCCAGTGTAGCTGGAGGCAGCAGCAACCTGATATTCCTTCCCTACATGGCAGGAGAAAGGGCTCCCTTATGGGATACCGATGCCCGGGGAGTCTTTTTCGGATTAACACTGGGAACCAGCCGGGGCAATATGATCCGGGCGATCCTTGAGGGAGGGGCATTTGCCCTGCGGCATAATATTGAAGAGGCAGAAAATGCCGGTCATACCATTTCCAGAATAACAGCAGCCGGCGGTGGTGCGGGTTCAGACCTCTGGCTTCAGATAAAAGCCTCTGCTCTGGGCATTCCTGTAATCAGAATGCGTAACAGCAGCAGCGGTGCGTTGGGCAATGCTCTGGTTGCCGCCATGGGATCTGGAGATCTGAAATCTCCCGAATCGGTTTTGAAACGTTTCCTCGTCTACGAAAAAACTTTTGAACCCGACGATTTGCTTCAGAACCACCTGGACAAAAAATATCAGCTTTTCAGAAACCTCTATGAACACACCCGCGAGGATTTTAAAACCATGGCACGGATGACTCAGCCGGTGTATGTAAAAGAGTGATGCCCATGTATTTTCTTTGCGCTGATATTGGAACGTCCCGTATGAAAATTGCCATTACCGGGCGGGACGGAGTGGTCATTGAGTCGGTTTCACGGGATTTAGCAGTGATACAGGTTCAGGAAGGCTATTGCGAAATGGACATGGCTGAAGTATGGTCAACCTTCTCTTCCCTATGCGGGGAACTTCAAGTAAAACAGCCCCATTTATGGTCCTCTCTGAAAGGGGTGGGTGTAACAGGCCAGGGAGACGGTCTGTGGCTGGTGGACAAAGAGGGAGAACCGGTCCGTCCGGCCATACTCTGGAACGATACAAGAACAAAAGAAATGGAAACCTCCGGGCTGGATGATTTCTGTACTGGCAGGGCTGCCAATATTCCCTTTGCAGGCTCCTTTCATATGCTCCTGTCATGGCTCAAACAAAATGAAAAAGAGAATTTTCAAAAGGTCTCACATATTTTCCATTGTAAGGATTGGATTAACTTCAACCTGACGGGGACTCCATCAGGCGACTACTCGGATGCCTCCCTGGCCGGGTTTGACTTGTTTGAAAAAGAGTTCTGTCAGGAAATCTTTGATGAGATGGAAGTGCCAGAAGCCGATCTGGTTCTCCCCTCCCCGGTTTCAACAGACACGATTGTGGGGCGTGTCAATCATAGGGCACATGTCCAGACCGGATTGCCCGAAGAGCTCCCTGTGATAGCCGGGTCCCTTGATGTTTGCGCCGTGGCCCACGGTGTGGGAGTGCGGTCACCGGGAGATACCTGCGTGATAGTGGGAACCACATTGTGTACAGAGGTAGTCATTCACCAGGATCAGGTAGACCTTCAGAGGGGAATGGTTGCCTGCCACACTGTCAATGACCTTTATCTGAGCGTGATGCCCACTCTCAGTGGTACGACCTCCTTTGACTGGGCTAAGAAACTTCTGTATCCGGACCATTCCTACCCGGAACTGGAGGAGGAAATTGCCCTCATTCCCGTTGGGAGCAGAGGCATTATCTACCACCCCTACCTTTATGGAGAGCGGGCTCCCTTTCGAAATCCCTTTGCCCGGGCAGGGTTTTACGGCCTTTCTGCTGTACACGGCAGACAGGAAATCATGAGATCCGTCTACGAAGGGCTGGCCCTCTCCCTAAGGGATTGCCTGGGAACCCTTCCCGAGGCAGGAGAGGTTCTGACCGTATGCGGCGGAGGAGCCGTAAGCGACCTGCTCTGCAGCATTATCGCCGACTGCACCGGCCGAACTGTCAGACGCTCTCCCTGGAAAGAGGCGGGGATCAAAGGGATAGCAGATATCCTTTTCCAGGTTCTAAACGAGGAAGAAAATTTCCCCTCTCGGAATAAAGCAATCTTTCCGGAAGAGACGATGTTTGCTCCTCATACGGAAAATTCCCTGAAGTACGACCACCTCTATGAAAGTTATGAACATTTAAAAAACAGTATGGAAGGGTTCTGGTCAGAACGTTAGGCAACACTCTAAAGCTCCGGAAATCCGGGGCTTTTTTTCTAATATCCTTTTGACAAAAAAATTGGTACAGTGTTAATATACCAATTATGACTATCACCCTTTTTCACACTGGTTGGAATTACTCTCAGGACGGTCCGGGCAACAGGATGATCCTGCATTTTCAGGGCTGCAATTTTGACTGCCCCTGGTGCAGCAATCCCGAAGGGCGGTCTCTTGAGGGGTCATTGTTTGTAAGGAAAGAACACCTTACCGAGTCGGTATGCCCCCATGGGGCCGTAAAGGGCAAAACCCTGAACCGGGACATATGCCGCAGATGCCGGAAAAAAGAGTGCCTGAATGAAAACCGGAATCAGGGAATCGGATTTTCCTCCTTTCAGATGAGTGTTGAGGAGCTTGTTCAAAAAGCGGCCCAGTCCAAACCCCTATTTTATGACGGCGGCGGCGTAACTGTTACAGGGGGAGAAGCGACGCTTCAATTTCCCGCTTTAATGGAACTTCTGAAAAAACTGAAGGCAGAGGGAATCCATACGGCTCTGGAAACAAACGGAAGCCACCCGAAACTCCCGGAGCTGTTCCCCTTCCTGGACCTACTGATCCTGGATATAAAACACTGGAACAGGGAGAATGCCGGAAAGGTGATCGGGAAAATGCCCCTGAACGTCTTTGAAAACCTGAAGAAAGCGAATCTTTCAGACGTATCTCTTCTGGCCAGAATAACCCTGATCCCCGGATTCAACAGCACCCGGGACGATATGGAAAGGTTTATTTCGCTATTCAACAGCCTTCCGGAAAAGCAGGAGCTCCAACTTGAGTTACTGCTCTATCATCACTACGGACGGGAAAAATGGGAGGCTATCGGAGAAGAATACCGGGGGCCGGGAGATCTGCTGCCGGAAGAAAAGAAATCAGAATATGAAGCCCTTTTCAGGCAAAAGGGAATTACAATTATAAATACCTGAGAGGAATTGAGGTTGTCATGGAAAATTGGAAAGACGTATACAAAGGGAATAGAGCCGCAGAACTGGCGGATGCCTTTTTCAGAGAACAGAAACAGGTTACAGTCCTGAACGGGTGGTTTAGAGTTCTGGAGATTCATATGAAGAGTCAGGACCGGATTCCCGAGGATGCCTCGGAAGAGATGCAGGCGGCACTCAGGCTGAAAGCTGTGGCA
Source organism: Oceanispirochaeta sp. (assembly GCA_963677615.2). GTDB lineage: Bacteria > Spirochaetota > Spirochaetia > DSM-2461 > DSM-2461 > Oceanispirochaeta. The sequence goes on along the minus strand of CAXXQW010000006.1, from coordinate 902,979 downwards.
GAGAACCTGCCTCTGGATATAAGCGGTCATGCCGTTTTTGCGGGAACCCAGAACGACGGATTTTCCAGCAGCTATGCCCTTATTCATCCTTCGTTCAAGGTAGAGGATTTTAAAGGCTACTGCGATCCACTGGCTGTGTTCAATGACCTGGGCGAAGAAGAGGGAATGACCCCCGATAGAATTGAAGCTGTAAAAAGCTACTATGCCCGGACAGACTATGTAAAAGACCTGAATGCTGTGTACGATACCTGCCGGGACCAGACAGAAGAAGCCCTGTTTTTTGTAGAACAGGTAACAGGTCATCTCATTCCCGATTTCTCCCGGCTTATCAGGGAAGGAACCGGAGCTGTGAAAAGGGAACTTTCCCAGAAAATCCATAAAGAGAAGGATTCTGAAAAAAAAGACGCCCTGCAAGCCATGGAAATATCACTGGAAGCTCTGGAAATACTGGCCTCCCGGTACAGAATGATTGCCCTGGAGAGAGAAAGATCTGAATCAGATTCCCAGAGAAAAACAGAGTGGAAACTGATGGCGGAAGCCCTGAAGCATGTGCCGGAAAAAGGAGCATCCACCCTCTATGAAGCGATTCAGGCCTATATCCTCTGCTGGCAGTTGATGTGCCTGGAACAGAGCCCCAATCCCTACGCATTTTCAGCCGGGAATATCGACCGGCTGTTCGAACCCTACCGAAAAAATGATGATGCCGACAGGGCATCGGCTTCGGGTCTGATTCAGGCGCTTCTCGCTTTTTATAACGTAGGAGACAGAAGCTGGGCCATATCCCAGAATATGCTGTTAGGCGGCAAGAGCTATACCGGGAAGGATCTGACCAATCTGACCACCTATGCCGTAATGGATGCCTTTTACCGGGGACGCTATCCCCAGCCCATACTTTCGGTCAGGCTTCACGGAAATACACCTGATTCCCTCTTCAGAGAGATGGGACGTTTCTTTTTTACCCCCGGCCAGCTCACTCCCTCGCTTTTTAATGATGACTCGCTGCTCCCCATTCTTATCAACCAGGGCGTTTCGGCAGAAGATGCGGAAAACTACGCCATAGCCGGTTGTCAGGAACCTCTGATAATGGGAAAGGATAACGGAAACACAACCAACAGCTGGCTTAACCTGGCAAAGATACTGGAAGTCACACTGAATAAAGGGCATTCTACCATTACAGGAAAAAAACTGGCCTCCTCTGCTGATGAACTGATGGGAGAACAATTGAGTGACCGGGATCTTCTTATAAGGATCAGAGAGGTCTACTATAAGCAGCTGGACAAAGTGATTGATCAGATGACAGCAGCGGCAGATGGATGCACCCGGGCCCTCTCCCACTTACGGGTTCCCTTCCTGTCCTGCGCAATGGGCGGCCTGGAAACGGGAATTGATATGAGAAATCCGGACAAACAGGGCACAAAATACAATGGTAGCGGATGCCTGATTCATGGCTTGTCCGTACTGGCTGATTCATTTCAGGCAATAAGCGATGTAGCAGATAACAAATCTTCCCAGGATTGTACATCCCTTCTGGAGGCTCTGAGGATGGACTTTGAAGACAATGAAGCCTTACGGCAGTATCTTCAGAGCAGTCCCAAATTCGGAAACTACATTGAATCGGTTGACAATGAAGCGGTGGAAATTACCGTCAGGGTTTCCGAAAGGATAAAAGCCAGAAAAAACTACCTGGGCAATCCTTTTCGGCCGGACTGGAGTTCTCCTTCTACCCATCTCCTCTACGGATACTGGACAGGAGCTACCCCGGATGGCAGAAAAGCCAGGACCATGCTGGGCTACGGCGTGGATCCTCTGTACGGAGAATCCACAGCAGGAATGAACTACAAGATTCTCTCTCTCAGACGGCTTCCCTACAAAATGATGAACGGCGGGTGCGCCTGCCACCTGGGTATCAATCCTGCGGCATTTCCCGAATCCGGTCTGGAAAGCAAGGGATTTGCCTTCAAGCGTAAAGTCCTGGAACCCCTGTTTAATCTTTCCGGATCTAACGGAAGAATTGAACCCTTCTATCTCTATGTCAATGTAACAACAGCCGATACTTTAAGAAAGGTCCTGAACAAACCTGAAAAATATGCTCCTTCCGGCGTGTATATCATGAGGATTCATGGAACATTCGTAAATTTCCTGGATTTGTCACCAGCGATCCAGGAGGATATTATTTTAAGGCTGGATATTCAGTAAGATCATGCTTCTGCAGAAAAAAACACAAGATGAATCCCTGTATGAAAAAATCCTGATGGACTTTTTCCAGAAGGTATACGAAGGTGAGATTCTTCCCAATCAGCAGCTCCCCCCCGAAAGAAAAGAGGCTGAGGTTCTGGGTGTCAGCCGGGGAACCATTCGCAAGGTGAGGCAGCTCCTTCAGGAAGAGGGATATATCGCCAATACCCAGGGAAGAGGTGCTGTTTACACCCCCCTGAGAAAAAGGGGAGAAGGGACTCTTGAGATTGTTGCCGTTGTGGTTCCCGTTCATAATCCCTTTTTTATGTCCTATTACAGGGCTTTTGAAAAGGAAGCGGAAAAGTCCGGTGTCCTTGTGATGATAAAACAGCTGGATCAGGAAAATGCCTCCCAACTCAAATCTGTTCTGTTCTCTCTCTTTCAGAAAGGCATTAGAGATATTGTTTTCTGGCCGTATGATATTGAACTGGACTATCAGTATATCAGCCGGCTCAGCGGACTGGGAATGAACTTTATCTTTTTTGATACGGTGAGAGAGTTCAGTTTTTCCGACTATATCAGCCTGGACAACAGAGAAGCGGTTAAATCTCTTTATAACTATCTGAAAGGGAAAGGGATACAGCAGGTTACCTATGTAGGCTGGGACAGCGGGCTTCTTACCAGTAATACCGAAAGAGAAGTCAGCTTTCTGGAAATCAAATCTCCCCAGGACAATCTGATCCGCCTTCCCTGGAAACAGGAAGAGATATCAGAGGATCTTATGGAGGTTGTTTTCCCTCTTGACGCCATGCTTGCCAAAAACAATACAGGTTTTCTCTGCGGCAACGGCCACATCGGAATCCTCCTGAAAAAGCACCTGAACAAAAAAGGCTACTACGGAATTACGGTCTGTACAATCGATAACTTCCCGGAATCCGAAGATCTGGGAATTACGGTTTACGAACAGCCCTTCCATGAGATGGGCGTCTTGTCATTTCAAAGGCTGAAAAAAAGGTACGATCAACCGGGAGAATGGAATTCCAGAACGTTTTATCTGAAAGGACGATTAAAGATACGATAAAAAAGCCGTCCCGGAGCGGTGGGACGGCAGAATATAATCAAGTGGCAGAAAATCTGGCACTCATTTGATTGGAAATTGCGTAAAACTGATCAATTTCCATTTTTTCCGATTCGGTCATCTGACGCAGACGGGCATCCTGCCGCCGGCAGATCAGATTGGAAAAAACCCCTTCTTTCATAAGAGAATACCGGGCATTGGCGGGATAAAACTGGCACTCAATGGTTGAGGCATTCCCCAGATAGTTCTGAAGTTCTTCCGCCTTGTCTCCCATCTCCTTCCAACTGCTGCAAAGCTTATGATACAGATCGGAATGGAAGTTTGTCATGATTCCGCTATAACCGGAGTATCCAGCCTTCAGGCTGTAAAGGAGTGTCGCCGCATTGGCATTGAAAAGCTTCACGCTGGATCCTTTTACAATTTCCGCTCTCTCGGTAATCATGGAAGGAGAACAGCAGGTATCTTTGATAAATTCAAATCTACCGGTTTTGACCAGCTCTTTCATAAGATCTGAGGAGATCAGCCTTTTATAGGGATAAGGACACTCATAAAATCCCAGGGGAATATCCGAGGGAAGCAGCTTCATCAGTTTTTCCAGATTGCTCAACCAGATCTCATCACTCTCCCAGGGCGCCGCCAGACGGTTGGAAACCAGAACCAGAGCATCCGCTCCGGCATCTGCCATATCGTTCAGGTCTTCAGCCTGTTCCTCGATGACATCGGAAACATGCCCTGAGGCCATAACAGGATAACGGCCGTCAGTGATCTCAACGGTTTTGCGGCACAGCTCCTTTCTCTCTCTTCTGGAGAGTTCAAACATGGCACTGGACTGACATACTGCAAAAAGCCCGTCGATGCCTTTGGCAATATACCATTCAATCAGTTTTTCCAAACCGGCATAGTCAATGGACAGATCTGTATTGAATGGGGTCAACATAGTAGGGTAAACCCCGCCTACAATTTCTTTTCTCATGTAATTTAACCTCTTATTTTATATAGCCTGTCGTCTACATTCCAAGCATTCGGGGCAGAATGAGTACGATCTGCGGGACATAGGTTACAAAAAACAGCACTCCGAAGAGAACCAGCAGCATAGGCATAATCTCTTTGATGACTTCCTTCAGGGGGGTCTTGGATATTCCTGAAACAACAAACAGAAGCATTCCAAAAGGAGGAGTGGAAAGTCCGATCATCATATTCAGGGTAATCATAACACCAAAATGCACCAGATCGATCCCCAGAGCGTTGATCAAGGGAAGTACAATCGGAATAAACACCAGAGTGATACACATGGTATCGATGAACATCCCCAGTATGATAAACACAATATTTATCAGAAGAAGCAGGACATATTTGTTCTCGGTAACTGTCAGAAGCCAGCCCGCTACGGCATCGGGTATATGTTCAATCGCGACGATGTAGGAAAACGCATAGGCCGTACCAACCAGAAGAGACAGGGTTCCGGTTGTTTTTACCGTACTCAGAATAACCCGTCCCAGATCCTTGATCCCCATGGCCTTGTACACAAAGAAGGACACCAGGATAGCGTATAGTGCCGCCAGGGCTCCCGCTTCGGTAGGTGTTACTATACCGGTGTAGATTCCACCCAGGAGAACAATGACCGAAAAGAGCGCCGGAAGAGCCTTCACCGTAATGGCGATAGTATCTCTGAGAAGGAGTTTTTCTCCTCTGGGATAGTTCCTGACCCGGGCGATGACTGCAATATAGGCCATAAGAGCCGCACCAACCAGAAGTCCGGGAATCATCCCTCCGATAAACAAGGCTCCGATAGATGCCCCTGAAAGCATGGAATAGAAGATCATAGGGATACTGGGAGGGAAGATCGGCCCGATCGTAGCAGACGCGGCTGTGATGGCACTGCTGAATCCCTTCTCATACCCATGATCGTTCATCGCTTTGATCTCCATCATTCCCAGACCCGAAGCATCTGCCAGAGCAGACCCGGTCATTCCGGAGAAAATAATGGACGCCACAACATTCACATGTCCCAGGGCCCCTCTTTTTCTTCCTACCATGGCATTGGCAAAACGAAAGATCATATCGGTAACCTTACCGCTGTTCATAACCTCTGCCATAAAGACAAAAAGTGGCACAGCGATAAGGACGAATTTCGAGTTCATATTCGTAAGAAACTGGGTGGCTGCCATTCCCAGGTCTGCAGCAGGACCGGATGCGAGTGCAAAGTAGAAAAGCGAAGCCATAAGCATACCGGGTGCGATAGGAATCCTGATAAGGAAAATCAGGATAAAACATATTAAAAATACGATAAGTGCTAAATTCATTTTTGGTACTCCCCGGATTTCAAAGCTTTAAAATCCCTGACCAGATCTATGGTAAAACGACCGATCATAAAGGCCAGAAAGATAACAAAGGGCAGAAATACAATATCCATGGGGATTTTAAGAACATTGGACTTTTTGTAATTCATAAAATTCACATATTTCCAGGACGGAATAAGCCCGATGGCAAATGATGTAACGAGCATTATGTTCCCGACAATTCTCATCCAGAGCTGTGTGAGCGGACTCACCGAGTCATATACCATGGTAAACATGACATGAGAATCATCTCTTTTGGCATAGATTCCTCCCAGAAGAGAGGTCCAGATAAAACACATAAGGGAGAGCTCGAGAGTCCAGGTAAGGGGCTCCAGAAAATACCGGAAAAAGATTCCCAGAATAAACACTAAAAATAAAACGGAAAAAGCGGTAAAAGGAATATAAACCTCTACCGTATCAACCAGGATTTTACCTGTTTTTTGAATGATTTTTTTCATTGAATGCCTTCCATCAATAGTATATCCGGTCCCGGGCAACTCCCGGGTTTCCGGATACAATTATACTATTAATCTACCAGTGCCTGAACTTTTTCATAAAGCTCCATATCCCAGTCTTTGGAGATATCCTTGCTTTCGTTCAGATAGGAGTTCTTTGCGTAATCCGCAAAAGCCTGAATGTCCGGATCATCGATGATGATCATTCCTTCACCGCGGAAAAAGTCAAGAATACCGGCTTCAGTTTCCAGGTTGGCCTTGTCACAGTACTCTCTTGCTACATCAACAGCCTGAAGAACCCACTCTTTCTGCTGATCTGTAAATGACTGCCATTTTTTCTCATTAATGGTAGGCCAGGTAGAGTCTACAACATGGTTGGTCAGGACAATATATTTGGTTACTTCATAGAATTTGGCATTCTTGTCTGTAGCCAGGGGGTTATCCTGCCCTTCAACAGCTCCGGTTTTCAGACCCATGTATACTTCGCTGAAGGACATGGGAGTGGGATTGCCACCCAGTGCTTTTCCAAGAGCGATCCACGAGGGAGATCCGGGAACTCTCAGTTTTACACCGGCCATATCGGCAGGAGATCTTACAGGGCCGACCTTTTCGACAAGGTTAAGCTGTCTGGTACCCAGATAGTAAGCACCGAGAGGTCTGATACCCTGAGAATCCACAACATCCTGGAAAACCTTCTGACCAATCTCGCCATTGAAAACCTTGGTCATGTGATCGTATCCCTGGAAGGTATAAACCGCAGAGAACATGGAGAGGTAGGGAACAAATTCTGCAAGCCAGGGTGCGCTGGTATAAACCATATCGACAGTTCCCTGGCGGACAGCAGCCTGTTCACCTTCCTGAGAATAGAGCTGACCGGAATGATAAACATTCACAATCATGGTTCCGCCGGAAAGTTTTTCCAGTTCTTCCTTGAAAACAGTCATAGCTTCGGTATGAGCATCACCGGGAACACTAACAGAAGAAAAATTAATTTCAATAGGTTTGGAGGAATCAGCTTCTTTCTGACCTTCAGCAAAAAGGACACTGAAAGAAAAAAGACTGATTAAAAGCAAAACAATAGCTTTTTTCATTGGTTTAAGACTCCTTTTGTCTTATTGGAATATTCGGATCTTTATGATCACGTGGTTCATAGTAATATGACTTATGTCATATGTCAACTTATAATTTTAACTGTTGACATATGTCCACTTCGGGGTACAATAAAAGGAGATTTTCTGATAAAGTGGTTATTATATGGATCAAATGAGAGGGATCACTCCCCTGAAAAAAATGAAAATCGCAGATGAGGTGACTCATGCGATTGAAAACATCATCATTGAAAACAGCCTCTCCCCGGGAGACAAGCTGCCCTCTCAGGCGGAACTGTCCGAACAGCTTCAGGTCGGAACCAGGTCTATCAGAGAGGCCATAAGAACCCTGGAATCCCGCGGAATGGTAGAAACTGTCCAGGGAAAGGGAGTTTTTGTCAAAGAAAACAATATTGACTACTTCATGGAAACCCTGATGGGATCCTTTGTGTTCCATTTTCCGGAACAGAAAGACCTGATGGTGGATCTGACCAATACAAGAAGGATTATAGAATCCCAGTCAATCTATGATGTGGCGCTCAACCCTCCCAAAGGCTTTATCTCCCTGTTTTCCCGGATTGTGGAAGAACTGGATGAAAAAGCCGCTCAGAAAAATATTGATGCCTACAACCTGCTTGATATGGAACTGCACAGATCTATCATAGACGCTACCAATAACAAAATATTAATATCCCTTTATAAATACCTGACAGATCTGCTGATCCGCTCCTTTAATAAAACCGGCCAGGTAAGAGGCAGCCTGGAGACCAGCATCCGGGATCATCATCAGATGCTCCAGGCAATTACGGCCAGAGACGGTCAGATGGCCAAAGAGATCATGGAAAGTCATATAGGCATGACACTGGAGAAACTCAAAGAGATATCCTGATCAGAAACTGTCTGCTTTTTGCAGGAGTCCTGATGTATAATGGGTCGTTCTGTTCCGCCCGTTCTTTTTAGAGTCATAGAGGGCCTGATCTGCTCTTTTTATAAGGCTGTTGCTATCCAGCTTTTCATAGGGATTATAGGTGGCCAAACCGAGACTGATAGTCACTTTCAGAATATTCCCGTGGTAAATGGTTACCAATTCCTCAATAGCAGTCCTGATCCTCTCTGCGGCGATCCACGCTTCTTTTCTTCCGGAAGAAGGAAGTAGAAGAGTAAACTCCTCTCCTCCGAAACGGGAAAGGATGTCCCCCTCTCTCACGGTATTCTTCAGCTGGGCAGCAATACGGAGAATCACTTCATCCCCGGCCAGATGGCCGTAGGTGTCGTTGAAGGTTTTGAATTTATCAATATCCATAACAATAATGGAAAAAGGATTTTTATCCCTCTGGCTGCGGGCAACCTGCTCGTTCAGGCGGTGTATAAAAAAATTATGATTGTATAAACCGGTTTTGGGATCTTTGACAGAGTGCTCATAATGGATTGTATTCTGTATGGCGATGGAGGTAAATCGCATCAGCCTGTCTATGTAGGCAATCTCCTTGGCAGAGTACTCTTCTCCCAGAATCTTCGGGCCAAACAGGATAATACCATAGAGCCCCGAGATTCCCTGTACGGGAACAACAATTTCGGGATTCAGGGATTTCAGAGCGGGAAGAACCGAACTGTCAGCCAGCTCCTGTTCAAGAATGAGAAAACTTGTTGTGCCATGGTATTTCTGGAAAAACAGATCCAGCTCTTCCAGAGACTCTATGGCTATTTCAGGGTCCCAGCTTTTCATATTGACAAAACTGAGAACCTTGATCCGGTTCACCAGGATCCCTTCATTCAGAATAAAAGTCAGATTGGAAGGGATGAATTTGTCAGAAAGGTAGCGGATAATAAGATCAATCAGCTCCTCAATTGATTCCTGCCTGAAGATCTCATAGGATTCATCCAGAAGTTCCTCCAGTCCGGAATTGGCTTTCTGAAGTTTTTCTATGTAGTCCAGAATGCCTGTATCATTCAGCAGCGAGTAGTTCTGGATCACCCTGGGATCCCGGGATATCTCTTTCCAATACATGGTGAAGGATTATACCCTAAATACGGGGAGTCTGAAACCAGAATCTCTTTGAATAATACAATAATCGCCTCAAACAGACATACAGAATGATTTAGGCATTTCCTGTAGTTGTTATATATCAGCGCCCCATTTCTCTGGAATCCTTCCATTAGTAAACTGCTTCACAACCAATAATACATATATGTAGGATCAATAAACAGGCAATCTACGATTTCCGGGACTGAGTGACTGATTAATCATGAAGAACACTCCAAAACCTGACTATTTCAGCATAGTTTATACACAAATGTATTTTCATTACGCTATTCCCACAATTAAGTTGTTTTTTTCCGTAATCCAGCAGGAATCTTTCGGATATTTACACAAAAGAACATTTGGCATAGGAATTGCTCACTATCCGTACAAAACCATTTTCAACTGGAGAAACGTATGTTCAAAAAATTGATTAGCAAATCAACTGCTCTTTCTGCGGCTCTGATTCTCAGTGCTGCATTTCTGTTTGTTTCCTGTGGTTCAGAATCTGATTCCACCGGGACAGCCTCTGCGGCTCCTGCTGCAGAAGAAGTAAAATCCACTCTCGAGCTTGTTAAAGAGAGAGGAAAAGTTATCGTCGGTGTAACTGCCGGAGTTCCCGGTTATTCCGCTCCCAACAGCGAAGGGATATGGGAAGGCTTTGATGTAGATCTGGGCCGCGCTGTTGCCGCAGCTGTTCTGGGTGATGCTGATGCCATTGAATGCAGACCTTTAAGTGCCAAAGAAAGATTTACCGCGCTGCAGTCTGGAGAAATCGACGTCCTGAGCCGTGTAACAACATGGACAGCCACCAGAGACAGCCAGCTTGGTGTAAATTTCGCCGGGGTAAACTACTATGACGGACAGGGCTTCATGGTTGCAAAAGATTCAGGAATCACTTCCCTGGCAGATCTTGATGGGGCAACCATTGCCGTACAGGCCGGTACTACTACCGAGCTGAACCTTTCCGACTACTTCCGTAAAGAAGGAATGGAATTCGAACTTATTACATTTGAAAAGAACGACCAGGCTTCTGCGGCTCTGGAAGCAGGACGTGCCGATGCGGTAACCAGCGACCAGTCTCAGCTTTATGCTCTGAGAACCAAGTTCAAAAATCCTGAAAACTTCATTATGCTTCCCGAACTGATCTCCAAAGAGCCCCTGGGACCCGTTGTCAGACAGGGAGACGACCAGTGGTTTAATATCGTAAAATGGACTCTTATGGTTATGCTGAATGCAGAAGAGTACGGTGTAACATCTGCCAATGTTGATGAAATGAAAACCAGCAGCACCAATCCCAATGTGAAAAGGATGCTTGGTGTAGAAGGTGAAGTGGCCGAAGGTTTTGGTCTGTCTGATGATTTCGGATATAACATCATCAAACTGGTCGGTAACTACGGCGAAAGCTTTGAGAGAAACCTGGGTATGGACTCTCCTCTGAAAATTTCACGGGGATTCAACGCACTGTGGACCGACGGCGGTCTTCAGTACGGAATGCCTATCCGCTAATTTATGATTCCTGAACTACCCGGAAACGATTCCGGGTAGTTTGTATCCCAAAAAACAGGTTTAACATTTCATGAACAAATCAAAAGTCAAAAGCCTTTCCATTCAGACTGCTATCCTGGCCCTGCTGTTGGGGATGTTTGTTTTTTTCGGCTTTAACTATATTGAAAATATCAATAAAAGGAACATCGGATTCGGCTACGGCTTTATGGATGATACTGCAGGGTTCTCTATCAGTCAGACACTGATACCCTATACCGAAGCCGATACGTTCGGCCGGACATTTGTCATAGGCCTTCTCAATACTCTTCTGGCATCATTTATCGGTATAATTCTGGCAACCCTGCTGGGATTCCTCGTAGGCTTGATGAGGATGTCCAAAAACAAACTTATCAGCGGGACAGCTCTTTTTTACGTGGAGATGCTGAGAAACATCCCGCCGCTGCTGCATGTACTTTTCTGGTATCAGGTAGTGTTTTTGAACGTGCTTCCGCCATTCAAAGAGTCTTTTAAACTGGGTGAATGGCTTTATATCAACGTGCGGGGTATCACAATTCCCTCTTTTATTCCCCAGGCGAATGCCTATACCTTCCATTTAACACTCTTTGTCTGTGTTATTGCCGTTATCTATGTGGGGTATATGAAAAAGCAGCTGATTCTCAGGGGTGTTCACAAGCGGCTTTGGCCCTGGCAGCTGCTGGCGGTACTCGTACCTGTTCTTTTTGCCATGATTCTGAAACCCTATGATATGCAGCTTCCTGTTCTGGAAAAATTCAAATTCTCAACCGGAATGACAATCCGTCCGGAACTTTTCTCTGTAGTGGTCGCTCTCAGTACTTATACATCTACCTATATTTCTGAAATTGTCCGCAGTTCTATCCTGGCAGTTCCCAAAGGACAGCTTGAGGCTGCGAAAAGTCTGGGGTTTACTCCCTATAGAAGGCTACAGCTGATCATCATTCCTCAGGCCATGAGGACAATGATCCCCCCTGTTACCAATCAGTACCTGAACCTGATAAAGAATACGTCTCTGGGGATGGCTGTTGCCTATCCTGATTTAACCTCTGTCTTTGCCGGTACAACTTTGAACCAGACAGGACGGGCTCTGGAAGTCATGGCTCTTGTGATGGTCACATATCTCAGTATCAGCCTTGTCACATCAATCCTTATGAACTGGTACAACCGGAGCATTATTGAAAGAAAAGGCGATATGCTGAAAAAGGAGGATATCCCCTTTGACTGAGAAACTGAAAGAATTTATAAAAATCCTTAAAAAAGACTACTTTAACTCACCGGGAAACACCCTTCTCTCTCTGGTTATGCTCTTTCTGGTTCTAAAAATGGGCATATGGTTTGTTAACTGGGCCATTCTCAATGCCGTATGGACCGGAGAATCCAATGAAGTAGCCCGTCCCGATGGTGCAACCTGGGCCTTTATCATAAACAAGCTGAGATTTTTCCTTTTCGGATTTTATCCCAAAACAGAAATCTGGCGAATTATGGCCACTGTTCTGATACTGGCTGCTACGATGATACCCTATTTTTTAAAGGCAATCAGACACAAAGTTCTTGTTTTTGCAGGACAGATGATCCTCTGGCCTCTGATCATAGGCTTTTTTCTGGCGGGAGGAGTGGGTCTGGAAAAGGTATCCACCAATGAGTGGGGCGGACTGACCCTGACATTTATTCTGTCTCTACTGGGACTGATGTACTCCTTTCCCATAGGGATCTTTCTGGCCCTGGGAAGACGGAGCGAGAAGAAGATCATCCGCACACTCAGTATCATTTATATTGAATTCTTCCGGGGAATTCCCCTGATAACCATTCTCTTTATGGCCTCAGTGGTTGTTCCGTTCTTTCTTCCCGGACAGGTTGCCATAGACAAGATCATCCGCGTAGTGATCGGTATGACCTTCTTTCAGTCTGCCTACCTGGCGGAAGTCATCAGAGGAGGACTGCAGGCAATACCGAAGGGCCAATACGAAGCAGCAGATTCCCTGGGATTCCGATTCGGCTTGCAGCAGTACCTTGTCATTATGCCCCAGGTTCTTAAAATCACCATTTCAAACATCGGCGGGATATCCATTTCCTTTATTAAAGATACCACCCTGGTTCTTATCATTGGAATGTTTGATCTACTGGGAATTGTCAGTCCCCTGGCAAGTGACAGCAACTGGCTGGGGATGGAGCCTGAAGGTTTGATATTTGCGGGTATCGTCTACTGGATTATATGTTTCAGCATATCCCGTCTGACATACAGGGTTGAAGAGAAAGTGAATACTCTGCCCGTTACCGCAGCGACTGTAGTTGTACCAGAAGGAACTGATGCCTAGCATCTGCCCCTTCTCTACCAGTGAAATCCAGGAAATCCTTTGGGAAACAGGGATTTCCGGAGTGTTCAAGACAAGGAGAAATAAAAAATGACAGAACTGAAAGAAAAACCGGCAGCCCCCGCTGATAAAGCGAACCCGGACCATATAATATCCATCAGCAAACTCAACAAATGGTATGATGAGTTCCATGTTCTGGTAGATGTGGATCTTAATGTTGCCCCGGGGGAAAAAATTGTTATATGCGGTCCATCCGGATCGGGAAAATCCACATTAATCCGTTGTATAAACCGACTGGAAAAACACCAGCAGGGAACCATAAATGTAATGGGTCACGAACTGACCGATGACACCAAGGATGTATCGCTGATCAGGCAGGAGGTGGGAATGGTATTTCAGAGTTTTAACCTCTTCCCCCACCTGACAATTCTACAGAACCTGACACTGGCCCCTATCTGGATAAGAAAGATGTCCCAGAAAGAAGCGGAAAAGATTGCCTGGAAATATCTGAAAAGGGTAAATATCGCAGAACATGCCCTGAAGTTCCCCACTCAGCTTTCGGGAGGACAGCAGCAGAGAGCCGCTATTGCCAGGAGCCTCTGCATGCAGCCCAAAATTATGCTGTTTGATGAACCTACCTCAGCGCTGGACCCGGAAATGGTTAATGAAGTGCTTGATGTTATGGTCACCCTGGCCGAAGAGGGAATGACCATGCTCTGCGTTACCCACGAGATGGGATTTGCAAGACGCGTAGCCGACCATGTAATCTTTATGGACGAGGGAAGAATCGTTGAACGTCAGGTACCGGAAAAATTCTTTACCGAACCGGAAAACGAAAGAACCCGGCAATTCCTGAAACAGATCCACGCCATATCCTGATATTGTATGACGATATCAGCAGTTGCAGGATTTTCGGCCGCCATGTTCCTCCTGGCGGCCTCCCCCGGGCCCGGAGTTTTCGCAGTAGTCAGCCGCTCTCTCTCTTCAGGGTTCAGAAAAAGCCTGTTTATGATAGCAGGAGTTGTAACCGGTGATCTGGTTTACCTGGTTTTTGCCATCTTCGGACTGACTTTCATTGCAAAGAATCTGTCAGACCTTTTTACAGTGATCAGACTTCTGGGAGGAGCCTATCTCATCTACGGGGGGCTCAAAACAGCCATGGCAAAAGGGGCAGCACAGTCTGAAGGAAAGATCCCGCTGGAGGATACACCGCCGCTTACCGCCTATTTGGGCGGTCTTGCCGTAACCATCTCCAACCCCAAAGCCATCCTTTTCTATTGCGGATTTCTACCGGCATTTACCGATTTGAGCAAAATAACCCTACGGGAAGGAGTTCTTATCTCTTTTCTGGTGGTCATGATCCTGGGGAGTGTTATGTCAGTGTATGCCTATCTGGCTCATTCTGCCGGCCGGAAACTCAATTCCCCGTCAGGGCAAAAATGGATGAATAGAGGGGCAGGCGCTGTTATGGCCACCGCAGGAACTCTCCTGATAGCAAAAAAATAGATCAGGAATCCTCGGAGAGGATTTTTTCGAGAACCACACAGGCAAAAGAGATCATTTTCTGGCAGGTTGTTTCGAAAACCTGCTCCTTGCGAACCTTCAATAACCCACCGGGTTCATGAAAATCCACCCCTACCAGATCCAGGCAGTTTATGGACTTATATTTTTTCTCAAAAGTTTTTATGAAAGTCTGGGTTTTTTCAAATATCAGCTGCCGGCAATGATACATATCTTTATCACAGTAGAAATAGTTACCAATGACCATAGCCGCACCCGTAACAATACCGCAGGTGGATTGAGCTGTTCCAATACCGTAACCAAAAGCTGAAGCGGTTTTTAAGGCCGTATTCATATCCAGACCTGTCCTGTCGGAAAAAGCAAAGAGCAGAGCCTGGGAACTGTTATACCCCTTTTGATAGAGGGAGAGAGCTTTCTCAGCCACATCCTGTACAGAGACTGTATCAACCATATAAGCACCAACCTTTTTGGGGAATATACTCAATAATAAACCAGAGTTGACGATGGGGCAATACAACTTTAGTTGTAGAAAAAGAGGAAAAATAAAAAATTCACTTTTGAAAAAAGGAAGGATTCCCTGGAAGTTCAGATTAAAACAAAAAAGAACAATTCTTTAACAAAAAGGGGAAAATTACCGGTCCGTCTTTTTAAAAAAGAGGGACCGGCCGGGCATTGAAACCAACTATTTATTGAGAAAATATTCAGCAGCATCCTTAACCTGCTGGGAAGAGCCCTTTTTACAAACCAGAAGCTTCCCTTTTTCCATAACAACGATAAGATCATCCACTCCGCAGAAGGCCACAGGGATATCGCCATAAACAAAATTTCCGGATCCTCCGGTTTCAAAGACCGGTTGCTTCGGCTTGGGGTTCAACTGGGCAATAACATCCCAGCTTCCCACATCATTCCAGTCAAATCCCGCTCCCACCATGGCGATATTGGAACTTTTCTCCATAAGGGCATAATCGATAGAGTCTTTGGGAAGAGACCGATACAGGGCCTCCAGCTTTTCATCCGGTAAAATCACAGAGACACCGTTTTCCTTTTTTACGGTTGGAGACGAAAAGGAGTTTTCAAAAGGTCTTATCATTTCGGGAGTTCCGGATTTCAGTTCTTCTGTAAAAGTATCCAGCCTGTAGGTAAACATACCTGAATTCCAAAAGAAATTCCCCGCAGCCAGAAACTCTTCAGCTTTTTCAAGGTCCGGTTTCTCTTTGAACGAAAGGACCTTGAAACCAGGTGCATCTTCCTTCCCCGCTTCGATGTAGCCATACCCGGTAGAGGGAAAGGACGGTTTTATTCCGAACACCACCAGATAGCCTTTTTCTGCCAGCCGGGCGGCATCTTCCGCATCCTTTGCGAATGTTTTTAAATCTTCAATAAGATGATCTGCAGCCAGAACAAGAGAAACAGCTTTGTCATTACGGTCTTGTTCCTTCAGCCAGGCAGCTGCATAGGACAAAGCCGGTGCCGTATTCCTGGCTTCGGGTTCCGCCAGTAAAACCAGTTTGCTCCGGATCTCCTGTGAGAGATGCGCAGCATCCTCCAATGCAGCTGAAATGTGATCTTTATGGGTAACAACGAGGATTTTCCCGCTCAGTTTAAGGCTGGCTGCTCTTTTCACGGTTGAACAGAAAAGGGAATCCTCACCCTGAACAGTCATAAACTGCTTGGGTCTCTCTGCATGAGAAGCAGGCCAAAGCCTTTTTCCTGCTCCACCCGCCATGATAATTACATGATTTATCAAAATAATCCTTCCTTGTTTATTATTTCAATCAGGACCAAAAATGTATCCTGAACGCTCGACTAATATGAATATCCATTATAATATGATAAATTATCTAAAATTTCTACACAGGAGACAAGCATGGCTTTTACGCTGTCCATATACCCTTGGGTATTTGTTGGTAAATATGAAAATACATGGTCCGGAAATTATATTGAACAGGAACACCTGACCCCCGAAGAAGAGGCCAATCTCAGCGAAAAAGACCATAGCGATCTTATGCAGAAAAGGAATTCCTTTCCGGATCTCCCCCTTGTAAACTATACAAGTCAGTACGGTATGGGCTGCTTTGAAGGGGTTAAAGCCTTTCCCCAGAAGGAAGGGGGATTAAAGGTTTTCAGGCCTGAAGAAAATTCCAAAAGGATGGCCCGATCTATGGAAGGGCTTCATATGCCGCCAGTGGATGTTCCTTTCTGTACTGATGCCATTCTGGGCGTCCCCGCCAGAAATGAGCAGCTGGGATTTACTGTCAATTACGATCCCTCCTGGGAAAAGGATTCCTTCCTGACTGCCGGCTCCATTTATCTGAGACCTTTCACCTGGTCTGAACCCGGTATCGGCATCGGTCTGGCAAAACACCCCTGGCTGGTGGTAATAGCCACACCCGTATCTGCCTACTTTACTGCTACCAATTACGATGCGGTTACAACCGACATGATAAGGGCCACCCCCAAAGGCACCGGCTGGATAAAATGTGATGCCAACTACGTAATTCCCGCTCTGGCCAAGAAAAAGGCAGGAGATGAAGGTTTTATGGAAGCTATATTCCTGGATGCCAAAGAGGGAAAATATATAGAAGAGGGATCGTCATGCAACTTCTTCAGCCTTACCAAAGAGGGAACCCTGGTTACCCCCTCCCTGGGCGACACGATCCTCCCCGGAATTACAAGGAAGAGTATTATTCAGCTTGCCAAAGACAGGGGGTTGACTGTAGAAGAAAGAAAACTGGCACTTGAAGAGGTCCAGGATAGCGCGGCCGAGTGTTTTGTCACCGGTACAGCGGCGGGAATAACGCCGATAACCTCCATCACCCATAATGGCAAAAAAAGTGTTTTCGGCAATGGAGAGCCCCAGGAATTGACCATGTCTCTTCTGAAAGAGCTGAAAGGGATACAGTACGGTGTTGTGGAAGATAAATACGACTGGATGGTTCCGGTAAAATAAAAGATAGGAATGAAATGAAGAGAAAAGTCCCCCCGAAGGGGACTTTTTTTTCACCATGAACAGACGAGGGGAGCGGCGTTAATTGTTCAGCAGCAGTTTTCCCGGTTCCCGGGGGATCTCATCCATCATATAGACTTCCGAATCCGGAAGAGGTTTGAGCAATGCCATGGTATTGAGAAAAACCAGACTGTCCTCGGGGCGGGATCGGACTCCTGTATTGGGATCCCGATCCAGACGGTCGGCATAATCAGCGGCTTTGGCCAGATACACAAGAGCCTGACTCTGTCTCTGGGGATCCCGGCTTCTCCGGGAAAGCTCATACTCCACATACCCCAGATTGTTGTAAACCATAATAAAATAATTCACCAGAGAACGATGTTCAATAATATCTTCCGGAGCCAGATAGGGCAGGCTGCTCTCCTCCAGCTTCAGCTCTCTCAGCAGATCATTATAGAGGCTCCTGGCTCCAAAGAGATTCTGCCTTTTCAGCATAGTATTGGCCAGGGCAAAACGGGAACTTCTCTTATCCTGCAGAACTTCCATGGACTTCTCAAATTCCAGAACAGCCCTGTCAAACTCTTTCCGGTCATAGAGTACATACCCCTTTTTGTAGGAAAGGATACCTGAGCTGTACTGGTTCTTTTCTGCCAGTTCAAAATACACCAGAGCACCATCCAGATCATCGTGAATATCGTATAGAAGGTTGCCCATATCTGCATAAAGGAGCCCGATATTCGGCCTGGATCCAACCATTCCTCTTGACCGGCTGTTTTCCAGCAGCTGGATCCCCAGGGTGAACTCATTTTCAGCCATCGCGGTATCGCCCTCAATAAGCTGAAGCTCCCCTCTTCTCCTGTGTACATCAATCTTCATATACAGTTCATCACCACTGAGAAGCGACTTCTGATCCAGGTAATACAAAGCCTTCTGGAGAGCTGATTTTTCCTGGCTGGTATTGTAGGTTTTATTAAAATACCGGGAAAGCTGATAATGCACTTCCGGTACCGTTTCATCCAGTTCTTCCGCTTTAAAAAGGTAGTCTTTCGCTTCAGATACTTCATTGGTATCAATAAAGTATCCTCCCAGTTTTGCCATAGTCTCGGAAGCGAAAGCCGGATCGGCTTTAATGGAAGCTTTATTCTGAAAGATACCACCCATCATTCTGATATTCTGATCATCCTTCCTTATCAGGAAATATCTGAGCATCCTTAAGACAACTTCATCCCTGTTGCGATAGCGGGCCATAACACTGGCATACTGAAAACGGGCATCTTCCAGTTTGGAAGGATCCTCTTCCGCCCATTTAAGATAGTTGTCTCCCAGGGCAAGCATCAGGTCATAATTGTAGAGATCCTGATCCAACCCCATGGAGAGAATTTCCGCAGACTTCTCATAGTCTCCTTTTTCCCTGGTCAGGAACTTTCCGTATTCCAGATAGCCTTCTATGTAATCCCTGTACTCGCCTACAAGCCCTTCGTACATTTCCTGAGCATCATTATAGCTCCGCTGCCCGCTGAAAGCCTCTGCATACTCCAGAAATTTATTTTTCAAAGGCCATCCTTCAATATCAAGGACTTTAAAAACAGTCCATCCGAAATACCCTTTTTGAAAGAGTTCCCTGGCCTCTTCAAACTCAAACTTTTCAATTTTATCCAGTCCCTGATTGTAATAAACCAGAGCCTGCAGAGGTCTGTAGAGGAATTGAAAACTAAGATAAACCAGAAGTCCCAGTCCTGCAAGAATCAGGGAGATCAGGCGGACAAGCGGCCATCCCTTTTCTTTGAACTGATAGATAAAACCTGTTTTTTTCCTCTCGAAAACCCTTCCGCTCTGCCTTTGGTATCCTTTGGGCAACTGGATTTTTTTGCCGGTTATATTAAAAAATTCATTGGCAATGACTCTGGGAGTACTTCCTTTGACAAGGAGTTCAATGAGCTTCCTATATCGCTCACTGGTAAGATCTGCATCGGCCAGAGCATCCTGAATATTCAGTTTCAGGTTGAGAGGAAGAATTCTGAGGGTATCCTGAAGGGATTCCATATCCGTTTCTGATATCTCGAACTGATCTTCTTCATCAGCCAGATCTTCATGATCTTCCATAAGGAATGTATCATCCAGAGTATCCAGACTGTCCAGGGAAGCTTCCAGATCGTCATCAAAACTGATGCCTTCCTGAAAGTTAAACTGGTCTCCCAGATCTCCCATGGAAAACTGCATGGTTTCATCGTTCTCGTCATCCAGGGAGAGTTCATCGATCCCTTCGAAATCCGGTATATCCTCATCGGGAGAGGTAAGATCAATTTCTTCTCCCGGGGCTGAAAGATCAAACTCCTCATCGGAACTGTCCAGTTCGCTTAAATCAATCTCCTCGGGTTCTTCTATACCGCTGTCTGTTGAGATGTCACCCAGTTCCTCAATTTCTTCTGCATCCTCTTCTGAACCGGGAAGATCACCCAAACCCGAAAAGCCCAGGTCTCCGAATCCTTCAACATCTTCATCCACTGCGGAAAGACTGTCCAGATCGTCAAGGCTTCCCAGATCATCAAGATCTTCCATCTCTCCGAGATCTTCCATCCCGCCGAGATCTTCCATCCCGCCAAGATCTTCCATCCCGCCGAGATCTTCCATCCCGCCGAGATCTTCCATCTCTCCGAGATCTTCCATCTCTCCGAGATCTTCCATCTCTCCGAGATCTTCCATCTCTCCGAGATCTTCCATCTCTCCGAGATCTTCCATCTCTCCGAGATCTTCCATCCCGCCAAGATCTTCCATCCCGCCAAGATCTTCCATCTCTCCGAGATCTTCCATCCCGCCGAGATCTTCCATCCCGCCGAGATCTTCCATCCCGCCAAGATCTTCCATCCCGCCGGAAATATCGAAATCCAATGATTCTTCTTCGGCATCCAAACCGGCAAGAGCTTCCATTCCCGCCAGCTCTTCCAGATCAAAAGTACCGGTAACATCTTCCTGCTCTGCTTCTGCAGGATTCTCTTCATCAAAACCGGATTGATTCAGAAGTTCATCCAATGAGAGATCATCTCCTTCGAACTGATCCATACCAAGGGTTTCTTCCAGAGACGGTTCGGGGGGAAGAACATCCTCAATCGCTTCGCCCAGTTGTGCCATGACGGCAGGTTCATTTCCCCATTGATTGATTGTGGTTTTAAAGCTTTCTATATCTTCTCGGCTAGGCATATTTCTCTCATCTTCCTATGATTTTCGGCAAATTTTCAAGGGAGCAAAAGTTTTTTCAAGTCCGGTCAACTTCAAAGCGAAAAAAACCGAAAATCTTATTACAGGGGATTTTACCCATATAATGGAAGAATCCGCCCGAATCTCACACAGGATTAAAAGATGAGAAAGCACATACTGCTCGTTATAATCGGTTTGTTTACAATTTCGACTCTCCCGGCATTTGAAGTTCAGGATGTTCAGCTGCATCTGAAAATAACAGGTATTACCGAAGCATCTGCTCCTGAATTATGGAGAGATTATCTTATTCTCACATATAAACCATCCAGACCGGTCCGATATGTGGGAGCCGCCTTTTCCCATGAAGATTTCAGGGAAATACACACCTATATGTATAACAATCACGGGGTTTATTTTCTCATCCTTCCTGCACCTGCGGAAAAGACATTGACCTACCGGGTCGTCGTAGATGGAATCTGGGAAACCGATCCAAATAACCCTGAAACCATATCAGACAGAAACGGCCTGCTGCTCTCAAAGCTGAAATTTCCCGAACCTCCCGTATCCGGAACACTCAGCCCCCAACTGATGGAGAACTCCAGGGTGAGTTTTCATATACATACCAAACCTGGAAAACAAGTTTACCTGGCAGGGGATTTCAACAGATGGGATCCCTATATGACCAACATGAAAGAAACAGAACCGGGGACATACAAGGTAACACTCAGAATCAAACCCGGCCGTTACGGCTATTACTATCTGATCGACGGAGAACCTGTAACAGACCCTCTGAATTTTCAGAAATCCAGAACCTCCGCGGGAGAAGATATTTCCGTTCTATATATCCCCGGCTGAAAAGAGAGGCGGAACCTGGTACAGAGGTGATCCTTCTATAAGTGCAGCATAAACATTCATGGCAGCCTTCCGCTTCAGATCCACCACAGACTGCTCACTGAAGTAGGCTTCATGATCGGTCACAACCACATTATCCAGGGCCAGCAGTGGATTGTCAGGATCCGGTGGTTCACGGTCAAATACATCCAGTGCCGCCGCTCGCAGGGGGCCGCGCGTCAAAGCGTTGTATAATCCTTTTTCACAGAGAACTCCCCCCCGGGCTGTGTTAATCAAAATACTGCCCTTCTTCATAGACATAAGTTTTTGCTCGTTGAGGATTCCCCTGGTTTCTTCATTTAAGGGAATATGAATAGACAGATAGTCCGAGAGGGTGAGAAGGTCATCCAAAGAGACCACTTCAGCGCCATTCTCCAGACGGGTTCCCGGTTTCAGACTTCTGGAACAGACCAGAATCCGGGAAAATCCGAATCCTTTTACCTGCTGAAGAAGAGCCTTTCCGGTCTGTCCGTAACCGAAGATCCCCATAACCGAACCTCTTATTCTATAGATGGTATGCCCGGGAGAGTCCCGCCAGTGGCCTTTCTTAACCAGACCATGACGCTGCGGTACCCTTCTGGCACAGCTCAAAAGAAGAGCAGCCGCATGTTCCGCCACTTCGGTAACGCAATAATCGGGGACAATACCGACGGCAATTCCTTTCTCGGAGGCAGCTTTGACATCCACATTGTCATAACCGATCCCGTACCGGGAGATAATGCGGCATTTGTCCAGGGATTCAATCAGTTCCCTGTCGATCCTGGCCATATTGACCAGAAGGGCATCGGCACCCTTTACAGCCTTTTTCAGTTCTTCAGGTTTCAGATGCCTGTAGGATTCCAGGATAAAACGGTCATCCGAAAGGACCTCTTCCTCCTCATGGCTGTGATCAAAAAGGTTATCTGTAATAACAATTCGGTACCGTTCCATAGGGGGAGTATAACTGATGAATCCCCCTTGGGCAATGAAGCTTTTTTATTCGTTTTCTATGGTTACCGAAACATCCTTCGGCAAAGCCAGAGAACCGGCCGCTTCTATGGATTTGAGGATCCCCATCGGCACCGGACAGGCGGCATGGGAGCAGTGCTCTGCTGCCAGTTTATAAACCGGCGAATCAGTCATCTTGCCAAAAACAGCACTGAAGGCATCCACATCCTTCAGGGATTCTGCCATTTTTCGAATATCCGGACAATCCGATTCAATCTGAAGATTCACGTTCTGTCCGTCCTGACTTTCCGCCTTGATCGTAGTTTTAAAACCGCAGACTCCTGCGTTGATAACCGTTTTGGTCATAGGATCTCCTTGTAATCTATATAGAGATAATTATATACTCCAATTCAGGCAGTTTGCTAAAAAAATCAGAAGATTTTTTATATTTATTTATCAAAACGATAAGCAAAAGATGGATTGTTTGTTCAAGATGGTATGTATTTATAAAAGATAACCCCGGTTAAACAAAAGGATTTAGGATTAAAAATATGGGGAAACACAGAATTTACACAATGAGATTTACAGAAGAATACCCTCTTTACATTGCAAAAGCAGAGAAAGAGGAGTTCCAGTGAACCCGGTGGAAGATTATATAAACAGGCAGCCAGAAGAGATACGATCTATTCTGAGTAAGGTAAGAACAATCATCCTACAAGAAGCTCCTGATGCAGAAGAACTGATATCTTACGGCATGCCGGGGTATAAACTAAACGGGAAGCCTCTTGTTTACTTCGGAGCACAGAAAAAACACCTGGGCTTCTATGCCACCCCCAGCGGGCATGAACAGTTTAAAGAAAAACTGTCTGCCTATAAGCAGGGTAAAGGATCGGTCCAGTTTCCCTATGACAAACCCATTCCTTACGATCTGATACGGGAGATTGTACAATTCCGGGTGGATGAGAATATAACCTTTCACAGGAACTGAACACTGTCACAGAACTCTCAATCAATTGATCTGGACCAGAAACAAGAATCATACCTGGTCTTCAGAAATGACACCCTCTTCCTGAAAATCCTTAAGAAGGCCTTCCAATCCGTACCTTACATGTTCTCTCATAACATCTTCAGATGCCTGAGGGTCATTTTTCAATATGGTTTCTATCAAGAGGATATGACGGTTAAGAGACTCCGGGGGCCGGGGCCGTTTGGTTTGCCCCTGCAGGCACATCAGCCAGAGAAAGTTGTTCCGTTCCAGAGCTTTGTATAAAAGAATCGAGCCCGAAGATTCTGCAAGGGTAAGATGAAATTTATAATGGAGCTCTGTATAGCGGTAGGAATCGGAGTCCTCAAAAGGAAGCCTGTCCAATTGGGCGGCCAGCTGTTTGAGCGCCTCCTTTTCTTCCTCATTTACGGATTGAGAAAGGATCCGGGCGATCTGGCACTCAACAGCTTCCCTCAAAACAAACATATCCCGTATTTTATCGGGGGTGGGAATTGTGACAATGGATCCCCAATGGGGGTGATATTCAATCAAACCATCCTGCTCCAGCCTTTTCATCGCTTCCAGTACCGGGATATGACTGACTCCCAGCATTTTTGCAAGAGGGCGGCGGGTTAACCTCATGCCCGGGGGAAATTCTCCTTTGAGAATTTTCTGAAGGATAATCCTGTATGTTCTCTCACCTGAGGTGATGGTGGGATCACTCAGATCAATATCGAGAACAGTACTTTTTTCAATGTCCATAGGCTTTTCTCAAAATCTCCTTTTATTCAGTATATATGGTATACCGAAATCTATCAAACCTTATATATAAATGAGGATTTTAGCTTATTTTTCACGTTATAACAACTTTAGATTGACATAGTAGTATACGCGGTATACCATATATATCAAAATCAAAAGCACCCAGGAGGAAGTTTTGAAAAACCGTTTATGTAAATTCCTTGTGACAGTGATGGTCATACTGCTATCTCTGACAGCCGTCACTGCAGAAGGACAGAAAGAAAAAAATGAAGCCCCCAGGCAAGTCGAAGTATGGATGATCAACAGCCCTGTTGAATCCATCATCAAAGCGTTTGATACAGTGGGAACCAATTTCGAAAGAGAAACAGGAATAAGTGTGAATTATGTGAGAATCCCCACCAACGATTTTCATACCAAACTCGTAACAAGCATTTCTGCCGGAGTCTATCCTGATATGATTATCTGGAATAGCAGTCCCGGAGTGGAGTTCAGCGAAACCGGAGCAGTTCTGCCTGTTGATGATATCGTAAACGAGATCGGTCGTGACCAGTTTGGTGAAGGAAGTCTGAAAATGTTCACCGTAGACGGAGATCTTCTGGAAATTCCCCTTTTTGTACGTCCCGCCGGTCTCCACGCGAGAAAAGACTGGCTTGCTGAAGCCGGTTATGATACAGAGCTGAAACAGGATGAAAACGGGATCTACTATTATGAAGGACTTCAGACATGGGAAGACCTCCTGGAAGCCGCAGAAAAAATCAATGATCCTGCCAATGGAAAATACGGGATGGGATTTGCTTTCAGCAGAAAGGGATTCGGAGACTCAGCCAGTTTCTGCCTTAGCGTTCTTTACTCCTATGGAGCAAGCCTTTTGGATAAAAACGGTAATGTAGCTATAGACTCCAGGCAAGCCGTTGACGGCCTGAACTATATTAAAAAGGTTTG
The DNA here is from genome assembly GCA_963677615.2 of Oceanispirochaeta sp. Taxonomy (GTDB): domain Bacteria; phylum Spirochaetota; class Spirochaetia; order DSM-2461; family DSM-2461; genus Oceanispirochaeta. The sequence continues at coordinate 877,818 of CAXXQW010000006.1, read as the reverse complement.
GGAAAGCGGAACAGTTCCTGCTGCCTGTACAACCTGGGACGGCGGATCCAACAATCAGTTTTTCATTGGCGGAGATATTGGAATGGTATACAACTCCAATAGCATCATGGGAAAACTCAATGAAACAACAGGCACCGGTCCTGAGGATCTTATGATGATCCCCTTCCCTGCCGGACCTGCTGCCTCGGTTATGTCAGCAAATCCGGAATCTATCACAATCTTTAAAAAGAAAAACAACGAAGCAGCTGTTTCGTTCGCCAAATACCTGCTTAAAGAGGAAACACAGGTATCCATGTTTGAAATCATGGGATTTGGTTATTACAGTCCCCTGAAAAAAGATGTTATGGAAAATGCTCTTTTCGACAATCTCGACCAGAACCAGAAAGTTCTGATGCAGGATTCCAGAAAAGCCATTAATGTATCCTATCCTTATGATCCGGATGCAAGGCTTAATGCACTTTACAGCTCTTTCCTTTTTGATGACGCCCTGTCCAGGATTGCCGTTGACGGCTGGAGCGCTGAAAGGGTTGCAGCAGAGATGGCCAAAAAAGTCGAAGAAGCCATTAACGATTAATAGAAAAGGCACTGAGAACTCCCGTCATAACATGATTCCGGCGGGAGTTCTTTACTGTGAGGAATTATGTCTCTATTTAGAAAAACATTATCACTGGAAGAAAAGGACAATCAAATCGGCATACGCTTTCTTTTCCCCGCGCTGCTGGTTCTTTTGGCGATTGTTGCTTTTCCTGTTTTATACTCCTTTACTCTCAGTTTTTTCCGGTGGCGTCCCATCGAACCGGGACACAGATTTGTAGGACTGAAAAACTATTTTGATGTGTACAGAGATGAAAGGTTTTTCATTTCGCTGAAAAATACATTTGTGTACGCAATAATCGGAGCAATGGGAAAAATAGTCCTTGGTTTCGGACTGGCCCTGCTGCTGAATAAAAAATTCCCGGGAAGAGGTCTGGCACGTACGCTGCTGATGCTCCCCTGGATTATTCCTGTGACTGCCAGCCTGACTGCCTGGAACTGGATGTTCGACGGCATGTACGGCATTATTAACATTCTCCTTTCGAGGATGGGCCTGATAACAGATTTTATAAATTTCCTCGGACAGAAAGGAATCGCCCTGAGCTGCGTCCTGATGGTGGGAATATGGATGGGATATCCCCAAATGATGATGATGATCCTTGCAGGACTTCAGTCCATTCCGGAAGAGCTTTACGAAGCGGCGGAAGTGGAAGGAGCCGGAAGAGTCCACCGCTTCTTTTTTATCACCGTACCGTCCATATCCGGTGTTCTGAAAACATCCATCATTCTCAGTATCATCTGGACGTTCAACGCATTCAATGTAATCTGGCTTTTAACAAGAGGCGGAAGCTCAACCCACATTATGAACACTCTGGCGTATGAGTTTTCTTTTATCAATATGCGTTATGACAAGGGAGCAGCCATGTCTGTTTCCATTTTGTTTCTTCTGGCCGTTTTCCTTTTCATTCATACGAAAATGCAGAAAAAGGATGCTCTCCAATGAATATAACCAAAGTAAAGAAGCTCAGCAGAAAAACCCTCTTTTTCGCGACCCTGATCCTGGCCATTATTATCATCGATTTTCCCATTTACTGGATGATTAAGAGTTCTCTGACCTCTGTAGACAAAATCATGACCAGGGAAGTAAAACTGGGTATCACAGAACTGGATCTCTCATCCTATAAAAACATATGGAACGGCACAGAATACGCCTCACAGCTTAAGTTTAAAAACTACATCTGGAACAGCCTGATTGTTGTCATTTCGTCCTCACTGATCAGTATCGCCATAGCAACACTGGCTGGATACAGCCTCGCCAGATTCAACTACAAAAGGAGAGACTCCATTGCACAGGGGATACTCTATGTGTACATGTTTCCCCAGATGATCCTTACCACGCCACTTCTGATGCTTGTGATCAAAATGGGACTCTACAACAGCCTGCTCTCACTGATACTGGTCTACTGTACATTCGCCCTGCCCTATTCCATATGGATGATGAGAAGCTATTTCAATGTTCTCCCCAGAGAACTGGAGGAAGCAGCCATGATAGACGGGTGCAACAAGCTCCAGGCGGTATGGAGGATCATGTTTCCTCTGGCTCTGCCGGGGGTTGTGGCAACCATAACCTACTCTTTCATTATCGGGTGGAGTAATGTGATTTATCCTTTATCCTTTATCACAGACGAATCAAAGAAACTGGTTTCCATCGGATTCCTTTCTCTCATTTCGGGTGACTTCACCCCCTGGAACGGGGTTATGGCAGCTGCCGTATTCAGCGCTGTTCCCGTGGTCATCCTGTTTATGTTCCTGCAGCGGTTTCTTATTGGAGGCCTGGCTGCAGGCGGAGTAAAAAGTTAAAGGAAACACAGGAATATGAAAATCACAGACATAGTAGTTACCCCCATCGCATTTACAGACCCGCCCCTGCTGAATGCTGCCGGCCTTCATGCCCCTTTTGCTCTGAGAATTATCATCGAAATCAAGACAGATGAAGGAATCAGCGGTATTGGCGAGATTGCAGGAGGTTCTTCAGTCCTGGAATCCCTCGGAAAAGTCAAAAAAACGATTATCGGTATGGATCCCTTTGAAAGGAATGTTATAAGGAATGCCATAGACAGAGAATTCAGTAGCGTAAAAGACAGTCTGACAGTAGGTTATTCCCATAAAAAAGTTTCCGTCAGAATGTTTAGCGCCATAGACGTGGCCCTTTTTGATATCATCGGAAAAGCCGTAGAAAAACCCGTAGTTGATCTTCTGGGGGGACGGATCAGAGACCGGGTAGATTTTTCGGCATACCTTTTTTACAAGTATGAGGGTGCCGGCGGTAGATTCGGTCTGAAAGGAAACCCCGATGCTGCGGGATGGCATAAAAAGAAGGAAGCCGCTGCGCTGGATCCGGAGGGAGTTGTCTACCAGGCACGGGAGATGTGCCGGGAGTACGGTTTCAAGTCTATCAAGCTGAAAGGAGGGGTTTTTCACCCTCAGGTGGAAGTGGACACCATCCTGGCTCTTCACAAAAGCTTCGGCGACCAGGTTCCCCTAAGGCTGGATCCCAATGCGGTGTGGTCTTTGGAAACGTCCATTGAATACGGAAGGAAGATGGAAGGGATACTGGAGTATTACGAGGATCCCTGCAAAACCCAGGAAGCTATGGGAAAACTGAGACAACAGGTTTCCATCCCTTTGGCAACCAATATGTGCACCACTTCCTTTGATGAGATTCCCGGGTCCATCAAATACGGATCGGAAGATATTATCCTTTCGGACCATCATATCTGGGGAGGCCTGGATGCGTCCATGCAACTGGGCCGGATCTGTTCCACCTTCGGCAAGGGCCTGTCCATGCACTCCAACAGTCACCTGGGAATTTCCCTTATGGCGATGACCCATCTGGGCTGTGCCATACCTGAGCTTTCCTACGCTATGGATACCCACTATCCCTGGCAGTGCGAAGAGGTGATAAAAGGGGGCAGGATCGAATTTGAAGACGGCTCCCTGAGTGTCTCAAACGAACCGGGACTGGGGATTGAGCTGGACTACGAAAAACTGGATGAGCTGCATCAGAACTACCTGGCCTGTGGGATAACCGACCGGAACGACGAAATTGAAATGCAGAAGGTCAATCCGGAATGGAAGTTTTCCGAACATCACTGGTAAATTGTTTTCTGATATTAATAATCGACTTTTTAAACTGTATGTCTAACTCCCTAGATACAGCGTAAAAACATAGTATGATCAAAATCAGAATATAAATACAATTTCAGGTTTAGCCGGACCTGTTGCAGCCCCTCTTCCGAGGGGCTGCTTTAAAATAATCTATAACACTCCCTCTCATCATAAAGAAATATTCAACCCATAAAATAAACTGTCATCATCTATAGAACATCTGTTTACTTTTTAAAAAATATAAGATATTATATGATATAAAATAGAGTGTTTACTAATGAAAAAACTTGCTTTGTTACTTTTCTCTCTTGCTTCTCTTACCCTTTTCTTTTCTTGCGACCTGCTGATGCAGGAACAGGATGAAGACTATGTCGGAACCTGGTACCACTATGACTCTGGAAAATTCCTCCTTTAATGTCTATGAAAAATTTGGAACGATTTCTTACAGACCTTTATATGAAGGTTCAATCTCTAAAAATGGAGACACTTTATCTTTTACTATGACAGGAATTGATCTTGATGAAGATGGAACTTTTGATTCTGAAACAGAAGTACTGCAGATGCTAAATGATATAGGTTATTCTGAAGCTGAAGCGGACGTTTACTCTTCCACCGAACCATAAGAAAACTTTATTAATTGGATATCAAGGGGCTATCTCTTCAGCGGGATTTGCCCCTTTTTTTGAAACATGAAGAGCACAATCAAGTTAACAGATCCTACTCATCATCCGGATCATCACACCCCGGAGCGGGGCCGCCGATGGAGGGGGAGTAGGAGGAGTGGTCGAAGTCTTCGGCCTGAGAGCGGAGGGTTTCCATTTTGGGCAGAGGGAGATTTCTCCCCTTTGCAGGCGATGCTGACGAATGTCACCACCGTGGAGAATACAAGTTTCTCATTGCTGGCTCCCGGTTCGTCCGCATAGACATCCACCTGATAACGGACGCTGCTGTTACCCTGGTTCACAGGAAGGATATGGAACCGGAGGATCGAGCCGTTGACAACAGACTGCTCGAAACTGATCCGGTCCATCCCCCTGGTGACCAGCCGGTACCCCGGGAAGTCCCGGGAAGCGGTGAGCCAGGCGAACTCGTCCACGCCAGAAGAGCATCTGCCCTCCGAAGAGATAACCGTGATGATTCAGATGTTCCGATCGGACCGACGTGTAAGTATTCAAAAGGCGGTGATGGCCTCCATGCCATTGCTCTTGATAATATCAAGGCCATGATCGATATCTTCCAGCTTTGAACATGATAACCACCTTTCCCTCTTCCATCATCAATGTGGAATAAAGGTACTCGATATTGACCTGGTTTTTTTCAAAAAATTTCCATCACTTCGTGAAGAGCCCCGGGTTTGTCATCCAGACGGACACCGATAACTTCGGTAACCCGGGCAGTAAAGTTATTTTTCTGCAGAAGCTCAAGGGTTTTTTCCGGCTGTTCTGAAATTATCCTGAGTATTCCGAAATCCGCCGTATCAGCTATGGTCATAGCTTTCAGGCAGATATCTCCTTCCGCCAGGATGCGGGTAACTTCCGCCAGGCGGCCGTTTTTTATTTTCAAGAAAAACCGAAATCTGTTTTACCTTCATCTATTCTGTCTCCTTATCACTCAAAGCTGTCTTTTGTCGATAACCCGTTTGGCTTTGCCCTCTGAACGGGCGATAGATTTGGGTTCCACCAGTTTTATAAGCATGCTGATTCCCAGCTCCTGCTTGATTTCAGCATGAATCTTGTTTTTGATTTTTTCCAGGGCTTTTGTCTCATCCGTAAAAAAGCTGGGTTCCACTTCCACATGGAGCTCTACTTCATCCAGATGGGAATCTCCCCTGTCTATCACAATCTGATAATGGGGCTCGGTCTCTTCGATCCGCATCAGAACATGCTCGATCTGACTGGGGAAGACATTGACTCCCCGCAAAATCAGCATATCATCGGTCCGGCCCAGAAGGCGGTGCATTTTTACAGTCGTTCTGCCACAGGGGCACTCATCATGCCACAACCAGGTGATGTCACGGGTCCGGTAACGGATAATGGGAGTTCCCTCCCGGGTAATGGTGGTAAAAACCAGCTCCCCCTTTTCTCCTTCCGGCAACACTTCTCCGGTTTCAGGGTCAATGATCTCCGGGTAGAAATGGTCTTCGTTCACATGGAGGCCGTTATGGGCTTCGCACTCATTGGAAACACCGGGTCCTACAATCTCGGTTAAGCCGTAGATGTCATATGCTTGAAGGTTCAGTTTTTCTTCAATCTCTTTGCGCATATTATCGCTCCAGGGTTCTGCCCCGAAGATGCCCGCTTTCAGAGAGAGATCCTTAAAGTCGATGCCCATTTCCCTGGCGACTTCGGCCATATAGAGGGAATAGGAAGGTGTACAGGTCAGGATGGTGGATTTAAAATCCCGCATCAGCATGAGCTGCCTTTTGGTATTTCCCGAGGCAGCGGGGATGGTATTGCATCCCAGAGTATGCGAACCGTAATGGACTCCCAGACCGCCTGTGAACATACCGTAGCCATAGGCATTCTGGACTACATCGTCAGGTGTTCCCCGGCCATACAGAGGCAGCGGGCCATCACTTCCGACCACATGGCAATATCCGCTTTTGTATATGCACCCAGAACCGGGGTTCCCGTAGTTCCCGAGGAGGTGTGAATCTCGACTATATCCTTTTCATCAACCGCCAAAAGGCCATAGGGATAGGTCTCGCGCAGTTCATCCTTGGTGGTAAAGGGCAGCTTGGCTATATCTTCAATGGTTTTGATATCATCGGGAGTCACTCCCAACTCATCAAACTTCTTTCTGTAAAACGGGATGTTTTCATAAACATGCCGCACCAGTTTTTTCAGGTTATACAGCTGCTGAACCTTTCGGTCATCCCTGTTGTCGCATTCTGCTTTCGGATTCCAGATCACAGTTATCCTCCTTAAGAATCATTTTCCTGTATGCAAAAAGACCGCTTCCCCCGGGGATTATTCCTGAGAAAGCCTGTTTGTGTAATTTTAATAGAGCCCCTGCCTCTCATCCACAACCCGAATAGCCTTTCCTTGCTGAACAGGGAGAAATCCGGGTTCATGAAGTTCCACAGAGGGGTTAATGGTAATGGAAGCCCGAAGCTCCTCTTTGATCCTCTCTTTCAGAGAGTGCAGATCCCGGGCGTCGTCTGTAAACAGCTCTGCTCCCACTTCGGTCTGTATGGTCAACTTATCCAGAGTCCCTTCTTTCTGAACCTTGATCAGATAGTTGGTTCCAATGCCGGGCATTTTCATAATCACCTCTTCAATCTGAGAGGGAAATACATTCACTCCATTGATGATGAGCATATCATCGGTCCGGCCTTTAATTCGGGTAATCCTCCGGCTGGTTCTGCCGCAGGCACAGGAACCGGGAATAACGGATGTCAGATCTTTCGTCCTGTAACGGAGAATGGGGGTACCTGTTCTGATGAGGATAGTAAGAACCAGTTCCCCTTCGGTTCCATCAGGAACGGGTTTCAGGCTGTTCCTGTCAATGATCTCCAGATAATAAGCGTCTTCCCACAGGTGCATACCTTTCTTTTCGGTACATTCGAATGCCACACTGGGGCCGTTCATTTCGGACAAGCCGTAAGAGTTGAAAGCATCAATTCCGTAGAGTTCTTCAATTTTCTGGCGGATCTCTTCCGAATGAGGTTCCGCCCCGATCAGGGCTCTTTTCAGGTTGAAATCACTCAGAGAATAACCAAACTCTTCCATCCTGCTGTACAGATGCAGAAGATAACTGGGAGTGGCATGGACTGTGGTCGTCTGAAAGTCTTTCAGAAGCTGAAACTGCCTTTTGGTATTACCGCTGGATGCGGGAATCACCAGCATCCCCAGTTTTTCCGCACCGTAATGGAGACCGATTCCTCCGGTGAAAAGACCATAGGTCATCATATTCTGAAATACATCGCCTTTATGGCACCCCGTGGCTTTCAGGGACCGGACGGTCATATTGGTCCAGTTATCCAGATCATTCTGGGTATGATAGATAACGGTGGGGGTTCCGGTGGTCCCGCTGGACGCGTGCATCCGGACAATTTCATCCTGATCCACCGAAAGAAGACCGTAGGGATAGGCATCCCTCAGATCATCCTTTGTGGTGTAGGGAATCTTTCTGATATCCTCCAGGCAGGCAATATCTTCCGCAGATGTGATCCCCACTCCGTTTAGTCTCTCTTTATAAAACGGGGTGGTCAGAGCTGTGGCAACCGTTTTTTTCAGGCGCAGGAGCTGAAGCGCTTCCAATGCCGGGCGGTCAAGCCGTTCCACCTCTTCATCCTTGTACAGGTCGTGCATCATGATGCCCGGCTCCCCAGTTCGAGAGCTTTAAAATTGACCTGTACGATTTCATCTCCCTTCCGGGAGAAAAGTTTGGTAACCGCCTTTTTCAGGTCCTCCATGGAAACGGGGAGTTCCGAAGAGGCAGCCCCGACAATCACCATATTTCCGGCTTTGGAGGATCCCGCTTCTTTTGCCAGCTCAGTCTCATCCACCATTCTGACATGGGGCAGAGCTTTGACAGCCTTATGCACCTCTTCCAGTTCAGGATAATTGGGGATATTTTTAACAGGCCCGGAGGAAGTTACCAGAATACCCTTTTCAGAAAGCCAGGGCAGGTAGCGGAGGCTTTCCAGGGGCTCCATGCTGAGAACCATATCGGCGGTTCCCTGAGCAATCAGATCAGAATAGATTTCACCGTCGGATATGCGCATATGGGCCATTACCGCCCCGCCCCGCTGGGCCATACCGTGAACTTCGGACTGACGGACATTAAATCCCGCTTCTGCGGCAGCTGTGGCGATAACGGCGGCCAGGGAGAGAACACCCTGCCCTCCTACACCGGAAAGGATAATATCGTATTTCACTGTGCTGCCTCCTTTTTCTTTCCCTTCCGGGCAGTCTCAATACACTCCCGGACAGCGATTACAACTGAAACCCCTTTGTAGGCCAGCTCTTTTTTCAGTTTCTCTTTATTTTCCTCGTGGAACTTTCTGTGAGCGGGAATCGTGATCAGATGGGCATCGTCTACCCCGATTCCTCTCACCACATTTTCCAGTCGGGATGAGGGCAGTATGGTGGTCTGCCCGCCTGTCATGGCAACAGTTTCGTTATCAACGATAATAATCGTGACATCAGTACCGCAGGAAACACAGTCCACCAGGCCGGTCAGTCCCGAATGGAGAAAGGTACTGTCTCCGATCACGGCCATCACATTTTTCAGCCCTGCTTCGGAAGCCCCTTTGGCCGCAGTGATGGAGGCACCCATACAGATGATGGTTTCGGGAACACCCAGAGGAGGCAGTGCTCCCAGTGCATAACAACCGATATCCGAAGTGACAGTGCTTTCTTCCAGTTCTTCCTGAACCTCTTTAATCACCCGGTAGGTATCATCATGGGGGCAGCCTTTACAAAGCTGGGGAGGTCTTCCGGGTAAATCGATAGCAGCCGCAGAACCGGCTCTTTCGGGAAGGCCCAGTACAGGCCGGATATTATCAGGATTGAGCTCTCCCTGCCGCGGAACAGCCAGATCCATTTTTCCCTTGATGACTTTATCCATCGGCAGAAGTCCCCTTAGAAGACGTTCCACATAGGGATACCCTTCTTCCAGGATAATGATCTCATCCGCATGAGCGGCAATCCGGCGGACCTTGCTTTCAGGGATGGGATATGCTCCGATATGAAGATGGCTGGGGTTGTCTTTCAGCTCTCCTTCATTTTCTTTGTAATAGTTATATCCAAGTCCCGTGGTGATTACAGCTCTTGACGTATTCTTTTCATTGATAACCAGCGGATTGGAAGGAGTAGACTCGGTATAGGAAAGCATATCCGCCTGCCTGTCCAGAAGGCTTCCCCAGCGGCGTCTGGCATTAGCCGGCAGGAGCATCCAGTCCTGCTTGTTCAGGGCTTTATCCAGATTGTTTTCACTCACTGCATCCCGGGTTTTGATAGAAGCCCTGGAGTGGGACAGTCTTGTAACAAGTCTGAGAACCACAGGAACATGGAACTTTTCAGAAAGCTCAAAGGCTTCCCGGGTCATATCGTAAGCCTGCTGCTGATTAACAGGTTCCAGACAGGGAACCCTGGCAAAATCCGTATAGAAACGGGTATCCTGCTCATTCTGGGAGGAGTGCATACCCGGATCATCAGCAACCACAACAACAAGACCACCTTTGATATCCAGGAGAGATCCGTTCATAAAGGCATCGGCTGCCACATTCAAACCGACATGCTTCATGGTGACAATCGCTCTTTTTCCTGCAAAAGAGGTACCCAGAGCTTCCTCCATGGCGGTTTTTTCATTGCTGGACCAGCTGGCGAAAGGCGCCCCGTTTTTTTCGCTGTATTCCAAAAGATATTCCATAATTTCGGTCGAAGGGGTGCCGGGGTAACCGTAACAGGAGGAAACTCCCCCGTGAACAGCACCAAGAGCTACCGCTTCATCGCCGAGAACAACCATTTCAGACATGTGAACTCCTTAAGACTATAAAATGATCTACCCGATGGGATAGAATATGTTCAATAGATTTTTATCTCATAGTTATACCATGCCGGATGGAGGAGAGAAAGCAGGAATTCGTGAATTCTATTTCGGATTGGGGAAAGCTATGATGAAAAAAGCGGGATTTATTTCCTAACAGGAGCAGTTATACACATTCCTGTAGATGGTGTTGCGGACCTGTTCATATTCTGACGGTCCCAGCCGCTCAGGGTAACTCATGAGAAAAAGGGGAACATCCTTTTTTCCCTCTTCGATGGGGGGCTGAATGTAGTCAAAAACATTGAGATGAAACCCCAGGGCTTCATAAAAGCCGACTCTTCTGACAGCTTCGTCATTTACCGGCCGTTCAACCTCCAGAATAATCGGTTTCCCTGCGGTTTCAATCAGCTCCTGCATAATGGCAGAACCGATTCCTGCTCCCCTTTTTTCGGGAGTGACAGCCATATGGTCCACAAAAATAAAATCCGGAAAATGGAAGGTATTGATAAATCCATTATACAAATCATCCGATTTGTAATGCCGGATTCTGAAAGCGGGATGGGACATCACCTCTCGTTGGAGTTCAAGCCCCCGTTTTTCATCTTCCGGAAAAGACTGATTGTACAAATCCCAGAAGTTTTCAAAATCGCTCATATCTCTCTCTGTCATTAAGCTGGGAGTCATGAAAGCAGGAAAAAGCCCCTCCCGTCAAGAGACAAAGGGGCTATCCGGCAGAAAAAGGGGTAAATCAGGTTTGGAATTTGCCGAATTCCGTATTCAGAAGATCCACAATATGACTAAGTCTGGAAGCAATATCCACCACACCGTCAATAGCGCTGGTAATATCCGCAGACTCTCCTGAAATACTGGAGACCCTTTCTGAAACATTATCAGAAACAGATTTCAACGTATTGGAACTGTTCATCATGGTTTCCACACCGCTTTTAATCTCAATGGAGCCATCCCGGATGACAGCCGTTACATTGTTGATTTCCTGGGAGGCTTTCATAATCTGGGAACCGCCGGTATTCAACTCGGAAATGGAGTACTCTATTTCCTGAAAAGCACCGACTGTGGACTCAATCTCCTGACTGATTTTTGAAAATGCATCGTCTATGCTTATTACATTCTCATTGGTATTCTGAATTCCTGAAGCGATATCGCCGACCACTTTGGCAATGTTGGTAGATGAGACAGAGGTGGAATCCGCCAGCTTCCTGATTTCCTCGGCCACAACAGCAAAGCCCTTTCCCGATTCTCCCGCATGGGCCGCTTCTATGGCCGCATTCATGGAAAGGAGGTTGGTTTGACTGGCAATGGAGCTGATTATGTTTGCCAGTTCGTTAATGGAATCAATTTTTGTGACTACCCCGGTAAAATCCACACGCATATGCTCCAGAAGCTCCTTTCCTTCTGTCATCTGGGTTTTGAGCTTTTCGATGGAGACCCTTTTATTTTTTGTAATCCCGTCTACGCTGTTCAGAGAAGACATCATTTCATTAATGGCAGATGTGGATTCTTCCACCATCTGGGCCTGATTCTCAATCTGGGAATCAAATGACTGAATATTGGAGGTAATCTCCTCGATTGCGATCACACTGCTGTGAATATTCTCATTCAAAAGCCGAAGCTGCTGTTCCGTATCCTGAATGTTGCTATTGATACCGGCAATGGATTGGCTGGTGGCTCCCGTAGACTCCTGAAGAGACTTCTGAAGTTCTACAGTTTGAAGCACTGCCTGCTGGGTTTCCTCTACGATTCCCCTGAGTTTTCTTATAAAGCCGTTAAAATTCTCTGCCACGGTTCCGATCTCATCTTTCGACTTGATTTCAATTTGAGCCGTCAGGTCCGCATCTCCCGATGCGATGGCTGTAAAAGATCCGGCAATGGATTTCAGAGGATTGATAAACCTTCTGATAAGAAGAGAAAGAACAACGAGACTGATCGCCAGATAGGCAATCTGAATCATCAGAAAGACGATTCTGAAACGGTTAACCGTAGTCTGAAGCTGCTGGGAAAATTCATTATTTTTGGCTTCGATATCTCCGATATATTCCCCTACCCCAAAGAAAAAGTTATAACCGTCCACCGAAACAGGCGTATAATATCCCACCTTTGGTTCCACTTTATCTGTTAAGGGATTGTTCCAGTAATAGGTAGTAAAATCTCCGCCGCTTTGAGCCGCCTTGATCATGTCCTGCACCAGGAAATTTCCCAGTTCATCTTTCAGATCAAAAAGATTGGCTTCCAGCTCTGTCTCAGGTGCCGGCTGATAGGAAAGGCGCAGCCCCTTGTAGTCATAGGCAAAAAAATACCCTTTATCGCCAAAGGAGGCATCACGGATAATCTTCCTGATAATATGCATCTTTGTCTCATGATCTGTATTCAGATTGGTCAGCTCTTCCTGATACCCTTCTATCACAGATTTGAGCGTCTCACTCTGAAACTGGAGAGCCCTTTTTTTCTCATCCAGAAGAAATTCATAATTAATGGTTCTGACCTTCTCATTTATGCTGAAAAAGATACGGGACAAGGAAACGTATATGATTCCAAAAAAGATGAGATAGGAGCTGAATACAATCAGTAGAATTTTTTTTAGAAAAGTGTTTTTCATAATATCCCTCCATGATTCGGAAAAGAACAGCTAGATATGCAAGGAAACGGCATTTTCCTTTAATCCTCGTTTATAAAAAACGGCAAATCAATGAAATGTTTGTGTAGAACCTCGGGAGTTGACTATAATAGAGGAAAAAGACCCTAAGGAGCTATGAAATGAAAAAATTGAGCATACTGCTGATAATACTGCTGATATCCGGTTCCCTTTTTGCCATGGAGGCAGGAACGGGGATTTCCGTCTTTGTTCCGGAATCACTCTACACCTATGGCGAAGGAAGCGTCAGCCTGGAACAGAGCCTGGAGACCAGCATAGGATTCGGCGAGTTTATCTCACTTCCGATCGGATTTACCTATAATACAAACTATGGTCTTATGGTCGATGGGGAAGATCAGGCGGAGAGTCCCTGGTTCTATTCCGATTCCATCATGCCCTATGTGATGCTGAAAGCCAAAATCCCTTTGGGTATGATGTTTATTGAACTTTTCGGAGGAGCAGCTGCCAATTACAACTTTACCCTGCGGGCTCTGGAAGGAAATATCGAAAAAGACCTGTCAGGGACCCAGCAGGCTGTTTTTGTTGATGGCACCCTGGATTATGAAAAAGCCTGGGGAGTCGGCTATCTTGCAGGTGCCGCATTGGGTATCACAATTAATCAGATCAGTGTTCAGATTACCTGCCAGTACAGAAATATTCAGCATGATCTAAATATCTCAGGAGACTATCAGGATAATCCCGCCGGCGGTACTGGCGGATCCTATGATCCCGGAGAAGATGTAACCCTTCTGATGAGGGGAATTTCTGTAGGATTGGGAGGAAGTTTCGCCTTCTAGATGAAAATGTACTAAAATTTAAAGTTGGGGCAACTCATTTTTCTTCAAGCTGTACTGATATTTTCAGGAGGTTGAAAGATGAAAGAAAAAGCTGGCCAATGGTTCATCGTGGAAGGGATTATGAACTACACGGGAGTCCGGCAGGTTCTGGAGTTTCAAAAACACGGAGATCACAGGCGGTTCGGAGAAATAGCTCTGTCACGCCACCTGATCGACGGTAAGGATCTGCAGAGGTACCTTCACTCTCTGGAATAATCTCTCAAATGAAAAAGGGCAGAAACAGATATTCACATTCTGGCTGCCCTTTTGTTCTCTTCAGAATTTTTAGTTTATTCCTCTTTTTTCTGATCTTCGGGTATTGGTAAACGTTCGGCCTTTTCTTTCACGGTTGAAGAAAACCGGAAAACCGGACTCATATGCGCTTCTTTGGCGGGAATGGTAATTTCTTCACCGGTTTGGGGATTCCTTCCTATCCTTGCCTTCCGTTTTGGTTTGACCTTTAAAGACAATCTTCCGATTTTCCCCAATGATACCGTTTTGCCCAGAAGAAGTCCTGTTTCCAGCATATAGGTATAATCATCCACAATGGTCCGGATTTTATCCTGACTGAGACCGCTCTTACCGGCAAGGTAAGAGACTATATTTTTTTTATTGAACTGATCGGTTTCCACATCCTGGATAGGCATGGTGACTTCCCGATTGAGATGGACAAAGGAATTGGTCAGAAAAACGGTTGCTTCCCTAACCCTTTTATCCTGCTCCGAGGGAGAAACCCCCTCGGGACAAACCACAATTTTATAGAGAGCTGATGTTTTTTTCAGAGGACCATGGGTAAACGGGGCAACCTTACCTCTTTGCAGGTTTTCCGCCAGTGAAGTTTTTTCACAGTTGATAATGGAAGGGACATCCGTTCGCATCTTGATACTGGCGTACTCCATCCAGCGTTCTGTTCCATACCCCAGACTGACAAGTGATCCGGAAAATGTCAGAAAAAGCATTCCCCGGGGATCTTCCTTATTTACAGACGTCACATTCTCCATTCCCAATAGAGCAATCTGCTCATCAAAAAGGGTTTCCTTTTTCAACCAGAGAGATTCCAGTTTTTCCAGAGCCCCCTCTTCACGGCTCCACTCCTCCCCGGATGTCTCCAGGATTCTCCTCAAATGCGCTTCTATTTCTTCCGGCAGGTTCAATTCCATTTCCGTCTCCCTTTTTTACCCTTTTGGTTTTTCCGGTCTGTCAGTTATTAATATATCCCTGTTTAGAGCTTTTTTACACTTTCTCCGCCGGGAATCATACTTTTTCTCTGCTTTATGATTGTTAAAATCACAATAATCAACGCAACAGGCCAGAGAGGGGACATAAAAAGAATCACCAGAAGAATGATGGGAAATTTCTTTTTACTTCCCTTTCCATCCGATGAAGAAGTCAAGGGTGATTTCATCATGGAGCCGGAATATTTCTGAGTCATCCTTTTCAGATCTTCCTGGGAATACTCCGGATGAGCCTTACCGTACTCCTGAAGCTTCCGGATTTTTTCTATAACCCCCAGCTGGGGATCCTTCATAATAGCTTCCAGCTCAGAGGGAACTTCACCTTTCGGGGAGGATTCCCGCGGTGTTTCATAGACAGGGGGCTGTACAACAGAAGCTTCCGTTCCAGATGAGGAACTGCCGGATTCTCTCGCAGGAGAGACTGGTTTTCTCTCATAGGATTCTGCAGAACGTTCATAGGGATTTTTTCTGCTCCCTATAAGAACATTGTTCCCTTCCAGAGAGATATTCAAGGAAGGGATGCGGGAGAGTTTTCTTACAAGAGTTCTGATCCGGGGAGCGGACAGCCCTGTGGAAAGGGCCAGCTGATCCACCGTGGATTTGCGTGAATATTCCAAAGCGTCCAGGATTTTCAGACTCTGCTTCTCTTTATACCGGACGCCCCGGCCGACCAGCTGAGCTGTAACAGCTCCCACCCCATAAAGGATTACAGTCCCTAACCTGCCTCCCAGATACTTTGGGGCCGACTGAACAAAGATCATAAAATCATCATAATTCTGAAACTCTTTCAGCCAGGGCCAGGCGAAAAATCCCATGGGTATAAGCATAAGAAATGATGCGATAATCAGCACATCATCCATTTTATAGATATTCCGGTTTTCCATTATTCCTCTCCCGAAGCAAAAAATCTTCTTTAATTATACTGCCTGAGCTCCAGGAAACAACTGTTTTTCCCTATAGACCAGAGGCACAGACAATCTTATAATGCGCTTTATGATTCCGACCAATTATACATTTCTGGATTGCGGGTATGGAAAACGGCTAGAAAAAATAGGTGATCTCATTCTTGAGCGTCCGGCTCCTCAGGCAGAATGGGAACCCCGGTTATCTGCAGAGAAATGGCAGGAAGCCCGGGCCAGATATGTCAGACAAGGCAATCAGGGCCATTGGGTATTTACGACAGAGGATTCGGAGACCCTGAGCCGAGACTTCTATTTCAAATACGGACCGGTTTCTATGGAACTCCGTTTTTCAGAAAATGGACAGATTGGCATATACCCTGAACAGCTTCCCAACTGGGTGTGGCTCAAAGAAACAATCAGGGATTGCGGCAGAGAACTCAGGATACTCAATGGATTTGCCTATACGGGCGGATCAACCCTCTTTTCTTCCCTGGGAGGCTCAGAAGGAAAAGAAGCCGATGTCTGCCATGTGGATGCCTCCAAAAGCGCTGTAAACTGGGCCAGGCAGAATAGGGATATTTCAAACCTTCAGGATCAGACTGTCCGTTTTGTTGTGGAAGATATTCTCCGCTTTATGGAGAGGGAAATTAAAAGGGGACGGTCATACCAGGGGATCATCCTGGATCCTCCCGCATTCGGAAGAGCCCCGGGTGGAAGAACCTGGGTGCTTAAAAAAAATCTCCCCGAACTGATGGATCTGAGTATTCGCCTTTTGGGGAATGATCCGGAGTTCTTCCTCCTTTCCTGCCATGATCCGGAAATAACAATGGAGGTGCTGGCGGCCCATATTGCCTCTCTCCCCGGTGTATCTCCCGGAGAGGTGGAAACTCTCAACCTTGAACTCCCTTCAACAGAAGGCAATTCCCTTCCCAACGGCATTGCCGCCCGCTGGCGCAGGGGGAAATAAGGTCTATCTCTGAACTGAGCAGGCAGCGGAGCATCTAACCTGACCGTCAGCGATATTGGGTCTGTAGGCACACTTCAACTTCGCTCAGAGAACGGAATACAATCTGCAGAGCATCCTGAAATATATCTGTGGGTATTTTGTGCGAAGACAAGGCAGAGGCCGAGCAGGGACCGGAGCGTAGCCCGCTACGTGAGGACCCGGCGCAGGACTCTAACGCTGGATTCGTACAAAAGACCTCCAGATTAGAGCATTTTCATGGTGCCTTTGTACAAAAGCACCGGCGTAACAAACAATGCGGCGCCCTGCTTTTTATCCAGATCTCCCGTTATGGATTCAATCCCCTCGACCACATCAGCGACTTTGGATTCGGGAATGAGAACCTGAATGGTCTTGCTTCTGTTGGTAATATCGTTCATGAATCCCAGAAAACCGGCAAACAGGGGTACGCTGGAAATGTACTCTCCCATCCCGAAGGATTCGGTGATATTGGCGCCTTCTATGCCCCTTTGAAGAAACATTTCCAGAATATCATAGATCAGATCCAGATCAAAAAGCACCAGAGTAAGGAGCTGCATGTTCTCCTTTTTTTCTTCCTTTGCCGCAGCAGCCCCTTCAGGCCGGATATGAGAGACAAAGGCTTCAAACAGGGCCGTTTCCGTCGGAGCTGCCAGCATTTCGGGCCGGACTCCCGGAAGAGACAGGGTACGGGAAATCATAGCCAGGATCTTCAGATGATTGGCAGCTTCGCCCACAGGGGCCAGAATCATAAAGAAAAGACGGGCTTTTTTATTATCAATAGCCTCAAAATCGACACCTTTCTGACTGGTGGCGATGGCCACGACAAACTCTTCCAGTCCGGGGACTTCCGAATGGGGAATGGCCAGGTGGTTTCCGATTCCCGTAGACCCTTTCTCCTCCCTTTCATGAACATTTTTAAGAAGGATTTCACGGTCCACATGGGCTGCGGCGGGATGCTTCATAGCCAGATCGGCCAGGTTTTCCAGTATTTCATCTTTTGTGGCCCCTGCAATTCCAGCTTTACAACTGTCGGGGTGTATCATTGTCAACAGGTCCATATCATTCCTCCATATTGTTTCCGCGGATCAGGGCAAACTTTGAAATCGGCGGACCGAATATCTCATTGATAAAAACCGACATCAGAATAATACTGTTCAAAGCTGTTACTGCAGCAGCAACTTCAGGGGGCGTCCCCTCTCCCAGATGCATTTCCGAAACGATATCCATCAACCCGATGGCAACTCCCGCCTGGGGGAGCATACAGAATCCCAGATAATTCCTGATCCGATGATCTGTTTTTACCATCCTGCAGCCCAGATAGACTCCCCCGTATTTTCCGAGAGCTCTGAAAATGATATAAACCGATCCCATCAGAAGGATAACCGGATTCAGAAACTGGACAGGATCCAGCTCCATTCCCGCCAGAACAAAAAACATGGCATAAAGGGGGGGCGTAATGGGCCGCAGGGCCTTGAAGATCCGGTGGTTTCTGGGAGACATATTGATCAGGACAGTACCGGCGGCCATATTGGTCAGAAGAGGAGACATACCCAGTCCCATCACAAGGACCGTATAGGAGAAGAAAAATCCCAGGGTTATGATCTGAACCTCGTTTTCGCTGCGGATACGGCAGGTGGCCTGGTGGATAAGATACCCTCCCACAGCCCCCAGCCCCAGTTCCAGAAAGATATGGCCGATGGCTGCTCCGGCTCCGTGATCTGCGCCGCTGATTCCCAACATGGTTCCTGCCAGGGAGAAGACAATACTGAAGAGGATCACGCATCCCGCATCATCCAGAGCCACCACTCCATAGAGCATATCCACAAAAGTTCCGTGGGCTTTTAGCGTCTGAACAATATGGACTGTCGCCGCGGGAGCCGTCGCCGATGCGATGGCTCCCGCCAGCATGGCAACAGGAAGGGGAAGACGCAGTGCCCAGAGCGCCAGAGAAACCATAAGGAATGCCGCTGTTATCTGGACCACGGTAATGATGGCGACATCCTTTCCCAGCCTTTTCAGCTTGGAAAAGGAAAACTCCCCCCCGATTGTCAAAGCAATAAGCCCGAGGGCAATCTGGGTAAAGATACCCAGAGAGCGCTCTACTTCATGGGGGACAATGTGCAGAAAGGATTTTCCCACAAGAAGCCCCGCAAAGATATACCCTGTAATTTCCGGCAGTTTGACAAACCTGGCCATACGCCCCAGATAGTACCCGACCACAAGGATGACCCCCGCGGCAAACAGCGGATGTACATGGAGGTATTCCCACAGATGATGGAGTTCGTTATTAAAATCGTTCATGGATAGATTCATTATAGAATCAGAACGGGAAATTGGAAACGAAAAAAAATCTCCTGATGCTGATAACTATATGCCTCTAATGCTTTATACTAGGAAGTATTCCACCACGGGAGTAATGAGAAGATGAAAGATGCTATGCCTACAGTCGCCTATTTCTGCATGGAGTACGGACTGCACAATGACTTGAAAATATACGCCGGAGGCTTGGGAATCCTGGCCGGGGACTATCTTAAGGGAGCCCATGACGAGGAGTATCCCATCATCGGAATCGGAATCAAATGGAAGCAGGGATATACAGATCAGTATATCGGAGAAGACGGTAAACCTTACGACAGTTACAAAAACTACGAATATGACCTGGAAGATACGGGAGTGGAGATTCCGGTGACGATCCGGGACCGGGATGTATGGGTCAAAGTATGGAAAACAGAAGCCTACGGAAATGCTCCTCTTTACCTGCTGGATACAGATATAGGCAGGAATGCCGGTGAGGACCGCTGGATCTGTGGTCAGCTTTACGGCTGGTTTAAGGAAGAGAGGCTGGCCCAGGAGATTGTGTTGGGAATAGGCGGCGTGAGAGCCCTCAGGGCGCTGGATATTCCCGTAGATGTATATCACTTTAACGAAGGCCACGCTGTTCTTGCCGCCATGGAGCTGATAGAAGAAAGGAAATCCAAAGGTTTCAGTTTTGAAGAAGCCTGGCGGAAGGTGAAAAAAAACGTTGTTTTCACCACTCACACTCCTGTCGTTCAGGGCAACGAATCCCACGATCTTTCAACCATGGAGTATATGGGAGCCTTCAGAGGAATGACCCGGGAGCAGATGACAAGGATTGGCGGAGATCCTTTTAATATGACCGTAGCGGCTCTGAGGCTTTCCCGGAAGTCCAATGCTGTGGCCATGCTGCATGCAGATACAGCCAATGATATGTGGAAACATATAGCGGGACGAAGCGAGATTGTGGGAATCACCAACTGTATTCATACCCCTACATGGGTAGATCCCCGGATAACAGAAGCCTACAAAAAGAAAAAAGAGCTCCTTCCCGTACACAACGAGATAAAACAGGAACTGATCGACTTTATCAGGGAGAGAACCGGCTCCACCCTGAAAAAAGAGAAAATCCTGATAGGATTCAGCCGCCGTGCGGCCCCCTACAAACGGAGCGATCTGATATTTACAGATCCCGCAATTATCGAACCCTACCTGAAAAGCGGAGAGCTTCAGATCGTCTTTTCCGGCAAAGCCCACCCCCAGGATGATACGGGAAAAGGCATTGTGGCGAATCTGGTAAAAATGATGAAGACCTACCCGGATGCGGTTGTTTTTCTGGAAAACTATGACATGAATATCGGAAGAATGCTCACCAGAGGATCCGATGTCTGGCTCAACAATCCCAGACGTCCCCAGGAGGCCAGCGGAACCAGCGGCATGAAAGCCTCTATGAACGGCGTACTCAACTGTTCCATCCTGGACGGCTGGTGGCCTGAGGCCTGTGTAGATGGAGAGAACGGCTGGCAGATAGGAGACGCCTTTGAATCCTGTTCGGTGGAAGAACAGGATGCCCATGATCTGAAGTCCCTTTATGACGTCCTTTTAAACAAAGTGCTCCCCACCTATTACAAGGATAAAAAGAAATGGGAAAAGATGATGAGGGAGAGTATCAGAACCACTGCGGAGCCTTTTGGAATGAAAAGGATGCTGGATGACTACTACAACAAGCTGTATATCAGGAAAAAAGGAGAATAGGGGACCATGGAAAAAGTTATGTTTTTTGCATTCCAGGGAGAGCCAGTCTGCTTTGCCCACGCCATGATGAATGTTCTGGAAATGAAAAGCCGCGGATTTGAATGCGGTTTGATCATTGAAGGGAAGGCCGCAGCTCTGATTGAAGAGCTGGCCAAAGAGTCGCACCCTCAGCACGGACTCTATCAGAAGATTCTGGATGGAGGGTTGCTGGAGGGGGTCTGTCAGGCCTGCTGTCATCAGATGGGAACTCTGGAGTATGCCAAAAAGGCAAACCTCCCCCTCCTTTCGGATATGAACGGGCACCCGGCTATGGGGCCATATATTGAGGATGGATACAGGATTATCACACTCTAGCTTTCAGTCAGCCGGCCCAAGCCTTATACTTTAAGAATATGATCATACAGAAAACGGATTTAGCCAGAAACAGGGAAGAGGAAGATTACGTCAGGAGAGCTCAGCAAAAGTACCTGATGGACAATACCCCGGCCTCTCTTCTGGCTAATGCTCTGCTTGCATTACTTTTATTTCTCATACTGAAAGATGCGGTACCCCTGAAACAGGTTATCATATCAACCGGATCAATTTGGACCGTTATTGTTTTCAGAGCCGTCCTTTTTTTTATCTTTCATAAAAACGGCCCTCTTTTCACAGATAGCCGAAAATGGAAGGCAACCTATATGGCGGGGCTGATTTTTACAGCGGCAGCCTGGAGTACCCCGATCTGGATTGCCTACCCTGTTGATTTTCCCATTAGCCAGATTTATCTTCTGCTTTTACTGGCCGGAATGACCTCAGGGGCTGTCCTGAGCCTTTCATCAAATTACGGAATTATGCTTTTTTATACCCAGGGGCTCCTGCTGCCGCTGTTTTTAAGGAACCTGTTCTTTTTTCAGCCGCATAGTGCGAGCCTGTTAATTCTTGTGGTTCTCTATGACCTTTTTATCTGTTTGACATCCTGGAATCTTCATAAAAGGATCATAAAAAACATCGACCTGGAATACAATCACAGAACAGCCCTGAAAAAACTCAACCTGAGCGAACAGAGATTCTCGCAGATTTTTCATGAAGCTCCTTCGGGTATTTTTTATTACAATAGGAACCTTGTTCTGGAAGAAGCCAACGACCGGTTGGCAGAGATTCTCAAAACCCCTCTGGAAGAACTGAAAGGTCTGAATATGAATCAGATACAGGATAAAAGGATTATTCCCGCTATTAAAAAGGCTTTTCAGGGGAAAGCTGGGTATTATGAAGGGGAATACCACACATCCCTCTCGGATCAGACAATCGATGTGACCCTTCAGACCTCACCTATTGAAGACTCCAAAGGCAATATTACCGGCGGAGTAGCCATCGTTCAGGATATTACAGAAAAAACAAGAATACAGAAAGAGATCCACCATCAGGCATATCACGACATTCTCACAGGTCTTCCGAACAGGCAGCTGCTGATGGATAGGCTTTCCCAGGCGCTGAAAAGCGCCAAGCGGCATACCCACCAGGGTGTTCTCATGTATCTGGACCTGGACAAGTTCAAACTGATCAATGATTCCATGGGTCACCAGGTGGGAGACCAGCTGCTCCGGGAAGTGGCCAGCCGTCTGTCGGTGACCCTGAGGCAGGAGGATACCGTAGCCAGAATGGGAGGGGACGAATTTGTGGTGCTCCTGCCGGAAGTTTCAATGGACAAAGAGGCCTCGGTTATATATTCAGGGATTGTGGCAGAAAAGATCCATCAGGCCCTTTCCGACCCGTTCCAGCTGAATGATCATAAAGTGAATACATCCACCAGCATCGGAGTCAATGTGTTCACAGGCGATGAAGCCTCTCCGGATGAAATCCTGAAGCATGCGGATACGGCCATGTACCATGCCAAGGAGCAGGGCCGCAGCCGTACCAGCTTTTTCCAGGCAGAAATGGATGCGATCCTTCAGGATCAGATGTCTTTGGAGAACGATCTAACCCTGGCCCTGAAAGAGGAAAGCCTGGATATCTATATTCAGCCCATTGTCAGTATAGACCGGAAAAGAGTATGCGGTGCTGAAGCCCTATTACGCTGGTTCCACCCGGAAAAAGGCTATATCAACCCTGAAAAGATTATCCATGCAGCGGAAAAAACCGGGCAGATTATCCCTTTGGGAAAATGGATTATGAAGCGGTCCCTGCAGATTTACAGGGATCTGATAACAAAAGACTCCTTTGAATTGGATTATATTTCCATAAATATCAGTATCAGACAGATCCTCCAGCAGGATTTTGTGGCAGAAACACTGAAGCTCATACGGGAATCGGGCATTGCCATGGACAGGATCGTACTGGAAATAACCGAAAGTATCCTGATTACCGATTTTGACAATACCGTGCAGAAGATGCGGGAATTGAGGAGCCGGGGGGTACAGTTTGCACTGGACGATTTTGGAACAGGATACTCCTCTCTTTCCTACCTCAAGAAACTCCCTCTGGATAAACTGAAAATCGACCGCTCTTTTACAGAGAACATCCTGACGGACAGCAATGATTATGCCCTGGTAGAAACGATCATGAGCATTGCCGACCATTTCGACCTCCAGGTTATTACAGAAGGAGTGGAGGAGATGGAGCAGGTGGAGGCCCTGGAATCCATGAACTGCCCCTTCTATCAGGGATATTACTGCAGCAAACCCCTGAAACCCGGCGAATTTGCCGGATTTTCAAAGGAGTTTAACCGCAAAGCCTACTAATTGGTACTCTGCTGAGCCCTGTATTTTTCGACTTCCCAGTTATTGATAAAATCTATTTTATCCTGGGGCATAAACTGAACCCCTCCGAAATTCTCACTCAGGACAGCGACCTTCACGGCATCCTGAAAAAGAGTTTTTGACAAAAGGGCCTCTTTTTCTGAAATCCCGCAGGATATAATCCCCTGGTTCTGAACGAGTATTGTTTTGGGCTTCTTGCCGTACTTTTTTTCATAGGCCGCTACACCCTGAATAAGATCGGCAGCTATTTTTTCTCCGGGTCCGTCATCTATCCAGAGAGGTTCATGACCCATATAGACAATATGATCCGGTGTCAGCGAGGAAAAGACCGGACGGGCCGCCTCTTTTTCGGTCAGCCAGGGATCGCATTGCCGGATCCTGTAGAAAAAGAATCCCTTATCAGGACCATAAGCCCCGGCTGCCGCCTGTTCCAGTACGCCGCCCAGGTTTTCATCAGCAGGAAGCTCTTTCATATCCGGAGTGATGGCGATTTTTGTCTCCAGCTTCCCCATCAGGTATTCATAGCGGGCATCCACTTCGGAAATGGAATCCCCGCCGGTGAAAACACCATGATTCTGGAGGATGATATATTCAGGGAAGGGTTTTCCCTGGGCCACAACCTCTTCGACCCGGTCTTTCACAAAACGTGCCAGGATATACCCGGGATTGACTACGGGTATCCAGAGCATCCGGTCTCCTAATAGCTCTCCCGCAATTTTCTCTCCGTCCAGGGAACAGGTCATGGCGTTGACCAGGGCAGGATGGGTATGAACCACATACTTATAGGGGATAAAGCTGTGAAGAAGGGTCTCCACACTGGGCCGGGCAGACTCTCCTTCCAGCCTGGCATCCATCAGATCCTGCAGAGCCCGCTCTTCCCGCTCTTCCGTGTCATCGGGGTAGTCAGCCGTCCAGATGGCATCCAAACCGGCCTGATCCATTTTCACAAACCCCGATGCTTCAATAGTGGCCATGGAAGAACCGGAAGCTTTTACGTACATGACACCCTTCTCTTTCAGGGATGTATTTCCCCCGCCGGCCAGTACATAGTCGGCATCCCCGCCGTACCGGCGGGTAACTTCTATCAGTTCATCTACCGACATGGTCAGCTCCTTTCCGCAAGGATCTTTTTTTCATAAGCCAGAACATCAGCTATCAGTTCAGCTTCTGCAGGTACTCCCATCTGCTGACAGTAATAGTCCCAAATGATTCCCGAAGGCATGGATTTCAGCTGTTCCAGCAATGCCAGCCGAGCAAAGCTGTTTCCTTCTGCATCATATTGCTTCAGGGTATCTGCAGGCTCGAGATATCCGAGCAGGAGTCCTTTCAGGGTTGCCCGGGAACCGATGGCATAGGCTCCGATCCTGTTCATGGTTCCGTCAAAAAAGTCCAGACCGATATGGGTATCGGCAATCCTTCCGCAGCGGACAAGCTCTTCGGTCAGGTAGCGGATATCATCATTCAGGATGACCACATGATCGCTGTCCCACCTCATGGGCCGGCTTACGTGCAGAAGAACTTCCTCAAAGAACTGGTAAATCGATGAGAGCTTGTCTGCGATCAGCTCTGTGGGATGAAAATGTCCCAGATCAAGGCAGACCATCTTTTTCCGGCTCATGGCGTATCCCATATAAAACTCGTGTGAACCTACAACAAAAGCTTCGCTCCCGATTCCGAAAAGTTTTGTCTCTACCGCATCCCGCATCTCACTGGCCGGAAACTCCTTTTTGAAAACCTCATCCAGAGATTCCGCAAGAATGGCTCTGTAACCGGCCCTGTCTACGGGGAGATCCTTGGATCCGTCGGGGATCCAGGTATTTATAATGGAAGGAGTTCCCAGAGCCCTGCCGAAGGACGCAGCCACTTCCCGGCTTTTCTGCCCATGACGGATCCAGAAATCTCTGATGGTTTTGTCTTTGCTTGAAAGAGTATACCCGCTGTCCGCCATAGGATGGGAGAAAAACGATCCATTGTAGTCCAGACCTATACCTCTCTCTTTCGCCCAGTCAATCCAGCCGGTAAAGTGCTCGGGACCGATTTCGTCCCTCTCCACTTTTTTCCCGTGGAACTCTCCGTATATGGAGTGCAGATTCAGCCTGTGCTTCCCCGGAATAAGGGAGTAGGCCTTATCCAGGTCATCTCTCATCTCATCTATGGATCGGGACTTTCCGGGATAGTTCCCGGTAACCTGGATCCCTCCCCCGGACAATGCTGCATCGGGAGTTTCAAACCCTCCCACATCATCGGTCTGCCAGCAGTGTATAGAAAGAGACACCTTTTTCAGGGCGTCTATGGCCTTGTCCGTATCGACACCCAGTTCCGCATAGGCCTCTTTGGCATAATTGTACATGGTTTCCAATTTATCACTCATCGATTGATCCTCCGTATTATTCCATATTAGGAGCGGTTTCAGAATAAAACCTTGACGATACACCCGAAAATTAGCACAATATTGTCAGCATGTTCCAATTGAACCGACCTGACTTTTTCGACTCAAAGGATGAGCCGATCAAATTAATACGCAGGTCTCCCCAGATACCCTATCCCCTCCACAATCACGATTTTTCTGAACTTGTAATAATTCTCAGCGGCACGGGGGTCCATTTTACCGAAACGGGTTCATACAGACTGAAAGCGGGAGATGTCTTTGTTATCCACAGCGGAACCTCCCATGGCTACAGAGACCTGGATGACCTCCATCTTGTGAATCTGCTATTTACCCCGGAGAATCTTCCTCTTCCTTTTCTGGATATCGCCTGGATCCCCGGCTATCAGGCCCTGTTCAGGCTGGAACCCCAATACAGGAAAACCCACCAGTTTGCCAGCCGTCTGGAACTGAAACCGGATGACCTGACCAAAGTCAGTCTGCTGCTGGAGAAAATGGAAAGGGAATTCACCTATAAACAAAAGGGATACAACTATATGGCGGCGGTAGCGTTTCTGGAGCTGGCAGGACTATTAAGCCGCTGCTATGACAGGTCTGAAAGTGTACAGAACAGGGAACTGTTGCGGATTGCCAGGGGTATAAGCTATCTGGAACACAACCTGAACCAGCAGGTGAGCCTTGAGCAGCTGGAGGAGATCACGGGCATGTCCAGCAGCTCTTTAAACCGTCACTTCCGCCGGGTCTGCGGTGTCCCTCCGGTGGAATATCACATCCGGTTGAAAATACGGAAAGCCTGCTCTCTTCTGAAACAGACCGACCTGAATATCACAGAGATCTCCTACCGGTCAGGATTTGAAGACAGCAACTATTTTACCAGGCAGTTTAAAAAAGTCATGGGAATTCCCCCCAGCCTTTACAGAAAATCCTGACCGACAGATTACACAGGTTTAATCGCCGTACCAATGACAATCTTTTTATGATGCAGATATGTTCGGACACCGGTAAAACCGCTCTCTTGCAGGATGGTTTTCATCTCCTGGGAATTCATGGATCCGTGGTGCCCCCCTTTGTCGGCATCACCCAGAAAATCGGCGATAAAAACCTTTCCTCCGGGCTTCAAAAGGCGGAACAGCTCTTTTGCGCCATCAACAGGATGATCCAGATAGTGCCATACAAAGATACTCAATGCCGCATCGGCAGACTCATCCGCCATGGGAACATCCAGAATGTCGCACTCCAGAACTTCCACCCGGCGGTTCAATCTGTTTTTCCGCACTTTTTTAGCCAGAACCTGAAGCATTTCAGAGGATTGATCCAATGCCAGTATCTTCCCGTTCCTCAGGGATTCAGCCAGCATGAGTGTATAAAACCCCGAGCCGCTTCCCGCATCCAGCACCAGTTCGGTACCGGAAAGGTTAAAAAATGCCAGGGCTTCCCGACCGGGATACCCAAAGGTCCGTTCTGAAATCTTTCTGACGAAACCCAGATATTGACGGGCATTTTTCCGCCCTTCTCTGCCTCTGTATTTTGCAGTTTTCGACATTTCGGATTCGGTCATAACTACTCCCGGATTTAACCTTGCCGTGACGGCTCAACATTAATTGTAGCATTTTCCTCTTTCCTGTCAAAGCAGTATAGACGAATAGATTCCTCAGGGATATGATAGGCCCTTATGCACGAACAGTCCCTGTTATTAAAAAAACTGGCATTCAGGTTTACCCGGGAAAAACCATTCTACAAAAGGCTGATCTGGCTGGGTCTCCCTATCGCACTCCAGAACCTGATAGCCTCCTCCCTGAACATGCTTGATACGCTAATGATAGGACAGTTGGGAGAGACCGCTATTGCCGGGGTAGCTCTTTCCAATCAGATTTTCTTTCTGTTTATGCTTCTCCTTTTCGGCATCAGCAGCGGTACAGCTGTTTTTACTGCCCAGTACTGGGGAAAAAAGGATATTACCGGAGTCCACCAGGCCATGGGAATCGCCCTGCTGTTCGGCGTGATCGGGGCAGGCCTTTTCACAACGGCAGCCCTTGCATTTCCTTCCCTCCTCCTCAGGATCTTTACCAGGGATACTGCTGTGGTCACCGCCGCAGTCCCCTATCTGAGGATAACAGGAATCAGTTATCTCTTTACCGCAGGCACGATCATCCTGCAGGGAGTTATGCGTTCCACAGGAGTGGTAAAGCTCCCGCTCTACCTTTCGGCCGGAGCGTTGAGTCTTAATGCTTTTTTCAACTTTGCCCTGATATTCGGAAGATTCGGACTGCCTCGTCTGGGAATCACAGGTGCGGCTCTGGCAACCACCGGAGCCAGAATTCTGGAAGTGGTTGTTCTGGTGATTATCATCTATGCAACCCGGTCTCCCCTGGCTGTCCGGTTCAGGAATCTCACAGGCCAGACCAGCCAGTTTATCAAAAGATATTTAGGGAAAGTATACCCTGTGATTCTCAATGAGGTGGGATGGTCCATGGGAATCACCATGTTTACTCTGGTCTTTGCCCGGATGGGAACATCTGTTCTGGCGGCCTACAATATTACAGAAACATTTTCACGCCTTATGTTCGTTCTTTTTTTCGGAAGTGCCAACGCGTCGGCAATTGTTCTGGGAAATATGATCGGAGAAGGATTCCAGCGTGAGGCAAACAGACACGCTCGGTTTATGATGATTGCCGTACCTGCCACATCAGCTCTGTTTTCTCTTCTGATTCTGGTGCTATCCCCCTGGATCCCCCTGGCATTCAATGTTTCCGAAGAGGTAAGAGTTCTCATCAAAGGGCTGATGAGAATACTGGCTGTCATGATGTTTGTCAGAGTTTCCAATATGCATATCATCATAGGAGTTCTCAGAAGCGGAGGCGATACCCATTACTGCATGACCATTGAGATTATCCCTCTCTGGCTGATAACCATTCCCCTGGTTGCATTCTGCGGCCTGGTCCTTCACTTTCCCCCTCTATTGACCTATGCCGTTTCCATGACAGAGGAGTTTATCAAATACATCCTGGGACTGAGACGCATTTTTTCAGGAAAGTGGATTCACGACTTGACGGTATAGTTTTTAATCCCTTCCAAAGGGGCATGAGAGTAAACCCTGTCTTTTACCAGGAGTACGGTGAAAGGCACTGTCAGCTCCTGGTGAAACACCACATCATGACCTAAGCAGAGCCCCATTTCTATTACAAAGTCAGCATGCCTGTTTAAAAAAGCGGCTTGTCCGGCAGGATTACAGGAATACACTTCGCTGGTTTTATCCTTGTCGATCTCCCGTTCTTTCACCCCCCCCATGGAGCAACGGGCAGGGATGAGATGCAATCCCTGCTGTTCCATCTTCTGGCGCACTTCCTGAGCCAGAGACTCCATACCGAAACAGTAGGCCAAACCAATATTCTTATACTTCTGATGCTGACAGAACTCTATGACTTCCTGGAACCGGGATAACTCGCCGGCTCTGCCGTTATCAACCAGGCGGGAGCTGTTTTTGACCATGCTATTCACATGATCCTGTTTATACACTTCCAAACTGGTTTCTTTTACCTTAAAACAGTCAGCACCGACGGTGCGGCAGGCTTTGGAATGGCAATCAAGACAATTGTTCATATATATGGTTTAATGCATATTCACTTAAAGATCAAGACCCTCATACTGTTCAAAACCGCCAGAAGAGCAACACCCACATCGGCAAAAACCGCCAGCCACATCCCTGCAGCACCCACAGCAGCCAATCCAAGTACAGCCAGTTTTATTCCCAGAGCCAGTATAATATTCTGAAGAACAATTGTTCTGGTTCTCCGAGCGATTCTTATTGCCGTAGCAATACGGGAAGGTTCATCGCCCATTAAAACGATATCAGCAGCTTCAATTGCGGCATCAGACCCCAAACCTCCCATGGCAATGCCCACATCTGCCCGGGCCAAAACCGGTGCATCATTAATTCCGTCACCCACAAAGGCTGTCTTCCTTCCCTTCTGTACAAGAGTTTCCAGAGAAGCAACTTTATCTTCCGGAAGCAGATTGGCTTTGTAGCTTGTCAGTTTAAGTTTAGCCGCTACTTGTGATGCGGCATTTTCTGCATCTCCGGTGAGCATAATCATATTTTCTATACCCTGATCCTGTAGAGATGCGATCGCTTCTTCAGCATCTGCCCTCAATTCATCAGAAAGGACAATGGCTCCCAAATACCGAGACTCAGAGGAGAGAAAGATCACTGTACCCGAAAGATCTTCTTCAAAGGCCGATTTTTCACCCGTAAGCTCCCGTATCCATGATGGTTTCCCCAGACAGACCGTTTTTCCTTCCAGCACAACCCGGATTCCATGTCCGGCAACCTCTTCAACAGTATCCGCATCAGGAAGGGTGATAATAGTGGATTTTTCTTCCCAGGCAGTTTTAATTGATTCGGCAATAGGATGGGAAGAGTGAGCTTCCGCAGAAGCAGCCATACGAAGAAGATCATCAGAAGTTACCCCTTCAGCCGGTATAATCTTTGAAACCTGAAAAACGCCTTTAGTCAGGGTCCCGGTTTTGTCAAAGACCACTGTATCAATTGTATTTAAAGCTTCCAGATAGTTCCCTCCCTTCACCAGAATTCCGTTGCGTGAGGCTGTTCCGATTCCCGCGAAAAATCCGAGAGGAATCGAGACGACCAGAGCACAGGGACAGGAGACAACCAGGAAAACAAGAGCCCTGTAAAGCCAATCGGAAAACAAAGCGCCCTGCAGAATCAATGGGGGTACAACAGCAAGAAGCAGAGCAGAAACGACAACTATCGGTGTATAGACTCTGGCAAAACTGGTGATAAACTGTTCAGACCGTGCCTTCCGACCGCTGGATTCCTCCACCATTTTTATGATTCTGGAGTAGGCCGATTCGGCCAGTGTATGGGAAACCTCAATTTCCAGAGGGCTCTCTTTACAGACAAATCCACTTAAAACAGCAGCCCCTTTGGCAACCTGCCGTGGATAGGACTCTCCGGTTAGTGCTGATGTATCCACCAGGCCTGTCCCGTTTGTAACAACCCCGTCAAGAGGTATCCTATCACCGGGACGGACAAGGATCTCCATTCCTGGAACCACATCCTCCGGAGCATACTCATGAATCTCTTCTCCGAGTTTTACCAGAACCTGTCCCGGTTTGGAGTCCATTAGGTTTCTGATGGATCTTCTGGACCTGTCCACAGCAAGGTCCTGGAAATACTCACCTATCTGATAAAAGAGCATAACCGCAGCCGCTTCGGGATATTCCCGGATGGCGAAGGCTCCAATGGTGGCAACAACCATCAGAAAATTTTCATCCATGACCCTGCCATGACGGATATTTTTCAAAGCGGACCAGAGAACAGTCCGCCCTATAAGCAGATATGACACACCGAAAAAGGTGACTATGGCCCATCCGGGCAAGCCGGATCGATCCCGAAAGAGAACCAGGAAAAGAAACAGGGCCGCACCTGTGATTTCTCCCCAGCGGGATTTCAGGGACGATACGATATGATCCCCACCCTTAAGGGAATCCTGCTTTTCCCTGTCCATAACCACAACACCGTCTTCCACCCGATCTATAAGATCCTGGAGTTCCTGTTTTCGCAGATCCGAATCACCCGGTTCGGCCATATCCAGAGAAAGAACCTGGGTAGCCAGATTAAAGCGGGCTTCGCTGACCCAGGGCAGTTTATTGATTTTATCTTCTATCACGGCAGCACAGTTAGCGCAGGTCAAACCGCTGAGAATCACTTCATTTTTCTGATGGTCCATTTTGATATCTCCCAAATCATATAAACATATGAACATCTACTTATATGTTATATCTGAAAAGACTTTCTGGCAACAGAGAGAAGAATATTTTGTGTTTTTTTTTATTAACCGTAAAGGATATGATCCTGACAGATTCTGAATATCTCAATGACATGTTCATCTGTAAGAGAGTAGAAAATGTGTTTACCATCACGCCGGGACTGAACCACATGGGCCTGCTTCAGCTGTCTCAGCTGATGGGAAACTGCAGGCTGGGTCATATCCATCAACTCGGCAATTTCATGAACACAGAGCTCTTCTTCAATCAGGGCATTAACAATTCTGAGACGGGAGGGGTCTCCAAAAATTTTAAAAGTCTGAACCATCCTTTCCAGGTTTTCCACGGGAAGGAGGCGTTTTCTGGCATTTTCAACTCTCCGGGGATCATGCTTTACGTTGGGGGATTCCAAATCGTGATCTTCGTTCATATAGTCCAATACTATCATGCGAATCTGCTTTTGCACAGCAAACCCAAAGATAGTCATATCTAATATATTTATGCTATACTAACAACAATGACAGCACTACTGAATTGTATATGGTTTTTATGCGGCGGAGCTATAGGATCACTTCTGTGGCTTGTATTTTCAGGGATATTCTCTCTCATCACGAAAGGATCTCCCTATGGAAAAGCCTGTATGGAATTTGTCTCTTTCACAGTTCGGCCCTTCAGTAGAAAACTTTTTTTTGTAGACAGCGAAAGTGATCATCACAAGGACTGGTTGTTTGCCTTATGGTTGGCAGCAGCTGTTCCGGCAGCTCTTCTTTACTTCCTGGGAGGAATCCTTTCCTTTATCAGCCTGATTGGCATCCCCGCGGGAGTGGAGTATTTTAAAGCGGCAAAATATGTATTCACACCTCTTGGGGTCAGGAACGGTTCCCGAAAAAGTACAAAGCCGCCCTGCTGCCAGTAGAGGGGCATGATCTTTATCTGCAAACCCTTCATGACCCCGATCGTGAAAAAACAAAGGATTGCCTTTTACAGGATTTGGAATTAATATATGGCAAGCAGGAGAGGTGCCGGAGCTGGTCGAACGGGCCTGACTCGAAATCAGGTGTACTGCTCTGCAGTACCGAGGGTTCGAATCCCTCCCTCTCCGTATTCTCCCAGCCGGATCAGTCCAGAATCAGGATTTCCACCCGCCGGTTTTCCCGGTCTGATCCCACAGGCTCGGAACTTCCCGCACCTCTTAAAAAGAGCCTTCCCGGCCCGGAGCGTCCATCCGGAAACAAGGCGTCCGCCACAGCAGCAGCTCTCTTCCGCGAAAGCTCTTTCCTCCCTTCGGGGCTGCCGTAATCGGCGGTATGCCCTGTAATCAGCAGATCCCGGTCCGCATAGTCTTCAAGAACCGATGAAAGCCGCTCCAGCGCCGCCATCTGACCGGGAGCAATAACAGCCGAATCCGGTTCAAAAAGGATATGGTCCGTTTCGTCCAGAAAGAGAATCACCCCCTGTTCATCCTGTTCCACAACAAGCCCGGGGAGTTCCCCCAGAAGGTTCTCCATCTGACGGGCAGTTTCTCCCCGGTCCAGCCGGTTGGTCATTCGGTACTGGGTGATACCGCTTCCTATGAATTCCTGGATCGTCCCGTCAGAGAGAACCATCAGGAACTCAAAGCTCTCCTCTTTTCTGACCGGCTGACCATTCGCGATGTCCCAGAAAAGAGTCTGGCGGGAACGTCCCGAAACAAGACGGACGGGTTCTCCGGGCTGCCTGACAGGAAGATAAAGATCGTAGGAAATCCCGATCCGGGCGGTCTTTACTCCGTCAATGGCGTCCAGTCCGGTCAACTCATACCGAACCTGAACCGGCCCCCTGTAGGGACCGAACCACAGACCTCTGATCCGGAACATATGCTGTTCTTCCGCCTCCAGACTCCAGCTGTCTCCTACAGAGACAGGACTCCCGGGGAAGCGGGGAATACTCCTCTGAACCGGCAGGGCTGCATCATCGGGAACTGTGAGCAGCCCCTGGGCAGTTCTTTTCATCCGGACGGTTTCGGACTCGGTCCACTCCATGACACCCGGCAGCCCGAGGATTCTGTCCACTGTGCGGAACTCTCCTTTCAGAAGGGCTGAACCATCGGAAGAAATATCCAGAACAGAAACCACAGAATATTCATCAATTTCCGCCTGATGACTCAGATAACCGTTGATATACACACTTTCATCCACCTGTGATTCAGCATGGAGGACCATTCCCGGTATCTGATGAAATTCCAGCAGAACCGGTTCCTCTGAAAAGAGGCCAGGATTTGTGAGTAAAACCGCAGAGATAAGGAAATAAACTTTCTGAAAACCATGAGGCATAACTTTATTATCGTCAGGCAAAAAGAAAAAGCTCAATAATTCTCACTTACTGGTGAAGAGAGGATTCCTGCCTCAAGGGGTCGCAACATCAGGAAAAGGAATTATTTTACACAAACACACACGTGTGCTATTATATCACACAAACGTGTTATTATTATAAAAAGGAGAAAAGAGAATGAGTATCTGGAATCTGTTCTCTCTTGTGGGAGGGCTTGCAATCTTCCTGTTTGGGATGATGGAGATGAACAAACATCTTACCTCTATTGCCGGGAGCAAAATGAAAACCATCATGATGACCCTGACAAAAGGGCCCTTCAGGGGGTATATGACCGGCCTGGGCATCACAATCATCAACCAGTCCTCTTCTGCTACCACAGTTCTTGAGGCAGCGCTGGTCGGAGCAGGACTCATGACTTTCCAGCAAAGCCTGGCAGTCACGTTAGGAGCGGAACTGGGCTCCACCTTTCTTCCTCAGTTAATAGCCTTTCCCTCGATAACAAAACTATCCACCCTGATTGTGTTTATGGGCTTTCTTATTCTCATTTCCGTGAAAACCAAACGGGCCCGTCATATCGCACTGACAGTCTTTACTTTCGGCCTGCTCTTTCTCGGAATGGATATGATGTCCGGAGCTTTAAAACCTCTCAGGTCGTTTACTCCCTTCATTCAGCTCATGAGCAATATAGAAAAACCGATCCTCGGAATTCTTCTCGGCCTGGTATTCACCATGATCATCCAGTCCTCGGGTGCCACCACCAGTATCACCATCGCCATGGCGATGGCAGGAACCATATCCCTGGAACAGGCAATCCCCATCAATCTGGGAGCAGCGGTTGGAACATGCATTACAGCTGTACTGGGAAGCATTACATTAAACTGGGAAGCCAAAAGGTCCGCCTACATTCATATCCTGTTTCAGCTTATAGGAGCCTTCTGGGTTTTTATTCTGCTATCGATTCATTTTCAGGGAGAAAGGCTGTATATCTGGTGGATAAAATGGTTTACCCTGCATGCCCTGAGGACTGATAGCCTGGCCAGACAGATTGCCATGGGTTTTACATTTATGCCGGTAATTAACCATCTGATAGTTTTCCCCAATCTGAAACTGGTATTAAAACTTTTTAACAGACTATTTCCGGAGAGGGCGGCGGAAAAACCTTTCGGCCCCATTTTCATCAAGGATTCTCTGATCTCAAAAAGTACAGACATTGCGCTCATGATGGTAAAAAAGGAGATTCTGAGGGTTTCTGAATTCATCCAGGTTATGATAACAGAAATGAAAAATGCCTTCAGAAGCAATGATCCTGCTGTTTTTGACAGAGTGAATCTTCTGGACTCCAAAGTAGACACCCTTCACAAATCCATTATTCCCTTCCTGGCAAAACTCTCCCAGGAGGAATTGGGCAGCAGAGAGTCAGAACTCTGTATGAATTATATGTATATTCAGAACGAACTGGAATCCATCGGAGATGTAATTGACAAGAACATCATGAGTCTGGCTGTAAAAAAGATCGAAGAGAACCTGAAATTTTCAGAAGAGGGATTTCATGAACTGGAGCACCTTATCTATAAGGTGAACAGGAATTTTGAAAACCTCGTATATGCCCTGAAAAACGATGATACCGATTCAGCAAAGGCCATTATGGAATCCTATAAAAAGAAGGAAGAAGAGAAGTATAAAAAATTCCACATTGAACGGCTCTACCGGGGACAGGCAGAATCCATCGCCACGTCAGCAGTACACCTTGACCTGATCTCCTATTTCTCCAAGATCAACGGCCACATTGCGTATATTGCCAAAAGGCTGCCTCTGGTGTCCCTGGCCTCTTTATAGAGAGACCTTTTGCCATTTATCTGGAAGGAGAGTTAATGCGGTAGATCCGGTAGTTCCAATTAATGATCTGCGGAGAAAACAGGGACTCCTCTTCCAGAAGCATTTTATCCAGGTTTTTTATCAACCCCTTGTGATTATGCGGAACCACCAGCAGACTGAAATCTGAGAGATGACCGAAGGGCACGGCATCTTCCAGGGGCAGCTGCCTGAATACCTCATGCCCTGTGAGGACCAGCACTTTCTCCCCCCGGGTGTCTTTCAGAAGGGCTTTCTTCTGCTTCGTTTCATCGGGATCTTCCACATACAGACTTCCATTTACCAGAAATGAAGCTCCCTGGATAACAAAGTCGAACGGAACTGAAAGCAGAGACTCTCCTGGCAAACCGATAAAGGTATTTGTTACAGGATCCAGCACCCCGCCGGAAGAGGAAATCTGTATATTGGGCAGGTCCGGCCCCCGGGAGAGAAAACTGTTCAATACACTGATATTGTTTGTATGGATTTCGTACTGAATTCCATCCAGCACTGCCTTCTCTGATATAATATTAGCCAAATGATAGAGTGTGCTTCCGGCCCCCAGAAAGAGCTTTACAGAAGCCCCCTGCCTGCCGGGTTTCCTGGAATGCACTACCAGATCATAAATTCCGTTACTGACTTTTATTTTCTGGGAAATGTACAGGTGCCTTTTCTGGGTAAATGATTTGATTTCCGGATTTACCTGAAGGCAGGATTGTCCATCCCTGTCTTTTATCAACGAAAACAGCCTTGTTC
This sequence comes from Oceanispirochaeta sp., assembly GCA_963677615.2. Taxonomy (GTDB): domain Bacteria; phylum Spirochaetota; class Spirochaetia; order DSM-2461; family DSM-2461; genus Oceanispirochaeta. Next base: position 841,138 of record CAXXQW010000006.1, on the reverse strand, counting down.
TTATCTCTTCTTCATAGTTTCTTATCTGTTTATAAATCCATGTATTATCTGAGTAGGAAACATCGTATAAGTCCTTCAAATAATCAGCGACCGCTTCCATGGTCAACCGGATATCCATAATGGATTCGGATTGATTATTGTCATACTCCTGAGAAAAAAGATAAAACAGGGATTCCACCAGTTTATCTCTTTTCAATCTGTGTTTGGACATTATGGCCTCAAATAAAAAAGGATTTAAGAAACAATTGGTACATAATAAGTGATTATCGGTTAATAAGTCAAAAGTTAAAAAACATTGCAGTTTAGGGCAGATCTAATATGCTGTGTTGAGGAGGAAAACTATGAAAAAGGTTTTTATTATTGCACTATCAATCCTGTCGGTTCTTCCTGTATTTTCCGGAGGACAGCAGGAACAATCCGGAACCGGAAAAGTCACCCTCACCATTGCCGGAAGAGACGGAGCCTACGGTGACTCCATGCAGCTCGCCGCAGATGCGTATCACGAACTGAATCCGAACGTCGATTTTGAAGTTCTGAAGCTTTCAGGAAGCAGTCTTTTTGAAAAAACTGTTATCGATATGAAAAGCGGTCTGGGAACCTATGACATTATCCTGGTAGACGATCCGAATATGACCCAGTTCCAGCAGCAAAAATGGCTGGCCAATATGGATGAACTCTACAAAAAATCAGGCGCTACCCCGGATGCGGATTTTATCAGATCAGCTCTCAAACTGGGGCGCTATCCCTATCAGGACAATGCACCTCTCTATGCTCTTCCCTTTGCGGGGAATGTAGAACTCTTCGCCTACAGAACAGATCTTTTTGAAAAGTACAATCTGCCCGAACCTGCCAGATGGGATGATGTTATGAAGGCCGTGAAAACCATAGGAACCAGCGAATCCGATGTATCCGGTGTGGTTTTCAGGGGAACAAAAGGAAATCCCATTGTTACCGGATTTCTTCCCATTTTCTGGTCTTTCGGTGCCAGGATTCTCGATGCTAACAACAATGTAACAGTCAACTCTCCCGAAGCTCTGAACGCTCTGAACTTCTTTCTGGAACTCGCCGGATATGCTCCGGAAGGTGTATCCATGTACCAGTCCGCTCAGGTAAAAGATTCCCTGTATTCGGGAAAAGCCGCTGTTGTAACCGAAGTATGGCCAGGCTGGATCGGAAAACTGGAAGATCCCGGCGAATCTTCCGTAGTGGGAAAAGTTAAAGTCATCAAACATCCCGGACAGGTTGAAAAATCCTCTCCCATGATCGGAGTCTGGATGCTCGCCATTCCCGAGGCATCAAAAAATCAGGAAGCCGCATTTGATTTTGCCCGCTTTGCCACAAGCGAAGAGATTCAGAAACAGATGGCCGATCAGTTTGGCAATCCTCCCACCAGGGTATCGGTGTACCAGGTGCCTGAACTGTCAGTCAAATATCCCTGGTACCCTGCTCAACTGGATGCTCTGAATAACGGTGTAGCCAGAACGAGAACGACAAAATGGAAAGAGATAGAAGACCAGATGGGAACAGCTCTTCAGTTTGCTCTGATAGGTGAGTGGTCTGCCGCCCAGGCCCTGACGGAAATGGAAAAAGGCATAACTGAAGCTCTGAAATAACTCAATCAAAAATTATAAAAAACGAAAATGAGGGAAGCCCCGGCTTCCCTCCCGATTTCACCGGAGAATTGCATGACAATTAACAAATACAAACAATCAGGATTTTTTTATCTGATTCTCCTGCCTGCCATGATCATCATGCTCTGGCTAACAGTTTACCCGGTTCTCAATGTACTCTATCTCTCTTTTTTCAAGTACAATTTCCTGAGTGATGACAAGACCTTCATAGGTCTGGGAAATTATATCAGCTTGCTGAAGGAAAATCTGTTTCAGGAAGCCTTCAGAAATACGCTGGTTTTTTCCATAGTTGCCACTGTAGCGGAAGTTGTTCTCGGTATAGCCCTGGCACTACTCTTCTACGGTTCTTTCAGGGCAAAAAAAGTCTTCATGATTATCATAATTTTCCCGATGATGATCTCTTCCATGGTTATCTGTGCCGTATGGAAAACCCTCTACCATTATGATATTGGTCTTCTGAACTTTCTCATCCGGGAAACAGGCGGACAACCTGTGGGCTGGCTCATAGACCAGGGGAAAGCCCTTATGTCCATCGTTCTGATCGATATCTGGCAATGGACTCCTTTTGCCTTCATTATGATGCAGGCAGCCATGGGCTCCATCCCTGAAGAGGTATTTGAAGCAGCTCAGCTGGACGGCGCCCGGTATTTCAGAACAGTCAGATCCATAACCCTGCCCATACTGTCAGACCAGATCATGCTTCTGATCATGCTGCGGACCATCGATACATTCAAGCTGTTCGGAAAAGTCTACGCCCTGACCCAGGGAGGCCCGGGGAACGCCACGGAAACCATGTCCTACTACATTTACAGAGAGGGTTTTTCCTACTTCAATCTGGGCAAAGCATCAACTGCCTCACTCTATACTTTGCTGGTTGTAGCAGCCATTTCCTTTATCTACATCCGTAAAATACTCAAAGAGGATTGAAACATGTATTCCAAAATTCAGAAGAGAAACATCATATTCTGGCTATTACTGCTGATTATAACTGTGATTACCCTTTTTCCCATATACTGGATTGCCATCACCTCCCTAAAAACTCCTGTTGAAGTGATTGCACCCCGCCCCACACTGATACCGCACATCCTGACTCTGGAAAACTATCTCAGTGTCATCAACGGCGGTTTTTTCCGCCACCTGTTTAACAGCTTGCTGGTGGCATCCATGGCAACGCTTCTGTCTCTGGCTTTGTCGACCATGGCATCCTACGCATTGATCAGGCATAAGTTCCCCTACCGCCTGAACAGCCTCTTTCTGGTCTGGGTACTGGTCGTCAAAATACTCCCCCCGGTAGTACTGGCAATTCCCCTGTACTCTATCTTCATAAAAATGGGATTGATCAACAGCCGGCTGGGACTGATCCTGGTGTATCAGGTGTACACCCTTCCCTACTGCATCTGGATGATATTCGGTTTTCTCAAAGCCCTGCCGGTCACTTTTGAAGAAGCCGCCATGATAGACGGAGCAGGAAGATTCTACATCCTGACGAACATTGTGCTCCCCCTTGCCAGAACCGGGATCATCGCCACATCCATATTCAGCGTCATAGCCGCCTGGGATGAGTTCCTGTTTGCCCTGCTTTTTATCAGAACCCCATCCCTGGAAACCCTGCCGCTGGTTATTGTCAATTTCATTGGAGAATATGAAACCCTTTGGGGAGAACTGATGGGAATAGGCCTTTTGACAACGCTCCCGGTTCTGTTTTTCTCCAGCTATGTTTACAAATACTATACCCGCGGATTCTCGGTAAGCCTGAAATGAAAAAAGCAAGAACACCCTTAATCACCCTGCACAGCGGCGCATTGGGAACCCCTCCCAACAGCCTCCACTACCTGGAAACAGCGATCCGTTATATGCCCGATATCATCGAAGTGGACGTCAGGGAAACCAGGGACAACAAGGCCGTACTCTGTCATGATTCTTTTATTGCAGACAGCAAAAACAGGGAATACATACTGAACCGGCATACACTCTCAGAACTCAAAGAGGTAAAACCCGATCTGCTCACGCTCAAGGAAGCGCTCAGCTTCAGCAGTGAAAAGGGGCTGTTCCTGAATCTGGATCTGAAATCCCTCTCCGCTGCAGACGCTCTGATTTATGAACTGAATCATCAGAATCAGACAGACAATATTATCGTTTCGGGATGTCATAAAAAGGAAGCTTCCTATCTGAGGAAAAAGATCCCCCATATCAGGGTTCTGTACAACATTCAGGATGATGAGTTGGCAGCAGATCCGGAGGCTTACCTGGATAGCGTGAAAACCGTTGCCAATGAAGCTTCCCGACTCGGTTGCTGCGGACTGAATGTCAACTACCTGCACTGCCGGAGAGAACTGGTAAAATATGCCTCTCTGCGAAGCCTCCCCACCATGGTCTGGACCATCGATGAGGAGGATATGATTCAGAAATTTATTGAGATGGGGGTCTATTCCATCACGACAAACCGGATTGATTTTCTGAGAGACATGAATTCAATGAAAAAATAGAGGAACAGAATTTCAGTCGGAACCTTTTATTTTTACAGAGACTTCTTCCGGTGCTGTGACATCTATATGGATTCCTCCCTCATCTTTCTTCCATGAGACTTTTAAAAGACCAAAAGGAGTGGGAATACTCCCTTCCGCCCATTCCAGGCCGCAATCCTGCACGTCAATGAGTACCTTCCGGAGCCCCTGGCTGACTGGTTTTATTCCCAGAAGAAGCCCGGGAAGGAAATAAACAGGAGCCGCAGACCAGGCATGGCAATGGCTTCTGGTAAAATGCCCGGGAATAAGCTCCCAGCCCTCCCAGCATGTGGTAGCCCCATTCTTCAGCATATACCCCCATTTATCCCGGATATGGTCAATCACCTTCCGGGACTGACCCATTGTTGAAAGAGCTTCAAAGAGAAAATGCAGAACAAAAGGGCTGGCAATCCTGACAAAATCTTCCGGCGGATTTTTGATCAGCTCTTCCAGCCTGTGTTTCTTCCCCGGAGAAATATCTGCCAGATACATCATAATCTGCGTCTGATGGGAAAAAACCCGGGAGGGAGTTCCATCCCGCTTCAGGCTATCCCGGAACGCCCTTTTCTCATCTGACCAAAATACCTTTTCTGTCACTGCTGCTCCGGCGTCTCCCCACTCTCTGAGGATCCGGGCTTCATGATCCTTTCCGATCACTTCAGCAGCCTCTGCCAGCTTCCGGCATGCCAGAACAAAAAGCGCATTCTGATGAGCGATGACTCCATCATCAGGAACATCCATGGGAGCCCAATCAATCAGATTCCAGGCATACATGGCAAAAAGCTCTTCCCCCGAAGGGAGCGGTATATGCATATCCCGGGCATTTTTCATGTTTCTGAACAAAGAAGGAAAGATCTCACGGAACCCCTCAGGATCATCCTGGTAAAACAGATACTCCGCCCCGGCAATCACATGGAGGAAAGACCATGAAGGGATAACATTCTGCCACCCCGACGGAACCAGGGACTCTATCAGCTCCGAACGGTCCAGAGATTTGCCCGCAAGACGAGCAGACCTGAGAAAAAGAGGTCCGGCCTGAGATAGCTGGTAGGTAAAGAGGGCGGTGTTCCGGGCGTCACCGGTCCAGTAAGCCTGCTCATAGGCAGGACAATCCACATAGGTGTCTTCACTGCAAAGTACTACGGTTTGACGGGATATTTTCCAGATATCATTCAAAAGAGGATCGGAACAGCGGAAGGTCCCGGAGAGATCAAGAGGATACAGTCTCTCTCTGAGAATGAGTTTTTTCAGTATCGCAGAGCCGTTGCCCTCCCGAAAGCTCACCATGATATACCTGAACCCTCTTCTCAAAAAGGATGAGAAGAACTGCTGTCCCTCCCCGGCAATGTATCTGAGACTATTATTCAGGCTATAGGTATGTTCAATAAAACCATCATGAACCGATTCAAAGCAGAAAAAGTCCACGATTGTTCCTTCTGAAGCAACAAGCTGAAATTCCAGAAAACCGGAAACCTCCCGCCCGAAGTCCAGGATCATCTCATACCTCTGACCTTTCGTCCATGAAAGACTCTCCGGCACCGCAGCCGGATCACCGAGAGTAAAGCTTCCCTTACGGATAGCCGTTATACTCTCCAAAGCCGCATGATGGGGAGAAACACAGCTTTCGGGAACAGGCTTTATTAAAAGCCCGGTATTATCAGCGCTGCCGGACAGATCCTTTTCAAAAAGCTCCTTCATAGGCAGAACATCGTCTTCCACCGGGGGAATCATCTTTCCGGCCTGAGTCCGGCAGACAGATACATAAGGACCGAAAAAGGTAAAGACAGAATATCCCTCCCCTCTTCCTGACTGAGACATAAGAGATACATCCGGAGAAAGGACAAACTGGAAGTGGAATACCGGATCATGAAACTCTCCGGACAGATATACTTTTAAAAGAGAGACTCCTTTCTTCAGGTCTACCGAAAAGGTCTTTCCGTTTTCATGCATAAATGACTGACCGGCAATTTCAAAGGGGATCGGCTGGGTATCATGAGGATCCACAGTCACCCCGAGCTCAATCCGGCAATCCTTTACGGCATGGAATCCCGCTGTCAGGACCCCGCTGAACCTCTTGTTCTTATCCACATCCCTCTGCCCCGGGAACACAAGGGGACGGAGGTCCACAGACCTTACAACTCCTTTCTTCCTTGAGTGGCCCTGATAGACAACGCCAACCGGGGAGAGAGGATTATCCGCCAAAGCGGGGATATCCCGGGGTATGAGCTTCCTCTTTCCTGTAATTGCGGGCCCGCAGTCTTCAGCCTTCCTCCACAGCCATTTCTCTTTACCTGAAGAAAAAGAAGCATTGAATACTTCCGCGTAGCCGAGTCCATTGGAAATCTTCGTCACAGTTTCGGAAAAACCGGGATGCACCGCACAGTCCCAACCTGTATCCGAAACAAGGAGAGATACATCACCGGATTCACCGGTATAGATCAGATCCAGGGCCACTCCGGGCTCTCCGCCGATGTAATAACCGGACCCCAAAATCTGATGATTGACAGTCAGCAGGATTTCAAGGCTTTCCTCAGTCTTAACATAAGGTGTGATATCATAGGAATCGTAGTAGAGTTCATCAGGCCAGGAACGGCAGGGACCATCACCAATCCACTGACCGTTGATTTCCAGACGGTATCTGGCGTCTGCTGTAATATGAACAGACCATTTCCCCTGGGATCCGCTTTTTTTCAGATCCCCCGCAGGGACTCTTTTCCGAAAAACCAGCCACCGGTTTCGGCCGATTCCCTCTTGATCCCATATCCAGCGGGATTTACTGAATTTTTTCATGGCTTTACCCCTTCACCGCACCGGAAGTTAAACCTTCCACAATATACCGCTGCAGAACAATGTACAGAATGACCACCGGAGCGATCGCCACAATGAAGGCCGCAAATGCTTCGTGAATCTGGGATGAGTACTGACCGAAAAACATATAAAGAGCATACTGGAGAGTTCTCACATCGTCCTTGAAGCCAATAACAACAGCCACCATAAAATCGTTCCAGGCACTGAGAAAGTTCAGTACCAGAGTAGTCATGGTGATAGGTTTCAGAAGGGGATAAACAATACTCCAGAACATTCTCCACATACCGGCTCCGTCTATCACGGCCGACTCTTCCAGCTCTTTAGGGACAGTCTTGATAAAACCGGTCATCAGAAAAAGGTTATAGGCTATCTGAAACCCCGCAATTCCCAGAATCAGCCCCTGAAGGGTATTGAGCATGTGGAGCTGCCGGAACTGGACATACATGGGAAGCATGACAACCTGAAACGGAAGAATGATTGCCGAAAGGAAGATGTAATACAAAGCGTTGTAAAAACGGCTGCGGGGATTCCTTGCGATGGCCCAGGCCCCCATAGCGCCGGTTGTCTGAAGAATCGCAACCACAAACAGGGTGACCAATGAAGTTCTGAAAAAGGCAGGAAGAAGGCTGGTTCCTTCAAAGGCATTTTTGAAGTTTATCAGGGTCGGATGTTTCGGCGGAATAAGACCAGTGGCGGCCACATCGGCTCTTGTTTTAAAAGCATAGATAATCTGTACATAAAAAGGTGAGAAAAACAGGATAAAAAGAGCTGTCAGACAAAGCGCCTTTACAATCTTCACGTTCCGGCTGGATACATTTTCGAGAATCAAAACTCCACCTCCCGGGCTCTTAACGCCCTTGCCACAAGAGTGGACATCAGAACGATAAAGGCCATCATGGCAATAGCCACAGCCTGGCCATAGCCGGCCTTGCCCCAGACAAAAGTTGTTTTATACACATAGTAGGCCAGGCTCATGGAAGAACGTCCCGGCCCTCCGCCGGTGGCAACCATGACTGTATCGAATTCCTTCAGCCCCCAGGCCAGAATAAGGGTAATATTCACACTGAAGCTGGGCATAAGAAGAGGCAGGGTTATATTAAAGAACCTTTTGACAGGACCGGCTCCTTCAACAGCAGCTGATTCGTATAACGAATGGGGTATGGATTTCAAACCGGCGATGTAGATAAGCATGCAGTACCCTGTATTACGCCATACACTGATCAGGGCAACTCCCAGATTGGAGGTTTTCGGATCACCCAAAGGGTTCTGAATACCGAAAACCGGATAAATAACAGAGCTGTAAAGATAGGTCCACATATAGGAAGAGACCACAAGGCTTATTATAAAGGGTAGAAAAAAGACGAGCCTTAAAACCGCGTCTTTCTGACCTTTTCCATTTAATAGAACAGCCAATCCCAGGCCGAAGACATTATCCAGAACCAGAGTGATCAATGTAAATAGAACCGAGTTCCTCAAGGGGATCAGAATAGCCGGCTTTGTTACAATATCCAGATAGTTTCTGAATCCGATAAAATTGATATTCCGGGCAATTCCATCCCAGTCGGTCAAAGAGTAGTAAAACCCTTTAAAAAGAGGAAAGGCAATGATAAATACAAATAAAAACAGAGAGGGAAGAATAAAATAAAAAGCCCCTGTTTTGTAGAATTTATTCATAATAAAAAGTCCTTGAAAAGCCGCCGGAATCCCGGCGGCTATCTTTGTTCATTGAAATAAAGGTGAAATCAGCGGAGTTCTGCAATCCTGTTGTCGAATTCGGCAACCAGGGAATCATAATCTTCCGAGTCGGATGCCACAGCTTCCACAATCATGTTTCTGTATACATCCTCAAAAGCACTGGAAAAAAGCACCGGGGCATGAAAGTTTGTGACATTCCCGGTTTCCAGAATATCCACAACCTGCCTGGAAATGGGATCATACTCATAATCGGTGATGTTCGTAGAGAGGCTGATGGTATTGGTGGCATTCATCCAGTCCACAGCCGCTTTGGGGCTGGTGATATAGGAAAAAAAGTCCATAACAGTTTCGGTTTTATCTGACCCCGCACTGGCCATCCAGCAGTCATCCACACCGATGGGAAGCTTATTTTTTGCCGGATCCTCATAGCTGGGAATGGCAAAGATCCCCACATCCAGACCGGGAAAATTCCGGATAAAATCTCCAAAAGACCAGTTGCCCATAATATACATGGCAGCCTTACCGGTGGCCATATTATTCTGGGCTGTTGAGTTGTCGGTACCCCAGTCATCACCGGCTTCATAAGACGCTCTTTCGTGGAGCCTTTTCAGAAGTTCCTTAAAATGGGGATAGTCGGCAAATTTTTTCTTTCCCGCTTCAATATCAGAATAAAAATCGGGATATTCGCTTCTCACAACATATTCATCGGCAAAATAATCGACAAAAACTGTCCAGGCATCTTTGTAAGGATGGGCAAAAGGAGCTACTCCGTTGTCTTCCAGGGTGTCACAGAGAGCCATAAACTCGCTCCAGGTTTCAGGAGTTTTCAGACTGTATTTGCTGAAAACGTCCTTATTGTAATACACGACCAGGGTCTGAAGATCTATAGGAACACCATAAACTTTTCCCTTATATTCCACAGAAGGAACCGCACCGGGAGCCAGGTTTGACAGAAAATCAGCCCCTGTTAAATCCGCCAGATGACCAGCGCTGATCAGGTCGGTATATTCCTTGGGTTTTCCAAAAATAATATCCGGAGTATCTCCTGCGGAGATCATCGTTTTGAGGGTATTCAGATAGTTGGTATATTCCAGAGCTGTTACTTCAAACTCCACATCGGGATTCTCGATCATATACCCGTCCAGCCAGTACTGGAGTCCCTCTCTTTTCTGCTGCTCCCCCATGTAGTGAATGAGTGTGACTTTCTTGCTTTTTCCGCCCTCTTCCTGGGCTCCCCCGGCCGCCAGGGGCAATACTGCACTGATGCACAGAGCCAGAAAAATCATCTTCTTCAACATAGTCATTTTTTCCTCCTGAAAAATCGTTAATTCATTTTATGCCCGGTTTTTCAAGTGAGATAGTTGGCCATTTTTGCTTTTTTATTACTGTTTTTTGATCTTCATCAGCAGATATTCCTGCGGAAATCCATGGGGGTAACCCCTTCTATCTGCTTGAAGACCTGGGAAAACCGTACAGGATTATGAAAACCGCATGTTTCAGCAATTTCATAGATTTTTACTCCAGGATCCGAGAGGAGTTCCTTGGATTTCTGGATTCTGCAGAGAGTCAGATATTTAAGAAAAGTAGTACCTTTCTCTTTTTTAAAAGTCCGGCTCAAATGGCTGGGTGTCACTTTATACAACCTGGCAAAAAACTCCAAACTGATTTCATCTCCTAAATGAGAATCAATGTACAGCAGAACAGATTTCACCAGAGGACTGTAGGGATATTCCGTATCTCCCGGACGATCCTGCTGCTCTCCTGATTTATGAAACATCCTGACACATTCACCAACAGCTCTTTCCAGCTCTTCGTTCCGGATCGGTTTAAGAATTATATCAACAGCTCCCGCCCTCAGCGCTTTCCGGGCATATTCAAACTCTTCAAACCCGGTAATCACAATAACTTTGGTAGCGGGAAGGATCGTTTTCAGCTCCTGTGTCAGAGTCAGACCATCGCAACCCGGCATACGGATATCAGTAACCACGATATCAGGCCGTATACTGCGTATTTCATCCAGAGCCGCAGAACCATTGCCTGAAGAACCTGCGACCTGAACTCCCAGGGATAACCAGTTGATGGTTTTAATAAGAGATTCCCTTATAATCCTGTTGTCATCAATAATATAGGCACTGTAGAGACTCATCCGGAAAACTCCTGTATAAAGGGGATTTTTATGATAACAGATGTTCCTTTACCGGGAGCGCTATTTATCCCCACACCGAAATTCTCTCCGAAGAGGATATGAATCCTCCTTTGAATACTGGACACGCCGATTTTTAACCCTTCTGAACCTTCCGCTTTTCTATCCAATAGATTTTTGAGGTTTTGCTCTGAGATCCCTATTCCGTTATCCTCAACTGAAAGAACAAGGGACTCCCCTTCTTTTGTTGCTGCTATCTCAATTCTCCCTGTCTCGACAGACGGTTCTATTCCATGAATAATTGCGTTCTCGATAACGGGCTGAAGAATGAAATTGGGAACCAGACAGCCCAGACAGTCTTCAGGTACTTTCATAGTAATAATCAGATTATCATCATGGAGTATCTGCTGGATTTTCAGATACCGGCTAATGTATTCCAGCTCCTCTTTGAGTAGAATCTGAGCATTCTTTCTTTTCAGGCTTTCTCTTAGCAGTTCTGCCAGAAGCTGTATGGTTTCGGCAATATCCATATGGCCCTTGAGTTTTGCCATCGCATTGACCATCTCAAGGGTATTATAAAGAAAATGGGGATTAATTTTGGACTGCAGGGCATTATACTCCGACTGCAGAGCACTGTACCGAACCTCTTCCAGCCTGACCTTTTCAGAAGCCAGATTATCTACAAGGCCTGAAATTCTATCCGAAAGGTCCTCAATGGCATAGGAAAGCTGTCCCAGCTCATCCTGAAACGTATCTTTATACTTATGCGAAAGATCTCCCGAAGCGATGCTCTGGGCATGATCCTTGATCTGAAAAATCCTTCTCGTCTCTTTCCCGGCAAGAACAACCGACAGGATCAAGGCGGCCAGCAAAGCAAAAAAAGTGGCCAGAAAAATATAGGATCCCGCGGAAGTAGAGACCTGCGTTAACTCATTGATGGCTATATAGGACTGAAAAAGCCAGCGGCCATCCTCAGATTGAATCTCATTCAGAAGATATCGCTTACCCAGAGCATCCGGCAAAGGAGCTCCTTCATAGACAGACCGGCCGGGAAGAAAAGGTAGTATCCCCGATGCTTCCTTTGAATAGACAACCGGAGATCCGAACAGATTATCCACAATGAGGATCCGCCCCAACGCTGTATTCCCCGGCTCGGGAAATACAGTTACAAACACATCCGGATCATAGCCTACAGTGAGAATTCCCAGAAATTCCGTGGATTCAATATCATAGAGGACCTTTGAAAACAGAATGGTCCCATCCTGTAAAGTCTGGATAAAAGGCTTGGCCCTCAGGGAAACAACCTCCTGATACGGAACATAGGATCCGATATCCTCGGGAGAATAGACTGATCCGGATTTCTGTTTGAAATACCTCTGCCCGTCCCGGGAGTCGATCAGAAGCAAACGGATACCGCTTTTATATGTCAGAATATCAGCCAGGGATTTTTCTATTCTCAGTTTTGAAAGGGAGGGATTCTCAAACCGGAAATCCTTCAGGTCCTGAAAAACTTCCCTGGCGTCAAACTGGACAATAAAGTAGTCTATGATTTCGGTAAGCTTCATGTCCCAGATATAGGACGATTTCTGCAAAATAATGGAGGAATATTCCAGGGAGCGTCTTTCAAGCTGACTCCTGGCAATAAAATAACTGGACGGGCTGATCAAAGCTGCTGTCAGCAGCACTACACTACCGTGGGACAGAAGATATTTTCTTTTGAGAGTAAGATTCCCGAAGGTGTTGACAATCCTTTTTCTCAGAACCGAAAGTCTGTTTCTCATACGGCCTGAGCTTACCCTGCTCTTTGAAGCAGCCTGTTCACCTCGCCCGGCCACAATTCTTCATCAATCGTCTCCAGCACCAGGGGAATCGCTTCAAACCGGGAGTCCGAAGCGATCCTGTCAAAAGCATTCCAGCCGATACTCCCCTCTCCCAGGCTCTGGTGCCGGTCCAGATGGCTCTCAAATGCGGATTTGGCATCATTCAGATGCATCCCCTTAAGAAATTCAAAACCCAAGATACGGTCAAATTCCGCCCAGGTTGTCTCCATGGCTTCGGGAGTTCTCAGATCATACCCGGCTGCAAAGAGATGGCAGGTATCCAGACAGACGGCCACGCGGCTTTGATCCCTTACCCCTTCGATGATACGGGCGATCTCTTCAAACCGGCTGCCCATATTGGTACCCTGACCGGCCGTATTTTCTATCAGAAGGATGGCTGATTCTGTCTGATCTATTGTGATATTCAGGCTTTGGGCAATCCGGTCCAGACACTCTCCCGGCTCCAGAGATTTCAAATGGCTTCCGGGATGAAAGTTCAGATACTTCAGCCCCAGCTGCTCCACCCGCTGAACCTCATCCAGAAAGGCAGCACGGGACTTCTCCAGCTTTTCCATTTCAGGATGCCCCAGATTGATCAGATAGGAGTCGTGAGGCAGAACACATGCGGGGGTATACCCTCCCGCCTTCAGATTCTCTTTAAATCTGCGGACGCTCTCTTCTTCCAGAGGTTTGGCGTTCCACTGTCTCTGATTTTTTGTAAACATACCAAAACCGGTAGCTCCGATTTTTTCAGCATTCAGGGGGGCGTTCTCCACTCCCCCGGCAATACTGACATGAGGCCCCACAAACTTCATACGACTAACTCCGGACATTATCTTTTCATGGCGGTTCCGCCCAAACCATCCTCCAGGCGGTCTGTCGCCGGTGAAGGTTCGGGAAACAGGCTGCTCACCTGTTCATACAATTCCGGATCAAAGGCAAAATCCGAAGCGGCCAGAGAGGCCTGCAGCTGATCATTGCTCCTGGCCCCGATGATGGGAGCCGTTACTGCCGGATGGGAAGCCACCCAGGCCACACCCAGAGTTGCCGGATCCAGAGCCCTTTTTTGAGCCAGGTCCATAAAGGCGGCAGCCGCATCATACATCTCCTGCCTGTTGTATCTGTCCCGGTATTTCGGGTTTTCTGCAAATCGTCCGCTCTCAGGAGCCGTTCCACGGGTATACTTTTTCACAAGAAGCCCGCCCGCCAGGGGACTGTAGGTAATGACACCCAGTTTTTCCGCCTGAGCCATAGGGAAGATTTCGACTTCGGCCTGCCGTTTCACCAAATTAAACATGGGCTGAATACAGGCGATCCTGTTCCAGCCGAAGCGTTCGGACAAGCCGAGGGCTTTCATAATCTGCCAGGCGGCCCAGTTGCTAAGTCCCAGATACAAAACTTTTCCCGAACTGACCAGATGATCCAGAGCCCTGAGAGTCTCTTCCACAGATGTATAAGGATCAAAATTATGAACAAAATAAAGATCAATCCTGTCGGTATTCAGTCTTTTCAGGCTTTTCTCAACCTCTGAGACCATATTCAGCCGGGAAGAACCAATCTGATTCCGGCCGGGACCGGTTCGGAAGGTAAACTTGCTGGTAATAAAAACCTCATCCCTCTCGTACTGAATCAGTTCCCCCAGAATCTCTTCTGCCTTCCCGTTATTATAAACATTGGCACAATCAAAAAAATTGATTCCTGCTTCCCGGCAGGACCGGTACATGGCTGCGGATTCCGATTTATCGGCGTTTCCCCCGAATGACATGGTTCCCATGCAGAGTTTAGATACAGAAACTCCCGTCTGCCCCAGTATTCGATATTCCATGATAGATCCCCCTTATACGCTCTGGCCTTAAATACATAAACCTGAAAAATCCTATTTATCTCCCTCTTCCGGGACAATGCAGATAAAGGAGAAGTCCTCATCTCCGGCATTCTGAAACTGATGCTCCTCTCCTCCGGGCACATACGCGGTATCTCCCGGTTTAACAGCCTGCTCTTTTCCCTCAATAAACAGGGTTCCGCTCCCCTTGATGATGTAGTTGATATGGGGCCAGTCATGGGCATGGCGGGGCGTATAACCGTCTTTCCCCAGGGTGAAGATCCTCATGGACCAGCCGTCCCATCCCTCTTTGCCGGTAATACCGGTCTGTTTTACTACATTTTTAGCCTCGGCCATATTAATTTCCACCGATAGCATATCTTCCTGTTTTAAAATGGGCATACATCCTCCGAATTTTATATCATTTGTATACAACGAAGATTACCACAGCCCTTCCAGAGCTGTCAAAAGAGGACTGCAGAGTTTCAGATTGTCATTTTTCTGAATCGGCCGGGAGGAATTCCCGTTTTCCTCTTAAAAGCATTTCCAAAAGCGGCTTCCGAGCCATACCCCAGCTGATAGGCAATCTCTCCCACTGAAGAACCTGTGGATTTTAAAAGATAGATAGCTCTGTCGATTTTGCAATTCAGGGCATAATCCAGAGGGGAAAATCCGGTATATTTTTTGAACAGTCTGGAAAAATAATAGGGACTCAGATTTACCTGATCGGCAATCTCATCAAGAGAGAGGTTTTTTCCGGTCTGATCATTGATAAACTTCACAGCCCGGTCTACCACATGAGAGTGTTCTGTCAAACTTTCACGCCCTCTGGCCAGCTGGATAATGAGATCATAAATAATCCCCGACACCTCCAGGGGAGACAGAACTTCTTCGTTCTTATACCTCTGAACAGTTTCATTGATCACAACCCCTATACCCGTATTGGCAGAGGTACGGAACACGGGAGATCCCTGTTCTTCAATCAGGTGCCCGCAGAACTCATGGGAATTGGCTCCGTCAAAATGAAAATAGGAAAACTCAAGTCCCGGGGAAGAGTAGTAATGATGGGGATTCCGGCAATCGATCAGAACAACTTCCCCCTCTTCCGCCTGATACATTTCTCCTCCATATTGAAGATTCAGAATCCCTTTCTGGATATAGGCGATTAACAGGGGCGGATAAAATTCCCTTTTTATGGAATATCCTCTTTTGCAAAAGTAGTGACCGCACCACACAAGATAGTAGTAAAGCTCCTTTGCCGTTTCGGTAGGAGTGATATAAAAGTAATGCGATCCTTGTAGTATTCCCGGTTCCTGACTGATCATACTTTCAGAATAACCGACAGATCGAAATAGAGCAAGATCAATATAAAAGTGAGCAAAACAGAGCATTCCGTGAAGATAAAAACGGGTTTATATTGTCCTCAGATTGTAACAAATCAACCGGTTGCCAATGAAAACTATTCGAAGACAGGAGATAAGATATGTTGAATGGTGAAAAGAAAATAGCAGATCCCCTCAGATGGGGAATGGTAGGCGGCGGAAGAACCGGCGGCGTAGGATACAAACACCGCTCGGGAGCACTTCAGGACAACACGGCCTATAATCTGATTGCAGGCGCTTTCGATATAGATCCCGAAAGAGGAAAAGACTTCGGCACAAACCTGGGTGTAGATCCCGGCCGGTGCTATCCCGACTATAAAACCATGTTTGCCGAAGAAGCCAAAAGAGAAGACGGTATCGAAGTGGTATCCATAGCCACACCCAACAGCACCCACTATGAGATTACCATGGCCGCTCTGGAAGCGGGGCTCCATGTGATCTGCGAAAAACCACTCTTCTTCAAGAGAGAAGAAGGAATAGCCGCCAAAGAACTGGCCGAAAAAAAAGGGCTGATCATCGGTGTAACATATGGCTTCAGCGGTCATCCTCTGATGCTGCAGATGCGGCAGATGGTACTGAACGGAGATATTGGCGAGGTGAGAATGGTGGAACTCCAGTACACCCATGGCTTCTTCAATGAAGACAATGGCAAAATCTGGAGGATGAACCCGGAAGTGTCAGGCCCCACCTTTGTCATTGGAGATCTTTCAACCCATACCTATTATATGTCCCACCTGATCTGCCCCCATATCAATATCACCAAACTGATGTGCGACAGACAGAGCTTTGTGGCCAACAGAGCTCCACTGGAAGACAACGCCTATGTGATGATGAAATATGATAACGGTGCCGTAGGAAGGCTCTGGACATCTGCCGTGAATGCCGGATGTATGGACGGTCACAGAATCAGGATTGTCGGTTCCAAAGCCAGTATCGAATGGCGGGACAATCAGCCGAACGAACTGCTATACGAAGTACAGGGACAGCCTATACAAACCATGATCCGCGCCATGCCCTATCTCTACGATGAATGCAATGCAGACGAAAGACTGGGTGCTCTTCATGCTGAAGGCCTTCTGGAATCCTGGGCGAATATCTATCTGAAATTCGCGATAGCTATCGATGCCAAGAAACGGGGTGATGAAAAAACTCTGAAGGAACTGGTTTACCCGGATATCGATGCTGGAATCGAAGGCATCAAATGGGTGGAAAACTGTGTAAAATCCGCCAACGCAGACAGTGCATGGATTGAATATAAATAAATCCTCCGACCGGTATCCCCTGGAGGGATACCGGGAAAATACAGAGAGGGGCACGACATTTGAAAGGCCCCATGGGAAATGAACATTTTACAGAGGGAAAGAATCCCTGCAAGGAGAATCATATGGAATTGGCACTCTGCACAGACGTTCTGGGCGATCTGACTTTTACTGATATGCTGGATAAAGTGAAATCTTTGGGAATCAATGCGGTTGAAATGACAGCCGGCGGCTGGGGCGGCCGGAAGCATGTGAATACCCAGGAACTATTAAATAACGGGGATAAGCTTAAAGCTTTTCAGAATGAACTGTCTGCACGGGGTATGCGCATTTCCGCCCTCAATACATCCTGTAACCCAACCTGGCCCTCTGAAACAGGAAAAGAATACACAAAAAGTATGTATGACTGTGCCACTCTGGCTGGAAAATTGGGGGTAAAAAAACTTGTTGCCATGGCAGGGCTTCCAGCAGGAAGCCCGGAAGATACAACACCCAACTGGATCACATCAACCATTTCCTGGCCGGACTTTATGGCCCCCGCTTATGAATACCAGTGGGAAGTTACCATTAAATTCTGGAAAGAGTTTGTTGCTCACTGTAGAAAAAACGGAATCGAGCAGATTGCGATTGAGGAATTTCCAGGAACTATGGTGTGGAGTGTTTCCACACTACTCAAACTCAGAAATGCTGTGGATCCTATGATCGGCATGAACCTGGACCCCTCCCATATGATTGCCCTGGGAGCAGATCCGATTGCTGCGGCACGGGCACTCAAAGGAGCTATCTACCATGTTCACGGAAAAGATGCCCGTATTGAACGGGGACTGGCAGATATCGACGGGATCCTGGAACCAAGGCCTGTAGAAGAGAGTTCCGAAAGAGTCTGGAATTATGTCGCAGTTGGTTGCGGAAAGGACCTTCAGTGGTGGAAGGAGTTCTTTTCAGTGGTCAGGATGATGGGATACAACGGTGATGTCTCCCTGGAAATGGAAGATCTGACCATGAGCGTGGAAGCTGGTCTTCTCACCTCCATCGACGCCCTGAATCAAACCATCAGCAAATAACCGTCCCCTCCCCTTCAAACATCTCCCCTCCGGGGAGATCAAGAGGGCCCGGGAGAATACGGCAAAAAGGATTAATGGGGAGAACTACTTCAAAACCCGGTAAACCTTATAATTGTAATGGGTGATATCCGGCTCGATTACCTCTCCCACATACTGATCCAGCAGGTCCGAATACTCTTTTTTTCTCACCTGGGCATCTCTTGTAAAAGGAATAATCACAAAATCATACTGTTTCAACGACCCGTAGGACTCCAGATTCTGAATATGGGAAGAGATAAATTCATGTTTGGTCAATATAAGTATCTTCTGTCCCGAACTGCATTTCAGGATATCTCCCTTCTGAATGTTCTCCTCAGGAGATTCCACGTAGAGTTGTCCATTTGTGATATAGGTAGCGGCCTGAACAACATAGTCAAACTGAACACTTAAATAGTGGTCCTCTCCCGTAGCAATCAGAATGTTATTGACCGGATCAACTCTCTCGTTCCTGGTGTAGAGCTCAAGACTATCCGGGGTAGAAAACTCTTCCATCAGATAATTAATAACTCCCAGATTGTGGGTATAGATCCGGAATTTCATCCCGTGCTCTCTGATCCCGGTCACCAGAGCCTTTGCCACATAAAAAATTTCTGTCCCCGCCCCCAAAAGGATATTGATGGGAGTTTGAGTATGGCCCTCGGTTTCATGAAGGATCTTGTCAAACACCGCATTGGCTATTTTGATTTTCTGAGTGATATACAGGAGCTGTTTCTGTTTGTAACCCTGAAGCTTATCTGCCAGGGTGATGGAAAAATCATCCGAATCCTTCCCTTCCTTGATTTTTCTGAAAAGGGGCACTCCCAGTTCATCTTCATAACTTCGGAGCTGATTGAATATATGCTGATTGCTGGTATAGGATATGGCGTATTTTTCATTCAGATAGGATCGGATCTCTTCAAGAGGTACAATCAGCTGATTAATGGAAAGAACATCACTCTGCTCAAATTTCTTGGATAGATATAAAAAGACTTCTGTAACAAGATCTTTCATTCTGAGTCTCTGTTTTGCCATATTCGTCCTCTTCCGCCTCAATGCTTATTACGCTATTTTAGCATATTATCCTATTTTCAGACTATTAAGATTTTTCATCATCTTATAGAGGAGTTAAAAAAATTTCGACAACTTTTCTTACGGGTGCTATTGTGAAAAAATCATTTTTAAGGAGGCTATCATGTCACAGCCCTTAAACGTGGGAGTTATCGGTACAGGACGTATCGGAGCATTCCATGTAGAAACACTTACCAAAAGGATTGACGGCGTTAATGTTAAAGCCGTCTGTGACGCTTACCTTCCCGCTGCGGAAGATTGTGCAAAAAAATACAACGTTCCCCTGGCATCTTCAAAAATTGAAGACATACTGGATGATCCTGAAATCGAAGCTGTCATCATCTGTTCAAGTACAGATACCCATGCTGAGTACATTCAGGCGGCAGCCAAAGCGGGAAAACATATTTTCTGCGAAAAGCCCATCGATCTGGATCTGGAAAAAATCGACAAAACTCTGGCTGTTGTCAAAGAGTGCGGTGTAAAACTGCAGGTGGGATTCAACAGACGGTTTGACCCCAACTTTGCCCGGGTCAGAGAAGGAATTGAAAAAGGGGAAATCGGAGATCTTCACTTTCTCAGAGTCGCCAGCCGCGACCCCGCTCCCCCCCCCGCAGAATACGTAGCCAGATCCGGCGGTCTGTTCAGAGACATGACCATTCATGATTTTGATATGGTACGCTTTATCACCGGAAGCGAAGTAGAAGAGGTCTATGCCTCCGGAGCTGTTCTGGTAGATCCTGCTATCGGAAAAGCCGGCGATATAGATACAGCTGTTATCAACCTGAAATTTGCCAACGGCGCTCTGGGCATTATCGACAACAGCCGGAAAGCCGTGTACGGATACGACCAGAGAATCGAAGCATTCGGTTCCGGCGGTATGCTGGAAGCCAAAAATGTAGATTCCAACACTGTTGTCCTGAGCAGCGACAAGGCGATCCAGACTGACCTGATTCCTCTTTTCTTTGTAGAAAGATACACCGCGGCTTATGTCAATGAGTTCAAGGCATTTGTTGAAGCTATCGTGGAAGACAAACCCGTTCCTGTAACCGGTAACGATGGCAGAATGCCTGTCATCATTGCTCTGGCCTGTATGAAATCCCTGAAAGAGAACAGACCTGTAAAACTTTCGGAGATAGCAAAATAATACCTGATTCTGTATGGATTTACTCCATGCAGAGCTTCACAGGAAATGTCAGATGATGCCGAAAAAGCCATTTTGAGTTTTTCCTGATTTTACGGACAATGATTCTCCTCCGACAGACACTGCAAGTCGGAGGTTTTCTCACCCCCGGGGCTATCCCAAAAACGGGATGGGCCCCCTTTTCTTTTTTTCAACTAACTTGCCAATCTCACCATAAACCTGTTTAAAACTGAGCTTAAAACGATAAATAAATATTGATTTCATACTGCATATCCTTTTCTAATATGTATTTATTTTGTATTAAGACAGATCATAAGGCAGTATGTAAACTTTTTTGACTTACTCATAAAGCCGTGTTATAATGCAAAACAGATTTTACAAAGGAGGCAGGCATGATAAAAAAAAGCGACGGTAATAACCAATCATCCGTCAGAATCAGCAACAGATTCCTTGTTCTTGACCTCCTCCGGAATTCGGAAGCGTTAACGGTCGGACAGATTGCAGAACATGTCCGGCTTAGCAAAACAACCATCTGGAAGATTATAGACCATTTTTTAAGACTGAACCTTGTAAACCTGTATGGAAAAGCGGAAGCATCCGATGAAGGCGGAAAAAAGCCGGAACTGTACCGGTTCAACGAAAACTGCGGGTATGTGATCAGCATCAGTTTTATGGGAGACTCCATTCACCTTGCCCTCACCGATGCCAGAGCGAATATCTTTTATAAAGAAATCATTTATATTGACAACAATGAAAAACTGGAAAATATCATCAAAATCATTTCCGCCTTTATAAAAAAATGGCAGGATCCGGAATCACTCATCAAAAAAAACTCGAAGCTCATTGGGATTGTGGTGGCTGCCTCGGGAGTTATTGATCCGGAACAGGGTATGAGCATTACCGCCTCCCGTTTCAATTCCTGGCGAACCCTCTCTCCTATCCGGGAGATGATAGAAGAGTTAGTCGAAATCAAGGCTCCTTTTTACATAGACAACTACAACAGGTTCCATACCTATGCAGAAAAAAGCATAGGACAGGTTCAGGATAAAGAGAACATTATCTGCATCAATCTCAACCAGGATGGTGTGGGCGGTGGTATTATTGCCGATAACAAACTGAAAAGAGGCCCCCGGTTCCTGACAGGAGAGCTGGGTCATATGTGCCTGGACCCGGAAGAGACAGAAACCTGTCACTGCGGGGGAAAAGGGTGCTTTGAACAGCTTGTTTCCATCCCCCGGATGCTCAATACGGCCCATGAGCGGGTAAAAGATCATCCGGAGTCTCAACTGTCTGGAAATGAAATAACCCTCCAGAGCATTTTCAAGGCATCCAACCGGGGAGATTTTTTTGCTCAGTCCCTTCTTGATCCTGTTATAAAATGGTTCTCCATTGCTATTTACAATGCCAATCTTGTTTTCAACGCGGAAACAGTCCTCATATCGGGAGATTTCCGGAATGCAGGAAATTATTTTCTGGAGAAACTCAAGGAAAATGTAGAAACCAGGGGGTTTTTACGGATGTCAAAAGATTTTGATATCCGCTACTCCATTTTTGACGAAGAAGGCTGCCTGAGGGGCGGAGCCTGCTATGTCATCAATGATTATTTTGAAAAAAACAGCGATTATTAAACCTCCGGGAACGGCCTGAAATATACCTTTAATCATCCTGAAAACTTTAGTTTCAATTCCAAATCCTTCTAAATGGCATACAATCTGATACTCTAACAAAAAATAGAACTAAATATCTATTAGATAATATTTTACCTATATACTTAAACAAATAAACTTAATTAATAAATTAACTTGACATACCATCAAAGGGTGCTATAATTGAACTTAACAAACAGTTTGGGACGAGACAATCGTCAGACAAACTGACATAAACCAACAACTTTCAAATTAGGAGGAATCAATGAAGAAAGCGGTATTGGTAGTATTAATGGTACTGTTGGCAGCTGGAGGAATCTTTGCTAACGGTCAGCAGGACGATGGAAAAATAACAGTAGGTTATACTTTCCACAGTGCACAGGATGTATTTCAGAATCAGCTGAAAGAAGAATTTGTTAAAGCTGGTGAAGCCAAAGGTTGGGAAGTAAAAGTTATCGACCCCCTTCTGGATATTGAAAAACAGGTTGCTGCTGTTGAAACATTTATATCTCTCGGTGTAGATGCAATCGGTATCAGCCCTCTGGATTCCCAGGGTTGTATCCCCGCTGTAAAAATGGCTAACGAAGCAGGAATCCCCATCATTTCTGTTAATGCCAGAATTGATCCGTCTGCCGGTGACTTTGTATACGTAGGCTCTGACAACTACGATGCAGGTAAGATGGAAGGTGAATACATCGCTTCTATCCTTCCCCAGGGTGCTAACGTGATCTATCTTCAGGGAACTCCCGGTATGGACCACTCCATCAAAAGACGCCAGGCTATTATGGACACCGTTATCAATGCAAGACCCGATGTAACTCTTCTTGCTGACCAGACTGCCAACTACGACAGAGCAGAAGGTATGATGGTAATGGAAGACCTGATTCAGGCTTTCCCCCAGTTCGGCGCAGGTGATGCTCTTATCACAGCTAATGACCAGATGTCTCTCGGTGCTCTCGAAGCTCTGAAAGGTGCTGGAATCGAAGGTGTTATCATCGGTGGTATCGATGGAACCGACGAAGCAAAACAGAACGTGAAAAACGGTACTTTCGCTATCACAGTTCTCCAGGACAAGGTAGGACAGGCTCAGACTTCTATCGATACAATCGAAAAAATCCTGAACGGCGAAACAATCACCGGTGACGTAATGGTTCCCTTCGTTCCCATCACCAAAGATAATATCGACGAATATCTTTAATCTGAACTCTCATAAGAGTAACAGGATATCAGCCGGGGCACCGCCCCGGTTGTTTAACCCCATCCCGATCCCTTTGATTTAATAAAAGGAGGACAACCATGAGCAGTAGCAATGAGTTTTTATTAGAGATGCGTAACATAGTAAAAACTTTTCCCGGCGTTAAAGCTGTTGATAATGTAACGCTGCGTGTTCGTCCGGGTACTGTTCACGCCCTTTGCGGAGAGAATGGAGCCGGAAAATCGACCATGATGAAGATCCTGGCCGGAGAATATAGCGCCAATGAGGGTGAAATATGGTTTAACGGCAAACAGGTTGAAATCAAGACAACCCAGGACGCCTTTGACGTAGGTGTATCCACCGTATACCAGGAACTGAACCTGGTGAATGAGATGACCATTG
The DNA here is from genome assembly GCA_963677615.2 of Oceanispirochaeta sp. Classification (GTDB taxonomy): domain Bacteria; phylum Spirochaetota; class Spirochaetia; order DSM-2461; family DSM-2461; genus Oceanispirochaeta. The sequence continues at coordinate 817,540 of CAXXQW010000006.1, read as the reverse complement.
CCGAGAACATGTTTCTCGGAAGAGAACCCAAACAGAAGAATAAAGTATTTGTTGATGCCAATTACATCAACACCGAAACAGCAAAATACCTGGAAGGTATTGGACTGGGACATTTCAGTCCCAAAACAAAATTGAATAAACTGAGCGTGTCTCAGCAGCAGATGGTGGAAATCGCCAAAGGTATCCACAGAGGTTCAAGCCTGATTGTACTGGATGAGCCTACCTCCGCGATTACCGATGCGGAAGTTGCCACGCTTTTTAAACTGATAAACGAACTGAAAGCAAAAGGTATCACCTTTATCTATATCTCCCACAAACTGGATGAGATATTTGAGATCACCGATGAAGTAACCGTCATGCGGGACGGCCAGTACGTGGATACAGTTCCCACTCCGGAACTGACCGAAAAGAAACTGGTTTCCCTCATGGTAGGACGGGAACTGACCCACCTCTTCCCCAAAACGGATGTGGAAATCGGAGATGTGGTATTCGAAGCCAGAAACCTGACCAGCAAGGGCAAATTCGAGAATGTTTCTTTCCAGATCCGCCAGGGAGAGATCGTCGGTCTTTCCGGCCTGATGGGTGCTGGGAGAACCGAAGTAGCCAGAGCCATCTTCGGACTGGACCCCCTGGATTCGGGAGAGATGTTCCTGGACGGGCTGCCCTATGAGGTAAACAAGCCGATCGATGCGATCCGTCACGGAATAGCCTATGTTCCCGAAGACCGGAAAGAAGTCGGTCTGTGTCTGGGAAGGCCTATTATTGAAAATATTTCTCTGGCAAGCCTGGAGATGTTTTCCAAAAAAGGCTTCATCAACCTCAAATACGAGAGAGAGGAAGCGGAAGAGATTTCCAAACAGCTGCGGACCAAAACCCACAGCCTGGATGTGAATGTAAATACCCTTTCCGGCGGTAACCAGCAGAAAGTTGTACTCAGCAAGTGGCTGATACGCCCCCTGAAAGTACTAATTCTGGATGAACCTACCAGAGGTATTGACGTAGGTGCCAAATCGGAAATCCACAAGCTTATGTGCAAGTTTGCGGCCAAGGGTATGGCAGTTATTATGATTTCATCGGAACTTCCGGAAATCCTCGGTATGAGTGACCGGATTCTGGTAATGCACGAAGGAAAATTCAAAGGTGAACTGAGCCGGGAAGAAGCGACTCAGGAAAGTGTCATGACTTTGGCAACAGGAGGAAAAAATGAGTAACGAATCTGCTCTGTCCAAAAAATTCGATGTGAAAACATTTTTAGGTAAATACGGATTTCTGGTAATCCTGGCGGTAATGGTTATCGCATCCAGCATCCTGAGTCCCGCCTTCTTAACAGGCCGGAACATCATGAATGTACTGAGACAGATGTCCATCATTACCATCATCGGTTTTGGTGTAACCATGATCATCATCAGTGGTGGTATCGACCTTTCCTCCGGTTCCGTTGTGGCTTTAACCGGTGTACTGGCAACCAGCATGTACATTCATACCCACAGTGTTCTTCTGGGGCTTCTGACCGGAATACTGGCAGGTGCTGCTGTAGGTTTTGTGAACGGTTTTTTCATCACCACCTTCAGCTTGCCCCCCTTTATCGTAACACTGGCCATGATGACCGGTGCCCGTGGTCTGGCTCTGCTCTTTACCGGCGGTTATCCCATCATCAATATCGGTGACTTTACCGTATACGGACAGGGATACACCCTGGGTATCCCCAACCCGATCCTGATCATGCTCCTGGTGATGGCCATCATTATCATCCTGGTAAAACGTACCCGGTTCGGACGCTACATCTACGCCATAGGCGGTAACGAAACGGCGGCTCTGGCTTCCGGTGTAAATGTTAAGGGTATCAAGATCATGACTTACACCATTGCAAGTTCACTTGTCGGTCTTTCCGGTGTACTTCTGATGTCCCGTATCAACTCGGGTCAGCCCGCAGCGGGTCTGATGTTTGAGCTGGATGCCATTACCTGTGCGGTTATCGGCGGTACATCCCTTTCCGGTGGTGTGGGTACCATCGCCGGTACCCTGGTCGGTGGTATCATCGTTGGTATTCTTCAGAACATTCTGAACCTGACCAACGTTTCTCCCTACTGGCAGCAGATCCTCAAGGGTGTTGTAATCATGATCGCCGTTATCATGGATATCAAAACCAAATCAGCAAAAACTTCAGGCTGAGAAACAGTCAGGTTTTATCATATAAAAGGATTCCTTCGGGAGTCCTTTTTTTTGTCCTCACCCTTTGCCCCGGGCAAACTGTTTTTATATCCATCAGAGAGCCTGAATCCGGAGCGCCGCACTTTTCCCCAAAAAAAACATTGCCATCCCACTGGTATACCATATATAATAACCTACAGATTAATTGTCTTTAATTAATTCTTTTTTACTTGCAGTTTATTGTGTTTAAACTTTTTCTTGACACCCTCTATTTCAGTGATATAATTTCAACTATATTCAGGTATTCAGTTTATCTGATTATCTGATATTGAATTTTCAAGCTTTTTAGAAAAGGAGAAATTAATGAAAAAAGCGGTATTGGTAGTTCTTTTGGTTCTCTTGGCAATGGGAGGAATTTTTGCTGAAGGACAGAAAGATGACGAAAAGATTTCTATGGGATACACCTTCCACAGTGCTCAGGATGTTTTTTCCAACATGATCAAAAATGAATTTGTAGCGGCAGCAGAAGCTGAAGGTGTGGAAGTTACTGTTATCGACCCTCTCCTGGACATTGAAAAACAGGTAGCCGGTATCGAAACCTTTATCTCCCTGGGTGTGGATGCTATCGTATGTCAACCACTGGATTATGCTGGTTTGATTCCTGGTGTAAAAATGGCAAATGACGCTGGAATTCCCTTTATCTCCATCAATTCTGAAATCGATCCTTCTGCCGGTGAGTTTACCTATGTTGGTTCTTTGAACTACGATGCTGGAGCCATTCAGGGCGAACATTTTGCAAAAGTTCTTCCCCAGGGTGCCAAAATTGTATACCTGAGAGGAACAGAAGGTATGGATCATACAATCCAGAGAAGAAAGGGTGTACAGGAAAAACTTCTTGATGTAAGACCCGATGTTGTTCTTCTTGCAGAACAGACTGCTCTTTACGACAGAGCCGAAGGTATGATGGTAATGGAAGACTGGATTCAGGCATTCCCCCAGATTGATGCAGTTCTTTCTGCTAACGACCAGATGGCACTCGGTGCTCTGGAAGCTCTGAAAGGTGCCGGAATCGAAGGCGTTCTCATAGGCGGTATCGATGGTACAACTGAAGCAAAACAGAACGTGAAAAACGGAACATTCTCTATCACAGTTCTTCAGAATGCGCCTGCACAGGCAAAAACTTCTTTTGATGTAGCCATGAAACTGATCAAAGGTGAACAGGTCGACAAAAGAGTTATTATTCCTTTCGAAGGAATTACTGCTGAAAACATTGACGACTATATGTAATTTCCGCCTGGGAAAATACCAATTTCCAATTTGATTCCATAAACCGGGGTGAAAGCCCCGGTTTATTTAGCCCTAAAACCCTTTGATTTAATAAAAGGAGGACAACCATGAGCAGTAGCAATGAGTTTTTATTAGAGATGCGTAACATAGTAAAAACTTTTCCCGGCGTTAAAGCTGTTGATAATGTAACGCTGCGTGTTCGTCCGGGTACTGTTCACGCCCTCGTTGGAGAGAACGGAGCCGGAAAATCGACCATGATGAAGATCCTGGCCGGTGAGCATAAGCTGGATGAAGGTGAAATATGGTTTAATGGTGAACTGGTTGAAATAAAAACAACCCAGGACGCCTTTGACGTAGGTGTATCCACCGTATACCAGGAACTGAACCTGGTGAATGAGATGACCATTGCCGAGAACATGTTTCTCGGAAGAGAACCCAAACAGAAAAATGGACTCTTTGTTGATGCCAACTACATCAACACCGAAACAGCAAAATATTTAAAAGATATTGGACTGGAACATTTCGGTCCCAAAACAAAATTGAATAAACTGAGCGTGTCTCAGCAGCAGATGGTGGAAATCGCCAAAGGTATCCACAGAGGTTCAAGCCTGATTGTACTGGATGAGCCTACCTCCGCGATTACCGATGCGGAAGTTGCCACGCTCTTCAGACTGATAAACGAACTGAAAGCAAAAGGTATCACCTTTATCTATATCTCCCACAAACTGGATGAGATATTTGAGATCACCGATGAAGTAACCGTCATGCGGGACGGCCAGTACGTGGATACAGTTCCCACTCCGGAACTGACCGAAAAGAAACTGGTTTCCCTCATGGTAGGACGGGAACTGACCCACCTCTTCCCCAAAACGGATGTGGAAATCGGAGATGTGGTATTCGAAGCCAGAAACCTGACCAGCAAGGGCAAATTCGAGAATGTTTCTTTCCAGATCCGCCAGGGAGAGATCGTCGGTCTTTCCGGCCTGATGGGTGCGGGGAGAACCGAAGTAGCCAGAGCCATCTTCGGACTGGACCCCCTGGATTCGGGAGAGATGTTCCTGGACGGGCTGCCCTATGAGGTAAACAAGCCGATCGATGCGATCCGTCACGGAATAGCCTATGTTCCCGAAGACCGGAAAGAAGTCGGTCTGTGTCTGGGAAGGCCTATTATTGAAAATATTTCTCTGGCCAGCCTGGAGATGTTTTCCAAAAAAGGCTTCATCAACCTCAAATACGAGAGAGAGGAAGCGGAAGAGATTTCCAAACAGCTGCGGACCAAAACCCACAGCCTGGATGTGAATGTAAATACCCTTTCCGGCGGTAACCAGCAGAAAGTTGTACTCAGCAAGTGGCTGATACGCCCCCTGAAAGTACTAATTCTGGATGAACCTACCAGAGGTATTGACGTAGGTGCCAAATCGGAAATCCATAAGCTTATGTGCAAGTTTGCGGCCAAGGGTATGGCAGTTATTATGATTTCATCGGAACTTCCGGAAATCCTCGGTATGAGTGACCGGATTCTGGTAATGCACGAAGGAAAATTCAAAGGTGAACTGAGCCGGGAAGAAGCGACTCAGGAAAGTGTCATGACTTTGGCAACAGGAGGAAAAAATGAGTAACGAATCTGCTCTGTCCAAAAAATTCGATGTGAAAACATTTTTAGGTAAATACGGATTTCTGGTAATCCTGGCGGTAATGGTTATCGCATCCAGCATCCTGAGTCCCGCCTTCTTAACAGGCCGGAACATCATGAACGTACTAAGACAGATGTCCATCATTACCATCATCGGTTTTGGTGTAACCATGATCATCATCAGTGGTGGTATCGACCTTTCCTCCGGTTCCGTTGTGGCTTTAACCGGTGTACTGGCAACCAGCATGTACATTCATACCCACAGTGTTCTTCTGGGGCTTCTGACCGGAATACTGGCAGGTGCTGCTGTAGGTTTTGTGAACGGTTTTTTCATCACCACCTTCAGCTTGCCCCCCTTTATCGTAACACTGGCCATGATGACCGGTGCCCGTGGTCTGGCTCTGCTCTTTACCGGCGGTTATCCCATCATCAATATCGGTGACTTTACCGTATACGGACAGGGATACACCCTGGGTATCCCCAACCCGATCCTGATCATGCTCCTGGTGATGGCCATCATTATCATCCTGGTAAAACGTACCCGGTTCGGACGCTACATCTACGCCATAGGCGGTAACGAAACGGCGGCTCTGGCTTCCGGTGTAAATGTTAAGGGTATCAAGATCATGACTTACACCATTGCAAGTTCACTTGTCGGTCTTTCCGGTGTACTTCTGATGTCCCGTATCAACTCGGGTCAGCCCGCAGCGGGTCTGATGTTTGAGCTGGATGCCATTACCTGTGCGGTTATCGGCGGTACTTCCCTTTCCGGTGGTGTGGGTACCATCGCCGGTACCCTGGTCGGTGGTATCATCGTTGGTATTCTTCAGAACATTCTGAACCTGACCAACGTTTCTCCCTACTGGCAGCAGATCCTCAAGGGTGTTGTAATCATGATCGCCGTTATCATGGATATCAAAACCAAATCAGCAAAAACTTCAGGCTGAGAAACAGTCAGGTTTTATCATTATAAAAGGATTCCTTCGGGAGTCCTTTTTTTGTGCAAAATCAATCCTGACAAATTCCCTCAAGAGCCGGTTCCAGATGAATCAGCACTTCAACAACCTCGTCACAGCAGTCGATTACCGTATATTTTACCACCTCACAGATCTCATGACCGTTACGTACACTCAGGTCGCCGTCTACCTGAACATGCATATCCACCAGGACGGAGTTCCCTGCGATCCGGGTTCGGGTTTTATGAATGGAGCAAACCCCATCCACGGAAAGAGCCAATTTGTTAATTTTCTTTAACAGTTCCCGGTCAACCATTTTATCTGTCAGTTCATAAAAAGCCGGTTTGACAATTTCAAAAGAAACTTTAAAGATAAAGCCCGATACTATAATCGCTCCCACAGCGTCGATGAAATACCATTCGGGAAAAAAGAATGCCAGCAGGACTGTGACCAGAACAGGGATGGAACTGATAGCGTCAGATCTGTGGTGCCAGGCATTGGCAATAACGGCGGAAGAGCGGACTTTTCGCCCTACCTTCAATGTATATCTGAAAACCCCTTCCTTACCGATGATACTTAAAATGGGACCGATCAGAGCAACCCAGTAGAGCTCTGTTTCTTTCACGACAGGTTCGGAAATGGAAGAAATGGCATTAATCAGTAATTCGGCACCCACAACCGCCAGGAGGATTCCTATAAAGAATGTGACAATGGCTTCAATCCTTTTATGCCCGTAGGGGTGTTCTTCATCTGCCGGAGGTTCCCAGAATTTCACACCGATTAAAACGGCAATATCCGTAATCAGGTCAGAAAGGCTGTGAAAGGCATCAGCCAGAACAGCCTGACTGTTTCCGATAAGCCCTACGACAAATTTGATCCCGGCCAACAGAATATTCAACACCATACCGGTGATAGTCACATTCCTGACTGTGGTGCTTCTTTTTTCGCTCATATATCTATCCTATAGAGATTCATTATCATTTTATAGACATCTGTCAGATCAGTCATGGAACCTCCCGCCGTATTTTCCCATCCCTGAGGGAAAATATGCACCAGAGGAACAGGATTTCTGGTATGGTCCGCGATAGAAAAATCTTCAGAATTCCCGTGGTCGCTGGTAATAACAAGGTGTACACCTGTCTGCCTGGTTTTCCTGCTTAAATCACCGATAAACCGAATCAGATGCCCAAGGCATTCATCCAGTCTTTCCCGGTTCCTTTTATGGCCCCATTTATCTGTCAGAAAGTACTCGAAATTCACATAATCCGCATATTTTGTCAAATACACCAGCCGCGAAGCAGCATCCTCCGGTGATATCACAGGGATATCCAAACCGCGTTCAACCAGTGTTTGTCCTGTAATATCCATGAAGATCCCCTTTCCGTCCTTGTAATCTTTTTCAAAAAGGAAAGATGATCTGGAAGCAAACGTCATGATAGTAGAAACGGGAAACCTGTTTTTATGCCCGCCCCTGCGGTGTCTGAAATAATCCGGAGTATGCAGATTGGCATTAACAGGGATTTTCCCGTTTTTCTTCAGCAGAACCGGCAGACTTCTCTCATGAAGGAGTTTGATCAGAGGTTCATTCGGCATGGCATTGAGATGGTATCCTAATAGCCCCTGAGCACTGATCCCCGTAAAAAGGGAAGTCTGGCCCGTAGCAGACTGGGGAATCCCGGGCACTCCCAGACAGGCATCCAAACCTATGGCATACCCGTTTTCCAAGTCACATGGAATGGACGCATTATCCAGAAAAAGCCCAGAGGAGATTCCGGTAAAGAGTTCCCTCACAGGGTTTTTACCAGGATCAGCGGCTCCTATTCCAATTCCATCTATAAATACCAGTATAACTTTTTCCATAATATTTCTATAATTATAGAGATTATTAAAGAATCTTGCAGAGGAGTCATAATCAATGAGAAGATTGATATTTACTTTTATAATGACAATTCTTTCGATCTCTTCGGGGTATTCGGAAACAAAATTCCAGGACAAAGAGATTCCCGAAATCAATCTGGATACAAGAGAGCTGGAAGGCAAGGCGAAAGCGGGTCTCGCACTGGGCTACCCCACAGGCCTGACTTTTGGATACAGACCAGCCAACTATCTGGAAGTAAATGCCTTTGCGGGAACCCACGGAAAGGATTTTACCCTGGGTGGGAGTCTCCTTTTCACTCTTGTGGAAATAAAAATAGCCCAGGAGATGTTTCCCCTATCTGCAGGTCCGGCAGTCTATACCTCTTTCAGCAGCGATTTCTCGCTAATGACAGGAGCCTGTGTAAGATGGGAATACACGTTTCAGGACGTTCCGCTGAATCTGTATATTCAGGCAGTACCGGGTATTATCTTTATAAGCGATTTTCAATTTGCCCTGAAATCATCCTTTGCAGTCCGTTATGTCTTTTAAAAAGGTTTATGAATAGTAGGGCTCGGGAGGAGAGGGAATCAGGGAATTCCACTGATACTCTTCAATAGAAAACCCCTCTGTTTCCAAAGTCCTGTGAAGGCTTTCCACATGATTCTCAATAACCTCGGGAGATGAGGCGGCCCTGATATTCAGGATCACTTGGATGGAGTTGGCAGGGATGCCTGAAAGAGCTATCTGATCAGCCTGTATACGTCCTCCTACATAACTGACCTTTAAAGAACCGTCCGGTGCCAGCAAAAATAATTTGGCATGGGCCACATATCCCAGAAGTGGATTTGAAAAAGAGTCCATCAGGCGGAAACTTATCTCCTCGGGAGAAAAGGGGTTCCGACCCTTCAAAAACCAGCTGCCGTTAAACCAGCCGTATTCTGCTTCCGCTTGGGCATAAACATCGTAGTCTATGGGAACACGCTCGCTGAAATCCTGAGAAAAGCCCTGTTCCGCCTTTTCCATCAGCCCTCCCAGACCTTCTCCCGTTCGGGATGAACAGCGGAACACTTCAGCATCGGGATTCAGATGCGCCAGACAGGCTTCGGCTTCATCCAATTCATGGGAATTCAATAGATCAGTTTTTGAAAGGATAAGAGTCCGGGCCTCTTTGATCTGATGGGAAATCAGAACTTCTGAAGGTGCCACAGGATTATCCAGGTCCATATGAAGGAAATCTCCCAAGATCCTTTCGGAATCAACCAGAGTCAGGAATCCTGCAACTTCCACCAGATCCCGATGAAAGGCTTTTAAAGGATTAATGACCGTAGCAGCCAGATCTGTACAGCTTCCCACAGCCTCGGCAATGATAAAATCAGGTTTTTCCCGGGCTGCAATATCTTTTACAGAGCTGAGAAAATCCGGAAAGCGACAGCAGAAGCAACCTCCTGAAACTTCCCTGGCAGAAACGCCTTTCATTCGGGAGTACATGGTATCCACCAGGGTATCGCCCTGATCATTAGTAATAACCGCAGTCCTATATCCTTTTTTCTCAAGGATTTTTGCGGATTCAATCATAAATGTTGTTTTACCTGAGCCCAGAAAGCCGCCCAGGAGAAGGATTCTTGTCATGTGGCACCTCAAACTTATCACTGCGGTATTTTTGCCATGCATCGGCGATTTTTCCGGAATTACCGGGAGGACAGAGTACGGTCAGTCCGGGCTTTATTCCTGTCTTATCCGCGGGAGTAATACTGAACCCCTTTCCAGTATCGGAAACATATTTCATATTGCCGTTTAATTCAAAAAAACCCTTCAACCGGTAGATCTCATCCTGAATGGAATCGAGAAACTCCCGGAGAACCTCTTCTGATGTAATCCGTCCTTCCAGAAAGAGGCTTGCCGGTCTGGTATCGGGGGTATTGCAACTTTCCAAACGGGCTTTTTTATGGTCCCTATTCGGGCTATGCAGAAAGGAATAGTCAAATTGGCCGAATGAACCAGTCTGGACAGGGACATCCGGATTCAACTTACGGATTTTTTCCAGAATATCCTGCATCTGTTCGTCAGTTGCCAGATCAGATTTATTTACTAAAAGCACATCAGCAGCTTCCACCTGACGGGGAATTACATTGAGAACATTCACCAGTTTGGGAAATTTGAGAGGATCCACCAGGGTCAGGATTTTTTTTACCTCCATAAACCCGTCCATCCTGTGTTCCTGAAGGATAAGGTCCATACTGGAAGGATCGGACATTCCCGAGGCTTCGATAAAAAGGAGATCCGGCTTTTCGCTGGCAAAATACTGAAGTCCATAAACAAAGGGCGCTTTAAGGCAGGAGCAGAAGATGGAACCGTTTCCGATTTCATAAATTTTATGTCCACCCTCCAGAAGTTCGGGATTTTCACTCTTTAAAAGAGAGCCGTCTACGGGAACTTCGCCAAAATCATTTACCAGCATTCCCAGTTTCAGGTCTGTAAAATTTCTTATTAGCTCATTCAGGACAGTCGTTTTTCCCGCCCCGAGGAAACCAGCCAAAAGTACAATTTCAATTTTCATCTATTCTGCCTCCCTAGTGAAGTATAGAGAAAAAAGCCGTCCGGTACCGGATATTCCAATAAGGGACGGCAAAACCTTAACAAAAGGAGGAATTACATCAACTCTTTAAGCTCTGCTTCCAGTTCCGCCCGGGAAGGTATGAGTGAGATATGGGTAACCTTTCCATTCACAGCCATTGCAGGAAGGTTAGCCACACCCAGTTTTCCGAGGCGGGCAATATTTTCAGGCTCCATGATAGACCTTTCCACAACTTCGACTTTATCAGACCCGAAAATACCGATCATATCGTCGGCAGCGGCTTTCATGTAACCGCAGGCTGCACAGGTTTTGGCATCGATGGTCAGAACTTCGATCAGGATATGATCAAGGTTTTCATAGTCGGGCATTTCAACATCGATCTGTACATCCTCTTTGACATAGGTCTCCAGGAATTTTCTGGTCGCTTCCACATCCTGAACGGCCTGTCCGATGCCGACAACGTTCTCTGCAGGGACGCCGAAGGGCATATCACATCCGGGAGCCAGGATAAATCCCTTATTCCCCATTTTGTCCATCAGCTCAATCGCTGCTTTCTGATTGTCTTTCTGGTTGCCCAGCAGCATTGTTACGGTAAGCTGCATATTTCCGGAAATCAGAATGCCGTGTTTATCGGTAACTTTTTTAGCTTCCACGATGTCGATATTCTCATCGATAGAGAGACAGTCGGGTCCGGACAGAGCCATGACATCCAGGTTCTTTGTAGCATCACCGCAGACAAAGAAGGAACTGAAGGCGCCCCTGGATCTGACATGATCAAAAAATCTCTTGAACTCCACAGCCATGAACTGCTCAAACATATCGGGAGAAATCTGGGAAATCAGGGGATCCACCGCACCGATCACATCCATTCCCTCCTCGATATAGTAATCTGCCATGGCTATAGCCACATCAGTAGCGTATGCCATAAGCTTTTTCACATACTCTTCATCATCGTACATATCCATAAAGATATTGGTGCTTCTCAGATGTGATGCCAGTGTAAAGGGACCGCAAACCAGACCGTACAGGGCAGTTTTTTCTCCCACAGCTTCCTTGAATCTTTTCATAACATCCAGAACAAGGGGAATTCGTCCATCGGTTTTGGAGGGAATCTTTCCGGGGATCTCTTTGGTATCTGCAAGAGGATGACTCTTTACTGTAGGGGGAACATCCACGTCCCAATGAAGATCACAATCCAGAACTTCCGCTTCGATCTGGAGATCGAAAACCACGGGCATACCATCGGGAGAATACTGTTTGTGTGCTTCCATCAGACACTCCAGAAGTTTATCTCCGTCCTTCAGAATCTCATCTGCTTTGTAACCTTTCAGATTGGCAATCTGAACGCCTGTGTAGGGAACCCAGGGTGCTCTTTCTGTGCTTTCTCCCTGAAACTGCTTATATATCAACTCTTTTCCTGTCATTGTAATAACCTCCGCTGGGGTAATGTATTTGATTGACTTTATGGCAATATTAAAACCTCCCGGATGAGTCATATATAAATGTCCTATTAATTTTGGTATTTTTTTAATTATTGAGAAAAGAATAGATCCGAAACATCCATCAAAGACTTGCGAAGCCAAATCAATCGATATATTATTAAAATCATGAGAATAACAACAAAAGGCCGCTATGCATTGAGGGCCATTGTAAATATGGCATTGAATACCGAGAATACTCCCATTTCAATCAAGAAAATTTCCGAAAGTGAAGAGCTTTCCCCGATCTTTCTGGAGCAGATTTTCACCAAGCTGAAAAAGGCCGGCATCACCGAATCTGTCAGAGGAGCATCAGGAGGGTTCCGCCTGGCAAAACCGGTTGAGGAGATTTCCGTTCTTTCCATTCTGGAAGCTGTTGAAGAAGGCGTACTTCTGGCCCCCTGTACCAGCGGGGACCATATTTGCGGCCGGGCTGACGAATGTATTCTGGGAGGTTTCTGGGACGATACCGAACAGGTGATCCGAAACCATTTGTCCAGTCAAACCATTAAAACCATTATTGAGAAATACAATAAGTAAAACCAGTCACTTATGACTGTCCGAAAACTTCGGACAGTATGTTTTCCACATCCCTGAGAGTTCTGGCCTCCAGCATTTTTTCTGCATCCTGCCGGGCCTTTTCCATATCCAGAGACATCATAAACTTCTGAACTTCCGGCAAATGACGGGGTTGAAGGGAAAAAATGCGGATTCCCGCCCCGGTCATAAAGTAGAGCATCCCTTTATCTGAAGAGACATTTCCGCAGACACTCAAGGGGCAATTTGCATTCCCTGCTGCGTTAATGACCCGATTGATAGCCCGTAAGATGGCGGGATGATGCGCTTCATACAAGCTGGAAACTTTTTCATTGGTTCTGTCCACACCCAGCATATACTGAACCAGATCGTTGGAACCTATGGAAAGAAAGTCTGCTTCCTGGGCCAATTCCTCCGCCATTTCCACAGCAGAGGGCAGCTCTATCATTACACCCAGTTCCGGCATGGTTTTACATTCAAAACCGTCTCTCTCCAGAAATTCGCGGCTTTTATTAACCATCCTCTTTGCCTCAAGAAAATCGTCAAGAGATGAAATGAGGGGGAACATTATCCGGAATTTCCTGTTTTGCCCGGCCCGCAGCATGGCTTTTAGCTGGCTGACAAAGATTTTCTTGTTTTTGAGAAGAAAACGGATGGCTCTCAATCCCAGAAAGGGGTTGTCTTCATCCTGATCAGGCATATAGGAGAGGATTTTATCACCGCCTATATCCAGAGTTCTGAGAGTCATGATCTCGGACGGCATGGTATCAAAAATCCTTTTATAAACCAGAAACTGTTCTTCCTCACTGGGAAAACTGTTCCGGATGATAAAAGGGAATTCGCTCCTGTACAGTCCGATCCCTTCAGCTTTCACCTTTTTGGCGGCTACAATATCATTGAGTATATTGATCGTTGCCAGGAGTGTGACTTTTATCCCGTCTGCGGTTTTTGTTTCGGCCAGAACATCTTCACCACTCTCCTCCAGATCCGATGTGGTACTTTTGAGTTTCCGGAACTCTTTTTCCGTATTCTTTCCGGGATTGATCAGCAAAGTACCCTGAATCCCATCCAGTATCAAAGGAGTATCAGTTTCTATGGAAAAGATCTCTCTGTCATCGGTATAAATGACAGGAACTCCCAGGGACTTAGCCAGAATTGCAATGTGGGCAGAGGCTCCCTTGCTGAAAAGGACAAATCCCTCTACATGCTGAGCTGTAATTTTTACCAGTTCTGAAGGAAGAAGCTCTCTGGCAATGACAATCTGCCCGGAATAATCCCCGGCCTGTTGCTCTTCCATGGCAAGATTTCTCAGTATACGATGTCCAAGGTCCCGGATATCCTGAACTTTTTCCATAACACGGGGATTACCGGTCTGGGTAAAAATATCAGCAAAGTACTCAACTCTGTCGATAACAGCATGACAGGGATTTTTTCCCTGGTTGATTTCTTCTTCAATATGCCCGATAAAACTGGTATCCTGCAGCATAAGCAGATGGGTGCTGAAAATCAGGGAAGCAACATCCGAGAGCCTTTCTTCCATCTCATTCTGGAGTTCCCGGAGCTGACTTGCGGTCAGATCCAGGGCTTTCTGAAAATCTTCCGGCCCCAGAGAGAGGCAGCCCTCGTTCTGAAAAAACCGGTGTCTCTCACTGTTCTGATCTTCCAGCAGATAGGCACTGCCCAAAGCAATCCCCTCTACCACGGTTCTTCCGCGGATAATCGAGAGATTCTTGGCTGGCAGATCTTTTTCCTTTTTTCTGTTGACCCCCATCAGCAGCCTGGCATTTTCCAGTGTGGTTGCCAACTGGGATGCGATAGCCTTGAGAGCCATCATATCGTTCCGGTTGAAGTAGCCCGGCTTGGAGTGCTGAAGGACCAGTACACCGATCCTGGTGACACCCTGAATGATAGGAACCGCCAGGAATGCCTCATACATCTCTTCCCGGCTGCCCGGAATGGGTTTAAAGCTGGGGTTCTGACTGGCATATTTTTCCAGAATCGGGCGGATCTCTTTTAGAGACAGTCCCACAAGGCCCTCTCCCACAGAGAGGATCAGCTTTCCTATCAGATCAGGATTGAGTCCTTCCGTCGCTTCAAGAATGAGCCTGTCCAGAAACTCGTCGTACATATAGATAGAACAGACATCGGTTTTCATATGAGAGGAAACGGTTTTGACAACCTTATGGAGAAATCCCCGGATATCGCTTTTTTCGCGGAACAGATCCGAAAGCTCTCCTATATTACAGATAAGTTCTACGTTGTCCTTATTCATCCATTTCCTCTTTAATATCAATAGGATTACAATATTCTACTCTATTTCTTCCATGGCTTTTTGCTTTGTAGAGAGCCGTATCCGCAGCCTTAATCAGCACAGACGGCTTTTGATCAACCTGGGGAACCATACCGGTCAAGCCTATGGAGATTGTCAGATACGGGGCAGCCTCGGACTTTATATGGGGGATGGCAGCCTGCCTGACCTTTTCCAGAAGAGATTCACTTAAAGTCAAAGCATCTCCCAGGGTCAGATCAAAGAGAAGGACTGTAAACTCCTCTCCTCCATATCGGCAGACCGCATCGGTTTCCCTTCTGAGAATACTCCGGATGATCTGCCCCACACTCTTGAGGGCCTCATCTCCCATGGGATGTCCGTAATAATCGTTGTAATTCTTGAAAAAATCCACATCGATCATCAGAAGAGCGAGATGTTTCTTTTCCCTCACAGCCAGATGCCAGAGATTGTTGATGGAAAGATCGAAGAAGCGCCTGTTGGCCAGCCCGGTAAGAGAATCCTTCCATGCCAGCTCTTCGAGCCTGCTGTTGAGTACCTGAAGATTCTGACGGCGGGATTCAGCTTCCCGTAATTTTCTTCTCAACAGAATATTCGCCTGAAAATTGGAGAATATAAGAAAAACCAGTACTCCGATAAAGACATAGACAAAGACAAACCACCCCTGACGCCAGGGGGGCCGTCTGATCTGGATTCCGACAGTAAGGGGTTCTTCACTCCATATACCGTCATTGTTGGAGCCATGAATTTTAAAGGTATAATAACCGGGCTTCAGGTTGGAATAGGAAGCATAACTTCTGTTGCCGCTGTTTACCCACTCCTTATCCAGGCCTTCCATTTTGTACCTGTACTGGTTTTTCATCGGAGCGGTGTAATCCAGTGCCACAAAATCAAAATTCAGGTAGTTCTGATCCCAGGACAAAACCAGGGTATTGTCATTTTCCAGGTAGAGTTCATCCGGTACAGGCTCTCCCATTACCTGGATCTCGTTCATACTCAGCACAGGAGGAACCAGATTATCAAAAAGGATGGTCGGTTCAAACCGGAGCACCCCGCTTCTGCTTCCGAAATATAGATACCGGTCGTCTTTGGCGGCTCCCTGATCCAGCTTGGGTACCATGATGCCGTCGCTGGAGTCAATAGTCAGGATTTCCATTGTCCCGGGAAGGAGGATATTCAACCCGTTGATCGTTCCGATCCATAACTGATTTCTGCTGTCTTCCTGTATGGACTGGATCTGATTGGCAATCAGCCCGTCCTGCCGGGTAAGGAAAGAAAACGATTCGCTGACCGGATCTAAAAGATTCAGCCCCCCGCCGTCAGTACCGATCCAGAGGTTTTGAAACATATCTTCATAGAGGGTACTGATATAGTTGCTGCTCAAACTGGCCGGATTATGAATATCATGAAAATAGGTGATAAATTGATCAGACTCACGGTCATAACGGTTCAGCCCCCGGTTTGTTCCCACCCAGAGGGTTCCCTCATGATCGATGAGAAGGGAATTGACAAGATTATTGGAAAGGGCCGGATTCTTCTTGTCATAGGAGTATACTTTCAGGATTCCCTCTTCAGGGGTCCAGTGGATAACTCCGGAGCTGTAGGTGCCGATCCAGAACGTGCCGTCAGGATCTTCCACCATATCATAAATGATCGGTTCCAGGTTTTCATCAAATCCCAGGCCCTTCAGGGAATGGTGGTCAAAATCTTCGGTTTCCCGATTGAATTGATCCAGACCTCCCAGAGACCCTATCCAGAGATTCCCCTCCGAATCTTCTAAAATGGTGTGGACATTCTGATGAGAGAGCGCAAAAGGATCATCCTCATCAGGCATCCAGTTATGAACAAACGAGTCTGATCCCTCACCGGGGAAGCGCCACAAACCATTATTATACGTTCCGATCCAGAAATCCCCCGAAGAGTCCACCAGCATGGAAACAACTGTATCTTCCGGAAGGGATTTTTCGCTTTTATCATGGTACAGAAACCGGAAATCTCTTTTATGAGGATTGAGTTTGTTTATCCCGCCTCCGTTGGTTCCTATCCAGTATAGACCGCTCCGGTCCTTCAGGAAAGAGTAGACGATTCCATGATTGAGTTTGTACCGGTCCTCTGTATCAGGAGGGAAATGGGAAATCTGTGAGTCTTGATCCCGCAAATATAACCCGTTCCCCCAGGTACCGATCCAAAGATTCCCCTCATCGGGAGAGAGAAGATAAATATTATCCTCCAGGGGAATATGCTCTGTGATACTTCCCGATTCGGGATCGAACTTGCTGACACCGCCGTCCCAGGTTCCCACCCACAGAGATCCCGATGAATCTTCCGCCAGGGTCATAACATAGGGGGACTGCAAAGCCAGAGGATTCCCCTTCTCTGCTGTAAAATGTCTGAACGCCCCTTGCTCGGGAATAAAAAGATCCAGACCGCCATAGGTTCCCACCCAGAGGCGGCCGGAAGAATCAACCAGCAGAGACCGTACCGTGCTGTGAAGAAGGGAGCCCTCATCATCACTGTGATGAAATACGGTCACTTCATGGGTATCAGGATCAATTCTGTTCAAACCGTCCATGGTTCCCACCCAAACCGCATTATCAGGTGTTTTGGCAATGGCGATTACAATACCATTGGAAAGGGGATGTTCGGTTATCTTGGGATCGGATGTAAAATTCAGAAACTCCTCTTTATATAGAGACATTCTGGAAAGGCCTTCGTAGGTGCCGATCCAGAGGCAGGAGTCATCTTCATCCAGATACAGGGTCTGAATCTGGTTGTGGGGCAGCGAATTGGTACTGAAAGGGGCGCTGTCAAAAATTTTGAAATTTTTCCCGTCGTATCTGTTCAAACCGTTTTGGGTGCCGAACCAGAGGTACCCTCTGGGATCCTGAACAATACCGGAGACTCCATTATTCAGCAGCCCGTCTTCCATGGTCAGATGGTCGAAAATATAACTCTCCCCCCAGAGAGAGGAGAGACCCCATGCAAGAAAGAAAAAGAGACGGAAACGTTTGTGTAAATGTGAAGTTCCTGCTTTCACCCGGCCGCATCAACCTTTTGACATTTTAATAGATTTTTCCGTACAAACCCGGATAGCTTCCATCACAGAAGAACGGAAACCATCTTTCTCCAGAGATCCCACAGCCTCGATTGTGGTTCCCCCGGGAGAGCATACCTGGTCTTTCAGCTGACCGGGATGGATACCTGTCTCCAGTACCATCCTGGCAGAACCCAGAACAGTCTGAGCGGCCATGGTATACGCTTTATCCCGGGGAATCCCCTCCCTGACGGCACCATCGGCCAGAGCTTCGATAAACATAAAAACGTAGGCGGGACCGGAACCGCATAGAGCCGTATAGCTGTCAAAAAGGGACTCCGGCAGAATCTCAACCTTACCCATGGCTCCCAGGATCGTTAACACCTGTTCCACCTCGTCTTTGCTCAGGTTATCACCCGGACAGACCGCTGTCATTCCTTCTCCCACAAGAGCGGGGGTATTGGGCATGGTCCGCACCAGCTTGATCTCTCTGCCGAACCGTTCTTTCACACTCTCGGTGGTCTGGCCGGCGGCAATGGTGATAATGATGACACTCGCGGGAAGAAGATCCTTTATCTGATTGATAACCGGTGAATAGATATGGGGCTTTACAGCCAGAAAAAGGATATCAATGTTATCCAGAAAAGCCGTATTATCCCGGCTTGTATGTATATGGGGAAATCTTTCCCGGATTTTTGCCAGGGCATCTTCGGAATAGTCGCAAACAAAAAGATGGTCTTCTTTTACAATGTCCGCATTGATCAAACCGCCGATGATGGCTCCTGCCATATTTCCGGAACCGATAAAACCTGTTTTCATAATAATTATTGTCCTGCTTCAATAGTATAGTAAACAGTATACAATGACCTTATGAGAGGTTTCAATCAAAGCTTAAAAAACAGTGTAATATTAAAAAGGCCCTGCCGGGAGTTCAATCGGCAGGGCCTGAAAATTACTTTGAGACTGAAGGGATGGAATGTTACCCGAAAATGAACTGATTCATGAGGTTTTCATAGAGTTCCTGCTTTCCGCTGATCACAGCAGGTTCTCCCGATTCAAAAGCATAATTTCTCAAATCTTCCAGAGTCAGTTTTCCTTCCTCGAATTTCCTGCCCATTCCGGAATCAAATGAGCTGTATCTGTCTGCTTTCATTTTATCCAGACGCCCGTCCTGGTGAATCTTTGCCGCGATCTCCAGCCCCAGAGCAAAAGTATCCATACCCCCGATATGAGCCAGGAAAAGATCTTCCAAATCCGTGGAATTCCGTCTGATTTTTGCATCAAAGTTCAGCCCGCCGGTTTTAAAGCCGCCCATAGCCAGGACGATCCTCATAACCTCGGTAGTTTCCAGAACACTATTGGGGAACTGGTCCGTATCCCAACCGTTCTGCATATCGCCCCTATTGGCATCTATGCTTCCCAGAAGTCCGTTTTCATGGGAAACCTGGAGATCATGAATAAAGGAGTGGCCCGCCAGAGTGGCATGATTGGCTTCGATGTTACAGGCAAAATCCTCTTCCAGACCAAAACTTTTGATAAAATTCACAACTGTTTCCGCATCATAATCGTACTGATGTTTGGATGGCTCCATGGGTTTGGGCTCAATATAGAATTTCCCTTTGAATCCTATTTTCCGTCCGTAGTCCCTTGCCATTATCAGAAACTGGGCCAAATGCTCCTTTTCCCGTTTCATATTGGTGTTGTAAATGGACATATACCCTTCCCGGCCTCCCCAGAAGGTATAACCTTCGCCGCCCAGAGCCACATTGGACTCCAGGCAGGCTTTGACCTGGGCAGCGCCGTAAGCCAGAACCTGGAAATCCGGGTTGGTGGATGCACCATTCATATACCGGGGGTTGGAAAAAAGATTGGCCGTATTCCACAGAAGCTTGATACCCGTGGCATCCTGTCTCTCTTTGAGCATACCGGTCACCTTTTGCAGGTTTTCCTCATACTCGGTCAGGCTGGCTCCCTCGGGCGAGGCATCCACATCGTGAAAGCAGTAGTAGGGGGCTCCCAGCTTTGAGATAAACTCAAAAGCCGCATCCGCTTTTTTTTCAGCTTTTACAATAGGATCCGGATCATTCCAGGGATGAAAGATTGTTGCGTTTCCGAAGGGATCGCTTCCATCAGCACAAAAAGAGTGCCAATAGGCAATCCCGAAACGCAGATGTTCCTTCATTGTCTTTCCCAGAATCACTTTATTTTCATCATAGAATTTGAAAGCCAGAGGATTATCAGAATCCTTACCTTCAAAAGGAATTTTTCCTATTCCTTTAAAATATTCCGTATTTCCTGTATACACTTTACTCATTGCATTCTCCTAAGCAGATTCCCTGCATATAATTGATTTTGTTGAACATAAAAAATCCATGAGACTCAACTGAAAAGCCCGGTTAAGGCCTCAACATATTTTGAATACTCCCTATAGGTCTTTTTATAGACCTCTACATTGGCCGGGTCGGGGGTACAACTCTTGCTGCTGTCCAGGGCTACATGTTCATCTGCCAGAGTGCGGATATCCGCACCGTCTGCTTTTTTCAGGCACCACAAAGCCTGCAATGCCCCTCCCAGAGCCGCCGCTTCGGAAGCCAGGGGAACAACCACCGGAAGATCCAGTATATCCGCTGTAATCTGACGCCATACCGCAGAATTGGCTCCTCCTCCGATCAGCCTCACCTCCCGGGCCTGAAAACCCAGCTTCTGAAACGAATCCAGACCCAGTTTCATACCCAGGATCGCCGATTCCATGGCAGACCGGAAGAGATTCTCCTTTTTCACATTTGAAGCGGTCATCCCCATAAGGCAGCCCTTGCCGTTGGGAAAATTGGGTGTCCTCTCTCCGTTGAAAAAGGGAAGAGTCAATATCCCTTCACTTCCCGCAGGGGCTGAGGCTCCAAGCTGGTCAAACTCCCGGACCCCATAGTCAAAGAGCTGACGCATCTGCTCGGTGGCAACCGTGCAGTTCATGGTACATAACAGGGGTAGCCAGCCGTCAGTACTGGAACAGAATGCCGCAAGGTTACCTTCCGGATCGATGATAGGTGTATCCGAGTAGCCATAAAGGGTACCGCTGGTTCCCAGGCTCATGGTTAAAACTCCGTCCCTGACCGTTCCGGTCCCCACGGCGCCCATCATATTGTCCCCTCCTCCGGAGGAAACAGGAATCCCTGCGGGAATACCCAGCCTTTCTGCCACTGAGGGTAGGACAGTTCCCGCAGGTTCCCAGCTTTTGATCAAACGGGGCAGACACGCCATCATATCCCTGCCGGGATCCAGAGCCTTCACAAGCTCTTTGTGCCATTCCCGCTTTTTCACATCCAGAAGGGCTGTTCCCGAAGCATCGCCGTACTCCATCACATACTCGCCGGTCAGATAGAAGTTCAGATAATCATGGGGCAGGAGGACATGGGCCATCCGGGCATACTCTCCGGGATGGTTCTTTTTGAACCAGAGAATCTTGGAGGCCGTATAGCCGGGAAGAACCAGATTTCCTGTTTCCTCCAGCAGTTTCCGGTCTCCCCCGAAGGCCTCGGAGAGCTCCCGGCACTCAGCTGCGGTGGATGTATCGCACCAGAGCTTCACATCTCTTAAAACATTGCCCTCCCCGTCCAGGGGGACAAAGCCGTGCTGCTGCCCCGAGACGCCTGCGGCCCGGGCGGTCATTTTCACATCCGGATCGATCTGATCAAAACAGCTCTCCAGTGCCTGAATCCACCAGGAGGCTTTCTGTTCCCGGCTTCCGTCATCCCGGCTGATCAGATCGTGAGGGGCGCTGGCGCTGGCTGCGACTGTTTTATTCTCATAGTCGTAAAAAACGACCTTGGTACTCTGGGTTCCGTTGTCTATTCCGATAACCGTGTTCAATGTAACCTCCCTTATGAAAACCATTATCAGCCCTGATCCCACCCAAATGAATGGACAAAATTGGCATTTCATGCATAAAATTGACATTATAATGAAAATTCTAGAGGTAGTTTTTGTTTATCAGATGAGGGAGGAAACAGAAATTCAGTGGCATAGCCGCCGCCACTCCCATAAAAGAAATGAGTTTGAACTCCACTATTTCATTCAGGGAAATCCCCGGTTTATGAACAACCTCAGCAAGTTTTCCATCAGCCCCGGAACAATCTGTATGACCCGGCCGGAAGTCAATCATGCTATTATTGTCAACGAAGGAGAAAAACCCATATCCTACTATGCCGTCCTGATTCAAACCGAAGAGGGAGACCGTGATATTGAAGAATTGCTGACCAGAGAGATTCAATACGACAGGATCTATGAAGTGGGAACCAACTACCGGTTTTTTTTCGAAGAGATCAGGGAGAAAAGCCTGTCTCAAAGCCGATCCCTCAGGCAATCTGCGGTTCATCAGCTGATCTCATTTCTGTATATGCTGTCGGGAGAGGATGAATTCCATTTTTCAGACAGCCGGAACGCTCATATTGAAAAGGCCCTGAAAATCATGCAGAACAACATTACCGCAGATCTGGATCTGGACAGGATTGCCGAAAGGCTGGGATTGAACAAATCCTATTTTATCAGACTCTTTCAGCAGAAAATGAAAACATCCCCCATGAAGTATTTCACCAGATTGAAAATAGAAGCGGCCAGCGCCATGCTGACCAGCACAGACCGCTCTCTGGCTGTGATTGCCCAGGACCTGAATTTCTACAGCGAATTTCACTTCAGTCGGGTCTTCAAACAGTACACCGGCAGTTCTCCTTCCCGGTACCGGAAACAGTACCTGCAGCTGGCCGGACGGATATCACCCTACAGGCAATCGATTTCCTGAAAAAGAAATACTCCGCATCCCGATTCTGACGGATTCCCAAAATACCAGTAATCCGCTAATATAGGGAATTAAATTTACAGGAACTCCCGTGAGAGTTCCCTATTGCTCTAAGGAGATACATACATGAATCCCCAGGCCGAAGCGCTGAATAAAGTTCTCAATGAACAGAACCCCGCGGTTTTTTCCCTTCTTTCCAAAAGAGGCAGAGAAGTATTCTTTCCCAAAAAAGGATTGGTAATGCAGGGACAGGATGCCAACGGAAAACGCATAAACGCATCCATTGGAATGGCCACAGAGGATGACGGATCTCCCGTACGTCTTAAAGCACTGGAGCGTCTTGTGAATATGTCTCCGGAAAAAGTGTTTCCCTATGCGTCCAGCTATGGTGTCCCTGCCATCAGGAAAATGTGGCAGGATATTATCAGAAAGAAGAACCCGGCCCTGAAAGACACGGAACTGACTCTTCCCGTGGTCACCAACGCTCTGACCCATGGTCTGAGTATGGCCGGATACCTTTTTATTGATGAAGGCGATGCGATTATCAGCCCGGAATACTACTGGGGCAACTACAACCTGGCTTTTCAGAATGCCTATGGCGCAACTTTTGACTGCTTCACTATGTACGAGGGAAACGGTTTTAATCTGAAAGGTCTTGAAGAGAAAGTGAACTCCCCCGGGGAGAAAAAGATCGTTCTTCTGAATTTTCCCAACAACCCTACAGGATACACTCCGACCGTAAAAGAGATGGAAGGCATAGCGGCAATCCTGAAAAAGGCAGCCAACAGCGGAAAAAATATTGTTGTCCTGATTGACGATGCCTACTTCGGACTGGTTTATGAAGAAGGCATCGCCCGGGAATCCATTTTTTCACACCTGGCTGAGCTTCATGAAAGGGTTCTGGCTGTAAAGATAGACGGTGCAACCAAAGAGGATTATGTCTGGGGATTTCGGGTAGGATTTGTCACCTTCTCCTGGAAAGGCATGACCCCGTCTGCCGGCCAGACCCTGGTAGACAAGATCGGAGGAGCAGTCAGAGGAAATATTTCAAACGACAGCATCCTCTCTCAAAACCTGCTGCTGACTGCCTATGAGGATCCCTCTTATGATGAAGATAAGAAAACCAAATACAATCTTCTGAAAAGCCGGTATGATCTTGTAAAAGAAACCATTCAGAGTCATCCGGAATACAGGGACTACTTCGACCCGCTCCCCTACAATTCAGGGTATTTCATGTGTGTGAAACTGAAAAAGCTTGACGCCGAAGCGGTAAGACAGAAACTCCTGAAAGACTACGATACGGGAATTATTGCCCTTGGCAGCCTGATCCGGATAGCTTTTTCCTCTCTGCCGGTCAAATACATTGCCGAACTGTTTGATAATCTTTATAGCGCCTGTAAGGATGTGGAGAAAGAGGCATAAGATGCCGATTTATGAATACAGCTGCACCCAATGCGGTAAAGATTCTGAAATACTGGTTAGAGACGACACAGAAGTAAACTGCCGACACTGCGGGAGCGGAAACGTGAAAAGAAAGCTGAGCGCCTTCGCGTTCTCGGCGGCTCCTTCAAAATCAGCACCTGCCTGTGCGCTTTCCTGCGGAGGGGGCTTTCAGAAAGGGGCCTGCGGAAGCGGCGGTTGCTGCGGCGGCCGCTGAAAAGCGGAAAGAGGTTTGTTTTTTAGGCTGTATGAGCCGGCTTTTGGAACAAACCTTTTTTTATTGGACCGAAAGAGTTCCCGCCTTATCAAGGACAATTTCCAACCCGAAGATGCTCTGTTCTCCGATATAGTCCATATGGGGCGCTTTATCCATGACTCCAAGTGAAATATGCCAGGCCCGGATATGCTCCCAGGCCTCGGGGGGCATATAGACTCTTTCCGGCCTGCCTCCGCGTTCCTGCACTTCCAGCTTCTGCCGGTAGATTTCGGCCACAATCTCTTCTGCACGCATAATTACGTTCCTCCACCCAGTTTTTCATACTCCCGCCTGGCTTCCCGGGCTTCAGTCCTTTTTCCCAGAACATCCAGAGTATCGGCCAGATTAAACCAGGCATCCCTGTTTTTGGGATCCAGCTTCACAGCTCTGAAAAAAAACTCCTCCGCCTGGGAATACTCTTCGGTAATAAACCTGAGAACACCCAGCCCGTTCCACAGACGTGAAGTCTCCCCCCCCAGGGAAACGGCCCGGTCAAAGGCATCCTCGGCTCCTGAATAATCTTTCAGTTCAAACAGAGCCACTCCGGTTTCGCACCAGTAATCAGGATTTTCCGGATCTGCCGTGGTTGAGGTTTTCAGACAGGAGAGGGCCAGTTCCGGCTCTTTTAGTGCCAGGTACTCCAAAGCCAGATTAAAACAGAGGACGGGGTGCCCCGGAACCAGATCCAAAGCCTCAAGGAAGATTTCTGCCGCCTGGGCATGTTTTCCTCTGGAAGCAAAATCAATTCCCCGGGAAACAAGAATTTCCGCCTGTTTTTCCTTTTCCATCACACCCCGTCTTTCCTGAGAGTCTTTCCGCTTAAAAAGAGAAATACAATTCCCGCCAGAAAAAGGATCACAATCCCCCCGATGCCTATGCTGTAGGAACCGGTCATCTGGGTAGCGAATCCCAGGATAAAAGGCCCCAGAATAGCAGCGAACTTTCCGAAAATATCAAAGAAACCGAAAAACTCTCCTGCCTGATTGGGCGGTATCATGGCGCTGTAAACCGAACGGGAAAGAGCCTGGATCCCACCCTGACTGGTTGCGACCAGAAAGGAAATGATGATAAACATGGGTATAAGCATGGTATCTCCCATAAAGGGAAGAAAAACGGCCAGGATTGTAATGACCAGATAAACCGCGATCCCCACATAGAGCATGGTCCTGGCAGAGGTTTTTTTCGCCAGAATTCCATAAAGGATCGCAAAGGGAAATGCCACAATCTGAAGCCCCATCAGATCCAGAAGAAGGATAGTGGAACTGATCCCCATTTTCGAACCGTAGTCGGTAGCCATCTTGATAATGGTGCCCACACCGTCAATATAAAAAAAGTAGGCCAGAAGAAAAAGAAAAATAGCCTTGTACTTTCTGATATTCTGAAACGTGGTCCAGATCCTTTTAAAAGAATCCCGAACCGGTGTTTCCGTGGGTTCCATTCCATATTTCTGATACACATTCCTGAGAATGGGAAGAGAAAACCCCAGCCACCAGAAGGCTGTAATCAGAAAGGCGATCCGGACTCCGTTAATATTCAAGGAGGACATGTCTCCCTCGGCCATAAGAAAGATAACCACCAGAGAGGCAACAAAGGGAATTGTACTGCCAATGTAACCCCAGCCGAACCCCCTGGTCGAAACCATATCCATCCGGTCCACCTCTGCCACGTCAACCAGAAAGGCATCGTAAAAGATATTGGCTCCCGTAAAACCCAGGGCCGTCAGAATGTAAATGATAATAGCCGGCAGCCAGGCACCCGGCTGGATAAAAACCAGCAGAATGGTAGAAAGGGTTCCTAAAAAAAGAAACGTCCTGAAGTACTTTTTTCTTCGTCCTCTATAGTCGGCCAGGGTTCCCAAAAGGGGAGCCAGAAGGGCAATGAGCAGGGCATAAATACTGTTCCCATAACCAAGAACCGCTGTGGATACGGTATCGCTCAACCCCCCTTCTCTGGCAATCTGACCGAAAAAGAGAGGAAAAACCGCTGTTGTCACTGTGATGGAATAAGCGGAATTCGCCCAGTCATACATCACCCAGCTCCGCTCAGATTTTGTCAATTTTATCATTGCACCTTCCTTAATTTCCCGATTTATCCGCCGATGAGAGCCAAAGAGAACCAGGGGACGTATGTAATCAGCAGAACCATAACCAGCAGGACCAGCAAAAACGGCAGGACCCTTTTGTATATACTGACCAGGGGAGTTTCAAACCTGTAGGAGGCCAGAAAGAGATTCATACCCACAGGAGGGGTCAGGTAGCCCAGCTGCAGGTTCGCCAGAAAAATGATTCCCAGTTGAACCGGATGAATCTGAAAAAGTTCGCCCATGGGAATAACCAGAGGAGCCACCACCAGGATAGCCGAGTAGATATCCATAAGGCAGCCGGTGACCAGGAGTATAAGATTTAGCATAATGAGAAAAACGACCCGTGAGTGGATATGCTCTTCTACAAAAGCGGTCAGGATCATGGGAACTTCCGCATCAACCAGATAGTAGGAGAGGCCTTTTGCCGTAGCAAGAATCATGAGAACTCCCCCGATAATGGGAAAGCTCTTTTCCATAACCCGGAACAGACTGGACCAGGTAAAATCCCTATGCACCAGGCTCTGAAGAAGAATGGAGTAGATAACCGCAACAGCGCCGGTTTCCACAAGGGTTGTGATCCCCCCGAAATACCCTGCCAGAATAATAACTGGCAGCAGCAACTCCCCCGATGCGGACTTCATGGAGGCAAAGAACTCCCCGGTATCAAAAGAAAAATTTTTCTGCCGGGAGGATCTGGCACAGGCGGCAATACCCATAACCGAAAGGGCACCGACCAGAATAATCCCCGGGATGATTCCGCCCAAAAACATATCACGGATACTGATCTGAGCTGTAACCCCATACATGATAATGGGAAGGCTGGGGGGGAACAGCAGGCCGATGCTTCCCGAGGATGTTAAAAGCCCCTGGGAAAAAGATTCTGTATAGTCACCCGTACTGGTTAAAATATACAGGAGGAGCGCTCCCAGAGCCAGAATGGTTACACCTGAAGCGCCGGTAAAGGTTGTAAAAAAGGCGGAAACCAGAACAGCCATGATGGCCATACCTCCGGGAACGCCGCCCATAAAACTTTTTACAAAACGTACAAGCCGTTCTCCGGCTTTGCTTTCCGAGAGGATAAATCCGGTCAGGGTAAACAGAGGGATGGCGGGCACACTCGAACCGGTCAGAAGGTTATAGGCTTCATTGGGAAGAACTTCCAGAGCTCCCCAATCCTTTGAAAACAGAAAGAATGCCACCCCTCCCAGCAGAACAAAAATGGGCGTACCCGCAATGGTAGACAGAAGAAGGACAAAAATCAGGGGAACCGCAAGATAATAAAACACATTAAAATACAAAGTTGTGAGACTATCCAGAAACAGGGGAGGCATATCCATAAGCGAATAAGCCAGATTTCCCACGGAAGGAAGAGAAAGGAACAGTCCGAAGAACAGGGAAACCAGAGCTGTTATCCAGCTGGATTTGAGGCGCCTGCGGATAAAAAGGAAACGTATGGCCATAACCAGAAACCCTATGGGCATGATGGTTAAAACCAGACGGACCGGCAGAAACCCCACTCTCTGCTCCGGATCGAATCCTATCAGTAAAAATGAAAAGGAACTAACCGCCAGCCCCAGACTGATTCCAGAAGAGAGGATCTTAACGAGGGATTTTAAAAAAGCTCCGATCCTCCCTTTCAATAGATCATTTCCAGAGGTCAGGGAGAGATGCTTCTTTTCCCTAGAGGAGATCATCCCTGCCAGAAATGCTGTCCATACCACAGCATTGCGTATATAGGCTTCCGACCCTTTAAGACCTGTCTGAAAAATCAGCCTCGCCAGGATTTCCATGGTAGGCAGTAATGCCAGTATGAGAAAAATGACACCAGCTGCCTTATCTTCAAAATGGTGATACCAGGTTTTTTTCATTGTCCGGCTCTGTATTGATTCAGACGTGCCTGCACCTGATCAAATACGTCCTGCGAAACAGGTTTCCCCTCACCTACGATCATCCAGTAGCCGTCTTTAAAAAGATCATGCCAGAGACCCAGCTGGGAATCGCTGATATCCAGCTCAACCAGACCATTTTTGCGCATCACGTCCAGAGCATCACGGTTTATCTTTTCCGATTCCAGATAAAAGGCTTCCCCCGCCTCTCTCACGGCTTCCATCATCTGTTCATGGTATTTTGGGGGAATCTTTCTCCATGTCCTCTCGGATATAACAATCCCACCGATGACAGGCATGAATTCCATGGGATTCCGGTAGGGCGCCAGGGCAAACCACTGATAGGCGGCGGCTCCCATGGGAGCTGTATAGACCGTATCGATCATACCGCTTTGAAGGCCCATAAGTGTATCGTTCATGGAAAGGGGAATCACATTGAACTTCAGAGCCTTGAAGGCTTCAATCATTCCCTGCTCTCCCGTATCAACCCCCATTTTTGTTTTTCTCAGATCATCGGGAACATAGACCTTCTGGCTGCTGAAAAAATTTATCCATCCGGACTTGGACCATAAAAGCGGAACAAAACCTTTTTCATTAAAATCATCATCCAGCATGGGCGTCAGCTCGCTCAGAGCAAAATCCAGTTCATCATCATTCCTGATGAGAAAGGGAAGACTGAACACAAGAGAATCCGAGACAATTTTATTCATCCCCACAATGGTCATTACAGCGGCGTCAAGCTGGCCAATCCGCATTTTCCGAACCATATCCTCTTCCGTTCCGGCGATACCTCCCGGATAGATTTTCAGAACAACCCTTCCATCTGTAATTTCCTTCCAGTCCTGAGCAATCCTCTTCAAGGTTCTGTCCCATTCTGTTCCTTCGGGAAAAAGGCTGCCCATTTTTATGGTTAAACCCGATAAGGGGAGAATTCCCGTTACAGCAAAAACCAGAAGCAGGATATGTATCTTCTTTTTCATAAATATTCCTTCTTAAAAATCTATCAGAAAAAAGTCTTCCCTGTTTTCCAGATACCAGTCAGCTTTTTTCTTCATGATCTGAATGAACAGTTCGTTCTCCGGATTATCTTCCGGATTAATGGAAAGAGCCCTGTTCAGCATATCTTCAAATGTTTGATAATCCTGATCCATCACAGGAAAACCTGCCGCATAAGAGAGATAGGGGGAGGGATTCTTTCCTCCCGAGAGAGCAACAGCTCTTTCCAGATGAAAAAGAGCCCGTTCCCGGGGAGTGGGTCCAACATCATGACTCTTATAATATAACGCAGAAAAAGCTCCTGCTGTATCCGGAGTTGAAAGAAATGCCTTATCCATGATGGCCCGGGGAAGAGAAGACCAGACCGTAATAAGAAGATCATGAACTCCACCGTTTTCAATTTCCTCATTCAGTTTGAGAGCCTCAAAAAGGTACGCCACGGGTTTATCAATGCCACTTCCCAGTTCCATATCAAAGGGATTGCATGAGAAAGCTCCCAGCCATGCGGCTGCAGTCCAGTAAAGATAAGGTACATGGTCAGATGTTGTCTGAAGCAGCAGATCCTCTGCTCCCGTATCCAGCGGGGATGATGAAAGGTCCAGCTTGATTTCAAGGCCCCGAGCTACATAGCTGCGGCCTCTGAGATACATGTTTTTAGCCCTTTCCAGCATCTTTTCCTGTTCTTTCCACTCATCATCAGGGAGCATAAGAGCGGGAGTCTGAATAAAGGCATTGGCATACATAATAAAACTTTTCCCCGCTGCCAGCTTCAGTTCAGGATCCTCCGGATTCCTCTCCATCAGCACTTCATACATTTTCAGTACAAAGGGGAGCGCATCAGCAACCAGAACAGGATCATTATCCCGCATAAAAGCTCCGGCCCCGGAATCGGAAGCCATCATTTTTGTGATTTGATCAACTGCGATCTGATCCAGCGAGCGGCAGGAAATCATCAGAAGAAGAAAACTGCAGAGAAGGAAATACGACTTTTTTCGGTATAAACCCATTAGTAAACACTACAATGGATAAGAAGAATTTAGCAAGGAAGAAAGATTAAAATCGCATGAACATTTCAGATGCCCGGTTCAGAATTTTTCTGTAGACCGATGCAGCCGGATACTCTTCCAGCCGCTTCAGATCAACCCACTCAAAAAGCTCTCCCCGCCCGAGAGGAAAAACACTACAAGGCACATCCGTACCGGAATTCACTTCATAGAGTTCTATACAAAGGTGATCCTTCCAGGTGGTATACAGATGAGTGGCCGCCGGCAGAGACCCCGCC
The DNA here is from genome assembly GCA_963677615.2 of Oceanispirochaeta sp. Lineage (GTDB taxonomy): Bacteria > Spirochaetota > Spirochaetia > DSM-2461 > DSM-2461 > Oceanispirochaeta. Next base: position 787,009 of record CAXXQW010000006.1, on the reverse strand, counting down.
TCTTTAACAATGGGATCAATCCTTTCCCGGACAGTGGGGGCTTCAGCCGCATCCGCACCGGGAAGAAACCATAAGCCCTTCCCGATCCCCTTTGACCGCCTGTACAGGAGGAGAGCATTTTCTTTAAGCAGCACAAAGAGAACGGTATGTTTCTCTTTCACCGGACGGACCTTCTTCCGGGGAATCTCTTCGGCAAGGCCGGAGGCTCTGGCCAGACAGTTTTCTGCCAGGGGACAGTGGGAACACCGGGGATTCCCGGTGCGGCAGATCTGCTGCCCCAGCTGCATCAGCGCAGAGTTGAACTGACCCGGAGAATCAGAAGGGATAATTTTTTCAAGAGCCGCCAGGAGACTCCGGTCTGACCGGGCCGGCCATTCAGCGCAGGCACTCAAACGCTGCCCGATACGCCGCACATTGGCATCCAGCACGGGATAGGCTTTTTGAAAAGCCAGACTCAGGATCGCTCTGGCTGTGTAATCTCCGATTCCGGGAACTTTTACCAGTTCTTCATAGGATTCCGGAAGAGAGCCCTTCCGATTCTGCATCAGGTATACAGCCCCTTTGTGAAGGTTTCTGGCACGGGAATAATATCCCAACCCCTCCCAGGCTTTCAGAACTTCCTGTTCTCCTGCCTCTGCAAGAGCCTCTGTATCAGGAAACCTGACAATCCATCTTTTAAAGTGCTCCACTGCGGCTGTCACCACTGTCTGCTGCAGCATAACTTCCGAAATCCAGACCCTGTAGGGGGAAGGATCATCTCCCCAGGGATAAGAGACGGCGTTTTTCTCAAACCAGCTGATCAGACGGAAAACAGAGCCGGAATCCAGAGGCAGGGCAAAATCACGTTCACTCACAACGGGACGCCTCTTTTTCCAGATCAGCCCACAAAGCGTCTGCCGGGGGTACAGGGGCCGTTACCTCCACCCGGTTTTTTTTGACAGGATGGATAAAATCGACTTTTCTGGCATGCAGATGGATGCCTCCCCCCGGGTTGGAACGGGGGGCTCCGTATTTAAGATCTCCCTTGACAGGCCAGCCGCGGGAGCTCAGCTGAACCCGGATCTGATGATGACGCCCTGTATGAAGGAGCACCTCCAGAAGGGTATACCGGCCCGTATAATGGAGCATCTTGTAGCTTAAAACCGCCTTCTTGGCATCATTTTTCCCTTTTACAGTAACAAAGGATTTATTCCTTTTCCGATCTCTCCAGAGCCAGTCGGTCAGAGTGTCCTCTTTCGTCTCAGGACAGCCGCACACCACAGCCCAATAGGTTTTGTGGACATCGCCGTTTCTGAAAAGTTCATTCATCCGGCTCAGAGCTTTGGAGGTTTTGGCAAAGATCACAATACCGCTGGTGGGACGGTCAAGCCTGTGGGGAATTCCCAGAAAAACATTTCCCGGTTTGGCATCCCGCTTCTTGATATAATCCTTTAAATCATCGCAAAGGGAGGGATCTCCCGTCTTATCCCCCTGAACGATTTCCGAGGATTCTTTATTAACGATGATAAGGTGATTGTCCTCAAAAAGGATTCTCTGAGACAGGGGCTGATTCATAGGACCTACCCTAGCACAGGGAGAAAAAATTGTCTGTAATTCATCCTGCCTCCTCTGTATTTTCATAAAAAAAGGGTACATTGTGAGAGTGAAACAGGAAAGTGTAGACCGGCTGAAAGAGCTGGAAGAAAAATTTGAAAGAAAAAAACGCAGGGGAAACCGCCTCTGCTGGATTAAATACAATCCCAGTGCGGAATACAGTTACGATGTGGAAGATGCAGATGAAGACTTCCGCTGGATGGTGTTTGAAATAGAACAGCTCCGGGAAGAAAATCAGCACTACAAAGAGTTCATAGCCGCCATAAAAGACCAGATGGTCAGCGAACTGGGTATCAACCCGGACAAACAGCTAAAACCATAAGAATCTTTGCAGAAAGCCGTCCATTGCCCCCTGAAAGAACACAGGAGGCCCTGAGGCTCAGCCGCAGCACTTTTTATACTTTTTTCCGCTTCCGCAGGGGCAGGGATCGTTCCTTCCGACTTTAGGTTCATCCCTTATAACCGGTTTGTTCACTTCCTGACCTTCCGTAAAGATCCAGCGTCCGTCCACTTTTTCAAATTTGCTGATTTCATGATGGGTGTAGCGGGCTCTATCCACCATATAGTGGGCCTTGAACTCAACGGTACCTACCGTATCGTTTTCGGTACCTTTTGTGGTTTTCAGGATTTCGAGTCCCTGCCAGACCGAACCGGACGACCAGTTTTCAGTGGCTTTCCGGGCGCTTTCCTCTTCTCCTTTTTCCACCTTGTGGGTATCCATGATAAAGTCAATTTCACCCTGGGCATAGGCGGTGTAACGTGCCCTCATAAGCTTTTCCGCTGTAGGTGCGGGGATACCGTTTTTTATATAAACTCCGCAGCATTTCTCGTATTCAACTCCGCTGCCGCATGGACATTCCATATGAGACTCCCTTTTAAAACAATCTTCAGCCGGATTTTCCGGCTGATATAAAATAATACAAAAATGGAAATTGAGCTAGACCGGGAAAATGCTATTCCTCCATAACCATAAACTCCCGGATTCCCGACTGCCTCCTCACTCCCCGGGAGAGGGCTTTTTCCAGCAGATCCGGCCGGCTGTACAACAGTACAGTCTCTCTGGCTCTGGTAATCCCTGTATACAGGATTTCCCGGGAGAGGAGCCTGTCGGTTCCTTCGGGAATTACAACTGTCACATTTTTGTATTCCGACCCCTGGCTTTTATGGATCGTCAGGGCAAACGCAGTCTGGTACTCTCCCAGGAGAGTAACCGGAAAATGCCTGAACTCTCCTTTGCGGCTCCCTTCAAAGAAAGCGTAGTGATAACCCTGAAATTCCAGAATCACCCCGCGGTCTCCGTTAAAGAGACCTCTTTCGTAATCATTCCTGCTGATCATAATCGGCTGGCCATGAAAAACAGGTCCTTCACCGGGCGCGAAATAGCGGCTGAGCGCCCTGTTTATGGAATTAATTCCGAAAAGCCCCTTTCGGGAAGGAACAAGCACAACCCAGTCCCGGTAAAGACGGAAGAACGATTCTATAACCTCTTTCTTCTCCTCCCAGGTGGTTACGGATTGGTCGAACCGGGGATATGCCGCCTTCATCTCTTTCAGAGGGAGGCTGTCCCCGGCAGCATCAAGAAAGTCCCGGAAACCGGGAACAGGAGAGTAGAGAAATTTTCCGGGCCCGGGGATTCCGGTTCTTTCCGGTTGTTTCAGAAAACAGAGGAATTCCTCTGTTCTTCCGTGAATCACTAAAGAAGCCCCTTCCAGGATGGCCCCGCTGTTTCTGTGAACTGTGGACAAGGAGAGGACGCCCCCCTTCAAACGGTAAAAATCCTGATCCATACCGTATAAAAAGTCTGAAAGCAGAGCTCCGGCTTCCACTGATGGCAGCTGATCCTTATCTCCCACCAGAAGAATCCGGCAGCCCGGCTTGAGAGCATCCAGAAGATAATACATAAGATTCAGATCCACCATGGATGCTTCATCCACAACAATCAGTTCTGCAGGAAGAGGCCGGTTCCGGTTAAACCGGGGAGGATGGCCTGGCTGCAGCCCCAGCAGTTTATGAAGCGTGGAAGGGGATATCTGAAAAGCCTCTCCCAGAACTGGATGGACCATCAGATCTTTCAGACTCTCTTCCATTCTGCCGGCGGCCCGTCCGGTAGGAGCACATAACCTGATATTCAAAAGGGGGAGCCCTTTGCGGGCTCTGGTTTCCAGGATCAGCCTGAGCATACCGCTCAGGATAGTCGTCTTACCCGTACCGGGACCTCCAGTTATCACAGAAAAGAGCCGGGAAGATACCATGCGGGCAGCCCTTAAGGTGTCCTCTCCCATAAGTAACCCCTTATCCTGGCTCAGCTCCTGAAAAACCGGGGAGAGGTCCTCATCTGCAGCAGATCCGTCCAGGGGAGTGTTCCCTTTTTTTCCGATCAGAGGCTCCAGAAGCTGAAGGAACCGTTTTTCATAGCGCCAGCGCTTGAGAAGGTAAAAGGAGTGTCCCTCACGGGTTCTGAGAACCGGGGCGGATTCCTCAGGGAGGCGGCCGAAAAGCCGGGGGTTCTTATCTAGAAGCTCCGGCAGGAGCTCGTTCAAATCACCGGGGAAGCGGGAGTATCCGGCAGATTTGTACCAAAGGGGAAAATCCTCGAACAGATCTTTCAGGGAAATCCGGATATGGCCGTTTCCGGACTGATTCATCAGATAGAGAAGAATCCATCGGAGCCTCTCCTTCTCCTGTTTATCAGGGGTATCGCAAAATCGGTTCACCATATGAACCGTGCCCAGAATCTGATAGGTCTCCGCACCTGTGAGAGCGGCTTTTATCATGAAGTCCCCCTCTCCTTCCGGGTTTTCCAGCCTTTTCCTGATATCTCCCGGCCAGGACTCCCGGACAGACTTCAACTCCAGAAAGCGTTTCATCCCCCGGATTTTACCCTTATGCATCACCCAAGCTCCCTTTTAAGAAAATTCTCAAGTTCATCCTGATCGGGACGGACAAAATACACCCCTCTGGTACTGTTGTGGCAGGACATACCCCTGACAAAAAAATAGTAAACGCCTCCGAAATCCCTCTGATAATCAAAACGGGAGTTCAGGTTTTTCAGATGTTTTACCAGAGCCTGAATATAGATCCGGGCCTGTACATCGTACAGATGGGTATGCATAGTCTCTTCCAGCCTGAAAGCCTCATAATCCCCGAGAACTCCGTCCCCGGAGGGAACAGTAGTTTTCCAGTCGGCAATATAGTATTTGCCTTTATGAAGAAAAACCAGATCGATAAACCCTTTCAGATACCCTTCTCTGACATTTTTTGTCCATTCTGCCATACGGATGCGCGAATCCCCGGGAATCCGGAAGAGGAATTCTATTTCGGCTTTTCTCTCAGGCTCCTTCAGAAATTTTAAAGGACCTGTTTTTTCAAGAGGGCAGTTCAGTACATTCCAGATCATTTCTCCCAGCGCCTGAAAATTCTCTCTCCACCAGTCCTGGTCGAAAAACCGGAGAACAGCCTCCTCCAGAAACAAAAGGGGCTCACTGGGACCGAAAAGGCCGTTTTCAAACCACTCCTCAAGAGAAAGCCTCCCCCAGGAAAAATTGATATTTTCAAAAATAAAATGAACCAGATTCCCAAACTCCGCTCCCCGGGTCAAGCCCAGAGCGCCGGTGCTTTCTTCCGGGGGAATTTCACCGGTATCTCCTCCGTCCCTGTCCGCATCAGGATCAGCTCCTGCGGTATCTCCGCTGAGGCCATGGGCTCCTGCAGTCAGTGAAGAGAAACTGTCCACTGGAATAATCCTGTCATAAAATCCCCTGCCTCCCTTCCATTCGGCACACTGGAGAGCCGAAGGCCCCTGATGGGCATTCTCTTTCTCATCAGAAACCCGCAGCTCATGGGAAAGCTCCTCTTTCCGGGATTTTGCAAAGCGGAACAGCTGGGAGTGCTGCCCGGCAACCTCCTGCAGAAGATCTCCCAGAAAACCATTGAACGCGGCTTTTTTCTGCTTCATTCCCTTCCGGTCAATCCATTTCAGATCAGAGTGATAGGGCCAGTGATCCTGCATGGGCAGAGGTTTAATCAGTGCAGCTGCCTCTTTTAATAGTTTTTCCCCGCAGAGAGCGCCGTAGAGACTGGTCAGATAGCAGAAATCAATCTGAGGAAAAAAGGGCATAAACAGAAGAGAAGACGCTCTGGTAAGCGAAACATAATAGAGCCTTTTCCGCTCCTCCCAGTCGGACAGTGCAGCTTTTTTTCTGGAGTCGCCTGTCAGCAGATAATCCCGGTACCGCTTTCCATCCCAATAGAAAGTCAACTCGCTTCTGTTCCCGCTGCCGCCATCCTGAAGCCCACCGGAAAAGAAAACGATCGGATACTCCAGTCCTTTGCTGGAATGGTGGGTCAGTATCTGCACAGCCTGACCATCCTTGTCCAGGCGGACCTGTTTCTGGTCATCCGGACTGGGATCGTTTTTCATCTTGATAAACAAATCATACAGCCCGTGGGCATCCAGAGACCGATCTCTCTGCTCCTGATGAAAAAGTTCTGCCAGGTGCTGCAGATTGGTACAGCTTCTGTCACCGCTCCGGAGCCTGAGTAAACGATTTTTCCAGGAGTCCCCCACCCTTCCCGGGATAAGATTTTCCCGCTCGAAAAGGGAGTGAAACACCCGGATCAGTCCTCCCTGATCACAGTGGTTCTTCCATTCATGAAATCCCAGGCTAAACTCATCCAGTTCTCCCGACTCCTCCATCTCTGAAAGATCCGCTGCAGAAAGACTGAACACCGGTGAGATCAGAAGCGCCCGGAGACTGCTGCGGTCGGAAGGAAAAGCAAGGCATTTGAAAAACAGTCCGAAAAGATCCGCTTCATCTGAATCCAGCACCCGCCGGTCGCTGTAAATCACCGATGAGACCCCGCAGGCTTCCAGAAGCGTCTGAAGGGTTTCGCAATCACCGTTTGTATCCATCAGAACGGCTAGATCCCCTGGCTGAACCTGCCTGGGCTCTCCTTTCAGCTCCAGGGTATATCCACTGCTTAAAAGATCTTCAATCCTGAAGACAATCTCATTCATCCAGGCTTTTTTCAGTTGTTCCCGGCTCTCAATCTCTTTGCCTGATCCGCTCTCGATTTCACAAAACGTGATGGCGGGGATTCCATTCCCCATGCCGTCCCGGGGAAAGGCTCCTTTCAGGCCTGCCGCCTCCACCGGCTGGAAAGGTATGGGCAGACTTCCCTTTACAGGGAGGGAAAAAAGCCGCTGAAAAAGGTAGTTACAACCCTGGACAACCTCAGCTCTGGACCGGAAGTTTGTTCCCAGGGAAAACCGGTTCTCTTCAGAGATGGAATCGCAGGCTTCAAAATACACCGAAAGATCCGCCCCTCTAAAACCGTAAATCGACTGTTTCGGGTCTCCGATAAGAAAGAGGTTATGATCCTTATCCCTACCAAACAGAGTCCTGAAGATATCCCATTGCATCCTGTCTGTATCCTGAAACTCATCCACCAGAACAACTCTGTACTGCTGACGCAGGATTCTGGCCAGAGGACCATCCGGATCTTCCGTCAGAGAGTTGTGCAGGGTTTTTATCAGATCCGGGAAGTCTCTCATTCCCCGGATTTTTTTCTTGTCTTCAATCAGGGGAAGAGCCCCTTTCACCACTTCCCGGATAAAGGCATATCCCAGGATTTTTCTATGAATCCCTTTGTCAGGAGATTCAGGATCATAAAAAGGCTCCAGAGCAGAAAACAGATCTGTCACAGCATTCACCAGAGAAAGATCGGGAAAATCCGGGGGAGAGAGATTTTTTCCGCATTTCTCCCGGAGAAAAGGTTCATAAAGGTTAAGGAGCAGGGAGGCCGGAACACCTCCCGGATCTTCCTGTTTTCCAAAAAACCAGTCCAGCCAGACAGCCAGATCCTCTCCCCGGGGCAATGCTTCAAGAACAGCAGCGATCTTCTCTGCAGTGATCTCCTTCTGTCTGGTTTTCAGTGTCCTGAAGATCTGAAAAATATCCGGCCCCTTCCAGGAAAGGGTCTTCAGAACCCCGAGAGCCTCCTTGACAGGCCCCTCCCCCCGGGAGAAGGAGCGCATTTCCTCCAGAGCCCTTTCCAGAGATTTATCATCGGGAATCCGGATAACACCGGGGCTGTCCAGCTCATCCATGGTAATTTTCACAAGCTTGCCCACAGCTTCATCCAGATTGCCGCTGCCTTTTAAAAATCCCCGGATCAACTCCCTGTCTTCCGGGCAGATTCTCCTGAACCGGCTGTAAAGATAGTCCCGGACCCCCTCTTCAACCAGGGAATGGTCGCTGAGGAATTCCTGCTGAAACGCTGATCCCGACTCAAAAGGATAGGTCTGAAGTACATGCTGACAGAAACCGTGAATCGTAAAAATCGCTGCCTTGTCAAAGTTGTGCCGGGCTTCAAGCAGAAGTTCTCTCTGCTGTGGATCTTTGCCCGAGACCTCTCCGGACTGGTCTGTCAGAATGGAACGGATCCTCTCTCTGAGTTCTCTTGTGGCCTTATTGGTAAAAGTCACAACCAGAATCTGATTCAGGGGAATCCGGTATCGGCTGATCAGTTCACAGACGACCCGCTCCAGATTATAGGTTTTTCCTGTTCCTGCGGAAGCTTCAAGGCGGATAGAACTGAGAAGGTCCGCCTCAAGAGGGTTAAAAGACCGCTCCTCAGCCAAAGCTTTCCTCCTTTTCCGCCTGTCCCTTCCGGGCGAGGGGAAGATATACCAGTTCGATAAAATCCCGGAGCCGTTCAGGGTCTGCAGCCGGAGGCTCTGGCATAAAGCGTTTTCGATAGGTACATTCGGCAAAAGGACTGTGCCCCCCCCGATAAGCAGGGGAGGTAGACTTTTTCTCCCAGATCATTCTGTATAGATCCAGAAGCTCCTGATCTCCCAGATCAGGCTGTTTGTCCAGTTCTTGCGCCAGGGCCTCCCCCAATTCCGGGTATATCATCAAAGGTTTCTCTTTCTGATCCAGACAGAATCCGGCCAGACGGGTAAAACGCTCCCCGGCATCCTCCAGATTCACTCTGAGAATATCCGAGTTTTCCGGTTCTCCTGTCATATCAAACAGAATCACAGGATAACTCCTTTTTCCCACCATATAGAGCTTAAGCCTTTTGAACTCCGGAATAACCCCGCTTTCCGAGAGGGCAGACATCACAAGGGATTTGAGATAGGATTTCAGATAGTGCCGGGCTGATGGTTCCCCCGACTCGCAATACTCCAGGGTTTCCCACTCTCCCCCGGTCCCGGCGGAAGGACTCAGCTCTTCCAGATGCCCCGCAAAAGAGACAGAATCACCTTCCGGCAGAGAAACAAGGAACTCCGGAATGATTACCTGAGGATGCAGGGCATCGTCTCTGAGATTGCGATAAGAGAGGCTTTCGGGAGAGATCAGATAATCCCGGGGAGAGGAAAGGCCGTATTGCAGCCCTTTTTCTTCCAGCTGGTTTCGGACCTCTTCAATCCTCTCCCGGAAATAATCCTCCTCCAGAAAGATCAAATCCGAATCCGGAAGGTTTCCCCTCTTTTGCTGCTCTTTCAAATGCTTTTCCAGCAGATCAGGTTCATCCAGAGCCCGGGGGTTCTCGAGAAAACTGTTCAGATAGAGGTAACGGTCAAGAAATGCGGATTCCCAGTTTTCCTGGCTCTCTTCCTCCCGGTTATCCCTGATATCCAGGTAAACCCCCAGGGCTTTATTGAAAAAATAGGCCCCGGGATTCTTCAGAAACTGTTCCAGATCATTCAGTGTGAGAATTCCCTCTTTGTCCGGATGCTCCCGAACCAGTTCTGCCGCCGGAAGATCTGCCTTGTCAGAAAGCAGGGCTATCTGGGCACTTTTCAGGGCCGATCTGTTAAAGGACAGAAACTGATTTCCACCGGAAAAATACCGGGGATCATAATTGTGAATCGACTCCCGCCTCTGCAATGCCTGAAGGGCTGTCCGATTGCCCGCAAAGGAAAAAGAACTATCCAGGTACTCCAGCAATTCACTGATCAGAACCGACGGCTGAAGAGCCTCTCCGCGAACAGGATCTCTGTCATGGTAAAAGAGTGTCAACGCCTCTTTTGCCGAGAGCAGAGTTTCCAGAAAAGCATATTTGTCGCTCCCTCTCCGGGAGAGGTCAATCGTTTGCTGAACCAGCTCGCGCAGATCAAAACTGAGATGGAGATCCTCTCCCGGAAATACCCCTTCGTTGAGTCCCAGCATATAAATCCGCCGGAAAGGAATGGCTCTCAGAGGCTTCAGAGAAGAACAGGTGATCCCCTGTGTAAGGTAACGCCCCCGTTCTCCGCCGGATTTTCTTATAAACTCCATAAGCAGGATTCTGAAAACATTGAAGTCCATGGCTTCTTCCCCCCCATCGGGAAGAACCGAGTCTTCTGCTAAAGAGATCAAATCCCGGAAGGTTCCTTTCAATCTCCACCTGTCGCGGCTGTCCTGATGATCCCCGTCCCTCGGAAGCAGATAGCACTCCATGAGAGATTCCGAAAGAAGAACCCATTTATCCAGCGGCAGCCGGATTCGGTTCAATTCATAAAGATCATGAAAGAGTCCTTCCACAACTCCCATCAGTTTTCCAGCACTTTGGCAGCCCGCTTCATCGGGAAGCCCGTAGGGAAGGCCGGGGTCATCCTGTTCTTCCAGAAAAAATCCGTCAGACAGCCTGCGGAACCCCTCCTCCCAGGAGTTAAAATCTGTGGCATCCGGAAAGAAATCCTTCTTATGGGTGGCATTGATTCCCCACTTGATATTCAGGCTCTCACAGAGGTCAAGCCAGAAATCCCTTTCGGCTCTGTTAATCTGAAAAGCCTCGCAAAAACAGGGATTATCAAAAAGCAGAAAAAGATCCTTACGGGTAAACTTCTCCCCGGGAAGGGAGAAAAGCTGAATGAACCCCTGAATAAAGGGAGAATCGGATGTTCCCGAAAGATCAACTACATTGAAAGGCAGATGATCCCTTTGGGGTATGTGATCCTCAACCGAAGGGAAAAGGGCTTCCAGAAAGGGAGCATAAACATTGATATCAGGTGCGAGAATACAGATATCAGTCAGCTTGAGAGTAGGATCCCGGTTCAGGGCATTTAAAATCAGGTCTTTCAAAACCTCCACTTCTCTCCAGGGGGAGGTAAAAGTATGGATACTCAAAGAGCTCTCCTGATCCGGAACCTCTCTTTTTCTGCCGGGAACCCTGTCTTCCAGCAGGTCTGACTGAATCATATTCAGCAAGGAGACTCCGCCGGGGTCCGTGTACTCGATGAACTTTTCTGTATTTTCAAATTCCTCCGAAAGCGTGGCGAACCCGCCGATCAGTGTACTCCAGCTCCTCAACAGGGGATGCGAAACTCCCCCCTGCCAATGGGAGTAGCTCCGGGAAGGAGAGAGAATAAAATGATCCACAGGAATATCTCTGGAAAGATGATGGAAAAACTTTAACCCTGTATCTCCCAGAAAGGAGGATCCGAAGATGACAACCCGTTCAATCGTCCCGTCATAGGAGTCTTCTGATTTCATTACAGCAGAGAGGAGCTGACTCAGATGGAGGTAGGGCTGATCTTTATGAAAGAGCTTATTCCATAAATGCCTCTGCCAGATTTCATGCTTTCTCATAAATCCGGGCATGGGTTCAAAAGGCTCGCCTTTTTCCCAGGGAGCAACAAGTGACTGGCAATTCATACCGTAATGATTAAACAATCCCGCAATACTGTCGGCCAGATCATACAACCTGCCGGACCTGACACGCTCCCGCTCTTTTGTGTTAACAGGATCACCCGAATGAATATACCGGTAAAGTTCTCCGTATACCGGGTCATTTCCGGTGCAGTTCCTGAGCAATTTCCCCAAAAGCTGATAAAGGATGAGTTTCAGGTTATCCAGAAACAGAACAGGTTTTTCCGGCTCTCCCAAAAGGGCTCTAGCGGCGGGGTAGCCCCTGCAGAAATCCCTTAACGCGTTTTCCGGCATGGCATACTGAAAATCCGCACAGATACCCCTTGTTTCGGCCATTTCCAGTTTCAGCCATTCCCCTATATTCCGGTTCTGCACAACCAGGCAAAAAGTGTTGTTGAAAAGGGAATCCGAGATGAACTTTTCAGGGTATTTTTTTACAAACCCTGCCAGAGTATTACTATGGTAGATGGTATAGGCACACATGCCCTATCGGACGCGTCGGGCCAGGGTCCAGATGGAACAGAGAATAATGGTATCCATGGATACGTTCAGCAGCCAGGAAGAGAGGTCCGGCTGAAAAGAAATATTGCCGTTGGAAATAACAAGCTCAGTCATAAAACGCATCATAACCAGACGAACCATCCAGAAAATAAAAATCAGAACTGAAGATATGGTAACCAGCCGGGAGTCACTGAAGTTGAACAAACCAAGCAGAAGAAGGATTCCGGAAACAAGACTGAAAATTCCAAAGATAAGCTCGGTTTTCTGGACTGCCGGATATTCGGGATTGAAAAAACGGGCGACTTCCCGGGCGAATCCGCTATTCTGGGAAACCGAATACATGATTCCCTGAAGCCCCAGTATCAGAAAGAAGACAGCAACCGCTAGTTGAAGAAAAAAAAGTGATGTCATCCCGGCGTTCTGTCTTCTCATGCAATACTCCTCAATGATTCTTTTTTCAAACCGCCTATAAAATATCATGGAACGAACCTTATAGGCAATTCATTATTCAAGGGTTTTCTCCTGGCTGTTATAAAGACAAAATACGCAGAGATTTGTTTTTCCCACAGGTATTCACATTTTTATCCACAGTTTTTCCACAATAAGGTCTTTTAAAGATACTTTTCCACAACCTTTTGAATTGACCAGGAACTTGTGAATCTAACAGGAAAAGTCCCTGAAAATGGCAAATTCTGCTGTTATTTCACTCAAAACAGGATTATTGCAGCAATTTATACACAGTTCTTCTTATTTTTTCCCCAGTTTATCCACAGGTGGCTTCCGTGAAAGATAGAATATAATCCCTTCTCCGGATTTTTTTCCACAGTTTATCCACAGGAGTGCACTCTCTGAGCCTTCCATGAAAACAAAAAAAAACGCCCATTTAACGGGCGAAATATAAAAAAAGGACTATACTTAGAGTATGCGGTATGAGTTCGAATATTTTTACATTTACAACGGAAAACTTTTGATGAGTGAAACCATTGAAACTATGGAAGAGCTTCTCGACCTGGCCGCAATCGATAAGCAGCAGGCCAGCAAAGGACACAACAGAAAAGAGAATTACTCCAACAGGTCCTCTGCTCCAGCAAGTTCTTCCAGGTAGGCCTGGCTTCTCTCAACATAATGAAGACCGTTCCTCTTGATTGCTTCAATCATGGAGGGTTTCAACTGTTTCACAACTTTGGCAGGTGAACCCATAACCAGGGATCCTTCGGGGATTTTCATTCCCTGAGGAACCAGACTGTTGGCACCGATCAGAGAGTTCTCCCCCACCTCTACGCCGTTCAATAATGTGGCATTCATACCGATAAGGCAGTTGTTGCCGATAGTGCAGCCGTGAAGAACCACGCTGTGGCCGACTGTAACCCCTTCACCGACAGTGCAGGGAACACCTTCATCCACATGAACAACTGTACCATCCTGAATATTTGTGTCTTTCCCAATGGAAATACTATCTACATCTCCGCGAATGACTGCGTTGAACCAGACATTCACACCATCTGCAAGAGTCACATCCCCGATAATATCTGCCGAAGCAGCCAGAAAACCGATATTCTCTGAAATTTCTGGAACTTTACCTTTTAATTTATAAATCATTATGAAATCTCCTTACCTTATTCCTGAACGGGAACACCCCATTCCTTCATTTTGGCTTCAATAAAATCAAGAATCATCTGATGCTCCGCTTTTCCTCTTCCCTCTATCGTAATAGCTTCTCCTATACAGAAGTGTATAGTCCTTTCCGGGTGAATCGGCCCGAAATATGAGGAGATTCTTCCTGGTTCCATAAAATCCGTTTTGATGGCAATAGGAAGAATTTTTACCCCGGCACGGAGGGCCAGTTTAATACCCAGAGTATTGAATTCCTTTCTGCTGAAATAGGATTTGCGGGTCCCTTCGGGAAACAGGGCAATAGAACGCCCTCTTTTCAGATGCGCCACGCCTTCGCTCATGATTTTATCCAGATCCGCTTTCAGATTCTGCCTTGTGAGACCGATGCTTTTTGTAGCTTCAGAAATGGGACCAAAAAGCCAGGAATTACTGAGACTCTCCTTCATAACCATAGAGAGAGGAGTGAAACTGCCGATAATCCAGGGCATAAGCTGCGTTTCCATAACGCCCATATGGTTCGCCACAATAACAAAAGGGCCCTGGGTGTGAAGGTGCGAAAGCCCCTCAATAAGGAATTTGCCGCCGTAACGCTCCATCACTTCCCGGATTTTATCGGACTGATCCCAGAATATGGTATCTTTAAAACGGCCCTGAAGAGACATTTTCCGGCAGCGCAAAACAATCATGAAAAAATCCCAGTAGAGTGCAAGCCTTCTTCCAAGCAGAAATCTTTTGGGAGACAGTTTTACGTCTCCCGGTGTTTCGTAGGTTTCAAAAAGGGATAAATCCAGCATGATTGTATTACTCCGAAAAAATAAAAAATCCTCAAAAAGGGAGATGCCATTGATAGCTTTTGATCCGGGAAGCGCAGCCGGCTTCCCAGGCAGCCTCTTCCTGTGCGGACAACTCATTAAAAGAAAGGTCGACCTTTTCCAGCTGGTTTAACTGTTCCAGCCCTGCAGGCACCGTAGTCAGGGCATTTCCCGACAGATCAATCTGATTCAATTTGAGCAGACCACCCAGAGAAAAGTCTATTTGTTCCAGCCTGTTTCCCGAAAGATCCAGAATTTTCAGCTTTTTCAGGCGTCCGATCTGCTCGGGTAGCGTCTCCAATTGATTCTCCGCAGCACTAAAGTACACCAATTGCCTGTATTTGCCTATCCCCGGAGGGATCGATTTCAGGCGGTTGCGGCTGATATCAATATAACGGAGACGGTTAAGATCCAGCAGATCCTCGGGGAATTCACAGAGATCCAGAGCGGAAAGGGAGACAGCTTTTAATGAAGGACAATCTGATAATCCCCGGGGAAGCTGGAAAGCCTCATCCCTAGGAACACGGGAAAAGGAAGCGTATTCAATCCTGTATAACCAAAGGGGCTTCTCTTTCATCAAAGAGAGTATTTTCCAGAAAGAGTACTCCGAATAGGCAGTGATTTCTCCTGCCGCATCACGAAGGAACGGCGGCATCTGAACGGTTCCATCGGAAAAAACCAAAGTCTGTTTCAATAGAAGGGGGAATGCATCCCCCTGCTCTGCCTTAAGTAGATCCAGGAGGGCATCAATCCTTTCATAAGGCCCGTTGATAAGGCGGTCTTTCAGGGCTTGGGCTGCACCAGGCATCAGTTCAGATCCCAGGGATCGCCTTCCAGCTCCTCTTCTGTATCTCCGTAATGCCTGTCCCAGGATTCAGAATCCATATCATCATATTCATCCCCCCAGTCGGAATCATCCTCATCATAATCCTCATCGGGTTCCAGGTCATCTAAGGACAAGGTCTCATCTTCCATATCATCTTCATCATCAAAGATGGACATACAGCGCCTCCAATCCAAAGGATTTTATGTGACATATAATAACCACAAAAAAACCGAAATTCCAGAGTTTCTTTAATAATTCTTTTTATGAACCGATATTAAAAACAGGAGCGTATATGATGAACAGATACGAAAAAATACGTCAGGAAATTGAAGAGATAGAAAAAGAGCTGAACGAACTGCGGGCTGCTGCAGGAACGGGGAGAGTAAAAGGCTCCCTAAAAGAGCTAAGCATGAAAAACGACAGGATCAAATCTGCCTTTACCAGTATCTCAAGCGCAATCAACGGGGCTTGATTTCAACCCTTCCTCCCAGAAAGGAAACCGCATTCCCCAGATCATCCGACAGGTTTGCCAGATCCTTGCCATCTATTGTCATATAAAGGATGGTATGATCAAGACCATAACGGGAAGTACAGGATTCCAGACCGGCTTTTAACGAATCCAGGGAGTCTGGCTCCTGTCCGGAGGAATTGGCTCTGTCAACAAAGAGCTGCCGCCCTTCGACCATCCAGGAGCAAACATCCTCAAAAGGAAAATCCTGCCCCAAAGCAATCTGCTGAGGCTGAAACAGTCTGACCCGTATGGAGAAGGTAAAGGATTCTTCGCCGATATTTTTCAAATATCTTTTATACGACAGATCATAACCAACTGAAGAGACAAGATATCTGTCTATATTTTCCAGAGAACGGATTAATAGCTCTATAGAAGGAAAGAGATGATCAAGCCCTTCAGAACTCTTGTCAAACTGAAACTCCAGTGTGTAATAACTGTCTTTTATCACCCGTTTATCGATCCTCCGGGAATCATATCACAAGCGCGGAATTTAAAAAAGGACTGCCCCTTCGGAGCAGTCCCACTGGTTTGTTACCTATTTTTGCTTCAAAGTTCAGCAATCAGTAAGGTTTTCGGATCCAGCTTCAAAGACAGATCCTCAGATACGATATTCTTATGCTCTTTCACCAGCTTAAGAATCATAAAACCGTTTTCAGCCCTGAGGGTCACAATTACAGAAATATCATCAAGGTCTTTAATGAGGTTTTTGGGAACACCCCTGTCATCCACGTAAACCTCCCCTTCAGGGTAGGAATCGCTGAACCACAGCTCTATATTTGATTCCACAGCAAAAGCTTTGAACTTTTTAATGTCCTCTGCTGTTCCTTTGGTGAAATCGTATCCATCAATAATGACAGCATCAGTACCGCGCTGTCCGTTTTCCATCATGGCTTTTACGCTGGCCAGAACCTGGTCAACAGTAACACCACTCTGGTTAAAATTCATGATTACCCGGTTTCTTACCAGTTCATCATGAACATCCATTGCCTTTTCAAGATCTCTCTTCTTGGCAATTTCTTTAAAAATGTCTTCATACCATGTAACAATATGATCAACTTTATTGGAATAGGAAACATGAATAACATGCTTATCCTGCATCAGTTTATCAGTAGCTATATGAACCAGACAGGCAGTTTTTCCAATTCCCTGTTTGGACGCAATAACGGCAATATTTCCTTTTCCGACGCCTCCGGCAACAGCCTTCTCCAGACTCCTGAGGGGACTCTTGTTGGTCAGTTCAGTCTTTACCATTTTGTTTACTCCTTTTTTTTATTTCTGCTGAGCTTTTCTCTCTTCTTCGTACTTCTTGATCAGTTCGTCTGTTACACCCTGGGGAACTTTACCGTATTTGGCAAACTCCATGGTGAACTCAGCCTTACCCTGAGTAGAAGAACGGAGAACGGTGGAGTAACCGAACATTTCGCTCAGAGGGACTTCCGCCTCTACTGTACAGTAGTTCCCTTCCTCATTGGACGCTACAATCATACCACGTCTCTGGTTCAATGTACCGAAAATATTTCCCTGGAATTCGGTAGGACCTTCGACGCTGACTTTCATAATAGGTTCAAGAATGATCGGATTGGCTTTTTTATAGGCTTCACGGAAAGCACCGAGAGCCGCAGTCTGGAAAGCCTGGTCTGAAGAGTCGACAGTGTGGTACTGACCGTCATTGATGGTCATTTTTACACCGACAACAGGAGCTCCTATAAGAGAACCTTTTGTCATGGCTGTCTGGAATCCCTTATCACAGGAAGGAATATATTCTGTGGGAATAGCACCACCCTTGATCTCATTGACAAATTCATACTCTTTTTCAGAGTCCAGAGGAAGAGGATCCATTCTGCCGGCTACACGAGCGTACTGACCGGAACCACCAGTCTGCTTCTTATGAGTGTAGTTAAAATCGGCAGAAGTTGAAATCGCCTCTCTGTAGGCAACCTGGGGAGCACCGGTGATAACTTCAGCCTTGTACTCTCTCTTCATCCTTTCGATATATACTTCCAGGTGAAGCTCTCCCATTCCGGAAATTATGGTTTCGTTGGATTCAGGATCCACGTGGGTTCTGAAAGTGGGGTCTTCCTTGGTAAACCGGTTCAGAGCCTTGGCCATCTTGTCGGAAGCGGATTTATCCACCGGTTTAATGGACAGGGAAATTACCGCATTGGGAACGTACATGGAGGTCATGGACAGGTTAAGGGAAGAATCGCAGAAGGTATCTCCCGAAGCACAGTCGATCCCGAAAAGGGCAACAATGTCTCCAGCAGGCGCTTCGGTAATATCCTCCATCGTATTGGAGTGCATTCTTACCAGACGTCCGACTTTGAATTTCCGGCCGTTTCTTACGTTTATAAGTTCCGCGCCTTTCTTGATGATTCCCTGATAAACACGGATATAGGTCAGCTGACCATACTGTCCGTCTTCCAGCTTGAACGCCAGAGCCACAGGGGGTTTGGATTCGTCAGAAGGAAGTATTACTTCCTGCTCGTCATTGTCAAGATCGAGAGCTTTATTTTCCACATCCGGAGGAGCAGGCAGATAGCGGATAACCGCATCCATCATTTCCTGAACACCCTTGTTCTTATAGGCAGAACCAAGGTAAACGGGAACCAGTTCCAGATTGATAACAGCTTTTCTGATGGTTTCATGCAGCAGATCTTCGGGGATCTCTTTCTCTTCCATCATCAGTTCCATGATCTCTTCGCTGAACATGGATACTGTATCAAGCATCATTTCCCTTCTTTCTTCGGCTTCAGCCTGGAGTTCTGCAGGGATCTCTTCCACACGGATTTTCTCACCGTCGTTTCCGTCAAAATATATCGCTTTCATGCGGATAAGGTCGACAACGCCTTCCAGCTTGTCTTCCAGCCCAATGGGAACCTGCATCATAACAGAGTTAAGATCCAGTTTTTCTCTCAGCTGATCACAGACTTTATAAGGGTTGGCTCCGGTTCGGTCACTCTTGTTTACAAAAGCGATTCTGGGAACGCCGTATCGTTTCAGCTGTCTGTCTACAGTAATAGACTGGGACTGTACTCCACCAACGGAACAGAGTACCAGTACGGCACCGTCTAGAACGCGGAGGGCTCTTTCTACTTCAATGGTGAAGTCAACGTGACCCGGAGTATCGATGATATTGATCGCATGGTCCTTCCAGGTAACATTTGTAGCTGCAGAGGCAATGGTAATACCTCTCTCTTTTTCCAGCTCCATGGAGTCCATGGTTGCCCCAACCCCATCTTTACCTCTAACTTCATGAATGGCATGGATTTTCTGACAGTAGAAAAGGATCCTTTCTGTCAGTGTCGTTTTACCTGAGTCGATGTGGGCGCTGATACCGATATTACGCATTTTCGTGATATCTGCCATATAATCATTAACCTCTCAATAAATTAAAATCGCCGGGGTGCACGGAATGAAAAAAAAAGATTCCAGCCTCCGACCGAACAGCATCCGGCCGTTTGATCTGGGCCGCAGGAGTAACGCGGATTTACCGGTCTCTGTCATCCCGGCAAACTTCCGGATTGTTCAAAGCTTATAAATGTATCGGAATTATATAGACTTAGCTCTCTTTCATCAATACCCGGAAGATGAGAAATAAGTAAACAAATTCCCTGAGGGAAATCAATTATAACTTTCCCCTGTCAAAAGAAGAGAGAGAGCTTCCCGGATGCAGGATGCCAAACGTTCTTCCGCCAGGGGCAGTACCGAATCATCCGGAGCTTCATCACGTCCTCTAACGGCTATGACCGATGCAACCATAGCGGCTTTTAGACCAAAAACGGAAGCGAGGGTTAGAAGCGTGGCGGATTCCATCTCGTAATTGAGAACATTCAGATGTTTCCACTCCTGCAGACTCCCCTGAAACCGCTTCGGCACATATCCGGAAAAAGTATCATATCGCTCCTGACCGGGATAAAATGTATCACTGGAGGCAGTTATTCCCAAATGATGAGGGACTCCCAAGTTCCCGGCGGCATGGACCAGGCAGGATGTCAGATTAAAATCTGCCACGGCCGGGTACTCTAAAGGGGCATAATGGGTGGAAGCGCCGTCAAGGCGAACCGATCCGGTGGTAATAACAAGATCCCCCGCTTGTATTTTATCCTGAATTGCCCCGGTAGTACCGATTCTGAAATAATTGACAACTCCCAGCACAGCCAGTTCCTCTATACAGATAGAGACGGAAGGACCTCCGATTCCTGTCGAACAGACCAGGACTTTCCGCCCCCCCAGCTCAGCCAGCCAGGAGGTGTACTCCCTGTTGGAAACCAGAAATACCGCATCCGGATCGATCATTCTCGCCGTTTTTTCGACTCTTCCGGGATCTCCCGGCAGCACGGCAGTATCCGCACCATCCAGCATTTTTTTATTCAGCCTGACGTGGTACATGATTTTATCGCTGCCTTGATCTGAATTCATGAAGGACTCCTTGGGTATGTCTGGAAGCCCGTCCTTTCCTTATAAGGAAGGAACAAGCTGTATTTTTAATTGTAAACCTTATCAAGCTTTTATTCACAGAAAATTCCTTTTTATTGACAAAGCAAAGAGAGAACGATCATAATCCTAACTATGATAAACTACCTGCCGCTTCTGATACCACTGGGAATTGTGGGCATAGCGGTTATTGCGATAGCTTCCAGAGTCATTTCCCGCCATAAGAAAACTTTCGGGGGAGACAAGGTTCAGGATCGAAATACGATTCTCAGAGAAGCCAATAAACGACTTGCCAGCAACCCCAAGGATACGCAGGCGCTCCTGGCTCTGGCAGATCTGCATTACTCGGAGCAGAACTATCAGCAGGCCATGAAAACCTACGGGATTCTTCTGGAACTATGCGCCACCAACTCCAATCTGGATGAACAGATGATCAATCTCCGGTTCGGACTGTCTGCCATGAAGTCGCAGATATGGTCTGAAGCGTACAAGAGTCTGGCAATTGCCAGGACCAAGGACCAGGACAATTTTGAAATCAATTCCTCTCTGGGAATTCTGGAATACAAACGGGGCAACCTGGAAAAAGCCATGAACTTCCTGTCCATGGGACTCAAACATAAGCCGAATCATTACGAGAGCCTCCGGTATATGGGATTGAGCCTTTATAAACTCAGAAAATACAAAGACGCTACCCCCTACCTGAGGAATGCCGCATCCGGACACCCAGATGACAAGGAAGTCCTGTTCTGCCTGGCAAAATCCCTATTTGAAGCATCCCAGATGGAGCAGTCACTTAAAATTTTCACCCATCTCCGTCCGGATCCGGAATGGGGTCCCAGGGCAGCGCTTTATGCCGGCACGATCAATAAACAGAAAAAGTCCTATGAAAACGCCATTCTGGACTTTGAAATAGGCCTTAAACATAAACAGATAAGCAGCGATATTCTATTGGAGATAAAATACAGACTGGCTGATTGCTACAACCGCACCAATCAGCTCAACAAAGCTCTTCAGGAACTGAATGAAATCACCAATATCAATCCGAAATATAAGGATGCGGAAATTCAGAGGAACAAGATCAGGGAGCTGACTTCCAATCAGAATCTTCAGACCTATCTGATGGCCCCTATCAGCGAATTCATCACACTCTGCCGCAGATTGACAGTAGAACTGTTTCCCAAAACCCGTATAAAAGTTCTGGATATATCGGTGAACAAAAATGAGTACGTTGATATTTTTACAGAGGTGAAAGCCAGAAAATGGGAAGATCAGATTCTGTTCCGGTTCTACAGGGAAGAAGGAAATATCGGAGAGCTTGCCGTTCGGGAGCTGTATGCCCATATCAAGGAAGTCCATGCAGGAAGAGGCTTCTGTCTGAGTGCAGGGAAATTTACTGAAGAAGCTGAGAAATTCGTAGAGGCCAGACTAATCGATCTCCTGCCCAAGGATAAGCTGGTCAAACTGCTGAATAAAGTGAAAAACGCCCCCCAGACCCTTACAGGCTCAATGTAACCAGATGCCTCTCTTCGGTTAATCCCGGAACAGCAACAGGAATGATATCCGCCTTTTTTCCCAGTTCCCCTTCCAGAGCCCCCAGTTCTTCCCGGATCTGGGACATTTTTCCCTTATAGGCCACAATCTTCCCCTGGTCTTCCAGGATTTTCTTCAGATGCAGCATCAGGTCCGGCGTGAAAGGAGAAAATCCCCTGAAAGTAACAGCATCGAACCTCTGTTTCAGTTTTTCCAGATCCTTATTGAGAATCGTAACGTTCTTAAGCCCCAGTGCCAGAACAGCATTGCGGAGAAAACTGACCCTCCGGCCCGACCGTTCCACTAAAAAGAATTGTGTATCCGGAAGATAAACAGCCAGGGGTATGCCGGGGAGCCCGGCTCCCGATCCGATATCTGCAATTTTAAGGGGACTCAAGGATTTCAGGACAGCCACACCAGACAGGGAATCCAGGATATGACGGGTAACCAGCTGATCCCCCTGAGCATTGACAAGCCCATACCGGGGATTCCAGAACTCAATCTCCTTGATATATCTGACAAGCGCAGCAACCCTGCCCGGATCATCCCCCAGACCCATCCGGTTCAGTCCGTCCTCAAGAAGGGTCATTTTTTTTCCTTCCCTGATTCAAAAGAACCATCAGAACGGCGATATCCGATGATCTTACTCCGGAAATCCGGGATGCCTGCCCCACCGAGAGCGGTCGGATCGTTTTCATTTTTTCTCTGGATTCCCTGGAAATTCCTTCAGCAGAATCATAATCGAAATTCTCGGGTATCCGTATGTCTTCCATTTTCCTGAAACGGGCGATCTGCCTCTCCTGTCTGGCCACATACCCCTCATACTTCACATCCAGCTCGGCATGAGAGAGCCAGGCAGGCGGATAATTCTTCAATTCCGGCACGGTTTTTTCAATCAGAGAAAGATCCACATAGGGATCCTTTAAGGCCATATAGCACTCTTTTCCGGCATGAGAGGAGAGTTTCTCGTTGTCTCTGGCAAAGGCACCGCTGATCCTTCTCTGTTTCAGAAGTTCCTTGATCTCATCAATTCCCTCTCTCTTTTTATGAAAAAGCTCTCTCATCCGTTCATCGGCCAATCCGACTCTCTCTGCATAGGGAAAAAGTCTTCTATCCGCATCATCATGGCGGAGGGAGAGCCTGTATTCGGCCCGGGAAGTAAACATACGGTAGGGCTCTTTGGTTCCCAGTGTAACCAGATCATCAATCAGGACACCGGTATATGCTTCATCCCGGCCCAGAATAAGGGGATCACGCCCCTGCAGCTTCATGGCCGCATTGATCCCGGCCATTAATCCCTGGCTGGCAGCTTCCTCGTAACCGGATGTACCATTGGTCTGCCCCGCGATAAAAAGGCCTTTATGCCGTTTGCTTTCCAGGTTCGGCATCAGCTGCGTAGGGTCCAGGTAGTCGTACTCAACCGCATATCCCGGGCGCATAATCTCCACCTGCTCCAGTCCCGGCAGGGTCCGCAGGAACTCTTCCTGAACAAGCTCCGGCAGAGATGAGGAAATCCCGTTCAGATACATCTCCTCTGTATCCAATCCCTCGGGTTCTACAAAAATCTGATGCCGGAT
The DNA here is from genome assembly GCA_963677615.2 of Oceanispirochaeta sp. Lineage (GTDB taxonomy): Bacteria > Spirochaetota > Spirochaetia > DSM-2461 > DSM-2461 > Oceanispirochaeta. Next base: position 763,970 of record CAXXQW010000006.1, on the reverse strand, counting down.
TCTATCGGGAAACCGGACAACTTTGTCCTCAATGGAGGGACAGTACCGGGGCCCTGTTCCGACAATTTTTCCTCCGTAAAGAGGGGATTCATGCATATGATCATTGATTATCTGATGGGTTTTCTCATTGGTATAGGTTATATAGCAGGGCACCTGAGGCCTGTCGGCAGCTTCTCTGAAAAAGGAGAAAGGCTGCATTACCTCATCTCCCGCCTGCTCTTCCATCTTTGAAAAATCCAGGCTGGATTTTTTTACTCTGGCAGGAGTCCCGGTTTTCAACCGGCCCACAGTATAACCCTTTTCTCTGAGAGCCGTACCAAGGCCCACCGCAGCAGGTTCCCCCAGCCTTCCGGAAGACTGACTGAACTTTCCGATAAAAATACGCCCTTCCATGAAAGTTCCGGTCGTCAGAACAACTACCCTGGAACGGAATTCCCTGCCCCTTTCGGTAACAACCCCCCGGCAGAGGTTTCCGGTAGAATCTATAAGAAGATCGACAACCGTATCCTGAAAGAGATGGAGGTTCTTCTGGTTTTCCAGTGTCTGCTTAGCCAGCCGGGCATAGAGATTCTTATCTGCCTGAGCCCTGGGAGACTGCACAGCAGGTCCGCGGCTTCTATTCAAAATTCGGAACTGAATCATGGAGTCATCAATCAACCGGGCCATCTGGCCTCCCAGAGCATCCACTTCCCGGACAATATTCCCCTTGGAAAGACCGCCTATGGCCGGATTGCACGAGAGCCTTCCAACGGCATCCAGGCTCTGGGTTATAAAAAGGGTTGAAAAATTCAAACGGGCAAGCGCCAATCCGGCTTCTATCCCCGCATGACCACCCCCAACGACAATTGCATCAAAATCCATATTATCTATTTCCCGACACAGAAGTTAGAGAACATCTGCTCCATAATATCAGAAGAAGTCACTTCCCCTGTAATCTCGCCTAATGCCTGAAGGACTTCGGAGAGGTCCATAGCCAGCACATCAACGGGTAGGCCATTATGAATTCCCTCTATAACTTTTTCAACCCCGGCAAGAGCCTGTTCCAGCAGGTTTTTCTGCCGGAGAGAATCGATAACAGGTCCATCCTGGGGAGCCGAGGAATCCCTGAATATTTTCTCTTTCAGCAATTCTTCCAGCTCATGAAACCCCTGGCCCGTTGCGGCACTGACCGGGATGGCTCCGTCAGGACAGGGGCGGGTTGCCAGGTCAGCTTTATTCCATACGAGAATCCTTTTCGGGTCCTCCCCGGACAGAACCGCCTTATCCTCCTGGCTGAGTTCTGATGTACCATCCAGAAGATAAAGGAGTATATGGGCGTTCTCTATAACCTTTCTGGTCCGCCGGATCCCTTCTTCTTCGATGGGATCATCCGACTTCCGCAACCCGGCAGTATCATACAAACGGATGGGGATTCCTTCCAGGGAAATCCATGACTCCAGAAAATCCCGGGTTGTCCCGTGAATATCCGAAACAATAGAGCGGTCTTCTTTGAGAAAAAGGTTAAAAAGAGAAGATTTTCCCGCATTGGTTCTTCCCGCCAGCGCAACAACCACCCCTTCCTGGTAGATCTTTCCAACCCGGTAGGTACCTATAAGATCTTTCAGGGCCAGCCTCATCTCTTCCAGCTCCGCAAGAGGAGGCTCCGGAATATCCACTTCATCATCAGGGTAGTCCAGCTGAAGCTCAAAGGATGCGGCAATATGAACCGCTTTATCTTTAATACGGTTAATCCGTTCCGAAACGGCTCCGGAAAGCCTGTTCAAAGCCATTGCCTGGGCCTTACCCGATTTGGCGCTGACAATCTCCTGCACGGCTTCTGCTCTGGTAAGATCCATCTTACCATTCACAAATGCCCGGAATGTGAACTCTCCGGGAGAAGCCTGGCGGAAACCTCTTTTAAACAAAAGATCCAGCATTTTCTGCAAACCCGGAAGACTTCCGTGACAGTAAAATTCAACGCTGTCCTGACCGGTATAGCTGAAGGGAGAACGAAAGACAACGGCCATTACTTCATCCAGAGCGTCGCCAGTTTCAGGATTTTTAACCATGCCAAGGTACAGCTTGGCCGGTTTGGCGGATTCCAGAGATTGTTTTCCGGAAAAAAGCTGTCCTGCGGCTTCAATGGACCCCTCTCCGCTCATCCTGATAACAGCAATAGCACTTTCCGCCCAGGGCGTGGCAAGAGCCGCAATCCTGTCATCGGGATCGTAATTTTCATGATTCATAATAGGAGAAGAATACATCTTTTATTTTGAGTAAATCAATTGGCAGAAAGGTTAATAAAGGGTGTTCGTCAATTCCTGGCCGAAAGCCTTTCCCAGTTCTTTAAAGGATGCCGCCACAGCGAGAGCATTATCACGGCTTTCTACCGACTTGACACCATCCAGTTCCATCAGGATCTCTCCGGTTGCTACATCGACAACTTTTATGACACCGCTTGTTTCCACCATATATACGGTTTCATTCCGGATTTCAAAATCATTAATACCGACAACCCCGAAAATCACCCGTTTGTATATGCCGTTATAAGCGGCTTTCAAATCCCTGAGAAAAGACTGTTCGTTGGAGGCTGTAATTTCCCGGGGAGACAGATCCATGACTTCCACATCAAACCCATCGGCAGAAAGAACCTCACGTAAACCGTTTGCCGTTTCGGAAGAATCCAGGTTTGCCCCCGTCATATCCGTGTGAAGCACAACGATTCCGGTAGAAACCTTCCGTGCAATGGAATTCACTGTAAAGGCCATGGAAACAGCGCTCTCATCAAGAAAACGGGAAAGCTCACCCGCAGAGGGAATCTCTGCCTCCAGTTCTCTCAGAATTGTCTTCAGAGTTCTGCTGCCGGGGGTCATCACAACTTCAGAAGGCCCTGCAAAAGGAAGAAAAGGATGGTAGAAATTGACATAACCGTCAATGTCAGAAACCATGCGGACTTCAAAGGTACCGATAGTCCCGTCCCGCTTCTTTCCCTGATACTCTACCAGGAACTCAATGTCCCTGAGACCAATGATGCCTTCCATACAGCGTAGGGAAAAGGGCTCGGAAACTTTACTGTTGGCATCTGCTGATTCGGGGTAACTTTGAACCTTGAACTCTATTCTTCTGAAGATTTCAAGAGCCTGCTGAACATACTTCCCGGCAAGTTCCTTTGAAAGAGGAGTCTCCTGACCCAGAATGTAACGGGCTGCTTTCAGAAGGGATTCTGCCGCTTGATAAAGTTTCCCGTTATTCTCAAAATCCTCCGCCTGATTCAGAAGATCCAGCAGCTCCCGGTCATCACCGAAGTATTTATCTCTAAGTGCCGCTTCCATCATTTCATCCGCAATTCCGGGAATACTGAAATACCCGAAAAAGGCATAAAATCCATCCTGCTCCACCCACTCGGATCTTTCAAGAACCAGCGGAAAAGATCCATCGGATGAACCATTGAGAATAATACTGCGTATGGTCTGTTTCAGATCCTCTACATCTTCCTGATTGCTGTATAAGCTCTTTTTACCGCTTTTATCGATCAGTTTGGTATAGACCTGCTCCACCACCATATCCACAACGGTCTCTCTGTTATCCGCTTCTGCAGACACTTTAAAGTAATAACGCCCCTGGTCCTCTTTCTCTACCAGCTGCTCAAACCATTCGGGAGAGGGGATCCTGTCTGATTTACGGGAGGCGCATCCGCCCAAAAAAGCTGAGATAACAAGCAGCGAGATAATGTAGATGATGGGCAGGGTAAACTTTTTGACTGTCAATTATGTTCTCTTTATTCTCAATCCTGATATAAACGGATCTCTTTTACCGAATCAATAGAATTCTGAGATGTATTATACTTCTCAATTTCAAAAATTAAACTACTATTAACTAAAAATGGTCCTTTAATTTGACCATCATGGCTTATAAATAGGCCATCCCGGCTGTTTATGATAGAAAAAACAACCTGAGCCTGCCCTTCCTCCTCTTCCGGGATAATATGAAAAGTTTGCAGCGGGGAAGAAGCCGAAAGCCCGGAGGAAAACAGAAACTGCATTGATTCATCAGAATAGGGCTGGAGCAATATTTCCAGCGTAGCCAGTTCACTGCCCGACACAGGGATTTCCAGTTTAATGTCTTCATCTCTCTCTGTACGGGCATAAAGGGTATCATATTTTCCGTGTTCACTTTCCGGCTGTTCTCGGAGAGCAGTGGAAAAGGCAAGCATGTCTTCTGTAATACCGGCACTGAGCCACAAAAGAGGAAGCCCCGGTTCTTCACCATCAGAACCCAGGACGATTTCACCATCCTCATAACTGGTCTTATGAAGCGCTGTTTCGTGAAGAATTTCATCCTGAACCAGCCATATAAGCTGTCTGGAACTATTTTGTACCGCATATTCCAGAGTCAGAGAGACCTGACCGTTTTCGGGGAACACAGACAGTGGTACAGAGGAATACTCTTCGGGAAACCGGGAAAAGCCTGCATAAAACATTTGATTTGTTCCATTGTAAAAAAGAACAAAACCATCTTCAGCAGAACCTATGGAAATAAGCCGCCATTCTCCCTGAAGGGGCAGTTTTTCATATGTGAAATCCAGGTGAAGTGAAAAGTCAGAGACAGATCCCTCACTATCCAGAGGCAGCCCGGAAAACTGATACACAATACCGTCCTCTGAAGAGAATACATATCCCTCCTGATCAGCTGATGCATCGGGATTCCCGATTACGGCAACAGAACCTTCTTCAACAGGCAGTTCATCCGCACCCTGATCAAATGAGACATAAAAGCTGTATTCGCTATTTTCCGGCGGTTCCCTGTCAGCCTCCTCTTCCGAAGCAGGAGAGACAAACAAATCTGTATAGGCATATGCCAAACTGACAAGGGATTCGTCACTCATAACCGGAAAAAGCTCTCCTTTAAGAGAGTAAAGCCCCTCATCCCCTGTTATGGCAAAGTCGACAGTTTCACCGATTTCTGATAGATAACCTTCCAGAAGAACTTCACCATCAAGAGTCCACCTCAGCCATGGATCCATCTCCCCGGGATAAACGGGAAAAACTCTCGCTGTAACGGTGTCACCCGGAACAACATTGGGAGGATAGGTTTCAATACTGACGATTCTGAAATCACCGTCCGAAATGAAAAAATAGACTTCCGACTCGGAAAGAAGTACACCTTCTCCCCATACTTCAAACTGCAGATAATACAACCCCGGTTCCAGATCTTCAGGGAGCGCCATGGACAGACCGTTGCCTTTAAGGTCATCCGGATCCATCTCCACCAGAGCCATTTCTTTTTTACCGCTATCTGTCAGGCGGATAACAACAGTATCGGACTGTCCTTCTATTTCAGAAAAACTAACCGGAATGTTCTCTCCAGGGGAAAGCACGGAACCATCATCCAATGAGTAAAAAAAGTACTCGTCCATAGCTGTCATAACCAGTCCATTCTGATCACCGCAGGATGAGAAAAGAGATAAAATCAGTAATATATAAACCCATCGGATTTTTACCACGGAACCTCCCTATATTAAATATAACACAGGAAGAGATTAATACACAGTTGAAAGTAGGGAAAAAAACCTATTCTTATTGACTTCCCAGGTCTTCACTTGCCAGAATCTCAAGGATAACATGAACAGCTTTTACCATGGAGCTCACGGGAATACACTCTCTCACACTGTGAAAATTCAAACCGCCTGCAAATATATTCGGTGTCGGAATACCCATAGCGGTCAGCCTGGCGCCGTCGGTACCGCCTCTGATAGGCCGTATTTCGGGTTCTACATGAGCCTTCCGATAAGCTTTCAGCAGAAGCGGTTCCAGTTCCGGATATTTATCCAGTTCCGCTTTCATGTTTTTATACTGATCCTTGATCTTCAAGGTGACACTCCCCCCGGGAAAGGCAGCTTCCACAGCATCGGCAAAGGCCTGCAGGCTTTTCAGCCTTCTCTGCCCTTCCTGGCGGGAAAAGTCCCGGACCATCACAGACACTTCCGCTTTATCCATTCCGCCCCAGATGTTATGAGCCCAGTAATTCCCGTAGTAACCGTCTGTGGCTTCAGGGCTCTCACTTCTGGGCAGAAGTGAAACAAAATGGGAAGCCATGGATACAGCATTGACAAGCCGTCCTCTGGCATATCCGGGATGAATCACATTTCCCTGAAAGAGTGCATCACACCTCCAGGCATTATAGCACTCGGTCTCGAGTTCTCCTTCCACCCCGCCATCCAGGGTAAAGCAGAAACGGGAGGTCAGTTTTTCCAGAGGGAAATCATCCATTCCGCATCCTGTCTCTTCATCGGGTGTAAATATCATTTCGACTCCCCCATGTTTCACCGAATCATCACGGCAGAGGATTTCCATGGCGGTCATGATTTCGGCAATACCCGCTTTGTCATCAGCTCCCAGGAGAGTCGTTCCATCGCTGGTGATGATCGTATCTCCTGTAAACCTTTCCAGAGCCGGTGTGTTTACCCGGTCCAATACGACCTGGTTCTTCAGCAGAATAGGCGCTCCATCCCACTGGGCATGCACCTGGGGGTCCACATTTTCTCCTGATGCATCCTCTGCTGTATCGACATGTGCCATAAAACCGATAACAGGACGATTTTGTTCTGTATTGGACGGAATCCTTCCTATGAGATAGCCTTTCTCATTCAGGTCGACCTCGGGGATACCCATGTCTTCCATCTCTTGTTTCAGCATGTTCAGAAGGTTCCACTGACGATCGGTGGAAGGTCTTTTTTTCTCTGCCGCGGCCGGATCGGATGTTGTCCATACTTTTACATACCTGAGGAATTTCTCCATGACCGATTCGCGTATTGGATCTTTATCAATATTCATCAATCTACACTCCCTGATATAAATTACAAGCTAAAGAGGCAAACATGAAAAGTCAATGAAACATGAGGTAAAAAACAGCTGTAAAAACAGTTGACATAAAATAACGCATTCTATATGATACAGCCATCCTGTGCCCCGGTAGCTCAGGGGATAGAGCAGCCGCCTCCTAAGCGGCAGGTCAGACGTTCGAATCGTCCCCGGGGTACCATTTTTTTTTACAGGCACAGGAGAAACATTTGGAGGCGTAGCGAAGATGGTTATCGCGCCGGCCTGTCAAGCCGGAGATCGCGGGTTCGAGACCCGTCGCTTCCGTACCCTATAAGCCGCTCAGGGTCCGTTTATCGGTAAAGAGCGGGTTGCAATAGCTGTACGTTCCCAAAGTTCATACCACGGGAACCTCTGAGCGCCCTTTATCTCTGCTCAGGGGTCAGAAAATTGAAAAAGAGCGAGAAACGGTGCTGTATACCGTTAAATACAGTTGAGTGCCTGAAATCAGGCTTTTACATATACTGGAGGCGTAGCGAAGATGGTTATCGCGCCGGCCTGTCAAGCCGGAGATCGCGGGTTCGAGACCCGTCGCTTCCGTACAAAAGCATAAGCAGAAAAGGTTATCCTCAGCAGGGTAACCTTTTTTTATTGCCTGAAAACCAATCCGGGTCTCGAAGCGGAAGATCCGGCGCGAGTCACGCAGCGCCCCCCGGCAGGGATGCCGGGGTAGGATCTGAAGCCGGCCAGAAGAGAGAAGGCAGGATGCCGACGACCGAAAGGGTGACCCGTCGCTTCCGTACAAAAACAAGCATAAAAAGCTTCTCAATTACTGAGGAGCTTTTTTTTGGTTCGAAAAATTCGGGTCTCGAAACGGAGAGACTGGAGCGCAAACCGCCATTGACGGCGGTTTAAGTAGCAGAGTCGGCCTGCAGAGAGGAGGCAGGATGCCGGGTTATGGGTTCAGACTTTTTCCGGACTGGGGATGCTATCTGCCGGAAGAGATCTGAAAAAATCAAAATTCTCTGCCAGGGAATCGATATTCACAGAGTATCTGAGAAAAACCAGACGGGCCATTTTCTGTATATCGCTGCTCAGGGTACGCCATCGTGTCACCAGTGACCGTCTGCTTTCCAGATAATCCCGGCAGATCTGCTTTTCCTCTTCATCTGCGGTTTGTTCTGCCTTGACAGCTTTCTGAAAGGCATTTTCTGCACCTTTTTCATACCAGTCTGCTGTATTTCTCAGGATCCTTGACTCTCTGAGCCATGTTTCATCACCTGAATTGAAAAAATTCTGCTGATACTGAAACGCCCCCGCACGGCTGGCTTTTGCATTCAGAAGGTACTGTTCCCATTCGAGAAAAAAGTAAAAATACGGATAAAGCTCATAACGGGCGGAATTCCGGCTCTTTTTATATACCTGCACATTGCTTTCGATATCATACAGGCTCCACAGAGATGAAACGATTCGGGAAGGAAGAGGAATATCGCTGAGATATGCTAAAAGATCGTCTTCCGGCAGGGTCTCAAAAAGCAAAAAGATATTATCTGTCCGGTAACCTCCGTACTCTTCATTGTATACAAGAAGCGGTTCCCTGAGCTTTACAAGAAGCTCCAGCGAAGCTATCCGGAAAGGATTTTCAGCCGTGAGCTGCGAAATCAGATAGTCTGAAGCCGACTCGCCGTAACTGCTGATTACCTGGACAGCTTTTTCCGCCACTTGTGGATCCGGATCATTAAAAAAACGGCTTAAAGGAGGAAGCAGGCGAAGATCCTGAAATTTCTCGACAATAGTAAAAACCCTCATGAGGGCCGGAGAAGAGAATTTCTCCATATCATTCAGAAGAAAGGGCACAACCAAAGACCTGCCCAGACGGGTCAGGATTTCAACAGATTTCAGAGCGATTTTTTCATTGTCATCTTCCAGAAGCTGCAGCAATACAGGGATACTCTGCTCTTCCAGAACTCCTTCTACAATCTGAAGCAGGCTGATTCTCAATTCGTCATCCTCAGATTCAAGAAGAGCTTCATGGAGATAGGGCAACGCTTCAGCATCGTATTCCGAGAGGCCGAAAAGCGCTGCAGACCTGATGTTTTTATCCGGATCTTTTACATAGGGGATCAAATCGGGAACAAGGGCTGAATCATGAAAACGGGGAAGAGTCTGAACAGCAGTCAGCCGCACAACAGGATCCTGACTTGTTAGCAAAACCTGAAACCAGGGATTTTCGTAATCGCCCAGGCGGGCATAGGTTCTGGATGCAGCTGACCTGACCACATCCCGTGAATCCGAAAAAAGCGTAAGAAGATAAGGAGCATCATCACGGGAATTCATTCGCGAAATAACATTGACCGAGGATAGAATCAAAGAGACCGAACCCCCGTCCAGCCCCCTGACGGCAGCTTTATGAGCATCTTCCCACTGTTCGGAAAGAATCCGGAAAGCGTCTTCACTGACTGAATCCTCTTCATCCAGAGTCGCTTCCAGAATGGCATCATAGAGAACCTGAGAGGGATTCTTTTCCATGATTTTTAAAACCGTCAATCGCACTTCCGGCTCCGGATCCTTCAAGAGGGCGATCAGAGCTTCTTCATCCCCCGGATGGATTGAATAAACCCGCCCCCGCTTAAGAACATCTTCCACGATCCTTTCTCTTTCTGCTCCATAGGTCAGAAGCTCGGGCGCAAAGCTGCTGCAGCCGTAGAACGTAAGGATAATAAGCCAGAAAAGAAGAGAAGAGAAGAGTCTTTTCCAATGCCAAAAAAGCTTATTGATATTTTTACCCTCCCCGCTCATAATATTTCTGCCAATCCCAAAGGAGTATACATTAATGAAAGGTATCATTGTTGCCGCCGGTTACGGAACCCGCTTCCTTCCGGTGACAAAAACCATCCCCAAAGAGATGCTTCCCCTCATAAACAAGCCTTCCATCTCTTTTATAATAGAAGAATTTATCCAGTCGGGTATAAAAGATATTATCGTCATTTCCTCCAGAAGAAAAAAAGTTCTGGAAGACTTTTTTGACAGAGAAGTGGAACTGGAAGAGATTTTCCGAAAAGAGGGAGCCCAGCAGAAACTCCAGTCAGTAAAGCCCCATGAAGCCCGTTTCTCCTTTATCAGACAAACAGAAATGATGGGAACCGGCCACGCCCTCCTGCAGGCGGCACCCCTGATAGGCAACGAACCAGTCATAGTGGCCTACCCTGATGATATTCACATGGGAGAAAAACCTCTTGCAGGACAGCTTATAAAAACCTATGAAGAAACCGGCTGCTCCGTTCTGGCTACGATCCACGATCCTCCTCATCTGGAACGCTATGGGGTACTGGACCTGGCGGAAGACGGCCTTCATGTCAAAGGGATAGTAGAAAAGCCCCCTATCGGCCAGGCTCCCAGCAAGGAGGTCTCTATAGGCCGCTACCTCTATACTCCCGAGTTTTTCCACTACCTCCAGGAAGGGTGGGAAAATCATACTGGCGGTGAGTACTACCATATTTATGCTCTCACAAAACTGATGAACCAGAACAAGGTGGTTTTTAAAGAGACAGAAGGGGAAAGGTTGGACACGGGAGAACCGGCGGGGTTCCTGAGAGCAACTCTCAGGTATGCGGCTCAGGATCCGGAACTGCTTGAAATAATCAGGGAAGAAACAGCACTACTGGGCTGATTTTATATCAGCATTTTTAAACAGAGCCGTTGGTTTCCTGTTTAAAAGCCCCTCTTTTCATCCGACTTCTTTCAGGAACCAGAAAACCGGGGGTGTGTAAGAACTTCCCTTTTTTATCCTTCCGTATAGGTTCCAAAAGTAAAGCGGTCATGGGGGAAAAGGGCTTTTTTCCTTTCCACCAGATCCAGAATCATGGCTTTGGCCGCTCTATGAAACTCTTGGCTATGTCCTGTATAGGGGTGGAGAAAATTCTCCAGCTCCCTGTCAAAAATGTCTTGTGGAGCAAAAGAGAGATTCCAGGCAAAAATCACAAAGAAATAGAACAGCTCCAGATCCGGCAGAACTTCACGGTAGGGCTTCCCCAGAGTATTGAGAATTTTTTTGACGTCATCCAGATCCTTCACATTGATCCTGCCTGTGCCAGTCTGCACAAAAAAGCCCTGTAAGGCCCGGTTTTCTTCCCGGCGGAGTTTCTTTTTATCTGCTCCCATTAGTATCTCCTCAATGGCTTTCCGCCATTTTCCTGTAATATTCAGAAAGTTCGCGATAGATCAAGCTCTCTTCTTCCTTGCCCCTTTTCAGACATCCTTTGCTGTAGACGCTACATTTGTTCGCCAACTCTGAGGCAGCCTGATTTTTCCGTTCCCCCTTTAGGAAATCTGAATCTACCAGGGATTTCAGCCCCTCCAGCCGAAAGAGTTCAATATGACCGTATTTTTCAGAGAGCTGCCCCTGGTGCCCGGCCCTTTTAACAATCATCGGTTCATCCAGATAGGCAACAGTTTCCCCAGCGGTAATCCTGAGCCAGTATTCATAATCTTCGGCAATCTCCAGATCCTCACGGAATCCTCCGGTTTCCAGATAATAATCCCTGCGGATCATAACAGTTGATGGACCGATGATGCACTTTTTCAGGGAGTCCGCAAACATATCTCCCTGGCGGGTATGCCTGAGTTTGGACTGGGAGATGATTTTTCCCGACCTGTTCCATTCTTCCCTGGTATGAGAAATGTTCAGAGAAGGATTATCCCTATGAAGGGCGTACTGCTTTTCCAGCTTTGCAGGCAGCCAGAGATCGTCCGAATCCAGAAAGGCAATAAACTCTCCCCGGGCGGATTGAACACAGCGGTTTCTTACCGCTCCGGGCATTCCGGTATGGGTCAGCTCCAGAATTGTTAAGTCCACCCCGGCTTTAACCGCTGCGTCCTGTAAGGTATTTACTTCCATAAGGGTCTGGTCGGTAGAGCCGTCATCTCCCACTATAAGTTCCAGAGGGCGGTATGTCTGATTTATGACAGACCGGATAGCCTCTTTAATCTGCTCAGGCCTGTTGTAAACCGGGATGATAGCACTGATAAGGGGACGATTGTGATCCATTTGTGTATTTTATACCAGAAGTGCTCAGTTTTTGCACCGGAATATTGAGAAAAATGAAAGCCGGGGGTATCATTTAATAGTGTCTATGAAAAGATATAGGATTCTTTCCAGTATAATCATCTCTTTTGTCCTGATGACATGCAATCTTGACCCGTCCTTCAGCGAGTACGAGGGGGAGGATTTCCTTTCCCAGACAAGCTGGTCAGACTGGGAACTCATGCCGGATTACACCTTTGAAACCGGGACGACGGCAGGTGATTATATGGATTTTTCTCCTGTTCCCGGAGAGACAGGGCCTAATGGAGGTGAGGTTTACCGGCTGGAGATTAAGAATCTTCTGAAGAACGGGGATTTTAGTGATGGTGCTTCCACTTTACCTTGGAAGTATTATGACGCTTATGCTCCTGCACTACCAACAACGACAATCCCAAATACCACAATAATGGAAATTGTAACTTCAAATGGAGACTATAAAGCTGATTTTAATATTTACAGTGATGGGGGAACAATTGATGAGAGGCTTCTAATCAATCCATATTCAGACTTTATACAACCCTTAACTTATATTGGAGGAAAAATATATTTATTTTCCTTTAATTATGAATTAAACAGCGACACAGACAAATTACATTTATATTTTTTTAAAAATTGGATTTATACAGATACATCATTATCATCATTTAATTATATTACAGAGGATCTCACAAACTATCCATCTTTAACAATACCAGAACCTGATCCTGAGAATCCTGAAAACATTACCCCTAACTACTTTACATCATCAGAATCAGGATTTGAAAACGACTACCTTGGTTTTGCAAAAGTATCAACTCAGTTAGGCAAATTCGATGATTTCACAATAATCCGTTCACCTGATAGTGATTTTGATTTGAGATTGCGTTTAAAACTGAATGTTGATCACAGATCTGATCTTGAACTGATCAGTGGATATTATCGCTTCTCCATTTGGGTTAAAGAAGCAGATCTTTCTGCATTGGCTAATAAATATCATTCAGACAGAGTCGAACTTGGCATCCGCGGTTATGATGAAGAAAATCAGCTGAATGTTGATGATGTAAAAGTCTTTTACAAAACACAAGCCCTTAAAGACGAATTTGCCACAACTTCAGGAACATACTCTGGAGATTGGTCATCCGATTGGGTGGAATTGGTTTTTGAGTCAGAGAACCTTATCCAGCTTCCAAATGTATCAACTACACCTGTATTTGAAATCTCTATATCACCATCTAACCCAGGAGGCTCAGACAGCAGTTGGAACAGGTTAGCACCTGGTACAATTCTCATTGCAGAGCCCACCCTGGAATATTCGGAAACGCCCTGGAATTAACTTTAATTTAATAAAATTCAAAAGAAAAGGATGTGGCCTGAACATCATCTACAGATGCGATCGAGGAGACATAAATATTTGCCACCCCCGCGTCACCTGTTTCTACATCATTCAAAGATCCTTCACCTGTCCCCAGAGAGTTGGGAACTATGTCATAAGCTTCAAACTGGGTTGTTATGATATCAATTGATACCGGAGCGATATGATCAATATGATAATGAATTTCCAGAGTGGTGCTACTCCCCCCCAAAGCTCCCCAGGAATCAACGACCACACTGATATCACCAGCCGTAACATCGTCCTTCGGATTATCCACGACAGAAAAACTTTTGCTTATGGTGTTGCTTCCATTCTCTTTGGAATCAAAAGCCTGCAGCTCAATGGTATAAGACCCAAGGGAGAGCTCATCACCCGAGATGGTAAATTTCCAGAGGGTTTCATCAAAAATTAATGATGAGGATATGGAATCTGTATAAACAGAACTTCCTGCAGAGTCAGTAATAACTACGTCCAGACTCTCCGGATCATCATCCTGATCCGCTATTGTAACACAGATATAAATATCATCCCCTTCGTAGACGGTTTCTGAATAGCTGTCGAAAGAATAACTCGTAATGGAGAAATCAGAGATCTCCGGGTTGTTCTCAACAGTTTCAGAGATGTCGCAGGAAAAAATCGTGAGAAAAAGGCATATCAGAGTAAACCTTAAAAACGATTCCATGTTTTCAATTATAAACTACTTCAGCAGAAATGCTCTACTATTTTTTTGGTAAATTGAAAAAAAGAGAGGCTGTTAGTTCCGGATAAACAGAGAAAACATAAGAAATTACGAAGAGTTGATGATTCTGACTCTACTTCACAACCATGACTTTACGTATCTCATCGACTTCCGGGCCCACAACCCGGATAAAATAGACCCCTCTTGCCACAATATCACCGCTGCTGTTGCGTCCGTCCCAGAGATACTGATAGGTACCGGCAGCCTGCCTGCCCCTCTGGAGGACTTTAACCATATTGCCATTCAGAGCAAAGACCTGAACCGTGACAATTCCCGGATCATCCAGATCGTAGATAAGAACGGCTTCATCACCGTCATTGGGATTAATGATGTTATTGAGGATCGTAACCCCGCCTCTCTGCTTTCGGATATCCTGAATCTGAAAGGACCAGGGATGAAAACTGAAAATATCATCCGGATCATCCAGAGCTACACAGGGGAGACCATTCAGAACAAAGTAGAACTCCATATCATTGCCGGTTTCCATGTCTTCATCGGAAGATGAAATGGTAAATTCCTGGAGTCCATTCCCCAGAACTGAGGAGGGATTTACGTACCTGGCATCATAGTTTCCAACCGGGGCCAACTCTTCATGATAGAAAGGCAGCCACAGGTTGTTTTTGACAACGTCTGAGGAGGGGTTGGCATCAAAGTACATGGACATAGACAGATTCTGAAAGGCTGTGGCGTTAATCCTGGCCTGCAGCAGGATATCCCTGTCCATAAGCTTGCCTGTTCCGTCAAAATCTGTCAGGGATGTTCCCTCTCTGATATCTTCATCATGGATACCGTCGCTGGCCCAGATGGGATCGACAATATTGAATCCTAAGTCGGAAACCCTATAAACCAGCTGGCTTCTGGCGTAGTTTCCATCCTCATCATAAACCGAGAGGGGAAGAATATTGATCTTTGCCTTTAATATACCATTTTCATCCAGGGCGTCGGAGAACCGGAAAAGGAACTCCTGCCCTGAGGTTCCTCCGGGCCAGTTTTCTACGGATGTGATGGACAATCCGGAAATCCCGGTCAGAGAAAAGTCGGAAGCGGCAATGGGCGCTGAAGCGGAATCGTTGCCGTAGACAACTTCGGAAAATTTCACATATCCCCAGCTGTTTCCGGGTACTGCCAGGGTCAGAGAGATATTGGGTGGTACAATCTCTACCGCCCTCTCTTTCGTGAAAGTCCGCAGCCGGTTTCCCGCCAGGTCTGTCAGATACCCCACGTCTTCATCATAATCCACCCATATCTTCGTCAAAGTGTCCCAGGAGGTATTACTCGGGTTCACATCTATGGAGAAATACGGATCATTGACCACATTGATACCGGTTAAGGAGAAAACACTGTTCAGGACACTGGTATCAAAAGAGGGGGACAGGGCGCTTAAGTCTGCCGGTTCAACACCTAAAGCTTCAAACTCAAAGCTGTTGATATCCAGTAAAGAGGTATCTCTGAATCCCCCACCTAATCCATCAGGATGGTCCGTATCGGAATTCCAGGTAACCGCATCACTGGCGTTATCCAGTACATGAAATTCGAAACGGTCCAGGAAGGTATTGGAATCCTCATCTTCAGGGATGATTTCGAAAGTTGTGGAGCTTTTATAGGGCCCGATCAGGGGCGGCTCGACATCCCAGCCAGTCCCTCCGGTCCAGCCGATAGAAGCATGTGCCGTATTTATTGTTCCCGTATTCACAGCCGCGTCATTACCGTTTGCATCTTTGATATTTGATGATACTAAGCCTGTGAAAGTGGCCGGTTGGGTCAGGTTCATTCCCACCTGCCCCAGATAGCCGTCCCAATTCGTTCCGCCATCAGGAGAATAGGCTGCAATATTGATCTGCAATTCCCAAACGCTGGTTCTTTCCAGAGTATTGACCTGGGCAAGACCGTTAGACCCGGAGAAGAAACCGTGGGTAGTGGATCCACCGGTCCAGTCGACTCCGTCATAATCCAGAATCCCTGTAATCGTAACAGCAGCCCCTATTACATTGGGAATATCTCCCAGATAATCTGTTCCATTGAAAGCGTACGTGTTTCCTGCGGTATCTGCAGGAATCGTGGTGGCTTCATCGACCAGAACTCCTGCTCCATCGTCATAAAACCCGACAGGCTCTGAAAAGCGGATGGTCATATAGTTATGGTTGTCATAGGCATCGCCTGTTACCCCGTGATTATCGGTGGCAACGGCCACCACCAGAGGAGGGCATTCGTCATCTGTTGAGGTGTATCGTGCCTGAATACCCTGAGTGCCATAATCTCTTACAGGATTGTGCCCACCGGCACTGAACAACATGGATTTGAACAGCGTGAGGTCCGGAATTGTTGCCTGGGTGGTTCCCGTCGCATCCGAGCTGGTACCGGTAACTCCCGCAGAACCGCCGTCGGCATCGGTATTCCATGTATCCGTAGCGTTCTGTGTCACCACATAAATCGTATCAAGGTCTCCCGCTCCCGTAGTGGAAGCTCCGGGAGCACCGGTTGTGAGATCGATAGAAACATAGGATGTTGCCATTACAATACCGCCGTTATCGGTTGTCATGCTAATAGTGGCATTGGTCAGGGCGTCCTGTATTTCATTATTGGAATTCTCTATAGGTTCAGAGAACTCGATCCTGAGGGTATTATCCCAAACCGTATCTATATCGGTAATGTATGGCCTGACAAAATCCCATCCTGTTGTAGAAGCGGGAACATATTCTGAGTTGGTATCACCCGTATCGCTTACAGCGGTAATGCCATTATTAGCCTCCGGAGCGGCAACGATAGCGGCAGCAATATTCCCTCCGGTAACTGTACAGTTGGCCACAGTCAGATTGAAAGCCACATTGTAGACAGTTCCCCAGTCCATAATGGCGGAAGTTCCGTCATTGTACTGAGGAAAGGATGTACTGACGTCGTTGACATTCAGATTCCAGGCATTCAGATTGTTCAGGTCCGTACCGTTCACATAGAAGTTCGCACCCACAGTGATGGTAGAACCCGCGACACCGGCAGAAAAAGCCGCCGTGTTTCCCGGTCTGGCATAAACGGCATTAATGGTTGCAAAGTCAGGATATTCAAACCGTGTATCCGCTCCTGACCAGTCCGCATCATCATTATCAAAAGCTGCTCCGAAAACGACAAGATCCTGCCCGCCGTTTTCTGTAGTAGCCAGGGTTTGGCCGTTCATATCCAGAGTACCGCGGTAGAATACAAACCGGCCTGTATTGATATCCGTAAAAAGGCTTACTGTAAATCCGTTGAAATCCAGATACACATCATCAAAGGTTATGGTACCACCGCTCTGAAACCGCCCGTTACTGGTATGGTTCCAGAAACTCGCTCCGGCAGTATTGAAATCCTGATTCCCGGCAGATCTGTAATCTCCGCCAGTCAGAGTTGTATTTCCTGTGGATGTAAGGGTCAAAGCCCCATCCAGACCATTGCCCGTACCGTCCCCTACAGAATCGATAGAAATATCAGCGGCAGTCACCGTCAGATTATTCAGGTTCTGGGAGGTACCCACCGCACCTGACAGGGTCACATTACCGGTCCCGGCGGTTAAGATCAGGTTTCTGGCTACCGTATTACCATCAATGGTGCTGTTGAAGGTAATGTTTCCGACGC
The DNA here is from genome assembly GCA_963677615.2 of Oceanispirochaeta sp. GTDB lineage: Bacteria > Spirochaetota > Spirochaetia > DSM-2461 > DSM-2461 > Oceanispirochaeta. The sequence goes on along the minus strand of CAXXQW010000006.1, from coordinate 746,394 downwards.
CTGCACCGCCAGTGGAAAGGGTGATATTCTGGTCCATATAAAAAGGACCGTTGATACCGATATTATCATTGCTTGTGGTTATATCGGCATCGCAGTAAACGTTCCCGGCTCCGGTCTGAGCAAGCAATCCGTCAAGATTAAAGACTGCCCCGGCCTGTATGATCAGGTTACCTGAGTTGGCAATCGTCACAGTACCCGCATTGGTGGTGGTCAGGGTGTTCTGGAAGGTCATGACGGTACCTGTGAGATTCAGGTTTTCGTCATCCACTTCCACGGTACCCGCAAAGGTTAAACCTGTGGAACTGGGAACAATCAGACCGCTTAAAGGGGTTCCAGCGCCGACGGTGCTTGTAAAATCCAGGGTTCCCGCTCCTGAGTCGATGCTTATGAGCCCGGCTCCGCCCAGATCTCCGTCAAACCGGATATTCCCGCCGGTACTGTCAAGGCTCACGTCATTCCCTGCTCCGTTATCTGCCACTATAACAGTTCCTGTTCCGTCAAAGATGATATCATCGGCGGTTGTGGTTATATCCCCTCCCAGATTAACCGGGCCGTTGCCGTCAATAGTAAAAGCGCCGTCCAGACTGAAGTCCGCAGCGGCTGCAGTTGTCACCAGGCCGCTGTTGGTGATGGCAATAGGTCCCGTTCCAGTGGTGGTTACTGTATTGCTAAACGTAAAAGCGGTACCGTTCAAATCCAGACCTGCCGCATTATTCAGATTGACCGTATTCGTAAATGTTGTTGTGCCTGTTCCGGCAACCTGCTGGATACTTGATCCTGTCACAGCCCCGGTAAAGCTTAAATTACCCGCAGACTGTACTGTCAGAGCCCCCAGCCTGGTTCCCAAGCCCACTGTGGAATTGAAAAGGATGTTTCCCGTGCCCCCAGTGAGATCCAGAGTCTCCGTACCGGCGGTGGAAGAGAAAACATCGCTGCTGAAAGAGATATTCCCCCCTGCGGCTCCTGTAGACATCGCCGCATTTCCCGTCAGTTCAACCGTACTGTTAAAACTGATGTTGTCCGCCGTAGTGGTAATATCACCCGCGGTCTGAACCGTTCCCGCTCCGGTCTGGCTGAATGCCCCGTCCAGAACCATATCTCCGGCTGCCTGGATCGTCATAGTGCCCGTATGGGCAACTGTGAAGATTCCGTTGGTTGTAGTGGTCACGCTGTTCTGAATATCCACATTGGTGCCGGTCAGATCAAAACCGGCCGCGGTATTCAGATTTATCACACCTGCAAAGGTGGAAGTACCGCTTCCGGCGGTCTGGGTGAAGGCGGTTGCCGTCAATGCCTGAAAGTTCACATCCGCCGCGCTGTTGACGGTGACAAGGCCTAAACGGTTAGACCCTCCGACGGCATTGTTGAAAGTGATACTGCCGGTACCGGCCGTCAACGTTAGAGGCCGGGTCGTCGTACTGTCGACCGGACCTGTAACAACGATGTCCCCTGCTACTGCACCGCCAGTGGTGATGTCCACGCCTGCGGCATTTATGGCGATATTTGTACCGGTCACAGAAACCGTACCGCCAGAAGAGGTAAGATCCGCCTGCAGATTCACCAGATCATCCGCATCCAGGGTTAATGTCCCGGTTCCCGAATTTACCGCTGCGGTGAGAATGATATCGCTTCCTGCGGCCGTTGTGGCATCAAGGTTCACATTTCCCGCGCCTGCGGCGGTAATGCCGTTTGTGGAGACTGTAATACTACCATCGGCGGCAATATTCACATCTCCCGCAGTGGCCTGATTTGCTCTGATAACTTCCACCGCATCCGTATCGGTCAGTGCTATCGCTCCGGAAGTGGCATTCTGTATATCAACAGTATTGACTGTTGTTTCAAGGGCATCAGCCGAACCGAACCCTGTAGCAGAGACAACGATCAGATCTGCGCAGACAATGTCGGCTCCCGCATCAGGAGACAATTCTGTCACTGCCGCAGCAGGAGTAAGGTTTACAGAAAATCCCGCAGCCGTCAGCGAGGCGATGGCGATATTGCCGGCGGTGGTGGTGATGTAAACATCTCCGGCGCCACTGGTTGTAGCGGAAGTCAAGGAGGTTACCCCACCCGCGTTGATAGTCAGATCTCCCGTGGATGTGGCCGACAGGATTGTCAGGGCGTTGGTATCCGTAATGGTGACGATCTGGCCGTTTGTCACTGTAACATTGCCCTGAAAATCATTTCCCGCCGCATCCAGAATGATATTATCCGTACCATTGGCATTGAAAACAGCGGCATTTGTCACTGTAAACTGTCCGGTTGTATCCGTTATGGTTCCGGCCCCGTATGTAGCATCAAAGTCCAGGCTGTTCACTGTGACAGTACCGGTAACCACAATGGCATCGGCATCCACTTCAAAAAGTCCTGCAGTCGTTGTGATGGCTGCAAGGGAAATGCTGTTGGCATCAGCAAGAGATGCGGCCGTACTGGTTGTGACAGTGACAGTCCCTGTAAAATCATTGGTACTCGTGGAAAGGGTCGTTGACCCGCTGGAACTCAGGGTTGTTGTCAATGCAACGCTGATGGCTCCGGACTGGCTGATATTTCCCCCGGACAGGACATCAAGAGCGCCGGTCAGAGCAATGGGGAGAATGGTAATATCCGCAGTTGTAAACTGAAGGGTGAGATTCCGCAATCCCATAGGCAGTGCCGGTACGGCTGCAGTAGCATTCACATTCCGGATGGTCAGATCCCTGACAGCACCGTTGGTTCCCACTGTGATAAGACCTGAGATGTCATTGTCGTTAACTAAAAGGATATCCGAAAGACCCGTTCCCACATCAAAAGTGGAAGCTCCGGATGTTATGATTGTGACACCGCTCTGGGTAATAGTGCCGGCAGATCCATTCGCCGCGTCTATGGTTAGAGTCCCGGTGGTAATAGCACCCAGGAGAATTCCGTCTGTATCGGAAATCGAAGTGGTTCCGAGGGGATTTGCCACAGTGACGGCTCCCTGAAAATCGTTGGCCGCATTATCCAAAAGGATCGTATCTCCCGCGGCAGTAAAGAGAGCTGTTGTGGTTATTGTCAGGGATCCGCCGGTATCTGTAATATTTCCGGCGCCTCCGGAGGCATCAAAGTCCAGAGAACCTGCTGAGACGGCTCCTGTAATGTCCATGGAATCCGCTGTCACATCAAGAAGGTTTGTCACAGAAGAAGCACCCAGGGTAATGGCATTGGCATCTACCAGAGTGGCTGCTCCGCTGCTGACAATGCTTACAGCCCCCTGAAAATCACTGCCGTTATCCAGCGTAACAGTACCGGTTCCGGCAGTCAGGGTGGTGGTTCCCGTTATGGTGGATACCGCCGAATCCAAGATATCCGCTCCCCCGCCTGATGTCAGGCTGAGGGCCCCATTGACTGTAGATGCGGCAAGAGTGATCTGCCCGCTGTGAGTAACCGACGCATCACCGTTTGCCGCCGTTGTAGATAGTGCTACAGTTCCCGCACCGGCCAGGGTGCCCAAGGTGATGTCCGCTCCTGCGGCAGAAGTCGTATAGAACCCTGCGCTGCTCACCGTGACTGTACCCGAATCGGTAATGGATCCGGTTTCCTCCTGGACAGAGAGGGTTGTCGCCGAAATGGTTCCCAGGTCCATACCCGCCGCATCGCTCTCATAGACGGTGACGTTCGCTCCCGTCAAATTCAGCTGGCCGAAGCTGTTCTGGTAGGTAACGTCTCCGTTGTCATCCAAAGTGATATCGGCCAGACCGGCATTCATTGTTACCATGCCGGTCACAGCCAGATTTCCGGTATCAGTAATGTCGTTTGTGAGAGCCAAACCGCTTGTTACATTCAGATTTCCGCTTACAGTTGAAGCCCCGAAACTGATATTGTTCGCATCGACCAGAGTCACATTAAGAGCACTTGCAATGCTTACATCGCCGCCAAAATCATTCGTTGCCGTATCAAGAACAATATTATCTGTTGCAGATACAGCCGCCAGGATGGTTGTTGTAGCAACAGTCAGTTCGCCTGTTCCTGCAGCATCCGTGATGTTACCGGCTCCTCCGGAAGCATCAAGATCCGCGGCATTAGCACTCACAACATCATTAATCACGATCGCATTGGCAGTGACATCCAGGGTACCGCTCACAGTGGAGGTCCCCAAACCTATACTGTTTGTATCCACCAGAGTCACATTGTTTCCGCTTGTGATGAGTACATCTCCGGTAAAGTCATTTGCATTGTTAAGGGTGATATTATTGGCAGCTCCCGCTGCTATGGTTGTAGTACTTCCAATGGAAAGCACACCGCTATCGCTTACCAGTCCTCCGGCTGTGACATCCAGAGTGCCGCTGATATTAATGGCCGGTAGGGTAATCGCCGCAGCAGAGAAATTCAGCAACAGATTGGTCATGCCTGTAGCGGGTAGGACCGGGACAGCAGCTGTGGCGTTGTCATTTCGAATAGAGAGATTCACCACATTGGGAAATGATCCGACGGTTATGATTCCGCCAATGTTGTTTGCCTGGGTGGAGATATTGATATCACCGCTGGACGTGGCCAGATCAAAATCCGCCGTAGTTGTAATGGTCAGGGGGCCGGTAGACTGGGTAATATCTCCCGGTGCAGAACGAGCCGCATTAACAACCAGGGAGTTGGCATTAATGGTTCCTAGCACAATTGAGTTGGCATCATGAAGAACCACATCGTTGCTGGCTCCCAGAACGGAAACGATACTGCCCGATGTTCCATCATCAAAATCATTGGCATTGTTATTCAAGGTCACATCGCTGGTATTGGTAGTGACGGTAAAATCCCCTGTTATCGTTATAGCGCCGGACTGAGTCACCGCACCTGTTCCGGCACCGGCGGCAACAGAATTCAGAATCAGATTTCCATTAATAATCGAAGCACCTATATCAATCGGATCGGCTTCATAAATCGAAGCATCCGCACAACCGGTAATCACAATCGAACCTAAAGTATTCTGATAGGTGGCATCCCCATTGTCATCCAGAGTGATGGAATGAACAAAAGGAAGAGAGGTTGTCAGTGTGACAGTCCCGGTCACATCCAGGGTTCCCGAATCGGTGATATCTCCACTGGATGAAACTGTAAGGTCGCCATTTACAGTTGAAGCAGCCAGATCTACGGCTCCCGTATGGGAGATGCTGGCATTTCCTGTCGCTCCGGTAGTAGTCAATGCAACAGTTCCGGCTCCGGCCAAGGTATCAAGGACTATGGTATCATTGGCAGTAACAGAGGTATAACTGCCGTTGGTACTTACCGAAACGGCGGTTCCGGTATCGGTGATGCCGCCGGTTTCAGACTGGACAATCAGGATTGCAGCCGTAATATCTCCCAGGTCCATCACGTCATTTTCATAGACCGTTACGGTAGAACCGGTGAGGTTCAGCTGACCGAAAGTACTCTGATAGGTGGCATCGCCGTTATCATCCAGGGTGATGGCGGACCCACCGGCATTGGCGGACATGGTTACGGATCCAGTGATAGTCAGGTTTGCCGTATCCGTAATGGCACCTGCCGCGGTGGTGGCTCCCAGATTCCCGCTCACATGGGTTTCCGGAAGGGCCAGGGCCGCTTTACTGGTAACAGTCAGCCCGGTAAAGGGGGTCACTCCACCGAGTATGCCGTTAAATGTGATGGCTCCCGTACCGGTCCCGCCGGTAGTCTGTATTGTTAAAGCGACACCTCCATCCAAATCATCCAGGGTCAATGTCCCGCCGTTTGTAGAGATAGAGCTTGCTCCGGCAGTAACAGTCGCAGGATCAAGAACAATCGCTGTATCTGTGGAACTGATCGAACCCGCCAGGTTAATCGTGGGTGGTGCTGTTGCGGTCAGCCCTCCGGTAAAGGTAAAGCTGTCCGCATTGTCGTCTCCCAGGGTGAGGGTTCCGGTATTATTGAAAGTGACCGCATTATCGATGGTTCCGGTTCCCAGAAGGTTCATGTCGTAGGCCGTAGCGAATGTGGTTAATGTGGCAATAGTTATACCACCAGACACGGTTACGGCCCCGGTGGAACCGCTCTGTAGGCTTAAGGCAAAGGAGCCGGCCCCATCGGTAACAGAATTAAAACCAATAGTACCTGTCCCGGCGATGAAGGATGTATCGGCTGTTAAAGTTACATCCCCCAGGCTTATAGCGCTGTTTGTGGTCTGAATGGTACCGGCCGTATTGATTCCTCCGGTCACCACAGCGGCAGAAGCCGTAAGGCCTCCGGTAAAGGCTATGCTGTCTGTATTCAGATTTCCCAGAGTCAGAGAACCGCCGGTATTACTGAAGGTTGTCGTACCGGCGATGCTGTTGGCAGCACCGGTAAAACTGATATCCGCATTGGCTCCTGTGGCCGTCATGCCTGTGGCAACGGTGGTATCACCTGAAAAAGCAACGCTGCCGGCGTTTGTTACCGCCAGGGTTCCGTCTACATCCAGAGCACTGGAAACCGTAAAATCCCCGGTCCCGTTGAATGTCAGATTCTCAAAATCCTGATTATCCGCGGTTCCTCCCGTGGCGATCGTATGGGTTCCTGTTCCGTCAAAGGTAACAGTATTGGTTCCGGTAATAAAACTTCCGGCGTTGCTCCAGCTGCCGCCGACATAGACCGCGCCTCCTGCGGTTATGGTTGTTGATGCGTCTACGGAGATATCATCAAAATCTCCGGCTGCAGCAATGGAGAGGCTTGTACCAGCCGTGGAAGTTTGAAGGTTTCCCAGATCCAGACCGGCCGGTGTCAGGGTTTGAGAAGCTCCTCCATCAAAGATGAGTGTACCACCGGTATTTTTTGTAAAAGCTCCTCCGGTAAAAACTGCATCTCCCGCGACATTGATATCATAGGCACCGCCCTGATTCAGGGTTCCTGTCACGGTAAGATCAGAATTCACATCAATGGAAGCTCCCAGTGTGAGGGTTCCGGAGATTATGAGGTTATTATAGGTAGTGCCCAGTACCGGAGTTCCCGCTCCCGTATATTCTGCAGTACCGGAATCGGAATCCCAGGGAAATCCGGATACGGTTTCAGTTCCGACCAGTTTTAATGTTCCCGCATTTTCAAAAGAGACATTTGTTGTCAATGTCTGACCGGAAAGATCCAGAATACCACCGGAACTGATTGTCAGCTCATCTACGGTTCTGGCTCCCACCAGAATGGGATAGTTGGACGCCGATGGGATGAGAACATTTTGGCCTGTCCCGGGGACACCATTGGGACTCCAGTTTGTGGCTGTGCCCCAATTACTGTCTGTTGCTCCGGTCCAGATAAAGTCCAGATTGGGATCGGTAATGGAATATGTTTTATCATCGGATCCGGGAAATGTACTTCCGCTATCCCAGGAAAGCTCCAGAGAACCGCTCGAAGCGGAACCGAATGTCTGCATTTGCAATCCATTGATAGTCAGGGTATCACCAGTCGCAAAATCAGATGTTACTTCTATTAATAAAGTTTTGGAGTCGCCACTGTACGAGACGGTTCCATTAACTTTTGCAGAGGCCGTACCTCCAAAGGTAGGGGCTGTGACTGCCGTATTGAATATGGCATCAAGTCCTGAAGGTATCCTTACCTGCAGCTCATTTAAACCGGCACCGTTGTTGGTGATCTTTAAACCCGTAGCCACAGACTGATGGTCGATGGTTATCAACGGAATGGCAGTAGCGCCGTCCCCAACAGCGAAGCTCTGATTTGATGCAGATGAAATAGTAGGATCGGGATTCTCAGTAAATATAACATTTATAACATCTGAGGAGGACGTACCGAATGTATCCGATGTTCCTGTCCCGTCCCAATACGCTGTAGATGTAATTGTAAAAATATCATCAGAGTCAGCATCGCCATTGTCCGATCTTTGGATTTCAAAATATCCCAAGCCCCAGTCATCTGTGGTTATTAACGCTGTAGCCGAAGGCCCATACGCGACACCGTTAACTGTTACGATCTGTGCAGGATTGGTTCCATCACTATCAGAAATATCAATATAAATATCTCTGCTGTAATTAGCCGGATCCCCGTTTGAATCAACAATCTGAAGCGTTACAAGTTCCGTATCACTACCATTGGCTATAGCAGTACCATCTTCAGATGCTAAAACAACATGATCCGCTGCGTTTGGTGAGGTCTGGGGATAGGAGTACATCCTGAGAGGAGTCCCGTCATCGAGAGGTGCTCCGTTTTCATTATCAATAGTAACCCAGATTTCCGAGGCATTCTGAATGGAACCGGACGTAGATATAAAATTGTATGTCCAGGTTCCATTTCTTTCATTTACCGTACTGGCTGTTTCGACAGTACTGATCAGATAATCCTGACTGGACAAAACTCCTGAAGCACTTGGTGTCGGTTCAGGTGTCACATCATAATTGGATAAAGAACGGATATCAAATGTACCGGCTCCATCGAAATCAAAATTATGGAAAATAATATAATCAGAGGCTAAGGCAGATTCCGGTACATATGGATAGAGATTCCATGCAGGATACCCATTTGCCAAATCAAAACATAGATTGTACGCAAATGAAGCGGCACCTGAAATTGCCGATGGTGACGATCCATTCGTACCTGTGTAGGAAACATCCAGCTGATAGGCATTTTTCAAACTTAATGCAGTCCCACTCATATCAACGACAACTTTGAAATAGTACTTATTTCCAATATGTTCTCCCTGGCTGGGAGAAACCCCCTGGGGAAAATAGAACCAATTGTCATTGTGGTTGGCATCGCCATTATCTGCGGTAAATGAACTAAGAAGTGTCCCTGTTCTGGCTACGGATGTATCTGCAGAATAATCGACAAGCTGGGAATTGGGAGAACTGAGAGCTCCACTGCCTCCAACTAAATAGAATTCCGTAGGACCCGTATTGTCATCTTCAACGAGATTATCTGTTCCGGCATCATAAATACCGAAATAAATAGTCGAAGTAACGGTATCTGGAATTTCAAAAAAGATGACATTAACCGCATCAACATCCCCTAATGCTGGATCATCGGAATTCTGGAGCCAGTTTGAAGTATCTGCTGGCATTCGGCTTTGGGAGGAAACCTGGGAATTGAAAAATAATAGAGCAAATACGAAGAGCATTATTGAAAAGTAAATTCTGCCTATTCTCAAGACCATCCTCCATTCCAGTGAAAACTTGAATCAACTATGACCAGACTACTCTCATTATATCCCATTATCCATGAATTTCTAATCATGTTTCAATGATTTCAGAGATGAGAAATGTTTATATTTATTGTAAGAGCAAAATATTATGTAGATAATCCAATTTCTCTTGAAGCTTCACTCTTAACCGGAGTACCGACTGCTCCATATTCATCAACAGGAGTCACTTCAATTTTCAGGTATTTACCATCCTCCGATGCTGTGGTGGTAAAGGATATATCAGTAGCACCTGAAATAGCTGTGCCTTCGCTATCAGAAGTATCACATGCATACCATTGATACAGGCTGATCCCCTCACTGTCTCCATCTGGATCAGAAAAAACATAATTTCCTGTAATGGTTGTTCCTATTGTAGTTGTATCCCCTGTAAAAGGCATCGCCCAGACTTCAAGAGATGCAATTTCCAGGCCGTTACTAGATTGTAACCATCCTGAAACAGGCGGGTAGTCAGGATAAGGAGATTCATCATTATAATAATCTGTATTTTGCACTGTATCTTTTACTGATAAAAAGTCAGGGCCTAAAACCCAATAATTTCCCTCTGTAGCCTGATAAAAAAACAATTCATGCCCATTTATACCGGAGTACTTATCAAAACCAACGCTAGTTCCATTTAAATAATACTTATCATTTGCAGCAGAAATATCCGCTCCGGAGACTTCAAAGTCCCAATCTCCAAAACTTACACTGGGAGCCTGATTCCCCGAAGAAACAACCGTAAATTCTACACTCAGCGCCTCGCCCTCAGTCGTCCCCCCCTGATCATCGACAGTCCAGAAATTGATTGTCCCCGTATAGGATTCCGACCGGGTAACAGTGAGAACACCTGTCGCAGTATCCAATTCTATAAAAGACGGAAGGGGTGTGGTGTCATCCACCACCACAGTGACCGGATCTCCATCCTCATCATACAGGGCGGTTCCATCAGGATTGGTATCACACAGCAGTTGAAAGGTTTGTACTTCATCACCAGAAGAGGCATCGATTGTATCGGGACTCACTAAAGGATAGGGATCATTGTTAACCGATTCTGCCATGGGACATCCCAAAAGAACAAGAAAAACCAAAAAGATCAAAACGAATAGTCTTTTCTTCATAATTACCACCCTCTTAAAGGGGGGACTTATGCAAATCTGTTGCTTTTAACTACAGGCAGTTTCAGTCAGTATAATAATCTGTCTCCCTCAGTTTATGAATTGTTTATTCCAATCAATGAAATATTAATTAGAGATAATATTAATAATACAACAAAAGAATGGGATTTTCAGGAACCGGGAATTGAGAATTCCCTCTTTTTACCAGTTTCAGAATTATTTCCATCTATTTTGGACAAAAAAAGCGATTAATGATCATTTTGAACCACACCGGGAATCCCGGAGACTGTTTTATTTGAGTCCAGCTACCAGGGCTGGACGTTTTAGACTTTCATAATACAGCATTTCAAATTCTTTGGGAGGAATATCTCCCAGTGGCTCCATAATTCTACGATTATTGAACCAGTCTACCCATTCCAGTGTGGCAAATTCTACATCATCAATCGATCTCCAAGGCCCCCTTCTCCAAATCACCTCAGCTTTGAAAAGTCCATTTATCGTTTCAGCCATCGCATTATCATAGGAATCACCGACACTTCCCACTGAGGGATTTATCCCTGCATCAGAGAGCTTCTCGGAGTACCGGATCGAAAGATACTGGCTTCCTCTATCGCTATGGTGAATCAGGTCATCACCCGGCGATCTTGCGAAGATGGCCTGATCAAGCGCATCCAGTGTCAGGTCCGCATTCATGGACCTCGAGACTCTCCAACCAACGATCATCCTTGAAAATACATCAATTACAAAAGCAACATAGACGAAGCCTTTCCAGGTGGCCACATAGGTGAAGTCCGCAACCCAAAGCTGATTAGGACGGCTGGCTCTGAATACCCGGTTTACCAGATCCGAAGGACGTTCCGCTTTATCATCAGGAATGGTCGTTCTAACGCTCTTCCCTCGAATGACACCTCTAAGCCCTAAGTCCCGCATAAGACGCTCTACAGTACATCTGGCGACCTTGTGGTGCTCTCTGTTGAGCTGCTTCCATACTTTTCGAGCTCCGTATACACAGAGATTCTGAGACCAGACACGCTGTATCTCCGGCTTTAATGCCTCATCTCTATGGTATCTGGCTGGAGCCTTTGTGGGATCTTTCTCTCTGGCCTTCATTTCATAATAGGTTGATGGAGCAATCGGCAAGGCTTCGCAGATCGGCTCGACTCCAAGGTCTTTCCTATTCTCATCAATGAAAGTAACCATCACTTTTGTCGGCGGTCGAGCTCCGCCTGGGCGAAATACGCCGAGGCTTTTCTTAGAATCTCATTGGCTTTCTTGAGCTCCCGGTTTTCTCTTTCGAGCTCTTTAATTCGGGCTCTCTCATCTGTGGTGATTCCTTCCCTTTTTCCAGAATCTTTCTCTTGCTGACGTACCCATCGTCTTAATGTCTCAGGGGTACAACCAATCTTCGCAGCAATAGAAGTGATAGCCATCCATTGGGAACCATACTCATCTACGCTCTCAAATACTAACCTGACAGCTCTCTGCTGAACCTCTTTGGAATACCTGATTCTCTTTTCCATAACACAATCCTCTCACATAATTATGTCTCCGGAAAAGCCGGTGTGGTTCATTTATTACAACTTATACTGTTTATCAAAGATTCACGTAAGCGAACAAAAGTAGCAATCTCATGAAAACCAAACTGCTGGCCCTGTCAGCAATCATCTTCTCTCTATTCATTTTCAGCTGCAAGGAAAACCTGGGCTCCCTGGAGCCCGTCACCGGCAGCCTGACCGTCAACGTGGGAGACAGCGTTTAGTGCTGAGGGCAGCCGGGCGGGGAGCCAGACAACCGAAATCCAGGTAATCATTGATGACTCACAGCGACAATCATTTATTCCGCTGGGTGGTAGTGCATTGCACAATGTCAATGTAGTTGATCTGGAGGTTATAGACTCATGCCTATATGCCGCGACTTGAGGTAATGGATCGACGAGTGGAGGAGTATCAATTTCTTCTGTCGCCGGAGCTTCATGGATTACAAAAAATTCTGACAATGGAATTGCACATGGCATTGTGATTTCACTTGCAGTCTCGGATGGTGTTATATATGCCGGAACAACTGCCGGTCTTTCCATTTCTAATGACGGAGGATCTTCCTGGATTAATTACACCACAGAGAACGGAATAGGAAGCAACATTGTTAAATGTATCACTGTAATTAATTCGAAAATTTATGTGGGTACTACGAACGGTATTGCAGTTTCACAATAAATGCTATTCCGTCTTTCTCAACTTCCTGTCCCGTATTTATTTAAGAATATCGGGACAGTAAGCAATCCAAACCTCCGGGTTCAAATTGAGAATTATTATAACGGGTAGTGAAAGCTGTTGATCTTCAATTAAAAGCCGAAGGCTTAATTCAATATAATGGAATTTTATACCTACATAATTATAATAACGGCTATATTGATTATAGTAATCAGGTTTATTATAATTTATTAGGGAGATTCCTATGAAAACAATATCCGTAATGAAAGTCAGAAAAAGCCTGGGCGAGATCCTGGACGAAGTCAATCTCAAATCCGAAACCTTTATACTGGAACGAGCAGGAAAACCGATTGCAAAGCTTTCCCCCCTGAACTCTCAGGAAGAAAAAAGCGGTAATAACTTAGCCCTTAAAGCCCTGAGGGATTTAAAAAACCTGAATCCTCAAACAGAACGATCTGAGAATCCGGATACCTGGCTTGAGAAGGAAAGAAAAGGCTGGGATGAATGAAAATTTTTCTGGATACAGCACCTTTAATTTATCTGATTGAAGGGAACCCGCACTTTGCCGAAAGGGCGGAACAGCAAATTAGTCAATGGCTGTCTAGCGATGCCATCCTGACTACCTCAACATTGACCCTCATGGAGCTCCTTATTGTTCCTAAAAAACAAAAAGACAATCGTTTGGTTCATAAGTACAGGGCTCTTCTTCAGGAAATGCTGTCAGAACCAATGATAGAGCTCAATCAGAATATAGCAGAAACCGCAGCCGAGATCAGAGCCACATATGGCTATAAAACTCCTGATTCTATACAACTGGCATCAGCCGTCCATACAGGATCAGATATATTCTATACAAATAACCTGAGACTGAATCAATTTCATGAATTAAAAATTCTGACCATGAAAACAGAGCAAATGTAAAAAAACAGCCAGATCAAAACCCATAAAACATAACTTGCGGGCTTTATCAGCAATCATCCTCTTATCCATAATTTAGAGTCCTCATTCCAATCCCCGCTAAACATAATCCCCCTACCTTACGATAATAAAAGCATCCCGACCTGGTAAAGCGGGAATATCCAGAACGAGGTGTCTGTGCAGCTGTTCAAAAGACGGAAATCCCGGCAGAATTTTTCAGAGGAGTTCGCATCTCTGAACCATTTATCCATCGCTATCCTGGGCTTTAACCAGGATGGAGTTCTTGTTTTCATAAGCAGCCATCTAAAAAAAATGATCGGCCGGGATATTCTGAAAACGGGAATGACCAATATGGAACTGCTGGACTCATTAATTAACATAGTTAATCCCGAGGATATCCGGTTTTTGAAGGAAAATTTCCAAAATAATCCCGATTGGAACCCCTCTGGCGCGCGGTTCCGGTATCGCCTGAATGGTAAACTTTATACTTCCAAAATTACCTCTGACCGTTTCAAACCATCTGTTAACGGAAACGAATATACCCTTTTCTACCTGAAAGAGCAGATAGAAGCTCCTGAACCGGAATACAAATCTCTCATGACAAAAGGTCTAGCCAGCCACTTCTACCTGAAAGAGCGTCTGAAGGTTTTATTTGAACAGCGGCAGAGTGAAGAATACCAGTCTGCCCTTATTCTGATATCTCTGGACAGATACAGTATCATACAGACCTCCCTGAGCGAGGAAGAAAGATCCAGTCTGAACCTGATAATCCAGGAGAGATTGAAAAGAACACTGAGGGAAATGGATCTTATCAGTCATCGCTGGGAGGAGGGACGCTATTCCATTATAGTACCCGCTATCGAGTCAATCTCGGAGCTGGTTATTCAGCTGAACAGGATTATCACCACCTTTGCCCAGCCTGTTTTGCTCTATACCTGCTCTCAAAAGATCGAATTGAGTATGGGAATTACCCTTTACCCGTCCCGGTGCAGCAGTATTCAAAGCATGATCAACCAGGCGGAAATGGCCCTTTCTATTGCAGACAAACAGGGGGGAAACCGGTTTATCATCTACTCCCAGGAGCTCAAGGAGGGGCAGTACCGGCCCTATCTGATTCACAGCAGTCTTCCTTTGGCTCTGGAACGGAACGAGATGTTTCTGAAGTACCAGCCGCGGGTCAACAGCAAAGGGGATATCATCAGCGTAGAGACTCTGCTCCGCTGGTTTCACCCTGTACTCGGAATGATAAAGCCCAGCGAGTTTATCCCTCTGGCCGAAAACTCCGGTCAGATTATACGCCTGGGAGAGTGGGTCCTGAAGGAAGCCTGTGTTCAGGCAAGGAAATGGATGCTTAAAGGTATCGATATAGCAGTTTCTGTGAATATCTCCCCTATCCAGATTCACCAGTTCAACTCATACAAAGTGATTGAAGAAATTTTAAAGCAGACAGGACTGCCCGCAGACCGGCTGGAGCTGGAAGTAACCGAAACTACCCTGATGAACCAGCAGGAAAAAACCATCAGCGCCTTAAGGAGCATTCACAATCTGGGAGTCAGGATTTCTCTGGATGATTTCGGAACCGGATTCTCCTCTCTCAGCTACCTGGGAACCTTTCCGGTGGATATCCTGAAAATCGACCAGTCCTTTGTGCGGGATATTTTCAGAAACGACAATCACCGGAGCGTGGTCCAGGCAATCTATTCCCTGGCAAAGAGCTTCCGCTACAAAATCATTGCAGAAGGCGTGGAAACCGAGGAACAGCTGGAGATTCTCAAAAATATCGGATGCGACGAGTTTCAGGGATACTACTACCACAAACCCATGTCTGCAGAAGAGATAGAAAACCTCTGTACTCTTGAAGTGGTCTCTTGAATCCGTTCAACCATCCTGTCTACAATCATCCTTATGAAATTTGAAATCATCCCTTCTCTCTGCACGAACTGCGGTCTGTGCATAAAAGAATGCCCAGCCAAGACCATTAAAAGAAATACGGAATCATCAAAACCCGTGATCCATCAGCAGAACTGCATAGAATGCAGCCACTGCGGTATGATCTGTCCGCCCGGAGCCGTAAGGGTGGATGGAAAGGAACTGCCTCTGATCCCGTCAAGGGAAAACCTTCTGGAGTATGAAGCCTTTGATAGATTGATTCGCTCAAAACGATCGGTCCGCCACTACAAGGCAGCCCCTCTCGTCAGGGAAGATCTGGATGAGATCCTTTATACAGGATCGATATCGGCCACAGCCAGCAACACCCGGCAGGTCTCTCCCGTGGTTCTTCAGGGAGGAGAGGTATCAGCCGCGGCATCTGTGATCGCCAAAGAACTGTTAAAAATAACCGTAATCCTGAAGAATCCCCTTCTGCGGATTTTTACCCGAAACACACCTGCCTCCCGCTATACCAACCCTGAAACTGTTCAAAGGTATTCCGAAGCCCTGAAAAAAACACTCCTGGGGAAGGCAGATCCTCTGTTTTTCCATGCTCCGGCGGTAGTGATCCTGACGTATCCTGAAAAGGGGAAAAGATTAGGGAGAACCGACTGCGCTCTGGCCGGAGCCCATATGATGCTTACAGCCCATTCCAGAGGAATCGGCTCCTGTATGATCGGTTTTGCCGAAGCCGCCTTGTGGAGAAAAGCTGTTAGAAAAAAACTGGGTATATCTTCTGACCGACGGATCGGACTTGTATTTACATTGGGATATTCCGACAGAAAGTACCTGAGATATCCCGTCAGGTCCCCATGGCAGGATTAGGTATCAAAGCCATTCTCCTCCAGCCACTTCAGTAAACCCGGCATAATTCCGGGAAACCTGGTGTTATCCAAAGGAAAGGAATCAACAAAAGAAATCTCATCTATTTCAAATTCCGCAGGAAGATCTCCGAAAGAAAAAATTTCACAATGGTAGATTGAGCCCCAACTGATTCTGTCTCCGTTGTCTACGCTAAACTGACCAATCCGCGTCAAGGAATAATCCAGGGCTCCTGTCTCTTCATACAACTCTCTGTGGGCGGCTTCATCCATGGTCTCACCAGCCTCTCTCCGCCCCCCGGGAAAACACCAGTCGGTTCTTTCCTTCAACCGGACAATAACCCACTGGCCCTTGTGGCGAGCGGCAATGACCATATATTTTAAAAGGGAATCTTCGGTTGTACCGTCAGGTACAATAGTGTGTAAATCCAGCTTGCTCATTCGTCCATTCTATCAGGCAGGAGCCGATCCTGCCATCCAGGCCTTCCGCTCATGGGGAGGAAATTTCTCAATCGCATACCGGAGCATGGTCCGGGGCATCTTCTGACAGTGCTGCTGAAGAAACCGGATTTCCACATTTTTATTTCTGTTCCCGACTTCCCGGAGCATCCATCCGGCAGCTTTATGAATAAGATCCTCCGGATCATGGATCAGAAACTCACAAAGATCCAGCGTTTCAGAATACCGTTTCTGTCGGATAAAATAAAAGGCAGACATAATCGCAATACGCCTTATCCAAAGATTTGTACTTTTCATCCATTCATAAAGAACGGAGCAGTCTCTCTCATACAGCCAGGGGCCGCTGATATAGGGAGCCGAAGTGTCAACAAGATCCCAGTTATTGACTCTTTCCATCTTCCTGAGGAAAAGATTATAGACCTGCCCCTGCTCTGACCGTCTTTTGCTGTTAAAACAGTTCACCATAAAGATCAGGGCAAAAAGCCGGATTTCATGATATTCCGATGCGAGAAGACTCTCGGCAACAGACAAATCAGCCTCTTTGAATTTTCTGGCGGCCTGCCTGAGAACCGGTACACGGATCCCCAGAAAACAATCGCCTTCCCCATACTCTCCTGGTCCGGTTTTAAAAAAACGCTGGGAGTGTTCGGCGATATTACGGTCTCCCAGATTGATCAAATAGGATTGGATCTCCTTTGCTGTCACTGCAAATCCATTTACTGCCAACGTTCCAGTTTTGGTATACCCCTGGTTAAAAGCCAGGCAATAAAACCGTTCATACCGTCCTGCTTCATCTCCTGAATGCAGAAATCCTGCATTTTCCGGGCAGTATCCACTTCCGGAGGGCTCAGAAAGGCACCATCCCTGTAACACATGGAACAGTATTTTGGGCTTATGGAACCATCCGCTTCGCTCCCACCCCCATTTTTATCGCTTTTCAGGGGAAATCCGCAACTCTGGCAATACCTGTATTTTCCCATATTGATCCTCCTTTTCAGAAAAAGACTGTCTGCATGTGCCAGTATGCCAGCATCAAAGACTTTTTGTAAACAGATATTTACTATAAATCCCGTCACCAGGCTCTTTCGTATTGCTGGGGCCAGTAATCTGGATGAATATGTTCTTTACGCGCGGCAAGGAGGGGAAAATAGGGGTTTCTTAACAGCTCCCTTCCCAGAAAGACAAGATCACAACTTCCCGATGACAAGGCTTCTTCCACCTGGGAGACATCAGTAACCAGTCCGCCTCCGACAACAGGGAGACCTGCCAGTTCTTTGACTGTTTTTGCCGCCGGTATCTGATAGGACGGGCCTAAAGGGATTTTAACATGAGGGACAACACCTCCGGTACTGACATGTACAATATCCACCCCTTCGTGTTTTACCAGATTCACAGCCTCAGCCAGATCCTCCGGCTGATTTCCTCCCTCTCCATAATCCAGAGCGGAAATTCTAAGCATAAGGGGATAACGCGGTTTCCAGACAGATCTGACGGCTTTCACAATTCTCAACAAAAACGCGGTACGTCCTTTAATGTCACCGCCATACTCATCATTCCGCAGGTTTGTCAGCGGAGAGAGAAACTCGCTGATCAGATATCCGTGGGCTCCATGGATCTCCAGAATCTGATACCCCGCTTCTATGGCACGTTCTGCTGCTTTTTTAAAAGAATCGACCACATCTTCTATATCCTGATCTTCCATTTCTCTGGGAGTCCTGTAGGCAGGATCACCGGGATCAAAGTTAATAGGCGAAGGGGCAATCACATCCTCTCCTGAAGCATTGCACTTCCGTCCCGCATGAGCCAGCTGGATTCCTGCAATAGCGCCTTCTTCCCGTACAGCAGAAACAATCTCTGCCAGTCCCGGGATCTGAGCATCATCCCAGAGGCCCAGGTCATTGGCTGAAATCCTTCCTCTGGATTCCACAGCCGTAGCTTCCTGGATGATCATACCGCATCCACCCTGAGCTCTGGTTCTGTAATGAAAAACATGCCAGGGAGTAGAAAGGCCATCACCGGCGGCACTGTACATGCACATGGGCGGCATAACAATCCGGTTTCTTAATGTAATATTCTTGATTGTATAGGGAGTGAAAAGTTTATCCAAAATAGCCTCCGGATCAGGGTTTTAAAGATAGAATTCTTTAATACAACAATAATCCAATTCCACTTCAGAATCCTGCCAGATTCCTTTTTATCAGATTTTTCCCCAGATTGATCCCCTCTTTTGCCGCTTCCTCTTCCAGAATGTAGTGGATCCTGTCACGGGCCTGAAACAACCGGGTTTGGTACAATCCATCGGTCTCTTTGATAATCTCTGCTGAAACGGACCATTTCCCATCTGATTGAAGAACCGGTTTGGAAATGATTTTATATGTGCTAAATATTTCCTCAATCATACATGAATGTCAGATTCCTTTATCAGGCGTAAAGAGAAAAGGGAAAAGAACTATCCAGGACTCGCTGAAAAAGACCAATAATATAATCGCCCTTCTTCATGAATAACCAATATTGGGTAATATCGCCCAAAAAGACCCGAAACCCTCTCTTCTCATAATAATCCCGGGTTTTAACGATATCCCGAACATTGAGAGTTAAAGAACATACTGCAGAATTCATAGGGAACCTCCGTTTAAAATTCAGTTTTTTATAGTTCCTTATATTAATTATGCAGTTTTTCTGTAAAACAGAATATACGAGCCCGGTTAATCAGTTTTTCAGAAATTCACAGGAAACGGCTTACCACCCGGTTTCTGCCGGAGTTTTTGGCTTCATACAAAGCACCATCCGCTATTTTGAATACCTCATCAAACAGCAGATCCTTCTCCCGGGAGAGAGAAACATAACCGATACTGACGGTGACAGGTATGACCAGGTTATCCATTACAATGGGATTCTCTTCAAAACGGATACGGAGCCTTTCGGCCACAGAAACGCCCGCATCTTTTCCGACGGAAGGAAGAAAGACAACAAACTCCTCGCCTCCCCATCTGGCAGAAAGATCAATATCCCGGATCTCCTTTCTTATATATTGGGCAATCATTTTCAATACCTTGTCTCCCACATCATGCCCGTAGGTATCATTGATGGTTTTAAAATGATCCACATCCAGCAAAAGCAGTGATCCGTTCTGCTGATACCTGGATACAAGATGCAGCTCCCTCTCTATCCTCTCTTCAAAAAACCGCCTGTTTCCCATACCGGTCAGCGGATCATGAGTGGCCAGATGACTGAGCTTCCTATTGGCATCTTCCAGCATCAGATTTTTTAACCGGTGCAGAAAATAGTCTCTGTACATAAAGGTTGAGATCAGGATGCTGGCCACAAATATGACTGATCCGTTAACCAGACTGGAAAGCAGAACCGAAGGAGAGAGAGAAAGGTTTAAAAGACCTGAGAGGAAAGCCAGAAAAGGAACACCGAACACAAGACCATTCCAGGGGAAACGTATCAGACAGAGAAGACTCGCAATCAGCATACTGCTTGTATAAACCACGAGCTGACCGTTACTTTGCAGATCAAGCAGGGCAACTTCAGATAGGACCAAAAGAATAAGGGCCAGAAAAACCAGAGGAACAACTTTTTCAAAAGACAGGCATACCCTCTTTTTTCTTTTCAGCAGCAGATACGAAATCACTGAAAACAGAAAAGAGAGAACCGCTAACACCACATGAAGATAAAAATACGTTCTGAACAAGACAATGTCATGGGAAGCATCCGCGATTCTGGGAAGATCCAGAAAGAATACCAGCATCAACTCCATGAAAAAAATAACAGAGCCATAAATTCCGCCTCTTCGGCAGTTTGCCCTGTTTATTTTTTCCTGTATAAGATGGAACTGATCTTCGCTTGATACAAGGGACCTTGCAGGAACCAAGAAAACAGATGCGTCCTTGATAAAAGTTGAATTTCGTTTTTTCGATCCCATCACGTTTAATATCTCTTTAGTTTAATATCTCTTTATAAAAAGTTACAGGCTGCTGAGGCTCATATTATAGAGGCTGATATTTGAGAAAGCAATATATGCGGCCATGCAACCGGGGCCTGGTCATTTCGCTTCGCTCCATTGCTCTGGTCGAAAACTGCGTTTTCTGCTCGAGTATGCATCCTACTCGGCCATGCAACCGGGGCCTGGTCATTTCGCTTCGCTCCATTGCTCTGGTCGAAAACTGCGTTTTCTGCTCGAGTATGCATCCGACTCGGCCATGCAACCGGGGCCTGGTCATTTCGCTTCGCTCCATTGCTCGGCCATGCAACCGGGGTTAGACAGAAACGGCGGGTTTTGGTATGATCGGTCATTATGAGCAAATACCCGTACAAAGAGATAGAAGCCCGATGGCAAAAATACTGGGAAGAGAATAAAACCTTCAAGGTCTCTGAGGATCCGGCCTTCCCCCGGGATAAAAGAGCCTATGTTCTGGACATGTTTCCCTATCCTTCCGGAGCGGGACTGCATGTGGGTCACCCCGAAGGATATACCGCAACGGATATTTACTGCCGTTACCTCAGGATGAACGGATATAACGTCCTGCATCCCATGGGTTTCGACTCTTTTGGTCTCCCTGCAGAAAACTACGCGATCAAGACGGGAACCCACCCGAAAATTACAACAGAAGCCAATATAGAAAACTTTCTGAAACAGATAAAAGCCCTGGGGTTCAGTTATGACTGGGACAGGGAGATATCCACCCATACATCCGAATACTATCACTGGACACAGTGGATTTTCCTGCAGCTCTATAAAAAGGGCCTGGCCTACGAATCGGATATGCCGATCAACTGGTGCCCGGACTGTAAAACCGGTCTGGCCAATGAGGAAGTCCTGGATGGCCGCTGCGACCGCTGCGGTCATCAGGTAGAGAGAAAAAACCTGAGACAGTGGGTTTTTAAGATAACCGAATATGCGGATAAACTGCTGGAAGATCTGGACAGCCTGGACTGGCCCGATTCTGTTAAGGCCATGCAGCGCAACTGGATCGGCCGCTCAGAGGGAGCCAATGTCGTTTTCCACACGGAAAGCGGTGATCCCATAGAGGTCTACACCACCCGGCCGGATACCCTGTTCGGAGCCACCTATATGGTTCTGGCTCCGGAACACAAACTGGTAGAAAAAATCACCACTGCCGATCAGAAGGCGGCAGTTGACGAATATGTGCGCCAGGCCAACCTGAAAAGCGACCTGGAAAGGACAGAACTGGCAAAAGATAAAACCGGTGTTTTTACCGGAGCCTATGCCATCAACCCTCTGAACGGGAAAAAGATCCCTGTCTGGGTAGCCGACTATGTACTGATCTCCTATGGTCACGGGGCCATTATGGCTGTTCCGGCCCATGATGAGAGAGACTGGGAGTTTGCCAAAAAATTCGGTCTCCCCATTATTGAAGTGCTCAAAGGCGGCAATGTGGAAGAGGAAGCCTTTACCGGCGATGGCCCCCATGTAAATTCAGATTTTCTGGACGGTCTGGGTAAGGAAGAGGCGATTTCCACTGTAATCAAGTGGCTGGAAGAGAAAGGACTGGGAACCGGAGCGGTCAATTACAAGCTCCGGGACTGGATTTTCAGCCGCCAGAGATACTGGGGAGAACCGATCCCCCTTGTACACTGCGAAAAATGCGGAATCGTTCCGGTACCTGAAGATCAGCTTCCCCTGGAACTCCCCCCGACAGATGATTTCCACCCCTCCAATACCGGAGAATCTCCCCTGGCCAATATTACAGACTGGGTAAACTGCGACTGTCCTTCCTGCGGCGGTCCGGGCCGGAGAGAAACCAACACCATGCCCCAGTGGGCCGGCAGCTGCTGGTATTACCTGCGCTACATCGATCCCCGGAATAGGGAAAGGTTTGTCGGTAAGGAAGCTGAAGACTACTGGATGCCTGTAGACCTCTATGTGGGAGGAGCGGAGCACGCGGTTCTTCACCTTCTTTACAGCAGGTTCTGGCACAAGGTTCTTTTCGATCTGGGACTGGTGAAAGACAAGGAACCCTTCCAGAGATTAATCAATCAGGGAATGATTACCTCCTTTGCCTACCAGAGGTCCGATAAATCCCTGGTTCCCACCGATATGGTGGAAGAGAAGGACGGAAAATACATTGAAAGCGCCACCGGTGCTGAGGTAACCCAGGTGATCGCCAAAATGTCCAAATCCCTTAAAAATGTGATAAACCCCGATGATATCATCAGGGATTACGGTGCCGACTCCATGAGGATGTACGAAATGTTTATGGGCCCCCTGCAGGTTTCCAAACCATGGCAAACCAAAGGCCTTGTGGGAGTAAACCGGTTTCTCAACAGAGTCTGGGACATTGCCGAACGGGAAATTACAGATGATGAGCCCTCCAAAGAGATGCTCAAAGTCCTTCATAAAACCATAAAGAAAGTGACTCACGACACAAAAGAACTGGAGTTCAATACCGGGATCGCCCAGATGATGATCTTTATCAACGAAGCCTATAAACTGGATAAATGCTACCGCAAACTCTGGGAACCCTTTGTGCTGCTCATTGCCCCCTATGCACCGCATCTGGCAGAAGAGATGTGGAAGCTCCTGGGAAAAGAGAATACCCTGGCCTACGAAAAGTGGCCCGAATATATTGAAGAGCTCACCAAAGACGATGAGAAAGAGATCGTTGTTCAGATCAACGGCAAGGTACGCTGCAAAATCATGCTTCCCGCCGGAACCAGCCCTGATGACATGAAAAAGGCTGCCCATGAGCAGGAGAGGGTACAGGAGTACACCGAAGGAAAAACAATCGTAAAAGAGATTGCCATTCCTGACAAACTTGTGAACATTGTTGTGAAATAATGAATGATCATCCCCCGGAGAAAATGTCCGGGGGATTTTTTATCTGCTGATGGAAAAAAGGTCTTTTTCCCAATGGAACTTCAGGTGACTACTCTTTCCAATAGGTTGCTGCAAAGTTCAAATCTCCTGATTTCCCGTTCAAAGTTAATGTGAGACCATCATATTTCAGGCTCATCATAAATACCCGGTTCCGCCATTTTGCATCAGGATTCTGGCTATTGGGGAGCAATTCGAAAAACCCCGAATACATATCGCTGCTTTCTTCGTAATAGGCGAAGCCCTTCCAGCCGTTGGATGCATCAATAGAAAGAATGCGGTCTGTAACGGTCATGATTTCGATGGAACACTCTGCAAAACCGGCGGTAGAGGCAGTTTGAACCCAGTGCCCTGGCTGGATTTCTTCGGCTGCAAGCAAAGAACCGCTGAATGCAAGAACGA
This sequence comes from Oceanispirochaeta sp., assembly GCA_963677615.2. Classification (GTDB taxonomy): domain Bacteria; phylum Spirochaetota; class Spirochaetia; order DSM-2461; family DSM-2461; genus Oceanispirochaeta. The sequence goes on along the minus strand of CAXXQW010000006.1, from coordinate 722,599 downwards.
TAATCAGAAAAAATAAAGCTTTTTTCATAGGAATCCCTCCTTTTCATATTGTATGAAAAATCGTGGAAGGGAACAAATCTTTTACAAAAAAACAGAAACCCAGAACAGTGTAGAACTTTTAAACAAATTCTTCCTGTATCAATAGACCCCGCCCCGAATCTCACGCTTTTGCCAGAATAGTTTCTGCCTTCTCCTTTTCGTTAGGAAAAAGGGTAGGAGGAACAGCGGGCTTTCCCAGTTTTTCAAACACCATATGCCTGGCGCATTGACTGTAATCGCCTCTACAGAAATTTTTCTTGAAAATATTAGCCAGAGCCGGCATATTATCCATCTTATCATTGAAAAAGGGACATCCTTCCAGACATTCACAATTTGCCATAAAAGCCTCCTGATAGAAAGTTCTTAACGTATTTTTCCGCTAATTCTAATAGATTTTATGGGATTATGCCAATTAAAAGGAAAGTTATTTTCCCCTGCTGTTTATTTTTAGTCCCCCCTTTTTCTCTCAATCCTGAATATGCTATGGTTACCCCAGAGGAACACCTATGAACCGTGAGATAAGACTGGATAAAAGCTGGCTTCAGACAATAGGGGATGAATTTGAAAAACCCTATATGGAAGAATTGCGCCAGTTTCTGATTGCAGAAAAGAAACAGGGAAAAACTGTATACCCTCCGGGCAGCCAGATATTCTATGCTCTAGACCGAACACCTTTTGATAAAGTGAAGGTGGTTATTCTGGGTCAGGACCCTTACCATGGACCGAACCAGGCTCACGGGCTGTGCTTTTCTGTTCAACCCGGGGTGGATCCTCCCCCGTCTCTTATCAATATCTACAAAGAAATGGAAAGCGACCTTGGACTGACTCCTCCCCATCACGGATGCCTATCCAGCTGGTCTGACCAGGGAGTCCTCCTGCTGAATTCTGTCCTTACCGTAGAAGCTCATAAAGCCGGTTCCCATCAGGGAAGGGGCTGGGAAAAGTTCACAGACCGGATTATCCATGAACTGGAATCCGGGAGAGAGCATCTTGTTTTTATTCTCTGGGGGGGATACGCCAGAAAAAAAGGCAGTTTTATCAACCGGGAGAAACACCTGGTCATTGAATCCCCTCACCCGTCCCCCCTTTCCGCTTACAGAGGTTTTCTGGGGAGCAGACCATTCAGCAGAACCAACGAGTATCTGAAAAAAACAGGACAAACCCCCATAAACTGGAAACTGCCGGCTCGGGGAGAACCATAGGAACCTAAAAAAGAGCGGTATAGTAGTGTCCTTTCTCATCTACAGAGAAGATTATTCCTGTCTTCCGGACAGGTTCGTAGAAGTAGTGATCCCCCATGGGGAGCTCCAGGGACGTAAAAGAATCAGACCTCGTCTCCATGGGAGGCAGATAAAGGGAGGATGAGTACCAGACTCCTTCCGGAATAATTCCTTCTATAGAAAAACTAAACTGACTGCGGATATACCAGCTTTTCATATCCAGCTCGTATAATTTCCTTTCCAGAAGAGCCCAGTCAATCAACCAGGGATCGGAAATTCCTTTTTCCCGGATTTCTGAAAGAAACCTGCGGCAATGAAAAACCGCAGGATCAAATCCTCCCCGGACAGCCCTGAACAGGAAATCACAACCGGCCCCGTCATACCATTCTGCAAGAATTACGGATTCTTCCCCCGGCATAAAAAGCCCTCCCGCTGGACGGGGATGAAACTCAGAGGATTCACAGGGAGGATACAGAAGACAGACAACAGGAGTTTCCTTTTCTACAGGGAATTCCACTCTTTTCCCTTCTGTGAAAGTTATGGTCAGGGATTCAGACTCCTGCCCGGGAGAGATCCATTTCAGAATCCACTCACTGTTCTCTTCCAGAGCCGGAGCTCCTGGCGGGAGAGCCGGCAAAGTAACCGTCATAGTATCGAAGCGGCCGAGAGAACAGGAAATCATAAGAAAGTATAAAATAATAAGAAGACAAAGACGCTTCATAAAAAAGATAACGCCTGATTTGCAATCCCTGATTCAAATCGCCAGGGTTTTCAGCTGCTTTTTATAAATATCCCTCATCCTGATCAGGATATCTCGGTTTTCCCGGCTTTGAAAATCAGGATATGTCCATTCCAGAGGTATAAAATCCCGGTTTTTAAACTGTAGGGTCAGCTCTCCGTAAATTCCCCGGCTCATGGGTATCCTGTGAACATTATTTTTGGTCGTGGCCAAAATAAACTTGCTCAACGACAGGATTCCCGGATCAAGATTGATCTTTCTCCGGCCCTGATTATCAGCAAATGTTTTTTCAATGTTATTGGTTTTCAATTTGATAGCCGGCAGCGTTTCAGGATCGACCAGTTCTTCGAATGAGTAAAAGCACCGGAAGATGGGAGTCCCCATCTCTTTATTGTAATAGTCGGTAAAATCAAAAGGCATGAGACCAGTTTCCAGATCAATCGACCCCCAATTACGGGTCAGTTCCTCCTTGAGAGAATCAAGGAATTCGGTGACCGAGACAAGCACCCCTATGACAAGTTTTTCCTGAACAAAATTCTCTGTTGAACCCATATATAAGCCTTTAACCAACATTTCAGTAATCTGTGGTTGTTACTTTACCTTTATTCTATAATAATAACCAGTATGAGTCAGAATGAATTGTTTCACGCCAGACTGGATGAAGCTTTAACGAAGCGGGCAATGGTGATGGCCAAACAGGATATACCTCAATTGAAAGATGCCTGCAGAACCTTTCAGGCCGCTTATGAAGGGATCTATAAAGTCCTGCTGGAAAAAGGGATACTTCAGCAGGACCAGTATAATTATGAAGAGAAAATTTCTGATCTGACTCCTCCTCCATCCGATTCTTTCACCGAATCAGAAATGTATACCCAGATGAATCTGAGGCTCAGCTCTCTCCATGCTCAACTGGATTTTCTCAATAACTTTTTCTTTATGAGCCCCGATACATTGGACTTGAGAGCTGTCAAAGGGATATTGGGACTTATCGATTACATACACTGGGGAGATATATCCCTTTCATCCTCCCATTTAATGACGCGCAGTGTCTCTATTTATCTTGAAAAACTGAAAAAAGCCTCTGATTCCATGGCTTTGAACATTGCTGCCAACTCGATCAAGGTATTACGGGAACAAAATAAAAATATCAAGCAGATTCTCAAGAAAATATCCACCTACGCCAAAGAGAACTACAAGCTTTCGGTAAGGGTGAATATTCTATCTCATATGACTCTGGATCCGAAAAGGATCCATTCCGATCATAACGGCACCCTGCAGGCCATCAAATTCGAATTTCCCGTTAAATGGGAGGGTGCTCCTTTTTTCAAGCAGCTGGTGGAAGAGATTCTTGAAGAAGATTACGGTGCCCAGAAAGAGGCTCTGCAAAACGGGATTCTCAAATCTCTTGAAGTGACCGAAAAGGTTGTGAAGAAAAAAAAGAGAAATCTTCAGGCAGAGTTGAAAAAAGACCTGATGGATGTTGTTCATGAAATGGCAAAAGTCTATATGCCGCTTGAAACGATTATTACCAGAATGGATACAAACAGCCGCCTCCTTGACGAAAACCCCTCATCTTTTTCTGAGAAGTTTTCCAGATGGTTCAAGAGGGTCATGCTGCGTAAACTTGAAGTTTACTATGATATTCAGGATACGAATTCCGGGAAAAGCAGAAAGAAAGAGCACCTCAATTTCACCAGTTATATTAATTGGCTCAGGATGAAAGCGACATTCTACAAGTCCCTGAATAATCCTAAAAGCCAGAGCTATCTGAGAGCCTCCGAATCCTCATGCGACGAACTGGAAGAGTTCCTGGCGAAAAACCAGCAGGAGCTGAAAAGGATCCATACAAAAGTATCGGTACTGGAAAGCTTTTTTAAAGAGTCTGCTGAAGGCCCCTTGAAAAATCAGGTAAAAGGGTACAGGGCCGAGTTAACCCAGTTAAAAGGTATGATAGGCAAAGTCATCACAGGCCTGAAAGAGTATCAGGCCCGTAAAGAAGAAATGGATCAGCTCAGGGATCTGGGAATAGATCCCAACGCGGAATAAATCAGTCTCCCCTGTACATCCCCATCACCCGGAAATCCTCTGTAATACCCTGAATTTTCTCTACAGCCTTATCAAATACGGATCTGTCCTCAGGCAGTTCCAGGTCTACATAGAACATATAGGACCAGGGCTTTCCATGGATGGGCCGGGATTCCAGCTTTTTCATATTCAAACCATATTCGGAAAAAACAGAAAGGCACCGGGAGAGAGCTCCGGCCTCGTCAGGAGTGGAGAAAACAATAGAGACTTTATCACACTCCTCTACAGAGGGAGCCATTTCCTCTCTGGCGATAATGGCGAACCGGGTATAGTTATGGGGATTGGTTTCCAACCCCTCAGCCAGGATCTCTAGACCATAGGCAGCTGCCGCATCAATACCGGCTATGGCAGCAATGGAGGGATCATCACTTTCTGCAACAAAAGAAGCAGCCCCGGCCGTATCAAAATAACTGACAGCCTCAAAACCCTTTTCATCCAGATATTCCGCACACTGGGAAAGGGCCTGAGGATGGGAGAAAACTTTTTTGATTTCCTCAATCCGGGTGGCTTTTTTGGCAAGCAGGTTGTGCCTGACACGGATTTTAATCTCTCCGATAATCCTCAGATCGGGATAGAGGTAAAGGAGATCGTAGTTTTCCAGGATCGAACCGGCTACGGAATTTTCCAGAGGAACAACTCCCCAATCAGCTTTCCCGCTGAGGACATCCTTAAAAATGTCCTGAAATTTGGGAACCGGTACAGGCTCGACAGCAGATCCCTGGAAATAGGTTTTACATGCCAGTTCACTATAGGCACCCCGAAGCCCCTGAAAGGCGGCTTTGGGGGAACCTGTCCCGACTGAGATCTTTTGATCCTTTACGGCAGAAACCAGAGCTAGATGCCTGGGATCGGGAATATGGGAGATTTCCTTTCCGAGAACAGGAGAAAGAGCCTCAATATCGCACATCAGCTTTTCAAACTGTTCGGGATAGAGGGACTGAGGTCCGTCAGATGAGGCTTTTTCCGGATTGGGGTGAACTTCAATAATCAACCCGTTTGCCCCTGCAGCTACTCCTGCCAGGGCCATAGGCAGAACCTTGTCCCTCAAACCCGTACCATGAGAGGGATCCACAATAACCGGTAGATGGCTCAGTTTCTGAACCACAGGGATTGCCGAGAGATCCAGGGTATTCCTGGTCATGTTTTCAAAGGTTCTGATACCCCTTTCGCAGAGGATCACTTTTTCGGTTCCCGCAGAAAGGAGATATTCCGCAGCCATAAGCCACTCTTCAATTGTCGCCGACAAACCTCTCTTGAGAATAACCGGCATATCCAGGGAACCCACTTTTTTCAGGAGTTCAAAGTTCTGCATATTTCTGGCGCCGATCTGAAAGACATCGATATAGTCCTTCATCATATCCGCATCACCGGGTGAAACAATTTCAGTAACAACAGGGAGACCGGTTTTTTCTCCGGCCTCTTTCAGATAGCGCAGGCCCTCTTCGCCAAGCCCCTGAAATGAGTAGGGAGACGTTCTGGGTTTGAAGGCTCCTCCCCGCAGCATCACAGCCCCTGCTTTCTGTACGGCCGCAGCGGATTCCATAATCTGCTCCCGGGATTCCACAGCACAGGGTCCAGCGATAACGCAGACACGAGGACCGCCGATTTTGACAGGCCCCACGCTGAATACGGTATCCTCCCGCTTCAACTCGCGGGAAGCCAGTTTATAGGGTTTGGAAATGGGAATTACCTGGGCGACACCGGGAAGGAGTTCCACCTGCCGCAAATCCAGGGAAACACTTCCCACTGCACCCAGTACAGTTTCTTTTTCACCCACAATCTCCCGGATCGTCATTCCCCTGGACTGAAGGTAGTCAACAATATGCTCCTTTTCGGAGTCTTTTACCGTATTATGCAGAACAATAATCATGCCGCAAGCTTAATTTATTTCGCCCGTTTGTTCCATAAGAAAAGTAACATTCTTCAGGGATTTCATGGGAGGGAAATGAACCTCAGACGGCAGGATTTCCTCCGGGATAATTCCGGAAGAGAGGCTGTCCCGGTAAGAGAGAACCTTATCAATGTACTGGAGCGTCATCATGGGAGTTCTGCTGGACTTGACGCGGTTCGGACCGGCATTATACATGGCCAGAGCAGTAACCTCATTCACACCTGTATCCAGACAGTACCTGAGGTAGGAAATTCCCAAAGGAACATTTATTTCAGGATCAAAGAACTCCTCTTCTTCCAGTTCGGGAAACGAACGGGAATTCAGCTGAAAAACGCCCCTGTCAACAGAGCTGCGGTTCTCGTTCACAGCCCTCGTATCAAACCGGCTTTCTGTAAATGCCAGGGCAAACGCCAGAGCAGGATCCACACCGGCTCTTTCCGACTCGGTCAGAATGAGCTCCGCCAGCTTTCTATTTCCGGTAACAAGACTGTAATATTCCAAAAGATCTCCGCCGCCGGCTGAAGGATTTCTATATACAATCTCTTTTAACAGGGTTTCATATGTATCCCGTTCTTCCAGCTCCAATGCAGCTTTCGGGATCGAAGGCTGTGCCAGGCATCCGGAAAAAAGGATGCTCATACAACCCAATGCAGTAAAGTGTAAAATTTTCATGATCTTCCCAACAAATATTCTTATATCCCGCAGATTCTTCCTCAATTCCCTTCATTTGCTCAAGAGAAGAATTCCGCAATTCCTGAAATTTTCTGTTAAAAACGCTGTATATCCTTTCAAGAGGATGATATATATAGAACAAATGACCGTAAACGACAGGCAATTGGACAGTATTGATTCAAGAATTTCCTCCTGGGGATTCGGGGGATGGGCCCTGGGCGGGGAGTACTGGGGCCCCCAGGATCATAAGGATTCAGTAAGGGCCATCCACAGAGCCCTGGCTCTGGGAATCAACCATTTTGATACGGCTCCTGTTTACGGAAAAGGCCGGTCGGAGCAACTTATCGGACAGCAGATAAAGAGAATCCGGCAGGACTGCATTCTGGCTACGAAAGCGTTCTACACCACCCCTGAGGAGATGCTGAAAAGCCTGGAAACCAGCCTGAAAAGACTACTTACCGATTATATTGATATTTTTTATATTCACTGGCCGAAAAGCGGAATCGACATGCGCCCCGGAATGGACGCTCTGGAAAACCTCCGCCGCAAAGGCAGGATTAAAGCCATAGGGGTCAGTAATTTTTCCATTGAGCAGGTTAAGATGGTTCAGCAGGCCGGACAGGTGGATTTTTACCAGGGCGGGTACAGTGTTTTATGGCCTGTTCTGGAAAACTCGATCATCCCCTATTGCCGAGAAAGAAACATACGATTTATTCCCTATGGCATTCTGGCTCAGGGGATTCTCACAAACAGGGGCCTGGAAAAGCTTCAAACCCGTCTTCCGGGGTTCCGCCATAAGATGCTCTTGTATAAACCGGAGACGGTCCTGAGGATAGAACCGCTGGTAAAAGAGCTCAGGGATACCTGCCGGGAATGCAGCTGGACCGTAGAAAATGCAGTATCCCTATACACATTAAAAGCCACCGGAGCTATCTCTCCCCTGCTGGGAGTGAGGAACAGGGAACAGGCCGAAAAGAATTTCAATATCCCTTCCGGGGAATTGCCCGAACAGATTCTCACCATGATTAATCGTTTAAAAAGAGAAATCCTTTCAATTATTCCGAAATCAGACAATATGTTTGGTCATGAAAGTTGAAGTTCCAACGGGAAAATGGAATAATGAGATAGCTCGGGATGATACAAAAGGCACGCCTACAGAAAGAGGAGCTGACATGGTAAAAACGGTACTATACGCAGAAGATGAATTCACAAACAGAAAAATTGTCGAAATGGTGTGCCGTAAACTCAATATCAATTGCATTCTGGCGGAAGACGGATTGCAGGCTCTGGAAATGTTCCGCAACCAGAAACCTGATCTGGTTATACTTGATCAGTATATGCCGGGTTATAATGGAGATATTGTTGCGGAAAAAATACGGATGGAAGATGATTCCATTCCTCTGATAGCAATAACAAGCGATGATGAAGCTGTAACCAGATTGGAATCTTCGGGTTTTAATCGTGTACTGGTAAAACCGGTAAAAAACAGGGACTATGAGACCCTGCTGAATACATACCTGGAGTCATAAATGCTCAAAATGAAAAGGGCAGCGGGTCTGCTCATTTTTTTTATCCTCCCTCTTATAACAGCAACGGCGGAAGCTGCGGTATCTTTTACTGTCAATTTTTCTCCCTCCCGGATATCTCTTAACCCCCATTACGGGTTTACCACATCGGAAGCTCAGATCTATACAGCCCTGTACGAAGGGCTTGTAAGCTATCATCCGGCAACCCTTGCTCCTCAGCCGGGACTGGCGGAAAAGTGGGAGATCAGTGAAGACGGAAAAACCTACACATTCCATTTGCGAGAGAATCTGAAATGGAGCAATGGAGCCCCTCTCACAGCCGACCAGATTAAACAGTCCTGGCTGAGACTCCTCTCTCCTGAGGTTTCAGCCGATTATGCCTCTCTGATGGACAGTGTCACCGGAGCAAGGGCATACAGGAAAGGTCAGGGATCAGTCGACTCTGTTGCACTGGAAGCTCCTGACAACAGAACATTTGTTGTACACCTGGATAAGAGAGTACCCTACTTTCTCCAGATACTCTGTCATTACAGCTTTGCCCCTGTTTATCCCTCCCTTTTATATGAACAGAACTGGTGGGATCAAGATGATATCCCCGTAAGCGGGCCATTTGCCTTTACTGGTGAAACCGGCCATAAAAGTATAATCCTCAGAAAGAATGAACTATACTGGGACAAAGATTCAGTAAAACTCTCAGAACTCAAACTGCAGTTCAGCGAAGATTCAGAAGAACTGATGGATCAGTTCCGAATGTATGAAGTAGACTGGATTGTATCCGGATGGAACGGATCGGATATTGATCCTCAGATGCTGGAAATCAATCCCCTGTTTGCTACGTCCTATTTTTATTTCAACAACAACCAGGAACCCTGGGATGATCCCCGTGTAAGAAAAGGTCTGGCGCTGCTTCTTCCCTGGGAGAAAATCCGGGCACAGGAATTCCTGCCTACCTCCCGGCTTATCCCCACAATACCCGGGTACCCCGATCTGAAGGGGATCGAATCAGCTTCAGTAGAGGAAGGGCTGAAACTTCTGAAAGACGCAGGCTATCCCGAAGGAAAGGGTCTACCGGAAATTTCCATAAGGGTTCCCTATTCGGACGGAGAGTCTCTTCAGTTGATAAAAGACACATGGGAGAGTTATCTGGATACCAAAGTCATTCTGGAAGAGGTTCCCTTTCCCGGTTATTTCCAGTCTCTGAAAAACGATGATTACGCCATTGGCCAGATTACCTGGATAGGAGATTATGCCGACCCCATGACCTTTTTGCAGATGTGGGAAGAGCACAGCAGCCTTAATGACGCCGGATTTTACAGCGAAGAATATAACCGCCTTTTAAATGAATCGGATACGGAAAACCGGATGAACAATATGGCGGCAGCCGAAAGGATTCTGCTGGAAACAGGTCAGGTTTTGCCGATGGGACACTCCCCGGCTCTCAATCTTCTGGATCTCCGCTTTATTGACGGCTGGTACCACAATGTGCTGGATATCCATCCCTTCAAATACATCGGATTCCTCAACGAGTTTGTAATCCCCGGTACGATTTAAGCCTCTCCCGGTAATAGGATACGGGCCAAAGCATTTGACTACCCCGGCAGCGATATTTGGCCTGTAGACAAGGAAGAAACCGAGCAGGCAGCGGAGCATATCTCCGATATGTGAGCAGCCCGCACAGGTAGATGACGCAGTATACAAGCAAAAGCATTTCACTACCCCGGCAGCGATATTTGGTCTGTAGACACCCTTCGGCTTCGCTCAGGGATCCAGCAGCTTGAAGTTCCTTAAGAGAGGACACGGCACAGACCTCTAACGCAGAAAAAGGCCAAAGCACTTAACCAGCCCGGCAGCGATATTTGGTCTGTAGACAAGGAAGAAACCGAGCAGGCAGCGGAGCATATCTCCGATATGTGAGCAGCCCGCACAGGTAGATGACGCAGTATACAGGCAAAAGATCGCTGCCGGTCAGTGGAATTCGAAAACCTGGACCTTAGTCAAAGCCACATTCACAATCCCCGGAACATCCTTGAATTTCTCGTACCGGTGCAGATGGTCGTTTACCAGTTCGACGATCTCCTCTTTGAGAAGATCTTCGTTCTGAGTAGAAAAATCCTCGGCTTTTTTGGAACTGAAGAGATTCCGGAAAGCGTCCACCAGAACAGGGTCAAGCTCAGCCAGGCTGTACTGTGTTTTTTTATCTCCCCAGTCATAGGCAAGCTCCACTTTGATAATGAAAAAGAGCGGTTTTTCATCACTGGTGGTACCGGTAATTTCCGGGAGGTTTTTATAGTAGGAAACTTCAGCCAGTTCTTTTGAACAGGAAATGAAAAAAGAGAGAACCAGCAAAAGGGTCATGATGTTGAATACTCGGGACATACCATAAATGTCGGCAGAAAAAGCCGGAGATTCAAGCTCTTGTCAAAAAGGGGGAATACGATTTAATCTAACCCATGGAAAAAACCTACATTTCTTACAATCAGATACACAATACCATGAAAGATCTTGCCCGCCAGATCAAAGAGTCAGGTTTTGAACCTGATCTTATGGTGGCCATTGGAACGGGAGGTTTCATCCCTGCCAGAATGGCAAAAACGTTCCTTAACATCCCTATCCTGACTGTTGGAATCGCCTACTACGATTTGAATGACAATCCTACGGAGACACCTGCGATAACCCAATGGCTGGATCAGCCGGAAAAACAGATCAAAGGAAAGAAGATTCTCCTGGTAGATGAAGTGGACGATACCCGGGCCACCATAGGATTCTGCCTGGACGAACTGAAAAAGCATGAACCGGAAGAGATTGCCCTCCTTGTGATTCATAACAAGGAGAAAGAAAAAAAACATGAAGTTCCCGAGTGGATCAACCACTACTTCATTGGGAAAAATTTTCAGGATCAGTGGATCTGCTATCCCTGGGATGCTGATGACACAGACTTTCAGGAGAAGATGGCGAACTCCTAACCGGATTTGCGGGAGATTCCCTGTTTTTCCCTTGCCGAGGGATACTTCAGATAGGGAATCACCGCATCATTCTTTGCCCCTCCCGTGCCGTCATAGGTTATCGACAGAACCGGCACACCTGTAACGTCCCTGATCTTCCGGGCCATGGCTTCTGTAACCAGACCGGCACAGCAGAACCCCGGATTCATCTGTACAAAGAGAGAGAGATCAGGATACTGACGGCTCAGATACCAGGTTTTCAAAAGATTATCCTGAGATTCCCCTTCATGGTCCAGGGTCACACCGAACTTGCCGAGTACAGATTCCGCGTTATCATCGTATCTGTTCATAGGTTCATCAAGAACCCGTTCAAAATGCCGGTAATACCACTTTTCCATTGTACTCAAAGCTGCCATAATCGGCTTTAGTTTCAATAACCGGCCGAATTTCATCTCTTTTGTCCAGCGTCTGAAGTAGGTATCCACAGTCATTCTGGTATATTCATGATAGGGCATGGTCACAACTTCCCCGCCGTTAGCTTCAATAAAGTGGATGAGATCCTGATTCATTACCGGATTATCACGGACATACACATCCCCGAAAAGAGCCACTTTCGGCCTTTTTGCCTCTTTGTCATAGGGTATCCATTCAAAAAGCTCCAGCACCTGATCTATTCCCTGATCCTTGTTTTTTGCCTTACGGGAAAACAGGTCTTTTAAAAGCTCTATGGCCTGCTGTACAGCCTGGTCGGTTTGCCCGGGATTCAATTCATAGGGCCGGATGCGGCAGGCAATCCGTCTTATCAGCCCTGAAAACATAAAGGCCAGATAGGCATTGGCTGTAACCATAGGAGACAAATCAACAAAACTCATCTGTCCCAGATAGACTTTGGACTTTTCCAGCCCCCCCCCATAATTTTTCAGCAGCTCCTGTATATGGTGAGGAAACATTTTGATATTGCAGGAAAAATTCGCAGAGGGAATCCACAAGCGGGTTTCTTCCGGGTTTAAAGACCAGGCCTCTACCGTGGAGGCATACCCTTCCGCAATGGCATTCATGGGAATGCACTGACCGTTATTCCATTTCAGACTTCTACGGATAGTCTGTTCACTCTCTTCCATAACAAAGGTCTCATATCCCTGGCTTGTCAGGATCGAAGCAAGCAGGGGAACAGCATAATCGTCCCAATTGGGCATAACCAGTTTACCCAACCGGGGAAGAACAGTCTCATAGTCCGGATTAATCCCCTGATAGAACCTTTTATCAGACCTTTGATTTTCGGAAAGATGATTTTGAAAAGAACGGACCGCCGCCTCTATCCTTGTTTCGTATCCCACGGAAGAGTCATGCTCATCAAGTTCAAGGATCAGGTAGGGTTTATCATGCTGATCCAGAATTTTCCGGACATATTCGATCACAAAAGAATCAGGTCCGCATTTGAAGGACGAAATGATAACAGGATAAAGCCCCGGTGTTCTGGCGGCCATTTCAGCAGATTCCAGAATACGGGCACCGTAATTCCAGTTGACTTCTTCCAGAAGTGGAGAAATCGCCTCAATATCCTCCTGGTCATACTCCAGCATATCCTGATAAAAAACACGGATACCCAGGGATCCGAAAATTTCGGGGATCCCTTTATTCATGTTGGAAGGCAGAACCGTATACGGCCTTCCCATGAGAAGTACATCAACCTGATCATCCGCTGTTTTATTCTGTTTGTAGAGCTCTTTAAGCATTTCTGCTTTACGGCTTCTCACCATATCGGCTTTTTCCAGAGCAGCACGTATCTGCAGAACCGTTCTTTTCAGCTCACCATGGTCTGAAAGCGACTTATAAAGCTCCCCTATGAGCTGAAAGATGGAATACCTTGTGGCGGCCACAGGAGACAGGATTCTGTCACTTTCTATCTGCTGATGAACCAGGGATGATGAAAACTGGCTGAAATAGCAATATTTCCTAAGCTCCCCTTTTTTACCGGGCTTATTTTCCAGATAAACCGGCAAAAAAAGATAATCACACGAATCGAGAAGAGTCAGAGCATGACCATGGAAGGCTGAAACAGGAGCACAGAATTCAGCTCCCGTGAAGGGTTTTCCTATTTTGATGGGATTCTCCTTTACCCCTCCGGATTTTACGCGGAATCCCAATTCCCGGAAGAAGACTTCCCAGTACAATCTGTCTTCGGTCAGATAAAGTCCTTCCGGAATACCTATCACAGGAGCACAGTCACTGGATTTTCCCGTTCCGATCCCGGCCTCTTCCAGTATCCGGGCTTCCCCCTTTCTCCGCTCTTTCTGGAGATCCCAGCCGCTGAGGTTTCTGTTCACATACCCTTTGGAGTCATAATCCCTGCCGCAGAGAAAGCCGAAAGCCTCGCTCCTGTCTCCCAGATCGGCTATGGTCAACTTGCAGTGATTGGTACAGATCCTGCAGACTTCTCTTCTGACAGGCACACTTTTCCGGTAAAAATCCAATCCTATGAACCCCCGGGAACGCACCTTTTCATCCACAAGGGAGAGGGCAGCTCCCAAAGCACCGGTCAGATGACAATAGGGAGAGACGAGGATAGGCTTTTGCAGTTTCTGTTCAAATGCGGCAACCAGAGAGCGGTTTTTCGCTGTGGCTCCCTGAAAAAAGATTCGCTCTCCGATATGCTTTTCCACAGCAACTTTCCTGAGATAGTTCTCCCTGACTGCATGCAGCGCCGAGGCCAGAACTTCAGGAACCGAAGCGCCTTCAGAAATCAGGTGATTGATGTCCCGTTCCATAAAGACAGTACATCGATCACTGACTCCCGGCGCACTCACACGGTATGTCAGATCGGCAAAACTCCGGATCGGCACTCCCAGTTTTGCTCCCTGCTCTTCCAGGAAGCTGCCTGTTCCGGCAGCACAGACATTATTCATGACCGAAAGAGTGACTCTCCTGTTTCTCAAAGTTGTAAATTTAGCATCCTGTCCACCGATTTCCAGGATGGTATCCACCTGGGGATCCAATTCGCAGGCAGCCCGGGCATGAGCGCTTATTTCATCCAGAATGACATCTGCCCCGATAATACGCCCGATAAACTTCCGTCCCGAACCTGTAGTACCGCTGCCGGAAATCATCAAACGGGAACTCTCTTTTTCTGCCGCACTCCGGATTGCTTCAAACAGGGCCTGTACCGCTTCCATAGGCCTGCCGGAAGTTCTTGTATAAAATCCGCCGTAAACACTCCCCTGAAGATCGGTAACCACTCCCTTTGTACTGGTGGAGCCGATATCAATTCCCAGATACCCCTTCAGCTCCTTTGGCCAAGGTTTATAAAGATCCACCTCTACGAAAGGCTGCCCCGGCCGTCCTGTAATGCTCTGGTCCCAGCTTCGGTAGGAGGAAAAATCCGGATAATCTGAATATTTCAGTTCCAGGGGGGGGGAATAATCGGATTCTACTTTTCCCTCAGGCTTATAGAATTCCGCCAGAGTTTCCGGGCAGAACAGTTCTTTTTCATCAACCGCCGCAGTTCTGATATCTTTCAGAAGCAAAAGAGCCGCCCCGGCTGCTCCCTGAAAGAGCCCTAACGGGTCCTGGACAATTTCCTGCTTCACCAGTTCTCTCAAATGGTGCAAAACAGCCTGGTTCTGAGATACCCCGCCGGTAAAGAGAACCGGTCCGGAAAGATCCTTATCCTTGAAAAGGGTATCCACAAGATTCCTAGCCAGCCCCTTGCATAGACCTTCGCTTATCCCCGAAAGAGAAAAACCTTCCTGCTGGGCATGAATAAGATCCGTCTTGGCAAAAACAGCGCACCTTGTGGCAACGAGAGGAACAGGATCGGAATTGTCATAGGCGATCCGGCTGAGCTCGGCGCTGCCATTCAAATTCAGACGTCCGGCCTGCTGATCCAGAAAACTTCCTGTTCCGGCAGCACAGGATGTATTGGTCCTGAGATTCCTGTAATGGCCCTCTGAGTCAAAACGGATTAGAGAGAATTTCTCACCTCCCACCAAAAGGATGGCACGGGAGCCGGGATATCTGTGTTTTACCCATTCGATGCAGGAAACAGAAGAGTCATAGGAGGCGTTATGATGGATTCTGGAGCTGTTCTGCCCCGTAACAGCACAGGCCTGTACCCCATTCAGGTTCAGAGACCGGGAAAGTTTTTCAAGAGCGGAACATATATCACCGCCATGAGTTGTTACTTCCTTCTGAATTATCCTACCATGGAAGTCCATGATCACTGCGGAAAGAGAAACCGAACCTGCATCCAAACCTAATACAAAACCAGAGAGGGACATAATTACCTTCCTTTTTTGACAGATTCTTAATATCCATTCCGGAGCATCTCCCGGTAATATTGTGCGTGTAAGGAAAAAAATGATTATGCAAAAAAGAAAAAAACCCTGTGAAACAGGTTTTTTAATGATTTAATATTCTATCAGCAGTGTAAAAAACATGCAAATTTATTTTAATTTCATTTCAATTTTATTATAGGGTACTGACCGTTTATTGCCATCGGTCATCACCTGAATTTTATCAACAGTAATGGCAATCACTTCTCCGGACAGGATCTCTTTCTTGAATTTGTATTTGACTGTATCGTGAATTTTGATTTTATCCCGGATTTTTTTGGCATCCTCTTCCTGTTGTTCCTTTGCCATAGCTCTCTCATCAGCTTTTATGGCATAATCCAGCTCGGTCTTTAACACCAGTTTATCTTCATATGAAAGGGATTCATAGACGTTTTTATAAATTTCCGTTTTTCTCGCTCTTGCCATTTAATTCACTCCTGTAGATAACAATAAAACAAAAAATTAAAAAAATATTTCATAAAAAATTGCTGTTTTAATTAACTATAAAGGAGTTTAAGGAATTAGAAAAGAAAAAAAGCTGAAAAACCAATTTCTCTCTGTTCCTCAGTGATTTTTCAAGGAAAAAAAATTGAATAAAAAAGAAAAATTTCTCGTAAAAAAAACTCCGGAATTAATCCGGAGTTTTTTAAAAAATATGAAAAAAGAGAGAGAAAACTACCTCTTATCTTCCTTTTTTATTGATCTCATCAAGAATCATCTCTTCGGCTGTTTCTTCAGGGATATCATCCAGAGACCGGGGCAAAACAAGATTCAGAACAATACCGACCAAAGCGGCCAGAGCCACGCCTCCCAGCTCAAAACTCAATCCTGTACCAATAGGGAATTTGATCATTCCCCCTCCGATACCGAGAACGAGGATGACTGAAGAGATTGTCAGGTGGCGTTTTTCTCCGTAATTGACACCGCTTTCCACAACTGTCCGAATACCGGCACTGGCGATGATTCCGAAAAGCATCATACTGACTCCTCCCATTACCGGAACCGGAATGGTCTGGATGAGAGCTCCGAATTTTTGAATAAAAGAGAGAACAACAGCAAGAGCAGCCGCCCCTCCGATAACCCAGACACTGTAAACCCTTGTAATGGCCATAACTCCGATATTCTCCCCATAGGTCGTATTGGGAGGCCCGCCGAAAAGAGCTGCGAAAGAGGTAGCCAGACCATCACCAGCCAGAGTTCTGTGAAGACCGGGATCCTTGTAGAAATCCCTGCCGACAACCTTGCTGAGAACCAGAGTATCTCCCAGGTGTTCCGCAATGGTTGCCAGGGAAACAATAAGGAATGTCACAATGGGAACCCAGTGGAATTTGGGAAGAACCGGTTTGGTAAATCCAAACCAGGCAGCTTCCTTTACAATGGAAAAATCAATCAGTTTGAAAGCTGGAAAAAATGCACCCATTATAAGGGTAAAAAGATAACCGCCCACAATACCGATGAGTATGGGAACAACATTAAAAAAACCTTTTAAAACAATGGAAGAAATGACAGCAATAGCCAGAGTCACAGCAGCAATACAGAAAAATGCCAGGCTGTAGGTTCCTGATCCTCCGGTCATTGCCATATCCATAGCGGTAGGAGCCAGTTTAAGACCGATCACAATGATAACAGAACCGATCACCACAGGAGGAAGAAGTCTGTCCATCCAGGCGATTCCGAATCGGCTGATAATCAGAGCGATAATACAGTAGAAAATACCGACAGTAAATGCACCACCCAAAGCGTAGGCCACACCGAAATCCGCAGAAGAACTTATGGCGATAATCGGTGCGATAAAAGCAAATGATGATCCCAGGTATGCAGGGACTTTCCCTTTTGTTATGGCAATATATAACAGGGTTCCGATTCCGGAAGTAAACAGTGCCACAGCGGGGCTCAATCCCGTCAGGATAGGAACAAGGATCGTTGCACCAAACATGGCAAACACATGCTGGATACTCAGGGGTATCCATTTCTTGAGTTCAGGTTTTACATGAACGTCAATCTGTAGATCAGACATAGTACCTCCAATACTTTTTTTAAGCAAAAAAAAGCCCTGAATTCCATCAGGGCTGTTTTTTAAAAGTTTATAAATACAGGACAGACGATAAAATGCTGTAATTTTTTCTGCCGTCCCTTCATATCCTCTTTTTTATCATTTAACACATAGAGCGGTCAATAACATGTCTGACCAATTAATTAGGAGGGAGCCTCTTGCTCCATAAAGGACCAATCAGTATGATGAGTAGACAGGATGGCAAAGGTAAGCCGTTCCAACCTCCGGAGGAATTGTTATGAATTTAGTCTGTCTGGACCTGGAAGGGGTCCTGGTACCAGAAATATGGATCAATTTTGCCCTGAAAACAGGAATTGAAGAACTGAAACTGACAACAAGGGATATCCCCGATTATGATGTCCTAATGAATAAACGTCTGGGAATTCTGGAAGAACACGGACTGAAGCTTAAGGATATTCAGGAAGTGATTAGCACCATGGATCCTCTTCCCGGAGGATACGATTTTCTTTCAAAGCTGAGAGAAAGAACCCAGGTCATTATCCTCTCTGATACATTCGACCAGTTTGCCTCTCCACTGATGAAAAAGCTGGACTGGCCCACTCTTTTCTGCAACACCCTGATCGTAGACAGTAATGACCGGATCACCGGCTACAGACTCCGGCAGAAGGATGGAAAAAAGAAAGCCGTTGATGCGTTCCGGTCTGCCGGGTTCCGAATTATGGCGGCAGGTGACTCTTATAATGATCTGACCATGATACAGAATGCCGACAAGGGGATGTTTTTCAGAGCTCCCGAATCGATCTCACAGGAATTCCCGGAATATCCAACTGTTACCGAATACGATGACCTCTTAAAGGGTGTTGAGAATTTTATTTCTCAAGGTATGGCTGTAGAGTCTGTTTGACTCGTTCATAGGCCGCTCTGACTCTCTGATGAGCCTTAGCGGCTTCATCGGGCTTATTATCCCGTCCTGAGAACTCAAGAGCTTCCGCGGCCATTCCCAGCTCTTCCATGGAAAGGTTTCTGGCGCTGCCCTTGATAGCATGACCGATCCCTCTGACTTCCTGCAGTTCTGAAAAGACATCTGGATCTTCAAGCATTTTCAGATACTTTTCCATCTGCTCAATAAAGGGATTTAAAAGAGAAACCAGCAAATTCAGATCTCCCATAAAGGTATCCAGAGCCTGCTTGAGATCAAATACCGCAGGATCTTCCTGATTCAGCTCCTCCCTGGTAACGTCATGTTCATCCAGAGATTCGAGTTCTTCAACGTCATCCAGCTCTTCCAACCCGTTTTCCGCCTCTTCAGGCGTCTCTGTGGAAAGCCAGTGTTTGAGAATGGGAACAATATCCCTGTTTTTAAAAGGTTTGGGAAGAAAATCGGTCATTCCGGATTCCAGGCACTTCTCTTTTTCCCCTTTTAATGCGTTGGCTGTTACAGCAACGATGGGAGTTTTGATACCGGCATCACGGATTTTCATGGAAGCTTCATACCCGTTCATCACAGGCATCTGGCAATCCATAAAAATCAGATCAGGCTGTTCAAGGTCAGCCAGCTCCAGGGCTTTCTTCCCGTTCTCTGCAGAAATTACCTGCAGACCCTGTTTTTTCAGAATGGATTCGAAGAGTTTCCTGTTCACCGGATGATCTTCCGCAATCAGAACTTTTCCGCTGAATTTCAGGATCTGACTGGAGGAAGCAAGGATATCTCCGATTTGATCAATTCTGGAAAGCTCTTCCAGTTCTTCCAGCTCTCCCGCTTCGGACTTTTCCGGAAACATGGCCAGAATACATTTCTCCCAGAGATCTCTCATTCTTACCGGTTTGGTAATATACGCGGAAAACCAGCCCAAAAGCTTCATCTTGGCTTCTTCTGTACCCTTAGCTTTCAGAGACATCAGAATCAGAGCTGTTCTGGTCAGGGTGTCATGGGCCCGGACCTGGCTGGCCAGCTGCCAGCCATCGATATCCGGCATCAACTGATCTGTGATACAGATATCATAAGGCCTGTCATCCTCCCTGACTTTCTCCTTCATTTTCTGAAAAGCTTCCCTCCCGCTGCCGGCTTCGTCTACACGGCATCCCCAGAGGGTAAGATATTTTACCAGAACATCCCGGATCTTCCAGTTATCGTCCACCAGAAGAACAGTAACACCCTTCAGATCTTCTCCATAAGCTGCCCCGGTTTCATCCCTGTCCATTTGAGAAGCCCGTTCAAAAGTCAGTGTAAAGAAGAATTCCGATCCAATCCCCTCGGAACTTTCCACCTCCAGGACTCCCCCCATCTGCTTCACCAGATTCCGGCATATGGACAATCCCAGGCCGGTTCCGCCGTATCTCCTGGTTGTAGAAGAATCAGCCTGTGTAAAAGCTTCAAAAAGGGTGTCTTTCTTTTCACGGGAAATACCGATCCCGCTGTCTTCCACGGAAAACCGAATGGTTGATGCAGCCTCATCCTGTTCCACCAGGTTCAGGTACACCATGACCTGACCCTCTTCTGTGAATTTCACCGCATTATTCACCAGGTTCATGATAATCTGCCTCAGCCTGGTAGGATCACCCATCACTACAAGATCTGCTTCAGGATCTGCATAAAAACCGACTTCCACTCCTTTTTTATGAGCTTCCAGAGCAACTATATCGATGGAATCCTCAATCAGCAGCTGAAGATTACAGGCTGTGTTTTCCAGATCCAGCTGGCCGGCTTCTATTTTTGAAAAATCCAGAATATCATTTATCAACGAAAGCAGAACATCCGCGCTGAACCGGATCTGGGAACTATACTCCTCCTGCTCCTGATCAAGGTTCGTTGTATTCATAAGTTCGGACATACCGATGATGGTATGAATAGGAGTCCGGATTTCATGACTCATATTGGCAAGAAAGTCTGATTTGGTCTTGGTTGCTTTTTCTGCATCATACCGGGCGATTTTCAGCTGCATCTCCCGGTGATGCTGTTCTGTAACATCATCCTCAAGCAGAAAAATATGAGACTCTCTGCTGTTCCGCATGAGCCTCAGGGCAAACCACCGGGTTCCTTTGTTTTTAATGGGAACAGAAACAGTGATCTGATCGTGCCGACTCTCTCCCTGAATGAATTTTTCCAGAAACCTTTTCCAGACAGTTTCGGCAGGGGCATACCGGATAGCCATAGACTCCCCCTCCTGCAAAAACAGGCTGTTCAGTCTGGTATTGGAATAAAGCAGTCTGCCCGTTCGATCCAGGATACCGACTCCTCTTGGAAACTCATTAAAAAGGGAGAACCAGTCGATGACAGGGGATGTTTGCTCCATCAGGTCTACCCGGACAATCTGCGGATCATCAAATCAGCGATTTTGGAAATAATATTATCCGGCTTGGGAGGCTTAATGATATAACTGTCAATGCCAAGCTCTTTTGCTTTCATAACACTCTCTTTTTTAGACATGGCCGACAGAATAATAACCGGCATTTCACTGCCTTTTTCCTTGAGAGTTTCCAGAACCTGAAACCCGTCCATTCCCGGCATCATCAGATCCAGCAATACCAGATCATAACTCTGGCTTTCCAGAGAATCGATAAAAGACTGACCGTCACTATGATACTCTGCTTCCCATTTTGTCTGTTCCAGAGCTTTCCCGATAATGCTGTGAACAATAAAGTCATCATCCACCACAGCAATATTCACTTTTCTGTTCATAAGTCCGGATTTCAGATTGGCGCTTTCATCCTGGAAATTCAGCTGAAACGCCTCATTGTTTCTCAATTCACTATTGGAAGAAAGGAGGGAATCCTGCACATTATCCTGCTCGGAGGTCATGGCTTCCATCCCTTTAATTCCCAGAAGCCCGGAAACCGCTTTATCCAGAGATGCGGCGATTTCCACATGCCTGAATAGAGGATGGTATTTCACATAGTTTTTAATATGATCGTCCAGGGTAAGGATTTTCACCTGATTCAGACTGCTGACAAATTTCTCCACCTCTTCCAGGAGCTGCTCCAGCTTCGGTTCATCCTCTGTTCTGAGAGAGATATCGGTCATAAGAATCAGGATTCGGGGGTACTGGACTTTATAGAGCTTGAGAAGTTCGGCCACCTTGTACTGAAGGAGGTTGATTTTCTCTTTATTAAATCCCCGTGCAATCTCGATAAACAGAATCTGATCATTCAGATGGGCATCAAGGAGGCAAGGAGTGTCATCCAGCTTGATCTCCACTCCCAGTAGTTCTGATAACGCAGAAAGGAGCGCATCAATTTTAATGGGTTTGTTCAGGAATTTTCTGACACCGAAAGCCGCAACTTCCACAATCTTCTGCCTGTCCACATTGGAAGATGCCATGATGACCGGGATATCCTTGGCATTGGGATCCTGCAGTTTATCTCTCAGTACATCCATACTGCTCTTTCTGGAAAGCATATAATCCATAATGATCACATCGGGAATCACGCTTCTGATCTTTGAAATCCCATCCAGCCCATTAATGGCCGAAGTAATTTCAAAGCCGTAGGAGGTGAGCTGTTTCTGCATAAAATCCCTGTACATGGGAGAGTCATCGATGACCAGTACTTTTTTCATCCGGGAACCTTTGATACGTGCTTATTTAATTTATACCACAAATCTCTGTGTATCTCTAGAAAGATTGCATCTTTTACTCATACCATCCATAATTCGGACATGGAAGAGTTTTCATTTCAGGGGAACCCCCGGTCACTTACGATCGAAACCGTCCGTATGGACGAAGAAACACCCTCCGGAGAAGAACAGAGGAATCTGCTGGGAACCCTTCTCTTTGATGAATCAGGCCGGATCCTGAAAAAACTGGAACGCCGCAGAATTACCTTTTTTGAATATGATGATCAGGGAAACTGCATCAGAGAGACTGTACAAACTCCGGGGGGGAATCCCATAGAAGAAACAACCCGGAAATTCTCTCTTGAAAGAATCATTGAAGAAACAAGAGGAAACGAGAAAAAAACCTATCACTATAACAACCGGGGCATGAAAGACTATGTCACAACCTTCAGAAACTCTCATCAGGAGAGCATCACCTCCTATGGATACGACGAGGAGGGAAGGATCATACAGATAGAGATCAGAGATCCGGATGGGCAGTTATTGAGAGCGTCCTACTTCTCAAGGGATCCCCGGGGATTGATTATCCGTGAAAAGATTATCAATCAGGAAAATATGGTTCTGGAGGATAACCTCTACGAATACCCGGTTTTTCATAAGAAAAACTGGCTGAAACGGGTCTGTTACTCAGCAAGAGAAAAGACTCCTCTGGAAATCCTTTACAGAGGATTTACTTTCGACTCGGGGATTGATGATTCCCCATCGGTTCCAGCAGAACCGGACACCCCGGACAGATCTCAGGATGAGGAGAGTAATTCTGCTGATACCGGTCAGATGACAGAGGCGGAAGAAGTCATTTTCAGCAACGGAGTATATACCGGAAGCCTCGATGACCAGGGGAGACCCCATGGGACAGGAGAATTTCAAGGCAGAGACGGTTCCTCATATTCGGGAGAATTCAGAAACGGTCTGATGGAAGGCAAAGGAGACCTGGTAACACCGGATGGAAGACACTACAAAGGGGATTTTCTGAAGAATATGCCTCACGGGGAGGGAGAGTGCCTCTGGCCGGACGGAAGACGGTATAGAGGAAATTTCAGAGAAGGTATGATGCATGGCATAGGCGTTTACTACTGGCCGGACGGCAGCCGGTTTACAGGACTTTTTGACCGTAATGAGCCTACCGAACAGGGGCTTTTGGAATCCTCCCGCGACAGGGAGGACATGGCATGAAGTATTCCTGTCTGATCCTGGATCATGATGACACCTCTGTACAGAGCACCCCGGAAATTCATTATCCGGCCCATCTTGAGGTTATGAGACAACTGCGTCCCGGATCCCGTCCTGTCAACCTGGAAACCTGGTTTCTGAAAAATTTTTCACCCGGTATCATGTCCTACATGACAGAGGAACTGGGTTTTTCCGAACAGGAGATTCAAACCGAATATCAGATCTGGAGATCTTTCACCCAGGAAAGGACTCCCTCGTTCTTCCCCGGGTTTCTGGAGATCCTCAGAGAGTTTAAAAAGAGAGGCGGGATTATCACTGTAGTCTCTCATTCCGAAGAAGATCTGATAAGACGGGATTACAAAGCCGCTGGAGCTGAGGATATTCCCGGTTTGGTCTACGGATGGGATTTCGATGAATCCAAAAGGAAGCCCCACCCCTACCCTGTCCATCAGATTCTCAAACACTACGGCCTGTCCCCGGAAGATACGCTGATACTGGATGACCTGAAGCCTGCTGTGGAGATGAGCAAAAGAAGCGGTGTTCCCATTGCCGGTGCCGGATGGGGCCATCAGATTCCGGAAATACGATCATACATGACACAACACTGTCAGGAGTATTTCACAACTGTGGATGAATTCAGAGATTACCTGTTTTCCTGAGGAAATGGTCGATCTCTTCCCGGGTTTTTCTGGCGGTACTGACAAAACGGCCCGTTTCCTTACCTTCCTGATAGATGATAAAACTGGGAATTCCAAAAACATTCAATTCCTGACAAAGATCAAGGAACCGGTCCCTGTCCACAGAGAGAAACTGATAATCCCCGCTGAATTCCTTTTCAAGTTCGGGCATGACAGGCTTGAGGACCTGGCAGTCGGGACACCAGTCAGCAGTAAACAAAGCGCATACGGGTTTAACGGAATTAATGAGTTCATGAAAATGATCCAGACTTTGAATTTCTGTCATTGGATTGACTCCTGTCAAATAGCATAAAGTTTTTACTACTCTGTCTTCCTTGCACAGAGCCATGGATAAACTATATTATATATATGAGAAAAATAATAGGAGTTGCCAATGTTTGATTCTTTGAATTTCGAAACAGTAGAAGGCAGGAACACCGATCGGGATCTGGTTCTTTTCGCTCTCACAACCTGCAGTTTCTGTAAAAAAGCCAAAGCCTTTCTGGAGGAGAACAGTTTTCAATACAGATTTGTCTATATGGATAAAATTGATCCCGAAGCCAAAAAGGCATTCAAAACCGAATTTGCTGAAAGATTCAATAAAAGGCTGAGTTATCCGACTCTCCTTATTGATAACAAAGAGCTTCTGACCGGATTTATCCGTATTGCCTGGGAAAAGGAGCTTATGGAATAGATGAAAGAAAAAGAAGTATCGGACGTTTTGATATTCCTCGAAGCTGTGACAAAAAAACAGAACCTTATCCTCAACCCTGACAGGGATCAGGTAGAAACTGTGGCAGAAGGGTTAAAGGAAAACTATAACGCTCTTGGTTATTTTTGCTGCCCCTGCCGGGAGCCCTGGAACGACAGAAAAAAAGACCGGGACATTACCTGCCCCTGCGAGTACTGTAAACCTGATGTGGAAGAGTACGGCCAGTGCTACTGCGGACTTTTTGTCTCCGATGAAGCGGCCGCATCCGGCAGGGAACTCAGTTCCATACCGGACAGAAGGGACGAAGATCGATACCCCTGAGAGGGTGATCAGTTAGCGGGAATATCTCCCATCATGCAAAGCTGTTCAAATGCTGAGTCTTTTTCTTTGACTTTGGTTTTCTTAATCGCTTTTCTCAGAACATTGGTCCACTGTTTTTCAGGAACTTCCTCTTTCATCTCTTCCAGAAAAAGAAGGATTTCATCACTGCTTTCAATGTTGTAGATCTTATTGCCATCATGAAAAAAGAGATCCGACAGCTCATTAATAAAATCACCCACTGTACGTCCTTCTTTTGACTGTTTTCTTGCCAGGACTTCTTCTCTTTTTTTTGCTTTTTTTAAATCGCGGTCTTTTCTTGCTATGTCTGTACTTTTCATATCCTTACCTCACTGCAAAACCGGTTAGAATATAACGTTTCAGAAAAGAAATGACAACCAGATCAACCGGGAATCAGGGAAATAGGAGATTTAATCCATCATGGATTCCCCAAAGCCATTGATCCCGGTCTCCGATGACAGTAGCCATCAGCATGGCCTCCGTATAGGTGACTGTATCATTCCAGGGTTCAAAAATATTTTCAGCCGTATGGATTCTGATGACATAGTTTTCTTTGTAGTGCTCTGTTACAGGTTCAAGCCAATCTTCCCAGGGACCTCTGTAATACTCTTTCAAAACCTGAAAAATCTCCGGACCGGGTTTTTCGAGTGAAAATGTGAATTCCAGACCACCCCTGCGGTAGAGGATCTTCCCTTGCTGATCCATTCTGGGAACAAGACTCTCATAGTCCCTGCGGGAAAGAACCACTGCAGTGAGGAAGCTTTCTTCCTCAAGAGCTGGAGAATAGACGGGAAGGGTTTCAGATCGGGAAAAAGCATCCAGTTTGACGCTTCTCAAAATACTGCGGTACTCGGAGCGGCCGAATCTTCCGTCATCAAAATCATCGTAAACCGAGACCATCTCTTCCGCATAAAGGGACAAGATGCAGAGAGTCAGCAAAAGCCCCCTGGGAAATACACTTTTAAAGGGAAAATTCAATCTGCCCAATGTCAAATCCGGCTCCTTCAAACAGCCCCTTCAGCAGAGAGACGGCACTGCGTTCCGCTTCCTCGAGGATTCCCTTATCCACAGCCATCCTGATGATCCCCGGAGTAATGGTATCGATAAGGCTGCTCCACTGCTGGGGGGTAATTCTGACTTCCGGGAACCCCTGATCCTCCACGGGCCTGTCTATAATAATTATATCAGTAATATCTGCCGGAGGTAAGCGAAGTTTCAGGGTTTTATCCTCACCGGACTCCACAGAGATCAGATAACTCTCCCGGTCCATCAGCCGAATTCCCGCTTTGATACCGGCTGCGATTACCACAAAAGATCGGGGATCAGAAGCCGGATCGAGTCCATTTTCCCTGCAGAGACGGTACAGAGCGGCATATTTCCACTCATCGGGAATCTTTCTGTCAGGATAAAGTTCCGGATTTTCTCTTAAAAGATAGTCCTCCCTGTAGGTATCATAGAGTCTCTGCAGATCCCTCCAGGGTACCGAATCCAGATCTTCCCTTTCAATAAAATCGTAGGGGAAAATTATTTTCAGAGAGTACTCGGAAGAATTGAGAAGAGCATCTCCGGTTGATTCCAGCAGAGATGTATAAACTGAAGTCACCCGCTGAGCCTCCCAGGGAAATCTGAATTCCCGGAAAGGGTAAAAAAGCGAGACTGAAAGAAAAATCACAATCAGAAAAAAAATCCCTGAAAGAACCCTGATTCTCATAGTGAGTCTCTCCTGAATGAGACAGCAGCTCTTTGAAAACCGGCCATCTTCAGAATCCCCATAAAAATCTGTTCCGCTCTCTGCTCCGCATCTTTTTCAATCCCCCCTTCCCTGGCCTGATTCAGTATGTTCTGTTTTTCTTCTGTCAGCAGGGGGAGATAGTCTCCTGTAGTAATGGAAGAAAAGCGCTCTTTTACAAAAACCTGTTCCAGTGAGGTATCGTCGGCATCAACATAAAGGATCGTACCCGCAGGAAGAGTTAAATGGACTGAATCCCCTTTTGCATCCAGAGTAAACCCCCGGGAGAGATCAATTCCGGCAGCAACCTGAAAATCCGCAGTAAAGAGAAGGGTTCTCTCCTGCAGGAAATTCTCTTTTACGGATGTATAAAAAACGCTGCGATAGGTTTGGCGATAGGTCACCATCTGTTGTATTCTGGTAAGCTCTTCATACAGCTGCTGTTCATTCCGGCTCCGTAGCTGTTCTCTGAAAAGAAATGCAGAGCCCAGGATGAAAAACGCCAGTAGAAGTACAAGAATCAGGTAAACTGATTCTGTTTTATGTGATTTATCAGCTTTCTTTTTCTTTTCCGCCATCAGCTTATTATGCCCGGGGAAAATCAGGAAATCAATCAAAAAAGCGGATTAATAAAAAACACCTGGAACCTTATTGAGATCCTGCCGTTTTCTATAGAGCCTTTGCGGTTCTTGCTATTCGGACAGTAAAGGCTCCAGGAATTTGACAGCCAGAGTAAACTGGGTTTTGTAGTCCCCGCCAAACGAGAGCTTGGTATCTCCTGTTTCCAGCCGTTTTTTATAGTCATCCCCGATCTCTTTCAGCCTGTTTATTATAGCTGGTGAAACCTCGGGATGTTCCCTGAGCCACACAGGGCAGCCCCCGGAACCCAAAATGAGAATGGACTCGATCTGCTGAAACAGACTGTTGAAACCGAACCCCTCAAGGTTGGCGGATATTGCAAAACTGTATCCCCTGGCAAGGGCTTCATCTAGCCCGGGAAGGGTCCCGATCTCATCGGGGAATTTCCTGGAACAGGCGGTCAAAACAGCCAGGGCAATAAATGTAGGAAAGTAGTGGTAGTCCATCTTGTCTTCCTCGGCAATGCCCGAAGGGTCGGGAGACACGCTCCAGGAGCCGTCCTTCAACCCCTGAACACCAATTCTCTGGCCCTCAATCAATGATTGACAATAGACTTTGAGTTTTTCAATTCCGTACTCCTCATTGGGAACACGGCCGGAAAGAATATTTTCCAGAAAGATTCTATGGGCCCCCACCCGGGATGCCATATCTTCATAATCGTTATCTTTATTTACAAAAAATTTTTTAAGTGTAAGAATCATGGGCATATGATAATAAATAAGGCAGGTTCAAGCAATGGAAAATAACCTTTCAGGTACAATAAAAGAGAAAGTTCATTCTCTCCCCGTCAGGGTTTACTACAGCGATACAGATGCAGGCGGAGTTGTGTATCACAGCCGGTATCTTGATATGGCCGAACACGGCAGAAGCGAGATGCTGCGGAATATCGGAGGGAACCAGGGAGAAGCGATCAAAACTGATAAAACTGCATTTATTGTACGGTCACTCTCCATAGACTATAACAGCCCGGCCCGGCTGGATGATCTATTGACCGTAGAAACCCGGGTTGTGAAATGCGAAGCCTTTACAGTTCAGTTTATTCAGAGGATCATGAGAGAGGAGACCTGTCTGGCAGAGCTGAAAGTCAAAGCCGGCAGTATCTCACTCGAAAACACCAGGCCCTGTCCCATGCCGAAAGAGTGGAAGGCCTCTATCGAAGCCCTGGTATGGAAAGAAGATTAAAGGGTAAAACCGGACATCACGGACTGAAGAGCATTCCCCAGGTTTTTCCCTTCTTCGGACAGACTCTTCAGTTCTGACAGGGATTCATAGACTCTGGTGTAGGATCCCAACTGGGCATTGGTCAGCTCCCGGATCCTTGTACACTGGCCCATGAAATTCTGAATATTCTCTTTGATCAGGGAATTTTCAGAAACCTGACGGCTGGTTTCCTCCTGTATGCCGTTTGAAGAGACTACCACATCATTGACGACACGGATCAGTTCATCCGTACCGCTTTTCTGCTCTATCATGGCTGCGGCTATCTCGGAAGAGAGGTTGGCAGATTCCCTGATTTTGCTCAAAACCTCTTTCAGAATACTTCCCGCCTGACGGGATGTCTGAACCCCCAGATCCACTTTTCCATTCAGTGTACGGATATTCTCCGAAATATAACTGGTATTTTCAGAGCTGTTACCTGCCAGCTTTCTCACCTCATCGGCAACCACAGCAAACCCCAGCCCTTTATCTCCCGCATGGGCCGCTTCGATTGCTGCATTCATGGCCAGCATATTTGTCTGGGCAGCCAGCTTGCCAATTAGATGAACCAGATCATTCATTTGCTCAGAGGTTTCCATGATCCCTTCAATACAGGAGATGGATGAGTTTACGGCTTCTGCGCCCTGAATGATGGAGCGGTTCAGATCATCAGAGATGTCCCGGGCCATCTGGGAATTGTCTGAAACGTTCCGGATATTGGCTGTCATTTCCTCAATGGTCGATGAGGTTGAATCTACCGAGGAGCGGTGTTCTTCCACCAGACGGGAAATTCTCCCGACTCCCTGAAGCATATCCCCCAGTTTCTTCCCGGTTGTGGAGACCACATCCTCCTGATCCGCCAGAGAGTCATCCACCTGGCGGGATGAATCCAGAATGGAACTTGTGGTGTCCCTGACCGCATCAATGGAGCGGTCGATTTCATTGGAGATCAGAATCATCTCTCCTGCAGCATCGGCTACTTCCGAAAAAGCGGTATGGAGTTTTTCCATCAACCGGTTAATCTCTTCCACCATATCTCCTGTATTATCAAAATTCAAAAGATAGAGCTTTCCTGTCAGATCTCCCCCCGCCTCATTCAGCTCTTTGAGCTTCACCGTCATAATACGGATTTGAGCCCGGTCTTCCTGACGGCTGAAAAGGATCAGGGTAACGCCTATCGTTAAAAAGACGCAACTCAGAAGCACCACTGTTCCGATATAGCTGATTCCGTTTGAGAGATCTGTTGCACCGTAATAACGCCCAGCATAGGTTGTAAAAAGGACTGAGGAAAAAACAACAACAACTGTAATGATCAGATTCTTGTTGGATATAAAATGATCTCTTTCATCAGGCCGTTTTTCTGTCATCTGCAGCTCGCTTTTTACAGGAATAAAGAGGATATTCATAAAAATGGCAGAGAAAAGGGCTCCCAAAAGCCCGGAAAGAACGGAAAGGCTCAGACTCCAGAAAAAAGGAACACCCCCGGGCGTCTTCCAGTGATATGCCGTATAAAAGGCAAAGTTGGAAAGGATCCACAAAGAACTGTGAACTCCCATGAGAATCCAGGGCACAGAGAGAGAGGCTTTCCGGGCTGATTCATAATCTGTCCCCTTTTTCAGATAATTTCTCAGAGGTTTGAGAATTTGCCCAATGGCCAATACCGCGATGACGACAGCGATCATAAAAAGGGCCAGTATGGCTGGTTTTACAGAAACAGCCAGTCTGTACCAGAGCCCTCCCTCCAATGCTGGATTGTAGAGCTGAAGAAGACTTTGGGAGATCTGAACAAAAACCAGAGGAATGAGAATATTCACAAGGATAACCTGAAAAACAAGCTTTCTTCCGTTAAATGAATGAACCACCGAAAACACCTTTTAAAAATGATATGGATTACCATATCACATAAAACACAGATTCCGGTGGTAATTTTTTCTGCCTGATGATTTTTTTACGGCAAAGAGGATTCATTTTTGCCGTGAGTCAAAGATCTACTCCCAGCTGCCGATGTTATTAAGGATCCCGTCACGGACTATGGTCTTAACCTCCTGACGATCTTCATCGCTCAGAGAGACCCTGCCGTTTTCAATGGTTTGGATAAATGCATCGGGACCGCCTTCCTGATACCCGGTCTGCAAAACCGGAACCAGTTCGGAATCCAGAAGCCATAGAGTAGGAAAACCCTGAACGCCAAAGAGAGAGGCCATTACCTGATTCCGGCTCTGGATCTCCTGACTCTGATCGATACCCTGGGGGAAATCC
Organism: Oceanispirochaeta sp.; assembly: GCA_963677615.2. Classification (GTDB taxonomy): domain Bacteria; phylum Spirochaetota; class Spirochaetia; order DSM-2461; family DSM-2461; genus Oceanispirochaeta. Next base: position 691,806 of record CAXXQW010000006.1, on the reverse strand, counting down.
AGAAAAACAAGGATAAGATTTTCTTCTGCATAACTCTGGAACTTATCGGTGCTGAATACTTCGTCCCTCAGCTTTTCACACCAGACACACCAGTCTGAACCTGTGAAATTCAGAAGAATATCTTTTCCCGTCTTTTCCGACTCAGCGATGGCTCCCAGCAGATCTAGGGTCCAGCCTTCGGGAGGATACAACTCATTCTCGCTGGAAACCGTTGTTTGAGCAACCTGCTCGATAAAACCTGCCTCTTCTCCATCCAGGGACATGTTCTTCGAATTGTCTGCAGCAGCAGCCTCTTCTTTCTCACAAGCTATAAGAGAGAGCAGGAGAAAAAGAAACATAAGGGGATGTTTTTTATGTAATTTCACAATTCACTCCAATATTCATTTTTTTGTATATATCAATATATTACAATTTCTGCCAGGAATCCAGAAAAACCTGCGATCTTTGCCGGAACTGCATTGTAACTTATAGAAAGGACAGGTATTTTCACTGGTAGGAGGTCGGCGCCCATGGTCAGGGTGGAGAACATCACAAAAAGATTTGGTACCATCCAGGCTGTTAGGGGAATAAACCTGAACGCGGTCAAAGGAGAGATTCTTGGAATTCTGGGGCCCAATGGTGCTGGAAAAACCACAACTCTCAGAATCCTGGCAGGAGTACTGTCCCCTTCTTCGGGCAGTGTGAATATATCCGGAGAGGATATGACTGCCAATCCCGAAAAGGGAAAAGCCTTTATAGGATACCTTCCTGAATCTGCCCCGCTGATTCAGGATATGTCAGTTCTGGACTATCTGTGCTATATGGGCAGACTGAATGGACTGGACAGGGAAGAACTCTCAGAAAGGATTCACTTTTTAGCCGAGACCTGCGGAATCCGGGAAGTGATGCATAAAACGACCGAAACCCTTTCCAGGGGATACAGGCAGAGAACGGGGCTGGCATCCGTTCTGCTCAGAGACCCTCCTGTACTGATCCTGGATGAACCGACCTCGGGGCTGGATCCATCACAGATTCTGGAATTCCGTCAGCTTCTGCTGAAGCTTAAAGAAGAAAAAACGATCCTTCTCTCCACCCATATCCTTAGCGAAGCGGAATCTCTTTGCAGCAGGATTCTCATCATTCGTGACGGCCTGGTGGCAGCAGAATTTCTGGAAGAATCCTCTCTGCCTGCCAGAGAAAAGGAACAGGTACTCCTTCTGGAACTGGAAGGAGAAAACCATCAGACACTCCTGGAGAAGATCCGGAAACTTCCGGGAATAGAAGAAATTGAGCCGGCAAGGAAAAGGAACGGAAATTCCTGTTACAAAATAATAACACGGGGTGAGAGAAGAAAAGATATCTATAATCAGATCCGTTCCAGCAATGTCACCCTGCTGGAAATGAAGCAGGAGAACAGGACGCTGGAGGATTTGTACCGGGGTATTGTGGGAATGGTACATGAAAGATAGGATCAGGATTCAAACCATCGCAGCAAAAGAGGTCAAAACATTTTTTTTATCACCTATGGGCTTTGTGGTGTTTCTCCTTTATCTCGGACTGAACAGCTGGTTGTTCATTTACCCTTTCTTCCTGGAAAACAGAGCGGATATGAGTGGATTCTTCACACTCCAGCCTCTCATTTTTTCCATACTGATTCCTGCAATAACCATGGGACTATTTGCCTCTGAATTCCGCTCAGGCCATTGGGAAGTTCTCTTTTCACTCCCCATGAAAACCCGGGACCTCCTTCTGGGAAAATACTTTTCCGGGCTGGCGATCCTGGGGATTCTGCTCTTACCGACATTATCCTACCCTATAGGAATAGCCCTGCTGGGTCAGATGGAGTGGGGACCTGTATTTGCCGGTTATACGGGAATACTCCTGATGGCCGGCAGCCTCAGCGCCGTCGGTCTCTTTTTTTCGTATGCCGCAAAAAATCAGCTCACAGCGTTCCTCTGCTCTTTCGGTACCAGTATTTTTCTTAGTGCGGTCGATGATATGTCTCTCATTCTGTCCAACCGTTTCAGTGGAGGATTGTCAGGCATTGGTATAGACCTTCATATTCTCCCTTTTACACAGGGATTGGTGACACTGAAGGATATCGTCTATTTTCTGACCATTACTTTCTTTTTCCTTATGATGACAGCCGAGAATCTTGGCAGAAGGAAAAAAAACTTCATACTGAGAGCCAGGATGCCTCTCTACTTCATACTGCTGATTCTGGTAAATACGGCAGTAAACCCTCTCCCCCTGCAGCTGGATTTTACTGCACAGAAAAAACACTCTTTGTCGCAGGCGTCTGTTCAAACAGTCCAGGCTCTTCAGGAGCCTTTGACTGCACATATCTATCTTTCCAGAAATCTTCCGGGAAGTCATGGAACACTCAAAGAAAACCTTATCATGCTTATGGAAAGCTACAGAATCAGAAGCCGGGGAAAATTCCTGTACCAGGTACATCTGCTTGACAGCGTTGATGAACAGCTGCAGGAACAGGCCCTGGATTACGGAATAACGCCACAGACCCTTCAGAGCTATCAGAGCGGTCAGATGGAACTCACAAAGGTTTGGGCAGGGATAGTGCTTTTACAGGGGCCCCGTGAGTTAGCGCTTCCTGTTCTGGGTCCCACAGACAATCTGGAATACAGGATTACCGGAGGGATGGAGAAACTGCTGCGTCAGACAAGACAGCTTTCGACCCTGGAAGATGATATTTCCATTACCCTGGAAATAACTGGCTCCCTCCTTTCTCTTGGCAGTGAATTTCAAAATTATCCAATACTGCTGGAACAGGAAATTGAAGCGATAAATCCCCTGTATCTGAACCGGCTGGCCTATTCTGTCTCGGTTTCGGAATCTGAATCTTTACGGGCCGGACTCACCGTAAAGGGAAATGAACGCTCCTATACCAGAGATCTGACTCGCGCAGTAGAGGGGAATTTAACCCTTGTCTCCCCGGAAGAAACAGCGGAGCTGATCCGTCAGATTATCTCCCTCCTTCTGGGAACCGGAAACTCCATGGCCTATCTGATCGACCATGGGACAACCCCGCTTTACGGAGAGGGAGGAGTCAACAATTTCAGCCGGCTGGTATCCGGGCGGTACGATATCCGGCCAGTGACCCTGAGGGGAATCCCCCAGAATGTGAAGACTTTGATACTGAATAATCCAACAGAAAGGTTTACCTCGGGAGAGCAGGAGATTCTGGCAGAGTTTATCCACAACGGAGGCTCTCTGGCCCTCTTTATGAGCAGTTATCAGGAAATATTCCCATCAGAGGAAGAGCTGGCTCAGGGAGAGCTCCCCCGCTACGTCAAGGATGATACAGGACTCAACGCATTTTTGGCCCGGTACGGTCTGGGCCTGGAACCAGCTTACATTCTGGACTCAGAGTGTTATACCGAGTTCCTGCAGGAGGAAAGCGGCAGTATTACAGAGGTACCCGTCTACTACGCCCCTCTGATTAAAAGAAAATATATCAATCAGGATATTAAGGAGATCGCTTCGTTAAAGGAATTCCTGGCGGTCCAGATCTCTCCCGTTGTCATGCTGAACAGGGAAGATGAGAGAGTGACTCCCCTCTTTTTCTCCTCAGAAAGCTCCTGGTTGATGAGTGAAAACCTGAACCTCTTCGACCCCTTATCCATTACGCCGCCCACCCGGGAAAACAGGGGGTCTTATCTTATGGGGGCCTTGGCCTCTGCGCCCGGAACAGGCGGGAATGTTCTTTTAATCGGATCTGCCAGATTTCTGGACGATATGCTGATCGACCCTGAAGGACAAACTCCCAATGCGGTTTTGGCATTGAACCTACTGGATAAACTGGCCGGAAACACAGAGATAGCCCTCCTCCGTTCCAAAGGAATGAGCTATAATCCTCTGGGGGAAACCTCTGAGTTCCAGAGGAATTTATTCATCCTCTTCCCAATGTATATTCTTCCTGTTATTGTTCTGGCTTTTCTTACAGCAGGCCTCTTTCGTAACAAGCGCAGAATTCGGCAAATAGAACATGACTTTTCTCAGGAGAAAAGGTCGTGATTTCAGGAAGCCAGAAACGGGAAATCCTGATCCTTTTATCGCTGATCTTGCTTTTCATGGGGTATCTCGGCTTCAGGGAAGCCCTGATCAGTCCGGGGAGACTGCCGAACTGGAAAATTCCCGAACCGGAGGAAATCAGCAGAATACAAATCAGATCCCCTGAGGGGTCAGACCAATTGATCCTGGAAAAATCTGACAGTTCCTGGTATCTGCCCCAGATCAGAAGACAGGCCGGTGAGGAGTCAGTGAACAACCTCCTTACCCGGATTTCAAACCTCCGCCCTGTTAATGTGCTCTCCCGCAGAGGCCCTTATGAACCATTCGGGCTGAAGAAGCCCTTCTCTATTGAAATATCAGGCCCCGGTTATCATGAGACCTTCTATGGGGGGAATTTGAACGGAACAGAAAACTATACCTATTTCCGAAGGAAAGGAGAGAGTGCCGTGGTTTCTGTCAGAGGGAATTGGGAGAAAATCGCCTCCTTTTCTCCCGAAGATTTCAGAAGCCGTCAGATTCTCGATTTTAGCCCGGAAATTCTGAAGGGTCTCGTATTTATCCGGGGCGATCAGTTTTCCCTATGGAAAAAAGGGAGTGAGACCTGGACAGGCGTCGGGGAGACTCCGGAATGGGACTCCCGGAAAATAGAAAGTTTTCTAAAACGCCTGAGCCGCCTGCAATGCCTGCAGCTTGTTGAGCCGGATCAGTCAATTACCGAACCTTTATTAACTATTCAGATTCAAAAGCAGAACGGGACAGATTCTCTGGAATTAATAAAAAAGGAAGAACAGGGTTATATAGCCTCAGTGGGGGGCGAACCCGATTTTTTTCTTATCTCACAGTACGATGGAGATTTTCTGCGGGAAATGTCAGGTCTCTTCTGATGAGAGAACAGGATCTTCAATTTCTTTGTGTGATGATGAGTCAGAATCCGGACAATCGCTCATCACGGCGTGTTTCAGTATCATATCAATCCTTTCCATATACTCCTCATTGTATATGAAAAGACCTCCCATGATATTTTCAAGATCCTTCAGGATCTGTTCTTCCTTAAGAAACGGCACGGTTTTCAGTCGGGAGAGAGGAATCTGGAAGCAGCGGCCAGGTACCATCGTCAGATAAAGCCTCGGGTCCGGCTCGCCTAAAAGATAACCGGAACGCAGGACGCCGTCCCCATCCATTTCCGTCTCTTCTTTACTGATTTCCAGCCAATCTGCCGGATATAAATCAGCTCCCCCCCGATACCAGACCTTGACACCCAGATCCCGGATTCTGGTAATAAGATCCATGATGCCGGCCCCCCATTGCTCTCCCAGAGGCATGAGGAGCATCTGTTCTCCCATATGGCTTAACTCCAGAGCATCCGCGCCCAGATCAACCAGACGTTTTGCTTCCTGAAACAGCCTTTCCTGCCAGTCTTTATTTCCGGGATCCATAATGTAAAAAGCCCGATCATGATACTTTTCTATAACAGGTTTACCAAGGGGATCCTTGAAAACCCCTTCTTTCAGCTTAAAATCATTGTCAACGAAATTCATATCCGCCATTCTCAGATTCAAATAAAAGCTGACATACTGCCCTTTTCGATGGACAAGCCGTATAGCCTCCCGAAGTCTCTCTTCTCCTCCCAGGAAAGTGGACGGCTTGTAATCAGGATAGAGAATATCATGGCCATGGGCATACCCGAAAACATGAAGCCAATTATGTTTTCCCAGATATTTTTTCATGACACCCGCAATATCTTCCAGGATAAGAAATCCTCTATCCTGAGGAACCATACAATCATAATCAGGGCCAATCAATCCCACCTGCAAAAGGTAATTTCCCGGAGGATCCACCTTGCCCTGGAGAGGCCATTTTACTTTTTCAATAATCCGCTCCATCCAGTTCAGGGCATCTTCGGGTCCGCCTTTGTATTTTGTCAGGATCCAGTTGGAACGGCCTGTTTTAATATTGAAGAAAACCCGGTTTTGAAAAGGAGCCTTCAGATTGACACGGGTAATCCTGCCTTTTTCATCAGGCATGGCGCTAAGAATGATCCCTCCGTCACTGTCTCCGATGATTAGAGTCCTTGTGTATGCCGTAATGGGATAGAGGAGGGAGAGCCCCTTTGCATGGCACTCATTCTCTTCCAGACGGGTATGGACCTCTCCCAGCTTCCCTCTCTCTCCCTCATGGTTGGCCCACCAGAACCAGGGCGTCTCAGTATTTTCCAAATCCACTTCCAGCTTCATTGTGGCGAGATCTTTCCCCGAAAGGATTCGGAAGATATAAAGAGGGCCTGAGTGGGTTGTCTCCATAGCCCCGTCAATATGGAGAGTGCAGATGAGTTCTGAAGTGTGATAGATGACTGATTCGCTGCTCATTCCGGCCTCCCCGGAAAGGGATTAGCCGCGATTATTTTTCAGATAGCTGAGAATCATCTCTTCTGCCGCGGCTAAATAGGAATCCAGGTCGAAGGCTTTTTCATCTATCAGATGCTGAACAGAGCCCCCCATAAGAAGAGATACCGTCAATGCAGGAACATTGTCCACCTTTTCAGGAAGAAAATCCCCTTTCTTGACTCCCTCCTGGATCACCTCATATAAATTATATCGCCAATTCTCGTATGATTTTTGAATTTTTTCCTTTAATTCGGTATCAGTTGTTCCCTGAACCCAGAAATCAAATTGAATATACTCCAGCTTCTTATTGAGAATAGATCTCTTTTTTTCCTCGAAAAAGGCGTGCAGTTTCCCTTCCGAAGAGCCATCGGAATTCAGAAAGTCGTTATTTCTCTCTTTTCTGAAGAGGAGAAGTATATAGTCCAGAAGTTTGGAGAGAAGCTCCTTTTTTGTATTGAAGTAATAGTGCAGGATGCCCTGACTCATACCGGCTTCTTCCGCAATATGTCGCATTCTTGTGCCGCTGATTTTTTCCCGGGCTATGACATTGAGAGCCGCCTGCATAATCTTGTCAGCGCTCTTTTCCTGATCCTTTTTTTTACGGTCCATAGACTACCATTCTAGCATAGATGACTAAAAGTTACATACCTTTACAATAGAAGGTTAAGCAGATATCCTTCTAAGATGCTGATGAAAAGAAAAACAATCAAATTTACCACAGGAATGTTGCTTGTTCCGGCAATGTTAATATCCCTGATGATCAGCTGTACAAATCACAGAGAAGAAAAAACTCTCCTGTTCTTCTATCTGGAAACCTGTCCTTCCTGTGATGAATACATCCTGGCGGAAGAACTTTCCCAGGCCCTGGCTCGTATGGACAGGGAAATGGCCTGGAACACCGGCTCCTATAACCTTGCAATACCCGAGAATCTGCAGGTTCTGAAAGAGACTTTGAAAAAAATGGATTTGCCCGACATTTCCCGGTCTCTCCCGCTTCTGATTATGGACGGGAATTATATCAATGGTTATCAGGATATCGAAAAGGAGATCTTACAGCTTTCAGCGGAAAATCAGAAATAGAGCCAGGCAAAGAAAAAACAGGGATGTGATGATCCTGATTTTTCCCAGGTGTCTTCTGAAAATCAAAGCGAAGGTCTCTGAATCCGAACCTTTGTAGAAAAGAAAAAATACCAGCCCCAGAGGCAGGATAAAACCTGTATTGTATAGAAGCAGCGGACAGACTGTTCTCAGAGCGGGGTGAGTTTTCACCATATAGACAATCATGGGCAGATAAATCTGTCCGGTACAGCCCAGCTCATACAAAGAGATTAAAAATCCTGCTGTTATGGAACTGAGGATCAACATGGATGACCGGCTGCTTTTTCTGACAACACGGTGGATCCTTTTTTTGGTATCATCACTCAGCTGAAGCAGAGAATCTTCAGGACTCCCCTTTTTGACCTTCCTATAATCCAGAAAGCTGAGAACACTGAGAAACAGAAGCATCAGAACCATCAGCCATCGCAAAAGAGACGAAACCAGTTGAAACGAGTCTGCCAGCCTCAGGGCCTGGAACATCCCCAGCCCCATAAGGAAATAGCTGAGAAACACCGAAAAAGTAAAGCTCCCTCCGATCTTCAGGATATCCCGTCCTTTCCTCCCGAGAAGCCTCAGATAGGAAATCAGGAAGATCAAGGTGGTAAAAGCACAAGGATTGATCCCGTCCAGCAAACCTGCAAGAAAAACCGTTATCCAGTACACACCCTCCCGCTTCTCCTCCCGGGTTTTGACAGACAAGTTATTCAGCGTTTCAGATTGATAACTTTCCGGATCCTCCAGATACGCCGGAAAGTCCTGAAAAAGGCCCTTTTCTCCCGTGAAAACGGCATCTCCCCAAACCATAACAGGAAAAGACCCGGTCCGGCCTCCCCTTTCATTCAGCAAAGTATCCATCAACTCAAAATTGCCGGGGTCATAAACATTCCTCTTTTCAGGAAATAAGGCCAAGTGATAGGTCTCTGCCAGCTGAGGCAGCAGATCTTGGAAAAATTTTTCACAGACAGAGCATCCCGGGGTATAAAAGAAGTAACCGGCAGTGTTCAGGTCTCTCGCAGGATCTTCAGGGTTTTCAGACCCTGTAGTACCATCGATCTGAAAAGTATAGTAGCCGGGAAGATCCTCTCTGTCAGAAAGAAAAATCAAGGGCCCGGGAGCTTCATCCGGGAAAGGACCTTCTACAGTGATAATTATCGTTTCTCCGGGTTTTAAAGCGACCTTTCCCGGAGAAACAGTCCAGTCGGATTCTCCGGAGAGAATCGAAAGATTCAAGGGTTTTTCATCGTCATTGTATATATGGATTTCTGCCGAAAACCGGTGGTCCTCCGATAAGTTTTTATCAAGAAAAAAGGAGGAAGGCGATATGACAGCTTCCGGCCAGGCTGCAGGGATAAAGGCAATCAGACAGAGGAGCTGGAAAAACCTGTTCATATTGGCTTCTCCCGGTCCTGAAGGGGAAAAAACAATTCAAACCAGGCACCTCCGGAATCCCTGTTTCCCCCTTCAATTCTGCCGCCAAAAGAATTCATAATTGATTTAACAATGGCAAGCCCCAATCCGGTGCCCTCATTGTCTACCCCGGAAGCCCGGTAGAATCTTTCAAAGATGTGAGGAATCGCCTCTTCCGGGATTCCCGGCCCCCGGTCTCGGAACTGAATATGGTGGCCTCCCCCCGTCTGGATCAGCCTGACTTCAATGCGGCTTTCCCGGGGAGACCACTTTATAGCGTTATGAAGGACATTTGATATGGCCATTTCAATCCTTCTGGCATCGCCGGTCATATCACAGGAGGGACCTGAAAGATCCAGAAAGAGATTTTTCTCTTCTGCTTCTTTTCTTAACCCATTCCAGGCTCTCCGGCAAAGATCTTTTAAAGAGAGATGTTCATGATTCCGCTTCTGACTTTCCGATTCCACTCTGATAAGGTTTAAAAGATCCTTAATAATCCATGAGAGTTTATTGACCTGCTGGAGGCTGTCCTCAAGAAGTTCGGCCCTTCTGTCTTCCACAACAGGCAGATCACTGCTGAGAAGTTCCAGAAATGAGTTGAGAGCTGTGACGGGGGTTCTGAGCTGATGCGAGGCATCCTGTAGAAAACGCTTCATAACATCCCGTTCCTCTTCCAGGTTATGAAAGCTTTGAGACAGCTCCTGCCGCATTTTATCCAGACTTTCCGCAAGCAGATCCAGTTCCTGAGAGTTGGCTGCCGGAAGGGGGGTATCCCACTTCTGATCCCTTAAATCCCTTGCAAATTCAGACAGATCGATGATGGGCTTTGCAACCCGTTTCCCGCTGTATCTCCCCATCAGGACAGCCGCCACCGTTGCTGCCAGAATAGCAATCAACATTCCCTCCACCATAAGGGATATGGGGTGAAAAATGTACTCATCATACCTGAGAACTTCCAGACGGTGGTTTTTCAGAGAAACCAGAGAGAGGGGTCTTTCCACCACAGAAATCAGGGGATTCAGATCGTCAGGACCGGCAAAACCCCACCCTTCGGCTTTCAGAGACCGGGACTGGGCAAAAACCTGCCCCCCGGGGGTAAGAATCCGAAGAGCCACATTGTTCTGAAATCCCAGTAAACTGAGGAAATCCTCCAGTTTTTCCCCTTTGGGGTTGTCCTTGTAAAATAGAGTCAGATCTGATTCAACAGTTCTGGCAATCCTGTTCAGATAATCTTTTTCCCGGTTATTGAAAATCCTGAGGGAGATGGCAAGCGAAAGGATTCCCAGAAGCAGGAGAGCTCCCAGGGCCAGAAAAATATGAGAATACACCAGTTTGGTTTTTATGGAGAAATTCCTCATACGACTCCGGAAATGATAGATTGGTCTATTGTAAAAAAAAGAGGAGACCTCCACAACGGGAGGTCCCCGATAAATCTGTTTCAGGCAGCCCCTATTGAGCCGCCATGGAAAAAAGCTTACTTCTGATAGAGTTTTCTTTCCTGATAGGTAGTATGAAGAAGCTCGTGTGCCTTATGGCTAACAGGTTCTCCCAGGAATTCCTTATAGATCTGAATAATCTCGGGGTTCTCATGGGATCTTCTGACAGTGGACTTCTCATCATCTTTATAGATACCGGCAATTCTCTTATCCCGGATCTCGTCTTCTGTTCCGTAGGGCTGACCACCACCGGCGATACATCCACCGCGGCAGGCCATAACTTCTATAAAATGATAGGGGGGCTGTTCTCCCTTGTCCCGTGCTGTTCTGATCTCATCCATAATGGATTTTACATTAGCCATACCATGGGCAACAGCAACCTTGATTTCTGTTCCGGCAAAGTCAACGGAACCGGCTTTGACACCGTCCATACCGCGGACAGCTGTCACGTTAACATCATCAAGCTCTTTGTCGGTTACCAGTTTGTATGCGGTTCTCACAGCGGCTTCCATTACACCTCCGGTTACACCGAATATGGTAGCCGCACCGGAGTAATCTCCAATAGGACTGTCTGCCGTTTCATCTTCCAGATTGACAAAGTCGATACCGGCGGTTTTGATCATACGGGCCAGCTCTCTGGTAGTCAAAACCAGATCCACATCGTTCACTCCGGAAGCCTGCATATTGTCATCTCTTCCGATTTCATATTTTTTGGCTGTACAGGGCATGATCGCTACGGAGAAGATATCCTTCTTGTCTACTTTCACCTTATCCGCATAGTAGGTCTTGGTGATTGCCCCCTGCATCATCATGGGAGATTTGGCAGTTGAGAAGTGGGGAATCATATCGGGATAGTATTTTTCCATGTAATCGGTCCATGCAGGACAGCAGGATGTGATCTGGGGAAGAACACCGGTACCCTTGGTAATTCTGTGAACCAGCTCGGTACCCTCTTCCATTATGGTAAGGTCCGCAGAAAAGTTGGTATCGAATACAGCATCCGCACCGAGTTTTCTCAGGGCCGCATAGATTTTTCCTGTTGTGATGGTACCGGGTTCCATTCCGAAAGCTTCACCCACAGCAACACGGACAGCAGGAGCTATCTGAACAGCCACATGCTTGGTTTCATCAGCAACCGCATCGCACCATTCTCTGGTCTGATCTTTCTCATAGATAGCACCGACAGGGCAGTGGGCAGAGCACTGACCGCATTTGATACAGGGACTTTCGTTCAGAAGAACACCGCCGGCAGGGGCGATTCTGGTTTCGTGTCCTCTGTGAAGGAATTCCAGAGCCCATACATCCTGCAGCTGCTGACAAACCTGCGCACAGCGTCCGCACTGGATACATTTGGTGGGATCAAATACCAGAGATGTGGTGGATTCATCCTTGGGAAGCCGTTTCACATCGTAGTGGAAGGGCACTTCCCGGATACCAAATTCCGCAGCCAGCTGCTGAAGCTCACAGGTCTGGTTTCTACCACAGGTCAGACACTCTTTCGGATGATTGGAAAGGGTCATCTCAATAACAGTTTTCCGGATTTTCTGAAGTTCAGGGTCGTGGGTGATATAGTTCTGACCGGGAACTACAGTGGTGGCACAGGCTCTTACCATTCTGGGAGAACCTTCCACTTTTACAACACAGATACCACAGGCTGCCCAGGGCTCCAGATCGGAGTGGGTACAAAGAGTGGGGATTTTGATCCCGGCACTTTTTGCCGCTTTCAGGATGGTCATATCTTTATCAACCGTTACAGGCTGACCATTGATCTTTATTTCTACAGTTTCCACTGATTTCTCTCCTTGATTACTCGTTAAGATACTGTAATAGCGTCGAACTTGCAGCCTTCGTAACAGGCTCCGCATTTGATACACTTGTCCTGATCGATCACATGAGGTTTCTTTCTCTCCCCTTCGATACAGTTAACAGGACATTTTCTGGCACAAACGGTACATCCGATACATTTGTCCGCCACGATTTCGTAGTGAACCAGATCTTTACACTTACCGGCAGCACATTTTCCCTCTTCAATATGCTCTCTGTATTCTTCTGCAAAGTTTGCCAGAGAAGAGAGGATCGGGTTGGGAGCGGTCTGTCCCAGACCACAGAGAGCCGCTTTCTTCATGGCTTCTCCGATATCCTTCATTTTCTGAAGGTCTTCCATCTCCCCTTTGCCTTTGGTGATCTTTTCCAGGTACTCATAGAGTTTCTTGGTACCGATACGGCAGGGAGCACATTTTCCACAGGATTCTTCCACACAGAAGTCCAGATAGAATTTGTTTACATCCACGATACAGTCGTCTTCATCCATAACGATCATACCGCCGGACCCCATCATGGAGCCGATGGCAACCAGGTTGTCGAAATCAATGGGAGTGTCCAGGTATTCTTCTGTAATAACACCGCCGGAAGGACCACCTGTCTGGGCGGCTTTGAACTTTTTACCGCCTCTGATACCGCCACCGATATCAAAAACAATCTCTCTCAGGGTGGTTCCCATGGGAACTTCCACCAGACCGGAGTTTTTGATTTTACCGGTCAGAGCAAAAACCTTGGTACCTTTGGACTTTTCAGTTCCCAGAGTGGCAAACCAGTCTCCACCCTTATTGATAATCACGGGGATATTGGCATAGGTTTCCACATTGTTGATAACTGTGGGTTTCTGGAACATACCTTTGACAGCGGGGAACGGCGGCTTGGGAATCGGCATACCGCGGTTTCCTTCGATAGAAGCCAGCAGAGCGGTTTCCTCACCGCAGACAAATGCACCTGCACCCAGTCTTACTTCCAGATCGAAGTTTTTACCCGATCCCAGAATATCATTACCGAGGAGTCCGTATTCCCGGGCCTGCTTCATGGCAGTTTCCAGCCTCTGGATTGCCAGGGGATATTCCGCTCTGATGTAGATGGCGCCTTTTTCAGCACCTACACAGATACCGGCGATGGCCATGGCTTCCAGAATGGAGTGGGGGTCGCCTTCCAGAGTGGAACGGTCCATGTAGGCACCGGGGTCTCCCTCATCGGCGTTACAGACGATATATTTTTCGTCATCCTCTACCTGTTTGGTAAAGTTCCATTTCATCCAGGTGGGGAATCCTGCTCCACCACGACCTCTCAGACCTGATTTTTTCAGCTCTTCAATAATCTGATCGGGAGTAATTTCAAAAAGGCATTTTTCCAGAGCGGCATAACCGTCCCGGGCAATGTATTCATCGATATTTTCAGGATCGATCAAACCACAGTTTCTCAGTACGATTCTGTACTGTTTCTGATAAAATTCAATATTGTCGATATCAAAGGCTTCCCCTTTTGCACCGGCTTCCGCCTTGTACTGGAGTCTGTCGATGATTCTTCCTTTGATAATTGTTTCTGCAATAATCTCTTTCGCATCTTCGGGAACAACTTCTACATAGAATGCCTGTTCGGGAAGAACTTTTACAATGGGTCCCTTTTCACAGAATCCGAAACAACCTGTTTTTACAACCTGCACGTCATCCTGAACACCCTGAGACTCCGCTTCCGCCAGGAGAGATTTATAGATATCGTCACCCTTTGCGGATTCACAGGCGGTACCACCACAAACCAGTATATAATTCTTTACTGCCATGTTTTCCTCTCTTTCCTACTTTTTAATGATGTCTCCGGCGGGTTTGTCAAAAATATGATTTTCCACCAGTTTTTTATTCATAACGTGAGATTCCACAATCTGTTTAGCCACAGCAGCATCTACATTTCCGTAAATTGTATCGGGCATTCCGGGAACTTTCACTTCCACAGTAGGCTCTGCATAACAGAGTCCCATGCAGCCGGTCTGTTTCACAACAACGTCGTTAAGACCATTCGATTTAATGGTATCCAGGAAGCTGCCCAGAGCATCTTTTGCTCCTGCTGCAATACCGCAGGTTCCCATACCAACTATAATATGTATCTCTTTTCCATCCGTGTCTCTGCGGTTCATTTCAGACTTCTGAGAATCTCTCAACTTCCGCAGTTCTTCGAGGGTCATTTTAGCCATCTTCTCGTATCTCCTTCCATTCTCTTAACAATTCTTCTTCCTGAGATTGCAGATAATCCCGCAGCAGAATCATGGCACCGGCATCGCTGAAGTCTCCCAGCACATCCTGTAATTCACTTCTGGAAAGCTCATAGCCTAATAACTCATTACCCGGTTCAGCAATTTTCCTGCTGATGACCATTTCGTAATCCCCTTCAAAACAGAAGGCCTGCATAAAAAGGCCCGGCCAGTCCCCCTCGGGAGGAGTATCAACATTCCCCAGGTTAAACTGTATGTTCAAAGAGGTTCCCTTATTCTTCTCAGAATGTATCTCAAATCGGCCGTCCGTCTGATCTACCGTCTGTTTCAGAAAGGGGATTCCAAGACCAACCCGTCGGTGGCGGTGTTTTTCTCCGTCCGAATAAAACGGATCCATCGCCTTTGCCAGTTCTCCTTCTGTCATCCCGCAGCCGTTATCTGTCAGGCGGACAGTCAGATCATTACCGGTTTGGTTAAGGTCAAGGGTAATCCTGTCAGCTTTCGCTTCTATGGAATTCTGGACAAGGTCCATCACCATATCGCTCAGTGAATAGTGCATTCTGCCCGAACCGGATTATTTGAATTTGGATATAATCTCAGGCAGCTCGTCTGTTGTCAGTTTTCCGAATACTTCCTGACCTACTGTAAGAACAGGAGCCAGACCGCAGCATCCGATGCACCGTACAGCTTCCAGAGAGAACTGTCCGTCTTCGGTTGTTCCGCCGCATCCAACACCCAGGAGCTGTTCGAGTTCGTCAATCAGATCCTGACCGCCCTTCAGATAACAGGCTGTACCCATGCAGACGGAGATCTTGTGTTTACCGGGCTTTTCCAGTTTGAAAAAGTGGTAGAAAGTCACAACACCGTAAATTTTGGCAAGCGGCACATCAAGTATTTTACCAAGCTCTACTGCTATATTCCGTGGAATATAACCGTACTCTTCCTGTACCCGGTGCAGTATCATAATCAGGTTACCGGGTTTTTCTTTCCATTCATCGATAAAACTGAGAACGCCTTCTGTCATTTTCAGCTCTTCTGTTTCAACAGGCATGGAACCTCCCTTAGGAAATCTATATAAAATTATTGATTGGATCAGTATAGGCCTATTGTCTGATTTTTTCAATCATTTTGTGGCACTTTTTGTGAAAATTATCGCTTAGCCATACCTAACTTTACACTTATTGTGAATTCTGTTACAATAAAAACACTATGAGGCAAAATAACGAGTATACAGCACGCTTAATAAAGTATAAAAGGATTTTAATACAATTTAAATCTTTGGGTCTTGAGAAGGTTTTTTCCACAAATTTGGGGGATGCCGTGGGGGTTTCTTCCGCACTGGTACGAAAAGACTTCTCCCGAATCAACATGAGCCAGGGCAACAGAAAAGGCGGATACAACATTAATGAGCTTATCGACTCTCTGAACCAGATTCTGGGAACCAGTGAACTTCAGGATGTTGTGGTGGTGGGATGCGGAAACCTTGGTAAGGCATTGATCAAACATGAAGCCTTTTATAAAGAAGGCATCAATATTTCAGCGGGCTTTGACATTAATCCAAGAGAAGCAGAAATCAACGGCATACCCATTTATCCTATGGAAGTTCTTCACAACTACATTACCCGGCATGAAATCCGTGTGGCGATCCTCTGTGTCCCCGCCGGAGCGGCTTCCCATACAAGAGACCTCCTTCAGGAAGCGAATATCAAAGGAATACTGAATTTTACCCCTGTTGAATTGAAAACAACCGAAACATGCCGGATTCAGAATGTAAACATCTGCCTGGAACTGGAAAATCTCTTTTTTCAGATCAGTCCGAAAGGAGAGGATATGGAGAACCACTTAGATTGACTTGACCGCAAAAATGGTTAAACTCAATACTATGCAGGTGATTCCATTAAATACGGAAAATTCCCCTTCAGTTATGCTGGAACTCATATTCAAACTGAAGATCAAAGATGTGATGACCAGGAATGTCTTCACTGCTGGCAGAACAAGCACCATGAGAGATATTCAGCGGATAATGAAAGATGAAAGAATTACCGGCGTTCCCATAGTGGAAAATAGCAGACTTGTGGGCATTGTCAGCATGGAGGATATCCTTTCCACAATGGACCAGGGGAAGATCGAAGAGTCTGTTAATTCCCACATGACCAGAAATGTGACAGTTCTGGAAGAGGACATGCCCCTTTCTTTTGCCATCAATTATATAGACAAGTACCATTACGGAAGATTCCCTGTCTTGAATATGAACAAGGAACTTGTCGGAATCATAACAAGCCGGGATATTGTAAATCATCTGCTTCTGGAAATGAACCGTGAAATGACCCGTCTGGAAGAGCTGATTCCCCAGAAAGATTTGGAAACAGGCGGCCCCGAGGAACTGACCTTTATTTGCCACCGCTATGATTTTGAAAATGCCGGGAAAGCGTCTACCGAAATTAAAAAAGCTCTGAAAAAACGGCAGATCGACAGAAAAATCATCCGACGGGTTGCTGTGGCATCCTATGAGCTTGAAATTAATCAGGTGGTACACTCTCTGGGAGGCCGGATGCAGTTTCATCTTGATGATGAAAAGGTAATTATTACAGCCACCGATAAAGGTCCGGGAATCAATGATGTAGAAAAAGCTCTCACCGAAGGCTTTTCCACAGCCAATGACTGGATCCGGTCTCTGGGATTCGGAGCCGGAATGGGGCTCCCCAATATTATCAGGGTTTCAGATGAATTCAATATAGACTCGACTCCCGGAGTGGGAACCGTTGTAGTCTCAACCATATACACTCATTCCAAAGAAGGAGAGGAACAATGATTGTACAGGATCTGGCAGACAAACTGGAATACGATTGTCTAGCGGTAGAGGGAAATCAGGGGGAAATCACTGCCGGCTATACTTCGGATCTTTTAAGCGATGTTATGGGGAATGCTCCCGAGGATTCTGTGCTGATCACTATTCAGGCGCACAAGAACACCGTAGCGGTTGCCTCTCTGGCAGGCATCAAAGCCATTCTTATCTGCAATAACAGACCCGCACCGGAAGACATGCTCCAGGCTGCCACAGACGAGGAGATCTCTGTTTTCAGAACAAAAGAAAACCAATTCACCGCATCCTGGAAGGTACATACCCTTCTCTGATGCTCTTTCGGATAGATTTGCATAACCATTCCTGCCTCAGCCCCTGCGGAAGCCTGGAAATGTCACCGTCCCGGCTGGTGGAGGAGGCGGTAAAAAACAATATCGATATCCTGGCTTTGACGGATCATAATGCAGTGGACAATCTTCCGGCCTTTGACAAATGCTGCCGGAGAGCGGGAATCACACCTGTGTTCGGTCTGGAGGTAACCGGTCGGGAAGAAGCTCATCTCCTTTGCCTTTTTGAAGATTTGAAAACCGCTATGGAGTTCGGATTAATCATGTATGAAGATCTGGCAACCGTCATGAATGATCCTGACAGCATGGGCGATCAGATCATTGTGGATGAAGAGGAAAATATTCTCGGAGAGCTTGAGAAGTTTCTGATCGGAGGAGCTGTGGAATATTCGATCGAAGAACTGATACCCATGGTCCATCAGAGAAGCGGTCTATTTATACCGGCCCATATAGACCGTCCCGCATTCAGCATCTCCAGCCAGCTGGGATTCCTCCCCGCCAATGATTACGATGCCGTAGAAGTCATGAGACGCCCCTGCAGCCTGAATATTCAGAATTACCCGGAGATCACCGGCTCGGATGCCCATTACCCTGAACATGTCGGAAAAAGGTCTTTTTCCTTGGAACTGGAAGCTCCGTCCTTTCAGGCTCTCAAGAAGTATCTTTCGGAAAGAAAAAAATAATTCGAGAAAATTATTCAGGTTTTTTGGATATATGCCCGTATAAACTATATAATATTAGAGGACATCCGATAATCGCGGATGAGAAGTATCCGAAAAAGGGCGGAAATACCTTTTTCCCGATCTGCAATCAGCAGTAATGGGAAACGGATAAAAAAAAAGAAACAGAAAAGCCTTACTGTGTTGTTACAAAATTCAGTAAGCACATAAAACCAAGGAGAATGGGAACATGAAAAAAAATGTTATTGTAATCGCTGCAGTTCTGATGATCGTGGGATTGCTGGCGGGCTGTGCCGGCGGCGGAGATAAAGTTAAAGAAAGAAGGGACATGCCCGAATGGTATCTGAATCCTCCCGTGGCTGAAGATGTGATTTACGGTCTTGGTCAGGCCAAACTCTCTTCTGACAGTCTTTCAAGAGACACAGCTATTGCAAGAGCAAGAAAAGACATTGCCCTTCAGGTTAGCGCCAGAGTCCAGACCATGATGACAGACTACGCTCAGGAAGCCGGAGCAGAAGGCAACAGTCAATCTATTACTTTTATCGAAACCATTACCAAACAGGTAGCCGACGTGGAACTGAAAGGTACCACAACAGAAGAAGTCTATCCTGCAGTGGATGGAAACTGGTATGCCATGGTGTCCTATCCCAGAAATGCCATGACTGACGAAGTTGCTGATATTTTCGTAAGAAATGAAGACGCGGCTTTCGCTGAGTTCAAAGCGGATCAGGCTCTTGAAATGCTGGAAGCCAGCCTGGAAGATGAACCTCTGAAATCATCTGCCTCTGCAAACTAGGATTATATTGCCCAGTTAAGATACCGCCTCTGCCGAGGCGGTTTTTTTATAACTTAAGGTTCCTGATAAAATTGATAATTCCCATTAATCGGTATATATTAAAAGTGAACCCCTGAACGAGGTAACTATGAAAAAACCTATTTGCCAAATAGTTTTACCCCTGATACTCCTGCTGATTACCGGATTTATGCCGGTATTCGGAGAGGATATCAACGCGGAAATAGTCGATCTGTATGGAGAAGTCTCCATTTCACGGAACGGAGAGTACCTGGATGAGTACGACATAGACTATGGAACAGAGATCTATGCCTACGATATGATACAGACCGGTCCGGACGGATATGTGGAAATTGCAGTAGAAACTCCTGTGTCACCTGAAGTGGTGGTTAAAGTTCTTGAAAATACCACCCTCTTTATGGACCATGCCGTAAAAAGCCAGTCGCCCCAGACAAGCTTTAACCTTCAAAGAGGAGCTGTTCAGACAAGAGCGGCGGCTCTTATTCAAGGCGGACAGCTCAACATCAAGACAGACTCTTCTGTTATGGGTGTACGGGGAACAGTCTTCTCTGTTGTCACATCCCCCGACACAGCGCTTCTGGTGACCTGCCGGGAAGGGAAGGTTGTTTGTAATACCGACGGAGAAGATGCGTTTATCCAACCTGGACGTATTTATGAAAAAGAGACGGATGGGGCATTTCAGCTTAAGGAGCTGAACCCTGATGACATAGACAGTTATATCAATCAATGGCAGAAGGCAAGAATGGACGCTCTTATGATAAACGGAGCCGTGTCACTGGAGCACTATGCCAACCTCTACTTACAGAGCGCCCCCGGTTTCCTGGAGACATTTTCAGAACTGGAGTCCAAAAGTGATATTTTCAAACGTTGGCAGAAGATAATCGATCAGGGAGAGACCATCTCCATGGGAGAAGCTACCAAAGATAAAATTGCCCTGAGTAACGGCATCATCCGGTTGAGATCCCGGCTTCCCATGATGGAGCATGTTTACTACACCCTTTACGATCTGACAACTGTGATAAACCAATCCAGTCAGGTAAAGAAAAACCTCTCGGATACGACATTGAGAACCCTTCAGATCTATGAAAAAAGGAAAAGGGAATTTATGGAGAAAATAACCATGGCCCGGTACTTCTTCAAGATTTTCATAGAAATTGATAAACAGGCTTCCGGCCAGGGCCTTCTTCCTTCTTCGGATCTTATGGAGGATTTTTTGCTGGACGAACCTCTGTTTATTACACCGCCCGAACCGGGTGGAGCCGGCAGCATCCGGTTTTAAAAATAAAAAACACCCGGAAATACGGGTGTTTTTTATTTATAAAACGCCAAAACGGATTCTATACATTGAATTTAAAGAAAATACAGTCCCCGTCTTTTACAATGTACTCTTTGCCCTCAATCCGCAGTTTCCCTGCGGATTTGATAGCACTCTCCGACCCGGCTTCAAAAAGATCTTCACAATGGTAAACTTCCGCCTTGATAAAACCTTTTTCAAAATCTGTATGAATAACACCGGCCGCCTGAGGAGCCTTCATGCCCTCATGGAATGTCCAGGCTTTATTTTCCTTGCCTCCCACGGTAAAGAAGGTTCTGAGTCCGAGGGTCTTATAGGTCTTTCTAATCAACCGGGAAAGTCCTGACTCTTCCAGTCCGGCTTCCTCCAGAAAAACAGCTCTCTCTTCAGGATCATCCAGAGCGGCAATATCAGCTTCCAGTTTTCCGCAGAGAACGACCACTTCTGTTCCCTCTTTCTCTGCAATACTCTGAACCTGTTTCACAAAATCAGAGCTCCCGTCCAGGCCATCCTCATCCACATTACAGACATAAATCTGCTTTTTCAGCGTAATAAGATGCAGATCGTCCAGCAAAAGAACCTCATCATCGGACAGCCCCATATTTCTGGCGAGTTTTCCCTCTCCCAGATGATCACGGAGTCGCTCAAGAAGGGGCTTCATTTTTAAAGCTTTCTCCCGGACGGCTTTATCGCCGCTTCTGGTAAATCTTTCATTCTTGCTCAACCTGTTTTCCACAGTGGCCATATCTGCCAGAGCAAGCTCAATGTTGATGACTTCAATATCGTCCGCCGGATTGATTCTATTCTCAACATGAACAATATCGGGATTTTCAAAACACCTGACCACATGAACAATCATCCCCACTTCACGTATATTCGCCAGAAATTTATTTCCCAGTCCTTCCCCTTTGGAAGCCCCTTTGACCAGACCCGCAATGTCTACAAACTCTACAACAGCAGGAATAACCTTCTCTGCCGGTATAATCCGGGCAATTCTGTCCAGCCTTGAATCCGGTACGGTAACAATCCCGATATTGGGGTCTATCGTACAGAAAGGATAATTGGCCGCTTCGGCCGGCGCTGCGGTCAGAGCGGAAAATATTGTAGATTTTCCCACATTGGGAAGACCTACGATACCACAGTTCAAACTCATAATTTCTCCATTATTTCTCTATAGTTACTTCTTTTTCAGACGGGAGGACTCTTTAAAACTGGGACACTGCCGTCCCGTTGCGCTCCGGACTTCCATAGAGGGCATTTGAGATGTTTTAATGCCGAAAACACGACAACCCCTGGGAAAAGCCGGATCCCAGGTTACAAAAAAGTGTTCACACCTCATACAGTTGGGAGCCCTGTTCCGTTCCACAGACAGCTTATTCCTCTTTCAGGTAATACTGCATAAGCTGCAGAAAGTAGTAGATCTTTTTATACAATTCGCTCATGAGATTGGCAAGAGGTTCATCACCCATCATTTCAATCTCTTTCCAGTTGACTATCAGTTCATGCTTGGGCGATTTATAGTCATCAAAGCACCGTTTCAGATTTTTCCCGATTGTCAGCAGATGCTGTACAGATTCATTAAGAAGAGTTGAGGCATGTCCATTGACCGCTTTCAGCACACTCCGCATGGCATCAATGGCATTTCTGTCCCGGTCTGCCGCCCGTACCATCCTTTTCAACTTTGCACCGAGATCTGTATCTTCCGCAAGGGAAAGATCAAACTGCAGGAGGTCGTCTGTCAATTTCATTAACTGATGATAAGACTCCGAGAACTGCTGAGAGGCAATATTGGAAGACCATTTTCCTGTGATCAGCAGACGGTCAACCAGCTGACGGATAGAACCTTTGTAATAATCCAGAAGAAATGCCTTGAGAAAATTCAAAGGTTCAACCAGAGTAAAACCGCTGTCCACTTTTTTGGAAAAAGCCATATTGGCCTTTTCTGTATAGTATTTCATCCTGACAACCGAGGTGGTTCCGAAAATATTGATCAAAAGAGAGTCCCTCTGACTCCTTTTTCTCTCTCCCGCAATACCCATGAGAGTTTTTTCTGCTGTATTTTTGATATCAGAAAGATAATCTTCCACAATCTCATAGGAATAGGACTCGGGAACAACCTTGTAATCCGGCTTTTCATCCAGGACTTTAATAATCAGCTCCAGAACCCTTGTCTTTTTGAATTCTTTCACAATCTGAAGGGCTTTCTTCCATCCATCTCTGGAAATAACCTCCATATCGCGGTACTGGGAAAGAACATCCAGAATAATATCCCAGTCTTCCGTTTCCTTCATCATGGGGAGAACCATATCAAAGTCTTTCAGATCGTCCAGGATATACTCGCCATTAATACTGTCGAACCTGGGATTATACTTGAAGTCCCTCTCCGGCAGCAGGGAATCAAACTTTTTCAAAAGAAAATAATAATCGAATTTGATAAAATCCTGCATGATCATGAGGGAGCTGTACAGATTATTTATTTTTCTTGCTGTGGGCATATCAAAAAACGTATAAGTCTGAATCAGCTCTTCCTTTATAATTTCCCTCACATCTTTCAGAGATTTTGCAGCGGAACACCTTTTACGGATATTGCTTTCAGAAAGAGAATCCACCAGGGCTTTCTGCTCGGGAGTCAAAAAGCTTTCTATGATAATTGCTCTGATTACATGAGAGTCTTTCAGAGATTCCAGCAGCACCTGTGCAGGGCCAACAACCTTGTATATTTCATAAAACTGCTTGGCAAGAGCCGGGAGAGCGATATTTCCTTTGGTTTTGAAATACTTGCTCCTCTTCTTAAGATCTTTTCTGATCTCTTTCAGGAGTCTCCGCTTTTCCCTTTCCGCATCACCTACAGTTACAAAAAGGCTTAATATTTTGTCCCAAATGCTGCTTGAGTTATTATTGGCCATGTTCTTAATTTAGGTTAAATTATATGAGCTGTCAACGGACAAAGACGAAAGGAAAGACCAGGAGTGCAGCCTGAATAAGATCGATTTTCATTCATTATTGAAAGCCAGGGGATTTTGTCTCTCAGGAATCCTGCCAAACCACTCCGAAATGGTTGAAGAAGTAAAAATGCTGTGGGAACTCACAGGGGATTATCAGATTATTATAGGCCTTTTCCCTTTTTATAATCCCCTGACAGAACCGTTTAATCCGGCAAGAATCGCCCCCTTCGCCAGAGCCAATTACTACAGGGAAATTATCAGCAGGCTGAAAGATGCAGTTGTCAATGCTCCTGCTCCCCTATCGTCTCTGAAGAAATCGGAATACAGACTGTTCTGCAACTCCCGGCTGCCTGAAAAAAGACTGGCTGCAGAAGCCGGGCTGGGGTTTATCGGAAAGAACAGCCTTCTCATTACGAAAGAGCGGGGAAGTGCCGTACTCATCGGAGGGGTCATACTCCCCTCTCGGATTGAACTGAAGCCTGTACCTGCCTCCCAGGAGAAAACCGGTTGCGGCTCATGCCACCGATGCGAAGAGAATTGTCCGACAGGAGCTATAGCAAACAGGGAATTCCATCGCGAAAAATGTATCCAGAGCTGGACAACCGACAGCAGAAAGATACCTGATTCTATCAAAGAGAAATGGGGAAACCGGATTTACGGCTGCACAATCTGCCAGGATGTCTGCCCATGGAACAGAAACATTCCGCAGGGGAATATGATCGAAAGAGGCAGAATCTCCAATAAGATGACTATGGATTTTCTCATATCAGCGGATTCGGAAGAAATAAAGGACGCTTTAAAAGGAACAACCATGGGAATGAGCTGGATAAAACCGGAAAACCTGCAGCGGAATGCCGTGCTCTGTGCGGTATCATCCGGGAGAGCGGACCTGTTACCGCAGATTGAAGCACTGCAGGAAAACACTGCTTCAGAGAGTCTTGAAGATGCCTGCCTGTGGGCTTTAATAAAACTCAATCCAGGCCGGGGTTAGTTGAAGTCAGTAAAGAGCCGATTTTTTCCAGTTCCGGAATACGCCTGTAGACCGGAGGTTTCACTTTGTGGGATTCCACATCCAGCCTGACCACACTCAGATAAAGATCATTCAGCCGGTCTGCCAGAATATTGAGATTGGCTTTAAGATTGTCAGCAGCCATTCCGGCCAGAACCCTTTCTGAGGGAGATACATTATTGAGGCTGGGACTGCTCTTAAGCCGGGGCACCACATTCATACGGGCTTTATAAATAAAAAGAGCCATACCGTAGATACCGTTGTAGAGTTCTTCAAACCGGTATCCCTGATTTTTATAAAAATCGAGCTTATCGGTAATCCCCTCGATTCCGCTCCTGATTTCATAGGGCAGATCCAGGGAAATCAAAGCCGAACGGATATAGGAATTGCTCATATTGCTTTGGTACTGCTTTTTTAAATCATCCAGTTTATCAAAAATTTCATAATTAAATACGGGCAATTTCATACCTCCGGAGAACTCTCTTATTCTAACCTGAAAACCCGGATATCAGGAAGATGAAAAAGGAAGGAAAATCAAACATCCTCAAAGAAGCACCCCTGAATACTTCCTCTCCTCACGAGCTCTTTACGGAGGAGTTCATAAACCCTGGATTTATTCAAAAAAGCCCCGGGAAGATCATGGCGCAACCGTGGTGTATCTGTTGTAAGTCGCATGATTACCGTTTCTTTCGGGAGAATCTCGAGAGCATCCGCCACATAATCCACATGCCGGGTACTATCAGGAAAAGACAGCTCTCCCGCTTCATATTCCTTATACATGGGAGACCCTGTGGGAATATGGAGATTGTGGAATTTCACCCCTTCAGGTTTCAGGGAAGCCAGATATCTGACTGTTTCAAGAATTTCCTGCCGGTCTTCCCCGGGAAGTCCGAAAATCAGATGAACAGTGATCTTGATCCCCCGTTCTCTCAACCGGAAAAACGCCTGTTCAAAAGTTTTAACATTATGGCCCCGATTAATCCTTTCCAGGGTCCTGTCATGGGCAGACTGAAGCCCCAGTTCCGCCCAGACATCAAAATCCGGCTTTTTATATGATTTCAGCAGATCCGCCACAGGCTCCTCCAGACAATCAGGACGGGTTGAAACAACCAGCTCCACAAAATTATCCAGTCCCAGACCATGATCATAAATTTTTTTCAAATCCTCTACAGGAGCCCATGTACTCGAATACGCCTGAAAATACAGAATATATTTTTCAGCTTTGTAACGCCGCCTCATTACTGCTGCAGATTTTCTGATCTGCTCTTCCATCGTCTGGAAAGACTCACCGATATAGGCTGCCCGGACACCATACACATCACAGTAGGAACACCCGGGGGAATTCCTGTCTTTTCCGCGGTTCGGACAGGAAAAGCCTCCATCCACTCCGATCCTGTAAACGGTTTCCCCGTATTTTTCTTTCAAATATTGACTGTACTGCCTGAATAACACGGCTTCATTATCCTCATGGGTTCCCTTATTGACAACCCGCCGGGTCTCTCCTACATTCTTATTCATGAGAAAAACTCTTTCAGCATTGTTCATCCTCATCCTCTTTCTCTCCTGCAGCCGGGATGACAGGTTTATTAATATATATACAGACCTCCCTGAAGCGGTCATCCTTGCAGATCAGTACAACAGACAGAACACCGGTTACACCGCAAAAGTCATTTTTTCAAACCAGCAGGAGGAAGACAAGGAGATTCCTGCAGCGGATCTGATTCTCAACAGGAACCTTCACACACCTGCCTATATGGCCGGGTTTGAGAATCTCGATCACCTCAGAGAGGAAGAGTATATAAAATATACATACCCGGCTGTTCTCCTGGCCTGCCAGTACAATACAGAGCTGAAACTGATTCCTCTTTCCCTGGATCTGCCTGTTCTGCTTGAGAAAGCCCCCTTGGTCTCCGGGGAAGGAAAAACGGCAGATTGGGAAGAGCTCTCCCGGAAGGCAGAGGAATTCAACTCTCTTCAGGATGAAGCTCTGACCAGGGCCGGCTTTTCTCCACTCTGGTCAAATGTATTCCTGATTTCTTTTCTGTTGGACAGCGCAACGGATTTCCAGTCTCTTTTTGAAGACCCTCAGGTAACCTATGGAGCGGCAACAGGAAACCTGAAAGGATGGATCAGGGATTATAATCATGATCTTCCGGCCATTCTGGGTTTTAATGAGAAATATATGTATATACCGGATTATCGTCTTCTTACGGAAGGCCGGATCGGCTTTACTGTAAAGAATCTGTCCGAAACAATGCTGCTGCCCGACGAGATCCGGAAAAATCTCTCATTCCGCTACTTTGCTCCCCGGAGAAAGCTGCTTGTTACCAGTCTTGTCTCGGCGGGAATGCCCCTGAATGCACAGAACAGGGAGGGGGCTGAGTCTTTTCTGTTATGGATGATGCAAAAGCACATTTGGAGAGACTATTATACCGAAGTCATTAGAAACAGGGATCAGATATTCGCGTTCGGAGGAATTTCGGCAAACCGGGAAGTGAATGAAGAGATTCTGACCGGGATATACCCGGATCTGAAAGAATTTGTTCCTTACCCTGGGGAATTTGCCAGGATCCCGCAGTTGGTTTCCCAGTGGGATAAAGTGAAAGAACAGGTATTGCTCCCTCATATCAGGGAAGTTCTTACCAAAGAAGCCCCCCCGGAAAGCCTGCGGAATGAGTATCAGCAATGGCTGCTGCTCAATCCGGATCCTCTTATGCCTTAAGATAATGCATGCAAGGGAAAAAATTGACAGATAAGGAAAACCATAATAGGATAACAGGTATAAAATAATCCCATGGAGGTATTCTATGGCCGAAGTTATCCTTAAGGATATAACCAAAATTTACGACGGCAACGTTAAAGCGGTGGATAAAGCAAACATCCACATCAAAGATCAGGAATTTGTAGTCCTGGTCGGTCCTTCCGGATGTGGTAAATCCACCACATTGAGAATGGTAGCAGGTCTCGAAGACATCAGTGATGGAGAACTTCTCATTGATGGAAAGAGAATGAATGAAGAGGCCCCGAAAGACAGGGACATTGCCATGGTTTTTCAGAACTATGCTCTGTATCCCCATATGTCTGTTTACGACAACATGGCTTTCGGACTCAAGATCCGTAAATATCCCAAAGCAGATATTGATGCAAGGGTAAAAGAAGCTGCCCAGATTCTTGATATCGAAGAACTGCTGGACAGAAAGCCCAAAGCCCTCTCCGGAGGACAGAGACAGCGTGTTGCTGTAGGCCGGGCCATTGTCCGAAAACCCAAGGTGTTCCTTTTTGACGAACCCCTTTCCAACCTTGATGCGAAACTCAGAGTTCAGATGAGAGCAGAGATCAGCGCCCTCCACTCCAGACTTTCTGCAACAATGATCTATGTTACCCATGACCAGGTAGAAGCCATGACCATGGGAGACAAGATTGTGGTTATGAAGGGCGGTATCATTCAGCAGATTGGTTCTCCTTTGAAACTTTATAATGAACCGATCAACCGCTTTGTTGCAGGATTTATCGGATCTCCTCCCATGAATGTGGCTGTAGCAAAAGTTTCTGAAGAAGGCGGAAAAATCGTCATTACCGAAGAAGGTATGAAAGTCACTATTGATGATGAAAGAAAAGAAGTTCTGAAAGACTATGTAGGAAAAGAACTTCTGGTGGGTATCCGTCCTGAAGATCTGGATTTCACAACAACTCCTGTGGAAAACAATATGGTTGCCAAAGTTGTGGTAATTGAACCTCTGGGAGCTGAAACCCAGCTTCATATCAACACCGGTTCACATACATTCACAACAAAGAATGAACCCACAATAGATGTTAAAGTCGGTGATGAAGTGAATTTTACTCCCAGAATGGATAAACTCCACTTCTTTGATCTGGAAACAGAACGGTCACTTTTCTTTAAAGAAGATTAACTCTTTTCTAAGCGAATCATCAGGCTGTTCCTCCGGGAGCAGCCTTTTTATTTCTCTACTGCACAGGGAGTTCTACCCTAAATTGAACCTGAAGCAACTTCTTTTAAATCTGTTGTTTATTTCGCAACAAGCCTTTTCAAACATAACACTGACAATACGGTTATTCCAGATTGACAACACCAGCCAGTCGGGTTAGTTTTTCTTAAATACTATTCAGATCCCCCCAGGGAAAAGAGGAAAGAAAATGAATTATTTTAATACACTCCCCCTTAGAAAGCAGCTGGATCAGCTGGGAACCTGCAGCCTGATCTCAAGAACAGAATTCAACGGCGTTGAAAAGCTGAAAGGTAAAAAAGTTGTTATTATCGGCTGTGGTGCCCAGGGCCTGCACCAGGGCCTTAATATGAGAGATAGCGGACTTGATGTGTCTTACGCTCTTCGTGAAGGAGCCATAAAAGAAAAAAGACAGTCATATATCAATGCCACAGAGAACGGTTTTGTTGCAGATGTATACGAAAACCTGATTCCCCAGGCAGATCTGGTTCTGAACCTGACTCCAGATAAACAGCACTCCAGTGTCATCAAAGCAGTTATGCCTCTTATGAAAAAAGGAGCAACCCTCTCCTATTCCCATGGCTTCAACATCATTGAAGAAGGAATGCAGATCAGAAAAGATATTACCGTTATCATGGTAGCTCCCAAATCTCCCGGATCAGAAGTGCGGGAAGAATATAAAAGAGGATTCGGAGTTCCCACTCTGATCGCCGTACACCCCGAAAATGATCCCAATGGTGATGGTCTTGAAATTGCCATGGCTTATGCTGCTGCCACCGGTGGAGATAGAGCGGGAGTTCTTCACTCCTCTTTCACCGCAGAAGTAAAGTCTGACCTTATGGGAGAACAGACCATCCTTTGCGGTATGCTTCAGGTTGGATCCATCCTTCTATTTGATAAGATGGTTGAAAAAGGTGTCGATGCTTCTTATGCGTCCAAGCTTCTCCAGTACGGTTGGGAAACCATTACCGAAGCTCTGAAGCACGGCGGTATAACCAACATGATGGACCGTCTCAGCAACCCGGACAAAATCACTGCCTACGAACTGTGTGAAGAACTCAAAGGGATCCTGAGACCTCTTTTTGAAAAACACATGGATGACATCATGAGCGGCGAATTCTCTTCCACAATGATGGCAGACTGGGCCAATGATGATGTCAATCTTCTGACCTGGAGAGAAGAAACAGGACAGACCGGTTTTGAAAAAACCCCTGCAGGAGATATGGAAATTTCTGAACAGGAATACTTTGATAACGGCATTTTAATGATTGCCATGGTTAAAGCCGGTGTTGAACTTGCTTTTGAGGTAATGACAGAAACTGGAATCAAGGCAGAATCTGCCTATTACGAATCCCTTCATGAGCTTCCCCTGATTGCCAACACAGTCAGCCGGAAAAAACTGTATGAAATGAACAAAGTTATTTCCGATACAGCAGAATACGGAAACTACCTTTTTGCCAATGCCGCCATACCCATGCTGGAAGATTTTATGAAATCAGTGGATACCGATATTATCGGAAAAGGGACAGGAAAAGGAAATGAGGTTGATAACCTGGAACTGATCGCAGTAAATGATGCGATCAGAAACCATCCCATTGAAACTGTGGGTAAAATGCTCAGAGGCTTCATGACCGAAATGAAAAGTCTCAGCTAACGGGAAACCGATAAGACCATAAAAAAACCGCTCGGATGAGCGGTTTTTTTGCTTTTGAAAAAGCTGGGAATCAGCTGTCTTTCTCCTCTTCCTGCAGCTCTTCCAACTGTTCTGTTTCTTCCTGGGACTCATCAGGTTTATCCGAACCGTCCACGATGATTTCTGCGGTATCAACAGTCTGATCCGCTTCATCTTCCACAACTGTTTTAAAAAAGTCCAGTTCGTCTCCAATCCTTTCGGCAACAGAACCAATGGTTCCAGTCATTTCCTGGATCACAGAAATGGCGGATGATATTCCTTTAATACCCTCAGACACCTGCATAACCCCGGACTGAACACTTCCGGAGATCGCCTGTACATTTTCTACCGCAATCCGTACAGTTTCGGACTGGTCTGTCATGTCTTTGGAATCCTGACGGACATCCAGTGCCATAGTCTGAAGCGAATTCATGGCGGTCAGAATCTGATCTCCTCCAGCCTTCAATTCCACCATACTCTGACTTATCTCGTTCATAGAGGTAAAAAGCCCCTCTACCTCTTTTACAGTTTGCGTAAATGTATTAAGTGTCGTGTCACTCGAAAGAGTCGCTTCCCGGATATTTTCAATAATCTCATTCAGTGAAGAACCGATCTCCCTGGAATTCATGGACGATGCTTCCGCCAATTTGCGGATTTCATCAGAAACAACAGCGAATCCCTTTCCGAACTCACCGGCATGAGCCGCTTCTATAGCCGCATTCATGGAAAGAAGGTTGGTCTGTGATGAAATATCCTCGATAACATTAATCATATTTCGTATAGCATCAATACTGTTATTAATTTTCTGAATATTCATGGTGGTATCTTTCAGCTGCTCATTTCCATTTTCCATGGACGATACCATCTCTTTCAGGCTGCTGAGCTTTCTTACGGTTACCTGTTCCACATTGGATATGGATGCCATCATTTCGTTAACAGCTGCCGAAGACTCTTCCACCATGGATGTCTGTTCCAGAATACTGGCATTCAGACTCTGAATCTTATCGGAGATAACTTCCACCGATTCATAGGAGTTTCTGGCCGTATCATCCAGCTGTTTGATGTCTGCAGCCATCTCATCCGCACTCATGGAAATCGTCCGGCTGGTAACCTCTGTTTCCTCAACCTGTTTGGTCAGCTTGTCACGAACTCTCAGGTTTTCATCTGAAACCCCTTTAATCCGGTCGATAATCCCTTTCATGGTATCCTGAAACAGACTCAGGTTGTTATTCAGCCTGGCCAGATCGTCTTTGGAATCAACCTTGGCTTCTGTTGTCAAATCTCCGTCTTTCAGCTGACGGATACTGCCTTCAATATACCGTATATTGACAACAATCTTATTGGCAAAAATGAAACTGCCCAGAAAAACAAGCACCAGAGCAGCAAAGATGACAGACACTGCCAGAATAAGAGTCCTCTGCTTTATCTTCTGGATTTCCCTGTCAATACTGTCAAACTGTTCTTCGATAACCGTAACAGAACTATCCAGAACATTTTCATATATGCTGTGCTGGGAAAGGAACTCTGTCAGTGCCAGATTAAACATGGCAGACACTCTGGCATCTGCCCGGTCCCGGAATCGCTGAGCCTGATAGATCTTCAGAAAATTGAAGGATTCCAGAAAAATATAGATCTCTTTAACTGACTCACGGAAAGCCTGATCCACACGGACAAACTCTGTGAACCGCTCACCTTTCATTTCATTTAACCGGACAGTAATATCCAGAGCTTCCGCGACTTTGGCGCTTTTGGATCTGAGATATTTAATTTCTGCAACCCGGTCAAAGGCCTGGTTAGTTTTATCTACAGCAGCGAAGAACTCTTCCATCCCCCTCACAAAGGGGGCCTGTCCAAGAAGTCTGTTCAAAAGCAGCTCTTCCTGGATTATACAATCTCTCAAATCCTCGAGCAGAACAGATTCATCCTGGATTTTCTGTATGGGAGCCATCGCGATAAAATAACCGAAGGCTATTAAAAAGAAAGACGAAATAATTACTGAAATGAGGAGAAGTAGTTTAGTTTTGATTGACATATCGCATCACCAATTTAAAAAAATTATTTGTTAACTATTTATAATGTATTACTTATATTTAATTTATACTTCACTATATGTACCAAGTGAGTAGGATACATTATAGTCCGGCTTTTAAAAAAAATCACTCAATAAAATACGAGGAAAGGGGTTTATTCATGAAAAAACATATTGCCTTCATATTATTATCGATAACGCTTATCTTTATGGCCCCGTTCCTCGTTACGGCAAACGGGACATCCGAAAAGATTCCCCTGGATCCCCACGTCAGAACAGGCACACTGGAAAACGGATTATCTTACTACGTGCAAAAGAATTCCATGCCCGAAGAGAGGGCCTACCTCAGGCTGGTAGTCAATGCCGGCTCCACTCAGGAAGACGAGGATCAGCTGGGAATGGCCCATCTTTTGGAACATATGGCTTTTAACGGTACGAGAAATTATCAGAAAAACGACCTGGTAAAATATCTTCAGGGTATAGGAATGCAGTTCGGTCCGGATATCAATGCCCATACATCTTTTGACGAAACCGTCTACAAGCTGATGATCCCTCTTGATAAACCGGAAAACCTGACGACAGGAATGGAGATCCTGGAAGAATGGGCGTTTCATATGAATCTTACAGATGAAGATATAGAGGACGAGAGAGGGATCATCCTGGAGGAAAGACGAACCGGACTGGGAGCATCCAGAAGGATGATGGATGCGGCCTACCCCGATATTATGTACAATTCCCTCTATGCGGAAAGGCTGCCCATAGGAACAGAGGAATCGATAAAAAACAGTACCCCCGAAGCTATCCGGAGATTTTACAGAGACTGGTACCGCCCCGATCTTATGGCAATTGTTGCTGTGGGAGATTTTGACCCGGACTCAGTTGTTCAGATGATAAAAACTCAATTCTCTCCTTATAAGAATCCCGCTGTTCCCAGAGAAAGAAAGGAAGCCGAAGTACCTTATCATTCAGAAACAATTTATTCTATCCAGCAGGATCCTGAATCGACCTGGACTGCGGCTATCATTTTCAACAAATTTCCCAGAGAAACAGTCAGAACTGTAGAAGATTACCGGAAAGAGATCATAAGAGAAATTTATATCAGAATTTTCAACAACAGATTGACGGAACTTCTGGACCAGCCGGAACCTCCCTATACCTATGCCTATGTTGATTTCACATCTCTGACTAGGAGCACCGATTTTCATACAATGACAGTACTGTCTGCCGATGACAACCTGTATGAAGCCTATGAAACAGTTCTGACAGAAGAGAAAAAGCTGAAAGATCATGGAATTACCCAGTCAGAACTGGACAGAGCGGTAAAGGAGCTGACATCCGAATTTAAAACAGTGTTCGACAACCGTAACAATATAGACTCTGCAGAAATTGTCAGCTGGTATGTTAACAGGTTTCTTAATCGGGACCCGGCTCCCGGAATTGCCTACCAGTGGGATATCTTTAACAGGTATGTTCCGGAGATTACCACTGATCAGATTATGGAAGAAGCCAGTCAATGGCTCACCGGAGAAAACAGGGTTGTTTACACGATGGCACCGGAAAGAAGGGGACTGGATCCTATCGACCCAATAGAGCTTTCACGGATAAACGTGCTGGTGAGCCATAAAGAAACTGCACCTCCGCAGGATCTTCAGATATCTGAAAATCTTCTGGATCAGATGCCTGCACCAGGAGAGATTCTTGAAAAAGACCATTTTGAAGGCCCTGATGTTTACGAATGGACCCTGGCCAATGGAGCAAGAGTTGTTTTAAAACAGACCGACTTCAAGGAGAATGAGATTCTGTTCTCTGCCCTGGCGCCCGGAGGTTTATCTCTTGTGGATGATGAAGATTACATATCAGCCGACTTTGCTGATGATGCGGTCGTTCAGGGCGGTGCAGGCAATCACAGCAAAAGGGATCTTGAAAAAATTCTTGCAGGCGCCAACATATCTCTTGAACCTGATATCAATGATTTGACCAGCGGATTCAATGGAAGCTCTACCAGGGAAGATCTGGAGAAAATGCTCCAGCTCACCTACCTGTATTTCATGGAACCGAGAATTGATGAAACACTCTGGCTCTCCTATAAAACAAGAGTACAGAATAATCTGGCAAACCGGGACTCTAATCCCATGAATCGATACAGCGATCTGATTACATCTGTGCTTTATCAGGATGATTTCAGGCATCAGCCCCTCACTGCAGAAACTCTGGATAAAGTGGACCTGAACGAAGCCTTCACTTTTTACAGGCAGGTATTCAACAATGCTTCAGGCTATACCTTCTTTTTTACCGGCAGTATCTCCCCAGAAGAACTTGAACCTTATATAGAGGCATATATTGCCAGTCTGCCGGGCGGAGGAACCGAGCGGTCATGGATCGACAGAGGAGCGAGGCATCCGCAAGGTGTCATCAAAGAGAGCTTGAAAGCGGGAAAGGAACCTCTCAGTTATGTTACGTTGATCTACACCGGGCTGTGGGAATGGAGTGACAGAGAGACCGAGGTGTTTCAGGCTCTCTCAGACTCCCTGGATATTATTCTAAACGAGAAACTCCGGGAACAGGCCGCAGGAACCTATTCTCCGGGAGTGGGTGCCTATCCCTCCAAAATTCCTTTTGAAGACTATGCATTCCTTATCTCATTTTCATGCGATCCGGAACGTGTTGACGAACTGGTTTCCCTGGTACGAGACATCCTCAATGATCTGAAAAAAAATCCTCCGGAAAAGAGAATAACAGAAGATGTTGCCAAATCCAGATGGGTATATCTGGAAGAACAGATGCAAAAAAACAGTTTCTGGCTTTCCCGGTTGAAAAGAAATTATCTGCTCGAGATGCCAAGAGAGTCTATAACTCCCAGGGATTACCTTTCCGGCTACTATACCCCTGAAATTTTTCAGGACAGAATCATAAAATATCTAAAATCTGAAAACTCCATGGAAATTTTACTATTTCCTGAAGAGTAGTTTTTATGACTTTTCAAACCGCACCCGGGATTCCCGGTGCGGTTTTGTATACCCCGGATAGAACCGGGACTAGTTCTGAGGGATAATAGGCTTCATGGAGCTGTCGGAAGGCTCGGGAGTTCCAGGCGGCAGATCTGCAATGGTAGCGGGGAGCCAGGTCTGATTTCTTCCAAAAGGCCCTATTTTCCCACGGACGATAAGATTTTTGCCTTCCATCCAGATTTCTGAAGAGTAGACTTTTCCCTCTTTGGGATCCATGATCTTGCCCTTTTTCCATTTATCACCCCTCTGTTCCAGCTCCCAGAGAATATCCAGTCCCGCATAAAACGGCTGTCCCTTTACATTTTCTGCAATAACAGATGGATTAACATAGGTATCTTTCAGGTTACCCTCATCGTCATAGATAACCAGCAGTCTGCCGTAGATTTTGCCCTTGTATTCGTAGATTTTAATGATGGATTTTACAATGTCTGTTTTGTCATCTATGGTTTTCCACATACCGGTAATTCCTGATCCTGCCATCAGGGGCGAAAGAAAAAAAACAGTTAATACAACAATTCCGATGAGTTTCTTTTTCATTCAATTCTTCCTCTTTTTTTGGTTTTCAAAAGGCTCTTTTGAGCGCTTATCTGAACTTGCTGGTTTATTTTAACATGGGGTGAAGGAGAATCAATAGTTCATGTAAAAAACTTGGTCTGTAAAAAAAATCAGTAGTTGAAAAGATCTTCCAGAGTCAATTCCTTTAGATCTCCCATTTTCCCCAGGGCCTTAAGATCAAGTTCATCCCTGCTGCCGAGAACAAGAAGATTACTGCGGGCATTGAGAACATTTTCCTGAAAGAAGCGGCGCATCTCCTGATAGGAGTAGGCTTCCAGCTGAGCGAAAACCCTTTTCCGGAAATCAGGATCGAGCCCCAGTTCAACAGACTCCCACCAGGACCAGAAGATATCTGAATCCTGAATTCTCTCTGATCCCTGGCTTTTCACAATAGCCGTCCTGGCTTCGTGAAACAGCCCGGTCTCTTCCGGGATTTTTGTCAGAAGACCATCCAGGGCATCAACAGCCTGAATCAGCTTATCGCTCTGGGTCCCCAGAAAGCTCTGCAGGATATGGGCCCCTTCAGGGTTATCAGGTACGGTTATGCTGGAATATGCAGAATATGCCAACCCCCTGGCTTCCCGGATCTCCTGAAAAACAAGGGAGTTTAATCCTGTTCCGAAGTACTCATTGTACATAGTGATGGAAGCAAGGAGGGATTCGGAGAATGATTTGAGAGGAGCCACCCGGAACAGTTCAGCCTGAAGCATATCATAATGGGTAAAAAAGATGGTATTGTCAGCTTTTTTCTCTTTGTAGACCTTTTTAGGCCGGGGAGAGACCGGACAGTGAAGATCTCCGGGATGGTAGTCCCGGATTAAACGCTGTATAACCTCTGGATCGGAATTTCCGAAATAGAACACCTGATGCGGCATTTGAAACAGCCGTCTGATTTCATCCATCAGATCATCCGGATCAAGCCTTTTCAGTGCTTTTTCATCCAGGATGTCCCGGAAAGGTGATTCCGGTCCGTAAATACCCCAGGAATAGAGGCCTCCGAAAAGGAGAACCCGTTTATTCAACTTGGCATCTGAACGCCTTTTCAATAGATTCTGAACATACTTTTTGTAAGACTTAACCGATCCTCTCCCCTTGAGAATCACATGTTTTAAAAAATCCAGCGCCTGGGTAAAATCTTCCATTGTCCCGAAAACAGAGAGAATCGTCCGATCCAGATCCACCTGAAAATTTAACTCCAATCCATGAAAAAACGCTTCTTTCTGCAGCTCTTCCGGTTTGAGCCTGTCAGTTCCGATATAGGGGAAATAGTCCACCCCGACGGGGAGAGTTTTTGAGGAACTTTTGCCCTCAGGAAAAATAAAGGTTAACTCAAAAAGCTCATTCTTTTTATTCCGGCCGCAAGTCAAAGTTACCTGCCCGCTCAAGGGAAGATGACAGAGCTCCTCAGAATAGTTCGGGAATTCAGGGGGGATTACAGGTGGCGACTGTTTCCGGAAGTCTTTAAAAAACTCAGACTCCTTATTGTAATCGATCGATACAGGAGTAATCTCCGGCTTTTCCACTTTCTGAACGGTGGGATCTTCACCCTCTTTTTTATCAACCCGGACATAGTTATCTGAGAAGTTCTCTTTTACGAAGTCAATAAGCCCCTCTTTGGTTATACTCCTCAGATCACGGATACGCCCCAGATACTCCTGCCATTCAATGCCTTCGGCAAAACAATCGGCAAAAGCGTCAACAATCCCGTTGGTTTCCAGTTCCTGGGTCCTCTCCATTTCCAGATACTTTAGAACACCCTTTAACAAACGGCTGTCAAAATGGCCTTTTTTAATAAGGTCAAGCTGCCTTATCAGTAGCTTGTGAACACTGCCGAGAGACTGTCCGGGACCGGGAGTTCCATAAAGAACAAACCAGCTATGATCACCTGCTGTGCTGAGGCTGCTGCCTCCCTCAAGGAGGCGCTGTTTCTGTACAAGATTCAGGTCGATCAATCCGGCCTGACTGTTATTAAGAATAAGGTCCAGCATATACAGGTAGTTAAAATCCCGGGATTTGATTCCGGCAAAGCGAAAACCGGTTAACGTAAATTCCGAATCCGGTCCGTAAAGCTGGAATTTCCCTTTTTTCAGTGGACTGGTCACCTTCGGCAGACGGGGAGTTTCAACCGGTTCGGGAATCCAGCCCCCCCAGGTTCTTTCAAAAAGGGCAATAGCCTTATCCACCGCAAAATCACCGGCAAGGCATATCGCCATATGCTCCGGCCGATACCAGGTTTTTCTGTATGACTCGATCTCTTTCAGCGAGGGAGCTTTGATATGCTCCGGATGTCCGAGAATCGTATGGGTTCCAAAGGGGTGTTCCGGAAAAAGGCGGGAAAGAAGCAGCTCTCTGGCTCTGGAAAAATCGTCATCCTGATCCTGGTTGTACTCCTCATAGATCGCTTCGATTTCAGTCAGAAATGATCGCATAAGAGGCGAGGCAAACCTTTCCAGTTCAACCTCAATCCACCTCTCCAGTTCTATGGCAGGGATATCACATTTGTACACCGTTTCTTCCAGGCTGGTGTAGGCATTCACGCCTCTTGCGCCCAGGGAATTCAGTAGTCTGTCATACTCCCCGGGAAGAGAAATATGGGATGCAATCTGATTTTCCCTGTCGATTTCCTTATAGAGTTTCAGCTTCTGCAGATCATTCTTCTCTTCACGAAGCTGTTCAAATAAATCGTAGAGTCTCGCCAGGCTTTCCTGTTCCTTCTCCCAGTGGGTCGTCCCGATTTTCCGGCTTCCCTTGAACATCAGGTGTTCCAGGATATGGGCCGCACCGGTGGAGTGTTCCGGATCCCGGGAAGAACCGGCTTTGATAACAATCCTGGTTTCAATTCTGGGTTTCCAGTCTTTGCTGGAAAGATAAAGAGTTAAGCCGTTGGATAGTTTATGAATGACCAGACCATAAGGATCCGTCAGACCGGCATCAGGAGATTTCATAAGAGACATAGTCACTAATATTAACGGAATAGTATGGTTCGGAATAGGCCTGAATTGAGAAACAGATAAAAAAAGAGGGGAGCCTTCAGGCTCCCCGAAACCTATTCAATAATAATCTCCAGAGTTCCATAAAGATCTGTGGTTGCAGAAGAAGATCCATCCTCTCTGGATGAGCTCAATTCGTCATCCCCGGTATCTCCCTGTCCGTTATCCTCTCCCGAAGTTGTGGTGGGAGAAACTGAAGTCTCTTCCCTTTTCGTATCCGATGGATCTGAAGGCCCTTCTCCTTCGGAAGTTTCAGATTTACCTCCTGCGGGTACACTCACTTTCTGTCCTTTGGATCCGGAAAAGTCGACATTCCCTTCCAGAACTTCCAGCCTCAAACCATCAAAAGTAAAAGAGGTTCCTCTGACTGCTGCGGTAGCAACCGGACTGCGGACCTGAAAGTCATTCACAAGAGAACCGCTTCTTCTCACATCAGCTCTGATTCTCCCTGCTCCCAGAAAAAGTTTTGTTGTTGCTGTACTCTCCGTGGTGACCAGTTCCTGAATTGTCATTCTGGTAAGGGGTTTGACTGTTATGGTCGCATTGTCCATCTCAACTTTTGCTTCTGAGCCGAAACCGGTAGAAATTTGCGTATTCAGGGGTAATTCCATCCCGTTGGAAGCCTTCTGCCATGAAGCTCCCGGTTCCTGAACCTCCACTTTTCCTGAAACGGATTGAATCACAACACTTTCCGCTCCAGCCAGGGTCGTGAAAAACAGTATAATCGTTATAAAACAAAGCCTTGTATGCATTGTCAGGCCTCCTAGAAACTAAAAGAAAGATAGGTTCCTGCACGGAATCTCATATCGTCATCTTCAAATATATCACTATTAGGAAGAAAAACACCGGTTGTGAAAGATAATCCCAGATCCGAAAAAGGTCTCCAGTTCACAATCAGGTCGATCTCTTCTCCCAGGTACAAGCTGTCTCCGGACTCTTCGGTAATTGAACTGTCGGAAACCGGCCCGTTTACAGCTCTGAAAAAGGTGGTTCCATGGATAGCCGCCTGAAGATTCTTCAGGGGTTTTATGGAAAATCCGAGATCTCCGTATAAGACATTTCCGGTTTGCAGAGTGTAAACGAACCCTTTCGTTGCATTGGAAATCGATGAAAACCGGTTTAGCTGCCCGGGGTCACTGATAGAGTAGCCAACCCAGTCTCCTCTATTCTCCCAGGAATCCCCGGAGGCATAAAGTAGTTCAATGGAAGCTTTAGGAGAATAACGGGCAGCAGGATAATACTCGACAACAGCTTTCCCCAGTCCTGCAAGAACCAGATAGTTATCCGAGGTTTCCGGAACGATATATTGACCTGTCTGGAAAACACCCGAGAAAGAAAAGAACAGATCCGGCCTGATAAGACCTTCCAATCCGGCCAAGGCATACTGAGTATGAAATTTACCGGTACCGGGAACATAATCCTCAATAAATTCTTCTGTTCTGAGATCTTCCTGACCGGCCAGAGAAAACAGAAGAGTCAGCCCCGGAGTCAAGCCTGAGAATTTCAGATTCAAAACCTGTACAATCCGGGGAGGAGCCAGAAAGCCCTGATCATCCTGTTTTTCATAATCATCCGATGGGGTCATGACAATTTCTGAACTATCAATAAAAACCAGACCTGTATAGCCCGCACTGAATGAGAAGGAAAACTGACCGGATGGATAAGAAATGCTGAAACCGTCAGCTATGGAATTCAGCAGCAGCCTGCTGCTGTCTTTCATCCGGAACCTGCCAAGGGTATAATCGGTACCCATAAATCCGGACTCTTTTACATTCAGATAGAAAGCCTTCAATTCCGGAGCATGAATAGCTTCCTCATTTTCATAACGGAAGAGATACCCCGCTTCTGTATACAATAATGAATTACCAGAGAAGGCATATTTTCCCCAAAAAGAGAGTTTGTCTGCCTGGGTGAAGGTTTCATCTTCCATGGTCGCGTATTGTGTGATATTTTCGACTTTCCCGCCCCAGTCCGTTTGAGCTGCCGCAGAAACAAGAAGTGTCAAAAAATACATTGCCATTGATATCCGGATTTTCATAATTGGCTCTCCTCAGCAATCAGTGTCAGAGCATTAATGGCTTCAAAAGGTTTCAGTGTCCTGCCGGGCATGGAATTCCCCAGGATCCATTTTCTGTAAGAAGCCTCCCGGGCGGCATAACGGGGCCCTGGAAAAAGGGAATACAGAATCCCGCCTTTCAAGTCAAACCCTTTCATAAGCAGGAAAGCAAACTCGCCGTAACTGACCGGCCTGTCCGGATTCATACTGGAAAACTTGCCGTCCAGACCATTAACTTCCAGCCACGAAAGCGCTTCAGGAACACCATCGCTTTCTGATATTTTCCCCGAAGCAGCCAGAACAAGATAAGTGGATGTTCCAAAGTCCGCTTCACT
Organism: Oceanispirochaeta sp.; assembly: GCA_963677615.2. Classification (GTDB taxonomy): domain Bacteria; phylum Spirochaetota; class Spirochaetia; order DSM-2461; family DSM-2461; genus Oceanispirochaeta. The sequence goes on along the minus strand of CAXXQW010000006.1, from coordinate 650,935 downwards.
TCTGGAGTAATAATCATCGAGTAATTCATTGGACTGAGCCGCCAGCTCAAAAAGGGAAAGCAGCAACATAAATAAAAGACTTTTTATTATTATTCTGGCCATAATTTCTCTTTCTCCTGTATTATCTATATATCAAGTCTAGTCAGACTATGAGAAAACCACAATAATTTTTTAAGGAAAAATAAAAAGGTTATAAAAATAGAATTATTTTGAAATCCAAGAAACCCAATAATATACTAAAGGAGACCCCTCCCGGAGGATTTTCATGAAAAAAAAGTTTTTTGTCCTGACCATACCGCTTTTCATTGCTTTGTTTTTTTCGCTTCTGCTTTTACTGGATAATTACAGAAATATTGAATACAAAATGTACGATATCCTGCTGCATATCAAACCGGAAGTGGAAGAAAAAGAAGAGCTACTCCTTGTTAATATCGATGATCTGACTATAAGCAATATCAATATGTATCCCATCAGCAGGGACATTTTTGCAGACGGTCTTATCCTTATGAAGGAACTGGGGGCCGAATATGCGCTTCTGGATATCGAGTTCATCGACAGGAGTCCTGCGGGTATTAATAACAGATTCCTGGAGGAACAGATTCCCGATAAGTTTTCAGAAGTTTTCCAGGATCTTTCGGATCAGCAGTATGCCCTTATCAATGCCATAGCTCAGGGGCAGATCCCCCAGAACGAAGTAGATCAGTATTTTGTAGAACTCAGTGACTATGCGGAGCAGAGGAAAAATGAACTCCTTCAGGAAGTGAACAAAGTCGCCCGAGACAATGATGCCTATCTTGGCCAGGCTGTGGGATGGTTCGGTAATGTCATAGCCACAGTGAACATGATGGACTCTCCTGATGAAACGGTACCGGATGAATTGCGCCAGCTGGCCATTAAAAAAGTGTCACTGAACAACCTGACCTCAGGTGAAGCAGGCGTATTTGCCGCAGCAGAAGAGATAAAACCCTCCATTTATCCTGTTCTGGACGCAGCCCTGAATGCAGGATTTCCCCGGGTAGAGATTGATTCCGACGGGGTAAGACGGAGAATTGATCTGATTTTCAACAGCAAGGGAAATCTTTACCCCCAGTTGGGATTTTCCGCACTGATCCAGAAACTGGACGTACAGGGGCTCTTGCTCAGCAAAAACAGCATTATTATGCAGGAAGCTCTCACAGACGATGGAGAACGGAATGATATCAGGATTCCTCTGGACCAGCATGGAAAAATGCTGATCAACTGGCCTGCCAAAACTTTTGTAGACAGCTTCCGCCATATAAGTTTCTACAAACTCTACAACCATGACAGACTTGTATCGAATCTGATCTACAATCTCCGCCTCATGGAGTCTCAGGGCCTTCTGGATGCTCCTTTCTATACGGGAGAGACTCCGCTTCTTTCTTACTTTGAGTATTCCGAAACACTCAAGAACGACAAGCTCAATGACCCGGAGCAGGAGATACTGGAGGAGTATCTTCAAATAAGGGAACTCTTTTTTCAGGAAACTCAATCATTTCTCAACAGCGGAGCAGAAGAGAATATTCTGGACGAACTGAACTATTACCTCACCTTTCCGGATCTATCTTCGGAACAGATTGATTACTTCAATGACCTGATCCGTTTTGTGCCCGAAGTATTTTCCGAAACCAGAACAGCCCTTTCCAGAATTCAGGATCTTAGAAGCGAACTGAAAGAACAGCTTTCAGGATCCACTTGTGTAATCGGCTACTCCGGTACATCCACAACCGATATCGGGGTCAATCCCTTTGAAGAAGAGTATATGAATATGGGGCTTTATGCAGCCGTCACCAACACAATCCTTTCCCGGCAGTTCCTGGACGAATCGCCCTTATGGGTACCGGTCATCCTGACCATAATTCTGACACTGCTGGCAGGTTTGATTGTATCAAAAATCAATCCTACCGCAGGGATTCTTGCCGGAGTCGGAATTTTTCTTCTCACTGAAGCCTCCTTGGGGGGATTTTTTCTTTTAACCGGAACCTTTATTCCCCTACTGACTCCGGGAATCAGTCTCATACTATCGTTCATCAGTACCATAAGTATCAATCTCCTTCAGGCCTCAAAAGAAAAAGGTTTCATCAGAAGCGCCTTTGCCCAGTACCTCTCTGATGATGTTATCAAAGACCTTCTGGATGACCCTTCAAAACTGACCCTGGGAGGAGAGGAGCGGCATATGACTGCTTTTTTTACCGATGTAAAGGGTTTTTCTTCCATATCAGAAAAGATGACGCCCCAGAATCTGGTCTCCCTTCTCAATGAGTACCTTACAGAGATGAGTAATCTGATTATGGAAGAAAAAGGAACCATTGATAAGTATGAAGGGGATGCCATTATTGCATTTTACGGGGCTCCCCATCCCTTTGAGGATCATGCAGTCAAAGCCTGCCGGGCAGCTATCAAAATGAAAAAGGCCGAAAAGATCCTGAATCAGAGAATGCTCCAGCAGGAAAAAGCGCCCGGAGAGCTATTGACCCGGATCGGTATCAATACAGGAGATATGGTCGTGGGAAACATGGGGACTCTCCAGAAAATGGATTATACCATGATGGGAAATGCGGTGAACCTGGCTGCCAGACTTGAGGGAGTAAACAAACAGTACGGAACCTGGATACTTATCAGTGATGCCACCTTCCGGGAAACGGGAGATCTGTTTACGGTGAGAAAACTTGACAGGGTCAGGGTTGTGGGAATTAACGAACCTGTCCGGCTATATGAACTGATTGATGAGAGAGTTTCGACGGATGAGACGATACTGATGGGCCTGGAGCATTTCCATCACGGTCTTGACTTTTTTGAGCAGCGGGAGTGGCAGAAAGCCATCGAGTCTTTTAAAAAAGTTCATGATTTCATGCCCGAGGACAGCACTGCGGAAATCTACATGAAACGTTGCGTTAAATTCATAAAAGAGCCTCCTCACAAGGATTGGGACGGAGTTTTCAACCTGACTCAGAAATAATCCGCAGGAAGAGCTATTTTTTTTAAATAACACCGGTTACATAACCGGAAACTCATCTCTGAGGGCTTGTCACCCCGATCGAATTTCAACTATAGTTTACCTTGAATCGGTAAATCCTGAGCGATTCAATAGTTAAACGGTCTAACTCCATTCCTGCCAGTTTAGGAGTCAGACTAAATACGAAATAAAAATCCAATCTGAGGAGCATCTATGATTAGTGGTCTTATAGTTACCATTGTCGGAATGTCCGTGGTGTTTCTGTTTCTGACTCTTTTGGTCGTTAGTACAACTTTCATGTCCAAAATTGTTACGAAGTTTTTCCCTGAGCCGGAAAAACCAGCTGCTCCCGCTGTCAGAAAATCAACCACAGCTGCCAATGCCGGAGCAAACGCAGACGCAGAAATTGCTGCTGTGATCGCAGCGGTAAAAGCTCAAACCAAATAAAAAAAGAGGTTACATTCCATGAAGAAACGCGTAAATTTTATGTGTACCGCATTCCGTGACGGATTTCAGTCCGTGTACGGAGCCCGTGTATTAACAAAAGATTTCATGCCTGCAGTTGAAGCTGCATCCAAGGCAGGAATCAAACATTTCGAAGCCGGCGGTGGAGCTCGTTTCCAGGCGCCCATTTTCTACGGAAATGAATCAGCCTTCGATATGATGGACGAGTTCAGAAAAGCTGCCGGACCCGATGCGGACCTGCAGACCCTTGCAAGAGGTGTAAACGTTGTAGGACTCAGCTCTCAGTCCAGAGACATCATCGATCTGCACGCCAAAATGTTTAAAAAACACGGTATTACCACTATCAGAAACTTTGATGCTCTGAACGATGTGAATAACCTGATCTACTCCGGTCAGTGTATCCACGATGCCGGCCTGAGACACGAAGTTGTTGTTACCATGATGGCTCTCCCTCCCGGAGCGACCGGAGCCCATGACAAAGATTTCTATATCTCTGTTCTTAAAAACATCCTGGATGCAGGGATTCCCTACGATTCAGTTTGTTTTAAAGACGCTTCCGGAACAACCACTCCCAAAGTTGTCGGAGAAACCATCAAAGCAGCCAGAGAGCTTCTTGGTGCGGATATGAACATTGTATTCCACTCTCACGAAACTGCCGGTGTTTCCATTCAGCAGTATGTAACAGCACTCGAAGCCGGAGCAACTCAGGTAGACCTTTCACTGTCTCCCGTATCAGGCGGAACCTGTCAGCCTGACCTTATGACCATGTGGCATGCCCTGAGAGGAACCGACTTCGATCTGGGAATCGATCCCGATGCAATCATGGAAGTGGAAGACGTATTCAAAGAGTGCATGGAAGACTACTTCCTTCCCCCCGAAGCAACCATGGTTAACCCCATCATCCCCTTCTCTCCCCTTCCCGGAGGTGCTCTGACTGCCAACACCCAGATGCTGAGAGACAATGGTCTGATGGATAAATTCCACGACATCACCAAAGCAATGGGTGAAGTTGTAATGAAGGGTGGTTACGGAACTTCTGTTACTCCCGTGTCCCAGTTCTACTTCCAGCAGGCATTTAACAATGTAATGTTCGGACCCTGGAAAAAAATTGCCGAAGGTTACGGTAAAATGGTTCTCGGTTATTTCGGAAAGACTCCTGTTGAGCCGGACCCCGAAATCAAAGCGATCTGCCAGGAGCAGATGGGACTGGAACCCACCACCGAACTGGTTGTGGACATCAATGATAAAAACCCCAAACTCGGTATTGAAGCTGCCAAAAAAATGCTCACTGAGAATGGAATTACCGATCACAGCGACGAAAACATTTTTATCGCAGCAGCCTGTCAGGACAAAGGTATCATGTTCCTGAAGGGTGAAGCCAAAATGAATATCCGCAAGGAAGCCAAGAAAGCTGACGCTGCGGCTGCAGATGCGGGTTATACCGTTACTGTAAACGGAAAAGCCTACGGTGTGAAAATTGCCGGATCCACAGCAACCGTTAATGGCGTAAACTACAATATCGATGTGAAAGAAGGTATTGACGCCGCTGTTGCCGCCGCTCCTGCCGGAGCTCCTGCTGCCGCTGCCGGTCCTGCCCAGTCAGTAAACGCTCCTATGCCCGGTCTGGTTCTGAGAATCCCCGTTGCCGTAGGTGATACCATTTCTGAAGGCCAGGAAGTTATGGTTCTGGAAGCCATGAAAATGGAAACTCCCGTTTCTTCTCCTGTTTCCGGTACTGTAACAAAGATTTCTGTTGCCCAGGGTGACCAGGTAACTGCCGGTCAGGTTCTGATTGAAATCGGTGGAGGCGCTGCTGCTCCTGTAGCCGCCGCTCCCGCTGCTGCTGCACCTGCCGCCGCCCCTGCTGCTCCTGCTGCATCCACCGGTGCCGCTCAGGCTATCAGCGCTCCCATGCCCGGTCTGGTTCTGAGAATCCCCGTTGCCGTCGGAGCAAGCGTTTCTGAAGGTGACGAGGTAATCGTACTGGAAGCGATGAAGATGGAAACCCCTGTTTCCTCTCCCTATACCGGAACTGTAACCAACATTGCCGTTTCCCAGGGTGATCAGGTAACTGCCGGACAGATTCTGATCGAGATTGGCTAAGGAGTAACATTTTATGACTTTTGGACAAACAATGGCTGCGTCCTTCCGCGAACTGTGGCTTTCAACCGGTATGTTCGGTTTTTTGCAGACAGGCGGATGGGGAAACGCGGTAATGATAATTATAGGGCTCTTACTGCTCTATCTGGCTATTAAAAAAGGATTCGAACCCCTTCTTCTGATTCCCATCGGAATGGGTGCTATCCTGAGTAACATTCCCTTTGCGGAAATCGCCTCCCATACCTCCCTTCATGGGGATTTTGTGGAAGGTGCCCTGCATCTTCACGAAGTATCCGGCGGTTTTATCGGGATGTTTTATGATCTGGGTGTAACCAGCGGTCTTTTTCCACTGATTATCTTCATGGGTGTTGGTGCGATGACCGACTTTGGTCCTCTTCTGGCCAATCCCAAAACACTACTTCTGGGAGCTTCTGCGCAGTTCGGTATTTTTATCGCACTGCTCGGTGCGGTTGCCCTTGGGAAATATGTGCCCGGAATTACCTTCGACCTGTATGATGCTGCTGCTATCGGTATTATCGGAGGTGCGGATGGACCGACGGCTATTTATGTAGCCTCCCGTCTTTCCAAGGATCTGCTGGGAGCGATCGCTGTTGCGGCTTACTCCTACATGGCGCTGGTTCCCATTATTCAGCCCCCCATTATGAAAGCTCTGACCACAGAGGAAGAGCGGAAAATCAAGATGGAACAGCTGAGGCATGTAACCAAAACCGAAAAGATCGTTTTCCCCATTACCGTTCTGGCTGCTTGTATTATCCTGCTTCCCAGTGCAACTCCCCTTCTGGGTGCTCTGATGTTCGGTAACCTGGTAAAAGAGTGCGGTGTAACCGACAGACTTTCCGACACCATGCAGAATGCCCTGATCAACATCGTAACGATTATGCTCGGCCTGGCTGTAGGTTCAAAAATGCAGGCTGACAAGTTCCTGAACATAAACACCCTGGGTATTCTTGCTCTCGGTCTGGTTGCCTTCTGTATCGGAACTGCTACCGGTGTAGGTCTTGCCAAGCTTATGAACAAGCTGACAAAGCACCCCATCAATCCTCTGATCGGATCTGCCGGTGTATCAGCCGTTCCCATGGCTGCCCGTGTAGCCAATAAAGTGGGTCTGGAAGCCAACCCCAACAACTACCTTCTCATGCACGCCATGGGACCCAACGTTGCCGGTGTAATCGGTTCTGCCGTAGCAGCCGGTGTACTTCTGGCTCTGGTACCTGTTCTCGGATAATCTCGGATTCATCTGAATAATCAAGCCGCCTTTCGGGGCGGCTTTTTTCTTCCCTTTTTCTCCATAAAAAATCCAGGGAGTCTCCTCTCCCATCTGTCTGTTAAAGACCATAATAAGGCCATGGAAGAAAGATCAATGTTTCTGTTTCATAGAAACCTATTCTGGAAAATTAATCAGATAACAGTACTTTTTCTCTGGATCATACTATTATACAGTTCTCTGGAAAGTCAGAGTCTCTTTGCGAATACCCTGTTAGTGCTATTTCTGTTATCTCATCTGATACAGGCCATATTCCTGTCATCAAAAAACTCCGGATATACAGAATTTACATACAGCCAGACAGCCATACTCATTATTCTGTTCGGTTATTCCTGGTGGGTTCCATTTGTTATCAATAAGAATCCATAGGATCAGATTTTTTAATTTAAACCGGTTTTTAATACAATCTGGTTGCACAGAAAAAACACTTCCGGCAACAAAAAAAATGGGCCGCCTCAGGTAGAGGCGGCCCAATCTATTTCAATCTACAATTGATTAACCAAGTCTTTTTTCCAGCTTATCCATCTGCTCAATCATTTTCTTGGGCAGTCTGTCACCGAATTTGGCCAGATATTCCCTGGCATCGGACAGGGTCTTTTTGAAAGCTTCTGTATCAACTTTCATCAGTCTTTCCCAGTCTTCCTTAGCCAGATCAAGGCCTTCGATCATGCTGTCATCAGCAGGCATCCGTCCGATGGGAGTATCGATGGCGTCAACTTTGCCTTCAACACGGTCACACATCCATTTCAGAACACGGCTGTTTTCACCGAAACCGGGCCAGATAAACCTTTTTCCATCTTTCTGGAACCAGTTAACATAGAAAATCTTGGGAGCTTTGTCACCCAGTTTCTCTCCCATGTCAAACCAGTTCTGCATATAGTCACCACCGTTGTATCCCATGAAAGGAGTCATGGCAAAGGGGTCGAATCTGAGAGATACGTTTCCGAGGTCCAGAGCAGCTGCTGTGGGTTCGGAAGAGGCAGTTGCACCCATGTATACACCCTGTTCCCAATCATAGGCTTCGTGTACCAGAGGCATTACGGAAGTTCTCTTTCCACCGAATACGAAAATATCGATGGGAACACCTGCAGGATCTTCCCAGTCGGGACAGATTACAGGACAAAGTTCCGCTCTGGCGGTAAAACGGCTGTTGGGGTGAGCACCCTTAACTTCGTTTCCGTCAGCGTCTTTCTGACCCTGTTTCCAGGGGTTGTTTTTCCAGTCGATTCCGCCGCCGCCGGGACAGTCGTAACCCATATCTTCCCACCAAACGTCTTTGTCTTCGGTAACAACAACATTGGTAAAGATAGCGTCTTTTCTACAGCTGGCAAGAGCCATGGGGTTGGACTGCTCGGATGTACCGGGAGCAACACCGAAGAATCCTGCTTCGGGGTTGATAGCATAGAGTCTTCCGTCTTTTCCGGGTTTCATCCATGCAATGTCATCACCGATGGTTTCAACTTTCCAACCGGGAACGGTTGACTGGAGCATAGCCAGGTTGGTTTTTCCACAAGCAGAGGGGAAAGCCGCAGCAATGTGGTATTTTTTTCCTGTTTCCTCGTTGGTAAAACGCAGGATCAGCATGTGCTCAGCCATCCATCCTTCTCTTCTACCTTTTGCAGAAGCGATTCTCAGAGCCAGACATTTTTTACCGAGCAGAGCGTTTCCACCGTAACCGGAACCATAGGACCAGATCAGGTTTTCTTCGGGGAAGTGAGCAATGTATTTCTTTTCAATGGGAGCACAGGGCCATCTGCTGTCTTTCTGACCGGGTTCCAGAGGAGAACCTACAGAGTGCAGACAGGGGATGAATTCTCCGTCTTCACCAAGAACGTCCAGAACTTTGTTGGAAACTCTGGCCATGATGTGCATGTTCACAACTACGTAGGGAGAGTCGGTGATTTCCACACCGATCTGAGCGATATCAGAACCGATGGGCCCCATGGAGAAAGGAATAACGTACATGGTACGGCCTTTCATACAGCCTTTGTACAGCTCTTTCATGGTTGCTTTGAGTTCTACGGGGTCGATCCAGTTATTGGTAGGACCGGCATCTTCCTTTTTGGTAGTAGAAATGTAAGTACGGGCTTCCACACGGGCAACATCTGAGGGGTCAGAGTTGAAAGCGTAGCTGTTAGGTCTTTTTTCTTCGTTCAGTTTGATAGCCATACCGGATTCGACCATTTCAGCCATAAGTCGGTCGTATTCTTCTTTGGTACCATCACACCAAACTACCTGTTCAGGGGTGGTCATTGCAGCGATTTCATCAACCCATGCAATGAGTTTCTGGTTCTTTGTAGGAACTGACATTTTAAAACTCCTGTTTTTGACTCATCGAATTGCGGATCTACGAGTCAGATTTAATTAGATACCTCTATCTTCAGTCATCCGATTATTCCGGATTATTCAAGCTTATGGTATTGAAAGGGGCTGAATTCCCTGCCGGTGACCAGCGTAAAGCTCTTCCCCGACATTCTACCAGCACGAACTATTTTAATGAAAAATCGTTTTCAGTCAAGCAATTAGAAAGGTAAAAAGAGAGATCCTCCCCCTACCTTCCGCTTGAAGAAGGTTCCAGATCAGGTTTTTCCGTTAAGGAAAATACAATGACTTTTTCTCCGGTTTTCGTACTCAAATCGGAATGAAGGCTGCGCACGGAAACATTCATCAGATCTTTAATCACCCCTTCCAGTATAGGTCTGCCTTTTTCCAGAAGAGCATGACGCATCCTTTTTATGATAATCCTGCCGTCATTGGGATCGTTCGATTCGGCAAGCTTCTTTTCTGCCGGCGTCAGAACATCCTTCAATCTGACAATAACCATATCGTCCACAATATACGCTTTGGACTCCAGAGGGCCCCGCCCCATAAACTCTTTTTCAAAACGGATGACCGCTTCGCTGATTTCCGCCTCGATCTGCCCTTTCGTTTTCAGAGTCATTCTTTCCTCCCGGTTTTTAAGCAGATCATAACGGATTTTTTCCACTTTCCCAAGAGGGGATAAGAGGAACTATTCACAATATTGGATAATTAATTATCCAAAATGAAATAGCGTTCCAGCTCATCCAGAAAATTCGGCGTAAATAGGCCGGGATCGGCTTTTTTTATACTCTTCAGCGACCAGAATCTGCCTTCCTCAATTTCCTCCGGATCTGTCTGAATAAAACCATTCCAAATACACCTGTATGTTTTTACATATTCCGATTCATAGGAATTTCTGTGAAGGTAGGTATAAAGGAATTCCACTGAGGCATCCCGAATACCCAGTTCTTCCCGCATTTCGCGGAAAGCAGCGTCCTCATAGGATTCTCCGGCGTCCACGTGCCCACCGACGGAAGTGTCCCATTTTCCGGGCTGAACATCCTTTGTCCGGCTCCGTTCCTGAAGAAACAGCTCTCCGGAGCTATTAAAAACCAGCACATGAGCAACCCGGTGTATCAAAGAGGGGTTTCCGTGAACCTCATTTCTGGAAGCTCTCCCAATGACATTATCATTTTCATCAACAATATCAAAAATTTCTTCAGATACATGATTCAGGCTCATTACCAGGCCTCCTCTCTTTCTAATATACAATATTCATGTTTTTTAAAAAGGAACAGGAAAAAAATGGAGTTAAAAAGGGTCTCCACCGATAATATGTAAGATATGGAACTTCAGATAATCAATCCGAACAACAGAAAAAAGATCTTCTGGGATACTCTCATACTTCTGGCGACCATTGCGATCACCATACTGATCCCTCTGATAACCGTTTTCAGGATCCCCATGAAAGGATCTCTCCTGTTTTTTGACTTTCTTATTTCCATGATGTACATACTGGATATATATCTGGAGTCTCATACAGGTTTTTATGAACAGAGAGAATTTATCAGCGACCGGGAAACAGTATTCAAGGTCTATCGCAAAAAATATCTGTTACTGGACGTTGCGGCAGCCCTCCCGTTTTATATGATTCTGACGCTTTTTTCCAATGAGATTATTGTGGAAATTGCCATTTACCTGAATATGCTGAGATTGATTAAACTCTTCCGCATACGCAGAACAATTTCGCGGATCCGGAACAGCAAGAAAATGAACCCCAGCTTTATCAGGATGGCTCTGCTGATCTTCTGGATTCTCATTGTGGCTCATCTGATCTCCTGCGGCTGGATATTTATAACCGGCGGTTTAGGGGATGCCGATAAACTGAATCGTTACATAGTAGCTTTCTATTGGACCGTTACCACCCTGACAACGATTGGGTACGGAGACGTAACACCGGATCAGGCAAACAATGCCCAGATTATTTTTATCGTAATAATTGAGCTGATAGGTGCCGGTATGTACGGTTTTATTATTGGTAACATAGCCAATATCATAGCCAATATAGACATTGCCAAATCCCAGTACCAGGAGAAGATGGAAAAAGTTACAACTTTTATGAAGTACAAACACATTCCCTCGGACCTGAAAGATAAAATTAATGACTATTACGAATACCTTTGGGAAAGCCGCAGAGGATACGATGAATCCTCCATTCTGGCGGACCTTCCCAAACCGCTTCAGACATCGGTATCTTTATTCCTCAACAGGGAAATCATCCAGAAAGTCCCTCTTTTCCAGAATACCTCGGAAGAATTTATAAAGGATATTATCCTGAACCTGGAGCCTGTGGTTTTTACGCCCGGAGACTATGTGGTGATCAAGGGGGAAATAGGATACGAAATGTATTTTATCAGCCGGGGTTCCGTAGATGTTGTTTCGGAGGATGAAAAGATTGTATATGCCACACTGGGCGCGGGATCCTTCTTTGGTGAGATTGCTCTTCTTTTCAGCGCACCCAGAAACGCAACGATTAAAGCCAGAGAGTACTGCGACTGCTACTCCCTGAACAAGGAAACCTTCGATGAAATTCTGGGCCGCTTCCCTGAGTTTGCCCGGAAGATGAGAGAAGAGGCAGAAAAACGGAAAGCCGAAACCGAACAGAAACAGAAAAAGGACAAGTGATAAAGGCTTTTTACAGAAACATTCTTTTGTTCAGCAGGAACGGGACAAAGAGCCTCCTATTCCTGTTATTTATATTTTGCCCTGTGACCTTCCTTTCTATTCCATGAAAAATCAATCTTCATTGAGAACCCGGCTTCCCGGATTATCAGGAATATGCAGAATATCCCGGGGTTTACTCCCGTTCTGGGGGCCCACAATTCCCTGAATTTCCATCTCCTCCACCAACCGAGCGGCTCTGTTATAACCGATTTTCAACCGGCGCTGCAGGTAGGATGCCGATGCTTTTCCGGCCTGCATAACAATTTCCAGAGATTTGTTGTACAGGGGATCGCTAAAGGAGCTGTCACCCCGTTCTCCGTCGGAAGTATAGTCATCTTCATCATCCAGAAAGATTTCATCATCAATATATTCCGGCTCCCCCAGGGTTTTTACATAGGAAACCACACGTTCCACTTCATCTTCCGCCAAAAAGGCTCCCTGCATTCTGGAGGGGAAAGGATCCCAGGCTGAGGTAAAAAGCATGTCTCCTTTGCCCAGAAGCTTCTCTGCACCCATCATATCGATGATGATCCGGGAATCGGTTTTACTGGCTACCATAAAGGCGATCCTTGAAGGAAAGTTAGCCTTGATTAGACCGGTAATGACATCGATGGAGGGTCTCTGTGTAGCCAGAACCAGATGGATGCCCACAGCACGGGACATAGCGGCCAGGCGGGCAACAATACCTTCCAGCTCTTTTCCTGATGTAGCCATCAAATCGGCAAACTCATCGATAACCAGGACAATATAAGGCAGTTTGGTTGTGGCAATATCCCGGTCTTTGATCCTCTTGTTATAACTTTTAATATCCCGGACCCCCATGGCATCCAGAAGGGAATAACGCCTTTCCATCTCATACAGGCACCATTGAACAGCCTGAAAAGCCCTTTTGGGCTCTGTTATCACAGGTGTCAGCAGGTGGGGAATGTCATTATACAGTTTCAATTCCACAATTTTGGGATCCACCATCATCAGTTTGACATCCTGGGGGGATTTCTTGAACAGGATGGAACAGATCAGAGAGTTGACACAGACCGACTTACCCGAACCGGTGGATCCGGCTATCAAAAGATGGGGGGTCCTGGAAAGGTCAATGATCTGATTGCCCCCGCTGATATCCTTACCCAGAATAACCGGGATTTCATATTCGCCCTCTCCGAAATCATCAGAACTGACCAGCTCGCTGAAAGAGACGATAGCCCGCTTTTTATTAGGAACTTCAATGCCGATAGCCTGTTTCCCGGGAATAGGAGCAACAATACGGATGCGGGACGCAGCCAATCTCAGAGCCAGATTGTCCTGAAGATTCACAATCCGGGAAACCTTCACTCCGGGAGCCGGCTGTATCTCGAACATGGTAATAACCGGACCTTTGGAAATCCCGGTGACCTTGGCATCAATCTTGAATTCCAGGAGGGTTTCCTCCAGAGCTCTGGCAGAACGGCGGGTATCCTCATCAATCTGATCAAAACCATTATCAGGATAATCCTTTAACAGACCCGCTACCGGAACCTGATAATGTTTTTTCCGCTTGTGCCTGGGGGGGAGCCCTTTGCTCAGGGTTCCCAGTTTTTCTGTTTCACCTTCCGGACTCAGTTTATCCTCAACAGAGTGGGATTCCCCATCCAGCTCCTCCAGCTCCTCCGGTTCTTCCGGATCATCTTCGTAGTCCGGCTCTTCCGGCTGGTCCTGATATCTCCACTGATCCAGGCCTTCCATCCTGTCGGCCAGATAACCTTCGTCTTCATAGTAGTCATCATCGGCCTCTTGCGCCCCGGGGGAGTCATCCCCGCTTTCAGAGTCAATTCCGCACCCCTGGGGATCCTCTTTTTCCGATGGCAGAACTTCATCCGGAATGTCCTGACCATCAGAAGACAAATTTTCTTCTAATTCAAAAACACTCTCTTCTGTATCCGGAGGGAGATCCTGGATCGGCGATGGTTCATTCTCCTCGGGATTTATCAGGAATTCGATCCCCGGGTCGCTTTCATGCATAACGGGAAGGTCAGCTTCCTGGAGGATTTCGGAATTTCCGTTATCCGAATCTTCTTCATTCTCAGAGTCGACCACATCGGAAATACTGAGCGTTTTTTCCGGATTAAAATCTCCCGTCTGTGAAGGACCTGGAGAATCCGGCTTGAGAACAGAAGAGATAAGAGACTGGATTTCACTATCATCAGTATCAGGGAGAGGATCCAGGGGAGACGGGAGATCCGGAAAAGGAAACACCTCCCGTTTGAAAGTTTCCTGGTCCTCTTTTTCGACTTGAGGGATTTCTCTGGATTTTTGAGATAACTTTCCTGCCCCTCTTTTAAATCCCTTTTGGAGTTGTTTCACCGACCTGTTTAAACGGGGTATCTGTGCGGAAATCCGGGGGAGCCATGGCTTACCCGGAAACAGCAGCTCCCCCAGTTTATAGACCAATGCGGATTCCACCAGAAACAGAACAAGCAAAAAAAGCGAAGAGAGTGTTCTGCCCATATTATCAATCAGTATTTTGGAGACGGGAATATCCCTGTTGCCGGTCAGAATATGAAGAAGCAGAGTGAGATTCAAAAAGGGCAAAAGTGAAAAATTGAGACCCGCAATGAGTTTTTGACTATCCCTGGCATAAAGGGCATAGGCGCAAACGACCAGATAAAGAGGAATATATACTGAAGCCAGATGGAAAGAGGAGACAAGGAACGAACCAGCTCCCCCTTTAACACCGGATGCTCCTGCGATGATCATAATAAAGAGCAGAAAAGCCGTCCCCAACAGGACAACTGCCAGAATTTTTTGAAATTTCTCGGAATTCACAGGACCTCCCCCTCTATATTATCGGCGGTTCAGAGAACCTCTTGATACCCCTCGGGGAAGAGGGGGATCACCAAAGGGTTTCAGAAAAATAATAACCCGAAGATTCCCAGAGGAATCAGATAAAATGAAAAGTAGAAAAATTTTCCGTTGCCGATAAGTTTGACAAGCAGTTTCAAAGCAAGGAATCCAGAAATCATGGTAACCAGGAAAGAGACGGTCATCACAGGCAGAGAGACTGTACTCAATAGGTCCGTAGCATCTTTCATATCCAGAAGCAGTGCACCGAGTACAGCTGGGATGAAAATGAGAAAAGAGTATTCCGCAGCCACATCTCGGTTCATTTTCCGGTACAGTCCCGTAGAAATTGTGATTCCCGATCGGGAGATCCCCGGAAGAACACCGAGCCCCTGAGCAAATCCCACAATAAGACCATCCAGAACTGTCAGCTCTTTATAGGATCTTCCCCCGGGGGCTTTTCTGGTAAACCATAAAATAACAGCAGTCGCCAGGTACATGGGAAAGACAATTTTCGGAGTGGACGAAAGCTCAAGGCCGTCGATAAGGATTCCTATGACTCCTGTAACAAATACAGATACGAGAAGGATCCCTATTAACTTCATATTTGACTTATCCGTCTCATCCCCTTTCCGGACTATCCATTTTCCCAGCGAAATGATCAGGTCCAGGACTTTTTTTCTGAACATAGCCAGTACCACGATCAGAGTTGCAATATGAAGAAGAACATCAAATAAAACCGGAATATCACCCAATCCCAGAATATTTCTCATCATAAGAAGATGTCCGGAACTGGAAACAGGAAGGAATTCGGTCACTCCCTGAAGAAGTCCTAAAAAAATACCCTGTAAATAATTCATAAAAAAACCACCTGTTAATACTCCTACATAGCCGGAAATGGCTCAAAAAACTGATCAATCCACTCTGCCGGCGGTTGCCCTGTATTAAGATACCTGTATGAAGCTGCCGCGACAATGACTTTCCGAACATAATTACGGGTCTCCTGGTAGGGAATCCCCTGGATAAACAATTGAATATCCTGATCCCCGTAAATTCTCTTCCACTTTCGGAGGTTACCACCCCCTCCATTGTAAGCAGCCAGGATTTCTGCATAATTTTCCGTCCAGTACCTCTCTTTCAGCCAGTCGATGTAGGCTGTTCCCAACCGGATATTATCAGAAGGATTGGTCAAATTCCAATCCTGCATCCTGTAACGGGATGCCAGATCCGAAGCAGTAGAGGGCATCAGCTGCATCAATCCTACCGCGCCGGCATGAGACTCGATGCTGGAATGAAAGGCGCTTTCCCGCCGTATGATACCAAGGATCAACTCCTCGGGAATATCGTACTTGCGTGAATATTCATAGACAGGGAGATCCCTGTCCTGCGGATAGAGCCAGGGAAGAAGATTGACGGCATATCCGGAAGGCCAGCGATAAAACCAGAACCCTGAAAACTGAATACATCTGTAAAACTCCTGCTGCTGAAACAGCCTGCTGCTGAAAGCTGCGACCAGATCAGGTCCCAGCGAATCCTTCCTGTCGTTCCAGAGGGTCCATCCCAGATCAACTTTGCCGGCCTGCAGCAGAATTGCATAGACATCCTGCACCTCCCGGGCTTCTGTGGAAAGCTCTGCCGATTTGGGAAAAACATCCTGTCCCCTTCGATAAGGCCAGATCTCCGGGTAGGATACCAGGGAATAATATCCCAGTTTATCTCTCCTGATATGCTCACTCACAAACTGGCTGGTCAGATAGTCCGGGGCATCCAGTTTTCCCGACTCCACTGCGGTATTAAGAAGAAAAACGCCCTGGGAAACGGTTGATGTCAAATCTGTTCCGGCCAGAATTTTTACAGAATGATTTAACACATCCCAGTCCTCTGTTCTTACCAGATAGCTGAAGTATTCATCTAACAAATCATCAAAATAGCTGCTATTGCCCCAGGAAGAGGCATGTTCAATGAGGAAAGATAATACAAGATCAGGAAAATACCTGATGAGAATTCTCAACTCATACCACTGGGAACGCCTCTTTTCATCAAAACCACGGGCTTTAAGGCCTGCCAGGGAGTAACTTTCCAGAGCAGACTCGTAATGTCCGGCATGTTCCTGTAATGAGCCGACCAGAAAAGCTCCGGCAAACCCCTGATACTGCACAGAGGAGAACTGAAACTCTTTTATCCAATATGATGTATTGCGAGAATTCCTGAGCATATCCCGGAGTTCCAGCAAAAAGTTCTCCGGAAGTAATGTAAAGTCTGAAAAAAAAGCCTCCCAAAGCTCCTGAAACTGCTTTTCAGCCCCTGTGTTGTCTCTCTCTTCCAAAGCTGTTCTGAAATCCAGAATTTGAGATATCCCGGAGTCGTCCCTAAAAGGAGAGTGCCAGTACTCCATGAATTCGAACAGATCTGTAAGAGGATAGCTGAGGAGAATCCGGTACAACTTTTCCTGGGAGAGTTGCTCCTTCTCTTCCAGAAAAGGAATGGCCCACAAAATCTCCCGATCCTTAAGGGAAATATCCGGAGAAGGGTGAATCCCCCCTCTGACCAAAGCTTTGTAATAAAGATCAAACCAGGGAGCCCCACTGTTTTCCCCTTTAATCATAAGCTCACAGAAGGATGCAAGCTCTTTCCACTTTTTTCTTTTCAAAAGGGAATCGGCCAGGAGAGACTGCCCCATTTCAGATAAAGAATCCGAATTGGCGCTGACTTTGAAAAAGAAAGTCTCTGCCATGTTATGAAAACCCTGGCCTTCCAGCAGCAATCCGGCAGCCAGAATTTCACTCTTTGTATAACCGGAGAAAACCCTGGCAAGAATTTTTTCCCGGGAGAGACCCAGGTCAACAACTTCTTTTCTCTGAAGCTGCCGGCCCGAGAGAATTTTTTCAAAGATTCTTTCACACCTGGATACCTGAACAGCAGAAAGGATAACAGAAGCGGCTGCTGAGAGACTCACGAGAAACAGCAATAGAGCCGAAATAAAGACGAACCGCTGATTTTTTTTTCTGTTTTTAAAAAAAACAAACTCCATGACTCTTATGTAACAGCCCCCCTGATGGAAGTATCGGGAGTATAACCCGAATTATTCCTTTAAGGCCAGATAGCGGTAACAGGATGTCAAATGATCCTGAATAAGCCCGGTTGCCTGCAAATGGGAATAAACAATAACAGGGCCAAGAAAAGAAAATCCTCTCTTTTTCATATCTTTGCTGATTTTACGGGATAATTCTGTTTCGGCGGGTATTTGATCCAGGGAGGTCCAGGAGTTGACAAGGGGCGTATCCCCCAGGAACTCCCATAAATACCGGGAGAAAGATGTGTATTCTTTCTGGATCTGAAGAAAAGACCGGGCATTTCTGACTGATGCTTCAATTTTTTTCCGGTTCCGTATGATTCCTGGGTCATTCATCAGCCTGTCAACATCATCCTGACCGAATTGCGCTACCATTGCAGGATCAAAATCCCGATAGGCTCTCCTGTATGCTTCACGCTTCTTCAGAATAGTCAGCCAGCTTAAACCTGCCTGTGCAGACTCAAGAACAAGAAATTCAAATTGTTTCCGGTCATCCCGTACTGGGACTCCCCACTCCTCATCATGATACCTGATATATAAGGGATCTTTCAGGCACCAGGAGCATCTGACAGGATTGTCCATAAATTCTCCAGCTGATAAAAGTATATCACATCAGCTGGAGATGGTTCAGGATGTCAGGCGGCAACAGATCTGTTCCGGGGTTTTCTGCGGTTTTCCAGCATATTTACGTATTTTGCGGCTTCATTGAGTTTATAGAAGTTCAAATTCGTATACTGAAACTGACTCAGCAGAGCAGGTCCCATCTCTTCGAGGTTGGCAACCCCTCCGTTTTCGCCCAGTCCGCCTACGGTCAGACTGATTGACTCTGCCCCTCCCCGGATGGCCCGGAGAGAACTTTCCATGGCCTTACCCGATTTGTTATGACCATGAAACTCCAGAGGAGCATTGGTCCTGATTTTCACAGTTTCAAAAAACTTCTGAACATCCTCAGGGGACATTCGGGTACCGGAATCGGCCAGTCGGACCCTTAAAGCTCCATGGTGAACAGCTTTGGAAACAAACCTGTTCAGTTTAATAAGATCCCCGTTAAAAGGGTTGGAAATTCCTACACTGACATAATCAAAGGATTTAAAGCACTCCTTGATCATCTTCCCCATCTGATTCAAAGAGGATTCAAATTGTGCAGAAGAGACTCCCTGCCCAATGATATCTTCAGAAAAACAGAGATGAATGGAATTGGCTGAACAGCGTTTTGCCAGCTCTATTGACTCAATAGAAGCTTTTGCCCAGCAGGTGACCAGAGTGTGGGGATTCTCTATCCGGATTTGACGGATCACTCTGCTCTCCTTGGATCCTTTGGAAGGGATTCCTGCTTCAATTTCATGCACTCCGGCTTTTGCCAGAAGGTTTGCAACTTTCAGTTTTTCTGCTTCTGTGTACTCTCTGCCTTTCATCATGCTGCGTTCCCGCAGTGTTGAATCGATGATCCATAAAGACTTGCTTGCATCAAAAGGTACCATAACATCCTCCTGCCAAGGCATTTTTTTCGCCTCAACCTCTTTGTTTCCTGTAAAATGCAAAAGATGTGCCAAAAGTTTTATAAGGGTTCTGTAAGAAAACAGTTATTTCCTATATAACTATTTACATCTTTTTTTGACAAAAACGGAAATTAAGAAGAAAACAAAATCCCTACCTTTTTGTAGGCTTTGGTTATTCATCCAACAAATCTGTAGAAATTTTTAAAAGATGTTCTGTTGACACCCTATTCTGCAGTAGCTAAATTCAAATTCAGGAAATCCTTAATGGAGAATCATTTGAAACCATTCAATTTTATACGAATCACAGCACTGGTTCCTCCGGTAAAAGCCGGAGGTGTGGACAAGAATGTACAAAATATTCTGAAAAGCCTTGAAAAAGTAAAAACCGAGACTCCCGACCTGGTCCTGCTTCCGGAATTGAGTATCAGCGGATACAGCTGCGGCGATCTTTTCCGCCAGAAAAAATTGCAGGATGCATCATTGAATGCTCTTTTCGAACTGGCTCAAAAATCTGCAGATTGGGATTTTCTCCTCATAGCGGGGCTGCCTCTAGTCTACAACAGCAGACTCTACAATTGCGCGGCTTTGATAGGCAGCGGCAGAATTCTGGGGATTGTTCCCAAAACATACCTCCCCAACAGTAATGAATTCTATGAGCAGAGATGGTTTGCTTCCGGAGGAAATATAAAGGGTATTGATCTATCTCTTGGCGGAGAGAAGATACCTTTCGGTACGGATCTGGTTTTTCAGGAATCCCGGAATCCTCTTTACAGGCTGGGAATAGAAATCTGTGAAGACCTCTGGGGTCCTCTTCCCCCCAGCACATTTCTCTCTCTGGCAGGTGCTCTCATTATAGCCAACCCCTCAGCCAGCAACGAGCTGGTCGGAAAAGCCGATTACCGTAAGGCCGTAACATCCCAGCAATCAGCCCGGTGCATTGCTGCTTATGCCTATGCCTCTTCAGGGCCTGGAGAATCCACCACGGATACGGTTTACGGCGGCCACACCCTGATTTACGAAAACGGGCACCTTCTGAAAGAAGGAGAACGATTCAATCTCACAGATAGCTATATTACCAGCGATGCGGATCTGGAGTTTCTGGAACACGAGCGTCTGAACTCTCCCTCCTTTTCTCAAACTGCAGAGATGGAACGCTCCCGTCTGAACTACAGGTTTATTGAATTTACACAACCTGTAAAAACCGTACATAAGGGATTGGAAAGAAAACTGAATCCCCGGCCTTTTGTCCCGTCCTCACACCATGACAGAGAGGAGCGATGCAGAGAAATTTTTTCTATCCAGAGCACCGGGCTGGTATCCAGGCTGAGTCACATTGGATGCAAGGATATTGTTCTGGGCCTGTCTGGAGGACTGGATTCCACTCTTGCGCTTCTGGTGACCGTAGAAGCTTTCAAGAGACTGAGCCTGGATTTGTCCGGTCTTCACTGCTATACCATGCCAGGTTTCGGTACCACAGGCAGGACAAAAAGCAATGCCCAGCTTCTGTGCGAGGAACTGGGTGTCCCCATAGAAACATTGGACATTAAAGAGGTCTGCACTCTCCAGATGAAGGAGCTGGATCACTCCGGAGAACCTTCGGATGTGGCTTATGAAAATGTTCAGGCCAGACAGAGGACCATGTTCCTGATGAATAAAGCGAATATGATCCGGGGCATTGTCATCGGTACGGGCGACCTTTCCGAGCTGGCCCTGGGCTGGTGTACCTATAACGGAGACCATATGTCCATGTATGCAGTGAACACGGGAGTTCCCAAAACCCTGGTTCAGTATCTGGTGCAGTATGTAGCGGATCATCATGAAAACAGAGAAGCCGCAAGGATCCTTTATGATATTATTGATACCCCTATCTCCCCTGAGCTCCTCCCTCCGGACAGACAGGGGAATATCGCTCAGAAGACAGAGGATCTGATAGGCCCTTACGAACTCCACGACTTTTTTCTTTATCAGCTGATTCGCTGCGGATTTTCTCCTGAAAAAACTCTATTTCTTGCGGAAATCGCTTTTGAAGGAAAATACGAAAGATCTGAAATCAGAAAATGGATGGAACAGTTTATCAGAAGGTTCTTTTCTCAGCAGTTTAAAAGATCCTGCCTCCCCGACGGACCGAAGGTAGGAACCATTGCTCTATCCCCCAGAGCGGACTGGCGGATGCCCAGCGATGCGGATATGGAGATATGGTTGAAAGATCTCCCTTTAAATTGAAGTTAAGACGTTTTATACTGATATAAAATCGGAGTATTTGAAAAGCACAGCAGAGGAGACAGGAATGAAAAATTCTGCAGATATTGGTTTGATCGGACTGGCCGTCATGGGGCAGAACCTTGTTTTGAATATGAATGATCACGGTTTTACAGTAGCCGTATATAACAGAACCACTTCTGTTATGGAAGATTTTAAAAAAGGTCCCGCCGCCGGAAGAGACACAATTCTGGGCACAAAAACCATTGAGGAGTTTGTTTCCTCTCTCAAACGCCCCCGGAAAGTCATGATCATGGTAAAAGCCGGAAAAGTCGTCGATATGGTTATAGAACAGGTTCTCCCTTTTCTGGAAGAAGGAGATATTATTATCGACGGGGGAAACTCCCACTATCCTGATACAACAAGAAGGATGGAGTCTCTGGCAGAAAAAGGCATTCTTTTTGTGGGCAGCGGGGTTTCCGGCGGAGAGGAGGGAGCCAGAAAAGGGCCTTCCCTGATGCCGGGAGGAAATCCCAAAGCCTGGGAATATGTAAAACCCATACTTCAGTCCATTGCCGCTCAGGTTGATGGCGAACCCTGCTGCGACTGGGTGGGAGAACAGGGTGCAGGTCATTTTGTGAAGATGGTTCATAACGGAATTGAATACGGAGATATGCAGCTTATCGGAGAAGCCTGGCATCTGATGAAAGAGGGGGCAGGACTGAGCTATGATGAGGCCAGCGCCCTTTTTAAAAAATGGAATATGGGAGCCCTGGACAGCTATCTTATCGAGATAACCGGGGATATTCTGGCCTACCGGGATACAGACGGTACCCCGCTTGTTGAAAAAATCAAGGATACGGCCGGTCAGAAAGGCACCGGAAAATGGACCGGCATTGCAGCCCTTGAGGAGGGAGTCCCCCTGACTCTTATTGCCGAAGCGGTTTTCAGCCGTTGCCTGTCGGCGATTAAGGAAGAACGGCTTCAGGCGGCCCAGGCATATCCCTCTCCTGAAAAAACGCCTCCGGCAGACAGAAGAACATTCCTGGCAGATCTGGAAAAGGCTCTGCTGGCTTCCAAAATCATATCCTATGCCCAGGGCTTCATGCTTATGAAACAGGCAGCAGAAGAGAACAGCTGGAACCTCAATTACGGGGGAATCGCACTGATGTGGAGAGGGGGATGCATAATCCGCAGCACCTTCCTGGGAGACATAAAAAAGGCCTATGATAAAAATCCTGGCCTTCAGAACCTTCTACTGGACAGTTATTTTCAGGAAATCATCAAGGAGAGCGAAGTATCCTGGCGCCGGGTAATTATGAAAGCCGTGGAGTGGGGAATCCCCGCTCCTGCCATGTCATCAGCCCTGGCTTTCTTTGACGGATACAAATGCGGCAGACTTCCCGCTTCGCTTTTGCAGGCACAGAGAGATTACTTCGGCGCCCATACCTACGAACGTCTGGATAAACCGGCTGGGGAATTCTTCCATACAGACTGGACTGGTCAGGGCGGATCTGTTTCGGCATCCACTTACAACGTTTAAGGGTTTTATTTCCTCCGGGAGCTTTAAGAAAAGTCTCTTTTTCCCCAAGCTCCCGGTTTGACTTTAAAAGTTTCTGCAGGGTATACTAACGGCTATGGAAAAAACCAAGGAAACCCTCTTCAAAGCAGACCAGGAAGTCGTATACCCGACTCAGGGTGTCGGTAAAATCGTCAAAATCGAAGAAAAAGAATTCAAGGGGGCAAAAGTCCTCTATTACGTCATTTATCTGGAAGTTTCAGATATGACAGTTATGATACCCACGTCCAAGGCGGAAGAGCTGGGATTGAGAGCTATTGTTTCACCTGAGGAATCCAAAAAAGCTCTTGAGCTGATTACAAAAGAGTACGAACCGGTTCCCACTGACTGGAAAATGCGGTATCAGATGAACGTGGACCTTTTGAAGAAAGGATCTGTTCTGGATATTGCCACCGTAGTCACCACACTCTACCACCGGAGCAAGATCAAAGAGTTGCCAATCCTGGAGAGAAAACTCTATGACAATGCGTTAAAACTTCTGATTGATGAAATCTCTTTTTCTCTCGGAAAAAGCAAGGACGATGTGGAACAGCTGATTTTCAGCAAATTAGAGTCATAAAAAATGGTTAAAGCAGCCATTATTACCGCAGCAGGTTCCAGCAACCGGATGCAGGGTAAGGGCAAAAAAGAACTTCATAAACTGAAAGGAAGAACAGTACTGGAACAGTCGGTTCTTCCTTTTGTTCTTTCTGAACAGTTCAATTTTATCGTTGTCACTTATCCTGAAGGAAAAAAAGACGAGCTCGAGAAAGCTCTGCATCATATCAACTTCCCGATCTTTTATGTTCAGGGAGGAAAGACCAGGCAGGAATCTGTCCATAATGCTCTATTGGCCCTGGAAAAGAACAATACCGACATCGTTCTGATTCACGATGGAGCCCGGCCCCATATCAATGAAGAATTGATTCTGAGAGTTCTGAAAAAAACCATAGACCATGGCAACGGAACCCCTGTGGTACCTTCGACCAACGC
The DNA here is from genome assembly GCA_963677615.2 of Oceanispirochaeta sp. GTDB lineage: Bacteria > Spirochaetota > Spirochaetia > DSM-2461 > DSM-2461 > Oceanispirochaeta. The sequence goes on along the minus strand of CAXXQW010000006.1, from coordinate 626,950 downwards.
CATGAAAGTTCTTAATGCCTTCGGAGACATAGAGTCGCATCTGGTCAGAAACCAGACAGTCAGTGCACAAACTCCCCAGGGATTCTCTTTCAAAGAGATCCTGGAAGCACATAACAAGGCAAAAGAGGATAATGGTCTTTTTATTGACGACTCTGAAATATGGAGTGTATATGTTGGGCCGGCTCATACCGTAGAGGGGGATCCGGACAATATCAAAATCACCTACCCCCGGGATCTAAACGTAAAATGAGAATCGGACAGGGGTACGACATACACCGCCTTACAGAAGGGCGGCCTCTGATTCTGGGAGGAGTAACCATCCCCTATGAGAAAGGAGAAGACGGACACTCCGACGGGGATGTACTGATTCATGCCATTATCGATGCCCTTTTGGGAGCGTTAGCTCTGGGAGATATAGGGACCTACTACCCTCCTTCAGACCCTCAATGGAAAGGGATCTCAAGCCGGAAACTTCTCAGAGAAACCGGAGAGAGGGTTTCTGAGGCCGGATACAGTATTACCAACCTGGACAGCACTGTGATTATGGAAAAGCCCAAACTCCTTCCCTATCGGGATGCCATCAGACGGTGTCTGGCAGAAGATTTGGGAGTCCCTGTAAGCGCTGTATCCTTTAAAGCGAAAACCAAGGAAAAACAGGATGCCACCGGCCAGGGACAGGCAGTAGAAGCCATGGCAGCGGTTCTCCTGACTCAGCAGAATGATTGACTGGAAGACAATTTTTACGGAACTCAATCGTATAAAGAGCTCCGTCCCCCTCCCTTCTGTATCCCTGATCGGTCAGGAGAACAGAAACCCCTACAAGATCCTGGTTTCCACTCTTATATCCTTAAGAACAAAAGATGATGTGACTCTCGCTGCATCCCGCAGACTCTTTGAAAAGGCACCGGATATTCAGTCCCTGGATGTTATGCCCGAAGAGGAGATAGCTCAATCCATCTATCCCGCCGGGTTCTATCGGGTAAAAGCCGGTAACCTGAAAAAAATCAGCCGCATTATTCTGGAGGACTTTCATGGAGAGATCCCGTCCGACAGGGAAAGCCTTTTATCTCTTCCCGGTGTAGGTTTGAAAACAGCCAACCTGGTAATGAGCCTGGGATTCGGAATTCCGGCGATCTGTGTGGATACACATGTTCACCGCATTGCCAACAGGATGGGATGGATTACCACCGCAAAGCCGGATGATTCCGTTAAAGCCCTCGAAAAGGTGCTTCCCCAAGAGTACTGGATCCCGATTAACGAACTTCTGGTTCTCTACGGTCAGCAGATATGCACCCCCCAATCTCCCTGGTGTTCAAAATGCAGACTCTGCACTCTATGCAAAAAGAATCATGTTGAGAAAAGCCGCTGAGACTGTATAATAGTCAGTCGGTCAGTTCCAGAGGGAGTTTTTTTCTGTTGAACCGCTCTGTTTTCAGAGGATTACCCCGGTCATCATATTCCCAGATGGCCATGGCGGCTCCATCCCTGTTTTCAACCACCTGTTCATCGATGCCGTAATAGGTTTCTGAAAGAATATTGCCGTATTTGTCATACTCCCATCGATAAATGGCTACCCCTTCAGGATTCGCCTTATACTGGCCATAAAGACCGAATTGAGACTGTTTGACAGCATTCCCCTCCTCGTCATATTCCCAACGGTAGGAGGCAATCCCTTCGATATTTTCCGCAGGTTTTTCCCGGCTGTCAAAATGCATCTGTGAAATTTTATTTCCCTGTTCATCATAATCCCAGCGATACACTGCCACACCGGTATTATCAGAAATCAGTTCATCATAGTCGGAATAACTGCGGGACTCCACCATATTACCGGCATTATCAAACTGATAGCGGTACATAGCGATTCCCCAAAGGTCTTTTTTCAGAGTGTTGTCCACATCATAATACTTCTCTTCTGTTATATTGCCCCTTTCATCAAAAACCCATCGGTAGGAAGCAAAGCCCCGGTCGTCCAGAACCAGATTCAGGCCTGTATCAAGATTGTTCTGCTCCAATTCATTCCCCTGGGGGTAATGAATCCACCGGTAGACAGCAACCCCTTTTGCATCTTTTGTCAGAGCTCCTGCCGCATTATAATGTTCTTCTCTCACACGATTGCCATATTCATCATAATACCAACGGTACTGGGCAACACCATTTGCATCCGGGGCAACTTCACCAAAAGTATCAAAATTGACCTTCATCAGTTTATTCCCGGCGCCGTCCCAGCTATAGGTACAGGAAGAAATCCCTTGAGAATTTGTAACAGGCTCTTCAAAGCTGTTCAGCCAGCTCTCTCTGATCAGGTTCCCCTTGTCATCCCACTCTCTGTGTACAGCAGCAGCACCATCCTCCCCTTCTACAGGAAGGCCTCTTTCATCCAGCTGAAGAATCAGGCTCAGGTTCCCGCCGGCATCATACAGGTATTTATATTCATACACTCCGTGGCCGTTACTTACCCGGTTTCCTTTCGTATCAAAGAATAGAGCAGAAACTTTACGGTTGTTTTTATCCACATCCCACATAATGGAGGCAACACCATTCCTGTCTGCCTTCAAATTCCCATAGCGATCATAATGAAAGGACGCAGTAACGGCTCCAGCTCCATTCTGCCGCATTCTGACAGAATAGATACCCTGTTCATCAGGAACTTCCCTTCCCCGGGAATCAAGATAGACTCTTCGAATATAGGAGCCGTTGTATTGAAACTGGATAACAGGCACACCCAGAACCGGATCAGCCAGAGACGTCCCGCTCCTCAGATACTCAATACGGCTGATCCTTCCATCCAGAGTTCTCGATATCCTATAGGAATTGACTTTTTCCGCTGCGTCCCTGGTAAGAGGGTAAACACCCTGAATACGTTCGCTTTCGTCTATCCTGATTTTTCTGAAATAGGAAACCTCCTCTGATGCCAATAGAGGATTTACCAGGATCCCCAGAAAAAATGGTAAAATAATAATCCCTTTCCAATGTATTTTCATATGTTGGCTCCTCAACTACAATCCTTGTCTCTGCCTGACAAGGAGATCCCTTTTACGGGTCTGTTCCAGAATCTCAGAGTATTCCAGAAAATCTTCACGGGCCTGTCTCCTTCTGTTCTGCTCCTGCAGACGCAGGTTGAATTCCCGATATGTTAACAGTTCATCCTGAACTTCATAAGGCCTTTTCACCGAAAAGAAAACAAGAGGTTCTCCCCGGCCGGCTGTCTCAATTTCCACATTGCCGAAATTCAGAAACAGCTGCCAGAGACCTTTTTGCACAGATGTAACATTCAATATCATACCTAATTCAGTCTGTTTTCTCACATCTTCCTTCCCCAAAGGCTTTCTCTCTATATCCCAGATGTGGGGGAACTGAATTTTATAGATATCATTCCACCAGTCCATACAAAGCCACAGGATTCTGAGAAATCCCATTCCAATCACAGCAGTACCGGCATACAGTCCATAGGGATTCTCACCAAAAGAAGAAAAACCAAGTATTCCTGAGACAATGATTATCAGACTCAAAGGAAGGAGAAGCCGGGGAACAAGAACCCACAAAGTCTTTCTGAAGATTTTTTCCCGGGGCGGTTCGGCTCTCACAACAGAAACCCTGTCGCCGGTATACAGAATTTTATCAGCTGATTCAGCAGCAAATCTCTGACCGATCAACTCACGCAAATTCTCCTTTTCCCGGCCTCTCTCTTCATTCCTGGAAAGAGATTTCAAATCCATCAGGAGTTTCTGGAGCCTGCCGGGATTATCTATGCCGGAAAAGAGAATCCCTTTACCGGCAGTCTGTACTTCCAGGTCTCCAATCCTGAAAATTTTTGAAAGGATTCCTTTGGTGGCAATGGTTACAGTCTGTATCTGATCAATCGGTATTACCTGCTGATCCTGCCGAAAGTGTTTCAGGTCGAAATACCGGCTGACCACAGCTTTATCGCTGACTTTGTAAAGGGTCAAATTTCTTAAAACAATCTGAATAAACAGAATGATCCCCCCCAAAGGAATAAGAGATAGTGCCGGAGGCAGGAGAGACCTCAGGATGTATCCCGCCAGGATGAGAACCAAAGGGAAGACCAGGGATACAGAATAAACTTTTTTACTGCTCCGGCTTTTATAGTGTATGAGAGCTCCCTTTTTTTCCCGCTGAGAGATCAGAGAACGGATGTCCTTCCAGAACTCCACGGGAACACCCTTCACCAACCTCCCCTCATCATCCCAGGAAGGTTTGAAAGCACGAAATAGCGAGGATGATTCTTTGAGCATCCGCCTGAATGACTCTGCTTTCAACCGCAAAACCACAGAATCATCTTCCGCGGAAAATGAACTTGTCAGGACTCCGGGACGGAAAAGATTTTCAAGCCCCCAGTAATCCCCTGAAAAAAAGAGGGAGCCTGATCCTGATACCTCTCCTTCCAGAAGAAGATAAAGAGCATCAGCGGCTTCTCCTTCATAAAGGAACTGAGCTCCTGAGGGGATGGAAAGGATCTGATAGTACCTTTGAAAAAGGGGAAAATTTTCATTTCCGATTCCTCTGAAAAGAGGATGACGAGAAATTTCCTTGTGATATCTGTTCAGTTCTGATGGTTCCACACTTCTACTATCGGCTGATCAGTCAGGACGATTTAGAAGTCTCCTTTTAGAGGTTCCCCGAATTTCCAGAAGCTCCGAAAGCAGAACCCCTCCCATAATGAGCCCGGCTCCGGCTGACTGAAGGAGAGAAAATTGATCTTTCAGAATGATTACAGCCAGAACAGCCGAAAAAACCGGCTCCAGCGAATAAAGGATCGCCGCTCTGGTGGGGGTTACTGCATGTTGAAAACGGGTCATCACATAAACGGCCACCACACTACCCAGAACACTCAGATAAAGGATATTGCCGAGAAGGCTTACAGAGAGAAGGAGGAAGGGCTCTTCAAAAAACGGCAGAAACAGGAAAGCCATAGCAGCTGTCACCAAAAGCTGCAGGGATGTCAGGAGGGCGACATCTTCATCCCGGGTCATCCTGTCAAGAAATACAATATAGAGACTGTAAGCTATCGCGCTGAACAAGGTAATCGAATCTCCCGTATTAAAACTGCCTCTGCCCATTCCCCCTGTTATCAGAAACAAACCATAAAATGCGCAGACCAACCCTGCCAGATTTCCCCAAAAGGGGCGTTTTTTCAAAATCAGAAACTGAAACACTGGAGTTAACAGGGCATAGAAATAGGTAATGAAACCGGAACGGCTGGCTGTTGTATATTTCAACCCGACGGTCTGAAGCCCATAACCCAGAAACATGAGAAATCCCAGAATCAGTCCTTTTTTTACTACTCTGGAAGAAAATGAACGGAAACGGATTCTATAAAAGAGAGAGAAAAAAAGAAAGGCTGAAAGAAACCGCAACCCCATGAGCAACAGGGGGGAGGCGTCATCCAGGGCCGTCTTGATAGAAACAAAAGTCCCGCCCCATACAAGGGTTATTAATATCAGATACAATTCTGCTTTTCTGTTATCGTGCATGACCGGTAGAAGAATAACAGAGCTGCAGACAAGGTACAATATAAAAAAGGCTACCCCGGAGGATAGCCTTACAAATCATCGTGAAGATGAATTATTTAAAATATCTTTTCAGGAGGCCTTCAAATGCACAGCCATGGCGGGCTTCATCTTTACACATTTCATGGACAGTGTCATGAATTGCATCGTAATTGAGTTCTTTGGCTCTTGTAGCCAGCTGTTTTTTTCCTTCGCAGGCGCCATTTTCAGCAGCAACTCTCATTTCCAGGTTCTTTTTGGTAGAATCGGTTACAACCTCGCCCAGCAGTTCGGCAAATTTTGCCGCATGTTCAGCTTCTTCCCAGGCAATTCTTTTATAGGCTTCTGCCACTTCAGGAAGCCCTTCTCTATCAGCCTGTCTGCTCATGGCAAGGTACATACCGACTTCTGTACATTCTCCCATAAAATTCATTTTCAGGCCTTCAATAATTTCGGGATCAACATCTTTGGCTACGCCGACAAAGTGCTGGTCAGCCCAGGCCATTTTTTCAGTAGACTGTTCCTGAAATTTTTCCGCGGGAGCACCGCACTGGGGACATTTTTCAGGAGCGGTATCGCCTTCATGCATATAACCGCAGATAGAACAGATAAATTTTTTCATTTAAGAACTCCTTGATAACAGTAATTATTCCTAAAAAGGATCATATAGGATCTGAAAAAGAATATCAATAGTTTTTTACTGATAAAATGCCTTATAATAGATTTAAGCCCCAACTATTCCTATATCCGATAGTTTTCTGCAGATTTGATTGACGAGTGCTTGAACACTACGTATGCTGAAATCTGATAAAGGCCTATAAATCTGACCTCTGCGGAGGAGTCACATATGAAAATGGAAAGAACAAGCGGTGTTCTGCTTCACCCCTCCAGCCTTCCCGGTAAATACGGTATTGGAAGTTTTGGGAAGGAAGCCTATGATTTTATTGATTTTCTAATCCAGTCCGGTCAGAAATTGTGGCAGATTCTCCCGCTCGGTCCTACCGGTTACGGTGACTCCCCTTATTCCAGCTTTTCCGCTTTTGCAGGGAATCCCCTTTTGATCAGCCTGGAATTGTTAGTGGAACAGGGACTTCTGAAACAGAAAGAGATTGATACTGGTTTCCTAGAAAACAGAACCGATATTGATTTTGGCAAACTCATCACTTGGAAATTTCCTGTTTTAAAAAAAGCCTTCAAACGCTTCTCTGAGACCACATCAACACTTCAGGCCAGGAAGATGGATAATTTTAGAAAAGATCATTCGGAGTGGCTGGAAAATTACTGCCTTTTTATGGCTTTAAAAGATCAGAATCATTTAAAACCCTGGTTCTCATGGAATACAGAGCAGATGATCTTTCAAAGAGAAACTCCAAGAAAGTTAAAGGAAGAACTGCGGGAATCCATAGAGTTTCATACCTTTCTTCAATTCACCTTTTTCAACCAATGGCAGGATCTTAAAAACTATGCCAACCGGAATGATGTAAAAATTATTGGAGATATGCCTCTCTATGTAGCCCATGACAGTGCTGATGCCTGGGCGAATCCTGAATACTTTCTCTATGACAAAAGCCGCAATCCAAAACTTGTTGCGGGAGTTCCTCCGGATTATTTTGCCGCAACCGGGCAGCTCTGGGGCAACCCCATTTATAATTGGGACGTTATGAAGGAAGACGGGTTTTCCTGGTGGAAAAGACGTCTGAAATTCAATTTAAAATCCTATGACATTATCCGTCTGGACCATTTCCGTGGCCTTTCCGAGTACTGGGGAGTCCCCTTTGGTGAGGAAACAGCCATAAATGGCAATTGGTACAAGGCGCCCGGAAAAGAACTGCTACAGGCACTGACCGGAGAACTGGGAGACCTCCCTATCATTGCAGAAGACCTGGGAATCATCACTCAGGATGTTATTGACCTGCGGGATGAACCGGGACTCCCCGGTATGAGGATTCTTCAGTTTGCCTTTGATTCGGGAGAAGGGAGCGGGGATCTGTTCCTTCCCCACAATTACATCCGGAATTCCGTAGTTTATACAGGAACCCATGATAACGACACACTCTGGGGTTGGTTCTCCCAGGCCAAGAATCAGGACAAACAGTACGCTATGGACTATCTGAACATACCGGAGAACATGGATATTCAAACAAATAGAAAAATGAACCCAGAACTGACATGGGCCTTTATCAGAGCCGCCTGGGCCTCAACAGCCAACTATGCCATTATTCCTCTGCAGGATCTTCTGGGTCTGGGGAATCAGTCCAGGATGAACCTGCCGGGCACCACTTCGGGAAACTGGAAGTGGCGGTATGACGCAGAAGCTCTCACCGATGAACTTGCTGGAAAACTCGCTGAAATGACCAGACTCTACCAGAGGTAATATTTTCCCGATGTCTAAAGCTAAAGCGGATCTCCCGGCAATAGTGACAAATCAGAAGATTGTCTGTTGGGGAACAGAGGAATGAGAAACGGGAAGTGCGATTTTTCAGGAGAGCGAGTTTTCAGGAGAGAAAGATTAGGTAAAAAAAAAGACCAGCTCACAGAGCTGGCCTGATTCCTGAAGCGAAAGACGGGACTTGAACCCGCGACATCCACCTTGGCAAGGTGGAGCTCTACCACTGAGCTACTTTCGCAATACGTTGGTATTTATATACAAAATCGGTTGAAAAAATCAACCCCCCTGCCAATAATTTTTAAAAACGCTCCGGGGCTGATTCCCCAATCACTCATGAAAGGGTATCATTATTACCCAATGACTCTGCAAGGCGGTTAGGATGACACTGATTCTCTGGATACTGGCTCTCGCAGCGGGGCTTCTTATTCTTAGTTACAGCTCAGACGGGTTTATTAATTCTGCGGAAACCATAGGGGTTCATTTCCGTCTTCCCGGTTTCATAATTGGTGTTGTGATTATCGGTTTCGGAACATCCCTCCCCGAGCTGGCATCCTCTGTTATGGCTGTGGTCCAGGGAAAATCAGAGATTGTAATTGCCAATGCTGTAGGATCTAATATCACCAATATTTTCCTTGTTCTGGGGGTCAGCGGTTTGGTCGCAGGATATTATGCGATTGAACACGATATTTTCCAGACAGACATTCCATTTCTGGTAGGATCTGCCGTACTTCTCTCCTTAATGACCTATGACAGGGTCTTTACCAGAACAGAGGCGGTCATCTGCCTTTTGGGATTGTCTGTTTACCTGCACAGATCCATTACCGGCGGCCTGATTGCAGAACAGCTGGAGGAAGAAGAAGATCAGGGAAAACTGGGCTTTCTTCCCTGGCTGATTCTTATTCTCTGTCCCGTCGGAATTACCCTGGGAGCTGATATTACAGTCCGCTCGGTTGTTAAAATTTCACACATAATCGGAGTGGGAACAGATATTATTGCCGTTACAGCAGTTGCCCTGGGGACATCCCTTCCTGAAGTTATGGTTTCTATTCAGGCCGCCAGAAAAGGCAAAGGCGAAATAGCCGTGGGAAATGTGATAGGATCCAATATTTTTAATACATTTGCAGTCATGGGAGTCAGTGCTCTCTTCGGACCCCTCAGAATCACCCAGAATTACCCTGTCAAAGTACTCCCAGTGTTTCTGGGAGCCACTGTCATGGGGGTTTTTATCCTCCAGGATAAAAAAGTTTTCCGTTTTGAAGGAATTCTCCTTCTGATTTTCTATCTCTTTTTCATAGGATCATCCTACGGCTTCTTCTGACAGGATTTTTCACTGATCCATTTACCATCCACTAAAAGTTCATAGGGGCGGAAACGCCCTTTATATGCCATTTTTGAACACTCTTCTATATAATAGCCGCTATAATAATAAGGCAAACCTCTTCGTCTGGTCTCTTCTATTTCTGCGAGAATACTGAATGTCCCGGGGCTCAGTGAGCTGTAGTCTGGATCATAGGAAAAATAGACCGAACTGAGACCTGAAGAAGCTTGATCAAGGATGCCAAAACCTATCAGAGTATTCTCAAAATAAAACTCCGACTGAAAGGAAGGGACAGCCGGCTGAAAGAAATTTCTGAAAAACTCCTCTTCATTCACATCCTGTTGAAATTTCACCCTGCTGTGTTTTTCATAGACCCGGAAAAACTCAGGTCTGTAGGTTAAATCCCGGAATATGACTTTTGTTTCCCTGTTTTTTTTCAACACTCGTCTCTGACTGGAACTGGGAGAGAATTCCCCGGTTATTACACGGATCGGGACGCACTTTTTACAGCCGGGACAAACCGGCCTGAAAAAAATAACACCAAACCTCCGCCATCTATCATTTAACAATACATCAAACTGATCAGATCCGGCGCCAATACCGGCAAAATACTCCTGTTGATAGCTTCTGTCTTCGAGGTAAGGACATTTTGAACCAGGAGAGAGTTCCGGCTTACTGAGAAATCTCATGGAATTATTATAGCAGAACCCGGGGTGTAAAACTATACAAAGAGAAGCAGCCGGTGCTAGATTGAGGGCATGAAAAAACCTGAACTTCTTGCTCCCGGGGGCAGTTTTGACTCAGCTATGGCGGCTTTGGAAAATGGTGCTGACGCAGTATATTGCGGTTTACAGGAATTTTCTGCAAGAAAAGCTGCCAGGAATTTGAGTCTTGATCAGCTTAGCCGCCTTAGAGACTGGACCTTGAAGGAAGAAAAAAAAGTATATGTCGCTCTGAACACAATCATAAAGGAACAGGAGCTATCAAAAGCTGTAGAGCTTCTGACAGAGCTCAATGAGATGTCTCCGGATGCACTGATTGTTCAGGATCCAGGTTTAATCAAAATTGTCAAAGATTATTTCCCTCTTCTGAAACTTCATGGATCTACCCAGATGGCTGTGCACAACAGCTGGGGAGTAGAAGTCCTTCGGGATATGGGATTTGAACGGGTTGTTCTTCCCAGAGAGATGACCCTTAAGGAAATTCAGAAAATCCATGAGAAACATCCGGAAATGGAGCTGGAAGTCTTTATCCATGGAGCGCAGTGCTATGGGTTTTCCGGTATGTGCCTGGCTTCAGGCCAGCTTCTTGGCCGTTCGGGAAACAGGGGCGAGTGCGGTCAAATCTGCAGAACCTGGTTTAAATACTCCAAGCAGCAAGGTTACTTTTTTTCCTGCAATGACCTTTATGCAGGTCGGGATGCATTACAGCTGGTCAAGGCCGGAGCGGTTTCTCTAAAAATTGAGGGAAGGATGAAATCTCCCGCTTACGCGGCGGCCGTATCCAGGCTTTACCGGCACATTCTGGATGGAAAAGATCTTCAAAAAATTGAGGAACTGGAAGAAGAGGCCCGGGTGGCATACTCCCGGATTCCGGTGAAGGGTCATCTGTTTTCTCCCAAGGGAGAGAATATGATTAATGATAAATTTGCATCTCATTTGGGATTTCCCGCAGGAACTGTCAAGTCTGTGAAAGGGAATTCACTCGTGCTATCAACCTCCGTCACTCTTTCTGGTAGAGATGGCCTTATGTTTTTTGACAGAAAAGGCAAACCTGTCTCATTTTCTGTGCAAATCCTAAAAAAAGGGAAACAGAACCTAACTATCAAAACCCCGGAAAAAAGACCCCGTCCGGGGACAGAGGTTTATAAAGTCCAATCCCATGATCATCACTGGAAGGAGATCAATCCCCTGGGGTTTAAACCATATAAACCGCAGGTTGAAATCATCATTAAACTGAATAACAGCAAAATAACCTCCTCCATCCCCTCCTGGAATTATCACCAGGAGTTTCCCCTGGATATACAGGAATCCAAAAAAGCATCCTCAGGGTTTGCAGCAAAACTAAAGACAGAAATCCAGAAATCGGCAGATTACCCGTTTATTCTCAATTGGAAAGTATCAAAACAGGATTATGAAGAGATGGAAAGGATTTTTATTCCTCCTTCACAATTAAAGAAAATCCGCCAGGAGATATACAAAAGTTGCGTTGAAAGGCGCCAAACCTGGAAAAGCATTTTTATAAATTCTGTTATGACATCAATAAAGGATCAGTGGGAAGATACTGTTGGGAGTCATTGCCCCGAAAGCCTTCCCCCTCGAAGGCAGTGGATATCATCTCTGTCGGGGAACCATCCTTATCAGACAAAACCGGATGAGACAGGATCCCAGCCTTTTATTCCTCTGTCTCCTCTTCAATTCCCGGACAAAGAAAACGATTGGGAAGGTTATATAAAAATTAATCAGAAAAAAGAATCACGGCCGGTTCTGGGCCTGAATAACTGGGGACATATCGGATTGGTAAAACAGGCAGGAGTGAAATCATTTTTCTATGTTCTGGATGCGGGCCTTCTCGTTGCAAACAGGCCGGCATACCTGTTATTCTCTGAACTTCTGGGAGACCGGATCAAAGGGTGTTATGGATGGTCAGAAGCACAACAGGGAGATTTACCCCGGGAGTTTACGATCCTTGATGCGCCTCAGGATCTGCCGCTTTTTATTAGCAGAAACTGCTTTAAAAAACACTCTTTGAACTTGTCCTGTCAGGGATGTCCCCGGACGGAAAAGTTTCTTCTGGAACAAAACGGGAAGAACTATACTGTCATAATCGAGGACTGTATTACCTGGGTTTATCTGGGAAACAAACCCTCTTCAATTACCTCTGATATATGAAACAGAGCTTTCCTTCTGTTATCAGGCAATGTTGTCTTTCCGGAAAGGATCTCCTTGCCGTCAGGATGATTCATATGGTATTCCACTTCACCTGCCGGATTTCTATGCAATCTGAGAACAGGTTCAAACCCGGAAAAATCTTTCACCGGAATCAATCCCTGTTTTTTCAGGTTCCTCCGTATTCTGTTGATATCCCTTCTGGATTCAAACCCGGAGAACTCTATAAGTACCGGCAGCTTCAGACCATACTGTTTTAATCCCCCCGGATTGCGGTTATATATTTCTTCGGCAGCTTTACCTGGGGGAATTTCTTCGGCAAGATGATTGAGAAGAAGAGCTCTGTAACTCTCCTCCACCATACTGCTCTCCCAATCTTTCTGAAATAATTGAAGAGCTCTCATAAGGAGCTCCCGGTCACCCAAAGCTCTTCCTGATTCAAAATCGTACCAGGCTTCAGACAAAGGCTCTCCCTGCTCCAGAACCCTGGCTTGCGTCCAGTATTTGTAAGCTGACGCAGAGAACCCTTCCGCTGAGGCAGCCAGAGTCAGGGCTCCCCGCAACCGGGAATTCCTTTGCCATTGCAGGCGGCCAATCCGGTATGACTGAACACGGAACTGGCTGTCAAAATACCGGTAAAGAATATAGTGTTTTATAAGGCGTCCTGTTTTTTTTATTCCTTCTGTAAAACCTTGCCGGGCAGTCAACCGTTCCTGATGATACAGTCCCTTGTATATATCCCGTTTCAGTTCAAACAAGTCAGCATTAAACTGACTGCGGTCGATGCCGTAATAGTACATCCACGAGTCATCCTGGCTTCCTTCCAGGGCTTTGATTTCAAATAAGGCTGCTTCCAGACGGCCGGTCTGTCTGTAGAATGAGGCGAGACTCATGGAAGAGAGAGGGGTCTCATCCAGACCTAAAGCATTGCGGATATGCTCCTCCGCCGCATCATAATCTCCCTTTGTCAAATAAAGATCTCCCAAGGCCAGATGCCCTCCGGAACGATCCATCTCTTCCAGGGAGAGCCTGGCATATTCAATTGCCTTTTCATAGGAGTAGAAAGAATGCTCCGCAATAGAAAGGTTGTAGTATGCGACTGATGCAAAGTAATGATCCCGGGATTTCAGGGCACTGTTGATGGAATCCAGATAGTATTTCCGGCAGAGCTCCTGATTATTGACTTCTGAATAGAGGGTTCCCAGTGTCAGGGCAAGCGATTTTCGGAACTCCCTGTGAATAGCCTCTTCCAGGAGGGGGATACCTTTTTCCGCCTGATGGGTTTTAAAATACATCCATCCCAGATCATCCACAAGAAAAGTATCATACTCCTCTTCCACCAGCTCTTCCAGATAAAAAAGGGCTTCTTCATTCCTGTCGAGAAATCCCAGAATTTCCGCAATCTCTTTTCTTATTTCCCTGTCCGCAGGATCAATCTCTTCTGCTTCCTTATACGCCTCCAGGGCAAGATTGTAGAGTTTCCTTTCGCTATACAGATCCCCCTCTTTTATGGCAAAACGGGTATCCGAAGGAAAAAGGGACTTCCCCTGATCAATCATCTGAATAGCTTTACCATAAAACTCTTCAGAAACAGCCCGGTTAATACTGTTGAGAAGGTCATCTGCCGGGTCGCCCCAGAGAAGGGATCCTATTAAAAGAGCAAGTATTACAGAAACCGGTTTTCTCATTCCCTTCTCCTTTCTGGCAGAAACATCACTCTAGCCATAGCATGGAAATAATTGGGAAACCCTGCATGCTTCCTGAGTTCCCGACGAAGCAATGCAGACAAGCGAAACCACGCTTTTAAATCCGGGGGCTGCTGACGGAACAGAAACTCCTGATACTGACAAGTGTATTTCTGAAATAACGGAATTCCCAGTTCGCTGCAGAGATCCGCCAATTCCCGGGGAGATTTTTCCGTCAGGTCTTTCCTTTTTAAAAGGATAAGAATCAGTCTTTTATGAATTCTGTATGCTTCGGAGACTCTAATGTTTTTTAATGGAATACCCCGAAAGAGGAGAACCGCCGACACAACCCGGAAAAGAGAAAGAAAGAGGATGGAGAGAAATAGAACCCGCCCCGGATTCCTTTTCACAACCCGCCAGGTTTGTTTAATCCTGGAGAGTAGTGTGGTCTCGGGTAGTTCATAATTTCGGGAAGAAACCGTCAAGTGATCCAGATTTGACAGGATCTCCTTGATATACGGTTCCAGCTCCTCCGGATTATAGGAAGCAAATTCAAAGGTTTCTCCTGGAGCCAGCGTTCTGGAGGTAGGGTCGAATTCAATCCATCCGAAGTCCGGGAAATAGACCTCTACCCAGGCATGAGCCTGATTGGCATTTACCGGATAAAAATTCAGAAGGACACTATTTGTATCTACCCAGAAACCCAGCACAACCCGGGAAGGGATTCCCAGACTCCGGCATAAGAGGGTCATGGAAAAAGCAAAATAGGAGCAATACCCTTTTTTGGCATCAAAAAGAAAGTATCTCAGCTGGTCTCCATCGGGCGAAGTCCCCGGCGAGAGGGAGTATAAATACTCCCGCTGGAGATAATCCTGAATCGCCATAGCCTGAAAATATCTTCCCGGCATATTTTCAGTAATCTCAAGGGCTAAATTCCTCAAATCAGCCTGCTCTCCATAATCGGTATAGTATTGGTAGAAATCACGGCTTTCCCGATCGTCCTGCACAGAAGGGAAATCCTGGTCTATCAGTTCCCAGGGCCCGGTCTGGTTAACAGCAGACTCAACGGAATAAACTCTGGAAAAAGAAGAGTTGTCCCAGGAAAAATAGGGAATGATTTTTTCAGGCGTATTCATACCAAGAAAAACCGAGGCATCGAAGTTTACATAGAAATAGTTCTGAGAAACCATAGACCTGTCCCGGTACTCAGGCAGATCCCATTCAAGCGGCTGCTCAGGAATTCCATAATCGGGAAGCAGCAAACGCGGGGTTTCATAAGCATTCTCCTGATCCAGAAAAAAGCCCTTTTCTTTATTGTACCCCGTTAAGATATAGCGTCTGAGATATAGCTCCTCCACAGGACCTTCTTTCTGCATCAGAAAAACCAGCTCATCCTTCATGGAAATTTTACTTTCCAGTGTTAAAAACGGCGCAAAATCAAAATTGAAAAGGGAAGACTCCAAAAGTCCCCCGCCCTCTTTAAGTGATTCGGTTCTGTATATTTTCCCTACAGGAAGAACCAGAAATCCCAGAATCAATAAAAGAGGAAGAACATCCTTTAAGAAAAGTAACTTCCGTTTTTTCCGGAGAGCAAGCAACAGAAGAAGAGAAACCAGAAAGATCACAGCCATAGAGATAAAGACCCAGATGAGACCGGAACCCAGAAAAGAGGATTCAAAGGTCCAGCCTTTTTTTCCCACAAGAAAAGCAAACATCACAGGGTAAGAAAAAAATTCCAGAAAGGAGCAGCAGGAATACCGGTTCTCCAGCTCACTTAACCAGAAAAACACCAGAATGACAGGAATAATCAGAAACAGATACGAAGAGGCAACAAGCGGTATAAAGTCTAACGGAAGGGGCATTACTGCAAACGCCGGAGCAAACAAACGCAGCAGGGGGAAAAGCAGAAGCACTCCCCCTGAGATATATACAATGGAAAACCTTACTTTGCGCATCCTATGAGAAAGAACAAACAGGCAGATCCAGAGCAAAAGGAATGTAAAAAAGCCGTTCCGGAAGGAAAGGGAATCCCTGACTCTCAGCCAGTAGAGAGAAAATAAAAGGTGATGGAGGATCGCTCTGAAAAGGAGCTTAATTGTGCCTGTAGACATGCCATCCCCCTTTCCTGTATTGCTCCAGCATTTCCGTTGATTTCCTTGACTCTTCTGAATCAGTTGTAATAAGAACCGGGGGGTCCGTTATGGAAGTGATATTTTTAAAAACTCTCAAATCGGGCAAACCTGAAAGGGATGAAAAAAACAGGAGCTTTCCGAATTGAAACGGGAGCTGCATTTCTATTTCAGATAAATCAAGCGGGGGAATCATAGAGAGAAAATCTTCGATGACCGCTGCTTCAACCCCCGGACGGAATACTTTCGGCGAACCAGGGCCGGAAGAGAAAACGGTCAATCCGGTTCCGTTTTTCAATAGACTCACCATCCATAAACAGCACTCCCGCATGAGTTCGTCAACCGCATCCCATTCACCCATTCCATTAATAACAAGGAGCAGAGACTGCTGGTCGGGAGCCATACGGAACCCTTCTTTGATAAAAAAATCTCCGTATCTGGCCAGCAGATTCCAGTTGATCCTTCTGGGATCATCACCAGGAGAATAGGGCCTTGATTCAAAAAACGAAGGATCTTTTAAACTGGTACGACGGTTTAAGTCTGCCGTATCGGAAAGACTCTCTGTTCTTGTGCGTCTGTCTCCTCCGCCGGATAGCGGATAGACCTGAAAGGGATGGGAGACCTCTCCCTTTCTTCTGAACTCAAGAAAGAGATAGGAGTCCCGGACAACCAGGAAGTATGATGAGATCCTGTAAAGACCTCTGTAAAGCTTGTCTTTATTTTGAAGTTTGAGTTTTCTGAATCCTTCCCATTGCATATCAAGCCTCAGGGAGAAAGAGAGAGCTTCCATTCCGGGAAATTGATTGTTTTCCAAATCACGACAGGTTTTTCCGTCATCAGTCCTGGAAGGAAGCTCAGGCAGAATCAGCACAGACCTATAATAGAATAGCCTGATAAAAAAACGAATATAAAAAAAGAGCAATACACTGAGATTTAACACAGAAAAGGAGAGGACGGGAAGGTTTTTGAACGCAAGACTCAGTATCAGAGAGAGGATGGAAAGAAAAAAAAAGCTGCTCCCCCCCGGGTCAGCCTGATACCCCGGACAAGATCAGAGAATCCTGGAGAGTTCATGTCGTACAACCTTTTCCATCAGAACGGAGCAATCGGTATCGGGAGCCAAAGGGAGCACCCTGTGTGAAAGAACAGCAGAACTGATATCGATAAGATCCTGGTCATTAACAAAGTCACGCCGCTGTGTAAAAGCCAAAGCCTTCGCCGCTTTCAAAAGCATAAGGCCTCCCCGGGAAGAGACTCCTGCTCTCAAATCCCGGTGTTCACGGGTTGTCTGCAGAATTCTGACAATGGCCCTGACCAGTTTATCATCACAATAGACTTTTTCCACCTCGCTGCGGCAGCTCAGGAAATCCTGGACAGAGCATACAGGTTTAAGAGAAGGCAGCACTGCATGAGAAGGGTCGCCTTTCAGAATGTCAAATTCTGCGTCACTATCCGGATAATCCGGAGTCAGCTTCATAAGAAATCTGTCTTTCTGAGCTTCCGGCAGAGGGTAGGTCCCTTCATGATCCAACGGGTTCTGGGTCGCCAGGACCAGAAAAAAGTCTTTTAGAGGATACGTATCCCTTCCTATGGAAACCTGCTGCTCTGCCATAACTTCCAGCAAGGCCGATTGGACTTTCGGAGTGGTTCTGTTGATTTCATCAGCCAGGAGGATATGGGTAAAAACAGGACCGGGTCTGAATTCAAATTGACTGGATTCCTGATTCCACACATCGACCCCAGTAATGTCATAGGGGAGCAGATCCGGGGTAAACTGAATCCTTCTGAAATCAGACTGATCGATCAATGCCGCCAGAGTTTGGGCTATGGTGGTCTTACCTGTCCCGGGAAGACCTTCCAGTAGGATATGCCCCCCTGCCAGTATCCCTGCAATAAACAGCTTCAGCAGTTCAGACTGCCCCTTAATCACACGTTCCATCCTTTCGATGAGCAGACCGGGTAATTCTTTCAATTCAATTGTATTTCGGGGCATTCCAGGCAGTTCAACCATGACTTTATTATATTGACGGAAGAGTCAGAATACAATAGATTAAATTTAAACGATATGTATTGACAGCATTCAGTTTAGTCATTAATATGGCCATACATTTCGGGGGTGTAGCTCAGTTGGCTAGAGCGCGTGAATGGCATTCACGAGGTCATGGGTTCGATTCCCACCACCTCCAAAATAAGAGCTGAAGCTGTTTTAAAAGAACTGGCTTCAGCTCTTTTTTTTGCATAAATCCAGCAGCAGGATAGGATAATATGGGAAATGACGATATTTTCTCCGGCGAAATTGATCCGGAAATTGCGTCTTTACTGGGGCTCGATCAGGATTCGGAAGACAGTCCTCCCGATTATGAGAACCTTTTTGATATTGAATCCCCCCAAGCCCGGTCGGCCGCTGATGATGATGGGGAAGACCCTGACCTGACTCGGGAGGAATTCTCCCTTCCCGAGCAATATACACGGGAACCGAATCCCATTTTTTCCAATCCCAATTTTTATAAATCCATTCTGGCCGGCGAAGGAGAAGCGTCAAACAATCTCCATGCCGTACTCTCCCAGTTTCTAAAAGTCACAGAACCTCAGGAGAAACAGAAAGCACGAACCCAGCTTATTTCCCGCTTCTGGGAACTGTTCACGCAGATATCAGGAAAAGCCGGTTCCTGGGAGACCGAACCGAAAAGACTGTTCCTGCGGTTCGGGATGCTCCTCCCCAATATTATCAGCGCCGATCAGCGTCAAATGCTGGGTTCCGTGATTGATGAAAATTTATCGGGAGAACCCATTCACTACGTAGATGAATGGTTGATAAAAGTCTCTACCGGAATGGTGTCTCCTCTGGCGTCTGATGAAACAAAACCGACGAAAAGAACTCAGGATCAGAAGGTCAGGAACCAGCTAGACAAAGCCAAGGGGGCAAGAGAAGCTCATCTCCATACCCTGCAGTCACTTCAGGTTAAAAGACAGCAGAGAGAAAGTGCCTTAAAAGTTAAAATCGATGAGCTTTCCCGGCATACGAAAAATACCGTTTTCAAGGAATTGGAAAGCCTCTATACAGAAGGACAGAATAAAAGCCTTCAGGATGTCATGAACCTCTCACGGGAACTGCTTCAGCTCCAACGGGAAATGAGCAGTCACTACAGCCTCCTGAACGAGGCGGATCAGAATTTCAGGAAATTCCGGGAAACTGCCAAAAAAATGGGAAGCATTATGGAAGTGGACCGGTCGGTAGTGGAAAAGGAAGCTTCCAGTCTCAGGCAGATGGCGAAGCTTTGTGTGGGCAGACAGGGCAACCATATTCCCATTCTGATGAAACAGTTTCTAACATCCAGGGTAGAAAATATTGCGACCCGGGAAAATGTCATCCGGGAACTTCACGCCATAGAGTCTCTGGATCCGAATGTTTTCAAGCGGACATTCAAACAGAAAACCAACAGGATAGTACCCCATGTCATTCTCATCCCCTGTTATGGAGATATGGGTATCTGCTGGGAACCCTTTGAGCGATATAACCGCTCTACCAGCCGTGGAAGGGTGGCGATTCCTCTCTACCCGAAAAACCTGAAACTGGCTGTTATCTATGCTGTAGCAGATCTCCGCTGGCAGGTAGCCAAGGAAAAAGCCCAGCATTACTGGATGGAGGAAGGTTTGACCGGACACTACTATCAGTACTTTTCCGACAGAAAAATGCGGGGAGACGTCAGACTGAAGTTTATCGAGGACTATGTTCTCTGGATAACGAAAGAAGGGGAAGGCGTACAGAAACTGGATAGGGAAGTACGGGGAATTTTCTGGCGGGACATGCCTTTTCCCCAGGAACTTAAGGACAGACTGAGAAACAGAGGTTTTGTATACAACGAACTCTATAAAAAAGATTTAAACCGGGCTGCATCAGACGGGTATTAATCCTTTTTGCCCCTCTTTCCAAAAAGGGGATGCATGGTTTTTTCCAGATCCCATTTCCCGCTGACCCATTTTATGATTTTGGAATACACCAAAAAAGCCCCCACCACAGAGAGAACAATAACCAGAAGGAAGATAAGCATTTTGACCGTTGGGGCAGTCTCGGGAGTTATCACAATATTGGCACCGAAAAGCAGCACCAGAAAGAATGCCAGCATAAGAAAAATATTGAGAATTGTTCCACCCAGCATAAATAAAATGGTGTTCAGTTTCTTGTTCATCGTTTCTTTTCCTTAATCCATAAGCTGATAAAAAGAAGGATTCCGCAAATGACAATAGAGGAATCGGCCAGATTAAAGGTCGGAAATCTCTCCATACCGAAAAGACCGTAAAATTTGACATCCAGAAAATCCACAACCCCGTCAGGTCTGAAGATCCTGTCAATCAGATTTCCCAATCCTCCCCCCACAATCCCGCCCAGGCAGAATCTCTGAAGAATCGATTCTTCTCTGGAAGAGACTGTGTAATACGCAAGGTATCCCAGAATGGCAAGAGGCAGAATAATAAAAAGGATGACTCTCAAAAAGCCCGGAAGCTGATCACCCAGACTGAAAGCGACACCGGTGTTTTTCACATAGATCAACCGGAAAAAATCGTTCCAGAGAGAATACCCCACAGTTCTGTAGGGAATGAACTTGACAATCAGAGCTTTTGAAATCTGATCTGCAATTATAATCCCCCCCGAAAGAATCAGAGGGTAGAATCTTTTCATGGCACTTTCCGACATGCCAACACAATATCAAAGTCCCGTCGGAACATCAATAAAAACAGTCTCAAGGCCCAGCTCTTTTCTGACTTTCTCCATGACGGCCTTCACCCCGGTGGTTTCGGTCATGTAATGACCCCCGAAAAGGACATTGATCCCTGCCTCCAGAGACTGATGGTAAACCGTATGGGCAGCGTCTCCGGTTATGTAGAGATCCAGCTCCAGAGCAATGGCCTCTTCAACCTCTTTCGGGGCTCCTCCAGAGATGATCCCGACTGTTGAAACCATTTCAGGCCCGAAGGGAAGCATTCGAATGGACGGATCCCATCCCCCGAAAAGTCTGATAACAAGATCATCCCGTTTAACCGGACTGGGAAGCATTCCCTTGATCCCGATCTTTGTCCCTTTGTAATCTCCGAAGCCGTCTTTGTTTTCCAGTCCCAGGATATCCGCAATAACCGCATTATTTCCCAACTGGGGATGCATATCCAGAGGAAGATGGACTGCATACAGCGCCAGATTGTTCTGCAGCAGAACATCCATTCGTTTGTACTGAGGTCCTGTGATGGCAAAAGGCTTCCCCCAGAACAGGCCATGATGGACAAACAGGAGGTCTGCCTTCTCTTCCACGGCTTTTTCAAAGGTTTCCCGACAGGCGTCTACAGCAAAGGCCACCTTGCCGATCGTTCTGTCCTCCTGCCCCACCTGAAGGCCGTTCAGAGAATAATCACGGCCCTCCATCAGCTCAATATCCAGAAATGAACGGCACCATTTATCAAAATCGTTTATTAGCATAATGTATATTTTATCGAAAAAAACGAAAAAAATCGAGGCTCATTTTTAAACGTTTGCTTGACAACAAAGGCTGGGGGACTATAATTTTATTATGCTTTAAAGTATACAAAAAGTATTAGATAAGGACTTCCCATGCCCTCTACAGATATATCAGAGAAAATCAAGATTGCTATTCAGAAATCTGTACCTGTGACAATCACAACCTACAAGCTCAACCATGAGACGGAAGTGTATGTGGAGGAAATCCTGGGAATATACCTGAAGGAACTGGGCCAGCAGGCTCTTGTTGACAGGCTGGCATACTGCCTGAAAGAACTCGCCGTAAACGCAAAAAAAGCAAATACCAAACGTGTTTATTTCGAAGAAAAAGGGCTGAGCCTCAACAGCAAGGAAGATTATGCTGAAGGTATGAAGCACTTTAAGTCCGAAACCATGGACCGGATAGATCACTACCTGGAGCTACAGAAGAAAAAGGGGCTCTATATTAAAATTTCCTTTCATACGTTCAGATCCAATTTTAGAATATCCATCAGAAACAATGTGGAGATAACCAGAAAGGAACAGATGAGAATATATGACCGTATTGCCCGATCCAGAGCTTTTGACAGCATGGAAGAAGCTTTCTCGGAAGTTTTGGACGATACGGAAGGGGCGGGACTGGGAATTGTGATTCTCATCCTGATGCTGAAAAAAATGGGTCTTGATGAAGACTCTTTTGAAATAGAAGGTGAAAACGGAGAAACCACGGCATCTTTGACGATTCCCGTCTCGGACATCAAGCTGGAAGAGATGGATATTCTGACTTCCAGAATTGTCAATGAAATTGATGCGCTGCCCCAGTTTCCCGAAAATATCACAGTTATTCAGCAGCTTATTAACGATCCCGACTCGGATATCAATGAAATTGCCAGAAGGATAAGCACCGACCCCTCTCTCACCGCGGATCTTCTGAGAGTTGTCAATTCAGCTCAGTTTATGCTTCCCAACAGGGTGGATAATATTGCAGATGCGGTAAAGATGGTTGGTCTGAGAGGCCTGAAAAACCTTCTGTATTCCTATGGTTCTGAAAAAATCCTGAATCTTCCCCAGAAAAAAGAACTATGGGATCATGCCCATCGAACGGCATTTTACGCCTTCAACCTGGCGAGGAACGTACGGTTGAAAAAAGACTTCATCGATGATGCCTATGTAGGAGGAATCCTGCATGATATGGGTAAGATCGTATTTTCCAGTATCCATCCCGATCTCCTTGAAAAAATAAAAGGATTCTCATCGGAAAAGCAGCTGGATTCCGGTCTTTTCGAAGATTTGGCCGGGGGCTACAACCATGCGGAAATCGGAGCAAAGATTGCGGAAAAGTGGAATTTTTCCCAATCCCTGATCGAAGCCATCCGATTTCATCATGAACCGAACCAGAGCAGCCCCGAATTCAGAAAGGTTGTTTATTGCGTATACCTGGCCAATGCCCTGTGCGATCTTGAAAAAAAATATATTACTTACGAACAGCTCGATACCAATGCCCTGAAATTTTTCCGGGTATCATCAGAAGATCAGCTTGATAATATCAGAGACCGGCTATCGCAGGCCTTTATGACAGAACTGATGGTCTGAAACAAAAAATAATAATTTATCGGATTTAGATCTCTTTTTTATTGACAGGAAAAAGTGTTCTCATTATATTATATATAGTTTTTCATATATAAGGAGAATATAAAATGGCTGTTACAATTTATTCCACACCTTCCTGTGGCTATTGCAATCTGGCAAAAGATTATTTCAAAAAAAACAGAATCCCTTTCACGGATTATAATGTTGCGACAGACCCCCGCCGGGCAGAAGAAATGGTGAAGAAATCCGGACAGATGGGAGTTCCTGTTATCGATATCAATGGCAGAGTTATTGTAGGCTTTAACCAGGGAGCCATTGAATCAGCGCTTAAACGCTGATGGCCTGCACCCACTGCTGCAAAACAATTCCAAATGCGACAGAAACATTCAAAGACCCCTTCCAACCATAAAGAGGGATGGTAACTCTCCCGAGTGATTGATCGCTTAAGGCCAAGCATTCAGGAGAGACACCGACCTCTTCAGAACCCAGGATAAGGATTCCCTTTTCCGGAAAAGAAAAGCTGTTTACAGCAGGACCTCCCAGCTCAAGAGCAAAAAAAGGTCCATTCAGATTTTTCAGCCCTTCATAATCCAGGCGTTTCCAGAGAATTTTTTCCACACATCCCATGGAAGTTCTCTGTGCCCTGGGATGGAAAGGATCGGCTGTGCCGGGAGAAAGATAAATCTCTTGAGCACCCAGACTCTCGGCAGTCCTGAAAATGGATCCGACATTGAAAGGGGAACGTATTTCATCCAGGTAGATGGTCATCCCCTTAAAAAAATTCCGCTTTTCCCCAGGGGCCTGATCTCCTGGATGAATAAAGTCCCAATCAGCCGGAGATATCTCCAGCTGACTCAAAAGAGCATGCCTGAGAGAATTGACTCCCCGTCGCAGCTGGTCAGCGGGACTGGGATAATCCAGAACCAGCAAATCCTGAACCTTCCGGACAACCTGATCTGTCAGGTCTGCATCCTCCTTCATATGTCTCAGCAGATCATGAAAAAAATGGGGATCCCATCCGGAACCGTCCAGAATGATTCTCTCTGTTTCCTCAAGAATCCGAAGGATTTTTCTCAGCCTTGTCCCTTTTTTCAGGGTGTAGAGTTTTTTTACAGTAATCATCACCAGCTGTCTTTCAGGATCTGAAATAGCTGGTCTACTGTTATGCCGCCTATTTCAAGCCGTCCCATCATGTTTCCTGTGGTTTCTGCTGCCACGGCCAGCTGATCCATGGAAATACCCAGAGATCTCAACTGGGAAGGCATGGAGTAGAAGCCGATCCCTTCCCGGATGCCATCTATCAGATCTTCCGGCATCTCCGGTTTGTCATGCAGCCCTTCAAGGGTATTCAGAAAAGATTTCATTTCATTGTATGAAGTCTCAAAAAGGTATTCCAGAATATAGGGAAGCAACACCATGGAGACCACAGGCCTGTCTACCTGAAAATGACCGCTCACACTGTGCACCAGAAGGCCCGGCCAGAAAAAGCTGACCTCATCCTGAGCCAGAGACGCAAGGATTCCCGCTTCAGACAGACCGATCACCCGATTCAGATCCCAGTTTTTAATGAGAGTCTCTCTGCAGGGCCAGAATCTTTCAAAAGCTCCTCTGCTGTGGACACCTGTTAAAAAAGACCGTTTGGGGTGAACAACTGCTGTAAGACAGAATAGTACCATTTCAAAAAAGAGCGGAATCCGCTGTCGCTCAGGCAAGGGCAGGGCAAGTGCCGGATCCTGAATCATGATGGCTGCCGGGTGCTGAGTTCCTTTTACAATCGTTGTGAGAAGCCCGCGGCTTTCTGTTAGGGGAAAACAGCCCTGCAATAGATACGGAGTCCAGAACGGGGTTGGAATTTCTATATAGGGAAGATAATCGTCAGAGACTTTTCCCTGTTCAAAAAGATCATCCGGATGCAGTCCCGACGGGATAGCCGCAGCAACAGCCCTGGCGATAGATAAGGTCAAACTCCCGCCAAAACCGATAACAGATTCCACAAAGCTTCCCTTTGCCAGATTTATGCAGGTCTCTATGGTAAAAGATGTTCCATGCTGAACCTCTTCATTGAAAATAATGGTTTTCGCACCATGAGCCTCAATCAGCCCCTGCAGCTTCCAGAGTGGGTCTTTTAAATCAGAATCGGCAATTATCAAAACTCTTCTGCCGAGACGGCTGACTTCAATTCCGGCTCTGTTGATCTCGTTCACCCCCATTAAAATCTTGGAGGGTATTCTAAAAAAAAGTTCCGCCATTCCCATTCTCCAGAGACAAAGATCATCCTGTCATACAAATATTTAACACAGGTACAGGATCAAAGATCCCACTTGACACAAAAAAAAGGCAGGGATTACAACCCTGCCTCATAATATACAACGAAAACTCTTTAAATTCCAAATAGATCCATTAGCTTATCTGCTACGGAATTTACAACGGTGTCGTTAATATAATTGGGATCCTGTAGTTTGGCCTTAACTTCGGCAATTCTATCTTCGCGAATATCGGGAGCAGTCTTAACTGTTTCCATTGCCTGAAAGAGCTCAGCACTTTTTTTGGCCTCTGATGAAACATCTACAGAGTCGGTTTTTTCCTTGTTCTCTACCCGGGCCGTTTTCTCAGTCTTGTTGTATCGGGATAACGGATCAATCGGGCCAATTCTATCTATCGTCATGTCAGCTCCTTTGCTCTCCATTTATAAATATCGACACGCCTGCCATAATATTAACCTTTTTTCTCACCGGAAACAAGTAAAGCAAACTCCCCTTTTATATGATTTTGCGTTTCCAGGTGATTAATTAACATATCGGCAGTTCCTTCCGGATATTCTTCAAATTTTTTTGTCATTTCTCTTCCGAGAAGACAAATTCTTTCACTATCCAGCTCAGAGATCTCCTGTAGAAGTTTTATAATCCGATAAGGAGACTCATAAACCATAAAAGACTCCTCCGCCTCCAGAAGCTGGGCCACTCTTTTTTTCCTCTTTCCCGATTTCTGGGGAAGGAATCCTTCAAAATGGAAGGATTTTCCGGGAAATCCTGAAACACTGACAAGGGTTGTAAAGGCAGAGACGCCGGGAACAGGGAGTACGTCAAACCCCGCATCTCTCACGGTTCGAACCAGGAGCTTTCCCGGATCACTCAGCACAGGTGTGCCTGCATCGGAAACATAAGCGACATCTTTGCCTTCTTCCATCAGCTTGAGAATGCCGGGAGCACTCTGTTTTTCGTTACGGGCCCGGCAGCTGATCAGATGCTTTTTTATACCATAATGATTGAGCACCTTCGCAGACTCCCGGGTATCCTCGCAGGCGATCACATCCACCTGGTTTAAAATTTCAACGGCCCTGTAGGTCATATCCTGTAAATTGCCGATGGGCGTTGCCACCATATATAATGTTGCCATAAAATGAATGGTATTATGAATCGGGTATCTTGGCTAGTTCCGTTTCAGGAGGATAATTCTGGCAATTGAAATTTTTATTATAATACTTCTCCTCACTATTCTGATTTATCTGATTTTTTCCACATTCCGGAAAAAAAGATTCCTGCCGGAAGCTCCGGAAGAACGGTTTTTCGAAGAGGAAATCACCACGGAATGCCCTCTCTGCGGTCAGGCTCTCAAAAGAGGGGAACGGGTTCATTCGGTTATCTATTCCCAGGGGGAAGACCGGCTGATGAATATCTATGGCTGTCCCTGGTGCTATTCCGCTCATCCGGGAGGGCACAGAGAACCAGGCAGGGAAAGATCCTGTCCCTCATGCAAAACCCCATTAAAAGAAGGGAGCTTTGCCATAGCCAGGGTTTTTGAGAGACCCCATAAAAAAGTTCATGTCCATGTGCTGGGCTGTCCAGTCTGCCGGAACAGGAAATAGACGGAATGGAAAGTAAACAATTCACACGGGATGTCAGGGAACTTCTTCTTCGAATCCCATACGGAAGTGTGGTCTCCTATGGTCAGATCGCAGCTATGGCCGGATATCCCGGGAGGGCAAGGCAGGTTGCCTGGACGCTCGCACGTGACAGCAGAAGCCTGGATTTCCCTTGGCACAGGGTTATCAACAGTTCAGGAAAAATTTCTCTCCGGGGAGAATCAGAGGTCCTGCAAAGGGCGAAACTGGAATCAGAAGGGATAGTTTTTTCAAAAGCCGGAGTGATCTCTTTCAGAAAATTCGGCTGGCATGGCTGACAGGTTGGACATCCATATGAGATTCCTGCTATTCTGGCTCCTATGAGTACCGTAACAATCCAGGGGATATCCTCCGAAAATAAAAATTCCATCCTAAAGGGAAGTCTGAGGATTCCCGCATCAAAATCCCATACGATCCGGGCGCTTCTTATCGCTTCCTTTGCCAGAACCCCCAGCATAATAGAGTTCCCGCTTCACTCGGAAGATACCAGATCCTGCCTTAAGGCATGCCGCCTTCTGGGGGCCGAAATCCTGGATACAGAAACAGGATGGGAAGTTCGAAAACCCGTCAATACGAATAAAAATCTCCCTCCGGTTCTGATTGATACGGGAAACTCCGGGACAACCCTCTATCTTATTACCGCTATGGCGGCTCTTCTGGACAGGGAAGTCCGTTTTGACGGTGATGAGCAGATAAGAAACCGTTCGGCTTCCAATCTTTTAAATGCCCTGAAAGACCTGGGAGCAAAGATCGATGCTCCTGAGAGCGGATGTGCCCCCTATACAATAAAAGGCCCTATGACAGGAGGCGAGACCTCTGTTGAGTGCCCTACAAGCCAGTATCTGTCAGCTCTCCTGCTGGCTCTCCCGCTTCTGAAAAAAGAGTACACAAGCCGGGTCAGAGTTCCTCTTCTTATGGAAAAACCCTATGTGGAGATGACTCTCCGATGGATGGAGGAACAGGGAATATCCCTGCAGAACCGGGATTTCAAGGAATTTGTGATTCCCGGCGGACAAAGCTACAGCGGATTTTCCAGAGCGATCCCTTCGGATTTTTCCTCGGCCACTTTCTTTTTGTGTGCTGCAGCTATCACCGGCTCTGCACTGACCTTTCAGGGACTGGACATGACAGATTCCCAGGGAGATAAAGAGGTCATCCCCATGCTGGAAAAAATGGGATGCACCTACCGTATGGACGGAGAGAACCTCCTCTTTTCCGGAGCTCCCCTGAAAGGCGCAGTTCTGGACCTGAACGATACACCTGATGCCCTACCCGCTCTGGCTGTAACAGCCTGTTACGCAAAGGGAGAAACCCGCATCACCAATGTTCCCCAGGCGAGGATGAAAGAGACCGACAGGATCGCAGTGATGACACAGGAGCTGAAGAAGATGGGAGCGGATATTACTGAACTGCCCGATGGTATGATAATCCGTCCTTCCCAGCTGAAAGGGGCAAAAGTTCATGGTCACGGAGACCACCGGGTTGTTATGTCACTGGCAATCGCAGCGCTTAAAGCCCGGGGAGAGACAGTCATTGATACCGCTGAAGCGGTTGATATTACATTTCCCGGATTTTTCCCGCTCCTGGAATCACTCAGAAGCTGAAAAGAGTATAGATCACCTCAGTTCCAGATGATTCAGATAATCTGTTCTTGTGACGATTCCTACAAGAGAAGTCCCTTCCACCACCGGGATATGGCCCACATTGTATTTTAAAAAAAACAACTCCAGATCCTTTAAACCGTCGTCTTTCCTGCAGGCATGCACTTTTTTTGTCATATAGGATTTGACAGGAGCGTTCATCTGTTCGGAACGCCGGGCCTTACTTATGTCCCGTAATGTCATGAACCCGCACACTTCATCATTCTGATTCAGAACAGGGGCTCCGGTATGACCGACTTTTTCCAGAAAAAGAGACGCATCCAGAACAGACCAGGAATCTCTTATTACCAGAACATCTTCTGTCATAAGGTCTCCCGCTTTTACAGCCGGACGAAGGGATTCTTTCAGGCTGAGTATGAATTTTTCATAAATTTCCTCTCCCAGCTGCCCCTTAAGCTGGGCGGACGCAGCCCTTGTGTGCCCCCCTCCTCCGAAGGGAGCAAGGATTTCACTCACATTTATCGATTTTTTCTGGCTCCTGGCTATGATCAGAGTTTTTTTCGCTTTTTGAAGACCGAACAGAATAAATATGGCATCGGCATTTTCTACTTCAAAAACTTTTTCCACTATCGGAGCCAGTCCGCTCACCTGATCTTTCATTTCAAAATAACTGAGAATAATGGAGTGGCCATGTATTTTTTTATAGACCAGACGATTGACAACCTGGTGAAACAGAGAAATCTGATAATCCTGTTTGAGGGGTTTTAAAAACTGGCTGACCAGTTTCATGTTAGCCCCCTGGGAAATCAGCCAGGAAGAAGCTTCAAAATCCTCCTGCACAACATTTTCATGAGTGTAATTTCCGGTATCCGCAAAAATTCCCGTTAACGCAATGGTTGCATCAACTGGATTGAGAGTGATTCCTTTTTCCTTAAGATTAAGAGCCACCAGTGTTGCATTGGAACCGTAGGATCCCGAAACAATCTTTGCATTGGGAATATCGGAAGTGTCATTAATATGATGATCATAAATCGTGAAAGGACCTTTAAATTGAGGAATGAAATCCATGTATTCCCGGATTCGGCCATAAGACCTGGTATCAAAAACAACGATCCCGGTAACATCCAGCTCTTTCAGATCCCGGGATGAGAAAAGATTCAGATGTTTTTTATAGAGGTTATAAAGAGACTGCGCTACAGGGTGTACCAGACGGCTCTTTACTATAACTGCATCAGGGTAGAGGTATTTCCCAAGGACCAGGGAACCGAAGCAATCCAGATCCATATTGGTATGGCCGATCAGGATGGTCATAGTAGAATCTTCAGCATATTATTTTTCCGCATTCTTCTGTTCATTCAAAGGTACGTATCTACATTATTAAACCATTCAGGGGAATTAATCAAAAAAAAACTGCTCCTCCCGAGAGGAACAGTTTGATATAAAACATAAATAATTAAAGGGCCTTTTCCATAATCCGGTTCAGCCTCAAGGCAAAATCATGAGGATTTTTAAGGGGAGCACCTTCAACCAGGATAGCCTGATCCAGGAGCAGCCAGCTGATATCTTCGATCAAATCCTTATCTGAGCTGTCTTTCAAACGGCTCACAATAGCATGATCGGGATTGACTTCCAGGATGGGCTGGATCTCAGGCAGATCCGTCTGGCCCATGGCTTTCAGCATTTGCTGCATTTGAGCGGTAGGATCATTTTCATCGGCCACAATACAGCTGGGGGATTCATGAAGTCTGCTTGAAGCTACAACATCCTTAACAGAGTCTCCCAGGGCCTTTTTAATTTTCTTGAGAAGAGGTTCTATGCTTTTTTCCTTTTCTTTGTCCTCTTCTGTTTTAAGATCTTCCGTACTGCCGCTTTTATTGACAGCCTTCAGCTCCTTTTCTTTATAGGGACCCATCATGGGAGCTACGATCTCATCGATTTCATCATCCATGATCAGAACTTCAATTCCCTTCTTCTTATAGGCTTCCAGAAGGGGTGAGTTTCTCAGGGTTGTCTCATTATCCCCGGTAATGTAGTAGATCGCTTTCTGATCATCAGACATTCTATCTACATATTCACTCAGGCTTGTCCACCCCTCCACACTGGTGGATTTGAAGCGGACGAGTTCCAGCAGTTCCTCTTTATTGGCATAATCCGAATAGATCCCTTCTTTCAGAGGTCTGTTGTACTGACCGATGAATTCTTTATATTCTTCCTCTTTCTGAGAGAATGTCTTCAATTCTCCCAGAATTTTTTTCACCGAAGCATTTTTAATGCTGCTGAGAATCTTGTTTTTCTGAAGGATCTCCCTGCTGACATTAAGAGGCAGGTCTTCCGAATCGATAACTCCCCGGATAAATCTCAAATAGGTAGGCAGAAGCTCTTTGTCATCATCGGTAATGAAAACCCTGCGCACATAGAGCTTTACACCCGGTTTATAGTCTGCCTGATACATATCGAAAGGAGCTTTTTTGGGAATAAAGAACAGGGTATTGTATTCCAGGGTTCCTTCCGCTCTGGTATGGATTTTGAGCATGGGTTCTTCAAAATCGTTGGAAATGGATTTGTAGAACTCGTTATACTCCTCATCCTTTACTTCCCGGGGAGATCTTTTCCAAAGGGCCGAAGCAGCGTTAATCTGCTCTATTTTATCCTCTTTGATCTCCTTTCTGTCATCACCCTCTCCTTCATAACGGGAAGAGGTATAATGAAGATGGATCGGGAAAGCGATATGATTGGAATATTTTTTTATGATCTGCTCAAGATCCCACTTATTGGCATACTCTTTTCCGGCATCATTGAGGTGAAGGACAACCGAGGTTCCCTGCCCTTCCGGTCTTTCCGTCTCTTCCAGGGAGTAGCTCTCCTTGCCATCACTGCTCCATTTCCAGGCTTTTTCTTCTCCGGCCTTCCGGGTGATCACATCCACATGGTCTGCCACCATGAAAATCGAGTAAAAACCTACACCGAACTGTCCAATCAGATTGGAATCCTTTTTGGCATCTCCCGAAAGCTGACTGAGAAAATTCTTGGTTCCAGAGCGGGCAATGGTTCCCAGAGAATCATTGAGGTCGTCATCGTTCATTCCGATACCGTTGTCTTTGACTACCAGTGTTCTCTTGTCATCCCCCTCCAGGATAATATCGATGCGGGGGGCATACTCCATGTCCTTGAATTTCTCATCTGTCAACGTGAGATACTTTAGTTTGTCCAGAGCATCGGACGAGTTGGATATAAGTTCTCTTAAAAAAATCTCACTATGAGAGTAAAGGGAGTGAATCAATAAATCCAGGAGCTGATTCACTTCTGTCTTGAATTTACGTTTAGACACGAGAAATCTCCTATTAACACTGTTTTTGATGACTATAAAATAATAAGAATCAATACAGGGGACAACGAAAAATTTTGATTTTCCGAATTCCCGCAAAAAATCAGGCAAATTCCTTTAATTACAGGAAATACTGATAAAAATGGATTATGATTAATATGGAATCACTTTCATTCCTGCAGGGGAAGAAAATTTTGCCTGACAGGGGTAGCCGATTATCAGGGGCAATTGGTTATCCCGGTTCTGACAGGACTTTCCAGACTTGATTGTCGAAGAAAGCATCCACTTCATCAGGCGGAAGATCTTCCCCTCTCATTTTCATAAGAATAGACCTGGCTTTCTCAAATCCCATAGCTTTTCTATAGGGACGGTCTGTTGTCAAAGCATCCCAGACATCGCAAACCGACAAGATCCTGGCGATTTTAGGAATCGCATTGTGTTCCAAACCTTCCGGATACCCTTTGCCATTATATTTTTCATGATGAAAATAAGCCGCCAAAACAACCTGGTCCAGATTTAACAAGCCATCAAGGATTTCTATTCCCTGAACAGGATGCTTTTTCATTACACTGTATTCAGCATCATCCAGCGGTCCGTTTTTATGGAGGACCTCTTCGGGTACACCAATTTTCCCAATATCATGAAGCTCGCCTGCCAGATGAACCATTTCCTGCTCTTTTCTGTTCATACCCATAGCGGCGGCCAGAGCCTTTCCGTATTCGGCAACATGGACAGAGTGTTCTCTGGTATAGGAATCCCTCTCATCCAGAGCTCTTGCCAGGGTCTTCAGAACACCTGAAAACTCCAGATTATATTTTCTGATAACCCAGCTTATAAAAAGGTTCATAAATGACATGGCCGCAAAGAAAATCACAGAGATGTATAATGACTGTCTGTGCATCATCCTGGCAGGTCCTGAGTTATCCACAAGGATAAGAGAACCGGGGCCTTCCTCTTTAAGGGTCTCCTCTGTTCTGATTTCCTGCATGCGGTCCGATCTGTTTACATAAACCGTGTTACGGGATTCCAGATACAGGATATCTTCGGATTTTTCCAGAAACTTCCGGATTTGAGGTTCCTCCGGAGAAGTCGCCACAAGAACCTGAGCCTGAAGATAGGCAGGAGAAACAGGAACCGTCTGGAGAATACCCAAACCCGAGATCATAACATAGAGAAAAAGAAAACTCAGCATAGTGCCATAGGAGATAATTGCTTCTATTTTCTCCCAGATCTGAACCCTCTCTTTCCCTGTCAGCCTTTTTATGATTTTCCGGGTCATCAGCTTATCGCCCTGATCATTACCACCACCTGTGAAAAGCGCTTTCAGGGATAAAAGCTGGCTAGAGAGAAAGACGCGAATAATCCTCATCATCCGCCCCAGTCGGGATACAAGCCTGATCAGTCTCATAAGCCGCATGGGTATCAAAGGAAAAATATCATCCAGATCCATGAAAATATGATTCACAAACCAGCTCAGATCAAAGAGCATGGTAAAAGTGGCAATCAAAAAAACCCAGAAAGACAGCCTCTTGTACCAGTCGGAATAGGCCAGGATGGTAAGAATCAGCTCCGAGAGAAGAACCGCAAAAGCCAGCGTCATCAGAGTTTCCAGAAGAGGATCTACCCCGGGAGATAGCCACCCTTTGACAATGTCTGTCAGAAAAACCGAAATAAGGACAAATACGATCACAATAGACCTGTAAAGACCAGATTCCAGAATTTTACGAAAAAATATATTGCTGGGATTCATGATTCATTAATTGTTGTTTTTCTCATATTTGCTGTCAAGCCGAAAATGAGATTCACCCTGTGGCCGAGAATAATCCGCTAAGTATTTTCCTGTTATCCCAATAAAATCTTGAAATATTGGAATAATTAGGAAATAATCACATTTATGGATGATTCTGACCCTTTTTTATACCTTTTATTCCGGAATAAAAGCAGATGACCTTTGAAATTCTATTTTTAATCGTCTTATTTGCCCTGTCAGCCATTTTTTCTGCAACAGAAACAGCATTCACCTCCCTTTCTACGATACAGATCCATCATATAATGGAGAATGGAGGCCGGAGGGGACGAGAAGTGCACAAGCTGGCAAAAAAGCCGGAAGTCCTTTTAACAACCCTGCTGATAGGCAATAACCTGGCAAACATCGGAGCCACGGCTCTTGTCACCTCACTGACCATTCGTCTGCTGGGCTCCCAGACCGTTGCTTTAATGACGGGATGCCTTACCCTTTTTGTTCTGATTTTCGGGGAAGTAACCCCCAAACAGATTGCCCTGGCCAAAAATGAAGCCATCTGTCTGAACATGGCCTATCCGGTTTACTGGCTATCTATCATTTTCCGGCCATTTATCTGGATTATCTCAAATATCAGTTCTCTCATTACAAGGCTTTTCTCCGGTAAGGAGACAAAAACCCTTACCATAGAAAACCTGCTGCAGATGGTGAGAATCGGAGAGAATATCGGGATTGTGGAAACCTATGAAAAAGAGATGGTTCAGAATGTTTTCAGAATCAACAACACCCCTGTAAAGGGTATAACCACCTACAGGACAAATGTATTCTGTCTGGATAAGGAATCCTATATTGAAGATGTTCTGGATCAGATTATGGATCACGGATTTTCAAGGATTCCTGTTTATGAGGAAAACCCTGAGCATATTGTGGGTATTATATTGATGCATGATATTATGAGAGCCATTTCATCAGGAGAAAAAAGGTTCAAGCTAAAGGAAAAAATGGTAGAACCTCTTTTTATACCCGAAACCCGTATGGTTCATGATCTGTTTTTCTACTTTAAAAAAGAGAAACTCAACATGGCTATCGTTCTGGACGAATACGGAGGATTAACCGGCATCGTTACAAAAGAGGATGTTGTGGAGGAAATTTTCGGAGAGCTCTATGATGAGAACGAGGAAGAGGAAGCGGAAAAGATCACAGCCCGCGGCCCCAGAGAGTGGCTGATTCAGGGAGACAGCTCCTTCTACCTGATCCAGGATAAGCTGGGACTGAATCTGGAACATGATCAGAGAACCCTGACTGTCGGAGGGTACATTATAGAGAATCTGGGGGAAATTCCCGAGGAAGGGGCAACTCTGAAAATGCCGGAAGGAACCTATGTGGTCGGCAAGGTCAGTCAGAACAGAATCGAGGAAGTGGTATTCCGTCAGTCAGAAGAGGCTTAACTGCCGGGCTTTTTCCGGTTTGACAGGGCCGCCAACAGTTCTTCCTCCGTACCTGTGGGAAACTGACCTCTCATAGGCCATCACCCTTTCGGGATCCGCTTCCGCCTTTTCCATCTTTTCTATATGGAGCTGAAGCTGATGCAGTTTTTTCAGTCCGCTCCTTTTTGCCTCGATTTCCAGGGAGCTCTTCTGCACTGACCGGGAAAGGGTCTGCAGAGTGCTGTCATATACTTTGAGAGGAACCGGAAAAGGGTGACCGTCTTTTCCCCCATGGGCAAAGGAGAATCGTGCAGGATCTTCAAATCTGACGGGGGCACCATAAATAATTTCACTTACCAGAGCCAGGGACAGCAGAGTCCGGGGCCCCAGGCCTTCCACCAGAAGAAGATCCGAAAATTTTGAGACCCCCCTTTCAGAAGCCAAAGCAAGAACAGCACCCAATCTTTTGGGGTCCACATCACAGTTTCTCACATCATGCCTGCGGGGCATGCAAAGATGCCTCAGCTCTTTCGCCTGCTCCGCATGGCTCCGGCCGGAAAAGTCCAGAATAGCTCTCCTGGCATTTTCCGCTCTGGTATCACTGAGATTTACAAGAAGTCCCTGATTCGTTCCGGAGATTCCGGTGTGGGGGTTTTCTACAAATGATTTCACTCCCGGGGAGTGCCAATGGTACCTGCGTGCCATACCGGTCCTGTCGTTCATGCCCTGCTGAACCACAGCCCATTCCCCCTGACGGGTGAGAATAAAATTGTGCAGGTAAATCTGAAAACCGTCCTGAATGCATGTGTTGTCCACCTTGGCGCTGAGCCGCGAAGCTTTGACCAGATCTTCTCCATCCAGGGCTTCATCACAGGAAATCTGCCGAATTTCATCCGGGGTCTGCCGGGAATACCGCCCCCGGCCTCCGCAGATATAAATTCCCAGTTCCCGGGAAAGAGGATTCAGCCCTTTTTTTAATGCCCCCATAACGCTGGTGGTAATCCCTGAGGAGTGCCAGTCCATCCCCATGACGCAGCCCAGGGCCTGAAACCAGAAGGGATCACTCAGACGGGAAAGAAATTCGGATGAACCCTTTTCTTCCACCATGATTCTGACAACCTCACGTCCCAGAAGGGCCATCCTCTGGGCCAGCCAGCGGGGTACCGTCCCGTAATGAAGAGGCAGATCTGCCGTACCGCTTTTCATACAAACCTCTGTGAACAGTATACACCGGAAAAGAAAAACAGCCAACAAATGTATAGATAAAAAAAGGCTTCCGCTTGATCCGGAAGCCTCTAATCATTGTAAAGGAATTTAACTCACCACAACCCGGATTGTGTCGGAAATCTTTTCTCTCAGGCCGTTTTCAATAAAATTGAGTGTTCCCGTCAGAGCGCTTCCGCAGCTCATACAGGCTCCCTGATAGGTGATATTTACTTTGGTGAGGTTATCTTCATCCTCAATATCCAGAATTTCCACGTCACCGCCGTCTTTATGAAGCAGAGGCCGGATCTCACCGTCAAAATAGGATTCGATCAGTTTCATCTTCTGGAAGGGAGTTCTCTCTTCGAAGGGTTTCTCCTTCTTGGAAGCTTCCTCCATTTCCATATGCGCTCGGGTCTCTTTAAGAATATCCACAAGATAGTATTTTTTCTGTTCATGACCACCCGGTTTAACACAGGATTTACAGAATGCCCCCGCTTTGGTATAGGCAGTAATCTCTTCTACAGTTTTCAGATCATTAAGCCTGATCACTTCCTGTACAGTCTTCAGGGTAACCCTGGCACATTCGCAGACCATCTCGTCATCGTCCAGAATCCCTTTCTCTATCCCCTTGTAAAGAGCGGCCGCCTGCTTGATAACATCATAAGCCATAACGCTGCAGTGCATCTTCTGAGGAGGAACTGCGGGAACATCGGGAGTATCTCTCAAGGCTTTTTCCACATCCAGGTTTGTAATCTGAATGGCTTCGTCAACAGTTTTTCCCAGGCAGAGCTCCACCATCATATCGCTGGAAGCAATAGCGGTGCCACAGCCGAAACTTTTGAAAGATGCTTTCACAATCTTTTCCGTATCCAGATCAACCGCCCAGTAAAGCCTTACCGCATCACCGCAGGATTCGGCGCCCCAGTCGGCGACAACAAGCTTGGCGTTCATGGCCGCGGCTTCCTCTTTGGTTATCTCCCCCAGATAGTGGGGGCTGTTCATCCTGTCGGCGACTTTATGGGAGTAGTTATCCCAGAGCGAACCGCCCAGTAAATCACTTTTTGCCATTATTGGCCTCCTGTATATGTACTAGAGATAGACCTGAGACGGTTGACCGTTTTATTGATCACCTCTATAGCTTTGTCGATTTCTTCTTCTGTAGTATAGCGGGAAAGGCTGAATCTGACCCCTGTGTGGGCCAGATTGTTATCGATATCCATGGCCTGCAGGGTAGCATCCGCTTCCAGATCTTCAGAGGAACAGGCGCTTCCTGTGGAGGCAGCGATATTGTTTTGATTGAGATCCCAAAGAAAAGCTTCCCCTTCAATTCCCATAAAACTGGCGAGAATCGTATTGGGGGTCCTCAACTCCCTGTTTCCGATAATGATTGTATCAGGAAGAGCCAGGATAGCATCCTCCAGCTTGTCTCTGAGCCTTCTGACTTCCCTATCCACATAATCCAGATGCTCCGAAGCCAGTTTCATTGCCAGCCCCATACCGACCATATAAGCCACATTGACAGTGCCGGCCCGTTTCTTTCCCATCTGCTCTCCTCCATGGAGAAGCGGAAGAAGAGGCAGCCCTTGCCGGACATAAAGCCCGCCGACCCCCTTGGGCCCATGAAACTTGTGGGCGCTGAAAGTAAGATAATCTACCGGAACGTCTTTTACATCCACCGGTATTTTTCCTACAGCCTGAACCGCATCTGTATGGAAGGGAACTCCCATCTGTTTGCAATATGCGGCCAGTTCCTTGATCGGATTTATCAGACCAGTCTCGTTGTTGGCCCACATAACAGAAACAAGAGAGGTATCGCCTGGGCGTAAAAACTCTTTAAGCGCATCCAGAGTCACAATGCCGTCTTTGTTGATAGGAAGATATGTAACTTCCACCCCTTCCAGCTCTTCCAGAAACTGGCAGGTATGAAGAACACTGGGGTGCTCTACCTGGGAAGTAATGATGTGACAGGGTTTTCCTTCCTTCAGCGAGGAAAAATAGGCATTTTTCAGAACCGTATTGTTGCCTTCGGTGGCACAGCCATTAATAATTATATCATCTTCATCGTCAGCATTAATACCCGAATATAGCCGATCC
Organism: Oceanispirochaeta sp.; assembly: GCA_963677615.2. Taxonomy (GTDB): domain Bacteria; phylum Spirochaetota; class Spirochaetia; order DSM-2461; family DSM-2461; genus Oceanispirochaeta. Next base: position 588,661 of record CAXXQW010000006.1, on the reverse strand, counting down.
AGTGCGACAGCCATTTCGGGATGGGTTTCCGTACCGAAACGGTGCAGCGAATTGGGATTTCCATAAAACTGGCAGTAAAAAGGGTCCATAGCCTGTTTTACGAGAGGATCTACAACTGTTGTGGCATTGCTGTCGAGGTATACTCTTTCCATTCTTCAGTCTCCTGTTCCGTTTAATATAATCAATTTTTTCATATAAGAAAACACCGGAGGCTTAAACACTACCATTTTTGTAATCATTTTTCCCTCTATTTTCTTGTCCATCAGGATAGGAATGAGTATATTGATAGGAAATAGATAAGATATGAAAACAGAAATGATTGCACAGGAACAGATACTGGATATGGAGCATCAGTCTCTTCTGGCTCCTCTTATGAAAAACATTGAACTCCCTTTATCTGAGTACTGTTTTGCCAATCTGTATTTTTTCCGGAAAACCCATCAATACAGAATTGTTGCAAATGGTGATGACAGATACTTATCCGGTATCAGCTATGACAAAAAGCGGTACCTCATGCCTCTTGTTGACCTACAGAAAAACAGAGACTACCTGAACAGTATGATCATCTTCGGGAAAAAAGAGGGATATGACATGATTTTTCCAATACCCGAGTCATGGGTCTCCCTTTTTGATGAGTTCTCTGTAACTTCAGACTTTCTGGAGCAGGATTCGGACTACCTCTATACTTCAGAAAAAATGAGGGCGTATCCCGGACGAAAGCTACATAAGAAGAGAAACCTCCTCAAACAGTTTACACAAAATTACCGAGCCGAGCTTAAACCTCTCAATGAGGAAAATGTTCATGAGCCTCTGGAGCTTCTTGATCTTTGGCAGGCTGCGTCAACTCAGGAGATGTGCGACTCGGACTACTATCAGTGCCGGGATGCTCTGAACCACAGGGAGTGGTTCAGCCTGCAGGGAGCCGTATTTTACGCAGACGGAGAGGCTGTAGGCTTTATGATCGGTGAGGCTGTCAGTCCTGAGGTTTTTACTATCCATTTCGCCAAGGGTAATGTTTCTGCCAAAGGGGTGTATCAGTATATGTTCAACAGCTTTGCAGAAGAGTTTTGTAAAGACTACAAATACATCAACCTCGAGCAGGACATGGGAATGGAAGGTCTCCGCAGGACCAAACGTTCCTACCTGCCCGATATGATGGCTCATAAGTATCGAATCCACCTCAAATAAAACGATAATCATTGATTCTACTCCCCCAGAAATGATAAAGTCTGGCTATGGAAAAAATGAAAAGAACCGTCACATGCGGAGAACTGACCGCAAAAAACGATGGCCAGACCGTCATCCTCAACGGATGGGTCCATAGAAACAGAGACCATGGTGGCATCCATTTTATAAACCTGAGAGACCGTTACGGGGAAACTCAGATCGTAGTGGATGAAGATGCTCCCGCCGAACTCAGACAAATTGCGGGAAACCTGAAATTCGAATACTGCGTTGCCATTGAAGGTATCGTAAGATTACGGCCTGAAAGCATGATCAATCCGGATATGACTACCGGAGAAATCGAAGTTTCGGTAAATGGGATTTCCATTCTCAATACCTGCAAAACCCTCCCTTTCATGATAGAGGAGGAGACAGATTCCAATGAAACAGCCAGATTGAAATACCGCTACCTGGACCTCCGGTCCAAAGGAATGCAGGACAGAATCATTCTGCGGAACAAAGTAACCTATGCGGCGAGAGAGTTCCTGCAGAAATCTGACTTTCTGGAAATTGAAACACCCACACTGATCAAATCGACCCCCGAGGGAGCCAGAGACTTTCTTGTCCCTTCAAGACTGCATGCAGGAAAATTTTTCGCCCTCCCCCAGTCCCCTCAGCTTTATAAACAGCTGCTGATGGTATCTGGCTTTGATAAATACTTTCAGATTGCCCGCTGTTACAGAGATGAAGATGCCAGAGGAGACAGACAGCTGGAGTTTACACAGATCGACCTGGAAATGAGTTTTGTCTCCCGGGAAGAGGTCTTTGCCATTACCGAAGGCATGATGAAGCATATCTTTTCTGAAGCTCTGGGAGTAACTCTCCCTGCTCAGTTTGAAAGGCTCTCATATGATGATGCCATGAACCTGTACGGAAGCGACAAACCGGATCTCCGGTTCGATATGAAATTTCAGGATTTCGCACCCTTTGTACCTGGCAGCGACTTCAGTGTATTCAAAACTGTTCTGGAAACAGGCGGAACTGTAAAAGCCCTGGTTGTTCCCGGTGCTGCCGCCGACTATTCCCGGAAAAAGATTACCGAGCTGGAAGAGACAGCCAAAACCTACGGAGCCAAAGGCCTTGCCTGGATGAAAGTGACCGAAGAGGGTCTTGACGGCGGGGTTTCCAAATTTTATGCCAACCAGACAGAGGAGATATGCTCCGGTCTGGGTGCGAAACCGGGAGATCTTATCCTTCTGATGGGTGCCTCCTGGAAAATAGCCTGCACCTCCCTGGGAGCTGTAAGGTCAAGACTGGGGAAAGACCTTGATCTGATCGACCAGAGCCAGTTCAAATTTGTCTGGATAATCGATTTTCCGCTTTTTGAATGGAACGAAGAGCAGAGTGTCTGGGAACCGGCTCACCATATGTTCTCCATGCCCCAGGAACAGTACCTGGAAACGATGGAACAGGATCCGGGTCCCGTCAAAGGAGACCTGTACGATCTGGTTCTCAATGGATACGAGCTGGCAAGCGGATCCATCAGAGTCCATGATCCGGAACTGCAGCAGCGAATCTTCAATGTGGTGGGATTTCCCAAAGAGGACGCGGAAGAACGCTTCGGCTTTCTCCTGGAATCTTTCCGTTACGGAGCCCCTCCCCACGGAGGAATGGCCGCAGGTCTGGACAGACTGGTAATGATTATGGCGGGTAAGGAATCCATAAAAGAAGTTATACCCTTCCCCAAAAACAGCGCCGGTATGTCTCCCATGGACGACAGCCCCGCCCGGGTAGATGAGATTCAGCTGAAAGACCTGCACCTGGATGTGGTATTACCTGAAACTGAAGAATAAAAGATGCAGGGGACGCCGATCGGCGTCCCTTTTTTATATTGTCAAATCTTTTTTGGTATCATCTGAATCTTCTGCCAGAGTCTGAACAATAAATTCGTTGGTTCTCTGAAGCCGGTTTGCCAGAAGGCGGCTGATAAACAGACCGTACTGGGGAAATTTCTTTAAAACCTGTATAAAAGATTTTCTGGGAATACGGATCAGCTTTCCGGATGTCTCGGCAATAACTGAGGCGCTGCGGTTTTTATTCAGAAGGAATGCCATTTCTCCCATAAAGACATCCTCCGGTGTGATTCTCCCAACAGTTTTGCCATGATGAACCACATTATACTGACCGCTTGAAATATAGAAGATAGAATCCCCGGGATCACCGGCTCGTACCACCACATCCCCCGGTTTTACGGCAATCACCTCCTCCCCGGAGAATCCTGCGGGAGTCAGTTTTTCATGAAGCTTTCTGTTGCCCATAATCAGTGTAACCTGATTCCCTTTCTTATTAAAAAGGACCCTGTCGGCCACAATACGGGAGAGGAGAATACCCCTTCCGCTGATGGACTGAGAGGTTGCCTGCTGCAGACTTTTCTTGAATTCCTCTACATTAAATCCGCTGCCTTCATCTGAGATGATAAACCGGGAATCCTCCTCTGTCAGATCCCATTCCAGAAGGACTTTTCTGGCGGCAATTTCCGGGTCTTTATTTTTTTCATAAATCATCTCGATGAGACTCTCTCCCTGAGAGAGACCTTTATCACGATCCTCCCGGGTAATACCGCAGTTTCCATGCTCAATAGCGTTTAATACCAGCTCGGAAAGGGCCATTTGCAGCTTGAAGCGTTCTTCATCGGAAATCCTTCCGGAGCGGACCATATTGATCGAAAGGATACCCGCATAAACCGATGCTACGGCATAATCGGAATTCCGGATGGTAAAAGCTCCGGAAAATTTATTCAGTATATTATCTGCCAGCTCATTCTGATAAATCAGCTGCCTGTTTGCGTAGACAATGGAGAGGATTTTGCTAAAGTGAGTCCTGATCTGGGAATAGTCCATCATGGCCAGAAGGTTCAGATTTCTGTATTGATCCAGCAGTTTTGATTCTTCATGCCTTCCCAGGTCATAGACACCGATCAGACCGGAACTGTGAAGCCAGGAATCTTCCATTATTTTTTCTTTCAGAAGAGTAAGGTCAATTTTTTTATCAGAAAGATGCACAATCGTGAGATCGGGGAGTTCAAAATTCAGAATATCCAGAGATTCCGAAACGTTATCGGTAAACCTTAAATTGAAATCTCCGGGAAATTCATTTTGAATCACTCTTTCTATTCCCTGATTAATGATTGAGTCACTGCAAATAACTGCTATGGTGTTCATAAATCCTACTTATATTCTTCCCGGATAGGCTGTTTATTAATATTAAAAGACTTCTGGGGAAAAACCAACAATTTTTTATTTTCCTTAAACTGTGAATAATTTCACAGTTTAAGGTTGCCCTTTTTGTTCCCCCTTTGTATAGTCCGGCTATGACCTTTGACAAGCCTTCCCAGGCAGCCAGAATCAGGATGATCCGTTTGTATCTTTACCTGAAAAATCTGGAGAACGAGTGGAAAGATACCAGACTGACCTCACGGGAACTGGCGGAAGCGACAGGGACAACTGACACAACCCTGAGAAAGGATCTGAGCAGTTTTTCCTGTCAGGCAGGAGGATGGGGATATACCTGTACAGGCCTGAAATCCCAGCTGGAGAAAAAACTCCGCCTTTCTTTCAGGGTCAAAGCGGGAATTGCGGGGCTGGAGCCCTGGGGCGCGATCCTTTTAAGTAACAGAAATTTGCTCCCGGGAGTTATTCCGGCAGCAGGATTTGACAGCAATATGAACAGGCTGGAAAGGATGAGCTGCGAGACGCCTCTGTTTCCGTCCTATGAAATTCCCGAGGTATTCAGCCGACTGGATATCAAACTGGGCATCATCTCTTCCGAGGGAGGACTGATCCAGAAAACAGCTGAGCGGATGGTAAGAGGCGGAGCCCTTGCCATCCTGAATTTGACGCCCCAGGCGCTGGAACTGCCTGAAGAGGTATTTACCTATCAGGCAGATATTCAAACCGGTATTTTATTGCTCCTGTCCCAAATTAACGGGAGCTTGAATAAATAAGGAGAAGAGAAGATGTTTGCAATTCAGACTTTAAACAAAATTTCATCCAAAGGACTGGACAGGCTTCCCAGAGAGAAGTTTGAAACCGCCACCGAATTGACCCATCCTGATGCGATTCTGGTTCGGAGCTACAAGATTCAGCCAGAAGAAGTGACAGATACGGTAAAAGCCATCGGAAGAGCCGGAGCGGGAGTAAACAATATCCCGGTAGAGTACTGTACCGAAAGGGGTATTGTTGTCTTCAATACTCCCGGTGCCAATGCGAACAGTGTAAAAGAGCTGGTTCTGACAGGACTCTTCCTCTCCTCCAGAAATATCAATGCAGGAATCAACTGGGTACAGAGCCTCAGCAAGGATGATGAAGTCTCACGTCTAGTGGAAAAAGAAAAATCAAGATTCTCCGGACCTGAAGTCCAGGGGAAAAAACTGGGTGTAATCGGTTTGGGAGCCATCGGTGTGCTGGTTTCCAATGCGGCTTTGGGGCTGGGAATGGAAGTAACCGGATACGATCCCTTTATTTCGATCAATGCCGCCTGGGGTCTCTCTCCCGAAGTCAAAAAGGCCTCCTCTCTGGACCAGCTGATATCAGATTCCGACTATATTACCCTCCACATTCCCCTGACAGATAAAACCCGGGGAATCATTGATAAAAATCAGTTTGATCATATGAAAGACGGCACCCGGCTTCTCAATTTTGCCAGAGGAGGACTTGTAAACAACGAAAGTTTAAAACAGGCCATTGAAGATGGAAAGATCAGCTACTATGTGACTGATTTCCCTGAAGGTGACCTCCTGGGTAATCCCCGGATTATTACCATACCCCATCTGGGGGCATCATCTCCCGAAGCGGAGGAAAATTGTGCTATCATGGCTGCCAACCAGGTCAAGGACTATCTGGAAACCGGAAAAATTGTTAATTCCGTGAATTTCCCTACCTGTTCCATGGAATACGAAGGGGGATACAGACTCCTGATTGCCAACAGGAACGTTCCCAATATGGTAGGCCAGATTTCTACAACCCTGGCGGAAAACGGCCAGAATATCCAGGATATGGTAAACAAGCATAAAGATGATATCGCCTACAATATCATAGATATATCCAGCAGAGCCGATGATGCCCTGCTTCAGAAACTGAAAGAGATCGAAGGGGTTGTTATGGTTCGCCAGATTCTTCCGGAAGGGGAAGAGTAAGGACCTGTACAGAATCCTTTATCGGGATGGATACTCTTTCAGATCATCTATCCGGTAGAGGATTCTGACATAACTGTTGTAGCTGCCGGATCCTATGGTCAATTTGGGGGGATGGCTGAAACAGAGGATTCCCGAGATTTCCCGGGGCCGGTTGTAGAATCTCTGCCTCAAATCCTCCCTCAAGGCCTGTTTGGTTCCCTGCTGCAGAGAGTCCCTGCCACCCGATCGACTGGTGACAGAGACACTGGCGGATCCTCCGGCTGCTGAATAGGAGCTCATATGAAACTGCTGAATCCGTTGCTGCTGTCCGGGAGTTAACCAGTAAACAAACTGAACTGTCAGGGTTCTGTAGTCATCCCATACCTTCTCTGCCCGGAGGGAAGGATCTCCTGAAGGGATCTGCCCTTTGGGGGTGAGATAAAACTCATCTTCCACATCAAGATTCGATGCCCCTGGAACATATCTGAATTCAAACCCGTAGATCATTCCGGAAAAAATCCATTGCGCTTCTGCCAGAAGTACCCGTATCGCTTCATTCCTCACAGCATCATAATCCTCCGGACTGGATGCGGTGCCATTCTCGGAAAGCTTCATAAGATTGAAATCATGAAGGGAAAGGTCTTCTGACAGTTCCACAGAGAGGTAGGATTCTCCTCCGGCATATACAACGGGAGAAAACAGAATGAATATAAGGAAAAGGCGCGTTTTTAGAAAAAGATTCATCAATGCCAGGGGTTGCCTCTGGAATCTCTGAATACGGTGACAGGGTCGGTCCCCAGACGGATTCTGAAATACAGATATCCAAAAACCAGTCCGGCCAGATGGGTCATATGAGCTACGCCGCCCTGAAACCCGAATACCATGGAGAAAAGCTCCAGCCCCGCATACACAGAGACCATAAGCGGAGTTCTCATGGGAATAATACCAAAGATATAAACCCTGGAATGGGGAAAGTACACGGCAAATGCCAGAAGAACTGAAAAGATTGCTCCCGAGGCTCCCATAAGAAAAACACCGTAAGCCCCCGTCATAAGGTAAACAACAAGAGAAAAGACTCCGGACAGGATACCCGTTAAAAAGTAGTAAACCAGGAACTCGGTAGACCCCATCCTCTCTTCCAGCTGGGGCCCGAAAAAGAAGAGTCCCAGCATGTTAAAAAGGATATGGTTCATCCCGCCGTGAACAAACATGTAGGTAAAAGGTGTCCAGTAGAAATGCCTCTCGAGAAACAGAACCGGATTCATCGCAAGGTATGCCTGGAGCCGGGGGATCAGCATTGTCAAAAAAAATACCGTAACATTTACGCCTATCAGAATCAGAGAATAATGTGAAAAATGATAGGGAAAGGGTTTTCTTATTCCGCGTCCATATTGCTGCATGAGTATAAAGTACTCCCTGGAAGGGGAAATATCAACCAGAGATTTTCGATTACTGAAGCGAAAAGAGTTTGAATCCCTTTTCGGAAAGATCATCGATCACCAGAGAATTATCTGCTGAAAGATAGAGACTTCCCTGGGAGGAACTGAAATCATACTCTACAACTGTCAGGATCTTTGAACTGCTCACAAACTCCCCGTAGTCAATCCGGATAGGCCCTGTTCCATCACTGGTGCAATCAGAGGCCCTGTCAAGGCTGATCAGGGATATGAGAATTCGGCTCCGTTCCTTTATGATCCACCAGGCATAGGTTTCATCCGCAACAACTTTCAGCAGATGGCCCTTGGTAAATACCGAAGTGTACCGGGTATATACGTCTTCAATCCTGTTTTGAATAAGAGAGAACTCTTTATGATATATGTAATGTTCTTCCAGAAGGAGAGGTCGCCTGTATCCTTTTAAACCGCTGAAGCGCGTGAGAAAATAAATCCTGAGAGCTTCTGAGAGACTCGGGCCCTGCAGCGGAATGGATACAGTACGGGAGAAGGGAATTCTTTTGTTTCTATTAATCTCAAAAAGACGGCCTAATGTATGAAACCAGTAATGAAACACCTCTTCCGTTAAAGACCTCATGGGCTGTTCGGTTGTGCAAAACAGATTTGTTATTTCCTGAAATTCCCTTTCCAGAGAGCTGTCAGGATACTGAACAATCCAGCCGGTATATTTTTTCAAGGCTCCTTTTCCGGGATGCTGAACCAGCCGAACCGTTTCTTCCGCTTCAACAGGATTCATACCCTCCGGAAGGGAGAGATAGATAAAATCCAGAGAGTAACGGCTTTGCAGATTCAGAAAAATATCTGCAAAGTACTCCCGGGAGGCTTCATTCTCCAGATGAAAACAGGCGGTATCCTCCTCATTCCCTACAGAAAGCGCAACCAGGGAGGCTTCGTTGACCCTTTCTCTGATGGCTCTGTAGTTATATCTTCCATCTTTCTGGAACTGATCTGCTGTTATTGTGCGAACCTGTTCCAGAAGAGGCTCCTGATCTTCCGGTAAACGCCCTGCTCTGGTCCACAGAAAAAACTCGGGCTTTCTGTAGATCACTGCAGAATCGGGAGCAATCAAGGGAGAGAGGAAATAGCCCACTTTCAACCCTGTAAGATGAGCTGCAGAAAGGAAGAGATGAAACTGATCTTCCAAAGAAAAACCGGCATCCTCCAAAAGAGGGTCTCCCAATGATGGGTCCAGAATGGAGTGACTAACAGGGTAGAGAGGAAACTCATCCTGAATCTGAGTTACCGGAAACAGAACAATCGCATCTGTCCTCAAAAATGGAAGAAATCTGATGGCTTTGAAAAAAGATCCGGCATCCCGGAGCTGAAAAAACTGAAAATCGCAATCGCTCATCCAACGGGCATCTCTGCGTCTGCACACCGGGCTCGACGAGGAGCGGAGGAGGGAAAGCCTCCGGAAAAAGTCTATCACACCATGATCACTCAGCCCTTGCGCTGAAAGCTCATCCTCATTTAAAAAACCTCTATGTGTGTACTCACGGAAAAGCCTGAGTCCCTCATCCGATGCCGAACCGGATGAGGGATGAACCGCTGATAATCTTTGCCAGAGTTTCTTGCCGGATACTGCCATACAATTATTATAGCATTTTCTTCAGAAATGTCTCCACCATATCAACTTGGAGAGTCAAAGCCTCTCCGGAAGGGAACAGATTTTCCAGATCTTTCAGAGCCCCTTCCATCATAGCCTGCGCTCTTTTTCCCGCTTCATCAATTGAGCCGGATTCAGACAACAGAGAAATAGCCTCTTCCACATAGGCCTGCCCCTTTTCCATTCCGAAATCACGGGCCTTGCCGAAAAGTTCTGCCAGTTGCGGAAACTCTTCAGGATTCTGCTTATAAAAAAGGATCACCGGCAGACTCTTTTTTCCTTCAACAATATCATCACCCCTCATTTTCCCGGGGTTACCGGTAGTGAGGTTTTTAATATCATCCAGAATTTGAAATCCAACACCGATCCTTTCCCAGACATCCCCGGCCAGATCCGCTTTTTCCAGATTCCCGTCTGCCATCAAGACCCCGGCCTGTGCTGCAAAACGGGCAAGAGCGCCTGTTTTGAACCGGCACATTTGCAGATATGTCTCTACCTGGGGAATCTCCCTATGGTTATTGTGCCACTGTATATCCAGCCCCTGACCGAAATGCAGCCGCCTGAGGTTTTCGCAATAGGAATCAAGAAGCAGGAATTTCTTCTCTGCCGGCTTCTCAATACGGGAGATCAATCCAGTGGCATTAAAATACATAAGATTCCCGGCATTGATGGAAAGGTCCTCATCATATATGAGATGCACGGCAGGTTTTCCTCTCCTTTCAACAGACTTGTCTTCTATATCATCGATGATCAACGATCCGTTGTGAGCCAGTTCAACCAGAGGCGTGACAGGATAAACCTCTTCCGGATCCCCTCCCGCCGCTTCATTGGTCAGGACCATAACCAGAGGGCGCCATCGTTTCCCGCCGCGTTTTAGTAGTTCCACTCCGGGAGCATGGAATGCATCAATCATTCCGCAGGGAATATCTGTCTCCCTGTTCCGGGTCATCCCGTCCATCCAGGAGTTATCACAGGCTTCCGGCATGACCTGAAACAGAGCCTCTTCAATTTTTTTCAATCTCTCTTTATTATGATCCATATTGATTCCTTTCTGGGATCATTATAGACAGGGAGTTATGAGAATGTCCAACCGAAGCCGGCCAGACCACTATACGCAGAGAGCCAAGAAAGAGGGATATATGGCCCGTTCCGTATACAAACTGGAGGAAATTCAGAATAAAACAAATCTGATCAAACCGGGAAATACGGTTCTGGACATTGGGGCCTCTCCGGGAAGCTGGACACAGTACACTCTGAAACTTCTGAAAGGCCGGGGCAAGGTCGTGGCTGCGGACCTGAAACCCCTGGGAAATTTTAAAGCCAAAGGGGATCTCCAGTTTATACAGGGTGACGTTTTCTCCGATGAGGTGGCTCAAAAGCTTTCATCCCTCGGCCCCTTTGATGTCATCATCAGCGATGCCGCTCCCTCCACTTCAGGAAACAGGCTGATGGATACCAGGAGGTCCTATGATCTTGTGGAAAGGATACTCGATTTTACCTTGAAATGGCTGGAACCGGGAGGAAACTTTGCTGTGAAAGTCTTTCAGGGAGGAGATGAACAGGAACTGTTCGACAGAATGAAAGAGGGATTTACCCAGGTAAAAAGACTGAAGCCGAAAGCCGTGAGAAAAGAGTCTTTTGAAACCTATTTCATCGGTCTGGGAAAAAAATAGCGCCCCGGCTCAAACAACCCTTTTTTCCATAGGAGGATTGAAGCCAGAGATCAGCCTTGTCAGATAGAGTTGAAACGCTATGATCTGCATCTCTTTTTTCATTTCACGAAGGCTTCGATCCAGTTTTTCACCTTCCTGCTGAGCTTTGACCAGTTCGTCCAGTCCATATTTCCTCAAGCCCTCGCTGGTTACCCTCTGATTCTTTTTTCCCCTGACTCCGTACAGCTGAAATGCGGTTTGGAGAGTCTCCCCTTCCGTTACGGCAGTTTTAACCCTCAGGACTCTCCTGATCTGTCTGAGAAAACCACCGATAAGAAAAACAGGATCCACATCTCCGGAAAGGATGATCGTGGAAAAGACTTCCAGGGTAGGCCCCAGCTCTTTGAGAAGGACTTTTTCAAAAAGGGTAAATACATTTTCATCCTTGCTATGATAAACAAAGGTATCGATATCCTCTTCAGTAATACGGTCACCGATATTAAAGTAGAATGACAACTTACTGCAGGCGATCTTTAAATCGTTTGTATTGTTTTCCACCATTTCCAGGAGCATATCAACCGCATCCGCATCAATCTTCATACCCTGATCAGAAAAGAATTTGATGATCCAGCTTTTTTTCTGGTTATCAAACATCTCCCAGAATATCTTTTTCTGGGCCGCCGGAACCATCTTCTCAACTCTTTTATCTATGGAAACCCCGTCGCTGACCAGAATCAGAGTAACATCCTCCGGAAGATTGCTGCAGAATTGCCCCAAAAGCTTGATGTCCCCAGCCTTTTTCAACTCCTCGGCATTGTTTATCAGAGCCAGTTTATGGGCGGAAAAGAGCGACCCGTTTCTCAGGATTGAAAGGATCTGGCTCATATCCGTATCGAAGGGATAGAATTTATGGGATTCCGGATCCTCTCCCAATGTTTTTTTCAGAGATTGCCGGATGTTATTGATAAATGCGTCTTTCTGACCTTTTTCAGGTCCCAGTAGAAGGAATAATCCGTTTTTAGCCATACTGTCTTATAATGGTAATGAGTTTACCCAAAACCTTAACATCCTGTGTAAATATTGAAGGGTAGGCCGGATTCTCTGCCTGAAGCCGGATTCTGTTTTTTTCTTTGAAAAACCGCTTCAGTGTTACCGCATCATCCACCATGGCAACAACGATCTCCCCGTTTTCAGCAACCGGCTGCTGCACAAAAACCGCCAGGTCACCATCAAAGATACCAGCCCCTGTCATACTTTCCCCTTCCACTTTCAAAGCAAAGAGGTTGCCTTTCCTCAGGACATCAGAAGGCAGAGAGACAGACCCGTCATAATTTTCCTCGGCAAAAAGCGGTAACCCCGCTGCTACATTTCCCAGAATCGGAACCTTCTGAGTTTCGCTGACATCATCGTTTTCGGGGGTCAGGGAAATAGCCCGGGATTTATTATGGCTGATGGAGATCACCTGTTTTTTTTCCAGAGCTTTTACATGATCATAGGCGCCCTTAACAGAAATGCTGAAGTACCGTCCAATCTCCCGGATTGAAGGGGGATACTGGTTATCCTGTATATAGGAGCGGATAAAATCGAGTATTTCATTCTGCCTTTTTGTTAAGGTTTTCATTTTTTTATTTCCAAACCGTACTTTTTAATCTTACTGTGAAGATTGCTGGGATAAATGCCAAGATCCTGCGCTGTTTTGGCAATGTTGAACCCATTGCGTTCCAGCCTGTCATTCAGGATCTCCACTTCAAAAAGGTCTTTTGCCTCGTTCAGCTTCATATCACCGAATTTATCCAGCAGAGGAGAACGCCGAACGACTTTCTTCTCTCCCATAAACTTTCTAACAGTCTCCAGAGAGATCACGTCTCCCTCGGACATAATGTTAATTCTTTCAATGAAATTTTTCAATTCCCTGATATTACCGGGCCAGCTGTAGCTCTGCATTTCTTCCAGCCCATCCGGAGAAATTGTTTTTACCGGATGATTGTTCTGCTTGAACTGATTCATAAAATAGTCTGCCAGCAGAGGGATATCATCCACCCGCTCTTTTAGAGAAGGAACATTTATGGGAACCACATTCAAGCGGAAATACAGGTCTTCTCGGAACCTTCCGGCGTCTATCTGCTGAAGGATGTCCTTATTGGTTGCGGCAATTATTCTCACATCAACAGAGATCTGTTCAGTTCCACCGATTCTGTCAAATTTCAGCTCCTGAATGGCCCTCAGGACCTTTGCCTGAGCGCTCAGGGACATATCAGCAACCTCATCCAGAAAGAGCGTTCCTCCGTGAGCGAGTTCAAATTTTCCCTTTTTGGAACCCACTGCACCGGTAAAAGCACCCTTTTCATATCCGAAAAGCTCACTTTCGATCAAATTTTCAGGAATAGCTGCGCAGTTTATTTCAACAAAGGGCCCTTCCTTTCTGTTGCTGCTGTTATGAATCGCCCGGGCAACAAGCTCCTTTCCGGTACCATTTTCTCCCAGAATCAGTACTCTCGCATCCGAGACTGCACTCTGCTGTATGATCTCCCGGATTTTCTGAATGCCGGGGCTCTCTCCGATCATCTTTTCCTCAACGGGAGCCGCACTCTTGAGAGAACGGTTCTCCTGCCTGAGCTTTTCCAGCTCCAGAGCATTTCTTGTTAAGGTCAAAACCCGTGTCAGATCCAGAGGTTTCTCCAAAAAATCAAAAGCGCCTATTTTGATGGCTTTTACCGCCAGGTCCACATTGGCATGTCCGGAAATGATGATGACGGAAACAACGGGATAATCCTCCCGGATCTTTTTCAGGACATCCACTCCTCCCATATGGGGAAGCCAGATATCAAGGAATACAAGATCCACCGCTTCGGTTTTCATCATGTGAAGACCTTCAATGCCGTCTTTAGCGGTCAGGATCTCATAACCCTCATCTTCCAGAATATCCGTAAGAGCTTCCCGGATGGAAGCTTCGTCATCTATGATCAGTATTCGTTCCATGTGTTTCCTCGTAGGGCAGATCTATGAAAAAGGATGTCCCCTCCCCTATGGCGGATTCAACCCAGATACGGCCTTTGTGATCAAAAACGATCCTTTCCACAATGGAGAGGCCCAATCCGGTTCCTTCCTCCCTGGTGGTATAATAGGGGTTGAAAATCTTCTCCTGATTCTCAGCATTAATACCGGGCCCTGTATCTGTCACCTGTATTCTACAGTAAACAGAATAACCCTTCTTCACAAGGTCAGCCCTTATGATTATCATTCCATTCCCTTCCATGGCGTGAATGGCATTGGTTATGAGGTTGTTAAAAACCTGTCTGAACTGGGACTGGTCAAACTGCAGATTCAGATCTCCCGGTATATCATCTGCAACAATGAATACATCAGGATAGGATGCTTCATAGACCTCTGTTATCTCATTCAGAAACTTTCTGAAATTGCACAGTTCCAGAACTGGGGGTCTCTGTCTGGCAAACTCCCTGAATTCCACAAGGAGATTGTTCAGATTCTCTACTTCAAGAAGAATCCTGTTCATGGATTTTTCTATCATACCCCTGGGAAGGTTCTCCTGATCCAGCTTTGTTAAAACCCTCTGGGAGTATAACCTGATGGGAGTCAGAGGATTCCGGATTTCGTGAGCCAGTCTCTGGGCGATCTCCTGCCAGGCCGACACTTTTTCCGTCTGCAGGATTTCCCGTCTGGTCACATCCAGTTCCTTCATCATGGTATTGAAAGAATCGGAAAGGAAAGCGAAATCATCATTCTCACGGGATAAAAACCGGAAGGAGTAGTCTCCCTGGGTAACCCTTCTGGTCGCTTCTTCCAATCTCAAAAAAGGAGAAATCAGCCTTTGGCTGATCACCAGAGCCAGCACAAATCCCAAAAAGAGCATGGGTCCCAGAAAAATGGCATAAAACAGCAACAATCCGAATTTGAAAAGCCGGCTGTAATGGGTGTACTGACGGAATTTTTCAATCATCTGGGTCAGGTTTCTTGCATTCCTGTCAAACTCTCTGGGGATGATTCTGTAAATGACAATCCGATAGGACGCCCCCCGGATCTGCATATCCTTCAGGTAACCCAGAATACTGAAGTTCAGTCCGGTCCTTTTGGGAATCAATCCCGGGGAGAGATCAAGAAGGTCCGACCGGGTGTAGTTTAGCCTGGGATCTCCGAAAAACCGGTCATCCTCATCTGAAACAATCTGCATTCCGTCCAGTTGGGGATAGTGAATCTTCAACTCGGACCAAACCCCTTCCGGATCAGAACCGACACGGCTGGCGGTTAGGGCAAAATAGGGATTCTCTCCGATATCCTCAAGCTGCTGATTCAAATCGTAGTAATATTCCAGGGCAATATCCAGCCCGCTGTTAAGAGCCACACCTACATCATCCCCAAACCATTTATCAAAAACCATATCCATAAACCGCAGGGACAGAACCGTCTGGGGAAGAGAGACCAGAACAACAATCAGAAGGATCAGCAGCACCAGTTTCAACCGGAAATGATAACTGCTGTGCCGACTTTTCATCTTTACTCTCAGGTAATAGATACTGTAAAAGACCGCAAAAAGAATAATAACAGGAATGGTCATAAAAAGAGCCATCAGAGTTCTGTTATCGCTAATGCTTTCCGGATCCATGCCTCCCAGGATAGAAGAGGAAAAAAGGAGGGTCAGGACAATGATGATTAGATAGAGCAGTACAATTGTAATCACACTGTTTTGAAGGATCTCTCGAACCCGGGAAAATGTCATGGCATGCCTTCCTGTATTACAAACCAGCTGCTTCTGGAGATATATTTGCCGGGAAGAAGGTACAACAGGTTAAGGGGAGCTACAAATTTTTTATATACCACTTCGACTCTGTAGCGGATTTCCGGGGTCTCCCCCGGTAAGGTCATCACCCCCAGGGGAAAATCAAAAAGATGGGAAATCTCTTTCTCAAAAGGTTCCCAGGTTCTGAAAGAACCTTTTTCCTGTCCATTGAAAAGGAGAACATAATCATCTGTTATAATGTCACGGAATCCGGTGCTTCTGACCTGAATCTCTCTGGTTCTGGGAGTTTTTAAATTCAAACCGTCTGAAACCATCCTGGCTCTAAAGGTGTAGATAACCTCCACCTTTGCTCCCGACCTCACACTGTTTTCAAGACGGGTGCTATCCAGATTAATAGCAGAAACAGACACGGAGATATTATTTTCACTATCAAGGGTATAGAAAGCCGAAACCGGCTGATTGGAAAAAAGAGGGCTGTGAAACAGCAGTACAGCAAAACCCGCCCGGAGAAAGAGCCGCAGATTACTCCTCAAATCTTTTTTCAAAAAGATCGATAAGAGCATTAACCGCATCCTCAGCATCCGATCCTTCCGCAGAGATGGCAAGCTCTGTTCCGTATGCTGCTCCCATAGTCAAAAGCCCCATGATGGATTTTGCATTAATTTTTTCAGAGTCTTTCTCAATATAAATCGTGGACTCATACTGGCTGGCTGTCTGGACAATCAGAGCTGCCGGCCGGGCATGGAGTCCTGCCCTATTCATAACTTTCGTATCTTTTCGGATCATATATCATTCCTGTTTATTCAAGTAGTTATCCTGATACATATTTCTTGCATTTTCGCTTTCCAGCCATTGTATCAGATTTTTATTAAATTCTTTAGCAGAATAATGGCCTTTCTTTTTTAATCTTTCATTTAGTGCCGCAGATTCAATAATAATTGGTATATTCCTGCCCGGTTTAACGGGAATATTAAACGTGGGGATCTTTACTCCCAGAATATCAGTCGTCCTGTCCACGGTTCCCAGACGGTCATAATTTTTATTGGCATCCCACTCTTCCAGGTTAATAACCAGCTGAACCTGCTTTTTATCCCGGATTCCCCGAACACCGAAAATCTGGGAAATATTGATGATTCCCAATCCCCTGATCTCCATATGATGTCCCAGGATTCTGCTGTCACTGAATCCCATGATTATTTTACCACTGAAACACTTCATCAGTACAGAATCATCTGCCACAAGACGGTGACCTCTTTCTATCAGTTCCAGAGCGGTTTCACTTTTTCCGACACCGCTCTCCCCTTTTATCAGAATCCCCAAACCGTAAACTTCCACCAGAACCCCGTGCTCCGTCTTCTGGGGGGCAAAGATATCCCCCAGGGTACGGATAATCCTGATGGAAAACTCGGAAGACTGGAGAGAGGTCTGTAAAATCGGCACTTTCGCATTCTCTGCTTTTTCCAGAAACCACTCTGCCGGCTCAAGATCCCGGCAGAAAACACAGAAGGGAATATCATAGGTGAATAGCTGATCCACCGAAGAAAAATCTTCTTTCTGTTCCAGTTCCTTCAGGTACTCATACTCTGCACCGCCAAACACCTGAATCCGGTTGGGAGTAAAGGTTTTAAAAAATCCTGTCAAAGCCAACCCGGGCCTGTTTATCTCTATATTATCTATATTATGGGTCAGTCCTTTCCTTCCTGCCAGGCATTTGATATGCAAGGCATTGTAATCCTGCAAATCAAGATCAAGAAGATCCAGAACTGTAAAATTGGGCATCTATTCATCCTCTGATTTCCGTTAAGTAACTACCGGAATACTGATTGTACATAAAAAAAAGGGATTCCGCCAGCTTTTTGTTTTGATACCCCGGAAACCATTTGATTTTTCCTTTTATTAAAAAAAAGGCTGCTCCGAAGAACAGCCTCTCTATTCAGACGGAAATCAGACTCAGTGAGCCTGAATTTTTTCTTTCTCTTTTGTCACTTTTCCCTCAACTTTATCAAAGCAGAGGTCAATGGCTTTATAAAGGTCTCGATCTTCCACTTTCAGATGGGCATTCTGTCCCCAGCGGAAATGAACATCGGAAGATACAATATAATAACCCTTTTTCTCTCGGGATAATGTCAGATGCATATCAACAATCATTTCTTCTACATGTTTCAGCCGGCGGAGTTTTTTTTCAGTAATATACTCCTTGGTTTTGTCAGTCACATCGTAATGAACACCTTTAATTTCTACTGTCATAGAAGCCTCCTATATAAATTACCGCCTGAAAGATGAATGGATATCCAGTTCTTTTCTGTACTTTGCCACCGTCCTCCTGGCGATATTTATCCCGCGTTTACTCAGAAGATCTGAAATCTTCTGATCTGAAAGTTTCTTCTCACCCGTATTTTCGGCAAGAATTTCTCTAATGATTTCCTTTACTCCCTCTTTGGAGAATTTGGAACCCGTGGAGCCGGCCCCGGAGATCGAGTTAGTGAAAAAATATTTCAACTCGTAAATTCCCCATTCTGTTTGGATATACTTATTTGTTGTAATCCTCGATACGGTGGCTTCATGCACACCGATTTCTGCAGCCACATCTTTCAGAGTCAGAGGGTTCAGGTACTTTGGTCCTTTTCTGAAAAACTCTCTCTGAAACTCCAGTATGGCTGTTGCCGTTTTAAGCAGGGTCTGGTTTCTCTGATTCACACTGTTGATAAACCAGCGGGCATCCTTAACCCGGCTGTTTACAAACTGTTTCACCTGCTTGTCTTCGGCAGCACTTCCTCCATCACTGATATCCTCAAAAAAAGGATTAATCTGCATAACAGGAATCTCTTCGTCATTCAAAACAATGACAAATTCTCCCTCTTTCTTTTTTACAACAATGTCGGGAATAACATAGTTGTAGGATGCATCTGAATAATCACTTCCCGGATAAGGATTGAGGGACTGAAGAAAATGTATCATCTCATCCCACTCTTCCCTGGTGATTTTCATCTGCTTTATAATTTCATTATATTTCTCTTTCTCCAGCAATTCAAAAAATTCTGTCAGTAATCTGTCGACACCCTCCGGCATATCCTCTCTCAGGTGGGCCTGAACCAGAAGAGATTCCAGATGGTCCTTTACACAAACTCCCAGAGGATCAAACTCCTGAATAATGTGAATCATATGTTCCAGAATATCATATTCACTCTCTTTTACGAGGGTCTTGGGGTTTTCAAGATGGAAACCATTGGAGTCCAGGTTTCTGATGAGGAGTTCTCCTATTTCTGTCTCCCTGTCTGAAAGAACCATAACATGGAGCTGCCATAAAAGGTGATCCTGCAGCGACTCTTTTCTGGAAACCGCTCCCTCCAGAAATTTCCTTTTGGTATCCTCTCCTGTGTCGGGAACACCTCTGCTATATCCCGGATCGGAGGAATTTTCAAAAGGATCATAATCCTCACTTTTTCGGGAAGGAATATCATCCAATGAGAGAGTTTTACTGTTGTCTACCAGTTCAAGAGCAGGGTTTTTTTCAATTTCCTCAGCGATTTTCTGCTGAAGGTCCTGTATGGGTAAAGCCATCAGCTGTATTGACTGATACAGCTGAGGGCTCATTTTCAGTCTTTGTTCCTGCGTCAGAACAGGTCTTTGAATCTGCAAAGTATCCTCCTGACTACTAAAATTGTATCATCTTTCCATAATTAAGCAATAGCACCCGGACAAAGGCTACATGGAAAAGTCATGTCCCAGATAGATGGTTCTGGCCAGTTCACTTTTCAACAGTTCCTCCTTGGATCCGCTCACAATAATCTCTCCCAGATTCGTTATGTAGGAACGGTGGGTTATCTCAAAAGTATCGCGCACATTGTGGTCTGTAATCAGAATACCAATTCCCCGGCTGGACAGCTGCTCCACAATTTTCTTAATTTCATAAACGGCAATGGGGTCGATCCCGGCAAAAGGTTCATCCAGGAGAAGAAACCGGGGATCCGTAGCCAAAGACCGGGCAATTTCCGTCCTTCTTCTCTCCCCTCCTGACAGAGTAAAGGCTTTCTGCTTTCTGACCTTCTGTATACCCAGATCTTCTATAAGCTGTTCCATTTTTTCCAGTTTCTCGGGTTTGGTCAGATTCCTTCTGGTTTCCAGGATCGCCCAGATATTTTCCTCTACCGTCAGTTTCCGGAATACTGAAGGCTCCTGGGGAAGGTAGGAAATTCCCAGCCTGGAACGCAGATACATGGGCTCATGGGTAATATCCCGATCATCCAGCATGATCTTTCCGGCGGTTGCTTTGATAAATCCTG
This sequence comes from Oceanispirochaeta sp., assembly GCA_963677615.2. Taxonomy (GTDB): domain Bacteria; phylum Spirochaetota; class Spirochaetia; order DSM-2461; family DSM-2461; genus Oceanispirochaeta. The sequence goes on along the minus strand of CAXXQW010000006.1, from coordinate 568,573 downwards.
CGATCATATAAAAACAGGTTGTTTTCCCGGCACCATTAGGTCCCAGCAGACCGACGATTTCTCCCTGTACCATGGAGAAGCTCATGGTTTTAACAGCTGTTTTTTTTCCGTAGACCTTTTTAACACCCTCGACTTTCAAACAGGAGGAAAACTCTCCGGTTGTGTCAGCTTTCTCCATCCGACTCATCCTCCTTTTCCCCGGGGATTTCAGAATCCCTCTTCTCTTCATCCGGATCTTCTGAAAGAAGAGACCCCTGTACATCCCCCTGCATTTTTATTTCATCTGTATCCAGATTCACCGTGATTCTGGTGGCTCTGAATACATCTTCATTCCGGTACACAACGGGCAATCCTGTCAATTCCAACAAATTCTGATCACGGTAATATACGGCGAATTCGCTCCGGCAGGCCAGATCTTCCCTCAGAATCCTGACACCGATCTGCAGGATGATAACATTCTCCTTTTCCCGGTTTTCCATATAACCGCTTTTAATGATCAGTTCATTCTTCCTGTCTTCCATAACACTCGGAACATTGATGCGAATGATCTTCTGATCGTTATCATAAATAAAAGCCTGGGATGTCAGTATAAAATCATTTTCCAGATCCTGAACTTCCACATTTCCCTGGCATTGAAACAGAGAGAAGTTTTTCCCCTGAAGTTCTGCTCTGTCGGCTTTTATGATTTTGGTTTCCGATGAGATGAGAACTCTCCCTTCCAGAAGAGTCACTTCCCGTCCCTCTGCCATTACCGATTTCAGGTAATCGCTGGAGAAATTGTAATTTTCTCCCCAGAGCGCAAAAGGCAGAATAAAAATAAGGAACCATAGCATTCTAATCATCAGCAACATCCGTCTCCGTATCGATGACACCTTCAACCTGTGAGGAAAAAATTATTGTGTTTGTATAAAAATCAGCGGTAAAACCATTTCCTTTCAAAACAGATCCTTCATCCATGGAAATTTCCACGGAACTTTCATTTAGGCTTTTCAATGATCTGGTTTCATCTTCCCACTGGAGAGAATCCGCAACCATTGCCGCTTCATTCTGGGCGGAATATCCCGAAATATTCCCTGTAATTGTGGCATTATTGTTTTTATCAATAAGAAGGTAATCCGCCACTCCCCGGGTGATTATACTGCGATGTCCGTCAAATTCCAGAAATTCCACCTTATACAGCTCCGTATCTTCTCTTTCTTCCCATATCCTGGCTTCCTGTGCAGAAAAAGAGGCCCTGGGAGAACCGTTTTTCACCTGAACCTGAGCCACATTAAACAAAATGGAAGAAGGAATTGTTTCGGAAAGTTCTTCACTCACAGAATTTTCATACTCCAGAGAGCAGGAAAAGATGAGAACCCCGAAAATGGAAAGGAGAAGGATCGGCTTCATTCTGGAGAAATTATCTTTTTATCATACCCTCCTGTCAATTGAATAACTGTGAATAATTCCTACATATCCCATATTTTATTTATTATATTTATAAGTCTGGCCTGCAGTTTTTCTCCCTTGCTATTGACAGCTCTCTGATGCAGGAATTAGACTCTTAAAAGGTAAAAAGGAAAGGAAAAACCAGAATGTCAGAATTTCTTAATGATCTCGATTTTCAAAAAATCAGGGATCTTATATACAATGAAAGCGGAATTCACTTTTCTGACTCAAACAGAACAATACTGGAAAGCCGTCTCAAAGAGCGTTTAAAACTTCTGAATTTATCCAGTATTATGGATTACTATAGCAAACTCACAGCCGATGAAGGAGAATTGAAAGATTTTCTTGATTCTGTAACAACAAACCTTACACGGTTCTTCAGAAATACGGCTCACTACGATACTTTTATCAATTATGTAATTCCTGATCTGGTTAATCTGAAAAAGAAACAGGGAAAGAAGAAGATCAGCCTCTGGAGTGCAGGTTGTTCCACAGGAGAAGAACCGTACACGAATGCCATGGTTCTGAAGGAGCACCTTCCTCCCGATTTTGAAATTGAAATTATTGCATCTGATTTAAGTCTGAAATCTCTTATGAAGGCAAAAGAGGGGTTTTATCCGAAAAATAGAGTTTCCGGAGTTGAAGAGAGATATTTGAATAAATATTTCATTCCCAAAGATAACGGCTATCAGATCAAACCGGAAATTGGCAGCCTAATCCGCTTTGATTATCATAATCTTAAATTTGGAAGCAGCATGAGAAACCTCGATGTTGTTTTTTGTAGAAATGTTCTCATTTATTTTGATGAAGCAGCCCAGAAAAACGTGATTGATAACTTTTATGAAGCCATGTCAAATCATTCGTACCTGTTCATTGGGCATTCTGAGTCCTTGTTCGGTATGGATACCCAATTTAAATTCATCAAAACCGATTGGGCCTGCATTTACGGTAAAATCCTGGATTAATAAAAAGAGGCATCTGTGTCTGACAATAAAATTTCTGTTATGGTCGTTGACGATTCCGCATTGATGAGGAATCTAATCTCAAAACTTATTGAAAGGGATATCAATCTGGAGGTTGCGGGTACTGCTATGAACGGCAGGTTCGCCCTGACCAAACTTCCCCGTTTGAATCCTGATGTCATAGTTCTTGATCTGGAAATGCCCGAGATGAACGGGATTGAATTTCTCACAGAGCTGCAGAAAAACAATATTAAGATTCCTGTTGTCATCCTTTCTTCTATTGCCACAAAAGGGGCAAAAGTTACGATGGAAGCCCTGGCTCTGGGAGCCTCGGATTTTATTACCAAACCGAGAGGCGGAGATTCGGATGAGCTGGACCGGATCGGAAAACAACTTGTTGATCTTCTTACGGTCTATGGAAACAATTACAGACGAAAGAAAGGAAGCAGCCCTGTTGTGGTAACCGAAACAACCTATGAAAAACCCTCTGTAACCGCACAGACCGCTCCGGGAAGAACTGGGGGAGAAACGACTGCCGGCGACTGGGAAGTTATAACTCCCAGAATGCGTCCCGGTAAAACAGAGATTATCGCGATCGGGATATCCACGGGAGGTCCGAATGCCCTGAGGCAGGTTTTTGCCCAGATAGATCCGAATCTTCAGATTCCCATTCTTGTGGTGCAGCATATGCCTGCCGGATTTACAAAAGAGTTTGCCGCCAGTCTGGACAGGATCTGTCCCCTGGAAGTCAAGGAAGCCCAGGAAGGGGATATCATTAAACCCGGCAGAATTCTGATAGCTCCCGGTGATGCCCATATAGAGGTGGAAAAGAAATCTCTTGCTTCTGTTATTCACCTGGACAACTCAAAACTGGTAAACGGCCATATGCCTTCAGCAGGAGTTCTCTTTACCTCCATAGCAAAAACCTACGGCAATAATTCGATGGCTATCATAATGACCGGAATGGGTAAGGACGGAGCCCGGGAAATTGGAGAGGTTCTTCGCGAAGGGGGAATCACCATAGCCCAGGATCAGCAATCCTGTATTGTATACGGCATGCCCAGGGTAGCGGTAGAACACAACTACATTCAGCATATTGTGCCGTTGAATGAAATGGCGGGGAAGATTTCCGAACTACTTGTAGAATAAGGTCAGCCGCATCCTTTGCAGGTTTTACAAGCGCTGTGACAGCTTTTCCATTTCTGAATTTCCGCATGTGACAGGATTTTCTCAATCTCAGGCATCTCTCCGGGACCTTTGATTTTTCTCATCAAAGCGATAAGACCAAATCCTCCAGCCAGTCCGCCCACCCCTATCAGATATAAAAGAGGCTCTATACTGAAAAAGAGTTCACCTACCTTATAGGCGGCAAGAAAACAAAGTAAAGGAAATATAAACATCAGAAATGCCGCTTTTATGGCACCTCTGGGATCTACCAGAATCTCCACCATATCCCCTTCGTGAATCTCCAGGCTTTTACCATTTCTGGCAGGGAAATTTTTCTCTTTCACCTTCCAGAAAGAACGGGATGTACTGGATTTTTCTGACTTGGGATTCGGCAAATGCACCTGAACAATTTTATTATCTAAAACACTATCAACTATGACCGGTTGTTTCATCGGGCACCTCTGTACATGGAATTCTTAAACTTTCTACGGACTCAACTTTACCGTTTTCATTTATATCCAAAAGGACACCCTGAAGTTCCAGGTGGTCCCAGCAGTCTTTGGAGCGTTCGGGAACCTGGGTCATAAACTTCCCCAGTTCAATTTCAGGATCCAGACCGCCTATGGAAAACAGGCTTCCGGTTCTTCCTGAGTCGGTAATCACGGCGGTGCCTTTCGGCATTAGTTCACAATCCGCCGTTATTGCTTTTGTTCCCGAACCAATTACGGCGCTGACCTTCCCGTCCATCAAGTGGAACATGGTCTGCTTTTCCGCTGTTGTGGTGGCATGAAAATTCACAATGATACTGTCTGTCGTATTTCTCAGTTTGCTCACAATCTCCGGCAGATAGGAAAAAGGATTCGAAAGGTGGACACGGAAATATCCGGACTGCCCCAAGAGGTTCACAATCCCGATCTTTTTATCTCCCACGGTAAAGACTCCCCATCCTCTTCCGGGACTTCCCGGAGGATAGTTTGCCGGCCTCAGAAGAAAAGAGGCTTTGGAGATAAAACCTACCATATCTTTTTTATAGTAAACGCACTCTCCGGAAGTAATCACATCCAGCCCCAGCTTCTTAAGCTGCAGAGAGTGATTCTTTCCCATTCCGAATCCACCGGCGACGCCGTTTCCATTGGCGATAGTAAAATCGATCCCATACTCTTTTTTCAGTTTGGGAAGGATCTTTTTGATTGTATAAATACCCGGCTTGCTGACAATTTCACCGATGAAGAGAATTTTCATGTTCCTTAAAATACTAGATTTACCCACAAGAAACAATCATCCATCATCACTATATTCAATTCTTTTTATACAATACGAAAGTATATTGACAAAAAATAAGAGGCTACCTATACTAAGCCCACGTCTGCCTGGATGGTGAAATTGGTAGACACGCTAGTTTCAGGGACTAGTGCTCGCAAGGGCGTGGAGGTTCGAGTCCTCTTCCAGGCAAATAAGCTTCAACTTCGGTTGGAGCTTTTTTTTTACCGTCTTAACAGCATCGGCGTCATGTCTTTTTCATCCTGAACATACCAGGTTTTTCCGAAACTCAATTCCGGATGGATCTCATCACGATCAGGACATTCAAAAATCTCATCATACCGGGAAGGTCTCCAAAGGGTGAGAACATGATGATAAATTTCTCCTTTGTGAAGAAACCACTCTTCCCAGAACAGGCGGTTCTGTTTTTCCAAAGGGGGAATGGCATTTATAATGATGAAGTCATCATTTTCCTTTAATACCCATTCATGGTCCGTATAGGGATTTCCGATATCCATATCCGAGTAGAAAAGGATTTCCGGGTCCAGATCCAGCCTTCTGAAAAAATCATAACAGCCGTTTGCAGACAGCTTTCTTCTTAAACTATTCATTTTCTGCCTCTTACATATAACATTTGCTCTCTCTTAAATTTTAAACCATTCCCGAACTTCCAACCATAAAAGAAAAACGGTAATATCAAATATGCCCAGAGAAAAATGGTTTCAAACCGCCAGAATCTACCACATTTATCCCCTAGGTTTCACAGGTGCCCCCGAAAAGAACGATTACGCCTCACAGCCTGTAGAAAGGATGAACCTGATGAAAGAACAAATGGATCATATCCTCTCTATGGGGCTGAATACCATCTATTTCGGACCGGTCTTTGAATCGGTCAGTCATGGTTATGACACCGTAGACTATACCCGCATTGACAGAAGACTGGGTACGAACGAAGGATTCAGACAGCTTGTGGATGATTTTCATACAAGAGGAATCCGGGTTGTACTGGATGGCGTTTTCAACCATGTGGGCCGAGATTTCGGACCATTCAGGAATTTGAGAGAGAAGAGAGAGAGCAGCCCTTATGCCCAATGGTTTAAAGGACTGGATTTTTCTGAGGACAATGTTTTCGGGGATGGTTTTTCCTATGAAGGATGGGAGGGGCATCTCGAGCTGGTCTCCCTGGATTTGACAAATAAGGACGTCAAATCCTATCTTTTGAACTGCATCAGCTGGATGATTAAATATCTGGATATCGATGGATTCCGTTTGGATGTAGCCTATCTTCTGGACAGGAATTTTATTACAGAACTCTCGTCCCATTGCCGGTCGCTGAAAGAAGATTTCTGGCTTATGGGGGAAATCATTCATGGAGACTATAATGAAATTGTCCGCCCGGACGGTCTGGATTCTGCCACCAATTACGAGTGTTATAAAGGGTTGTATTCCAGCCACAACGATTCTAATCTCTTTGAGATTTCCTGGTCTTTGAACAGACAGTTTGGAAGCAGCGGGATTTATAAAAACCTCCTCCTTTACAATTTTCTGGATAATCATGATGTAGACAGGATTGCCTCTATTTTAAAAAACAAAAATCATTTATCGACACTTTATGCTCTTCTTTTTATGATGCCGGGCATTCCCTCTGTCTACTATGGGTCTGAATGGAAGTACGAGGGAAAGAGAACCGGTTTTGACGACAAAGCCCTGCGTCCATGCATAGAGAGGATTCATCGGGAAGACAGCTCTCTGGTAGATCAGATCAGACTCTATTCCCGGATAAGGGAGGAACATGCCTCTTTCTCCCGGGGGGATTTCAGGCTGCTTCTGACAGAATCCGAACAGTTGCTTTTTGAACGGAGTTTTCAGGAGGAAACCTGCCTTTTTGCCATAAATATCTGTGATTCACAAGCTGTTCTGGAACAGACTTTCTATAACGCCATGGTAAATATCTTTGACGAAAAGGATTATATAACCAGGGGATCTTCTTTTGGGATACTTCCCTATGGGTGGAAGATTTACAAAAGGCTGGGGTAATTCCGCTTTTTGCGGTTTATCTGTTTTTTCGAATCATATATAATGCCCTGACTATTATTTATGCTGTTTTAAGGAATAAAAAATGAGTAATGAAATGACAATCAGTGACAAAACTGCAAATCCGGCTCCCCTGGGATTAATGGGATTCGGTATGACCACAGTTCTTCTGAACCTGCACAATGCGGGTTTTTTTCCTCTGGATGCCATGATTCTGGGAATGGGAATTTTTTACGGAGGACTGGCTCAGGTTATCGCAGGTATTATGGAATGGAAAAAAGGCAATACCTTTGGAACCACGGCTTTTACCTCCTACGGTTTCTTCTGGCTTTCTCTGGTAGCGCTGAAAACTCTTCCGGCCATGGGTCTTGCCGCAGCTCCCGGAATACCTGCCATGGCTTCCTATCTTGTGATGTGGGGAATCTTCACGGGTGTTCTTTTTGTGGGAACTCTTAAATTAAGCAGAGAGCTTCAGATTGTTTTCGGAACTTTGACAGTTCTGTTCTTTCTCCTGGCTATCGGCGATGTAACAGAGAATGCGGCTCTAAAAACTTTTACCGGTTTTGAAGGAATTATCTGTGGTCTTTCTGCCATTTATGCCGGACTGTCACAGGTTTTGAAAGAGATCTATAAAAAAGGCTGATTCTGATTACAGGAAATAAAAAAAAGCTTCGGAGATCGAATCCGAAGCTTTTTTTTAGGGGATCCCCATTCTGTGAACCGGAAAGAGCCGAAAAATCACAAATCCCTCGATTCCGGATTCATCAATTGTCATTGGGTTCAAGAGAGAGCGGTACACCAGGGAATTCTCGTCATCCCGGATAAAAAGTCTGTCTTTGGAATGGAGCCCGTGACGGAGATCCACCGAATTGTATCTGTTGTCGCCCATCAGAAAATAATGATCCTCTGGAATCAGGCTGTTCTCGGGAAAGGGAGGAAGATTCCTGAAATCATAATAGCGAATCAGGTAGTTCAGGAATTCTCCCAGATCTTCCTCCTGGGAAGAGATGGAATTCTGAATGACTGTAAGATCCAGGTTGTTCCCGGTAATCAGATACTCCAGATATTCCAGGTTTGTGACCATCCAGGTACTGACCAGTGACTTATACATAAGGTCTGTTTTTACAGAGATGGTATGGAACATTCCGGAACCGGATCTTTCGGAAGATGAAGAGAGAAAACTCCACCCCTCATTCCAGAGAGAATCATCATCCAGGTTATAGAGAAAATGGATCTGATCTTCCCTGAGAAATTCAATTTTCTGCATGGGATGATAGTTTTTATTCACCGAAAGAGCCGAAGTGTTCAGGCTATTAAACTGTCCTCTCAGGCCTCCTTTCACCTCATCGAGATAGTTCTCAATCAGACTTTTCCGAATCGTGTCAGCATTTTCAAAATTTTGCCGGATCTCCCTGACTGTATCCTGAATATCAAGGTCCCCGATTTTTCTATCCCACTTGGTCAGGGTCTCTCTTGTTTCACTGTTTATGGGCAGATACCGGAGTTTTGCCAGAGTCTCATCAGGAAGCGTATAGAGATCCGTTTCAGAATGGATATTTTCCTCCAGGACTTCAAACTCACTGTTGAGGTCTTTTCTGACATAAATGACATCATTAATAATCTGGATTTGTTCTCCTTGGATACCTACAACCCTTTTAACAAGGGGATCAGCCTTTTCATTGCCGAACTCGTCAAAGCGGTCCAGATTGACACCTGTAAAAGTAACCATATAGAGGAATTGTGAAAAGAGATGTTTCAGTTCACTTTCCACAGTCTTTTCGTACTTGGGGTTCCGGAAAGTAACGATATCTCCCCGTTCGATCTTTTTCAGAGGCGGTATCCTGAACCGCGTGAATGGCAGAGATGGTCCTCTGGTTATTTTATCCACTACAGGACGGTCTTTGATAAGAAAGACAGGAAACATGGATTCAGAAGGGATACTGTAAATCTGAAAAAGAAAAATATTTATCACGAGTACAAAAATAACTGCTGATAAAAGGGCATCAATCCAACTGAAGATTTCCACAACCGGATGCTTCTTTTTTTTCTCTTTGGTCTTTTCGATTTTCTTCAGCTCCCTGGAGTAGATAAAAATCTGAAACGCATTGAATAGAAGAACGATCAACAGCAGCAATTCCAGCAGCAGCGGAGCTCCCAGAACTTCCGGATCTGTAGAGATCATGGAAGCTTTCATACAGTATGTCATATAAAAGATAAATGTCGAAAAGAGCAGATAGCTGTTATAGACTCTTAAGAGTTTATGGGAAAAATTCTTTGACAGATAAAAAAAGAAGAAGATATTTCCCGACAAAACCAGTGCTGAAATCAGGACATACAGGGTCGCTTTTGACGAAGGTTCCATTTTCCATGAAAATAACACCTGTATAAGGAAATAGAGTATGGTGCTTACAGCCAGCAAACGGCTGTATCTGTTAAAGTTCTGCATGATTCACAGAATAGGGAAATGCGTGGTTTCTTGCAAGCTTTAAATGCATCATTAATACCCGGGAGATCAAAATTTCACATATATAGGAACATATTGACAGATTTTCACGATTTGGATAATATCCACCAATACCAATTGCCTGGATGGTGAAATTGGTAGACACGCTAGTTTCAGGGACTAGTGCTCGCAAGGGCGTGGAGGTTCGAGTCCTCTTCCAGGCAAATAAGCTTCAACTTCGGTTGGAGCTTTTTTTTTGAAGATTCCATCTAAAGATCTCCTGATTCATGGTCAAATTCCTCTCTTGCAAACCGGAATCCCACCTTGTAAAATGAACCTATGAAAACAGAAAAGCGTAAGCTGCAGGTCTCGCTGCCCATTCAGGTCAAAAGCTATGAAATTGATGTGATGGGAATTGTCAGCAATATCAATTACATCAAATATTTCGAGGATATCCGTACCGAATTCCTTGAAAAGTATTATCCCTATGATCAGATGGTTAAAGAAGGAATCTCCCCGATTCTTATGCATACCGAGATCGATTATATCTTTCCCCTCACGATTCATGATAAACCCGTTGGAACTGCCTGGGTAACAAAGATGGAAAAAATGCGCTGGGAGTTTCAGTTTGAAATAGCCTGTGATAAAAAGATTTATGCAACGGGCCTTCAAAAGGGAACTTTTTTTGACCTGAACAGGAACAGACCTTCACCGATTCCGGAGAAGCTTGCTGCATATTATCATGATTCCGGTATTGAGAATTCAGAAGATTGACTGTTTACTAGATATATATTGAGAGAGAGAAAAGAATCCGTATAAAAGGAAGTTTACTATGTTTAAAACCCGAAATCTGTTTGTTATCCCGGCTATGCTTTTTATACTTTCCTGTACATCCACCTCCGGAAACGTAGATTCCTCAGATGAAATATCAATGGCAGCTGAAAACATTTCCATACAGCTAATGGAGAATTCGACTTTAACCAGCGGAAGCATTGCTGTTCTGCCCTTTGTGGAAGGGGAATCCAATGAGACAAACAGCTTTAGTACCTATCTAACCGATGAATTGATTTCAGCTCTTTTTAAAAAAGGCGGTAATGCTTTCCAGATAATGGAACGCTCTCAGGTTGACCAGTTGCTTAAAGAAGCAAAATTCGCCTCTACAGGTCTTATTTCAGAAGATACTGCGGTCCAGCTGGGTAATATGATAGGTGTGGAAGGATTGATCATAGGGTCCTTTCAGAGAATTTCAGACAAAGTAAAAATCAACTCCCGCCTAGTCTCTATCGAAACAGGAAAAATCAACTCAGTGGGGGACGGAAAAATCTCTTTCACAGCCTACCAGTCTGTTTTGGAATCCATGAAAGCGATGTCCTCTCCGGAGTCTAGGGAGAGCAAAACGAAGGATTTGCCTACACTAACACCTGGAACACTAACGATTGGTTATACAGATTATGAATTGGGCGGATACCTTCAACACACAGAAACCAATCCGGTCGGCTTAGATCCCTCTCTTGCCGAACTGATTGCAGAAGATCTGAGCCTTGATACAAAATGGGTACTGATTCCTTCAAATAATGACTATTTTCAGTCCATAGTGAAAGCCCTGAATAACAATATGGTAGATATGTTCATATCCACCACCAGTATATTTGAAGAGAGAACTCCTTTTGTACTCTTTTCTCATCCGTATATTGAACTGGCAAATAATGATCATTTTGCAATCAGTTTTAAAAAAGGCAACACTCAATTAAAGGATGCAATTGATCCGATTATCCGGGAATACCGTAAAAATGGCACCATAGAGAAATTGATACAACAATATCTGGATTAATTCCTTATTATCCTTTTGTTATATAAAGAAAGAAATTAAATTTTATACACCTAAGAATGGAAGCGCTTACATTTTATTGTATATAAAACTGAAATCGCTGCCATTTCATGATAGAATATCTGATCTGCTGGAAAATCAATGAAAATAGATATTAAAAAAGAACTGATGCCAGTCCTTGATGAAGTGAGGTCCTTATGGAAAACCTGTGGATACCGCCGGAAGTAAATCCATCCCAAATTCAAACCGGGGATATGCCGGGCGACAAGGTTGTGATAGAGAAAGTTCATAGGGAAATTGCCTCTACCATATACCGGATCCTCAGAAAAGAAGATTCCCTGCTGTCCGGGAAAAAAATTGTACTTTCTGTATATGGCGGTTCGGGAGTTGGAAAATCCGAAACCGCCTCCCTTCTGGCATACTTTTTAAATCAGGAAGGACATAAAACCTATATCATTTCGGGTGATAACTATCCCAAGAGAGTTCCGGAGAATAATGATATTGAGCGGCTCGGAGTATTCAGGAATGCCGCTTTAAAAGCCCTATCCCGGAATCCTGATTATTCCAATGACTGGATGGAAGAATTGAGAAAGAGATGGGAGAAAATGGAGGATCTTCCTGGAAATTCCTCAAAAGATACAATCCCATACTGGCTGACAGAATACAGGAAAGCCGGCACAAAAGCACTTAATGAGTATCTGGCTTCAGAAACGGAGATCGATTTCGATTTTATCAACAGCCTCATAAGTGATTTTAAAAGAGGCGCCGATTCGCTTGTCATGAAAAGGATGGGCCGTCATGATAAAGACATTTTTCTTGAAAAAATGGGAATGGCTGATACTCAGATTCTCCTGTTAGAGTGGACTCACGGTAACAATCCCCTACTGCAGGGTGTAGATTATCCCGTTTATCTTTACAGCTCCCCCGAGGAAACTCTGGAACACAGAAAAAAAAGAGCCAGGGACAGCAATACAGAAACCTCTTTAATTAGCCTTGTCCTGAAACTGGAACATCAGAAACTGATCTCCCAGGCAAAAAACGCATGGCTGATTGTAAATAAGCAGAACAGGGTTATGACTCAGGCAGAGATTCAGGATATGGAGAATTAAATGAACGGATTTTTAGAAAACGGTGTTATGCTCAATGCCTACCCCGACAGTCTGGGAAATAACCTGGAAGAGCTTCTTACTGTTCTGGAAAAGAAAGAGTTTCATCGGGTTTTCTCATTTTTTTACATTCTTCCCTCTCTATTTCAATCTGATCTGGACAGGGGTTTCTCCGTACAATCCTATCATCTTAACCCTCGGCTAGCCCAAAAAAAGGACTTGAAAAAACTCCGGGAAATGCAGATATCCCTGAAGTTGGACTTTGTTCTCAATCACCTCTCTGTACAGTCTCCCCAGTTCCAGGACCTGCTGCAAAAAGGAGATCAATCGGAATTCAGGGATTTTTTCATAGACTGGAATGCCTTCTGGGAAGGAAAGGGAGAGCCCGATGAGCGGGGCTGCATTATTCCCGAAGATGAATACCTGAAAAAACTCTTTATGAGAAAACCGGGACTACCGGTACTGCAGGTTCCCTTTCCTGACGGGACGAAAAGATTCTACTGGAACACCTTTTATCAGAGGGTTTCGGAAGGTCCCGGCGGGACAGAGTATCTGGGTCAGATGGATTTAAATGCAGCCTCTCCCCTGGTATGGAACTTTTATGAGGAAACCCTGAAAAAGCTGAAGAAGTATGGAGCTGAAATTGTCCGGCTTGATGCCTTTGCCTATCTGCATAAAGCTCCCGGAGAGTCAAATTTTTTTAACATACCCGGAACATGGGAGCACCTGGAAAAGCTCAAACGGATGGCAGATAGACAAGAGCTGAAACTTCTGCCGGAAATCCACTGTTCCTACCGGGAATTGATCCATAAGGAACTCTCGGATGCCGGATATATGATCTATGACTTTTTCCTCCCTGGTTTGATCATCCATGCCCTTGAGAAAAAAGAGACCCGAAAACTGAAACAATGGTTTGATGAAATTCAGAATAACAACTACCAAACAGTAAATATGCTGGGTTGTCACGATGGAATTCCTCTGCTTGATCTGAGAGGTTTAATCAGCGATACCGAAATTGATGAATTGATAGACCTCATACAAAAGAGGGGGGGAAGGGTAAAAGACCTTTATGGTCCCGATGGGAAAAAAATATCCTACTATCAGGTGAATGCAACCTATTATAGCGCTCTGGGAGAAAACCAAAACAAGATGCTCCTGGCCAGGGCGATACAGGTGTTTATGCCTGGAATCCCTCAAATCTGGTATCTGGATCTTTTTGGAGGAGTCAATGACACGAAAAAGGCTGACAAGGAGGGCCATAAGGAGATCAACAGGACAGACCTGAGTCTGAAGGAAGTTGATCAAAAACTCCAAACACCCCTTGTTCGCAAACAGCTTTCCCTTCTGAAATTCAGAAATACATTTTCCGCGTTCACTTCAGAATCCCGGATTGATTTTATTGAGAGGGAAGAGCCCTATATACTGATGATTCGCTGGGAGAATGCCGATGCCACGGCCCGTCTGGAAGCTGATATCAAAAAGAACAGGTTCCGCATATTCCTGCAGGCAGCTCAGGAAAAGGAGAGAGAGCTCCGCCTCTGACCAGGACAATGAAAGAAAAAGAGAAGAAAATCACCATTACTGATATTGCCAGAGAAGCAGGTGTTGCCACAGCCACAGTATCGAGGGTATTGAACGGAAAATCAAAAGTCAAAGCGGAAACCAGAGAAAAAGTTCTCAGGATTATTCAAAAGCACAATTTCAAACCCAGTAGTTCTGCCCGTTATCTGGCCAGGAACAATACACCGGCGAAAGTCCTTGGAGTGATGATCCCCAAACTTCAGAACCAGTTTATCTTTGAAGTATTAAACAGCCTTTATAAGCAAATTCGGAATATGGACTACAATATTCTAATTTTCAATATGGAAAAAGACAGAAAGGAGATCCTTGCCAGAATCCCGGGGGAACAGCTCTCAGGTTTGATCCTTTTCGGAGATCCCCCCATGGACCGGGAGGGAAAAAAACAGATACAGGCATTGAATATCCCATATCTTTATTTTGATCATCATGAGAAAGGGGAAAACTGTATAAGTTTTGACAACCATGCAGGCGGAGCTCTCGCAGCGGAATATCTTCTGAACAAGGGAAGGAGACGGGTCATTTTTTTCGGATTGACCCAGAAAAGCCAGCAGCAGACAGACCGTTTTCTTGGGTTCAGACAGAGGCTGGAACAAAGCGGTGTGACTGAAATACAGGAAATTTATGTTCCCGGGGACGATGCATCCTATGAAATGACTCTATCCCTTTTAAAGAACAGGCTATGTGATGGAATTTTCTATTTTAGCGATCAGCTTGCCTATGGAGGAATGAGAGCAAAAAACGAATCACACTCAGACATATCCTTGGTAGGATACGATGATATTTTCCCTACAACCTATCTGAGGATCTCTACGGTCAGACAATCTGCGGATGAGATGGCATCCAGAGGATTGGAGATTCTGGATAAGCTCATAAAATCTCCTATTCCAAACTATCTGACAGATTCCCAGCATATCATTCTCCAGCCCCGGCTGATAGACCGGGGCAGTTGACCTTCTATAGTCCCTTGGTTTTGATACGCTCCAGGGCCCAAAGAGTATATTTTCTAACTTTTTTATCCGGATCCTGCTCCAGCTCCTTCAGGATCTCTTTACCCTCATCAGTACTCAGAGCTTCCAAAGCTTTTGTAACACTCACCCGAACTTCTGTATCAGGATCTCTCGCAGCCAGAACGATTCCTCTGAAAGCCGCCCGGGTCCTGACAGCAGAAAGGAAATCTGCCGCCTCTTTCCTTACCTTCGGATCCCTGTGTTTCAACAGACGGATATTTGCTTCCACATGGCCCGAAGACTCGAGAACTTCCGCAATATAGTGATGAAGAGAGGGTATGTCTTCTTTTAAAAGATTCACCATAAGAGCCTCACCTTCCGGCCCCATCATCTGCACAGCCTGACTGATATCGTCTCTCAATTGGGGGCTTCCATCTTTAAACTGTTCCACCAGGGCAGTCAAAGACTTCTTCTTCCTCATCATGCTGAGACTTTCCATGCATTCAAATTTCAGCTCTTTGTCTTTCTCAATCTTTCTGACCAGAATATCCACGGCCTTTGCGCTGTCTGAACGGGAGAGCCCCTGAATAGCGGCGGTTTTTACCGACTCTACCTCATTTTCATCATTGATGACAGATTCCATTTCACACAAGACACTGTCTGTCCCGAATTCTCCTAATGCTCTGGCAACTTCCATACGGACAGATTCAACCGGATCCCTGAGCATCTCAACACTTTTATTCAAATGTTTTGTTTCACCATAATCTATCAGAGCCCATATACAGGCAACACGAACTTCCGGATTGGCATCATTAAGTCCATCCTGAATCTGTTTGATGAATGTTTTTTTCCCAGTCGCCGGCAGACAGACAATAATAGAAGCCCGACTCTGGGCATCAACAGAGTTCAGAATGGAACCGACCCTCTCATCAAACAGTTTTTCATCAAAGGAGCTCAGAAGCTTGGCGAATTCCTTTCCCTCTTCCAGAGGGAGGATCGAAAGATTCTCCAGAATGATCTGCAGGCAGTACTCTTTCTGCATCTCTACCAGAACCTTCAATGCCTGGATTCTCACAGGATGAGAGTAGACTGATCGGCCGGCATGAATGATATCCAGAACAGTTTCCAGAACTTCAGGTTCAGGCATCTGCCTAAGAGCTTTTCGCAGATCATCCTTCAGAGAAAAATCCGGGTCTTTCAGGTACTCAACCAGAAGATTTATAAAGATGTGACTGCTCCTTTGGGGAATCCTTGCCAGGAGATCTTTTAGAAGGAGCTCATTCTGATTTACCTGAACAATTTCCCTTTTCATAAGCCTGAGACTCTCATCGCAGCCGGAACGGGAAATGCAATCCAGCGTATTGGTATACAGCTCTCTGTATTCCGAATCAATTTTCGTCTCTTCGGAAAGCTTGAATACCTTCCCTGCAAGTGACTTGATGCTGTTCCGGTGGGGAGACGCTTTGAGAACCCTTGAAGCCAGGAGCAAAGATCCGGGATTGTCCTGTTTTTCCAGCTCTTTGAGAAACCCTGTAACATTAACCTGAAAGGATTTTTCCAGAAGGGAAAAGTTCCGCTCCAGGCCTTCCATGTCATTGAGATAACTCTCTTTGAACAACCTTGTCAGAGTACCGCAGTCCTGGAGGAACCGGGCGGCACTTAAACGCATCTCCAGGTTTTCCCCGTCAAGGCATTTCATGGCAAAATCCTGATCTTCCTGAGACTGAGTATCCAGAAGCTGAAGGATATGAAGAGACTGTTCCGTTGCAAGAGTTTGTCCCTGCCAGGAGTAAAATTGATGAAATTCCTTCATAATCCGATCTTTTGCCGCTTTTCTGACTTCCAGTACCGGATCATTCAACAGGAGATCTTTCAGCTTATCAAAAAGGAAAGAACCGCTTTGGCTCTGCTCCTGTGAATCATAGGGTTTCGCCTCTTTATCTATTTCCTGAGCAACGGTAGCCCTTACCAGAGAATGGGGATCATCAAAAGAGTCCCAAACAGCCCTGTCAGACCGTTCCTCCCCGTCATGCAGCAGAATCTTGACAGCCATATACCTGGCAGCCCACTCGGGATCCCCCATCATTTCCCTGATTTCATCCATTCGGTTCTGAAAAAGGATCATCGCTTTATTCCCATCAAAAAATTGCCCTTTACCGGAAAGAGCAATCCTTCTGAGAATAAGAAGGTCTTTGGCATTATCTATGTAATCCTGAAGCCGGCTCGCGACTTTATCATTGTCCAGAGCCTTGATAAAAACAGAAAAGAGCCCTTTGTCAGGTATAAACTCCAGAATGGAATCCAGTATGGACAATTTACCTGTCCGGTTGAATTTCTCCAGCCAGAAATCGCCCAGTTGAAGCAGTTCAGGCAGATTGAATTCCTTTTTCCGGGAAACCTCTTCAATTTCTCTGGATTTCCGGCAAAGGTACTCATAACTGTACTTTTCCAGCAGGGTCTCACTATTTCTGGTATTAACAGCCTCCGCCAGGAGTCTGTAGAAGATCTTCTTCTTTCTAGTAATAAAAAAAAGCCCCACCAGAAGTCCGAGAAAAATCACTCCTGCAGTGATGAATCCCCATAGGGGTACAGTTGAAAAGAACTGGAAAATCTGACTCATTTGCACTTCCTTTTTATGCCATACCGGCAACATTATAAATTTGAATTGGTTTAACTTTTCCCTTTACTTTTACAGGATCTCTTTTCTCCAGAATGAACCTGTCATCCAGGTGCTGTCTGGTATCCTCTGTAATAATGATTTCTCCAGCCCCGGAGACTCCTTCAAGCCTGGCGGCAAGATTCACAGTATCGCCGATGACCGTATAATCCATTCTTCTGGAGCTTCCCAGATTTCCTGCAACGAGATCTCCCGTATGCATACCGAATCCCACAGCCAGATGCTCTGCTCTTCCGGTAAAAAATTTTCTCTTTTTGGATTTGACAAGTTCCTGGATTTCCACAGCACAGGATACGGCTTTAATGGCGTCTTCCGTCTCGTTCACCATAGGCACTCCCCAGGCTGCCATAATGCAGTCACCTATGAATTTATCGATATAGCCGCCATACTTGATGACCACTTCCACAGCCTCCCGGAAGTATTCATTCAAAACTTCGATGATATACTCAGGGGTCTTATCCTCTGAAAATGAAGTATACCCCCGGATATCAGCAAAAAAAACAGTCGCATGTTTGGTGCCTCCCCCGGGTTTCACAAGCTCCGGTGAATTCACAAGATTCTGAACAATATCATTGGAAAGATACCGGGCAAACATATCTTTGATGACTCTTCGGTCCTCTTTTGCCACATCAGCCGACTCCTTAAGAGCCATTTCCCTGGTCTGATCTGTAAAAAGGAGGGTGAGGCCTTTGTGCTTCCCTCTCACTCCCCGCAAAGGAGAAATATTCAGGGAAAAGTCCATATCCTTCTCCTCCCTGCCCCTTTTGAAAATACCCTCAACTCCCAGCATTTCCCTGCCGGTGTCCTTCACGGTTTCCAGGGCATTGAGAATTTTCTTGCTAATGTTTTTTTGAAAGACCTGACGAAAGTCCTTTCCTATAAATGCAGAGTCCAGACCGAGAGTCTCTTCGGCCTGTCTGTTAAAGTACTCGATTCTGTTTTTATCATCTGTGGTAATCAGAAGATTGGTCATAGAGGAAAAGATGCTTTTCTGATACTGCTCCAGCTCCTCTATCTGTCTGACATAATCCTTCAATTCTCTGTAAAGCCTGGCATTATGAAGCATACCGCTGGCCTGTTTTGTAAAGGAATCTGCAAAATTAAAACGTTCTTTATTGTAGGAGTTTTCCTTTCGGGCATTGAGAATGAGAACTCCGATATTCATTTTTTTTGTTGTAACCGGCAAGGCAATGGCACAACGCATTTCATCATGAAGAAAGAGATCCTGAAAATATTCAGGATTCCTTTCCTGAAGAACCACCGACATGGAGCACTCGTTGATAAACTCCATCAGCTCACAATCTGCAGATAACTCTGAAGGGATTGCATATCTCCCCCGTTTATAGGTCATCTTTAAGTCTGAAAGTGAATTTTCCGGATGGGAATACAGGTAAAGAGCTGCCAGATCCGAATGGGTCACATCCAGGGTCTGCTCCACCAGAACAGAGATCAGGGGCTTCAGCTCAAATTCCCCCGAGAGGAGAGAACTGGCCCTGACCAGCTCATCCATGACATTCATACTTTTTACCATGCCGGATCTCCAAAAATAAATAGAAGATATATTTGTAATATAAATGAGAAAATTTCTCCTTACAAGGTTTTATAAAAACTCTTCTGGTGACCTCCCGTCCAGATTGTGATATTATTGTTCCCTTAAACAGGAGATTTCAATGCAGGAAGAAACGATCATCCAGGAGAACCCGGGAAAGAAGAAAAGAACCTCTTTCCTGACAGGCAGAGGTGTTCTGTTAACCATATCTTCGGAAAACCTGGGAAAGACATTCGTTATCGATCAGGATTCCATGATTATAGGAAGAGACCCCGGTTGTGATATAACCCTGGAAGATCCTCAGATCAGCAAGGTCCACAGCAGGATTACCGTGGAAGATGACAGGATTTTTAAACTGGAGGATCTGGGATCCACCAACGGAACCTTTTTGAACAAAAAAAAGATTTCAAAACCCATGCAGATCTATTACAGTGATAGAATTGTACTTGGGAATACCATCTTCCGGTTTCTTATGGAAGAAACCCTGGAAAAGTGAGAAATAAAAGGGGAAGCAGACGATGTCAGCAGGAAAACTGCCGATTCTGGTACAGCAAACCTATAACGGCATAAAACGGTTAATCGAAGAGGGTCACTACGAATCCAATGGACAGCTCCCGTCTGAAAATATACTCTCCGAACAGCTCAATGTCAGCAGGGCGACTGTTCGTACGGCTCTTGCGAGACTGGAATATGACGGCATTATAAAACGCATTCATGGAAAAGGAACCTTCATAAGGGAAAAGTCCATTAACCTGGAGACATCCCTGCAGGAGAAATGGGATTTTATCCCCATGCTGGAAGAAAACGGGCGCAAAGTGACAATAGATCTTTTATCTATTAAGCAGAGGCCTGCGGGAACCAATGATGCGAATCTTCTGAATATGCGGAATACAACAGAAATTGTGGAAATCGTGCGTTTATACAAAGCCGATGGAAAACCGGTCATATATTCCAGAAATATTTTCCCTAAAAGCCTTTTAAAAAAGTCGGCGGATCCCATTCTGATGAACTACCAGTGCACGGCATATGAACTATTTGAACGGTATTTCACCGAGCAGGCGGAAAATTCCCTGACAGATCTTTTTCCTGTCCTTCCGGATGAAAAAGTCGCCAGGCATTTAAAAATTGACAGAACAACCCCCATTCTGCTCTTCAAGGATTTTTTTATCACCAGGAGCGAACATATACTGCTGGCCGGCGAAAACTACATGCACGATAAAATGCTGAAACTCCGGTTCCTCAGTAATCCTGTCTGAGAATCACCTTCCTACAGAAGAAAAGAAAGAATTTCCCGGCCATGCCCTTCCGGGTTGACTTTGTGAAAAGCCTGGCGAATAACCATATTTTCATCAATGATATACGTGGACCGGTAAATCTTTTGAATGATTTCATCTCCGATCAGTTCCTTTTCTCCCAACGCATCAAACAAACTTATAACCTTTTTATCCGGATCGCTTAAAAGCTTAAAAGGAAGATTATACTTTTTCTTGAATTCTATATGGGATTCCGGGGTATCGGGGCTGATCCCCAAAACCTCTGCTCCCGCTTCCAGTATTTCATCGTATTCGTCTCTGAAGCTGCAGGCTTCGGCGGTACAGCCGGGAGTATTGTCCTTGGGATAAAAATATATAACAAGTTTTTTCCCTTTATAGTCCGAAAGAGAAACTAAATTTCCGCTTTCATCAGGTAAAGTAAAATCGTCTATTTTAACACCGACATCAGGCATATTTCACCTCTTCTATATCTCAATTATAAATAAATTACCAAATGCCGCTTTTCCAAGCAAGCACTGTTTGTTTTTAACGGCTTTCTCATAATTCCAAACTACCAAATATATAAGAAATATATTACCCTTTTCATAAAATTTGATGAAAATGGGAGTTTTTGAATTATGAAGAAAAATATCCTTTTTCTATGCACGGGAAATTCCTGTCGAAGCCAGATGGCCGAAGGCTGGATGAGAGAGTTGCATGGAGATGATTACAACGTATACTCGGCAGGCATAGAAACTCATGGCCTGAATCCCAATGCTGTCCGGGTAATGAAAGAAGCTGGTGTGGACATATCCCGACAAAAAAGTGAAAACGTAAATACCATGCTGGATATCCCCTTCGACTATGTCATAACAGTCTGCGGCCACGCCGACGAGCATTGTCCTGTTTTTCCCCGAAAAACCCGCAAAATACATCATGGCTTTGATGATCCTCCCAAGTTGGCTGCAGAGATTGAAGATGAGGAAAAAAAGCTGGAACCCTACAGAAGAGTCAGAGATGAGATTAAGGAATATCTCAAGAATTTCAAAGGCGAATAATATTTATAAAGGATTTTTCTTCATTTCAGGGTACACTTGAAGAGATCAGATCAATGTACAAAGAGGTAGAAATGAAAAAATCATTCTTCTTACTGTCAGGGTTGTTTTTAATGCTGTCAGGAATTTTTGCAGAGGATATCCGCACTATAACAGTGTATAACAATCTTTCCGATCCTGTTTATTACCTTTATATGACTCCTGAAAACCAGGGAGACTGGGGAGAGGACAG
This sequence comes from Oceanispirochaeta sp., assembly GCA_963677615.2. Classification (GTDB taxonomy): domain Bacteria; phylum Spirochaetota; class Spirochaetia; order DSM-2461; family DSM-2461; genus Oceanispirochaeta. The sequence continues at coordinate 547,051 of CAXXQW010000006.1, read as the reverse complement.
GCTGGGTGATGAAATCCTGGATCCCGGGGAAAGTCTTGCCATTGAGATAGATGTAGATTTCTGGGGGTCAAATTTCCGTCTGATGGCAGAGGATGAAACTGAGAAAGCCTACAGAATTGATAAAATAGACCTTTCTGTACAAAATGAAATCACCTTAGAAGACAGTGATTTCCTTCCCTTCGGCGGAAGAAGTCCTGTGAAAAAGGAAATCACTTTTTATAATAATACTGACGAAGATATCTATTATCTTTATGTTTCATCCAACAGTTCAATGTACTGGGGAGAAGATATTTTAGGAGACGAGATTCTTTATTATGGAGAATCCATCACTATTGAACTTCCCATTGACAGCGAATATCCTCAGCACGATATTCTTGCAGAGGGAGATAGCGGCGCATCTTACGAAATCCTCAATATGAATCTGATTGACCAGTCAGAGCTGACCATAAATACGGAAGATATGACGTCATCGGGCGAGGATTACTATGATGACTACGAGTATGACGATTATGATGACTACGAAGGCTACGATGAATACAATGAAGCGTATCTGGAGGGTTATCGAGAAGGATTCAAAGACGGTTGGAGTGAAGCATACAGGCAGGGTTTTGAAGATGCCATGAGGCAATCTGCAGACCAATAAAACGAAAAAGCACTTCCTATAAACCCGTCAGTATCATGACGGGTTTTTTTACAGGAATTTTTTTAGAGGGATCATGTTTGACCCTTCCCATTCACCTTTTCTATAAAAATCCAATGCGGGGAAATTATCCTTATCAGCCAGAAGCTGAACTCTCAGACACCCTTTCTCCCGGCACCAGTCAAGGACAGTCTCGCATAAAATCCGGCCCACACCCTCTCCCTGATATTCCGGAAAAACAACAAGATCCTCCAGCCAGGCGGAAAATCCGCCTGCAGCGGTAGAAACTGTCATCTGGGCGGTAACCATACCGATCACTTTTTTCCTGTATTCTGCAATAAAGATCACTGCTTTATCTTCCGGTTGTTCCAAAAGCAGGGAGAGTCCTTTTCTGTGGGTTTCTTCATGGAAGGTAAAATCGACCTCTATGGAAAAAAGGATTCTTAATAGTTCTGTCAAATCGACAATGTCTTCTTTTCCTGCTTTTCTGACTTGTATTTCCATCAGCTAATCTTCTCCAGTTTCTTTAAAAGGAATTCCTTATTTTCTGCAACATAATCCTTTAATTCTTCAAAATCTTCTGCTGTTTCTGTGGCTGCACCGGAAAGAATAAGGACACGGTTGGCCCATTTAAACCATAGATAATGTTTCGCCTCCACAGCAAAATATCCGGATGCTCTTAACCTGGATTCCATTGCGGCATCAAGATCAATATGGTTTGCTGTTCCGGTTAAATACAGAACATCACCATCTTCCAGAATATAGATAACACAGCGTTTAAACCCCTGTGCCAGGGCTTCATCATTTCTAAAACCCTCCAGTCTGAGATCCAAAGATCCCAGCCGCAAATTATATCCCTGCAGTCGAAGCCCTTTCCTTATTGCCGCGACTTCAGAACGAACCTCCTGGATGACTTCCTGGTTTGTTCTATTGGTTTCAAGCTTATGCCGAAGCTCTCTGAGATGAAGCTCGTACTGCTGGAAGAGCTTTTTATTATTGGACAGGTATATTGTAGTGTCCGACAACAAGGTCCAGGCAGAAGAGAAATATTCATTTATGTTATTCAGAACACTCGAAAATTTACGGGATATCATATAAACCTATTATACTCGTTTCTTTAAAAGAGTTAAAATTATAAGGGTAAATAATCCCAGAAAAGAGAGAAAGTCAATTGCTGGTACTTGTTTTATCGGATATACACGGAAATTTTGAAGCATTAAAAGCTGTTATTGAGGAGTCAAAAAAGTATAAATGGAAGGAACTCTGGTTTTTAGGAGATCTTGCCGGTTACGGTCCCCGTCCACAGGAGTGTTATGAATTACTGAGAACTTATAGAACAACTCTTATTCCAGGAAATCATGATGCCTATCTTGCGGGAAAACTTTCCGGTTCATATTTCTCGGATCACTCCCTCCAGTCTCTGATAATGGGGCGGGGCCTGCTGAAGCAGTCAACTCTCAGAATAATAAAGGAGCTTCCCCAGAAGCAGGAAAGAAATGGGATCACCCTGGTGCATGGAAGTCCTATCGATCCTATTACTGATTATATAATTTCCGACGACGATGCCTGGGAGAGTTTCAAGGCATTCAAAGGATCCTGCTGCGTCTTCGGACATACCCATGTTCAGGGATTCTATAAACTGGAAAAAAATGAGATGGAAAGCCGCAGAGCAGAACATGGAGAGATTATCTCCTATCGAAAATCCAGACTCCTTTTTAATCCGGGAAGCGTGGGACAACCGAGGGATGGGAATCCCAAAGCAGCCTGGTCACTGCTGGATACCCGGAAAAAAGAGGTCAGGTTCTTCAGAACATCCTATGATATAGAGGCCACACAAAGAGATATGCAGAAGCAGCATGCTTCGGAATTTCTTATCGAGAGGCTGGAAAAGGGTATTTGATCAGAACAGGGTGAGATACCCTTCCAGAATACCCTCCATTATAAGACTTGACAGTTTTTCGCTCTCCATCCCATCACATTGAATATCCTTAATCGCCTGTGGAGTTTTAAGAGAGTTTAAAACAGCTGCAGTTTCCGGTTCAAGAACTTCAAAACAAAGCTCCCACTCCCTGGACCAGAAAATCCACTGTGAGTCTGCTGGACTAATAAGTCCGGCCAGATCCTCCCCGGTCATATATACTGATTCGGGAATAGCCGCCGGATGGAGAGCAAAACGCTGGATCATGGCACCGTAAGCCAGAGAAACTCTGGAACTCTCATTCAGAATCACACCGCTTTCCGGCTCTTCGGCACTCTTTTCCAGTTCTTCCAGAGAATCAAGAATTTCCAGATAGTTCAGGAGATCTCTTCTGGCTCTGTAAAGATCATCATCCGAATATATCTCCTGAAGGAATTCCAGAATATCAGAAAGCCGGGTATCAGCACTTTTTCCGTCCCTCATTCTAAAACTGCCCCAGGATTCTATGAAGCTTACATAATCCTTTTTCAGATCCCTGCAAACCGTATGCATCCAGCTTATCCCTTTTGCCTGATTATAAAGTTCATCAGTATAGTCAGAAAGAGATGCCGCTTTTTTCATTGCAGGGGTATCAAAAGTATTGGTCCTTAATACCTGATAGGGATCATTTGTCTGATACAGAAGCCCCAGTGATTCTGCATTTTCATGCAAAACAGTCCCAGGAAGAACAGCCAGAGGAAAAAGATCCAGATGATTCGGCTCCAGAGACAAGGCATAATTGATAGAACTTCTGAATCCTTCCAGAGAATCTGCGGGCAAACCGTATATCAGATCCAGACCGAATGAGACGTGATACTCTGAAAGGATCTCCATTTTCTTCCGGAAAGCTTCAGGATCCAGATTTCTGTTTACATTTTTCAGAACTCCGGGATCACTGCTCTGAAGTCCGATCTGAAGCGTACAGGGTATTTCGCTGAAAGCCGCCGCCGTTTCCTCATCAAGGAACTCTGATCGTACCTCAAAATAAAAATAGGTATCAGGAGTATGTCTTTTAATCAGATCAAGGATCTTCAACACCCTTTCCCGATCTGTATTAAATGTTGGATCAAGAACAAAAACCTGTTGAATTCCGGCATCCCGGATCATCAACAGTTCTTTTTCAATCCTATCCATTGCAAGGGATCGAACCTTCCTGGAACCTTTTGATTCGAAACAGAAGTCACAGGCGAAGGGACATCCTCTGGAGAGTTCCCACAGAAGTCCCGGATTCTCATGCAAATCCAGGGCTCCGCTTAATATGGGGGAGACAGTCCCGTTAAAATCCCAGCAATAGGCAGATCTGGAAGGAGCAGCATTGGGACTCCACAAACCGGGGAGCTCTATGGGATTCTCTTTCAATTCCAGTGCATCCAGAAGGGGTTGGATAATCTCTTCTCCTTCCCCCTCCATAACATAATCCGAGAGGGAATCAGAAAGAAATCTTTCCGGTTCTGCCGTGACCTCCGGTCCCCCCGCAAGAACAATGATCCCGGGAGCTTTCTCTTTGAGGATCCTGATAATATCAAGCACAGAACTTCTGTTCCACAGATAGACGGGGAACCCCACAATTTCCGGGACAAAAGAGAGTATATTCTCTGCAATCTCATGGGGGGACTGATGTAAAAAATAATTCGCCAGATAAACATCATGTTTTTTTATCACAGCTTTAAGACAGGCAGCAGCCAGGGGGACAGCCCGTGTAGAGGGCTCCAGATGAATCGTGGCAAACAGTGTTTTCATTCTCTTCATAGTAACAAATCTCATAACTTTGCAACAGACACAAAAACCCGCCGGTTTTAGCGGTTTTTTAACAGAATATTCATGGTTGAACAAAGGACAATGCCTTAATTTGCCTAATATGGAAAACAATCTCTGGGGACCCAGTACGTCCCTTTTACAGGAGACCAGAGAAAAAGCTAGGAAAATACCTCTTCAAAACCGAAGATTTGTTATTTTCAGTGATCTTCATATGGGCAATGGTGGTTCCAGGGACGATTTTCTAAAAAACGGCTCCTGGTTTCAGCAGGTTCTGTCAGAATATTACCTTCCCGAAGATTACCATCTCATACTGAATGGAGACATTGAGGAACTCCAGAAGTTCCACTGGGATCAGATCTGGAAATTCTGGAAACCACTGTATCAGGTATTTGATCAGTTCAGAAAAAAAGGCCATCTTCATAAAACCATAGGAAACCATGATCTGATACTTGCCAACGGGAATTTGGATTACCCCTTTGAAGTGTATGAGAGTCTTGAACTCTATAATGGACGCGACTCCATTCTTGTTTATCATGGTCATCAATTCTCGGAACTGCTTCAGAGGTTCGAAACCATCTGCACGTTTGCCCTTCAGTTTATTGCCTATCCTCTGGGTATCATGAATTATTCAAAATCTCCGGACAACCGAAAAAAACTGAAAACGGAATTGAAAGCCTATGAGGCGTCCAGGCAACTCGGCCTGATTTCGGTGATAGGTCACACTCACAGGCCTCTTTTTGAATCACTTTCCAAGAGGGATTCTCTCAAATACAGAATCGATACCTTAATCAGACGGTTCCGGAATGCCGGTCACTCTCAACAACTGAGGATTAAACGGGAAATCCGGCAATATCAGGAAGAACTGGAGGAGATGAAACATACAAGCGAATTCCATATCAGCGAACTATACAGCAATGATGGACTGGTTCCCTGTCTTTTCAACTCTGGATGCGCCATTGGAAAAAGAGGGATTACCTCGTTAGAAATCCATAAAGATGAAATTCAGCTTATCTACTGGTTTGACCAGGAAAAAGTCTCCCCTGCAACGGCGCCCATCGGCTATAACTTTTATGAAATACCAGGCACAACATTAAGAAAGGTTGTTCTTAACAGTGAAAAACTGGATTATATTATGGACAGGATCCGGCTTATGTATCCTCAGCCCTCTCTTTCCTATCCAGATACATCTTTACCATTTCTGCCGCTTCCAGACTGATCCCCGCCGCAGATGCAATTTCATCAGCCGCAGCGGCGTAAAGATTCTCCATGGAACCAAAACCGGTAAGAAGTTTTTTACTTCTACTCGGTCCTATTCCGGGAATATTCTCCAGAGAAGAGAGAGTGAGAGTCTTTTTTCTGTGCTTCTGATTATGACTGGTTGCAAACCGGTGGGTCTCATCCCTCACATACTGAAGAATTCTTAAGGCTCTGTCCCCTTCAGGCAGATCAATTGGGTCCTTTTCTCCCGGCAGAAAGATCAGTTCCTCCTTTTTTGCCAATCCCGCAAGGGGAATGTCCAGGTGGAGGGCTTCCAGTACTTTATAAGCGGCATTTACCTGCCCCTTTCCTCCATCGATAAGAATAAGATCCGGTTTTTCTTTTCCTTCATTCATAATTCTCGTATAACGACGGGCTACAGCTTCGCTAATGGCTTTATAGTCATCAATCTCCCCCTGCAGAGACCGGATATTATAATGCCTGTAATTCTTTCTGTCCGGATTGCCGTCTTTGAAGGAAATGAGGGATGCTACGGTAAAATGACCGTCCAGCTGGGCAATATCAAATCCTTCAATCCTTCTGGGAAGCTTTTTCAGTCCCAAAAGAGTTTTCAGATCCTCCAGAGCCGGTTTATTTCCCAGATCCTGAAGTTTCCTTGCCAGATCCATACGGGCATTCTCCACCGCCATATTGAGTACAGCCTGATCCCTTTTCGTTTCGGGAAGATCCAGGTTAAGGTTTTTCGCTCCTGAAATTTCTTTTCTGAGATACTCCTGTATGAGAGACCGGTCCTTCAGAGACACATACACCTTTTCAGGGAAATCCCTTTCCGGGGAGGAGTAATACCGCATCAGAAACTCCTGGATAGCCTCGGATTCGGAACCATAATACTCATTCCTGTATGTCTCTTTACCCAGCAGTTTGCCTGAACGCATCTGAATCACAGCAAAAGCATAGTAATCCCCAGCAGCATCCACACCGATATAATCCCTGCTTTCCTGCTGAAAATCTTCCACTTTCTGTTCTGTCTGAAGTTTCTGAAGACTGAGCATATTGTCCCGGATTTCCGCCGCTTTTTCAAACTCCAGGGAATCCGAAGCAGCCTTCATCTCCTTCATCAACTCTTTTTCCAGACCAGCTGTTTTTCCAGAAAGAAGGTTTTTTGCCCTGTTTATACTCTTCCTGTACTCTTCCCTGGTAACCAGACCGCAGCATGGAGCTCCGCACTTGTTCATATGATAGTAGAGACAGGGACTCTGCCTCTTTTTCAGCTTCCGGCAGCGTCTTAAAGGGAAAAGGGAATTGATCAGTTCCATTGTTTCATCAAGGACCTTGATATCCGGGTAGGGTCCGTAATAGCGAGACCCATCTTCAATAATGGAACGAGTCCGGAAGATCCTGGGATAGTCCTCATTGGTAATGCGGATCACCGGATAGCTTTTACCGTCTTTCAAATTAATGTTATACCGGGGATTCCATTTTTTTATCAGATTGTTTTCAAGAAGCAGTGCTTCATACTCCGATGCTGTGACAATATATTCGATAAAGTGGATCTTTTTAACCAGCGTTCTGGTTTTGATATCCTTTTCACCGGAAAAGTAGGACCTGACCCGATCTTTCAATCGTACAGCTTTACCTATGTAGATGATCTTTTTCTGGTCATCTTTCATTAAATAAACACCGGGTGAAGAGGGAAAGTCCCTTATCTGTTTTGTAAGTCTCTCAAGTCTATCTTTATTGTTTTCCATAAATCTCCGATATTATACGTAATCAGTAACCATGAAAAAAGATTTACACACCACGATTATAACTCTATTTCTTCTCTTTTCCCTCATTTCTCTTTCAGGAGAGACCCTTTCTATCGGTAATGAAGATGAATGGAAAGGGACCATTCTGAACAATCTGAAAACTTCTGCCGGTAGGGGAGGTTTCCAGGATCTTGTGATTAAGACAACCGAGCTGTCTCCCACAGAGAATACGGATCTTCTGCTACCGCTCAATTTTTCCTCCAGCCTGGATAAAACAGGTTTCTATACCATACGGGAAAATCCTGACTACAACCAGGAATACAAAAAAACAGGTCCTGCCAGCGCAGCTTTCTACAACAGAAAAAAACTGGTTCTCCAGCCGCAGGAAGGATCGTTACTGGCGGCGCATACTAACTGGGAGGACTTTACCATTGAATTCTGGCTTTATCCTGCCAATCCCAGGGAAGGAGAGCAGATTCTGCAGTGGAAGGGGCTGGGAAGACAGGGTTCTCAAATTTTTTCACAAACCATTCAATGCCATTTCCTGGATAGAAAAATCGTGTGGGCATTTGACAACTTCTTTCAGCTCCCCGGTGATCCTTTTTCTCATTATGAAATATCAGGTCCTCCCCTCCTTCCCAGAGAGTGGCATCACCACATGCTCAGATATGATAGTAGTACAGGTATGCTGGAATACCTTATCGACGGGCTCCCTGTAGCCATCACCTACACCACCTCCAGTGGAAATGAATCCCATACGGTATATATGCCGCGGATAGGAGAAGAGCCTGGAAATCTGGTAATCGGTGAAAATCTTACCGGTTTTATGGATGAATTCAGGATTGAGAAATCTTTTATTGATAACCGTTCACTCAATAGATACTACAAACCCGGGTTCGGGATCTCCCCGATTATCGATCTCACCTATCCGGATTCCCTGATCAGGAGTCTGAAACCTATTCTGAGCGAACCGGGAAATTCAGAAGTATTCCCCTACTTTATTACAACCAATGATCTGCTGGAGGCAGAGGATTTTCACAATACTTTTTCCGGAGAAGACTCGGTTCTTCAGGACGGGTCCCCCTGGAAGAAATTTGAAAACCTGGACCATTCAGCGAAGGGAAGATATATTATCCTGGCTTTTTTACTCTATCCGGATCTGAAACTTGATCAGACACCTCGGCTTTCATCGATTCAAATCGAATATGACCCCTCTCTTCCTCCCTTGCCCCCCTCCTATATCAGAATAGAGAGACTAGAATCCGGTTCGGTGGAGCTCAAATGGAACAGCTCCCCCTCGCCTGATGTCAAAGGGTATCTCATTTTTTACGGGGAAAAACCCGGTGAATATATTTACCCCGGCAGCCCTGTGGATGCCGGCAATGTCAATTCCATAGAAATTGACGGCCTTTCTCCATTCAAGCAGTTTTTTTTCTCAATTAAGGCCTATAATAAAGGGAATATTCCACAATACAGCGATTTCTCGGAAGAGATTTCTATACGCCCCTGAAGGAACAACTGAATGCCTGATCAGAATAGCCAATACAACAAAGCCATTTCCGCCTATCTTCTTGAAGACTACTCTCTGGCAGTAAAACTCACAGACAAACTGATCCTCGATTACGGGGAAAAACCTGTTTATAATATTCTTCTCGGTAATATCTATCAGGCGATGGGAGACCTGGACAATTCCATTGCTTCTTATAAAAAAGCTCTTGAAGGCAATTCCGAAAATCCCGAAGCATTCAACAATATCGGAGTTGTCTATAAAAAAAACGGGGACTTTGAAAAAGCGCTCAGGGCCTTTCAGCAGGCCAGGGAACTGGCTCCTGACAGGGCTGATATCTGTTATAATCTGGGAAACCTCTACAAACAGTTCGAAGATTTTGAAAATGCAGAAATCTGGTATAGAAAATCTATTGAATTGGATCCATCCTACATTAATGCCTACAATAACCTGGGTACAATTTTTGAAAAAAACAAGGATATCGAGAAAGCTGAATCCATTTACAAACAGGCTCTCTCCATTGATAAGAATAATGCAACACTTCTTTACAATCTCGGGATAGCCTATGAAGAGAAGGGAGACCTGGCGGAAGCTCAGTCTTCCTACGAAAAATCTTTGAAATTCCGTCCCGGGTGGACAAGGAGTCTCAATAATCTCGGCTCTGTACTCCATACGCAGGGAAAAGACAAGGAAGCGGAAAAAAAGTTTGATCAGCTTCTCAAAAAAGATCCGGAAAATGTTCATGCCATAACAGGAATGGGATCCATTTATGCCTCTATGGGTGATCATGAAAAAGCCCGTCATTTCTTCAAAAAAGCTCTCTCGGTAGATCCGTCTTACAAAACTGCCACCATCAATTTAAAGAATATCTATTTGAAGGAAAACTCTCTTCAGGAAGCTCTTGAAGAGTTGAACAGACAGACTACGTATCATCCCAAAGATCTGGATATTCAATTTCAGATCGGGTCCATCCTCAACAGACTGGGGAGGACAAAAGAGGCAGAGCAGGCATACAACAGGATTCTGGACAGAGACCCCGATAATATCGCTGTGTATAAAGAACTGGCCGAACTGTATGCCCGGATGGAAAGACCCGAACGGCTGAGATCCTGCCTGATAGAGATACAGAAACGCCACCCCCAGGATAAGGAAATCCTCAAAGTCCTGGCGGAAACCTATCTGAAAAAGAACCGCCTGGAAGAAGCGGAAAAGTATATCGACCAGTACCTTGAAAGCTGTCCCGATGACAAAGATGCCTTAAAGATAAAAGCTCTGATACTTCAGAAAACCGACAGAACCGAAGAAGCATCGGAAGTTTATAACAAAATCGGGAATGATCCCGAACTCAGCTCTGACCCTGCAATTCTTACAGATATGGCAGAAGCGTATTTCAAATCCGGAAAAAGAGAAAAAGCCGTGGAAAAGCTGGAACAGCTGGTAAATCTCCATGGTTTGAACAATGCCGGAGACAGTATCGATGATCTGGCAAAAACACTGGAACTCTATGAAAAAACGGTGTCTTCATTTGAACAGGGGGAAGGAAGTCAGTGGCAGAATAATCTGGAAAAAATGCGTCATATAACAATTAGGGATCATCTGGACAGAAAACAGCCCGACAGCGAAATGGAGTCTTCCATCAGTCAGATACCCTTCGAGTCAGAAGATGCCATCAGCCTTCTTGATATCTCCGCTATGGAACCTGTAATCAGAATCAATGAAGAAGAGGAAACTCTCGTTATGGAGGAGGAAACGGAAAATTTCGATGAACAGTTTATCGAGCTGGAAGAGGAAGAGATCGAAGAGAAAGAAGAACCGCAATTAATCAGTGATGTTCCTCCGTCTGAGCTGCCCTATCCACCAGAGGGTCTCCAGGCCCCCCCATTCCCTCAGGAAGCGTTTTCTCCGCCTCCTCTGGAAGATTCTCCATTCCCCCCCATTGAGCCCCCTTTCGAACCGGAGAATGCTCCTCCGCTTAACGATGAAAGGTATGATCCCATTCCGGATGTCCCGGAGCTTACAGAGGAGGAAGACAGGGAAGAGCCGGAAAAACTGAATATTGCAGGAATGGTAAATTACCTGTTGGAGCTTTCCCATGATCTTCCTGAAGAGAAAAAGGAAATACTCATAGAAAAATCCATTCCTCTGAAAATGGCATCTGTAGTAAAAAGACTTTCCAACGGTACCCATTTCAAGGATAAGGTATCACGTTATGACAGGAGAAACAGAAACCGGCAGGATTACAAATTGAGTGAAGAAAAACTCGGACATTCCATGTATGTATTCCAGGACCTTGCCAATATGCATCCGGATAATCTGATAAGCAGTACTTTCAAGAAGAAAATGGATGAGCTCATCAGCAAGCTTTCTCCCTACATTCGTAAAGAGTGATTCTACTCCATCTTTTTCAACGTCAGACATCCAGAGGAAATGTCGCGGATATGAACCGTACATTCCTCCACCTGCCCCTCGGGCAGGAGAATTTCCATGGTAACATCTGTTCCAAAGTCTTCCTTCTCCACCGAGCCGTCCTGAAGAAGAATCTCTTTTTTGACCTGTTCGTAATAGTTGTATGGGCAATGAAGTTTAAAACGGGACCGGGCAATTTTTTCCAGGGGTACAATTTTTTCCAGTACATCTTTGGCAGATCTGGTGTATGCACTCACCAGACCCCCTGTGCCAAGCTTGATTCCTCCAAAATAGCGGATAACCAGAATAAGGATGTTTGTCATTCCGCTCCCTTTCAGAACTTCCAGCACCGGTTTTCCTGCCGTTCCATGGGGTTCTCCATCATCACTCATACCGAAAAGACTTCTACTGTCTCCCAGAATATAAGCCCAGACCACATGCCTGCTCTGGGGATGCTCTTTTCGTACATCTTTTATAATCCTCCGTATTTCTTCGGGATCCTCTGCAGGCATGCAAAGGCTTATAAAACGGGATTTCTTTTCTGTGAATTCAGATGTTTCAACTCCCGAAGGGATAAAGACTTTTTCCATAAACTTTTCCACCAATTTCAGATTCAGTGATATAATAAAATTCTGTTAAATCCTGATTTTTTTATCTCATCACCATCATTAAAAAACCATTTCAAACATTGAGTTTATTAAGAATTTATAGTATTATACAAAATTCACTAATAATTGAAGATTAGACTCGAAAATAGCAAGGAGCTATAGTTGATAAAAAAAGATTTTCCCAAAATACACTACTACGACCAGGATTTTGTAGATATTTACAATCGCTCCTGGGCCTGGATACAGGACTATTGGCTGAAAGGGAATACCGATTTAAATGTAAAAAACAGTTTCTTTAATTATAACGAATATGAAACCATAAATTTATTTGAAGCTTCGGTATCTACTTTCTTTATGGTGTATAACAATAACAAATATCCGGTTGCTCCCATGCTGGATAATTTTTATGCACTTCAGGAAGAAAACGGTGCAATTCGTCTTGAATACAACCTTCAGGAAGAAAAGCCCGTTTTTACAGCAAACAACCCGGAAGGAGTTTCTCCACCTCTACTGGCCTGGGTCGAGTACAATCTCTACCATAAAGTAGGACAGAAAAAAAGAATTAAAGATGTCATGCCTCATCTGGAAAGATACTATACCTGGCTGGAAGAAAATTTCAAGGATCCCGATACGGGGCTTTACTCTGTTCCCCTTGAAGCAACAATGATGGAGAATTCACCCCGGGAAGGAATGCATTTTCCCATCGACTTTAATTCTCAGCAGGCTCTCAATTCGCTGTATATGTCCGCACTGGGAGATATACTCAATGATAAAGAACTGAGTTTCAAGTATAAAAAACAGTACTTTTCCTTAAAAACCAGAATCAACAGCATGATGTGGAATGATGATGATCATATCTACTATGACCTCGATAAGGATCTCAATCAGGTAAAAGTTAAAACAGCAGCAGCATTCTGGCCCCTTCTGGCAGAAATTCCCAACGAAGCTAGGGCTGAAGAAATTATTGAACTCCTAAAGGATCCCGATCATTTCGGCACAGATAATCCTTTCCCGTCCCTTTCTGCCAGCGAAGAAGCTTTTGATAAAAAGGGGAATGGTTATTGCGGTTCTGTATTTCCCTATCTGACCTTCATGATCATAAAGGGACTGGAAAAATATGCCCGTTACGATTTTGCCCGGGAGTGTGCCATTCGACACCTCTATTATGTTCTTGATACCTTTCATCCTGACGGAAATAAAAAAGGCACCCTATGGGAAGCCTATTCACCTCTTAATGAGGGACCGGCCCAATGGAATGACGGAGACAGGGAAAACAGGGCACTTTTTCTGCCTTATGCAGCTTTATCCACCATAACTTTGATGATTGAAAATGTTGTGGGTCTCTATATTTCACTTCCCAGAAAAACTGTAGACTGGATTGTTCCGACCCTCGAATTGATGGGAATAGAGGATCTATCCCTGAAGAGAAACATGATCACCATTCTCAGCAATAAAAGTGGAAGAGGCTGGGAGATTCGGCTGGAATCTGAAAAACTGTATTATTTTACCATTGATATTCTGGGCGAAAAGAAAAAGACTCTCCCCATACCCTCAGGGAAATGTTCCATGTTGATCGATAAGCTTTAAAAAAAGCAGCCTCATGGCTGCTTTTTTTATTCATCTTCTGTCTGAAAAGCCATTCTTCCTCTCAAAGCTCTGGATATGCTGAGCTTGTCCGCATATTCCATATCTCCACCTACGGGAAGACCCGATGCTATCCGGGAAACCAGAATATCCTTCTCTTTCAGAATATGTTTTATATAGAGCGCTGTAGAATCCCCTTCCAGGGTAGGATTGGTTGCCAGAATCAGTTCTTTTACACCCAGTCTCTGGATTCTCTCCAACAGATTATCAAAACCTAGTTCTGTGGGACCGATCCCATCCAAAGGTGACAATACCCCGTGAAGAACGTGGTAGTACCCTTTAAAATCTCCAGTGCTCTCTATCATCTGCACATCCTGGGACTCTTCAACAACACAAAGTATGTTTTCCCTGTTGGGGGAAGAACAGATACTGCAAAGATCATTTTCTGTAAAATCCCCGCACTCCCGGCATTTATGGATTTTTTCCTTAAGCTCGGAAATCGAAAGAGCGAGCATTCTGTTATACTCTGCATCCCCTTTTAACAGAAAATATGCCATTCTGGCCGCACTTTTCCTACCTATTCCCGGAAGTCTGGAAAGTAATGAAATCAGATTCTCCAGCGTATTCATCTATACTCCGGGAAAACCGGGAGGAAGGGGCATTCCGGAAATATCCGACATTTCTTCCCTGATTTTCTCTTTAATATTTCCATAGGCGGATGTGCAGGCAGACACAATGAGTTCTTCAAGCATTTTCACATCCCTGGGATCAACCGCGATGGGATCAATGGAAATATCAATGACTTCCATCTGACCATTCATACGGATTTTAACAAGTCCGCCACCGGAACTGCCTTCTGCGGTAATCCCTTTCAGCTTTTCCTGAATATCACCCATTTTACTTTGCATGTCCTGCAAATTTTTCATAAAGTCCAGAGGATTGAAATCCATGAAACTCTCCTTATTCATTAATATCCTGTTGTCTTTTATTTTTTTACAATTGTTCCCCGAAACACTGAGCGGACAAGCTCTACCTGTTCCTCTAAAGCAGGATCATCACTTTTTTCAACTTTATTGACTGCAGCAGTAAATGAAACATTCCAGGTCAACTTGTCCTTGATAATATTCTGAATCGTTCTGAATTCTTTTTTTACAAGAGATCCTGCAAATGGACTGTTAAAGACCAGGGTAATGGTATTATCCTGAATCTTCCATTTTTCAGCTTTTTCCAATCCTGCTGCAATTGAGATACTTTCTCTTCTTACAGCTGTCAGGATTTTCTCTTTCAGTTCTTCAAGAGGAATATCAGGCAGGTTTTTCTGTACAGTAGATTGAACCGTCACCTCAGATTCATTAGTAACCGGTTTTTCCTTTACCGGTTCAGATTCCGCTTTCTCCGGAGGATGAGGCAAGGCATGTGATTCCAATGCCTGTATTTTTTTATCAAACGCTTGAGACAGAGCTGTCTCAGGCTGTTTTAGAATTTTTTTTTTTCTTCCTTCACAGGGGCTGTTATCTGTTCAGAACTGGAATGACCCAATTGTTCTTTCAATCGACTGAGTTCCCCCAAGAGCTGCTTGGAATCGATATGATATCGTATACTGGAAAAACGGCTTAATAACAGTTCAAGTTCAAACCGGGGATTTATAGAATATCTGATATCCCGGAAAAGTTGTAAAACTTCATTCAAAGCCCATTCTACCTGATAGGCATTAAGATTCTCCAATACGGCAGACTCATACCTATCTGGTGTAAATCCCAATAAAGATTCTTTTTTAATACCATGGAAAATAAAAAGAATATTTCTTAAATACTCTGCCAGGTCGATGATAAACTGCTCTATAGAGACTCCGCTGGAAATAATTTCATCAAAATTTTCCAAAGCTTCTTCCGATTGTTCCTCTACAAGCAATTTCATAAGCCCGTTTAACTGATCAAGTCCGATAAGGCCCAATTTCTCCTGAATTTTATCCAGGGTAATATAGCCTTCTGAAAATGAAACTATCTGATCAAATAATGTATACGCGTCACGGACAGAACCTGTTGATTCCCTTGCTATCCAGTAAAGAGCATCATCATCAAACTGAATCTTCAGTTCCATGCAGACATTCTCCAGTAACCTTTTGATTTCATTAATATCAATCAACCGGAAATTGAATTGCTGGCACCTGGATCGGATAGTCGCCGGAACTTTATGAATTTCTGTGGTTGCAAATATAAAAATGATATAGGGAGGAGGCTCTTCTATCGTCTTCAGCAGTGCATTGAATGCACTGTTGGATAGCATATGTACCTCATCAATTATATAGATCTTGTATTTTGAGCTATTGGGGCTGAAAAGAACTTCATCCTTTATCTCTCTGATATCATTAACACCAGTATTTGAAGCCCCGTCTATCTCTATCACATCCAAAGAATTCCCTCTGGCTATCTCCTTACAATTGGGACAGACACCGCATGGGTTTATGGTAGGACCTTCAACACAGTTTAAAGAGCGGGCCAGAATTCTGGCCGATGATGTTTTACCAACACCTCTTGGTCCGGAAAATAGATAAGCATGAGCAATCCTGCCATTCTCAATAGAATTCTTCAGGGTTGCTACAACAAAATCCTGACCGGTGAGTTCAATTAAAGACTGAGGTCTTTTTCGGGAAGCGGTAACTTCATAATCCATAGGTTTGCAGTATACAGGAAAGGAGGTTGAGTTTTCAAGATTTGATTATAAATGAAAATCCCCTCAGCTCCACCCAAGAAACCCATAACACATTCAACAATCGCTTACGGCTGCTATCTTCCGATCCTGACCGGGTTGGGCGACGTTCAATTGCATGGAACCTGAATATCAACACTGAAGGGAAAAAGCGGAGAGGGGGGGATTCGAACCCCCGGTACCCGGTTAGAGTACATACGCTTTCCAAGCGTACACCTTCGGCCTCTCGGTCACCTCTCCAATTAAGTAAATAATACTGTAATTCCGGTATTCCGGATCCCCATAAAATTATGGAATATGCCCAAGAGGATTCGAACCTCTGACCCTCAGTTCCGCAAACTGATGCTCTATCCATCTGAGCTATGGGCACTCAAACGGAGAGGGAGGGATTTGAACCCTCGGTACGGTTACCCGTACAACACCTTAGCAGGGTGCCACCTTCGGCCACTCGGTCACCTCTCCTGGTTGTGTTCAATCCGACAGGAAATCCCGGCAAATCAAACATACGGAGAGGGTGGGATTCGAACCCACGGTAGGTCTCCCTACGCTGGTTTTCAAGACCAGATCCTTCGACCGCTCGGACACCTCTCCTAAACCGTACGTAAAAATATCGTAACAGCAAATATTTGTCAAGCCATGAAAAAACATTTCAACTCTCTCATTTTTTACAGGGAAAATATTCTTCTCAGTTGTGAATAATTTATTGCTTCACAATTTTTTATAGATATAATAAGCATATGAATAACATAGAAAAGTACCCTCTGGATAAAATGGGCTTCAATTTTATTGAAGCGCCTTATATCCCATCAGACAGGGATGAATATTATTTAAGAAATACACAGCTGAATTCTGATAAAAAATACCGTCCCTTAACGGAAACAGAAATATCTCATCTGGAAAGAAATAGAAATTCTGCTGATTCTTGGAACAACATTCAGGTAACTGATAAATTTAATCCGGATCTTGTCAAAGACTGCTTTTTTTATGGTTTTGTCCGTTTGGGAGACCTGGAAAACTTCTTTCTCAGCTTCCATGATATCCGATTCTCCGTAGGAATCTACAATTCCGTGATCATTTCCAGCGATATAGGCTCCAATGTTTCTATCCGAAACGTAAACCTCCTTTCTCATTACATCATTCGTGATGAAGTTATTCTTCAGAACATAGATGAAATGGTCACTACCAATTACGCCAAATTTGGCAATGGAATTGTAAAAGAGGGAGAAAAGGAGGATATCAGAATCTGGATTGAAGTAAGCAATGAAAACGGGGGCAGAAAAATTATCCCTTTTAATCGAATGCTCCCGGGGGATGCCTGGCTTTGGTCAAAATTCCGGGGCAGATCTGAATTATTGGCATCTCTTAAGAAAATGACACAACAGATCGAAGATACTAGAAGAGGCTTCTACGGGACCGTTGGAAAAAGGAGTGTCATTAAGCACTGCCGTATTTTGAAAGATATTCATATTGGCAGTGATGCGTATATCAAAGGGGCTAATAAATTAAAAAACCTGACGATAAACAGTAATTCTGAATCTCCTACGCAAATAGGAGAAGGAGTTGAACTGGTTAATGGCATCATCGGTTACGGCTGCCGAATCTTTTACGGTATCAAAGCTGTCAGATTCATCATGGATGATTTTTCCAATTTGAAATACGGAGCCAGACTGATCAACTCCTATCTTGGAAGTAATTCAACAATCTCCTGCTGCGAAGTCCTGAATGCTCTGATTTTTCCCGGGCATGAACAGCATCATAACAGCTCTTTTCTTTGCGCTGCGACTATTCAAGGCCAGAGCAACCTGGCCTCAGGTGCCACTATTGGATCCAATCACAATTCCAGGGGCAATGACGGTGAAATCATTGCCGGCAGAGGATTCTGGCCCGGTTTGAATGTCAGTCTGAAACATAACTGTCTTTTCAGTTCTTTTAATCTTTTAGCAAAGGGTTCCTACCCTTCTGAAATCAACAACCCCCTACCATTCTCCCTAATTTCCAATACAGAGGAGTCTCTTATCATTTTTCCGGCATACTGGTTTGGTTACAATATGTATGCTCTGGCCAGGAATTCCTGGAAGTACAAGGAAAGAGACAAAAGGAAAGACAAGAGACAGTTTCTGGAGTTTAACTACCTGGCCCCGGATACAGTGAATGAAATGTTTTCTGCCAGGAAGCTTTTAATGGAATGGACGGAAAAACAGACAATACATACAAAAGAAACAATGACACCCGAGGAAATGCTTCTAGGTAACACAATGAAGTTTTTATATGCCGATCACCTGGAAAACGGAAAACGAAGTGTAAAAATCCTAAAGCCGGGTCAGGCTTATAATCTGTACGGGGATTTCATTTTATTCTATGCCGTACATACTATTATCGATTATTTGAGCAATTATGATAAAACACTAAAAGATCTCGATATTCTTATACCCACATGCAACACACCTCGGCAGGACTGGGTTAATGCAGGAGGTCAACTGATACCAGCGAAGGAGTTTAACCAGCTCCTACAGGATATCGAATCCTCACGATTAACCAGCTGGATGGAAGTTCATGAATTCTACAGGGAACAATCAGAAAAATATGAAGAGATGAAGCTTATTCATGCCCTGAAGTCATTGAAAGAGATCATGAATTTAGAAACATCCCACCTCCTGCCTGAAAACTGGGAGCCTGCATTTGAAAAAGCACTAAAAATCCAATTCTATATCTATGAGAATACAATATCCTCACGAGAAAAGGATTTTACAAACCCTTTCAGAAATATGACATTCTCAGACATGGATGAAAGGGATGCCGTTATGGGGAAACTGGAAGATAATGACTTTATCCTGCATCAAAAGGAGGAATACGAATTATTCAAAAAGAAAATTGAAAAAATTCTTAAGAAATAATTTCAAAAATTCTTTCCAGGTCATCCGGTGAAAAATAGGAAATCTCAATTTTCCCCTTTTTCAGATTGCCTTTAACCTGAACCTTCGTTCCAAATCTGTCTATAAATTTCTGCTCGATATTAAGAAGATCAGGCTCTTTGTTTTTAAGAGTCTGTTTTTTTTCCGGCTTTTCCTGAATTTTCTTTCCCTTATTCAGATCATCAACCATCCTTTCAGCTTCCCGGACAGTCAATCCGTCATTTTTTATTCTGGAATGGAGAATTTTCTGATCAGCAGGATTCACACACGCCAGTATGGCTCTGGCATGCCCAGAAGAAATTATCCCTTTTGCTACAGATTCCTGAATATCTTCCGGGAGATTCAGCAAACGAAGACTATTGGCAACTGTCGACCTTTTTTTGCCGACCTTATCTGCCACTTCCTGCTGGTTAAAACCCATGGCATCCATAATATGCCTGTATGCCATAGCTTCTTCAATGGGAGAGAGATCTTCACGCTGAATATTTTCTATCAAGGCAATTTCCAGCTTTTCTTCCTCACTGAAATCCCGTATTATAGCAGGAATGGAAGTCTGACCGGCCATTTTTGATGCCCTATACCGCCTTTCACCGGCAATTATGATATATCTGTTATCACGCTGCTCAACAATAATTGGCTGGATAACACCTTTTGAGATGATGGATTCAGCAAGTTCCTGAAGAGATTCTTCTGAAAATACTTTCCTTGGCTGATCGGGATTGGTTAAAATATCATCCAAAGGTAACATTTGTATAGCATCTTGAATTTCTGGAGAAATTTCAAATTCCTCAAGATTATTATCATCAAGACTTAAAAGGGCATCAAGCCCCATATTTCCTAAAGCTTTCTTCTTAGACACGTTCTAAAACCTCTCGGGTTAATTTTTCATAGCATTTTGCACCAATACAACTGGCATCATAAAGATTTATAGGCACCCCATGAGAAGGAGCTTCTGATAGACGGATATTTCTGGGTATTACTGTAGAATACAGCATTTCCGGATTTTGTTTGAAAGACTCTCTTACACTTTTAATAACTTCTTTACCCAAATTTGTTCGGGAATCATACATGGTAAAAATAATTCCCCCGATTTTAAGATTGGGATTCAGATTTTTCTGGACTTTCCTAATAGTCATGGAATACATGTACTTTAAGCCTTCTAGAGCAAAATATTCACACTGGAGAGGAATAATAACGTAGTCTGAGGCAGTAAACCCGTTTATTGTAAGAACACCCAGAGAAGGAGGACAGTCAATTAAAATATAATCATATTGATTCTTTATAGGCTCCACTGTTTTACCAAGTATATTCAGTGAGTCTTTTTTATCACCTTTATTGAGTTCTACAGTTGCTCCTGAAAGGTTTAAATTGGACGATATTAAATGCATTCCTTTCTGTGGAGTTTCTCTAATTGTATCTATGATAGGGACCTCACCCATTATGGCTTCATAAATACCAGCATCAGAATTGGAAATACCTAAGCTGCTGGAGAGATTTCCTTGAGGATCAAAATCTATTAAAAGAACTTTTTTCCCCATTTCTGCCATGTATGCACCAATATTTACTGTTGTTGTTGTCTTTCCGACTCCGCCTTTTTGATTGGCAAAAACGATAACCTTACTCATAGGCTGAATTATATCCGAACAGGTATTTCTTGTCACTTCAATTGATTAATGTTGACCAATATCTTTTATTTATTTATTTTTATATTAATTTTTTATACTGGTTAAAAATGCTTTTTAACCTCTCAGGAGAATAATTATGATTAAAGAACAGGTAGAAAAAGCCCTGGATGATGTTAGACCGTCACTACAGGCTGATGGTGGAGATATAGAACTTGTTGAAGTAAAAGAAGATGGTACTGTACTTGTAAAACTCAAAGGGGCCTGTAGCGGTTGTCCCATGTCTCAAATGACATTGAAACAGGGGGTTGAAGCTTACCTGAAAAAACAGATTCCTGAAGTTTCTACAGTAGAATCCGTTTAGTTAATCATCTTTAAAGCACTTTGTTCCGATAATTAAATAAACACGCTTTTTTAAAAATTCTGCAATAAAGAAAATTGTTAAAGTCTGCTCTAAGCAGACTTTAGCTTAAAAAAGGATCAGGAATGAGTGCAAAAAACAATCTCATTTTTACTAAATCTTTGCTAGATAGAGATTTACTCTATCAATTTCCAAAGATTGAATTGCATCGGCATCTTGAAGGAACATTTGATATTGATACATTGTATGAATTATCAGTAAAAAATGATCTGGACACTCCCCGGGAAAGAAAATCTTTTAGGGAATACTGTCAGTTTCCTAAAAATCACAAACCGGATTTTTTGCTTTTCCTGGATAAATTTCATAATAACTGGTACAGAAGTCTGGATGATGTTTACCAAGTTATCTACCGATCTGTCAAAAATATTAAAAAAGAAGGTTTATATTATATTGAACTTCGGTTTTCACCTGAGCATTTTGCTTTAGTCAATAATTTTGATCGCATTGAAGTTACAAAAATTGCCCTGGAAGCATCCCGGAAAGCAGCTGAAGAAACAGATCTTCAAATACAATATCTTATTACATTCAACAGAAGTAAACAGACACAGGATGAGATGCTCAGTCTTTATAAAAAAATTCTGGATAATGATTTTCCTGATATAATTGGTGTAGACCTGGCGGGAGATGAAACAAACTATCCTCCTGAATTATTTAAGGATTTTTTTAGTGAAGTCCATAAGATTGGTCTCCATAAAATTGATATCCATGCTGGTGAAATATGTGATTCCCAACAGATTTGGACAGCAATAAACGAATTATACGCAGACAGGATCGGTCACGGTATCTCATCCATTTATGACAAACCGCTTCAAAAAGAATTAAAAGAAAGACAGATAAGCCTTTGCCAATGTCTTATATCGAACTACCAGACTAATGCCTGGGCTGATTCTAAAAATCATCCTATAGGATACAATTTTACAAACAACATACCCGTATCTATTAATTCTGATGACCCTACTATTCAGAATGCCGATTTGGTTGAAGATTATTATAGAATAATAGAAAATCTGGGATTTACCTTCCAGGATCTGATGGAAATAAATCTAAACACAGTCGACTATTCTTTTTTAAATTCCCATGAAAAGAAATTGCTAAAGAAGGCGTACTTAAAAGAGTTGAAACTTTTTGTTGAAGAAAATTCCTGAAGTATCCACAGGATATTCCAATTTACTATAATATCTTTTAAAAAAACAAATCTATTAATAGCAGATAATTATACTCATAATCCTACGAGTTATAGTATGTTTTATATAAATTATCCACAATTTATCCCCAGCGTTCCTGAATACTAAAAAGTCCCATTGTTTCACGTGAAACACAATAGCTAAAAAAAGGAGCTATCTTTGGGATAGCTCCTTATATCAATGTTTCACGTGAAACATCATTCTTCCATTTCCGGATTTTCTTCATCATCCTGAGCTACAGCTACCCCTATGACTGAATCTCCGTCATTAAGATTGACTATTCGTACACCAAAGGCATTTCTACCGATAATTGAAATATTATCCAGTTTTAGTTTTATTGCCTTTCCCAGGGAAGTAATTGAAATAATGGAATTATTTTCATTCACTGAAAGAGCTGCTACAAGTTTTCCAGACTTTTTATTTATATTATAGGCTTTCTGTCCCTGTGTACCTCTTCCATGCGGATTAAAATCATCAAATTCAGTTCTTTTTCCATAACCGAATTCTGATAAAAGGAATAATTGGTTCTCTTGCGATACAGATACAACACCTATAAGGGCATCATCCTCACCCAGTTTAATTCCTCGTACACCATGTGAGTTACGTCCCATACAGCGGACATTGTTCTCATTAATTCTCAGTCCTTTTCCATTTCTGGTAATAAGCATTACATCACTGTTTCCGTCGGTAAGACGGGCAGATATCAAATGATCATCATCATCCAGATTGATTGCAATGATTCCTCTTGTTTTGGCATTTCTGAAATCATGGGTTGTTACTCTCTTTACCACTCCATTTTTTGTTGCCATAAACAGAAAAGTTTCCTCATTAAAATCTTCTAAAGGAGCCATAGCGGTGATTTCTTCTTCCGGGGCAAATTCAAACATTGTTTTCAGGTGCTTTCCTCTGGAGGATCTTGAACCTTCTGGTATCTCATATACTTTGAGCCAGTACGCTTTTCCTTCACTTGTAACAAAAAGAATATAGCTGTGAGTTGAAGCTATAAAGATATGTTCAATAAAATCACCATCTTTTAAAGTGGCAGAAGAGGATCCTTTACCGCCGCGTCCCTGTTCTTTATAAGCAGTTACAGGGATTCGTTTAATGAACCCCCTGTTAGATATAAGGACAACCATGTCTTCTTTTTCAATAAGATCCTCAATATTCATGGATCCTATTTCTTCAGGCCGTATTTCGGTCCTTCTCTCATCGCCGTATTTATCAGATAACTCTCTGGTTTCATCTTTTACAACACCGAGAATTTTTTCTTCATGAGCCAGTAGATCTTCCAGATAATCTATATATTCTAAAATTTCCTTCAATTCATCCAGAATCTTTTGAGTTTCCAGACTTGTCAGCTTCTGAAGTCTCATATCCAGAATAGCCTGGGACTGTAGTTCGGAAAAATCAAATCTTTCCATAAGGTTGGCTCTGGCCATATTTACATTGCTGGATTTCTTGATGATTTCAACAACTTCATCAATATTCTCCAAAGCAATTTTAAGACCTTCCAGAATATGTGCCCTGGCTTTAGCTTTTTTCAGTTCATATTCAGATCTTCTTCTGATAACAATTTGTCTATGCTTGATAAAATGATGCAGAAGCTCTTTCAGATTGCATAACTTCGGCATTCCATCAACCAGTGCCAGATTATTTACATTAAAATTGACCTGTAGATTTGTATGAGCAAACAGAAGATTCAAAACGACTTTAGGTGAAACAGACCTTTTCAGCTCCATTACCACCCTCATTCCGTTTCTGTCTGATTCATCTCTCAAATCAGAAATACCATCTATCTTTTTGTCTTTAATCAGCTCAGCAATTCTGATAACCAGGTTGGCTTTATTAACCATATAAGGCAGTTCTGTTACAATTATGGCATCTTTATCTGAAGAAATTTCCTCAAGATGATATCTTGCTCTAACCGTTATTTTGCCTCTTCCGGTTTCTGCAGCCTGTCTTATGCCGGAACGCCCGTAAATAACTCCAGCCGTTGGGAAATCCGGACCTTTTACATACTCCAGAAGCTCATCTGTTGTTATTTCCGGATTATCAATCATTGCCATTACAGCATTACAAACTTCTTTTAGGTTATGGGGGGGCATGTTTGTGGCCATACCAACAGCAATACCACTTGCTCCATTAACCAGAAGCATGGGAAACGCGGTTGGCAGGATTAATGGTTCCTTCATGGAATCATCGTAGTTGGGCCCAAAATCGATGGTATCTTTTTTAATATCCATCAATATGGCTTCAGCAATTTTTGCCAATCTTGCCTCAGTATACCGCATTGCTGCGGGTGGATCCCCATCGACAGAACCAAAGTTTCCCTGCCCTTGAACAACAGGAATTCTCAAAGAAAAATCCTGGGCAAGACGAACCAGTGCATCATAGATAGATTGATCTCCATGGGGATGAAATTTTCCCAGAACATCACCAACTATACGTCCACACTTTTTATAAGGTCTGTCATTCCTCAGACCCATTTCACTCATGGAGTAAAGTATTCTTCTATGAACCGGTTTTAATCCGTCTCTTACATCAGGCAGTGCTCTGCTGACAATAACAGACATTGCATAGTTAAGGTATGATTCTTTTACTTCATCCTCAATAGCAATTGGTATAATCCTTCCAGATTGATCCTGCACAATAAAACTCCTAGAAATACCTAAACATCAAGATTGGAAACAGTCAGAGCATTATCTTCAATGAATTGTCTTCTTGGCGGAACTTCTTCTCCCATTAAGGTAGTAAACATCTCGTCAGCCGCTACAAAATCTTCCAGCTTAACCTGCTTCATATTACGGGTTTCGGGATTCATTGTAGTTTCCCATAGCTGTTCCGGATTCATTTCACCAAGACCTTTATATCTCTGCAAACCTATTTTATCTTCAGATTCATCCAACTGAGACAGAAATTTTTCTTTCTCAGCATCATCGTACACATAATGGGATTTATTCCCAACCGTTATTTTATATAACGGAGGCATAGCGAGATAAATATGACCATGCTCTATTAGAGGTTTCATATATCTAAAGAAGAATGTTAAAAGTAGTGTTCTAATATGGGAACCATCAACATCAGCATCAGCCATAATAATAATTTTATGATATCTTAACTTTTCCAGATTAAATTCTTCGCCAAGATTTGTCCCCAATGCTGTGATAATCGGCAGCATTTTTTCATTGGAAATAACCTTTTCTACTCTGGTTTTTTCCACATTAAGCATTTTTCCCCAAAGAGGAAGTATTGCCTGGAATTTTCTATCTCTACCCATTTTGGCACTACCACCTGCAGAGTCTCCCTCAACAATATATACTTCACAATTTGCAGGATCCTTATCGGAACAGTCAGCCAGCTTACCGGGAAGCCCCGTACTCTCCAGAAAACCTTTTCTTCTGGTCAGATCCCTGGCTCTTCTTGCGGCAGCTCTTGCTCTGGATGCTGTAATGGACTTATCAAGAATTATATCAATAACATCAGGATGCTCTTCCAAGTAAGATGTCAATCTTTCACTTACCAGAGAATCTACTATTCCCCTTACCTCTGAATTGCCCAGTTTAGTTTTGGTTTGTCCTTCGAACTGTGGTTCAGGAACTTTAACGGAAATAACACAGGTTAATCCTTCCCTTACATCATCGCCTGTAAGGTTCTCATCAAGTTTTTTGGCCAGTTTTGAATTTTTCAGAAAGTCATTCAAAGTCCTGGTCAGGGCTGATTTAAACCCGGATAAGTGCGAACCGCCCTCTTTTGTATTAATATTATTAACATAAGAGAATATGGTTTCTGCAAATCCTTCATTATATTGAAGTGACAGTTCCACAACTACATTATCTTTTTCTGATTCAAAATAGACGGGTTCTTCAAAAAGGGGTGTTTTACTTTTATTAAGGTACTCAACAAAAGATTTTACCCCTCCTTCGAACATAAAAGATCTTTCCTTTTCAGGTAAAACCCTTTCATCAATGAGATTTATCTCTATACCTTTGTTAAGGAATGCAAGTTCTCTTAATCTATTGGACAGAACATCAAAACTGAATTCTGTTTCATCAAAAATTTCAGCATCCGGAAAAAATCTGACGATAGTTCCGCTTTTATCACTATCACCTACAACTTTTACAGGTTCTTCAGGCACACCTATTTTATATTTCTGATAGTAAATCTTTCCATCACGGTGAACAGATACCTCACACCAGCTTGAAAGAGCATTAACAACAGAGACACCTACACCATGGAGTCCCCCGGATACCTTATAAGTATCCTTATCAAATTTTCCACCAGCATGGAGCTTTGTCATAACCACTTCAAGGGCACTGACGTTTTCTACAGGATGCATGCTGACGGGAATACCTCTTCCGTTGTCTATAACACGGATGATATTCCCTTCTTCGATATAAACTGAAATTTTGGTACAGAATCCCGCAAGTGCTTCATCAATACTATTATCTACGATCTCATATACCAGATGATGAAGCCCGTCAGGACCTGTAGATCCAATATACATACCTGGTCTTTTACGGACAGCTTCCAGACCTTTTAAAATCTGAATATGTTCCGCATCATATTTATCATGCATTTTGTGTACCTAAAAAATTGTTATTTGATAAGATATATCAGTATATATTTGTGAGGTAAAAAAGTAAAGACAGAGACTCTCTTGTCATAAAAATCAATATCTCCTAATATAGCCTCCGTCCTGTTGTTAATAATTTGTGGATAAATATTTTTATTTTTTTATCATATTTGGAAATATACTCAGTATATCTAGGGTAAAATCCTTATTACTTATCCACAATGATGTGGATAAGTATAATAAATATCTATATTATATATATTTATTATACTTATTTGCATTTTTAAGAATAAATGGTAATTTTTTTTCAATTTCAGGTTTTTATCATTTATACTATTAGAACATTATTTTGGAAGTGTGGATAAACTGTTAACTGGAGACTATTTATTACATGAGTAAATACGATTACAGCATCTTCTGGGAAGAAACAATCAAACAATTAAGAGAAGAAAATGAAATTTCCGTTCAGGAATTCAATATGTACTTCCAGAACATACATTATGTAGAATCTACCAGCAGTTCCATAATACTCAGCCTGCCCTCCCGATTTATCCAGTCTCAGATCAAACAGAGGTATTCCAGTATCATCGAAGAGAGACTTCTGGATCTTTCAGGTTTAAATCTTTCTCTGGATTTCAAAATTGAAAGTAAAAAAAGCAAGGAGACAGAAGAACTCACTTCCAGTAATAACCCGATAGCAGAAAAAACGGCCCATGAAATAAAACCCCACCCTCAGCTGAGAAACGATTACAGCTTTGATACCTTTGTTGTAGGAAACAACAACTCTTTTGCTGCTAATGCATCTAAGGCAATTGCTGAAAATCCCGGATCGAAATATAACCCCTGTCTTATTTATGGGGGCGTCGGTTTAGGGAAAACTCATCTTATGCAGTCCATCGGAAATTATATTCATTTTAATAATCCCGAGATGAAAGTTGTTTATATTCCGGCAGAAACCTTTATTAACGATTTTATTGAATCCATCAATACAAAAAAACAGACAAATTTTAAGAATAAATACAGAAATGTTGATGTTCTACTTATTGATGATATTCATGATTTACAGGATAAAAAAGGTACCCAGGAAGAATTATTCCATACTTTCAACGCATTATATGATGCAAATAAGCAAATGGTATTTACCTGTGACAGACCACCTTCCGAATTGAAAAATTTCGCTGACAGATTGAAAAACCGATTTGTCAGAGGATTAAATGTCGATTTGCATCCACCAAACTATGAAACCCGTTATGCTATTCTCAAGAAAAAACTGGAAGATAAGGATGTCTCCATTTCTGATGATATCCTTGAGCTTATCAGCCAGAACATTAAAACAAATATAAGGGATCTCGAAGCTGCATTAACCAGTATAGTTGCCTATGCGGAACTTGTTCAAAAACAGATTACTCCGGAAATTGCCAATCAGCAGCTAAAACAGTTCTTTTCATCTCCCATTCAATCCAATATTACTATTGATAAAATTCAGAAACAGGTATCTGATTATTTTAACGTGACCCTCAGTGATTTGAAAGGAAAGAAAAGAACCAAGCAAATTACATTTCCCAGACAGATAGCCATGTATATCATTCGTGAGATTACTGATTTTTCCACTACAGAAATAGGTTTGGAATTTGGAGGGAGGGACCATACAACTGTAATGCATTCCTGTCAGAGGATAGAAGACAGGATGAAGACAGATTCCACTATTGAACCAACTATTCAGGAATTAATACGTTCTGTGAAAGAAACCTGATAATCTGTGGAAAGAGTCTGGATAAACAGTCACTTATAAGACTTTTTCCACAATCAGTTTCTACATGGAAGAAAATGAAAAGCACTTGTGGAAAACTAAAAGAAGTTATCTTCAATATATTCACAAATATAAAATTATAATATATAAAGAGTTATTATAGTTATCCACATTTTAGCCGATCCTATTATTACTATTACTATTACTGAATTAATTTATAAAAGAATGTAATAGAAGTAATTTATCTGATTGTGTAAAAGTTCTATTGATCATAAAAATTAGACTGTACAACTCATTATTTATTTTTTATTATTTTAAAATACATGATTACAGGGGACAATAAATGAGATTCATCTGCGATAAAAGCGTAATTGTAAAGGAAATTTCTATCGCTCAGGAAATCATTTCTTCCAGAAATGCACTTTCCATCCTTTCTAATGTTCTTCTTGAAGCTGAGAATGATACATTAGTGATTAAAGCAACTGATTTGAAAGTAGGTTTTGAAACAAGAATTCCTGCAGTAGTCGAAGTTTCCGGAAGCACCACCGTATTTTGCGATAAATTCCTTGGTATTCTTCGTTCTTTACCTGATGGGGAAATTACTTTTGAACAGAATGAAAATGAAAGGTTAAGTATTAAACCTTTAAATAAAAAAATCATGTTTGAATTAAACTGTATATCTGCAGAAAAATTCCCTGAACTACAGAGTATCAACGATGAAAGTTATTTTGAGATTTCTCAGGAAACATTTATTAATATGATTTCCCAGACGATTTTTTCCATTTCGGTTGATGAAGCCCGTTATTTTATGAATGGAGTATATATGGAGAAGAATGAAGATTCTCTCCTCATGGTAGCTACAGATGGACGACGCCTTTCTTATATAGGAGTTAAACCTGAAACAGAGATAAATGACTTTAATGGAATTATTATTCCACCTAAAATTCTTAACCTTATTAAAAAACTATCTTCAGGAGAGGGAAATCTATCTCTATCTGTTACAGACAAGACTATTTTTGTTAAATTTGATAATCAGAAAATCTCTTCTACTCTAATTGAAGGTCAATTTCCCAATTTTAACAGAGTTATTCCTGATTCTCAGAAATATAATGTTATTTTATCAAGGGATTCCATTAATGAAGCTTTAAAACGTGTTTCCCTGCTTGCGGAGCAAAAATCTAAAAGAATTTATATGACTTTCTCAGAAGGGAACCTGAATTTAAAATCTGAAGAAAGTGAAATTGGTATGGCTGACGAAGATATTCCCTGTGATTATTCTGGTGAAGAAATTCGTCTTGCTGTCAATTACATTTATCTTATGGATCCCCTTAAGGTTATTAAAGAAGAGAATCTTCTTGTTCAGTTTACGGAACCAAACAGGGCAATTACTATGAAATGTGAACCGGAAGGTGACTATTTTCATATTATTATGCCTATGCAGATGGACTGATACTATTGGGATTTGAATCTGTAAAATTCCGCTCCTTCAGGAATTTGAAGGAGCATGAATTGGATCTCTCTCATAAAGTTATCTACCTGATAGGAAAAAACGGACAGGGAAAAACCAATTTTCTCGAACTCATCTATTATTTGTGCTATGCTTCTTCATTCAGAACTAAAAATGATAAAATTCTTATTCAGGAAGGAGAGGATAATCTTTTTCTTTCTGCAAAATTTAAAAGAAATTCAGAAATTATCCCTGACAGCATAAAAATCTTTCTGGATGGGAATCAGAAAAAAATTCAGTTAAATGGGAAAAATGTCACCGACAGAAAAGATATTGTCAGTAATTTTCCCTGTGTTGTTTTCTGTCATAACGATCTGTATTTTGTTAACGGAAGTCCTGACAAAAAACGTACATACATGGATCAGTGTATAAGCCTCAATAACCCATTATTTATCAATCATTTGAGAAATTACAAAAAAATTTTAAAAGAAAGGAATATTATTCTGAAAAAAAGGCAGAATAATCTACTGGATGTTTATACAGAAAGGCTTATTGATACAGGTTTTCCTATTATGGAAAAAAGGGATGAATTGCTGAAATTTCTGAATAGTCATTTTAACCCTCTGTATCAGGAAATAACAGGATTGGATATAAATCTTGAATTAATGTATCAGGGATCCTGGAAAAACAGAGACAGAAAAGCAATTGCCGAAGATATTTCCAGAAAAATAGAAAAGGAATTTCAATACGGTTTGACCCTTTCTGGTCCGCATAGGGATTCATTCTCTATTTTGTGGAAGAATTCTGATTATCTGAATTTTGCCTCAACAGGGCAATTGAGAATAATTTCTCTGATTTTACGGATTCTCCAATCACAATATTACAGAATTTCCACCGGCAGGATGCCTGTTTTACTGGTTGATGATGTATTATTGGAGCTTGATCAGGAAAAAAGAGAGAAAATGATGCGCTTCTTTCCTGAATACGAACAAATCTTCTATACTTTCCTTACAGATTCCATGATAGATTCCAATCCTGATTCAATTTGCTATAATGTTGATAACGGGTTTTTTCGGAGTTAAATAATGGATAAAGCTGAAGATATTATATCAGAGTTATTTGGAGCCAAACTTGACGGCAAGTTGTCTGGTGTTCCCAAAATTTTAAAAAATTGGCCGGAAATTTTAACAGACAGCAGATTGGCAGATCACTGCAGACTGGAAGATCTTACAGATAATAAGCTCGTTGTTTCATTTGATCATCAGGGCTGGATTCAGGTTTTTAAAATGCACCAAGCTAGAATTTTAAGAAATTTAAGTCAATATACTGAGAGAGGAGGTAAAATTACCTCAGTGAAAATGATCATGAGAGCTGATGTGTCATCCTATAAAAAAAATAAAGTGAATTCGGTCCAACCAAAGGAAACTTCAGAAAAAGAAAACTACCAGGTACCGAAGAGTCTTGATTCAATTGAAGATAATGAATTGAAGAGAGGACTGGAAAATCTAAGGAAAAAGCTTGAAGGAAAATAATTGAGAGTTGACATACTCAACTCTTATACGTATATTATGCACACTAAAAGAATTGACTACATTTAGGAGTTATATATATGAAGAGGACTTATCAGCCCAGTAAAACTAAAAGAAACAGAAAATTCGGATTCAGGGCCAGAATGAAGACCAAATCCGGAAGAGCTGTCCTGGCAAGAAGAAGAAAAAAAGGCAGAAAAAAATTGTCTGTTGCAGATGAAAAGAAGCCTTACTAAAAAAGAAATTCTTAGAAGAAAATCTGACCTTAAAAAAATCTTTGCTTCCGGAAATATATGTAAATATAGGGGGGCAAAGATTTTATTTTTACATAATTCATTACCATATAGCCGTTTTGCAGTTGCTTTAGTAAGGAAATATGGTAATTCTGTTGAAAGAAATTATTCTAAACGTATATTAAGAGAAATTTACCGGGTTGAAAAAGAGCAAATAAAAGGCTCTTATGATATTGTAGTGGTTCTCTATCCCGGAAATTATTCATATTGGGATAGATATGATCAGTTCAAGAAACTGGTAAAAAGAGCTAATATTGTTTAAAATCGTAAATTGGATTATAAATTATTTCTTAATATTTCTAGTTTTATTATATAAAAAGATAATATCACCATGGTTACCCAGGTCATGCAGGTTTTATCCAACCTGTTCATCTTACACTCTGGAGGCATTAAAAAAGTATGGTCCCTGGAAAGGCTTATATTTAGGTTTCAGGCGTATTATACGTTGTCATCCAGGTAATCCGGGTGGATATGATCCTCTACCATGATTAATTATTGGAGTTAAAATGGATAAGAATACTTTTCTGGCGATCCTGTTATCGGTAGTTGTTATTTCTGTTGGTTTTTTTGTTCAAACAACGTTTTTTATGCCGGAGGAAGGCATAACTGAAACTGTTGTTACGGAGAATCCTGTTTTAGAAGAGGAAGTAATTCAGCCTTCTGAAGCGCCATCATCTGATAATCAGGAAAATATTGCTCTTATCGAGGATATAGATGAAAGCAATTATAAATCTGAAATTATTCAGGTTGAAACTGATAAATTTATTATTGAGTTTGATACTGACGGTGCTGTGGTTACATCTATGAAGCTCAAAGATCATATGGATGGCGAATCTGAAGTTGATATGATCCTTAACAAAGAAACTGGTTTGGGAGCTTTTGGGATTTCTTTTGGTCAGAGTTTTGATTCTTATCTTGATGATACTTTTCAATACATCCCGGATCAGAAAAATCAGACATACAGTTTTGTTAGGGATTTCAGAGTTCGTTTAAGTAACGGATCCGTCAGCAGTCCTTTCAGAGTTGAAAAAAAGTTTGTCTTCTTTCCTGATGAGTATCTCTTTGAGGTAAGAATTTCCATTCAGAATTCTGAAAATGCATCTGTTCCCATCAATAGCAATAATCAGTCCTATACTCTCTCGGTAGGTCCCCAGATTGGACCGGATTTTATTAAACTGGATGGCAGGAACGAGTATAGAAAATACTATTCTCTCGCCGGTGATAAGAGAACAAATCATAAACTGAAAGATAATTTTGAAGAAATATCTGAGCAGATTAAATGGGCTGGTATTATTGGTAAGTACTTTACCATTATTGGTATACCGAGTTCAGGCGTATCTAAAGTCGCCTGGAGGAATGATTCTGTTGATGGTCTGGAAGAATCCTCCAGAATGTATTTTGTCAGATCTGAAATTCGCAAAGCCAGTTCTGAAGACGTCTACCGTTTTTATGTAGGACCTAAAAATAATAAAAGTTTAGCCGCGTATAATAACTCTATGGATAATCCCTTCGGATTTTCCGACATGTATATGGATAAAGCTGTGGATTCCTCTTCATGGTTGGGCTGGCTTGAATTTATTCTGAAAAAATTATTGGAGATTTTTTATAAACTTGTTCCCAATTATGGTGTGGCAATAATCCTCTTAACGATTTTTATTAAGATAGTCCTTTTCCCAATCACTCATAAGAGTTATGAATCTACCGGGAAAATGCAGGGGATTCAGCCTAAAATTAAGGAAATTCAGGAAAAATATAAAAATGATCCCAATAAAATGAACAAAGAAATGGCCGACTTGTATAAAAAAGAAGGTGTTAATCCCATGGGAGGTTGTCTTCCTCTTGCGGCTCAAATGCCTGTTTTTATAGCTTTGTATGGTCTTTTTAACAAATATTTTGATTTGAGAGGTGCTGTTTTTATTCCAGGATGGATTAATGATTTATCATCTCCTGAATCAATTTGGAATTTTGGTTCATTTACTATTCCTTTACTTGGATGGAATGATCTCAGGCTGCTGCCCATTATTTATCTTGGAACGCAGTTACTGATGACAAAATTTACCCAGGCACCTACAGCAGGTGGACAGAATGGTATGAATACTAAAATGCTTACCCTTGGAATGCCTATTATGTTCTTTTTTATTCTTTATGATATGCCTTCAGGATTACTTCTGTACTGGACAGTTAGTAATATTCTGACAGCTGGACAGCAGGCTTTCATCAACAGAAAAAACAAAAAATAGGTGTAATTGTTCCAGAGTGAGCTCCTGATTTGTAATTTCGTTAACCAGGAGATATTTTATGGTAAAAGAATATGAAGGAAAAACTGAAAGGGAGGCAATTGAAAAGGCAGCAGCTGATTTGGGACTTGAGCAGGATCAGTTTGATGTTGAAATTGTAGAGTCTGAACAACATGGATTCTTCTTTAAAAGAGGTACTGTTAAAATTCGTGTCCATTTGAATGATGGGCAGCAAGTAGATACATTTCAGGAAAAGAAATCTATTGAACCTTCCGGTGATATAGAAAACAGTCTAATCAGCTTTCTTGAAAAGGTTATTGAACTTATGGGATATCCTGGAAATGTCAGTATCGGTTTCAGAGAAGATGATAAAGTCGGATTGGATATTAAATCCTCCCATTCAGCTATTTTGATTGGTAAGAAGGGAAAAAATCTTGATGCCCTTCAAATGCTGGTAAATGTATATGCCAGTAAAATTGGTGGTAGTGATTATACTGGAAAAATTATCATCGATACTGAAAACTACAGACAGAGACGAGAAGAGAATTTAATTCGTCTGGCCAACAAAACAGCTGACCAGGTTTGTAAAACAAAGTCTTCCAAGCTTCTGGAACCAATGAATCCTTTTGAAAGGAGGTTGGTTCACATGGCTTTGAATGACAAAGATGAAGTGATTACAAAAAGTGAAGGGGAAGGACTGTATAAACAGGTAAGAATTATTTACAAAGGCAGCAGTCAATAAACTTTATATTAATAAAGGGCTTACCAATTTGGTTAAGCCCTTTTTTTTTTTAGTACATCTTATTTAGAGTATTTTTCAAATCTTCCAGAGTATTTCCTATTTCCTGTGAAACTTTTTCTTTGTCTTTAACATCCAGAAGTGATTGAGGCAGCACGGGATCGTGTCCTACAGCAGTATTAAAAACTTCTTTGAATTTTCCCGGATGAGCAGTAGATAATACAGTAACGTGGTTATGGGGGTTCTTTTTTCTATACTCTTCTGCAGCTTGAATTCCCACAGCCGTATGAGGACAAATCTCGTACTGGTATGCTGAATCAATTTTTTTCATAGTTGCCAATGTGGCATCGTCATCAATATAAATACCAGTAATATCGGATCTCATAGCCTCAATATCATTTTCATACAAAGTCTGCATTCTTTCAAAATTGCTGGGAGATCCTACATCCATTGCATTTGAATAGGTTTGCACAGATGGTCTGGGCTCATAAGTACCAGATGTTAGATAGTCGGGTATAACATGGTTTTTATTCGTGGCAGCGATAAATGGACCAATGGGAAGTCCCCATTTTTTGGCATATAAACCAGCGGTCAGATTTCCAAAATTTCCGCTGGGAACACAAAATACAGAGTTATCTATTCCCTGTCCTATTAATTGAGTAACTGCCCAGATATAGTAGAAAGACTGGGGGATAAGACGGCCCAGGTTAATGGAATTGGCAGATGTAAGATTTAATCTGTTCAGTTTCTTATCCTGGAAGGCATCCTTTACCATTTTTTGACAGTCATCAAAAGATCCCTTGACCTCAAGAGCATGGATATTTTTACCCAAAGTGGTCATCTGTTTTTCCTGTAATGGACTAATTCTACCTTTTGGATAAAGGATTACAACATCAATATTTTCTTTTTCATAAAAAGCTCTGGCAACAGCACTTCCCGTATCACCGGAAGTTGCTGTGAGGATAACGGCTTTTTCAGATCGGGATTTCAGAAAATATTCCATGGATGTTGCCAAAAATGAAGCTCCGAAATCCTTAAAAGCCGAGCTGGGCCCATGAAATAGTTCCAGGACATGCAAATTCTCATGTAATTGCTTTAACTCAGGCTTAAATGGAAAAGCTCTATTAGCCAGATTAATAGCATCATCCTGTGATATTTCATCTTTTAATAGACCAAAAATCACAGAGGATGCCATTTCGTTAAAGCTTGTATTAACATTGAAACTGGAAAAGAGTGAAGACAAATCAGGAAAAACTGTGGGATAAAACAAGCCTCCATCCGGAGCAAGTCCCTGAAAAAGGGCTTCCTGAAATGACATTCTAATGGAATTATTCCTGGTGCTGGCAAATAACAAAATTTTCTCCTTAACTTTCTATCCGATGAATTTTTTATGGATTGCAATCAAAGCAATATCTTTATCTTTTTCATGGATCACAAATGATATATTTCTTTCTGATGAACCCTGGGCAATTGCCAGTATATTTACATTGGATTCACCTACAGCACTGAACAATTTACCGGTTAATCCAACTTTCCCAATCATCTTTTCACCAATTACTGCTATAATAACGAGATTATTTACTATTTCAATATTTTGAATTTTTCGGGACTCAATAGCAGCAGACAAATTTTTATTCAATTTTTCACTGGCTTTCTGGACTTCTTCTGTTCTGCAGAGGATAGATATGCTATGTTCGGATGAAGCCTGGGTGATCATGATAATATTAACTCCGGCTTCAGCCAAAGAGTTGAATATCAGAGATGCTACACCCGGCATTCCAACCATACCACCACCCTCAATATTAATAAGTGAAACCTTATCGATTGATGCCAATCCCGTAATGATCCTGTCTTTTTCACTGCTTTTTTCGGTGATTAATGTTCCTGCAGCAGCAGGGTTGAGGGTGTTTTTGATATAGACAGGAATCTTTTTATCAATAGTAGGGATCAATGTATAGGGATGAATTACTTCAGCACCGAAATAGGATAATTCCATCGCTTCCTGAATACTTAACTGGGGAATTACAAAAGCATTTTTCACTACCCGGGGATCGGCAGTAAGGACACCATCCACATCAGTCCAGATTTCTACGACGTCAGCATCCAATGCGGCTCCTATGATACTTGCCGTATA
The DNA here is from genome assembly GCA_963677615.2 of Oceanispirochaeta sp. Taxonomy (GTDB): domain Bacteria; phylum Spirochaetota; class Spirochaetia; order DSM-2461; family DSM-2461; genus Oceanispirochaeta. Next base: position 510,075 of record CAXXQW010000006.1, on the reverse strand, counting down.
ATCACTTCCGTTTCTTCCTAACGTGGTAGTTCTGTTATTTTTATCTGAAGCGATAAAGCCAGTTATAATTCCGGTTGAATTTCCTATAAGATCAATCCTTTCCCGGATTAATTTATAGGAAATGTCAAATTTAACATTACCTTTTCCAAAATTACTATCTGTTTTAATAATGGTTCTGGCATCTATGTATTCTGATTTTTTGTTAATAGAGTTCATGTAATGGGAAAACTGAAAACAGTTCATCCTTTCTCCAAAACTCATGATGATATCTTTTGTTTTTAAAGAACACTCTCTTACCAGCTCTACACCGTGAAGAATATCTTTTAATTCACTGAGCATCTGATCCATACCTTTTTGGAGAAATTCCGGAATTTCTTTATGAAAAAGTTCATTCATACAGGTATAGTGGGTATCCCGAATCCGGTTTAGACTATCCAGGTAATCGGAATTCCCTTTTTCAGCTTTTTCAGAAGCCTCAATAAGGAGATTTGTTATACCCTTCATGGCAGAGAGTATTACAGTGACAGGTTCGTCCTTCTCTTGTGAAATGATCTGTATGGTTTGTTTTATTCTATGGGAATCCGCTAGTGAGCTTCCTCCGAATTTCATGACTTTCATTACTATTAATCCTTAATGAGGGTTTCACAATTTATATCCTTTTTCAGTGAATTTTTCTATACCTCATAAAGGAATACATATTTTATTCATAAATTATGAAGAGTAACTAACTTTATTGACACAACAAGGTGCAAAAGGTAGATTTTTAGGATGCATAAATACGAAATTGAAGGTGGATTTCCCATTAAGGGGAAAATCAAAGCCAGCGGTAATAAAAATGCTGCTTTACCCTGTATTGCAGCTGTTCTATTAACAGATGAAGTTGTTGAGTTAAAAAATATACCGGAAATTGAAGATGTAAGAGTCATGATTGAAATACTCGAATATCTTGGATGCTCTGTAAAAAAGACAGGCGACAACAAGTTCCGGTTCAAAATGAATGATATAAAAAATGAAGTTCCTCAATCTCTGGCTTCAGTAGTTCGGGCATCCATCCTTTTTGCCGGCCCTCTTCTGGCAAGAACTGGAAAAGTCATACTTCCTCCGCCTGGTGGAGATGTTATTGGCCGAAGAAGACTCGATACACATTTTTTGGCTTTAACTTCTCTTGGTGCACGTGTGGAGATGGATGGACAATTTACCATCTCTGCCAACAAGCTAGTAGGTGTTGATATGTTTCTTGATGAAGCATCAGTTACAGCTACTGAGAATGCGATTATGGCGGCGGTTTTAGCTGATGGGAAAACAATCATCCAAAACGCTGCTTCAGAACCGCATGTTCAGGATTTATGTAAAATGCTGAACCTTATGGGCGCTAAAATTTCAGGTATAGGTTCGAATATTCTGATAATAGAGGGTGTGAAAAAACTTAAGGGTACAGAATTTTCCATTGGTTCCGATTTTATGGAAGTTGGTTCGTATATTGGTCTGGCAGCGGTAACAAGAGGAGAACTGGAGATTGAAGATGCGAATCCGGAAAATCTCAGAATGTGTAAAATTGCCTTTGGGAAATTGGGAATTCATTGGCAGACAGAGGGGAATTCCATTTATGTTCCACCCAGTCAGAATTTAAAAGTTGTCAGTGATATGGGTGGAATGATACCTCAGATAGATGATGCTCCCTGGCCGGGATTCCCACCGGATCTTACAAGCATTATCACAGTTGTTGCAACCCAGGTAGAAGGAACAATTCTTATTCATGAAAAAATGTTTGAATCCAGAATGTTTTTTGTGGATAAACTGATTTCTATGGGTGCCGGAATTATTCTTTGTGATCCTCATAGAGCAGTTGTGAGCGGACCAAATATCCTTACTGGTTCTGATCTTGTCTCTCCTGATGTCAGGGCTGGAATGGCTATGGTAATTGCTGCTATGTGTGCAAGGGGAAAGAGTACTATCCATAATGTCTATCAGATAGAGAGAGGTTATGAGCACTTGTCAAAAAAATTGAATAACTTGGGTGCCAATATAAAAAGGATAAAAGAATAAAGTATTTATTAACAGGTTATCCACTGGGAAATTTTAAAAGTTTGAACCCATTCCCGGGTTTGTGTTTCTTTTATGAATTTCCCATATTTTAATTAATTTATTCTATTGTATAGAATTAAATCTTAAAAAAGTAAATAGGGAGTCATTAAATTTAAAATACAATAATGTAATTAATACTTTTTTGGGAAAAAGGAATGGTTTTTCCACAGTTTTCCACAGTTTATCCACAAGGATATTTAAGAATATAACCCTTTTTGGATATTCTGATAATATTAATATAATCAGGATACAACTCTGGCATATTTTCTTTCAGCTTTTTTTTAATTCTGCATATATAGACATAAAGTGTATTTTCATATTTATCAGATTGAATATCTATAAAATGGGAAATGGTTTCATATTTTACGAGTGTATTTCTATTGGTATTTAATAACATAAGAATGGATAATTCCCTACTGGTTAATGGAATTGTTTTCTGGTCAAACATCAAACCTTCCCAGGATATACTGATGGTATGATTATTAATGGTCATTCTATCGAGATTGACTGCTTGAAGTATCCGTATAAAAAATTCTTTATAGTTCCATGGGGGTTTTATATAATCACTGGCTCCCAGGAGAAAAGCTTCTTCCAGTGATTCAGCTGGTCCAAATGCAATGATTTTTGTTTTTTGCAGCTTTTCTGCAAGAAATATAAAATTTTCAACTGGAAGTGCAATCAAGGTATATTCAGAAATATGGTCAATAGAATCTGAAAAATGGCAATTTCTCCACAACTCGTCATTCTGTAACTGTATTTCTGCTCGAATTTCCCGGGGAAATCTGATACATAATATCTCTTTCATAAAAAAAAGCCGGGTAAATACCCGGCATACATTTTACCCTAAGAAAACCTGACCTGTATTATCAATAGCCAGGATCGTCTTGCATTCACTGCATCTGAAACGCCCGGGTTTCGTTGCTTTTAATTTCTTTGAACAGATGGGACAGCGGAAAATTTTGGGAAAAATATCACTGGATTTTGTTTCACCTTCACTTTCGAAAAAAGCGACAGCTTCATCAAGATTATCTTTAATATTGAAAAACTGGGAAAAACCGAGTAATTGAAAAACTTCATAGACTTTTGGTTGAATTTCCAAAAGAACAAGATTTCCTCCTCTGGGTTTCACAGTTTTTAAAAATGCTGTAAATGATCCAATACCTGTACTGGAAACGTAGTTCAAACTTCCGCAATGAAAAATCAAACGGGTAAAACCTGATTCTATTGCTTTATTAACCCTTTTCTGAAAAAGGTTGGAATTGTAAGTATCGATATAACCTGTAAGATATAAAACCAGACATCCTTTTACAGAATCAATTTTCTGTAATCTTATTTTGAGACTGTCGTCTTTTTCTATATCAAATCCAGGTACGATCTCATTGTTCCCACTCATATAAATTCACCTTTAAAATAACGTAGCTTACTTACTAGAATATACATCCTCTATTCTATTAATCTGCTAATGATTTGTCAAATAAATAAAAATAGTAATTTTTTTATGATATTAAAAATAGTGAGAATCCTTGATCTACCCTGAATGGAAGATTAACATATAAGTTATTACATTATATCTGGAGATTTCCATGAAAAAAATACTGATTATTATTTTTACACTTTTTTCGGTATTACTTCATTCTCAGGATAGTTATTCCTGGGGACCTGATAATTTTTCATTTATGACTACTATAAAAAGTTTAAATCAGGCATCTGCTGAGGAACTTGAAAGCTATATCTCTAAGGGAGTATGGGTAGCTTTGGATGGCTCTCTATCGGCAATAACAAAGCTTTCTGCAAAAGATGAAGAATATCTTATAGAAGTATCACTTGTTCAGGGAGAATGGCAGGATCTTGATAAGGTAGAAAAATATAGTTGCAAAGCTATTTTTCAGGGTGATTACTGGTTGAATATCATACCGGAACGCGTACCCAGGCAGGTAAACAAAGAGATGATCTTGTTAAATTCTCATGTTCTGGTATTAGGTAAGCTTGTAAGTTATGAGAGAAATGATGGTTATTTTATTCCCTATCTTCTCGTATCGCAGATCAGAAAAATTCCATAAGAAATATGGATTTTAATAGAAGACAATATGCCTTTCACGGATTTCTTTTTCCAGTCCCGATTTGATATAGGATCTGACAATTGTGGATTTTAGTTCCCGGATATTACCTGGCCAGTTATATTCCAGTAGTTTATCCATGGCAGAATGGGAAATCTTTTTCTGAATTTTTTTCTTTTTCAGGAAATAAGTACACAGGTGGGGTATATCTTCTTTTCTTTTCCTGAGAGGAGGAATTTCAATCATAAGGGTATTGATTCTGTGATACAGATCTTCACGGAACGCTCCGGATAGTATCATCTCCTTTAAATTTTTTGAGGTGGCAGTGATAATCCTGACATCTACTTTGATTAATTCCGATGATCCCAATGGTGATATGGTTTGTGTTTCTAATGCTCTTAACAGCTTTACCTGCATATTGAGAGACATATCTCCGATTTCATCTAAAAAGAGTGTTCCTTTATGGGCCTCCTGGAATAATCCCGGCCTGTTCATGGATCCTGTAAAAGCTCCTTTTCTTGTTCCGAAAAGCTCGGATTCCAGGAGATCATCAGGAATGGCTGAGCAGTTTTTTGCTACAAATTTATCAGAGTATCCATGACATTCATGAAGTGCGAGTGCAATCAGTTCTTTTCCGGAACCTGTTTCCCCTAATATTGTTACAGATTCATTTGTGGGCCCGTACTGGGAAACCTCTTTGAGAATATTATGAATGTGCTGGGAACTTCCGACGATTTTATTATTAATAGGTACAGGTTCATTATTAAGGTGTGTTTTATAGTAATGATAATGCTGAATCATATAAGTATAGATTTCTTTAAGACACGAATCATGAGGGAAATACTTTACTGATCTTTGAATAAAAGGGATTACTTGTTTTAAATTATCTTCCGGGTTTCCCAGAATAATCATTTTTTCATGGGGATACTTTAAAGTTTCAGGAATATCCGTTATCAATGGCAATTCTGTGATTCTAAAATCCGCAGTAATCCTGTTATATTCCTTTAGTGAGAATGAGTTTTTTCTTAAAATGGTAATTGACTTGGGAAGATAGGTTTTCAATAACTGGAATTTATCATTTTTTATGGAAATATATAGTCTCATAACATAATCCTTAAAAATAGATATAACGCTATTGTAACCTATATATGGAGATAATCAATCAATAATATTCATGTATTCATGAATTTCTTTCCAATCAATTTTTAAAATGCGGGAAACAAGTGATCCGAGTTTTCTCATTAAGGGAGGAATGATGAAGATAAGGCCCAGAATAGTGCTAATCATTCCAGGCATAATTAGCAGAAAAGCTAAAGTGAAGCTTCCTGGTAGGGAATTGTAGTGGTTCAGGTTCATGGTATGAGTTTCCAGATCAGAATGAAGCTGTTTCTGGACATTTGCTGTAACTTTCAAAGAAATGAAAAAGCCGAACAAACTCAAAAGCATCAGGATAGCCAGAAAAAGATAATTACCTATGAGAACTGCCAGATTCAGGATAAGAATACAATCAAGAACAGGTATAAAAGACAACAAAAGGAGTATATACAGGAATTTTTTCGCAAATTGAGGCTGTACAATATTAATGAGAATTTTAAGATTCAGCATGAAGTGGATAGTATCATTATTTATGGGGAACAGCAATAATGCTTTTTAATGTTTGGAATTTGATCATTTTCGAATTTTTTCAACTGTCAGGAGGATGAAAAAAAGAAAATATGAAAGTAGTTTCCAGGGAAGGATGATTGATAGAACAAATTCCATAAATAATTTTAACCCTTTCATCTCTTTCGGCTTCTGTTTCTTACCTGAAAAAATCTCAAAACAGCTTCTTCCCCACATGATGATCCCGGGGTTGAATGTATTTCTGTTTCGGAATAGCCAAAGATTATTTCCCTTTAATCCCTTTCCTGTTAATAAAAGAGTGGGGGAAGATTTTTTTATGGCAGTAATGACATTCATCTCTTCCTGATTAGAGAAAGAGCCGGCATATCTTCCCACTATCTGAAGGCCCGGAAAAGAGGTTCTGAGATTTTTTTCAGAAAGAAGGATATTCTTTTTTCTCGAGCCTAGGATATAAACAGATTTCTGATATTTTTCGAGAACCCCCAGCAGACGGATTACAAATGTAAACGCATTATGAATATAGGGTTTGTCTTTTTTTAACCACGAAGCGGCAAATCCTGCTGCTACTGTTATGGGTATATTTAAATCAGACTTTGAAAAGCAAAGTTTCAATTCCTTTTTAAATTGAGCCCGCATTATATCTTTAAATGTAATAAAGCAGATCTGGTTGTTTTCGCCTGATTCAGAAAGGGATAGAATTTTCTGCTCTATCTCATCTTCACGGAGAATGTCTATGGGTATGTTTAATATGCTTATTCGTTTGTTGTTCACTTATAGCAACTCCATAATGGTAATAACAGTAGATATGGCAAAAAGACTTGCCGTTTCGGCTCTCAGAACATTTTCTCCGAGATAAAGAGGAAGGAATCCCTTTTCCTTCAGAATAAGAATTTCTGAATTGGATAATCCACCTTCCGGACCGATAAGTATTTTTACTGTCTCCACATCTTTTTGCAAGAGATCCGAGAGAGTATTTTTTTCTATATAGTCCTGATGGCAAAAAAATCCTGACTGAGATAACCCGATATCATCTATTTCAGATAATTTCATCGGGTCTTCCAGAACCGTGTTTATAAAAGATCCACTTTGCTGTTGGGCTTCTTTTATTATCTTGTTTAACCGGTTTTTTTTATTGTCAAAATCACTGGAATTGCGATATTGAATCAGAGAATGGTCACTGAAAAGAGGAATAATCCTTGAAACTCCGGCTTCAGTAGCCTGCCGGACCATACCTTCCAGTTTTTTCCCCTTGGGAAAACAGCAATACAGTTCCAGATCATATCCACGGTTTCGAATCTCTACCTTTTCTGTTACTTTGAGAATACACTGATTTTCATGAATCCCTTCGATTGTGGCTTTATACGAATTGCCGACGGGATCTTTTATTGAGATAATCTGATTAAGAGTATGGCGTCTTACATGACAGATGTAGTGGAAATCCCGGTCTTTCAGTGTGACCGAGGAACCTACCTGGCATTTTTGGTCAATCAAAAACTGTTTCAATCATGCTCCCTGAGTATTGAAACCTGTACTTTCCTTGAGCGGGGCCCATCATATTCACAAAAATAGATTCCCTGCCAGGTGCCCAAAGTCAGTTGTCCCTGATGAATGGGTATCATAAGATGAAATCCTGTGAAAGTGGCTTTGATATGTGCCGCTGAATTCCCTTCAAAATGTTGATAGTTATCATCAAATGGCACAATTTTATTAATCTCTTTTATCATATCCGACTTTACATCTGGATCCGCATTTTCATTAATTGTTAGACCAGCTGTCGTGTGGGGGCAATAAATGAGACATGCACCCTCCTGTACGCCACTCTTTCTAACGACAGCTTTTACATCTGCAGAAATATCTATCATTTCTGTCGCGGTTCTGGAATTGACGGGTAAGATATCCTGTGACATTACGAATCTCCTTCTATCATTTCCATGACTTTCTGCAGGGATCTATCGTATTCAAGATCAAATACAGGAGGATTGTCCAATCGTCTTTCTGCTTCATTTTTTACCATTATCCGGAGGAACTGTTCACTGATCTGTATACCCTCTTTTCTCAGTGAGCTGATGAAATCATCGATTTCAATCATATCAGGAGTGGGATTCTCGTTGATAAAAGCTCCGATTCTATTTGATTCGATCAGGGTTTTGTAATCTTCGATATCCTGTTCTGAAAGCTCCTCATCCTTAACAAAAACATCAGGCTCGATACCTGTTTTATCTATATTGACACCGCTGGGTGTATAATATCTTGCCATGGTCAGTTTTATGGCACTGTTCCCAAGCATCAGCATCTGCTGTACAGATCCCTTTCCATATGTTGTATCACCCACAACGATGGCCCGTCCCCGGTCTTTCATAACTCCTGTCAGGATCTCTGATGCCGAAGCTGATCCGTTATCAATGATGAGGTAGATGTCTGTAGAATCATCAATGATGGTTCCGGATGTAGCCCGATAAACTTCATTTTCGCCAGGAATTCTGGATCTGGTACTGACTATTGTTCCATTGTCAAAAAAATAATCCGCAATTTCCACAACAGAATTCAGAAGCCCGCCCGGATTATTCCTGACATCAATGACAATGGAATCAACATCCTTTCGATTAAAATCCTTAAGAGCTTCTTCTACTCTGAGGGCTGTATAGGGAGTAAATTGAATAATTCTCAGGTATCCCGTATTTTTATTTATATAGTCCCATTTTACTGTGGGTATTTCGATATTATCCCTGGTAAGTTTCACATTAAAGGTTATATCATTCCCTCTGAGAATGGTTACCTCTACATCTGTTCCTGCTGTCCCTCTGAGAAGATTGGACACTTCATCAGTTGTAAAATCCTTGGCTGTCTTACCGTCAATTTTATAAATATAATCTCCGGCATGAATGCCTGCTCTGTAGGCAGGGGTCCCTTCAATGGGAGCAACAACTTTTACATAGGGACGCCTCCCATTGGGATTGTCCTCATCAAAAAAATCTTTGGAAATATAAAGCCCCACTCCTCCGAACTGTCCGGAGGTCGTATCTGTAAGTGACTGAAGTTCACTCTCTTCCAGATAGAGAGAGTAAGGGTCTTCAAGGCTTTCAAACAAGCCTTTCATGGCTCCTTCAAAAAGGGTTTGGGGAGGTATTTCATCTACATAATTTCTTAAAATAAGGTAGTAGGCTGTTTCAAACATCCTGAGATAGTTTTCTGTTGAAGTTCCTGATGACTGGGCAGAAACGGAAGGTGCAAGTATCACGACTGTAAGAGACAAAAGCAGCGAAAAAGTCAATGAAATCCATAATACCCGTTCAGTTTTTCTTTTCATTATTTATAATGTCCTTTGAAAGGTAATTGTATGGCCAGATATTTCTTTGTCAACACCTTTACTTGACCAGTAATTCAATCAGTTTTAAACTGAAGACCATAATATATATAGTAATAGAATGCCCTATATTTAACAAAAAAACAGACGATTTTCATACATTCCGGTGTCTGTTGTGTTTTATTATTATTGTTAGCAGGAGTGATATACATGCAGATTATTGCTGTAGCCAGTGGAAAAGGTGGAGTTGGAAAATCTCTTCTTGCTGCAAACATGGCAATCGGATTAGCAAAAAACAATAAAAAAGTGATTTTGGCGGATCTTGATCTGGGAGGATCCAATCTCCATCTGATTATTGGACAAAGACCAACTGTTGAAGGTTTGGGATCCTATATTAATAACCCTAAACAGAAAATAGAGAATATTGTTCATCCTACAGATTATGAAAATCTTTTTTTTATATCCGGAGAGGGAGAGATTCCCGGCGCTGCCAATCTTCCGGCCGGACAGAAAAAGAAACTTATAAATAACCTTTTGAAGCTGGAAGCAGATTATCTGGTCATGGACCTTGGTGCTGGTTCTTCCAATCTTATCCTTGATTTTTTTCTGGTAGCCGGTTGCGGAATTATTGTTACCACACCAACTTTAACGGCTACACTGAATGCTTATCTTTTTGTAAAAAGTGTCCTTTTCAGATTGTTATATACATCGTATGACAGGAAATCACCGGCAATTGATTACCTGGAACAGTTAAGAAAAGATGGTATATCGCTCCAGAAAGTATACTTGTCCAGCCTGCAGGATAAACTTCGTGAGCTTGATCCGGAAGGGACCGCATGTTTTGAAGAGAAAAAGAAGCATTTTCAACCGAAACTGGTTATGAATATGCTGGAAAATCCAGAGGATATGCAGAAGTCTGATCGTTTAATTCAATCAGTACGGGATTATCTCGAGATTAATATGGAATTTCTGGGTGTTATGTACCGGGATGAGTTTCAGAAAACGGCATTGAATTCGAGATTACCTGTGATAATTTATAAACCCCGGTCTGTACTCTCTCAGGGGATTTTTAGAATCAGTGACAAAATCCTGGAGATGCATCTTGAAGATTCAGTGAATATTTCAGCACTGGAAGCTGAATATTCCTATCAGGCTGCTGAAATGGAAGCGGAAACCGATTTCAATGACAAAGTACAATCTCTGGAGGAGCTTTTACACAGCGGAGTTCTGACTCAGGGCGATCTGATAGAGACCATAAGAATGCAGCAATACGAAATTAATAAGTTAAAAAAGGAAAATCGCTTTATAAAAGCAAAGCTGGTTAAAGCTGCGGAAGCAGGTTTTCAAGTATAGAATAGTATGGACCAGGACTTTAATGGATTTATCAGTATAGAGATTGATAAAAAAGCTCTTTCAGTTAGATTGCGTTTCAAGCCAGATAGAAATGGGGAAACGTGCAATCTGGAAATTGTGAGAAATCTCCTTCAAAAAGAGAATATTGTCTACGGTGTCAATGATGTCGCTGTAAAAGATGCGGTGAATGAATTCTTTGATGCCATAGAGGAAACATTATCCGATCCCATTGCAGAAGGGGATGAGCCGAATTCCGGTGAGGGTGATGTCTATGACTTTTCGCCCATGTTTGTTTCTCCTTCTTTGCAGCCTGTTGCAGATAAAATCCGTTCCATGGATAGAGCTCCACAGATTTATGAAACAATAAAAACTACCGTACAGAGAGATAAAAGGGTAAAAGACAAGGGTCTCTTTAAAGGGAATAAAGAAAAAATCATTACTGTTGAGGAAACTGTAGAGAAGAAAATACCCGTACAGGTTTCAAATGAAATAAAACATTTGGGATATTTCAGAAAAGATGATTTGATTTGTACAATGATGCATTCTGAGGGAGAGGAAAAAGCAGGAAAAAATGTTTTTGGGGAAACAATCCAGCCTCTGCCCGTTTCCCGGGAAAAATATCTATGCGGGAAAAATATCCGTCAGGATAAATCTGAATTCTTTGCAGAAAAAGATGGTTTTGTCAGAGTTGGTGATAACTGGATGGATCTTTTTCTCTTTTCTGTACATCACTGGGATGTAAGAGTCAGCGACGATAAGGCGGATTGTCTGCTTTCCATTGCTCCCGGACATAAAGCCTCTCCTCTTCCCAAACTGGAGGAGATAAAAGCCGAAATTGAAAAACTGGGATTCTCTTCAGATCACCTTTTAAATGATGTTCAAATTCAAAAATTTATTAAGTATGCCTGTCTGGGAGAGGTAGAAAAGACATTCTGCTTAACCAATGATCAGGACAGCGAGTTCAATATTGAGATTAATTCGCTTGCTACGGAAGCGTATCTTGAGCTGAAAAAAGGATCCGGAAATGGAAAAAAACTGGATCTTAAGAAAATCTGGGCAAAAGTTGTTTCATTGAATATCAAAAATTTTGATGCGGAAAAAGTAAAAAGAGCCATCCTGGATTTTAATGCTTCCAACGAAATCTCCACATCCATCCTTTTAGGAAAGGGAGAGATACCTGAAAGAGGTAAGGATAGAGAGCTTATAGTCGATACGGAATACCTACCGGCGGATGAGGTTCAGTCTATTCTGGAAAGGATGAAACATCTGAAAAAAAAGCCTGAATCTTTTGAAGATTTTCCCATGGAAGATATTGAAAAGATGGCTCTGGTAAAAAAGGGATCACAAATTTTTCATCTTGGAGCCATCAATGACGGTAAAAAGGGCCTGGATGTATTCGGAAATTCCATTCCCGGCATTGATGGAAATGATCCTGTTGTCAGGCTGTACGAGAATATTATTATTCAGGAAGGGAAAGCTCTGGCAGCTATAGATGGAATTCTGGACTATTCAAGCAAAAAATCAGTTTATTCTTTGAGAGTCAGAAAACATAAGGATGCCCAGATCCTGATAACTGTTGCTGAAAACAATATGAAAGCAACCATGTCTGTTATTCCTCCCGAGGGCAGCGGCAATCTGCCGACCAAGGAATCATTAATGGATGAGCTTGAGGACAAAGGTGTTGTTGCAGGTGTTTCCGATCAAGCCCTCAATTCGATTCTTGAGCAAACCGGAAAAGAGGAACTGGTTACAGAAGTTACGGTTGCTCAGAGTTTCCTGCCTTTTAGGGAATCAAAAGCTTTGAAATTTCTTCTGGAAATTGATACAGATAAAAAAAATAGTATTCCCGTTGAAGCAGGCGACAGAATAGCTGAAATCATTTCTGCTTCTCAAGAGGTTACCCCTGGTTTAAATGTCCTTGGCGAAAGGATTCTGGATGAAAACCAGAAGCTGGAAATTGATGCCAATATTAAGGAAGAGGTTCTTGAAGAGGGGAATTTCCTTGTGGCTGTTCAGAAAGGGCTTCTGGTTTTTGAAGGAAGTAAACTTTTTATTAATAACAAGCATGTTTTCAATGGCGATCTCTCCCGGAATCAGGGAAATATCCAGTTCCCCGGGACTGTTGAAATTATCGGTTCGGTGCTTTCCGGTGTTTATATCAACGCCGGTAATGATTTGAAAGTCAGGGATGTTGTGGAAGCGGCACTTCTCAGTGCAAATGGTTCTATCCTCATTGGAAAAGGTATTAAAGGTGATAGAAAGGCTGTTGTCCGCTCCAATAAAAATATAAACCTGGGCTTTGCTGAAAATTCAAATCTCATGTCCATCGGGAACATCACTTTTAAAAAAGCCTTTATGAACTGTCATATCAAATGCAATGGGAAAATCATTGCCCAGAGTGATGATACGAAGATCATCGGAGGGGTGATAAAAACAAAAAGCGGTCTGACGGCAGGACATATCGGGTCGGAACGTGGTGTCCCTACATTTATTTCCTTTGGTCAGGATTACCTCGTGGAAGATCAGATTAATGTGATGACCAAAGAAATCGAACAGATTAATGATCAGTTAAAATCACTGGAAGATATGATGAATCTTGCAGAAAGGAAGAATCAGAAAAACAAACTTTTTGCGATAAGGAAAAAAAAGGTTCAGCTGTTAAAGGTTCAAGAGAAGAAAGTAGTTAAAAATTTCCTGATGAAAGATAAATTTGAAATTCATTTTGAATCAGAAATTCGAATCAATGGAACCTTATTTGCAGGAACAATATTTGAAAGCCACGGAAGAAAGCTGGAGATTAAAGAAAATCTAACGTCGGTTGTCGTTTCTTTTGACAGTTCTTCAGGTAAAATAACGACTAAAAAAATATAAGAGAGGCATTAATGCTGTATTTTCATTTCCCTGATTGGCTCTCCCCCGAGATTATTCCCGGATTTCCTGTCCGGTGGTACGGTCTGATGTATCTTTTCGCTTTTGCTACAGCCTACCTGCTTTTCAGAAAACAGGTAAAAGCCGAAAAGCTGGAATTTTCGGATGATGATGTATCCAATCTTTTTTTCTGGTTGATCCTGGGGCTGATTCTGGGAGCCAGGATTTTTTCCACTCTTATATATGATACCAGCGGAATCTATTGGAAAAAGCCCTGGCTGATTTTCTGGCCCTTCTCGAAAGGACAATTTGTCGGTCTTCAGGGCATGTCCTATCATGGAGGCCTCGTGGGTGCTGTCCTGGCTGGTATTCTGGTGTGTCGGAAGTATAAATGGAATTTTTTTCTTATGGCCGACAGGTTAACTGCTGCGATTCCCCTGGGATATACATTCGGGCGGCTGGGAAATTTTATTAACGGGGAACTTTATGGAAGAGTTACGGCATCTCCTTTCGGGATTATTTTTCCCTATGCGGAAAGATTTCCTGCCAAACTATCCTGGGTACAGGAGATCGCCCGGGATATCGGGATGGATCTATCCGGGCTAGCTGTAGTCAACCTTCCCCGGCATCCTTCCCAGCTCTATGAAGCTTTTGCCGAAGGCCTCCTTTTGTGGGCTATCCTCTGGTTTATTGTGAGAAAATTCAAAAAATTCGAAGGGACTGTCACGGGAATGTACCTAATTGGTTATGGTATTTTCAGATTTATTATTGAGTACTTCAGAGAACCCGATAAGGGTCTGGATTTTCCTATTGCCTGGGGTGGTACTTCACCCAACTATTTAATGGAATCAGTTTTCAATTTTACAACAGGCCAGATTTTCTGTTTTCTTATGATTCTGGCTGGTGTGGGAATTCTGCTTATAGCCCGGAATTATAGTAAGACAGGAAAAAATGTTTAAACGAATCCTATCAAAACTGTCTATCCTGATATTTCTTGCCCTTGGTTTGCATGCCCGTCAGGTTCTGCTCAATCCTACTACAGCATCAGTGGATGTTCCCGCAGGGTGGAATCTTTATGATAAAACAGACCCGGGTAGAATTTCATTTATCAATCCTGATAACACAATTATTTTTCAGGTAACCAGTTATGATGGTTCTCTTTACAGCGGGGATCTTCAGATGATGGATTCCCATTTACAGGAACTTGAGATAATGGAATCTGATTATTCCCGATTTCTTTATGAGGACAGGAGTGTCAGTCTTGCAGAAGCAACCTTTGTTTCTTCCGGTTCGCCATTCCACGGATGGTTTCTTTTTATTGAAAGGGAAGATCAGGACTACTATTTGACCGCTTTTTCATCAGAAGAGTATTACGATGATTCTTTTTCGTGGATAATCTCCTGCCTTGATAGCTTCGCACCTGATCAGGAGGGAAGAGAAATCTCCGGTCCTATCAGTACGATGGTTTCTTCAGGCAACAATATCAGAGAATCGCTTTCTATTGAGTTCTCCGGAAAGATTTTTCCATTTTCCTACGATCCGGTAAAAGAGGAGTCCGTTCAGATTCTGATTGAAAGAGAGGCTTCCATTTTAAACAGCTATACAGATCCTGAAGAATTTGAGGAAGCCTGGAAGCGTTATTATCAGTTTATATACAGGACATCCCAAAAAGACCTGGAGTCATTATCATGGAAAATGGATTCTCTGATGAATGGAAAATCAGATAGTGAAAAAGCCGAGTTGGTTCTATCCTGGCTTCAGAGTTTCAAATATGGAAGCAGCGACACTTTTTCAGATCTTCTGTCACCTTTGAGTTCTATTGCACAGAAAACCGGAGACTGTGATGCGTTGGCTCTCGTTTATAATATTATCCTCCATGACCTGGGAATAGATGCTTTATTAATGGTGTCCTATGTTTACAGCCATGCCATGGCTGCTGTACAACTTGACCGGTCAGGAGCGGGATTTGAGTTTAACAAAAAGAAATATATTGTCGCTGAACTGACAAAAAAGGTAGATATTGGCATGATCAGTCAGGATATGGCAGATATTTCAAAGTGGATCATAATTTCTCCAGATAAAGGAAATGGCACGACTCTCTCAATAAAAGAATAGTAATTTATGAATATCACCTGTCTACAAATTTATACAGTAGAGATTCTTTTTATTTTTCCAGAAACTTTACTTTAGGTTAAATCCTTTCAATATAGGAGATAACCTGTTTTGTTAAAAAATATACTCACCTGGTACAAAAATTGCATAATTAATAAGTAATAAATTGAGATTTACGATTTTCAGGTGAGAATTATGGTATACGCCAATGTGAATTCAAAAAGTTATGTTTTTCATAATATACAAAAAGAATTAGTCAGGAAAGCCATCCACTTAATGATTGCTTTTGTTCCGACCCTGGCGGTCTGGAACCATTTACTGACCGTTTTTATTCTAATGAGTGGTATTGTCGTCTACTCTTATTCAGAGTATCTCAGATCAAAGGGAAAATATGTCTTCCTGATTTCTGACCTGACATCCTTTGCATCCAGAGACAGAGATAAAGGACATTTTGTCCTGGGACCGATTACCCTGGGATTTGGTGCTCTTCTGGCTCTGCTTCTATATCCGCACCCGGCAGCATCTATTGCTATTTATGCCCTGGCTTTCGGAGATGGCCTTTCCAGTCTTTCAGGAAAATTATTTGGTGACAGGAGAATTCCATTTACAGGAGGAAAAACTCTGGCAGGCTCTTTTACCTGTTTTTCTTCTGTTTTCCTTGTTACTTTTCATCTCAATAGTGACCTCTTTAAGGCATTTCTCATTGCTTTGGTTGCCACTGTCCTTGAAGCGATTCCTTCAAAAGATCTGGATAATATTATCATCCCCATCGGCACGGGATATTTTGCCAATCTCATCGCCTGATCAGGACCAGAGGAATAGTTTCTGACTTGTCCTGAGATAGAGAAGAGTTCCCAGTATAAGAAGGGTTATTCCTGGTATGAGAATAGGAAGATAGAGAAAAAAAGACATTTCAAATCCCGTTAGAATCATTAAGGCGAAAAACATAATCCTGAATAACTCATTTCTTGACTGTTTAAGAGCAGATGATAAATAGTTCAGAACTGTCAGAATTTCCAGGGTTAGACAAAAAAGAGTTATACTCTTTTCTTCGCCCACTCTGTAGATAAGGGCAGAAGTTAGAACTGTTGTGTTAAATGGCAGAATGATGGTGATTGTAAAAGAGACTACTGTACTGATCAGAAGTACTAATCCGAATTTCTGAATTTGCAGGCCTGAAGTGAAAAGGGATGCTGCAAAAAAAGATGACAGACCAAATAGCCGTCCGAAGAATATTATTCTTGAAATCAGTTCTCTATCAATAAAAGCACTATGGGGCATTATGTAAATTAACCGCAAAAGACTGAATGAAAATGAGAAGATAAATAAATAAATAAATGCCATTTGGGGAGATGAATTTTTTTTAATGAGTCTGTAAATAAAAAAACTGAAAACAAGAGAGAATAATCCCAGAGCCATCAGGGATATCCAGGCATGGAAAAGGTCTATTTTGATAACATTACGGTATATCATCCACCAGACCTGGGTGGTTACAAATGATGATGAGTTGTTGCCGGGCTGGAATTTGATAAAATAAAATACTCCGAAGAGAACGGAAATGAAAGAGAAAATAAAAAAGATTTTTACCAGATATTTTCTAAAAAGGAGTATCATAGCTCCATTTAAAACCAAAAAAGCCAAAACGTCAAAATATCAAAAAAAAAATTACAGTATATTTCCTGTTGTTCGATAATGTAATTGAGGTAGGACGATGAAAAAAAGACTCATACTAATGATATCCCTCTTATTTGCATTAACAACTATTCTGTCAGCAGGAGATAAATCCGAATTTGTTAATCTGGGCTTCTCCCCGGATGGTAAGTTCTTTTTGTTTGGTCAGTATGGTTACAATAGTGAAAAGTCCATAAGCTATGCTGATCTTTACCTGGTGGACGTACAAAAGAACATCTTCGTTTCCGGGGGAGTTCTCAAAGGTGAATATACCAATTATCTTGAACCTGGTCAGTCCGCTGATGGTGCTCTCTACAAACTCCTGGAATCTGCTATGGCATTAAAAAAACGGTATGGCATAGATTTTCTTGAGAAAGGACGTCCCCTATATATCCGGATTGAAGAAACAGAAGAATCCATGGATTCTCTGGATTTCAGAGATTTTGAGACAGGAAGCCATTATGGTATGACCCTGCATAAAAATATTCTTTCCGATGAAGACGGTACTCCTGTTAAATCTTCTTTTTATATAAATCTGGAATATACCGGTCCTTCCCATTCCACAGTTTCTTTTAAAATAGGCCATCCTGATTATATGAGAACCGGAATAGGTGATTACCGGATCGAAAGGGTTCTGACAGATCCTCTGGGAGATTCCATTGTTGTGATCCTGGCGAAAATGGATGTAGACCTGAATATCCGTTATATGGTGGAAACTGTAAAAATTCGCTGAATTATTCAGAATTTTCACTCTTGAACCATCCCTTCCGGCAGGGATGGTTTTTTTCTGTCTGAAAACCGATGTTTTTGAGTTAGCATCTATTGAGTTAATACCTATATTGGATATAATTATCTTTCCGAGACAAGTATTTTGCCTCACATGCCAAGAACATATTAATCAGGAGAGCTTATGCGCATTAGTCAGCTGTTTTATCAGACTTTGAAAGAAGTACCCAGGGAAGCTCAGATTCCCAGTCATCAGCTGATGTTCCGTGCAGGAATGATACAGCAACTGGCAAGCGGTATATACAATTATCTTCCGCTGGCCCATAAAAGTTTGAGAAAACTTGAAACTATAATCCGTGAAGAGCTGGAGAAAAGAGGGTGTCAGGAAGTTCTTCTTCCCTATGTACAGCCGGCAGAACTCTGGGAGGAGAGCGGAAGATGGGGCTACTATGGTCCTGAGCTTTTACGGTTTAAAGACAGGAAAGGCGGAGATTTTTGTCTTGGTCCCACCCATGAGGAAGTTATTACCGATATGGTTAGGAGAAACCTGAAATCCTATAGACAGCTCCCCTGGAATATTTTTCAGATTCAGACAAAATTCCGGGATGAAGTAAGACCGAGATTCGGTCTTATGAGAGGCCGGGAATTCATAATGAAAGATGGTTACAGCTTTGATGTGGATGAAGAAGCGTCAAAAGTAACATATCAGAAAATGTATGATGCCTATTCAGCCATATTTTCCCGTTGCGGGCTTAAGTTCCGCGCCGTAGATGCTGCAACCGGAAATATCGGCGGTGATATGAGTCATGAATTTCAGGTTCTTGCCCAGTCCGGGGAAGACCTTATTCTCAGCTGCGATAAATGCAGTTACGCAGCCAATGTGGAGAAAGCTGTAACCGTGAGAGGAGAAGCAACTCCTGACTCCTCCCTGTTTGAAGAGGTTGAAAAAGTTCATACCCCCAACAGCAAAACCATTGAAGAAATCTCAGGTTTTCTGAAAATGGATACAAACCGTTTTATCAAAAGCATTGTTTACGTGATCGATGAGGAACCGGTTCTTGTGCTGATCCGGGGTGATCTGGACATTAATGAATCCAAAGTTCAGACGATTATGGGTGCGAACAGTGTGGAGCTGGCAGATGATAATACTGTTCTGGATATTACCGGAGCTGCTACGGGTTTTGCCGGTCCTGTGGGATTGAAAAGAAAAGTCAAAATCCTGGCAGATTATTCTGTAACGGAAGGAGTCAACTTTGTTACAGGTGCCAATGAAAATGACTATCATCTGAAAAATATCAACATGGGAAGAGACTATACGGCAGATATCCTCGGAGATATCACATTTGCTTCTGAGGGAGACAAATGCCCTCATTGTGAAGGGATTCTGGAAGAACACAGGGGAATCGAGGTAGGTCAGGTTTTTTACCTTGGTACCAAATATTCAAAAACCATGAACTGTACCTATCTGGATAAGGATGGGAAAGAGCAGCTGGCAGTTATGGGATGTTACGGTATCGGTGTGGGGAGAACCGTGGCAGCGGCTATTGAACAGCATCATGATGAAGACGGTATCATCTGGCCTGCAGCTCTGGCTCCTTTTGAAGCAGTTGTCCTGCCTTTGCAGATGAATAAAGAAGAAGTTGTCCAGGCAGGTGAAGAGCTTTATGGTAAATTGAAAGATCTTGGTGTGGATGTTGCCCTGGATGACAGAGAAGAGAGAGCAGGGTTCAAATTCAAAGATGCGGATCTTATTGGATATCCTCTACAGATCATCATTGGAGCCAGGTCTCTTGAAAATGGGGAAGTTGAAGTTAAAATACGGAAAACAGGGGATAAAAAGAATATTTCTTTAGATGATGTTGCCTCTTTTGTGAAAGATTTTCTTGATAAGGAAAAAGCGGGACTCTCATAATATTTTAAGAAACAAAAACGGGTGCCCGGCGGATTCCAGCTGAGCACCCTTTTTTTTTTGTCTGAGTGGCTATATATTGTAAACATGAGAGTCTATCGTTTATTTATCGCAGTTATTCTTTTTTCATTATCCATTTTCCCGTTATCCGGTCTGGATTTTAAATATGAGGGTATTGACGGAGAGGTAGGCTTTCTGTGGAAGCACAATGAAGGGTATGATTCCCAGGAAGGAGACAGTGGTCCGGATCTGTTCACATTTTTTCCGGGTGTCTCTGTCTTTTTTACACTGGATGAGCACTGGTTTTTCAAACCGGGAGTTTTCGTGTTTACAGAAACCCTTCAGTACCTTCCTGATCGTGATTATACAATTCCTGTCGATCAATCGAATATCGACTCCATGTCGGTCCTTTCACTGACGATTCAGCCGGCGGCAGGTTACAGATGGACTGTAAAAGAGAGGCATACCTTCGGTGTTCAGACAGGTATCGGGTTTAACTTTGAGATTCCTCTGTGGGGACCGGGAAGTGATGACAGGGGAGATATGTTTAATGCTCTTATCAAGGAGTGGCTCTATATCAATCCAGGCTTCTGGTATTACAATCCCCTGACAGACAGGTTTGCTTTCACCTTCAGAACAGAAGTAGGACTGCCCCTGTATAATACCTTTTTGAACAGGGGCCTTCCTTTTTCTGATGGACTCACGGTTATGGGAATGGTAGGTATCAGGGTCATTGTGCAATAGGTTTTAAATATATTCTTCTTTTTCCCTTGGGAAACGACAATCTTCCTCTTCGCTTAATAAAAGAGAAATAAAAGCAATATTTGCAGTATCCAGCAAATTACTGAAGAGTATAAGTACCGGCAGTACAGGCAGTACAAGAATGTACCCTTCAGTCAGTCCTCTTCCGTAAAAGCCGCAGGAAAGAATAAGGGCTGTGTAAAGGGATGTATAAGTGTGCGAAAAAAGCAGGAGAGAAATAAAAATCGATACACCCATTACCCAGAAAATCTGAAATGCTGTGAGCTCCAGACTGGAATAGGATTTCAGAATTGTCAGTAATGCTGCGTTTGTAACAACCGCAGTTCCGGATTTGGCAAAAAGGGTTAGGAAAGGGATTGAAAAGCCTGACATTTTTCTTTTGATTCCGCTATTTTCTTTCAAAGTTCTTAAAAGAATTTGGGAATTGATGAAATTGTCTTTAGTAAATATGGCTCCAATCAGTGCAGCCGCAAAGGTTCTCATCTCTGAATAGGGCCTTTTTCCCGTAAGCAGGAAAAAAACCAGAGGATAAATGGCAAAAAGTATTATCAATGTAGCGGCTGCAATGGTTCTGATAAGACCATAATAGGAGCTGAGATCATCAATACTGAGGAGATGAATAGTCCCTATTGCAGAAATGGGTATGAGAAGAAAGAACATAGCCTCTGAAAACAGAGTGTTTAACTTGTAAAAAACCCGGCTGAAAGAGTCAAAAAGGTTAAAAACAGGTTCTGATTCTTCCCTGTCCTTGAAGAGCTGGGTTCCAAGCAGAAATGAGAAAAGCAAGGCAGGCAACAGAACATCACTGGAGTTTCTGAAAATTTCAAACAGGTTGATAGGCAGGAGTTTTCTGAGGGTTTCAGTCAAACTGTGAATTTCCATGGTATTCCGAAAGAGAAATGGTGACTGCCAGCCGGTCGTTTCTGTTATGATGGGAATCCGGTTCATAGGGAGTAAAAGGGATAATCCTGTTGTGATGATAATCTGGGCTGTAACAGCAGCCAGGGTAAAAATCAGGATTCTTATGGAACTCTTCAGAAGCAGTTTTTCCCTTCTCAGCTGACAGACTGAAACAGAGAGTGTAAAAAAGAGGAGGGGAAAAATGATAAATCTTCCGAATCTCAATCCAAATTCAGCAAAAGCATAGAGAATTGTATAAAGAACTGTATCTGTTTGGGTGAAAAGTCCGAGAACAATACCTGTTATTCCCGCAAGGGTATATTTTAACCATAATTTCATGAGAGCCTCCAATATTCAGGGTTGAGATTTATTTTCGTTTCAGAATCGGAAGGGTTTGGAACATTCCCTTCTTTTCGGAGAATTTTAACCATTCTCCATTGGCCCGGGAGTCTTTTTCCTCACACATTTTAAGGATATACTCCCCGAATTCCTCCATTTCACTTACCATGGTGGTAAAACCGCATTTATAGACACCCGGAAGTTGTGAAAGCAGGATGGAATCCGAGAAGGAATGAAATCCCCCTTTAATCAGATTACTGACAGGAGAACTGCTTTCAGACTCCTTCTCTGTTTCAGCAAAGATCAGGGATCCCTCTTCTTTCTCCTGAAAATAATCGATCAGTTCTTTCATAAGATAGATGGAACCATGAAGAAAGGTATTAAGGGTTTCCTCAACTGTCTCAATAGGCATTTCCGCAAGAGAAGCACCTGCTTTTGCTTCGGGATGAATGAAAATTACGGTATCTATTTTTCCATATGATCTGAGGGCTTCACGTAAAACAGTTTTTGCTGAGATGAGAGACCCTCGGTTCCATGGTATAATCCTCAGATTTTTTTTTGTGGATTCTTTCAGTTTTTCCTGGGTGGTCATAACGGGAGCGATCACTCTGTACCCTTTGTTCAGACTAATCTCAATAAGCTTTCTTCCCAATAGAGTCTCGCTGCCGATAATGAGTACTATCTTATCCATATGATGCTATACTAGCCTCTAGGGCCATGGGGGTCAACAAGGATTAATCCCTCTCTTTTTCAAGATATGTAATGATGTTCTCTACCCGGTATTCCGATTCGGCCAGTGCATTTTGCAAATCCGTTATAAATGAATCAAAATTCTCCAGTCCGGATTGAAATTCAGGATCAGTTCGGGGTCCGTTATATTTCAACGCTGCAATGATAGAGAACCACCATACGGCTTCTTCCATCATTTCCTTGTTGTACCACAGAACATTTTTATACTCATTGATGCCGAACCATTCATAAAAATCCGGATCCTTCAGAAGGGAGATAAAAAAGGATTTAAAGTCTCCCGGAGACTCTGTTTTGAGCCAGGTTCTGTAGGAATCGTAAAATTGAACCATATTGAAGAGAATGGTGTCGCGAAGTTCTGTCAGTTCAAGTGCCTGAAAAGCGGGAATAATGATTGCTTCCATTCTGATTCTGTTTCTTATATTCGGTTTGTCTATTCTGGGACGGCTCATATTTCTTATGATTTTTCTGATCCGGTTCAGATCTGCAGATAACATGGTGATCAGGTCATCCATCCTGGGAGTATCAATGATTTTATTAACCAGGAAATCCCGTATCATATTCATAGCCGGTTCGTATTCAGAAAATTTAACAGCTTTGTCCAGGTCTTTGACTCCATTTCTACCAACCCTGAGGAGTAGTTTTTCCAGAGATCTTTTTTCATCATCCTGTCTTTGCATAACCGGGAAGTACACTCTGGATTCGTAACCTTTCAGTACTACAGGCAAACCTGTTCGTATAAGATCGTGGTTTCTGTGGATGTACCAGAGCTTTTCCCGGATATTGAACATGACAGTGTAATCCTCAGGAGCCAGTCCCAGTATTTCCTGAATATTCAGGGATTGGGTTCCCATTCTTTCTCCTGCGTCATTATTGACAGCTTTGGGAGCCTCATGCCATATGGTTCCCTCTGTAGCTTCAAAGGAATTATTATAGAAAATCAGGGCAGTTCCCCGATGGCTGGCATTAATAAAAGCATAAACGTTCTCATTGACAGCATGATGGCTCATAAAGTCAAAAAGATGGAATCCTTTTGCTCCGGCAAAGACGGATCTCCGCTTCATGAGCGGAACAATTTCTTTTTCATGCCTCTCCAGGAGAGCCCTGTCCGGGGTTTCGTTCCAGTAGGCTTTTTTGTATTCCATTCCGTATTTTTCTTCGAATCCCTCAAACTGACCATGACCTATCATGGGAAGGCCTGGCAACGTCATCATGAGAGTACAGACTCCGAAGTATTTATCACCTTTCCCGAATTGGGCCACTGCTGTGTCTTCATCGGGATTATTCATGAAATTTACAAACCTTTTAAGAATTTTTGGATCGTAATCCAGGGTTTCTTTCATAATTTTTCTGAATTCCCGGTTGTCTTCTTTTTTCAGAAGATTCATAAAAGCAGAGTTGTAAACGCGATGCATACCGAGATTCCTGACAAAATACCCTTCCATCATCCAGAATGCTTCTGCAAGAAGAAGAGTGTCAGGCATTTCCACGGCAATCCTGTCTACAACCTCCCGCCAGAATTCGACAGGTATTTTTTCCAGAAGATCCTGCTTGGTCATGCTGAATTCTGTTCTGGAAGGGATAGCGCCGCCATGCCCGGGTTCGGGGAACCAAAGCCTCTGGATATGTTTTCTTGCCAGGGTCATGGCAGCATCAAAGCGGATAATCGGAAAGTGCCTAGCAACGTGAAGGATCTGCTGAAAAACCTCTTCCCGGATATGGGGTTCCAGAAAGTTGATCTGGGCCGTATCGTTCCAGGGCATGGTTGTTCCATCATTTCCATGGTAAACATACCTGACTTCTCCTGTACGATTATCCACTCTTTTAAATACAACAGCCGCATCGGAACGGTTATAGTAGCCGTCTTCAATATAGAGGCTGATTCGGTCGTCATGAGAGAGATTCGGCCCGTTGAATGTATAACCCGGATAGGGAAGATCAGCTCTGCTGAGAAAATAATCCGGATGATCCATGACCCAGTCCGAGTCCAGTCCGGTATGGTTGGGTACCATATCACTGGCCAGACGTATCCCCTTGGAAATACATCTGGCCTTCAGGTTTTCCAGAGCTTCCCAGCCGCCCAGAACCTTGGCAATGTCATACCTGTTCAGAGAGTAAGCTGAGGCTTCCGCTTCGGGATTTCCACAGATCCTCTTGATGGTTTTTGAAGCGGGGCTTCGTTCCCATAAACCGATTAACCATAATCCGGTGATCCCTCTGTCAGCCAGCTCCTGGATTTCTTCATCAGGGATCTGACTCAGGGACTCTATGGGAATGTTGTACTTTTTGGTAAGTTGGTCCATCCAGACAAAGGCATTCTTTGCAATAAGAATGAGATTCGGCATCCAGTCAGAGTCCTGGCTGAATTTGGCTGAGTCATCATCCAGGCTGGTAAAATCAATTCCTTCAACCGGTCCCGGACCTCCTCCGGAAAAACGGGGCATATTCTCTTCTGTATGAAAATCCACAGCTTTGAGAAGGAATTCCAGGTCCATCTCGAGAAAAGAACTCCAGGTCTTCATGATGAACAGGATCTGATCTTTCAGGGATTTGGGAAACCTTCTGGCCGGTTCCAGAAGCTGCTCCACAAGGTCAAATCTTTCATACTCCCTTGCTCCCGAAAGATTGATCATCCTGTTCAGTTTGTGAAGAATTGTTTTTTTCAACGGCAGAGAAAGGTTCTCATCAGGAAAGAGGAATTTTAATTCATCACAGGCAGGATTGAGATTTGTCAGATTGAGCAGAACACCATCTGCTACCCGGGTCTCCAGTTTTACAATTTCCTTTAATTTCCGGATGGAGGCCTTTTCAGAGGGTTTCAGGATTTTATCAGGATACTCCTTTACCAGAGATTCCAGGTAGGAGTCCCATTTCTCTTTTTCTCCGACTTCCGTGATACCGGAAAGGGATATTTTCTTCCCGGAGACTTTCTCTATATAAGAGAAATATCTGCCAATGAGATTTTTGTAGAGCATATTCAAAACCGACATCAGATAGAGATCACTGGCTTTGATACTTTCTTGAGGGCTCATGGCACTATTGATAATGGATGCTATCTGCCTGGTTTGCGTGTATGTGTTTAAGTGAAGCCACCCGTCCTCTGTGAGCCATGACGGATTAAGCTTCATCTTTTCCCGGACGGACCTTTCCAAGTATAAGTAGTTAAGTTGTTCCATAAGTCCCCCCGGAATGATATTTGATACTAAAACTCAATTATAGCTTGGAAAAATCCAATGTGGCAAAATAATCTTCTATGGTTTCTTTCCGGCGGATCTCCGTCACGGTGCCATCTTTATGAAGAAGCAGCTCCGCATGTCTCAGTTTTCCATTGTAATTGAAACCCATGGCGTACCCGTGAGCTCCTGTATCGTGAATGACCAGGAAATCATCTTTTTCTACTTTCGGAAGATATCTGTTGACAGCAAATTTATCATTATTTTCACAAAGGGAACCGGCTACATCGTAAAGATGATCTTTTTCCATCTCTTCTTTTCCCGGAATTGTGATGTGATGATAGGCTCCATACATACCCGGTCTCATAAGATCAGCCATGCAGGCATCCACTCCTATATAGTGTTTATAGGTGTCTTTTTTATGGATGGCTTTGGTTACCAGATAGCCGTAGGGCCCGGTTACCATTCTTCCGCATTCCATATAGATCCTTAGAGTCTGGTCTGAAAGGGCCCCCAGGGCCTTTTCATAGTATTCCCGGATTCCCTGGGAAACATATTTTAAGTCAACAGCTTTGTCGCCGGGCTTGTAGGGTATACCGATTCCGCCGCCAAGGTTAATAAATTCGAAGCTGATGTCCAGCTCATCCTGCAGCTCTTTCACCAGGTCGATAAGCATCCGGGCGGTTTCGATAAAGTAGTCAGGGTTCAATTCGTTGGATGCCACCATGGTGTGAAGTCCGAATCTTTTCACACCGTATTCCAGGGATTTCCTGTATCCCTCTTTCAACTGATCTCTTGTAAAGCCGTATTTTGCTTCTTCGGGAGACCCGATTATGGTGTTTCCCTTTTTCAGTGGGCCGGGATTGTAGCGGAAGCACAAGAGCTCGGGAAGGCCGGGGCCGTTGTGTAGATATTCCAGGTGGGTAATGTCATCCAGGTTTATAACAGCTCCCATTTCCAGGGCTTTTTCATATTCTTCCATAGGGGTATCATTGGATGTGAACATGATTTCCTCCCCTTTCATTCCGGCTTTTTCAGCCAGAATCAGTTCGGGAAGGGAGGAACAGTCCGCCCCCATGCCCATGTTGTGAAGCATTTTCAGTATGTAGGGGTTAGGAAGGGCTTTGACAGCAAAATAGTTACGGAATCCACCGGGGACCCAATCAAATGCGCCAAGAAAATACTGAGCATTTTTTTTAATGGCCTCTTCATCGTATATATGAAAGGGTGTAGGATTGTCTGCGGCAATGGATGCCAGGGCATCCTTGGTAAAAGGGATTTGTCTATTCATTCTCTATCTCCTATATTTCTTTCGATTCATTTATAATTTTTTTGCACCAGTCCCGGAAGACGAGTTCCGAGATCCTTTTCAAATAATCAAAGTCTTTTTCTTCCAGTTTTTCCAGTTCCGCCCTGACCAGTTTCAGGACGTGATCATCATAACCGCACTCTTGTGCTCTTAAATGAATATAATCGATACTTTCCTGCTTTGTCATGATTCGCTCTTGGTGTATGGATTTCGAATATTGTAGGATAAAACAGGGATCTTTGGGAATAGAGGATTTCCCCGGTTGAGAGAGCTCTTTCCCTATCCTTTCATGTTTTGATTCTGTACAATGCCACAAGAAATATGTATTAGAATATTAAGGAATGGTAATAGTCATGAAATTACGGTTTTTACTCTTAGCCTTTCTGTCTTTGCTGACCGCAGGATGTACGAAATCTCTCTATCCTGTTTTTGTGGATGATAAAGTCGGGTATATAAACAGAAAAGGGGAGATGGTTGTTCCTCCGTCTTTTGAAAAGGGAGACACCTTTTCCGAAGGGTTCGCAATTGTTTCAAAAGATGGAAAACTGGGTTTTATCAATTTTAAAGGAGAACTGGTTATTGATCATCTCTTTGATCAGGCAGCGCCTTTTCATGAAGGGATGGCTCTTGTTGTTGTTGATGGAAAAGTCGGATACATCAATGAAAAGGGAGAGTACCTTGTGGAGCCTGCGTATCTGCGGGGAGGGAATTTCTCTGATGACAGGGCATCGGTTTACTCCAGTGATGGTGTTACCTATCTTCTGAATGGAAAAGGGGAAATCCAGAAAGAGGTCTCTTTTGAATATCTGGGAGAGTTCAGAGATGGTCTGGCTCTATTCATACGCGATGGGCGCTGCGGTTTTATTGATAAAAACGGAGACCCGGTCATTGAACCAGAGTATGAGTATGCCGGCCCCTTTTCGGACGGTTTGGCTCTGATCGTGGAAGATGGAAAAGGCGGCTACATAAATACAAAGGGAGAAAAGGTGATTGAACCAAGATTTTCCTTTTCCGGAGATTTCTCGGATGGCAGAGCGCTGTTTGTTGAGGAAGAAAAAGCGGGATTTATAAATACAAAGGGAGAGCCGGTGATTCCCGCTCAATATGCATTTGCCGGGAATTTTTCTGAAAAGCTTGCCAAAGTTCAGATAGACGACTCCATGGGGTTTATCAATACCAGGGGAGAAGTGGTGATTGAGCCGGAGTATGATTACGGAGAAGATTTTCATAATGGTTTGGCTCTTATGGTAAAAGGCGAATCTTTAATCTATATAGACCGGAAAGGGAATGTGGTTTGGTCGGGAAAACAAAGCGAAGTTTCCAGGGAGTAGGATATGGATAAAATAACAATACGGAAACCGGATGATATGCATTTGCATTTGAGGCAGGGAGAAGCTATGGCTGTGTATGTGCAGGAAACAGCGGCTGTCTTTCAAAGAGCTGTTGTTATGCCGAATACGATTCCACCTGTGAGTACTGTGGAGACCCTCCGGTCCTACCGGAAAGAGATTGAATCCGCAGCAAAAGGGTTTACTCCTCTCATGACGTTTAAGATTCTCCCCGGTATGAAAGGCGAAGAAGTCGCTGCTTTGAAAAAGGCAGGCGCCCTGATTGGAAAATACTATCCTGCCGGTGCGACAACCAATGCGGAGGATGGTATTTCCTCTCTGGAACAGATAAGAGATGTCCTTTCTGCCATGGAAGAGGAAGGCCTGGTTCTGAGTATTCATGGAGAAGACCCTGAAGCCCCGATTCTGGAAAGGGAAATCCGTTTTTTTCCGCATATAGAAAAAATCCTCAAAGAGTATCCCCGCTTAAAAGTGGTGATGGAACATCTCTCCTGTAAAGAGAGTCTGGACTTTTTATCTGCCATGCCCGAACGGCTGGCGGGGACAGTTACGGCGCATCATCTTCTTTTTACCCTGGATGATCTGATGGGGGGGAACTTTCAGCCTCACCTTTTCTGTAAACCTGTAGTGAAAACAGAGAAAGACCGCATCGCTCTGGTAGAGGCTGTTATGGGAAAAAATCCCAGGCTGTTTTTCGGATCAGACAGCGCGCCTCATCCTAAAGGGAAAAAAGAGTCGGGAAGTGCCAGTGCGGGAGTGTTTACCTCTCCGGTGGTTATGCCTCTGATGGTTGAGCTGTTTGAAAATGAAGGGGCGATACAATTTCTGGAAGCTTTTGTCAGTGAATTTGGTGCCCGTTTTTACGGTCTTCCTCTGAATGAAGAAAAACTGACAATGGTAAAAGAGGCATGGACTGTGCCGGATTTGATTGGCGGAGCGGTTCCGCTTATGGCGGGAAAACCCCTTTCCTGGAGGGTTCTCCCTTAAAGATGATTCCATTAA
This sequence comes from Oceanispirochaeta sp., assembly GCA_963677615.2. Lineage (GTDB taxonomy): Bacteria > Spirochaetota > Spirochaetia > DSM-2461 > DSM-2461 > Oceanispirochaeta. Next base: position 480,786 of record CAXXQW010000006.1, on the reverse strand, counting down.
AATGAGGATATTATGATAATTATACCAGCAATAGATTTACTGGACGGGAAGTGTGTCCGTCTTTTGAAAGGCGATTATAATGCGGTCAGCTCATATGAGAATAATCCTGCGGAAATGGCCGCAGAATTTCAGAATATGGGAGTGAAAAGGCTTCATCTGGTAGACCTGGATGCCGCCAGAGGTCAGGGTAGGAATAACCGGAAACAGATCCGGGAGATCAGAGATGTCTTTCAGGGGCTGATAGAAGTAGGGGGAGGCGTTCGTTCAGAAGAGGATATCCGGGAATTACTGGATGCCGGTGTAGACAGGCTGATTGTCGGTACGGTTCTGGCGAAGGATCCTGATCTTGTCGCAGACTGGGTAAAACAGTTTGGACCTGTATTCATTGCAGGTATTGATGCTCTTGATGGAGAAGTGAAAGTTTCCGGCTGGGAAAAAGGAACCTCTTTAAAAGATGAGGACCTGGCTGTGAAATGCAGAGAAATCGGAATTGGAAACATCATATATACCAATATTGCCAAGGACGGGACTCTGGAAGGTCCGGACCTGGAAAGGACAAGCCGAATCGCCGATGTTTCCGGTCTGGCGGTTACCCTCTCCGGAGGAATCAGTTCTCAGGAAGATGTGGATATGGTCTGCAGGAAGGGGCATTCCGGTATCAAGGGGATTATTACCGGCAAAGCTGTTTACGAAGGCAGGATCAATGTGGAAAATTCCATAAAAGCCTATCAGCTAGAAAATGAGGAGATAGACTGGTGAGTCTGGGAATAAATCTTCCGCTTATAGTGGAAATAGAAGATGGCCCTGTTACAGGAGCTTTAATGAATGATAAAAGCTACGCAAAAAGTGTTGAAAATAAAATTCTCTGGGTAAGTCACCCCGAAACCGGCAGGATTCTTCCCTACAAGGGTGATCCTTCGTTTTTTAAACTGGAAAAACGTGAGAATAGCTATTATGCCCTTTTGCCAGCGGGTTCTTCAGAAAAAGCCTATGCCTTTCTGGTAAAGGAAGAGGACGTGGAAGAGCATACGGGAATCCGTGTCGGAGTGGAGAAAGGGGAACATAGTGATGTTCTTTCAGAACTGACTTCCACAATTGCCGAACGGCATAAGATGATGCCTGAAGGATCTTATACAACTCACCTTTTTCAGAAAGGTTCAGAAAAAATCAGAAAAAAAACCGGGGAAGAAGCGATTGAGCTAGTACTGGCCAAGTCAAAAGAGGATTTGGTATATGAATCCGCCGACCTTATCTATCATCTGATGGTTCTTTTGGAAGCAGAAGGGCTGACCATTCAGGATGTTCTGATGGAATTGAAAAAAAGACACAGCTGAGAATTTTTTGAGAGAAAGAAAAACCGCCGGATCGCACCGGCGGATTTTTTATTGGAATTACTTTGCAGATAAAGCCTTATTAATAGCCGCCGCCGCTTTCCGGCCGTCACCCATAGCCAGGATTACCGTAGCCGCTCCCTGGGAGATATCTCCTCCGGCGTAGACCATGTCCAGAGAGGTTTTCTGATTCTCATCCACTTTGATGGTACCCCTTCCGGTAAACTCCAGCCCCGGAGTGGTCTGCCGGATCAGGGGATTGGAGGCATTCCCTATAGCGGGGATACAGACATCCACGGGAATCTCAAACTCACTTCCCTTGATGGGAACGGGCTTTCTTCTTCCCGAGGCATCGGGCTCTCCCAGTTCGTACTTAAGGCATTCGATGGCCCTTACCCGGCCCTCTTCATTGCCCAGGATCCTTACCGGGTTGGTGAGCATATCAAAAATAACACCCTCTTCCCGGGCATGGTGCACCTCTTCCACCCTGGCGGGCATCTCTTTTTCGGTTCTCCTGTAGATGATATGGACCTCTTGTGCACCCAGACGGACGGCGGTTCTGGCCGCATCCATGGCCACATTTCCTCCCCCGAAGACAGCGACTCTGGTTCCTTTATAGATAGGGGTTTCCGAGTTCCGGTCGTCGTAGGCCTTCATCAGATTGGAACGGGTCAGGTACTCATTGGCGGAAAAAACACCCACAAGGTTCTCTCCTTCGATGTGCATGAATTTGGGCAGTCCCGCTCCGGAGGAGATATAGACAGCATCGTATCCATCCTTTTCCATCAGGTCTTTCAGTTTTCTGGTTCTCCCCACCAGGAAGTTGTTTTCAATCACCACACCCATATCCATAAGCCCCTGGACCTCCAGGTCTACAATCTGCTTGGGTAGACGGAACTCGGGAATTCCATAGACTGTCACGCCCCCGGGTTTGTGAAACGCTTCGAAGATGGTGACACCGTGCCCCGCCTTGCGAAGATCCGCCGCGGCGGTCAGTCCCGAGGGGCCGCTGCCGATAATGGCGACTTTTTTTCCTGTATCGGGAGCGATCTCAACAGGGGGAACCTCTCCCTGTTCCCGTTCCCAGTCCGCCAGAAAGCGTTCTATCCGGCCGATGGCTACGGACTTTTCCGGATCCTTCAGGATTTTTCCCAGAGTACACTGCTCCATGCACTGTTTTTCCTGGGGGCAGACCCGTCCGCAAACCGCCGGGAGCATGCTGGACTCCTTAATGGTCCCTATGGCCCCTTTGAAATCCTTTTCTCCCGCCTGCTCGATAAACCGGGGGATATTGATGCTCACGGGACAGCCTTTGATACAGGGCGCGTTTTTGCACTGCAGGCAGCGCATGGATTCCACCAGTACCTGCTCCTCAAAATAACCCAGAGCCACCTCTTCCATATTGCCCCGTCTGACTGCAGGATCCTGGGAAGGCATGTCCTGCTGGGGAATGTCCCGCCGGGCTTTGGGGGTCAGTTCCTTTCCTTCCAGTTCTTTTAAAAGGGATATGGCTTCCTCATGCAGCTGCTGAGGGGATCTGTATTCACTCATTTCTGTTTCTTCTCCAGTTTTTCAGCCTGCTCATCCAGGTTGCAGCGGTGGTTCTCGTGGCCTTTGTAGGCTTTGAGCCGGGACATCATATTGTCAAAGTCTACCAGATGACCGTCGAACTCCGGGCCGTCCACACAGACGAATTTTGTTTCCTTCCCGATGGTGACCCGGCATCCGCCGCACATTCCCGTGCCGTCTACCATAATGGTATTTAAAGAGACCGTTGTATGAACTTTGTAGGGGCGGGTGGTCTCGGCACAGAATTTCATCATGATGGGAGGGCCGATGGCAACGACCTCGGATGGGGGGATTTCCTTTTCACAAAGTTCCTTCAAGGGTACGGTTACAAGATCCTTTCTCCCGTAGGAACCGTCATCGGTACAGATGATCAGTTCATCCGCCAGGGCCTTCATCTCCTCTTCCATAATAAGGAGATCCTTGTTTCTGGCCCCCATAATGACGATGACCTTGTTGCCGGCGGCCTTATGGGCCTGGACAATCGGGTGCATGGGGGCTACTCCGATTCCTCCTCCCACGCAGACCACCGGACCGTCCATTTTTTCAATATGGGTCGGCTGTCCCAGAGGGCCTAAAACTGTTTCGATAAAATCTCCCGCTTCCTTGCGGCTCAGCTTTTGTGTTGTTGCCCCTACCGCCTGAAAGATAATCTCGATAAATCCCTCTTCTGCATCGGCATTGGCTATGGTCAGGGGAATCCTCTCCCCGAATTCTTTGTCTACCTGAAGGATGAGAAACTGTCCTGCTTTCCTCTCTTCCGCAATCAGGGGAGCTTCGATTTTCATTCGGAAAACATCGGCCGAAAGCTGTTTTTTTGCTAGAATTTTATTCATCCAATGACTCCTGTCCGGCCTGGGAGCTCCTGAGATTCCATGAGATCTTCCAGGCTATTTAATCTGAAATTGAGTACAATTCCTTACAGTTAAGAAAGAACGCCTCATCAGGCCTTCTGAGCCTGAGAATTCATTTTTCATCAAAAAAATATACGGTTTTTCTGCTGCTACCAGTTTGTAAAAAGGTGAAAAAGTTAAACGCTTTTATGCTACATCTTTATGGATAAATTATCAAATGGTGTTGGAATAAATCTTTCTTTATCGAATGCCGGGAATGAGATGCTTTAATATATGGGATGGGATGGGGTTTATACGAATTTATTATAGCTTTTCAGCATAAGAAAACTTTCAGTGGATGTGACATTTTTCACTGCTGAAAGCTCTTCTGTTAAAAATCGTACCAGACCATGATTGGAATCAATAAGAACCTGCACAAACAGATCATACCGTCCAGAAGTTATGGATACATCCAGCACATTGGGAAGTTTGGATATCTCCATGGCCTTTGCTTCCAAAAGAGACGATTCCGATACGTTGACAGCAATTGTGGCAAGCTGCTGATAATCCAGGACTTCCGGATTGATGAGAGCCCGGATTTTTACAATCCCCGCATCTTTCAGTCTTTTCAGTCTCTGACGTACAGTTCCCTCAGAAATCCCTAGCTGCCTGGCTATGGCATTGTTATTCTGATGGGTATCTCTGAGAGAATTAATGATTTTCCAGTCTATTTCATCGGGTTGCACGGTATACATTCCTCTATGGAAGTATAAGGTAAATCCCAGGCTTGGGCAACTCTTTCGCATGTGAGGTGCCCATCATAGGTATTTACCCCTTTTTTGAGAGCCCTGCTGATGCAAACGGCCTGTTCAAGACCATGATCCGCAAGTAATAATCCGTATTTGAGAGTGGCGCCTGTTAGGGCCTGGGTTGAGGTGAGAGCAACAGCCCCCGGCATATTGGCAACGCAATAATGGACAACCCCGTCTATAACAAACACGGGATCATCATGAGTTGTGGGCTTTGTTGTTTCAAAGCAGCCTCCCTGATCCACAGCCACATCGACAATGACAGAACCGGGTCTCATTTCTTTTAAATCGCTTCTCTTTATAAGGTGAGGCGCTTTGGCTCCCGGAATCAAAACGGCACCGATCACCAGATCGCTTTCCCGGATGACTTTATGAATATTCTGCTCCGTACTGTACAAAGTTGTCACCTGTCCGTGAAAGATATCATCCAGATACGCCAGCCTTTCCGCATTGATGTCAAGGATTGTCACCTCAGCTCCCAGGCCAACAGCCATCTTTGCTGCATTTGTTCCCACCACACCGCCGCCGATGATCGCCACTTTTCCTCTATGCACACCGGGTACGCCTCCGAGCAGAACCCCCCGTCCTCCCTGAGGCTTTTCCATAAACCTTGCTCCTTCCTGAATTGAGAGACGGCCGGCTATTTCACTCATCGGATTCAGACAGGGGAGCTTTCCCCCCTCCTCAATTGTCTCGTAGGCAACCGCTTTTACCTTCTTTTTCATTAATGCGGCGGTCTGTTCCCTGTCGGCAGCAAGGTGGAGGTAGGTGAATAGAATCTGTCCCTCATGGAAAAGATCAAATTCTGAAGGTTGAGGCTCTTTGACTTTTATTATCATTTCCGCTCGATCAAAGAGTTCCTGTTTATTCCTCACTATTTCAGCGCCGGCATGAGCATACTCCAGATCGGAAAAACCCGAGAATTCACCAGCATCTTTTTCGACCAGAACTTTGTGGCCTCTGGCAATATAAGCTTTGACATTATCCGGTGTAAGACCGACACGGTACTCATGTATTTTTATCTCTTTGGCAACTGCGATTATCATGGCAAGACTCCTTTTTATTATATAAAATCGAAATCCCTCTTATTCTTTTATTATAAGACGAAAAAACTTAAAAAACAACGTAATAAATACGATATACGTATGTTTCTGCGGGAAGATAAAGATAATCGTATGATGGTCCGGTCACGGGAATTTTCCGTACTGACCAAGAGCGTCTATTGGTGTATAAATGAAAAATGGAAAAGAAATTCGGAACCTTCAAAGGGGTATTTGTCCCGTCAACAGAAGCTATTCTGGGAACTGTCCTGTTCCTGCTGATGCCGCTTCTTGTCGCAGATGTTGGTCTTTTTCCCATGCTGCTTATTGTTATCCTGGCCCACAGCGTCACAATTTCCACGAGCTTCTCTCTTGCCGATTGTGCTACAAATCTGAATACCATAGAAGGCGGTGGGATGTATGCACTGGCAAAGAAATCTCTTGGTAATGCCATGGGGGGATCTATCGGGGTGATGCTCTATCTGGCTCAGGCGGCATCTGTGGGCTTTTATTCCATTGGTTTTGCCGAACCGCTCCAACCTCTGATTGCTCCCCTTCTGGATTTTTTCGCGCCTTTTCAGGATTTCTCTCCCGGGGGCATTCTTTTTCAGAAACAATTGCTGGCGTCCTTCTTTTTTATCCTTTTTTTTATCATTGTGATGGCCGGGGCAGATTTTACCTTAAAAATACAAATTCTGATTCTGGCCGTTTTAGGTCTCAGTGTGGGAGCCATTTTTGTTTCGCCTTTTCTGGATCTGGACTATGAAGGTATAAAACTCTTTCAAGCTCTGCCGGATATAAAGGGAAACAGACCTTTAACTATAGGAATTTTTTTCCTGGCTTTTACCCAGTTTTTTCCCGCTGTTACAGGAATCAGTACCGGTGTGGGAATGAGCGGAGATTTGAAAGATCCCCGAAAGAGCATCGTTTACGGGACATTTTCCGCCATTCTGGTGACTATGGCCGTTTATATTGCTGTGACAGTACTGTTTGCTTTTATTGATACATCAGTCCTGTTAACCGGTTATGACGGCGAAAACCCTCAGGGACGGCTGCTGACAGATCTTTTCGGGCTTGGTAAGCCTTTCCCGGCGGGGCTCCCGGGACTGCTGGTCCTGCTGGGTGTCCTTTTTGCAACCTGTTCTTCAGCTCTTAGTGTTTTTATGACAGGCCCCAGGACCCTGCAATACCTGGCAAAAGATGGAATTCTTCCCCGGAAGCTGGATTTTCTTCAGAAAGATTTCAAAGCGAGCGGAACAGAACCCCGATATGCTCTGATTGTCACGTTTTTTCTGGGGATCAGTATTATATGGATGGGAAATATTAACTTTGCAGCTATTATTGTGGGTATTCTGTTCCTTGTTGTATACGGTTGGGTGAATGGAGCCGCATTTCTCGAAAGAATCAGCCGGAATCCCTCTTTCAGGCCTACCTTTAAAGGGCATTGGCTTATCTCCCTGTACGGTTTTCTCTCCTGCCTGGCGGCAATTTCCCTGTTTAACTGGAAAGTGGGCGTTCTGATATTTCTCTCCCAGTACTGGATGTTCCGGCTTATTCTGAAATATAAAGCAGAAGGAAAGCTGGAAGGCGTCTGGTGGGGTTTTTTGTTCCGTCTGATTACCAGGGCACTGGAAAACCTGCAGGGGATTGTTCAGGGATCTCAGAACTGGCGCCCGGTCATTTCATCTTTTGCCTACAGGGAAGAGTATGATATCTGGAAAAAAATTGGTTTTCTTTCGGAGAAGCTGGCTTCCTATCAGGGGCTGGTAAGCCTTACCATCCTGGCTCCGCCGAAACAGACGGACACTCCGGCGGACTGTTCTTCTCTTTCGATCCCCGCTGTGGAGATCTTCAGCGGAAATCCCGGACAGACTGTTCTGGATCTGATGCAGAGCTGCCAGCACAGCGGCATCGCTCCCAACACGGTATTGATGCAGTATCACAGCAAACTGGAAAATGTGAAAATACTGAACAAGGCCCTGTCTCTTGATAAGGATATCCTGTTTCTGAAAAATGGAGAGCGCTTCAAAACCGGAGGATTGCTCGATATCTGGTGGAGGGGAGAACAGAATGGAAACCTTATGGTTCTCCTGGCCTATATTATGAATCTCTCTTCCGAAGAAAGAGACCGCTATGATATCAGAATTATCCGTAAGCTGGGAAAAGATGAGGATAAACAGAGTGCTGAAACTGAGCTGGATTCCCTGTTAAAGGTTGCCCGGCTCAACGGAGAAATCCTTATTCTGGATGACGGTGAAATGACTTTTAAAGAGTCTCTTGAGAAAGTCTCTTCTTCCACCAGTCTGATTATGATGGGGCTTCCCGGAAATTATGTCTCGGAAAACGGAAACCGCTCTCTCTTCAAATTGAATGAATTTTTCTTTGATAAAGAGATCAGCGGGTATGGGAATCTTCCTGCGATTCTGTTTGTCAGGTCTTCCAGGCCTATGAAGCTTATGGAAGATTAAAAATAAAAAAGGCGGGTCCCGAAGGGATCCGCCTGGTTGGTCTTATTTCCTTTAATTCCTAATCAGTCTCCGGAAACTTTGATCTCTTTTTCCGGAACCGAATCGTCCATTTCAATGAGTTCCATGGAGTCCGGGTCGGACTTGAACCGGAGGACATTCATCATAAAAATGTTCAGTTTATTGATTATGTTCGGAGGGAGCTGGTTGCCGTCCACCTCTATGGACATGGCAGGGTAATTCCGTTCTCTCGCCCAGGGAGTGAAAAGGCCTTCAATCACACGGCCGATCAGACAGGCAAAGGGAGAGATGTTTACAATTCCTGAATATCCCTCTTCCATCGCGGTAGCAGCAACGCCGCTGGAGATGGCAATCTCTGAATTCAATTCCAGATTTACAAAGTTTTCTGAAGTGATCTTCATGATTTTCTTCATATCATGGGGGGTATGAGGGATCAGATCTGCATGCCTCAGTCTGGTTTTCACCTTTTTTTCGATATGGTGTTTCCAGGCTTTTTCAATATGAAGTTTCAACAGATCTTTCATTTCTGAACTGAAGGGCCTCTGTATCCAGCTCATCAGCTTCAACCGCTTATTCAGATCGTACTCTCTGACAAAGTCCAGATAGTGAATCCACTCGGAAATTCCCGACACTTTGGCAATGATATTTTTCCGGCTCATCAGGTCTACCAGTTCATCAACTGCAAAATCATCCCGTCGAACATAGATCTCTCCCACAATAAGTACTCTGGGAACCTCGTGAATTGTCTTTTTCAGAGGAATCTTTGCAACCTCTTTTGCCACATGTTCCAGCTTGGGATAGACCGTGGGGAAATTGGTTTCGGCAGCAACAGTAAGATCTTTCCAGAGCTCCTTGTATGTTTTCATAGCTTCAGCAGGGTTTTCCGCACAGGCTCTCAGGGATGTCTGGATATCTTTCATATAGTCTGAAATCACAAGGCCCTGCCACATATAACGTGAAAAATAGGGACCCAGCTCGGTGTAGGAGTTATCAGCACTCATGGTAAATACCACAACATTTTCAAGCCTCAGATCTCTGAAAAGGTTTTCGTAGAAAACAAAGTACTGACCGGTTCGGCAGGGACCCGTCGTGATAGGAACAAAGAGGAGATAGATCTCATCCTTTCTGTATTCCGGTGAGTTGACAAATTTCAGGGCGCTTCCCAATACAAGGTGGCTGGGTACGCACTCTTTTCCGGAAGCGTGGCTTCTGGCGAGCTGGAGAGTCTGGGTATCTGCCACGGGGAGGGCCTGAGCGTTGTATCCGGAAGACCGGATGATGGATGCCAGCATTTCTGTTGCCAGATCTCCCATGTTGGAGAGGAGCATCTTTACTTTGGGATTGTTTTTGAAAGGAATCTTCTCATTGGTTTTGGTATCAAGAATATGAAGCTCCTCTTTCCCGTTATTAATAAACTTAAGTCCATTGTCATAACGGTTGAGGAGCCCGGAATCTTTCCTTGATCTGTAGCCATCGATGATATCCAGAAAGGCTTCAATACGGGTATCCACACCGGCATCTGCGGAATGTGAGTCCAGTTCCAGAATCAGGAAGGGTTTTGTGCCCATCATCCATTTCAGGTAGTGCAGGATAAACGAGTCGGGAGCGCATGAGAAGTTTGTAATATAGGTGACATATATATTGGGTTCATCTTTCAGCATAACAGCGGCTTTCATGTCTAGCTGACCGTAATACCAGTACATATTGGAAAAGATCTTCTCATCTTTTACAGGCAGAATATCAAAGGGGATAATGGAAAAACCGCGGCTGCTGAATTTCCGGGGAATTCCCATATTGGCTTCCGGAGTAAAGGCATTGTAAGGGCGTCCCAGCAGGGCGATAACGGGCCTGTCGCTCTCTTTTGCTTCTTCCAATGCCCGCTTTCCGAGGTTTGATGCGGCTTTATGGTACTCCTGCTGTTTTCTTAAGGCAACTTTAAAGGCTTTTTTCACCTCTTCTTCAGGCAGGCTCAGCTGTTCTCCCATCTGGAGGAAATACTCCAGAGCTTTGGATTCTCCGAATTTGAAGGTCACAATCAGGGGGAGGAGCTTTTCTTCCGGAACATCGGGGAAGGCTTTTTTAATATAATAGGGAAGGCTCTGGGTTATGGGACAGAAATTGGCATGAACATCTTTTTCCATGCTGGGCATATCTCTGAAATGAGGTACAAAGATATAGTCTGTCTTTTTATTGATAATATCCTGTACGGCTCCATGGGCTATCTCTGCGGGGAAGCAGTAGGTACTTTCCGCCCGGGCAACCCCCTTGTGGTCAATTTCATCAGACAAAATTGTTTTGATACCCAGTTCATGGAAAAACCAGGAGTACATGGGATAGAGGGTATGAACAGAAAAAGCCCGCGGAATACCCACCGTGAAAGGCCTTTTTGTTGTAAAATCCTCCGACTTGGGCGCGTAGGTTTCAAACATCAGTTTGTTCCGCTCATCAATGTAGTTGACAACTTCGCCTGATCCTTCGGTTTTTTTCCTGGTGTTTGTATATTTGCTGCACCTGCCGCCGAACATATATTTATGGCCGTTTACATTCAGGATCTGAATGGGGCAGTAGTTATCGCAGGATTTACAGGTAAAGACCCGGTCGTATTCGATCTGTGTATCAAGAGCTTCAGCTAAATCATAATCTCCCGCATCCAAAAGGCCTTCCTGATATTTCTGTCTTGCCAATACGGCAACTCCGAAACATCCCATCAGTTCAGGAGCGGGGGGAACGAGAATCTCCTTGTCCAGGAGCATGGCAAACGCCAGGGGCACTGCTTTGTTTTTGGCAACACCCCCCTGAAGGAAAATCTTTCTTCCTATTGTTCTGTTTCCCACTACCCGATTCAGGTAATTGGACACGATGGAGGTTACGATACCGGCTGTAATATCCTCTCTCCGGGCTCCCTGCTGGATTGCTTTTCTGATATCTGAATTGATAAAGGCTGAGCAGTGCTCCCCGAATTTCAGGGGATTTTGCGCTTTCAGAGCAATTTCTCCGATTTCCCAGGCATGAGCAATGTTCAGGTCTCCTGCAGCGGATTCCTCCAGAAAGGATCCTGTTCCTGCAGAACAGGCTTCGTTCATGGCATAGTCTATGGGAACTCTGTTTTCCAGAAGAACATATTTGGCATCCTGTCCGCCGATTTCAAAAATGGTATCTACTTCACTGCTGAAAAAAGTTGTTCCGTGCGAGTGGGCAATAATCTCGTTGTAAACACCCTGGGTTTCCATAAAAACTCCCAGAATCTCTCTGGACGATCCTGTGGTAGCACACAGGGGAATTTTAATGGAGGCTCCATCACCCAGATCCTTGTGTATCTTCTTTCTCAGCTCAATGATACAGTTCTTTAAAGCACTGACCGGGTCTCCATGGGTTCTCCCGTAGTGAGCTGCCACAATTTCACTGGTTTCCATATCGATCAGACACGCTTTTGTTGTGGTGGATCCCCCATCGATCCCCAGTATGTATTCCCTGTCAGATTTTACTTCTCCAACCTGAGTTTCAAAGTATCTGACTTTGCTTTCTGCCGATTTCAGATCGCTGTACCTGTCAAAACGGATAATGCTTTCCTTGAGAATGTTCTCTGCAGAGGGAAGGGGAGATCCTGATTCCTTTGCAAGGCAGGCTGCTCCCAGGGCTTCAAAGTACGCCGCTTCATCGGGAATGATAAACTCAATATCCGGTGTTTTCTCCTTCATAAAGCGAAGGATATGCTTGTTTTTTGTAATCCCTCCGGTAAGAAGAACCGAACCTTTTTCAATTTTGGCCCTATCCAGAAAGTCCGCCACTTTGGTGGCCATAACATCACTCAATGAGAGAACGATATCATCCTTGCTAGCCTGTTTTTTATTCAGTTTGTGAGTACAGTCGCTCTTCATGAATACCGAACACCGTGAGGACAGGGAGATAACCTTACTCTCTTCGGAAACATGATTCACATTTTCCAGGGTCATATCCATCCTGGCCAGCTGCTGCTTAAAGAACTCTCCTGTACCGGAAGCACATTTGCTGCCGGAAAAATTATTAACAATTTTATTGTTCCCATCGATGGTGTATACCACAAGGTCTTCTCCACCCATGCTGACCACAGCATCCACTTTATGTCCGGTCACTTCCAGAGCCTTTTCAATACAGACCGGTTCGATTACCGAATTGGTTGCCAGAAGGAACCGTCCCTCTGTACCTGTTGTCAGAGCGGGAATTCCCGTCTCAATATCAGATTCTGTCAGTACTTTCAGGATGGCATTCTGAAAATCCCCTTCATGAGGAACAACTTTATTCCAGATTTCCTTTCCATCTTCTACAATGACAGTTTTCAGGCTGGAGCTACCTATGTTGATACCAATGCTTTTCATTCTTGTGGTTTTCCTTTATTAATCCGTGGGAGAAATCCCGAAAATTCCTAGTATGATGACAAAAAAGTGCAATTCGTCCATTTAAAATGGATTATTGATATTATTGTGAAAGAATGAGGTTTTGTCTATGTGATGAACCTCTGTTTTTTAGCAATTGCATCATCTTGATACCTTGCCAATCGGACTATTCTCTGCAAGAATCCTATGCCATGAAGATTGCCGTACTATTATCGGGAGGTGTTGACAGCTCTGTAGCCCTCAGACGCCTCCTGGACGAAGGATATACAGATATAACCGCTTTTTATCTGAAAATCTGGCTGGAAGATGAATTGAGCTTTCTGGGAGAGTGTCCCTGGGAGGAAGATCTTGAGTATGCCAGGCAGGTCTGCGGACAGGTCAACGTTCCCCTGAAGGTTCTTTCTTTGCAGCAGGAGTATTACGACAGGGTTGTTTCCTATACTGTTTCTGAGCTGAAGAAGGGAAGGACTCCCAGCCCGGATATCTTTTGTAACCAGAGGGTCAAATTCGGAGCCTTTTTTGACAAAGTCAATGAAGAATTTGATAAAGTCGCAACAGGGCACTATGGCGTTGTGGAGGAAGTTGACGGGCTTTTCTATCTGAAACGGTCTCCCGATCCGGTAAAAGATCAGTCCTACTTTTTGTCACATCTTTCGCAGGAGCAGATTTCAAAAATCATATTTCCCATCGGCAGTCTGATGAAGGAAGAGGTGCGGGTTCTGGCAGACAAGTATGACCTTCCCAATAAAGCGCGCAAAGACAGCCAGGGGATCTGCTTCCTCGGGAAAATAAAATATTCGGATTTTATAAAACATTACCTCGGGGAAAAAGAGGGAGAAATCCGGGAAAAAGAAACGGAAAAAGTCCTGGGAACACATAGAGGGTTCTGGTTTTATACAATCGGCCAGCGTCAGGGGCTGGGATTGAGTAATGGTCCCTGGTATGTAACAGGTAAAGATCTGGAAAAGAATATCATCTATGTATCATCCAGCTATAATGTTCTGGATCAGAAAAAGAAAGTTTTTACGGTTTGCGAGCCTAACTGGATCAGCAAAAAACCGGCGAAAACAGATCTTTCTTTGAAATTAAGGCATGGACCGCGTATCAACAAGTGTACAATACAGTGGCTGAGTCCCGACAGGCTGGAAGTCACAATGGATGAGGGAGACAAGGGTGTGGCTCCAGGGCAGTTCGCGGTTTTTTATGACGGTGAAATCTGTCTCGGGGGAGCCAGAATCGAGTAGGCCGCTGCGACTTTGACAACCGATTCTGCGTCATCTGAGAAAATGCCGTCTACTCCCATTTTAAAAAGTTTTTCCATCCGGGCGGGTTCGTTTACGGTCCAGATCTGAATAATCACATCCCTTTTTTTTGCCCAGCGGATCAGCCCCGGTGTGAGCAGTTTTATGCCTTTATGGTATTCGGGCATCTGAATGACCCTGGAGATTCCCTTCCGGATTACCGGTATGGATCCTCCGAAACGGTAGATTCCCAGCTGTTTTTTCAGTTCTTTCCGGGAGATGGATGTTTCCACTCTTCCTGCAGTGTTTCTGAATGATTCCAGAACCTTGTGATGAAATGACCCTATACAAACCCGGGCTTCTGATCTGCTCTTCTGGAAAAGCTCGGAACATGCTTCCGCCAGTTCCGGATTGTTATCTTTTAAATCGATATTGAATCGGGTCCCGGGAAATCGGGAGAGCGCATCCTTCAGAAGAAGGGGGTGAATTCCCTGCCGCCGGAAGGGGTAGGTTTTTCCTCCGTCCCTGGTGAAAAAGGCACCCGCATCAATCTCTTCGAGTTCCCGTGAATGAATCTCCCGGATCTTTCTGCTGTCACCGCTGATCCTGCTGAAATTCTCATCATGCCAGATAAGAATTTCTCCGTCTGAGGTAAGGTGTACGTCTGTTTCAATCACATCAACACCGAGCTTTATAGCCGCGGCAAAAGATATTTCAGTGTTTTCCGGAAAATGAAAGCTGTCCCCTCTGTGTGCCAGGGCCTTTGGCATGGGAGAGAAAAAGTTGTCCATTAATAACAGCTCTCAAGGATCTTCCGGATTTCCTCCTCCGAGAATGGGTAAGGGTTATTTTTATTCCCCGACTGTGATGCGGCTTTCTCCAGCTCTTCCCCGGGCAGTCCGTACTCCTTGAGGCTGGGAAGCTGAGACAGATCTGCCCAGAGATCCAGTTGGCTTATCAGTGCCAGAACCGCATTTTCTACCGAGAGATTCCGGTCATCCTTAATAAATCTTCCCAACTGGGCTGCTTTGAGAAGGGAGGGGTGTTCGGGTTCTTTCTCCAGGAGATTGCTCAGGGTCAATCTCATCACCGGAGGCATAAGGATTCCGCATGCCGATCCATGGGGGATGGGATAGAGCCCTCCCAGAACGCCGGCAATTCCGTGGACAGTTCCCAAACCGGCATTTGCCAGGGTTAACCCTGAAATCGCCGCTGCCAGAGAAATATTTTCCCGGTCTCTCTTCTCTTCCTGCCCTTCCAGGAGGGATGAGAAAGACTGGAAAAAATTTTCCAGTCCTCTCCGAGCCAGGGCATCTGTTATGGGAGATGACGCGGTAGAGAGAAAAGATTCCAGAAGCTGACTGAACGCATCCATTCCACAGGACGCACTTATGCGGAGGGGAAGGTATTCCAGCCAGTCAGGATCAATAATTGCCATATCAGGGATATAGTTGTCGTGACGAAGAGATTTTTTAAACCCTTCCGGACCGGGACGACTTATGACCGCATTTTTTGTACATTCGCTGCCTGTACCGGCTGTGGTGGGCAGAGCAATAAAGGGCACCTTTTTTCCTGATGGCTCCCGGGTTCCCACTCCTTCCAGGTACTCCATGACAGATCCTTCTTCACAGAGCATGGCGGAAACAGCTTTACCCGCATCCAGTACACTTCCCCCTCCCAAAGCCGCTACGGTTCCTATTCTCTGGTCTCTCATCTCTTTGGCTATTCCGTCAACAACCTCCGGAGATGGTTCTCCAGTAACAACCTTGAAGATGGTATTAATTCCTCTGGATTCGAGAGAAGTCTTCAAGGATTGAAAAAGAGGGGTTTCCGAGACAGATCGTCCGGTTAATAGAAGCAGAAGGCCCTTTGATGGGTCTATCTGTTCTGGAAGAGTTCCTGTTTTTCCGGATCCAAAAAGGAGTTTCTTATTAGCCGCAAAAGAAAAATTTTACCATGCTGATCCGTCCTCGGGAAAGTGGGGATGGTATTTAACACCCTTCCTCGGTTCTGCCATCCAGGGAGCAACCCGGTCTCTCCACTTCAGATAATGGGATGTCTCTTTATGGGATTTGACAGCTTCATCGGACTCGTACACTTCATAAAGGAAAAATTTTGCAGGATCTTCCCCGCTTTGAAGAACATCGAATCTGATATTACCCGGTTCCTTTCTGGTGTTCCTATGGTTTTCTCTGGTTGCCAGAAGAAAATCATTTTCGTTCCCTTTTGTAACAGAGACCTCTACGCAATAGACAATCATGGGATATCCTCCTATGGGTGAAAAGTGATTTCAAAGAGTCAGGAAAGAGTATAAATTGTATTATAACAGGTTTTGGAAAGGGATGAATGATTTTTCCTGTAAAAATCTATGGCTTTGGGAAGATAGTTTAGTATTTCCGAGGCTGTAAAAGAATCTTCGGGGATCTCCCGGGATGCGATCTCTGCAGTCAGACCATGGATAAGCACACCGGTTCTGACGGCATCTTCTGCTCCCAGAGCGGAAATCAGGCCTGCGATTATCCCGGTCAGAGCATCCCCGCTTCCTGCTGTTCCCAGTGCGGAATTTCCTGTCAGATTGATATACTCTCTACCATCAGGCATTTTTATTGCGGAATGGGGGCCTTTGTATACGGTTATGGCGTTGTAATAGTTTTCCAGAGGCTCTTCAATCTTTCCATCTCCAGATAAGGCTCTCTGCTCTCCTTTATGGGGAGTCAGTATGGTGGAAGATCTCCTGTTCCGGGTCAGCTCAGGTTTTCCGGCCAGTGCATGCAAGCCGTCTGCATCAAGAATCAGAGGAACGGGTATTTCAGGAATCAGCTGTTCCAGTAAGGATGTAACGCCGGAGGTTCTGGTAATCCCTGGACCGATAATCACTGATGTATGCTGTGTGGACAATTCCAGGATCTCAGAAGCACTTTTCTGGGTCAGACAGTTGTTTTCATCGCTTTTTTGCGGTGAGACCACGGCTTCCGGACATAGAATGGAAAATGATGATACCAGTTCTTCCGGTAGAACCGCTGTAACAAAGCCACCTCCCGAACGGAATATGGCCTGTGCTGCCAGAGCCGGAGCCCCGAAATAACTGCCTCCTCCTCCGATAAGAAGAACTTTACCAAAGCTGTTTTTATATCCTTCCGGATTCCTGTGCGGCAGAGGAGGGGGAAGATTGACTTCCGACTGGTAGAGGCTGTTTTCATAATACTCGGGAGGAAAGGATATTCTGGAACAGAATAACTGCCCGTTCTGGGCATATCCGGGATAGAGAAGGTTTCCCTTTTTGGGGTTTCCGAAAGTTACGGTTGCATTGGCCCTCACAGCATGGTTTTCAATCTTTCCGTTTACACCGTTGACTCCGGAGGGTATATCCAGGGAGAGAATTTTTTTCCCAGAGTTATTGATCATGCGGATCACTTGTGCATATTTACCCTGAACAGGCCTGTTCAGCCCTGTCCCGAAAAGAGCGTCGACAATATAATCCGTTTCTTCCAGTTGCTTCCGGAGCAAATCACCTTCAGGATCGGAATAAAAGGATATGCCGATCTTTTCAAGGCAGATCAGATTCTGAAGAGATGCTGAGCTCAGCTTTTCCCGGGAGCCGTAGAATAAAACTGTAACAGGAAGGGAGAGGGAATAAAGCTTTCTTGCCAGGGCAAATCCATCCCCCCCATTATTCCCTGAGCCGCAGATTATCAAACCTTTTTCATTGAGGGAAAGAAAATGCTGTGATAAAACATGAAGAGCTGCGGAGGAGGCATTTTCCATCAGTACAATTTCCGGAATACCTAAATTTTCAACCGCAGAGATATCCAGATCCCGCATTTCAGCGGGAGTCAGTATTTTCATTATTCCGGTTCAATTCCCCAGTACTGGAATATTTCTGATTGGACCCACATAAAATTTTTGTTTTCCGTTGGAACAAGGAACTGGGATGTTTCAATGTTTGATTCATCCTCCGCAATGATTGTGACATCCTTGACCGCAAGAACAGGATATACCTTATCGACATGAAAGTTTTTTGCTATTTTCATATACTCAGATGAGATGTAGGGAAAAAAATCCTTTCTCTGTTTTGAGTAGTCGTCTCGTATTTTGACAAAGAACACTCCAGTTCTCATATAAATCTCCCGGAATTATAATCTTTTTACATTCATTATACAGGAACTCTTTTTATTTTGCTTATATTTTTTCGGCAGAATTCCAGATTTTATGATTGCCCGTTCTGTTGGGGAGTCTCTTCTCCGGCAGCAACAGAATTCTCTTCCTGATCAGCCGGTTCCGGTGTTTCCGGTGCTTCCGGACTGTATCGGATACTGATTGTCTCCCTGGCTGCTCTCTGACGGATTTTCACATAGAGAGTCTGATTGACTGAATCATATACCCATCCGTCAGAATACCTTTGAAAGCGGGGATCGCTTTTCCAGACAATACTGTGGAGCAGAATCCTGTCGTAGGGTTTGATTCCTTTCAGGATAACATGATGAATCTGCCCTCTGGGATAGTTTAAATCAATATCCAGCCCCTCATCGGAAGAGGTGATTCTAACAGATTCCGCTGCTGTAAAAATCCAGCTGTCTTTTCCTGTATAATCGGAAATATCAACAAACCGGGGAGAGAATTCCTGCCGGGGGAAGAGTTTCAAAACTGTTTCCGGACGTACAAATCCGCTTTCCAGAGAGGGGTGTTCTCTGGAAAATGTTATTTCAGCAGGGAGAAAGCCTTCCTGATCTGCCTTTTCAAGAAGCGTGATCAGAATTTTACGTCCGGTCTGAATAAGAGATTCACTCTCTTCTGCTTCGCCGGCTTTCAGGATAAGATCGGCCGCCAGCAGGTTTAATCTGATATCACAAACGGGATTTTCAGGATGGAAAAGAAAAAGCCCTTCTTCCAGCCATATAATCAGAGGGTATAGATTTTCCTCAATCCAGGCTTCGTAATCTTCCTCTTCCTTTTCTCTGAGCATTTTTTGAAGGGCATAGACCTCTTTATAGGGAGATTCCTCAGGGTTGCCCTGTATGGTCAAGGTTGAAATTTTTTCCATCAGGTCAGCAGGGTCCTGCCGGAGGATGGGGGCTCCCTTGTTCACTATGTCTCCCGTGAAGGGGGAGGAGTACCAGGTGAACTGACTGCTGTTTTTTTCTATGCTCCCCAGAAGGTCAGGTAAAATAACCCCGTATTCATTTCTTCTGAGAGCTTCACTGATAAAATAGACATAACCGGTTTCGTTGAATTCGGTTGAACCATCAGGGAGAGAGGCTCTCCCGCTGTTATAGTCGTAGCGGGATTTAAATCCGTTATATGCGGCAGTTCTGTAATTTTGCACGGAATCGGCAAAATTTCCGGGAGTAATCTCCTGGTTTTCCGCAAGCCACTCTCTGATGCTTCTTCCTAAACCGGGTGCTTCATCCTCAAGCATCAGAACAGTGCTTGTTCTGTCGTTCATAAAAATTGTGAGCAGATTTTTTTCTTCGTCCAGTGTAAAGTCCTGATCCATATGTAGAAAGAAAGAGCTTGTTCCGTCCGAGAGTATCTGCTGGCTGTCGCCATCCCTGTTCAACTGGAAGAGATCTGCAACCCTGGCATTCAGCTGGAGCTCCCTGACAGGAGGCCTGGTCTGGGGAACCGTGAATTCCATGGAAGTGTTACTGCTTCTCGGATCAGTCTTGAATGTTATGGCTGTATCATATTTGAACTGTACGCGGAGGGAATTTTCATCTCTGCTGATTTCCTGAATACTGAGGTCTCTTCTGATACCGTCTTCTGTTATCATGGTCAGCGGGGAGCGTCCTGAAAAATTCAGTTCCAGCCCATTACTGTTTAGTACCAGTTTGGTAATTCTGGAAGGCTTTATACCCCGGCCTCTGGTTATGGTTCCGCTATACCAGGCATTTTTCATCTCTCTCGAGAAGTGTTCAAATTGTGAAAAATGGATAAAAAGAAAAGCAAGTATCAGTGTTGCATAAATGAAAGGTATTAGAAATAATCCGCTGCTTTTTTCTCTTTCCATAATGAACGCATAGTATCAGCAGGATTCTAAAAAAGCAACCTTGTCCAAACAGGGATCCATGGGTATATTAATCACACCGGCTCATCAAGGAGACTCTTATGCTGAAATCAATCAGATCTCTTAAAAGTACAGGTATTGTTCTTGCCTTTTTTATATTTATGGGGACAGGTTGTCTTACAATCCCGGAGAATCCTTCAGGGAAGGACTCTCCCGCTGCGGAAACTCCCATGGAGAAACCTGCAGAAAAAGCTCCTGTGGAGGATGGGGAAGAAGAGCCCGGTTTTCTGGAAAAACTGGAAGAAGTCTCCAGGGTGGAAGATACTGACAAAGCCCTTGCTGTTTTTGAAGAATCCTCAGAGAAACTTACCAATGATGAGAAGGTCGTTATGGCGGCACTTCAGATAGCAGAAGGTAAGTATGATGACGCCCGATCCACTCTTGATGAGGTTCTCGGGGAAGAGCCTGAAAACACTGAAGCCCTGTACACCTATGCTCTTTTGTATAATGCTCTGGAAGACGAGGATAAACGTGACGCTTTTCTTATAAAAGCTCTGACCCTTGATCCAGGGCATGTGGATGCCAATCTTCTGCAGGGCATGGTTCGGTTGGGACGGCGGCAGTATGAAGCTGCGAAAAACAATTTTTTAACTGTTCTGAAGAAGCAGGATGATAACTTTCTGGCACTTTCCGGTGCCGGGTCAGCGGAAATGAACCTGGATAATCTGGAAGCTTCGATCTCTCTTCTGGACCGGGCGATAGAACTGGAACCCGATTTTGCCTATCTTTACATCGATAGAGCCAGAGCCTGGAAAGGGCTGAAAAAATACGGGAAATCCGAAGATGATATTTCCAGAGCCATAGAGCTGGAACCGGATGTGGAATGGCATTACCTGGACCGCGCCAGGATAAGAATCCAGTATTTTTATGATCTGGATGGGGCTTATGATGATCTTAAGATTCTGCTCTCCCTCAATGAAGACAATTTTTTCGGCAATGTTTATATGGCAGGAATCCTTGATGACCGGGAAGAGTATGAAAAAGCGGAACAGTATTATAAAAAAGTCTTAGCTGCCAGGCCGGGCTATGGATTTGCCCATGAACCACTGGGAAAAATTGCTTTTATGTATGGCCGTTATGAAGAAGCGGCGGAGCACTTTCTCAAAGCCTATGAGTTTGAGCCCCGGGAATTCTGCTATATTCTGGCGGCATCAATCTGCATGGAAAAATACGGAGACAGGAGTTCTGCCCAGCAATTGCTGAAAGAGGTTGCACCCCGGGTGACCAGAGAAACCCTGATGTATGAGATGTTCCGATACTACCTTTCCCCGGGATCGGATTTTTTCATTACTGATAAAATCAGAAAAGAAGAGAATAAGGATCTTCAGAGCAGGATGTATTTTTACCTGGGAGCCCGATACGAACTGGCCGGGCTGACAAAATCCGCTCTGGCTTCCTACGGCAATGTCAATGATAAAAGTGATTTCTACGAATCTGATCTGGCTCGCTGGGAATTGCAGTCTTCAGAGCAGTGAAAGCGGAGAGGAGATAAATTGGAAAATTCAGCAGTACAGGAAAAAGCGATGACCATAAATAATGAGAGCGATACGGTTACCCGGATAACCTTTGAAAACAGAGAAATTATTTTGATGGGAACCGCCCATGTTTCCCATGAGAGTGTGGAAGAGGTTGCCAATGCTATCCGGGAGGAGAATCCTGACAGGATCTGTGTGGAAATTGATGCGGGACGGTATCAGTCTCTTTCGAAAAAAGAGAACTGGCAGCAGATGAACCTGAATAAGGTTTTCCGTGAAAAAAAGGGATTCCTCCTTCTGGCCAATCTGGTTCTTACTTCTTTTCAGAGAAAAGTCGGAATGAACACGGGTATAAAACCCGGTGAAGAGATGAAGCGGGCGATAGAAGTGGCTCGGGAGCTGAATATTCCTTTTTCATTCAGTGACAGACCGGTTCAGATGACCCTCCAGAGAGCCTGGGCCAAAAGTAACTTCTGGAACAAGATGAAACTCCTGGCGTCTCTGATCAGTTCCGTATTTACCAAGGAAGAGGTGGATGCGGAAGAAGTGGAGGCCCTGAAAAAGAAGGGAGCTCTGGAAGATATGATGGGTGAGCTGGCATCCTACCTTCCGTCGGTTAAGTCTGTACTTATCGATGAGCGGGATCAGTACCTGGCAACCAATATCTATAAATCACCAGGCAGTAAAGTCCTGGCTGTGGTTGGTGCGGGTCATATGGCGGGCATGGTGAAATGGATAGAGAATCTTCATAATGGGAAAGCATCAGACAGTCTGGATGAAATTTCACATCTGCCTCCCCCCAAAGTTACAACAAAAATCCTTCCCTGGGTGATTCCCGTCATAATACTGGGTTTTGTCACAACCGGTTTTATCACTTCCGGCCGGGAAGTGGGTATGAAAATGCTGCTTATCTGGATCCTGTCCAATGGAACCCTGGCTGCTCTGGGAGCTTTGATTGCTCTGGGACATCCTCTGACAGTGATTGGTTCATTCCTGGCGGCTCCGGTTACCAGTATGAATCCTACCATTGGTGTAGGTATGGTTTCGGGAATTATGGAATATTTTCTGAGGAAGCCGCGAGTTCATGATATGGAATCTCTTCAGGACGATGTGACCACATTAAAGGGCTGGTACAGGAACAGGATATCCAGAATCCTTCTTGTCTTTTTCTTCTCTTCCCTGGGGAGCTCTATTGGTACCTTTTATGCTCTTCCCAGGATATCCCTGCTTTTGGGAAGCTGATTATTCAGACGGGGAGAAGACTTTCCTGATGCTTTCAGAGATATCTTTGACCCGGATGGTTTCTCCTGCAGATCCTGCGGTTTTATCAGTCTCCGATGCGGGAAGCAGGATCCTTTTAAATCCCATCTCTTCTGCGGCTTTCAAACGCCTTTTCAGCTGGGGTACCGGACGGATCTCTCCGGTCAGACTCATCTCTCCCATGGCTATCAGATCTGCCGGGAGAGGGATACCGGTTCTGGCCGAGTAGATAGCCAGAGCCAGAGGCAGTTCCATACCGATTTCTGCGATTTTGATTCCGCCGGCCACATTGATATAGATATCCTGATCGGAAAACCGCAAATTCGCATGTTTTTCCATAATGGCGGCCAGCCGGGAGACTCTGCCCGATTCGATCCTGTCGGAGAAAATCCGGGAAACCGCCCCTTTTGCCGGGATAGTTAAAGCCTGGATTTCCACCAGGAGCACTCTGGAACCTTCAAACACGGGCGCTACGGCAATCCCGGGGGGGAGAGCTCCCTGCCTGTTTTCCAGAAATAGTCCCTCCGGGTTACTGATCTGCCTTAAGCCCTCCGCTTCCATACGGAAGATCCCGATTTCATCAACCGACCCGAACCGGTTCTTTGTGGAACGGAGGATTCTCAGATCATTTCCCGAGTGGTCAAAATACAGAACCGTATCTACCATATGCTCGATCACTTTCGGGCCGGCAATGGCCCCTTCCTTTGTCACATGAGCCACCAGGAGCAGGACGGCGCTGTTTTCTCTTGCCCAGTTGATAAGCTCAAAACATCCGAACTTGAGCTGGTTTACCGTACCGGGGACAAGCCCCTGTGTAGGAGAATGGAGGGTCTGTATGGAGTCGATTATAACCAGTCCCGGTTTCCGGTCGGAGAGGACATTTAAAATCTCTTCCACACGGGATTCACAGTAGATCACCAGGGATTCTGCTTTCACCCCCAGTCTGTCAGCCCGGATTTTCAGCTGCCCCTGGGATTCTTCCCCTGAAACATAGAGAACTTCGGAATTCCTGCTGGATGCTTCGGCAATCTGCAGCATCATGGTGGATTTACCGATACCGGGTTCTCCCCCCAGAAGGATGGATGAGCCTGCCACCAGTCCGCCTCCCAGTACCTGGTCTGCTTCCCTGATTCCACAGGATTTCCTGACTCCCGGATCTGGTTTCAGATCCTGAATGGATATTGGCTTTGATGGAGGTCTGATCTGCCCTGCCGGCGAGACCGATTCGGTTTGAATCGTCTGTTCCCGGAAGGTATTCCACTCCCCGCAGCCGGGACAGTGTCCCAGCCATTTGGGTTCTTCATGACCACAGGATGAACAGTAAAAGATTGTCTTACTTTTGGATTTGGCCATGATATGTTTTTATTGAAAATCAATCAGTTCGATATCAAATATCAGCCATGAATTGGGAGGGATGGGGCCATATCCTCTTTCTCCATAGGCTAGAGAAGGAGGAAGAACGATTGTCCTCTGTTCTCCCGGCTGCATGCTCAAGGCTGTTTCCACCCATCCGGGAATGACTCCGTCTTCTCCCAGAGTGAAGGAAAAAGGTTCCCCTCTGGAATAGGAGTTGTCAAACTCCTGCCCGGTAATCAGTTTTCCAGAGTAGTGCATCTGTACCGTGTTTCCCGGCCTGGGGCGGGCACCGGATCCTTTCCGGAAGATTTTATAATAGATTCCGGTTTCACTCTCCTGTAATCCTGTTCCCAGCTGGTTGAGAAATGCGGCTACCTCAGGGTAGTCACGGGCGAATGCCAACCGGCTTTTTTGCTCCGCATCTTCCCTGAGGGCAATGACTGCAGCTTCATCGGGCTGGAAGTTTTCCGCATCAGAGCCCACTCGGAGTATTTCGATGGAAACAGAATCACTTTCCTTTATTTTTGGTAGAATCTCCTGTCCCTGTATGAGTTTTCCGAAGACAGTGTATTTGGTTTCCAGAAAACTGTCTCCGGCAACCAAAATGAGAAACCGGCTTCCATGGTCTTCCCCGTTTCGGGATTCCATCATGAGAGCACCTGGATCGGCTGAGGAGTATTGACTGTTCTTCTCTCTGGGGTAGGAATAATCAGCCCCTCCGTTTCCCGTTCCTTCCTTATCACCGGAGAAAAGGGCATAGCCCTCAACTCTTTTATAAAAAATAAGATCGTCATAAAGAGGCGGCCCCATCTTTCCTTCGGCCTGGGCCACAAAATTGGAAACCGTTAAAGGGAGGTTCTCATAGTCCAGCTGATAAAGCAGGTCTCCTCTGGGAGTGGAAAGCCGGGCATACAGGCCGTCGCCCATCTCTGATAAATCTTCAGAAAACAGAAATAACGGACTGATCAGCAAAATTGTCAGGATAGACAGGATGCGCTTCTTCATTTCAATCTCCTCGTGTATTAAGGGTTACGCCTAGAAGTCTAATAGTTCTACTTCAAATACAAGCCACGCATTGGGAGGAATGACTCCACCGGCGCCTCTGCTGCCGTATGCCAGATCGGGAGGGAGGATAATGGTTCTTTTTTCACCTTTTTTCATATCCAGAAGGGTCTCGTCCCATCCTCTGATAACCTGTCCCACACCAACCTGGAGGTCAAAGGGCTTGCCTCTTTGAACAGAGCTGTCGAAGACTCTTCCGTCCAGGAACATCCCTGTGTAATGAGCGGTAACGGTGGCACCTGCAGAGGGTTTCTCTCCGGAACCTTCTTTTTCGATAATGTAACGGATTCCTGTATCAGAGACCTGGGCATCAGGCCACTTGGCATTGATCTCTTCCAGAACGGCTTTCTGCTCTTCTTCCATCTTTTTTCTTTCCATGGCAGCCATTTCGCTCTGATATTTATCAAATGCCGCCTGATCATTCTGAAAAGCTTCCGCTTCTGCTCCTACTCTGATGATTTCCAGTTTTTCGATATAGTCATTCTGCTTTATGCTGTCTACCACATCCTGACCTTCCAGAACATGACCGAAAATGGTGTGTTTTCCCTGGAGCCAGGGGGTTTCCACATGGGTAATGAAAAACTGGCTTCCATTTGTACCGGGGCCGGCATTGGCCATGGCAAGAACACCTGGGCCGTCAAACTGAAGAGAGTTATCAATTTCATCTCCGAATTTGTATCCCGGTCCGCCTGTTCCGTTCCCCAGGGGGTCTCCGCCCTGGATCATGAAGTTGTCAATGACCCTGTGAAATTTCAGACCGTCATAATAGGGGCCGTCTTTCTGGGACGTTTCCATTTTCCCTTCTGCCAGTCCGGTAAAGTTTATAACTGTCAGCGGAGTCTTTTTGTACTCCAGCTGGACAAGAATATTTCCTCTGTTTGTATCAAAGAGGGCGTAGAGCCCGTCTTCCAGTTTTGAAGTGTCGATTGCGTTGGAACTCATAATAAGCGATATGAGCAGCATCCCCGTTAAGAAGAACTGTTTCTGCCTGGACAGCATACTCATATTTCCTCCTGAAAATTGTATTGTATGTAAAGGTAAACAGCTCCGTCCGGCTTATGTTACAGCCGGCAGAGTTGTTTTCCTGAGCATAACACTAATAGGGGTGAGGAATCAATTCAGGAATAATCCTGCATCACAGGTATTCCTTGACAGGAAAGGAGCATATGGCTAAAATGTTTCCCAATATGAAAAAGCCCGTATTCTTTTTTCACTTTTTTAGTTTCTTTTTCTTTTTTAGCTTTACCAGCAGGAAGAAGCCCGGGCTTGGTTAAGGAACGGTAGTTCAAGAGAGCCGCGGAGAGTTTCTTCTGATGAACGAAACTCTCTGCGGCTCTTTTTTTGTCACATACATAAATACAACCTGCCGACCGGCTCCCGACGGGAGTTCCCTCGGTAAAATGAGAGGTCCGGAATGGAACAAAATCTGGAAGATCTTAAAAAGGAGTTTGCCCAGGCGATTGAAACTGTTCATGACAGATCGGAACTGGCAAACCTGAAAGCGGAATTCCTGGGAAAAAAAGGAAAGCTCAATGCAATCCTGAAATCATTGAAGGATGCCACTCCCGAAGTCAAGAAATCTCTGGGAATGAAATCCAACCAGCTCAAAGAGGAGATCCTTTCCGAGCTGGATCAGAAAATGACGCAGCTGGAAACGGCTGAAATTAATGAAAAACTGCTGAAAAACTGGCAGGATGTTACTTTCAGGGATTCCATCAGGGATACCGGGCTGAATGCAGCGGGTTTTCATCCTGTTTCGATTATTCAGAGGGAATTGGAAGAGATTTTCCAGACCATGGGATTTTCCATACTTGATGGACCCCATATTGAAAATGAATATTATAACTTCGAAGCATTGAATATTCCTGCCAGCCACCCTGCCAGGGATATGCAGGATACCTTCTGGTTCGGAGATAAAAAACACCTTCTGCGGACCCACACATCCAATATGCAGATCCGCGGTATGGAACTCCATAAACCACCCTTCAAGTTTGTGGGAGCAGGAAAGGTCTTCCGCTGCGAAACCCTGGATGCCAGTCATGAAGCCGCATTTCACCAGATGGAAGGGATGATGGTGGGAAAGGATATTTCTGTTTCCCATATGATCCACTTTCTGCGGACCCTTCTTTCGGAAATCTTTAAAAAAGAGATCAAAGTAAGGCTCCGGCCCGGATTTTTTCCTTTTGTGGAGCCCGGTTTTGAGCTGGATTATGAATGTCTTCTCTGCGGGGGCAAGGGATGCAGTGTGTGCAAACAGGTTGGCTGGGTAGAAGCTCTGGGCTGCGGAATGGTTCATCCCAACGTACTGAAAGCCGGCGGAATTGACCCTAAGGAGTGGAATGGCTTTGCTTTCGGTATCGGTGTGGACCGTTTGACCATGATGCGCTACCACATTGATGATGTCCGGTATCTTCACAGCGGAGATCTCCGCTTTTCAGAACAGTTCAAGGCGTACTAGGAAGGGGAAATATGAAAATCAGTTTAGATTGGATCAAGGAATTTACAGATATACCATCGGATATTACGCCTCAGGAGCTGGGGATGAAATTTACCCTCTCCACCTGCGAGGTTGAGGGTGTTGAAATCTCCAACGAGCATATGGATGCTGTTACTGTAGCGGAGATAACCGCTATTGAACCCCATCCCGATGCGGATAAACTCAATCTTGTTTCTTTTAAAACAGGGGAAGGAGAAAAAAGGGTGGTTTGCGGAGCTCCCAATGTGAAGGTGGGCCTTAAGGTTCCCTTTGCTCCGATCGGAACGACCCTGCCCGGCGGGTTTACTCTGGAACCGAAAAAAATCCGCGGGGTTATGAGCGAAGGGATGCTATGCGCGGAAGATGAACTGGGACTGGGAGACGGTCATGAGGGGCTTCTGGTTCTTCCGGAAGAGACTCCTGTAGGAACTACCATGGCAGAACTGATGGGCCTCAAGAAGGATGTGATTCTGGACATCGATAACAAATCCATTACTCACCGCCCTGACCTTTGGGGGCATTATG
This sequence comes from Oceanispirochaeta sp., assembly GCA_963677615.2. Lineage (GTDB taxonomy): Bacteria > Spirochaetota > Spirochaetia > DSM-2461 > DSM-2461 > Oceanispirochaeta. Next base: position 452,889 of record CAXXQW010000006.1, on the reverse strand, counting down.
GTATGGCCCGGGAGTTTGCGGCGGTATTCAAGAAACCGCTAAAAAAACCCTATAGCGATGAGTGGATGGCAGAGATGCGGAAGACCTTTTCTTCCGAAGCCTCTCCCGTCACCATTGAAGTGGAAAAAGGGTGTGCCTGTCTGGGGTATCTTGGTTTAAGCGTAGATAATGTTCAGGTAAAACCCAGTCCGGTCTGGATGCAGCAGCGGCTGATTGCCTGCGGGTTACGGCCCATAAACAATATTGTTGATATCTCCAACTATGTGATGCTCGAGCTGGGGCAGCCTAATCACCTGTTTGACCGGGATACGATCCGGGGCGGTAAAATCATTGTTAAAGAGATGGGAGAGCATACAACCTTTGTTACCCTGGATGAGATGGAAAGACAGATTATTCCCAGCGATACCATGGTCTGTGATGCTGAAGGCCCTTCTGTTATCGGTGGAATTATGGGCGGTCTTTCCAGCAGTGTAAAAGACGATACTACCAGAATCTTTATTGAGGCGGCCAACTGGGTGGATGCCAGAATCCGGCATACCTCGACCCGTCTGGGATTGAGAACCGATTCCAGCCAGCGCTATGAAAAGTCTCTGGATACGAACCAGCTGGAAAAAACAGTCCTCCGGATTCTGGAGCTGGTTCTGGAAAGCTGTCCTGAGGCCCGGGTTGTCGGTAAAATTGAATCTGACGGTGTTATACCCACTCCGGAGCTGAAAATAGCTCTGGATCCCCAAAGGGTTAACTCTATTCTGGGAACGTCCCTGAATGCCCGGGAAATCAGCGGATATCTGGAAGCACTGGACTTTTCCGTAGAACCTGATGGCGAGACACTCATGGTTACGGTTCCCAGTTTCCGGGCCACCAAGGATGTGGAAGTGGATGCGGATCTGATTGAAGAGGTCGGCCGGGTGTACGGTTATGATAAACTGGTTCCCCAGGCTCCTCTCAGTACCATTTCCGCGGTAAACCTTTCTCAGGCCAAGAACGTTCAGAGAAAGATCCTGGATTTTATGGTTTACAGGGGGAGAGCCCTGGAAGTTTATACCTACCCGATGGTGGGAGAAAAGCTTCTGGAACAGGCTTACTGGCCTGAAAAAAATGAAACACTCAAACTGGTTAATGCGATCAGTCCCGAGCATGACAGGATGCGGCCTTCCATGGTTCCCAGCCTGATCCAGTCTGCGTCTTTAAACCAGAAACACTGGAACAATTTCAGAATGTTTGAGCTGGGGCGGTCTTATAAAGAGGATCAGCAGGATTTTTCCAAAGAGCTTTATCAGCTGGGTATGGCTTTTTATGACAGAAAAGGGTCTCCCTTTCTGGAAGTTGCCAATATCATGGAAAGTCTGATGAACTCTCTGAATCTTTCCTATAGAATGAACCGGGACTATAACCCTGCCAATACCCTGATTCCCCAGAACTGGACAGGGCTTCATCCTACAGATTTTCTGGATATTCAGGTTATGGGTAAGAGCTGCGGTTTTGTCACAACCGTTCATCCTCTGGTTTGCCGGAACTTTAAAATCAAAGGGAACCTTGTAATTGCTGTCCTTGATCTCACAGAGTTCCAGGACAGGGAGCTGAAGGATAAAACCAAATATCAGCCCCTCGCCAGATTCCCCTCATCCACCTTTGACTGTACTGTGGTAGCAGAGACCAAGACTCCTGTGGAAGACGTTATAAAAGCTTTGGGACGGCTGAAAATGAAAGAGCTGGACTGGGTAAAAATCGCTGATGTTTTTCAGTTAAGTGAAGATCAGAAGAGCATTACCGTCAGGACATCCTTTTCTGACCCTGATAAAACCCTTTCTGGTGATTTTATCAGACAGGCGGAAGATAAGGTTGTGGAAACTCTGAAAAAAGCCGGTTTCCCCTTGAAAATGTAGTTTATACATTGCCCCCTTCAACCTCCCCCAAAGGGGGAGAGGAAAGGGTCTTGCACCTTCTCCGGGTTCCTGAACGGAGCCGGAGGGCCCTATTTCCGGGTTTTGGCGTTGATGCTTCCCAGCATGGCGAATCCTTCGATATGGATCAGCGGGCCTGAAGCTTCGGACTGGACTCTGTTTTCTATGGATCCCAGTATGGGAACTCCCTTGGATGTTACCCTTACCCCGGGAGGGAATTTCATTTCCACACTGCCCATAAAAGCAAATGCACTTATCACGGTTGTTCCTGTATGAAACCGGGCATCCCGGAAATCCAGCATCTGGCTTCCCAGTATGGCGGCAACGTCAATTTTCTGGGGGACATCCCATTCTCCCCGTCTTGTGTGGCTTCCCAAAAATGCAAAATACGAGTCGTTTTTTACATCCCTGCTATGCTCTGTACCGGTAGATGACTCGGAGTTCTCTTCTGCTTTTTCCTGCCTGGGAGGAAGGTCCTCCACCAAAGAAAGCAGTCTGGTTTTATCGTCTGTGCTGTTTAGAATCCTGAGCCGCTCTTCCAATTCATCTATGGTGATTTGATTGTGCGCATAGCACCATTGAAGATGCTTTTCCACTTCTTTTCTTAATTCTGCAGGGTCTATGCTGGCAAAACTGTTGAGGATTGACATGGGTTCTCCTTATTCGGCTGGAAGTTCTATCAGGAACGCCAGTCCGCCATCCTGATGGGGATCAACGGAGATCTTTCCCTTTAACTTCTGGGTTATTATATTATAAACAATATGCATGCCCAGTCCTGTTCCTCCTTCGGACCGGGCTGTTGTATAAAAAGGTTCAAAGATTTTGTCAGCTACCTCTTCTGTAATTCCCTGACCGTTGTCCTCATAGAGGATATGAAGCCGCTGTTTCTCTTTATGACAGGTGATGGTAATCGCTCCGGATTCCCTGTTTTTAAAACCATGTTTGATAGAATTCATGATCAGATTGGAAAACACCTGTGAGATTGTTCCAGGGTATGTTGTTATCTGCAGTTCCGCGGGGCAGTCTATTTCTATGAGACAGGGTTTCTTTTTCAGTTCGGGATGAAGGCTTTTCACAATCTCATGGAGGTAGTTTTTCAGGAGTATTGTTCTGATCGCTTCATCTGACTGGTCTACCGCGACCTGCTTGAAAACCTTGATCTGACCGGCTGCCCGTTCCAGGTTGGCAAGAATCATACCACAGGACTCTACAGTGTTATCCAGGTAACTTAAAAATTCCTCTTCTGTCAAATCTCCCTGATCCATCAGGTTCTTGATTCTTCTGGTTCTGTCATCCAGGTAGGATGCCGCGGTAACAGAGATTCCCAGAGGAGTGTTGATTTCATGGGCTACTCCCGCAACAAGCCGTCCCAATGCCGCCATTTTTTCAGACTGAATCAGCTGCTGCTGTGTCCCTTCCAGATCCTTCAGGTATTTCTGGAGGGTTCCGGTTCTCTCTTCTACCTGCCTTTCCAGGGTATTGTTCAATTTAAGGAGTTCTTCCTCCATCTCCTTTCTTTCCGTGATATCCCTGCCTTCGGGAAGTATGAACAGAACTTTCCCCTCTTTGCTGAGTACCGGACTGAATGTTAAATCTATATAGGCTTTTGTCCCCTCTGGTTTGATATGGTATGTTTCAAACCGGGTGGCAATTCCCTGGGATGCTTTTTCTACAGCTTCCTTTACTTTTTCGATCTCTCCCGGCGCTTTTGCCCACCAGTTGGTTTCCCAAATATATTTATTCACCACCTGGTCAGGAGTTGTTCCAATAACTTCCAGAGCATTTTTATTTGCCTGAAGAAGCCTTCCCCTGTTATCCAGGATTCCTATTAGCTGAAAGGTGTTGTTGAACACTGTTTGAAAGAGCTGCTTTGAACTCAATTCCCTGCTGATTGACTCTGTCAGTTCTTTTTTCAGGTTTAGATTCTTGTAGGCTTGATATAGTATCAGTATCAGAATAAATAACAGGATTCCGTAACCCAGGATCAGGAGTCTCCTGATCACGGATCTTTTAAAAGGCGTTACTTCATCGAGATAAAAACCGGTTCCAATGATCCAGTTCCAATCCTTGAAGAGGGTTATATAGGCTATTTTCTCCCCGATTTCGGTGGAATTGTCATATTTCTGAAAGCTGTACTCCAGAAACCCTGATTGAGATGCTTCGGTAATAGCCGTCATTTCTTTGAAGACTTTTCTTCCCCGGGGATCTTCCAGCTCTCCCACATAGCGGCCGGTCAAGTCGTCTCTGTAGGGGTGGGCAATCATATCCGGCCGTGTTGTCATAATCCAGAAATAGTCAAGGTTATCCTTGCCGTACCTCATATTTTCAATGATCCGTACGGATTCTTTCTGGGCTTCTGCCAGAGTCAGTTCTCCAGCTTCGACTCTGGCCTGGTAATCCATCAGAATGCTGAGAGCAGCGCTGCTTACATGGGAAGAGAGATTTTTTCTGTTTTCAATGAGAAATTCCTGTATGGTCGGGATGACAACAATATGAATGGAAAAGACAAAGAGTAATATAGTGAGAATCCCGGGAACATAAAAGTGCCAGAACCGGAACTTGTCGACATACTTCATTCTTTCATTTTCTATCAGGAATCCTTTGCGGTCAATTGATGGATCAGATTTTAGGCTATTCCCATACCAGCCTGTTCTCCTGCATGAAGAAACAGTGTGGCAATAGTTTCCTTATTGTCTGTATCAATGGTCAGTGCATCGGAACCGAATCCCAGGTTATAAAGAAGCTGTATGATCATAACAAGGCCTAGCCCGGCACCTTCTGTGGAATCCTCAACCAGCTGGAATGCATCGGGAACACTCTTGTACTCTTTCATGGCATCGAATTTTTTATGAATTCTGCTCTTTTCTTCCTGAGTTAACAGTGAGTTGTTTCTAACCCGGATCCGGAGCTTATCTCCCTGAAGATGGAAGTCAATTTTAATGTAAAGTCCCGCTTTTTTCTGTTTCAGCTGGAATTTTTCAATTTTGGTAAATGTTTCCTTCCGGAATGTCTCCAATCCCCGGGAATAATCATCAGGGCAGCTGATATCCAGGCCCTTCTCTTCAAAGTAAACCCTTTTGGCATTGGCCCGGTTGGCATTTCCTGCCAGCTCATGAAGACAGTAGGATACCTGGTTCAGCAGATGGGGCTTGTTAATCTCATTCAGGTACTTTTTCAGAACATTGTCGATGTAGTTCCTCTCCCGGGAAAGGTAGGAGACCGTTTTGATCGTAAGAACTTTGGACTCATTGATAGCATATTCCACCAGATTGATGTTCATTTTTGCTTTTTTTCCTGTTGAAATGAGATTTTTACATATTAGCACCATTTAAAAGAATTGCAATTCTTTTTTCTATGTACCATGTTTTTTTAACACCCCCTATATTATATTGAGATTTTTAAAGTTTTGTTAGGGTTCAGGAGTTATTTATGAAATCCCGTTTAAAGCTGGAATTTGATCAGATCACAACAAGAGGGGGGGACCATGGTGAAACATCCCTCTATAACGGAGAGAGGCGGAGAAAGGATGATATGATATTTGAAACCCTGGGGGATCTGGATGAACTGACCAGTGCCCTGGGTGTCATAAAAGCCTCCTGTGAGACCTTTCCTCCGGTCTCACAGGGCTCCAGGGAGCTGAAAGAGTGGAAAAAAATGCTCAACAGAATTCAGTCCCGGCTTGTTCTTCTGGGAGGAATGATTGCCAATCCTGATAACAGCAGACCGGTCCGGGAAGGAGGTCTCTCGGAAAAAGAGATTGAGTTTCTGGAAAAAGAGCAGAAAAAAATCATGGAGAAAACCTTTTTCCCGAGAGAATTCATACTCCCGGGGGATTCGCTTTTTTCTGCCTGGATTGATATGGCCAGGGCTGTGTGCCGCCGTTGCGAAAGGCATCTGGTCCGCTGCATACGCCAGGAACACATGCAGCATCTGATTCCCTGCCAGATCTATCTCAACCGCCTATCGGACTATCTATTTGTCTGCGGAAGATTCTGGGATCAGAAGACCAAAGATTGACCCTGGAAATCAAGCCGGCAAAGAGGAGAGGATCTTATCCAGTTCCTCACCGCACAATGCAGCTCCCTGCTCGTTCAGATGGACACCGTCAGTGGTATAGACAAGACCGCGGTCCGGTGAGGGAGATGCTGTTCTGTCATTTTCCAGATCCTGAGGAGAACGGAAAAGCCAGGGAGAACCTGGTTGACGGGAAGTTAACGCATCATCCATTACCCGGGCAAAATCCGCCAGTATGATTTGGGTGACTTCAGATCCTTCAGAGGCTATTCTCCTGATCTCCTGGTCCATCTCCTTTTTGGCTCTATGCAGAGGATGAGAGAAATCTTCACAGATAACCGGAATGGTCAGAAGGATAAGGAAGGGGAGGGCGAATTTTTCACATAGTTTAATAGCCCTCTTCAGTGTGTCTGAATATTCCTTAAGAGATGCGGCTGCAATGCTTCCGTGGCGTTCCATCTTCCGAAGGAATGGTATCCACTCCTCTGGATGGTTTTCCCGCATATAGGGGATCAATAGGTCATTGGCTCCGCCATCCATTAATAGAATCTGAGGGGTATTGCTGCGCAAATGGACTTCCAGATTTCTCAGTATACCGGCCATAGGCTCTCCATCCTGCCCTCTGTTGATTAATTGGAACCGGGATATTTCCCGTGAAAAATCCAGCGGGGATTTTCCATAGCGACCAGCCAGAAGGCTGTCTCCTGCTGCTAAAAGTTTTTTCATTGTATCTGCTCCGGTCAGGTTCTCCCCGGGGGGACTTCCGATTGTTTCATTTTTTCCTGTTTCCCATTAGTATGGGAAGATCAGGGCTGTATTTCAACTGCCTTTTTGCTTCGCGGGAGGATCTTGTGGATATCATAATACTTGTTACGCTCATACTTCTTATTGCTGCAGTCGGCTTTGGTTTATTTCTGTTTTTCAGGTTTCTGGGATATAACCGGCAAAGTGATAATCGAACTTCCCCGGAGGTTCTGGAAGAGAGAATCTCTACGCTTCAATCGGAAGTGGCCAGGATCACAGAAGAGAAAAATCTTCTTCAGCAGGAACGGGACCAGCTGAATCTTCAGGTAAAAGACCTGGAACATAAGGTGTCGGGTCTGGAAAAGGATCTGGCTCTGGCGGTGAATCAGATGGAAACAGAACGGGAGCAGAGCCGGGAAAAGCTGAAAGTTCTTACCAATGCCCGTGAAGAACTGGCCAATCAGTTTCAGGTTCTGGCTTCAAAGATCCTTGATGAAAAATCCAAAGCTCTGAATGAAGCCAGTAAAAACAGCCTGGGAGAGCTTCTCTCTCCTTTCAGAATGAAGCTCTCGGAATTTCAGAGGAGCATCCAGGAGAATTATGTCAATGAGGGAAAGGAGAGGCACTCTCTGAGGAATGAAGTGCAGAAACTGATGGAGATGAATGCGGCCCTTTCCCGGGAAGCGTCCAATCTGACAAATGCCCTGAAAGGAGATAACAAAACCCAGGGGAACTGGGGAGAAATGATATTGGAAAAGATTCTGGAGGGATCCGGACTCCGCCGGGGAGAAGAATACACTGTTCAGGAGAGCCATAGCCGGGAAGACGGTTCCCGGGTTCAGCCGGATGTAGTTCTGCACCTGCCCGAAAACAGGCACATGATCATTGATTCCAAGGTTTCACTGAACTCTTATGATGAATATGTAAACTCCGAAGGGGAGACGATAAAATCCGAAGCATTGAAGAATCATCTTTTTTCTATCAGAAATCATATGAAAGGCCTATCATCCAAGGAGTATGAAAAACTCTATGGAGAGCAGTCTCCCGACTTTGTGATTATGTTTATTCCCATAGAATCGGCATTTATGCTGGCTATCTCGGAAGACAGACGGTTATGGGAGGACGCCTGGAAGAGTAATATCCTCCTGGTCAGTCCTTCGACCCTCCTGTTTGTCCTGAGGATTGTGATGCAGCTGTGGAGGCAGGAACACAGAAGCAAAAACGCTTTGGAGATTTCCCGGAAGGGTGCCGCTCTGTATGAAAAGCTTGCCGGATTTGTCAAGGATTTTGACGATATCGGGGTTCGGATGGAGCAGGCCCGGAAGAGCTTTGAGAGTGCGAAAGGGAAACTCCATACCGGCAGGGGGAATGTGATCCGGCAGGCGGAACAGCTGAAAGAACTGGGAATCACCACAAATAAGCAGATCTCCGAAGAATATCTGGAACTCAGTCAATAGTTAAAGAATCTTTTTCAGAAGATCTTTCAGCTGGGATATTTCATGGGTTGTGGTGAATCTTCCCGGAGAGAATCTTACTGTTCCGCCGTTCTCCAGAGTTCCCAGGGTTTTATGAGCTCCCGGAGCGCAGTGCAAACCTGACCGTACGGCTATTTCATACTGATTAAGCTTCAGGGTCATTTCTGAAAGAGTGATTCGAGTGGGAACTACCGATACCACGGAGGTGTAGTTCAGGTCTTTATGATCTAGGGGATGACCTATGATTTTTAACCCTTCCAGATCTCTGAGCGAAGATATCAGAGCGTCTATGACCGTTCCCTGATCTTTCTCTGCCGTCTCTCGGAGGTAGTTCATACTGTGCAGCCAGCCGGCCAATCCCGGTATATTGGGGGTACCGCTTTCGAATTTATCAGGAATCAGTTCCGGCTGGATCTCTTCGCTGGAACGGCTCCCTGTTCCTCCCCGTTTCAGAGGAGTCAGCCGGTCGGGATCCTTAATGTACAGAGCTCCGGTTCCTGATGGACCCAGCAATCCTTTGTGACCGGAAAGGCAGAAAAAGTCGATCCCCCATTTTTCCGGGAGCAGTTCTGCTTCCCCTGCGGCTTGAGCGGCATCAACACAAACGGGAACACCCCTCTTTCCTGCCAGGTGGCAAATCTCTTCCACAGGGTGTATCAGTCCGTTTACATTGGAAGCTGCCGTGGTTACGATTAACCGCGGATGCTCTGCCTTCAGAATCTTTTCCAGCTCCCCCAGATCAGGTGCTCCGGTTTCGGGGTTCCCCGGCAGGCGCATGATTGTCACATTGAGGGATTGGGCAAGGTAGTTCAGGGGGCGCATGACCGCATTGTGTTCCATCGGGCCAGTTACCACCAGATCTCCCTCCCGGAGATATCCGTTCAGGACCGTATTCAGAGATTCGGTTGTACCGGAGGTAAAGAGAAAATGGGCACTGTCCCGGACTGAAAAGAAATCAGCCAGATGTTCCCTGAGTTCGAACAGAATCCTGTCTGCCTGAATTCCTGCGCTATGAGAGGTTCTGCCGGGATTCCCCATTGGTTTCAGAAGGGTTTCTGCTACAGCCTCGGCGCATCCGGGAGCTTTCGGCCAGGAGGTTGCGGCATTGTCCAGGTAGATCAAACCCTTCCTCCCGCTATGAGGTCTGGACTCAAGCGGAGTATCGCCTCCAGAACCCCTCCTGCAATAGCCCGGGCCTTATCCGAGATAATCCGGCAATAGGTCTCATCTCCCCTGGGGTCGACATCAGCAATTTTAAAACCTTCTGTAACAGAAGTCCCGTCGGCGATCATTCCGCGGATAACTCCATCCAAAGGGCTGGTTATATCGGATGATCCCACTTTGGCTATGAGTTCACCCTTTTTTACAAAGGATCCGATATCTTTCCGGACAGTCAGTTTCCCCCGGGCGGGCGACCTGACAACCCTGTCTTGCGTGTGTCCCGCAATATTCCCCGGGATTCCCGTATTGGGCGCGGCAGGACCCTGGGTAATGACCTTCCCAAGGTTGTGCCCCCTGTTTGTTTCAATCACCGCATGAACATCTTCTCCGGCGGTAAATCCTGGTCCCAGAGCTATGACAACCGGAGCCATCTCTTTATGGGTGCCCAGATTCTTTTTGGCGATAATGGCATCTATAAGGATGGGAGGGGAAAGCTCCCGGATCCAATGGCCTTCAGGGTCGGCAAGGACGGGAACTTTATCAGAGAGCCATGCCTTTTCCATCTCTTCAAGGGTCCGGGCATAGACCGCTGTAACACCTTCTACCGTCACTTCCCGGTCAAATACTGCCTGGGCAAAGGATACTGTCCTTCTGATTACCGTGGGATGCGGGATTTCAAGAGCAGCCACCTGGAATCCGCAGCGATGCAGTTTGCTGATTGTTCCTGTGGCCAGATCTCCGGCACCCCGGACGATTGCCAGAGGAGGGGAATCCTTGCGGAAAAGAGACAGGGAATTTCCTGAGCTTCCCGATTGGACCTTCATGATTTCTGCCATGATGCTGACGGCTATTTCTTCGGGAGTTTCTGTCCCGATATCCAGACCAACAGGAGAGTATACCCTTCGCAGATCTTTGTCGGAAAATCCTTCCTTCCGCATTTTCTCAAAAAAGAGATGGACTTTTCTCTTGCTGCCCAGCATTCCGATATAGGCGGCAGGAGTCTTCAATGCTTCTTTCAATGCTGTTTCATCATGGTTATGGGTGGCTATGAGGATGGATGTTTCCCGGGATATCCAGTTTTTCTCCATCGCCTGACGGAACATACCGGCGGAGTCATCTGCTGCGATATGAGCCAGAGCGTGGGGATACCTCTCAATTCCTGCCATCCCTTTACGGGTATCCCCTACAATATAGGGAAACTTGAGAAAATCCGCCAATCGGGAGAGCGCCAGATTCACATGACCGCCTCCGGAAAGGAAGAGAGATGGACGAGGCAGAAAAACTTCCACAAAAAAGTCCATATCTCCTCCGCAGACCATGTCGATGCTGTTGGGAGATTCCCCGCTGTCCAGTTTATAGGAGACCGTTCTGGATTCACCGGCTTTTAAAGCGTCCATAGCCTCCTCGGTTACATACTTTTCTGCAGGTCCTCCGCCGACGGTCCCTAAAAGCTCCCCTTCGGGAAGAACGATCATCCGTCCCTGATTACGGGGGGCCGAGCCTCGTGAAGATGTTATGGTGATAAGTGCAAAGGCACGATTCTCTTTTTCCAGTTGCGCCGCTTTTTCAAATAGAGACATTTTCCCTCCCGATTCTTTCGGAATCATTTTCGCACAGGTCTGTTATTTCAGTATAATCGGATTTGTGAAATCCTGAAGACTTGTCAGTAAAATTTGATCGGGGATCCGGCAGTTCTTCCGCATTTTCTGATAGATCTCCTCAAGCGCTTGCTGATCATGGGCAAATCTGTCCGCTTTATTGAGGACAAGGGTCTTCATCATATTCTGTGAAGCGCCTTTGAACAGTCCCCGGGGATGCTCTACGAGTCTCTGAAGAATTGTCAGAGTTGCCAACTCATTCTCTATTACGGATAGTGGCTCTCTTGCAATCTGAAACCTGTGAAAATTTCTCCCGCTCATAGGCTGATTGAGAATATCCAGGCCTATAATACCAATAATCCGCGTCGTGCCCGGAATGAGCTGAGGCTCCTGTTCTGCCGGAAATTTAACAGGTTTCCCCGCAGCTCCATCGGCTTCGGCGATGAGCAAGTCTGGACGGATCCGGGAGATCCATCGGGCAATCTTATCCGGTTCATACCCTTTTACCTTTCGGGCCCCCCCTTCGGTAAGTATCTTCTGGGCTGCATAAAGTGGTCGCCTGGCTGCCTGGAAGGGGAGTTCATCCAGGTCTCCCAGGTAGAGTGAATGAAAAGGATGATCCGCTTCTTCGGGATGATGCATTTTTGTGGTTGTTGTGAAAAGAGCTTTTCTCTCTCCCATTTCTCCCGCCAGGGCATAGAGCAAAGACGTTTTACCCCCTCCGCCAACAATACAACAGATCTCTTTATCGGAAAATTTGAGTATATCAGTCAAACCCATGGGCTATTCTATTCTTCCCGCAGGCCTTCCCGCAATCCCCTGTTGATCCGGCATGCCCTCTGGCTTGTCTTTTTGATTATAAGGTATCCTGAGAGTGGAGGTTCCAACATGATTTACCGCAACTATGGAAAAACAGGAAAAAAAGTTTCTGTCCTCGGATTTGGAGGAATGCGTTTCGGCAATATTGAAGATACCGAAAAAAGCGCTAACCTTCTGGTAGAAGCTGCAGAGGGAGGTGTCAACTATTTTGACACGGCACCGAAATATTTCGGAACAAAAAGCGAAGAGGTTTTTGGAAAAGGCCTGTCTCTCCTTAGAGCCAAAAAGCTTCCCTATTATCTCTCAACCAAAACCTTTGCATCCCGGGAGTATGATATCAGGTCAGAACTGGAAGCACAGCTGAAAAGGCTGGATGTGGATGCTGTGGATTTTTATCATGTGTGGTGTATTACATCTCTTGATGACTGGAAAAGACGAAAGCGTGATGAGGTGATCCGCACATTTCAGAAACTGAAGGAAGAGGGGTTGATCCGGCATATCTGCGTTTCCAGCCACCTTATTGGAGATGAGATAAAGGAACTGCTGGAGGAAGGGGAATTCGAAGGGGTCCTTTTTGGGTATTCCGCGTATAACTTTGCCACCAGGCAAGCCGCGTTTGATGCCATCCGAAGCCGCTCTCTGGGCTGTGTGGTTATGAATCCTCTTGGAGGAGGGCTGATCCCGCAGAATCCGGAATTCTTTGACTTTATCCGCAATACAAAAGAGGAAACCGTTGTGGAAGCCGCCATACGATTTCTGATTGCCCATGATGATATCTCCACAGCTTTGGTGGGGTTCAGCAATTCCCGGCAGATTCAGGAAGCTCTGAAAGCTGTAAATGGATATCTGCCCTTTTCTCAGGGAAGGCTGGATGAGATGAAATCCCACGCATCAGCCTCTCTGGAGGGAATCTGCACAGGTTGTCAGTACTGTGATAAATGTCCCCGGGGAATTCCCATCCCCCGGTATATGGATACTTATAATCAGAAGATTCTGGGCCGGGGAGAAACGGAGATCAGAAACCGGATGAAACTGCACTGGGGGATCACTCCCGAAGGGGCAGGCGAGTGTATTTCCTGCGGTATCTGTGAGGACGCCTGTACCCAGCATCTACCGATTATCGACCGTTTGAAAGAGATCAGCGGGATGCAGGCTTAACCAGAGGCAGTAACTCTTCTGGCGGCATATTCAATTGAAAAAGAAAGAGATCCCTTATGACCGAAGGATCTTTTGAGGCCGTTTCCGCCAGGAGGTGATAGTACCGGACTTCAAATTCCAGCTCCTCTTTGAGTTCTCTCCGGAGGGACTGGATGTCTATCGCCTGCCCTCTTCCGCAGCCGGGGCATTCCGGATGGGGCGGAATAAAAGAGAATTGGTCAAGCCCTGTTTCCAGATCTACTTCTCTTGACAGGGGGGCCAGCTTGCATATCAGCGGTTTGAGATCCGGGTGAAGAGAGCATAACCCCCGGAGTCCTTTTTCCTCATCAAAGTCGTTGATCAGAAAGGGGCAGAAAGGGTAGGGGTAGGTTTTGAACCGAATCTTCGGGAGATTGATCCCGTTCTGGCCGACGGACCATTCAAGAATTCCCTGTTCGAAAAGTTCCCTGGAATGGGTCATTTTCAAATAAATCCCCATTCTGTAAATATCAAAAATATTAGGAAAGATTTTCATATCCCCGCTGCAGCACTCACCGCAGAGGGTACAGGAAAATGATTGATCATCCATCAGGGTAAGGGACAGACCGCCAGGCTGTAGAAGTTTCCGTTGTCATCCATCCATCTTGAAAGGATATAGGCATTCTGAATGGAACCGGCGGATGTTTCCACCATGCTGGACCGGGAGGAGGATGCCCATTCTGTTTGCCAGTCGCTCTGGGTTATATCCATGGATCCGTTGCGCTGTTCAAGAAGTGTTGCCAGGGCATTTTTATCGGCCTGCTGGAGAGTCCTGGCCAGGTATCTGCTGGGACCGGTAAACCCTACCGAAGTCTGATATCCGGGAATCTTAACGGAACTGTAGATCCAGTCCGGATGGCCGTCTTTCATCCCGGGCTTGTAGGGAAGAGAAAATGTTCCTGCCTTGGAATAGGAAAAAACAGCCGCTGTGAAATCCTCGGTCTGGATAATTTTTTCCTCTTCCAGGTCGTCAACCAGAGTTTGGGCTCTGTCATCATTAAACGCAATTCCCGTGGCTTCTTTCTTTGCGGTCCCTCTGACGCTTTCATCAGTCCGGCTGTAGGATACGCCATTGATCTGAAAATAGCGTGAGAGCTGCCGGGAGGCTTCTTCCCGGCAAACGGCAATTTCCCGGTCCCGAAACTGCTTCCTTGTGACAAGTGTAAAAAAATAGAGTTTTCCTTCCGAGGGTGTCAGATCGAACATCAGTTCCGATACCTGTTCCATTGCTTTACCGTCTGGATTTTCATCCAGATTTTCCTTGCTGAAACTGGTGCAGGATCCCAGCAGGAAAAGTGCCGTTATCATGAGACCCCAGAATTTTTTCATCATTATTTTCCCCTCCCGTGAAGGAATCCTATTCGGGACCATAGGATCTGTATGTATTGTCAGTAGAATCGAATAGCTGAAACTCATCATAGTCATCCAGCCAATAGGCATCAGGATTACTCTTCATAATGAAGAAGCGCCCGCTGTTTTTATCATTGGCTGCTCTATGATACTTCATATAGACGTTTTGGTCATCCAGACCGACTACTTCAATCTTGCCCGTCATATGGGACATGGTGAACCGGGCTCTTTTTGCCAGTCCGGACACACGGGAACGGGCTCCTTCAAAAAGAGCATAGCCCTTTTCTATGGGTACTGCATAATCGGAATTTCCCGAAGCCGGCCTGCACTGGAAGATATAATAGGGGGGGACTCCCGCAAAAGAGAGCTCTCTGAACAGGTCTGCCAGAATTTCGGAGGAATCGTTGACGCCCTTAATAATGGGGGTCTGGTTTGCCAGTTCTGCGCCGGTACTCCTCAATAGTTTGATCGCTTTTTTCGCTTCAGATGTTAACTCCCGCACATGGTTGAAATGGGTCATGATATAGAGTTGTTTCCCTTTTTCTCCCACACTTTTTAACAGTTTCAGCAGTTCGGGATCTTCTGTTATCCTGAAGGGATCAAAAGCAGGCATTTTTGATCCGATTCTTATAATTCTCACATTTTCAATGGGAATCAGCGCATCCAGGTAGGATTTCAGTTTACCCGTACTGAGCATAAGAGGATCTCCTCCGGTAAGGAGCACATTGGTCACTTCCTTTTGGGAGCGGATGTAACTGACTGCGCCATCAATATCCCTTAATACGGCATCATTATCCTTCATGAAAACCCTTTTGCGAAAACAGTAGCGGCAGATGCCTCCGCAGACATTGCTTATCAGCATGAGAGCAGTAGAATTGTATTTATGCTCCAGCCCGGGGAGAATTGTATAATTCTTCTCCCCCGAGGGATCCAGTTTTCCCCATTCGTTCAGTTCCTGAACAGATGGGATGATTAATCTTTTTATAGGATCATCCGGGTCGTCCCAATTGATCAGGGACTGGTAGTAACTGTTTGTTCTGAACTGATAGGTTTCTCCGACTTTTTTTATATCATCCAGTACCTGCTGAGGAGTCTCCTCAGGCAGATTTTCCGGCTTATTGATGAATTTTATATCCACAATTTTCTCCTGTTATGTTTTTTAGATGTATTGGGGGAGCTATATACTAGCATATCAGGGTCTTTATGGAAAGGTTTTGCGAAAAGTAAATATATGTTCGAAAAGAATTTAGTAAGTATTTATCGATATGGGTGAGGATCTCTCGTATTTCAATCGTCCTTCCTATGGGATATACTGTTTTTCACAACAATTCAGGAGGTGGTCCATGGAGAATAACTGGCGGTGCCCCAAATGCGGGAATCTGAGTTACGAAACCGATCAGTTCGCAGCAACAGGAGGAGGCTTCTCAAAAGTCTTTGACGTTCAAAACAAGAAGTTTACCACTGTCAGCTGCACAAGGTGCCGGTTTACGGAACTATACAAAGCCGATACCAGCACTTTGGGAAATCTGTTTGATTTTTTCATCCATTAGATTCGGGAGATTCCTCTTTTGAGGTATACCGGCGGAGATCTCTGAGTTCTTTCTCGGTAAACCGGAAGGCATCCTTTCTCAGCACTTCGAAATTTTCCCTGAAAGTCGAAGGTTTCTCCCGTGACTCCAAAGGCATGAGGAGGGAAGTTAAAAGATAGGCTCCCAGAATATACCAGCCGTTGAAGAGCACAGCCAGAACGACAAGAATGACCCGGCTGTATTTTGCAGGAAATCCCAGACTCTCCTCCAGTCCTTTACATACCCCGAAGATCCTTCCTTTTCTTGATCTGTATATTTTCATTTTTCATAACTCCTTGAATTGGTCTTTCTCTAAAGAAATGCAATTTCTGTACCAATAGGTAAAACAGATGAGTTGCCTGCTTCTGTCAGGTAAAAAGTACCAATAGGCGGTAAAAATAACCTGAAAATGCTTTTCACAGGAGCATACATTCCCTGTGTTTTCGCATAGGATAGGAAAGATGAGTTGTGCGGAAGATTTTTTTGACATAGTCATTATCGGTGCCGGTCCGGCAGGAATGATTACTGCGTATTTTGCTGCCGGAAATGGTATTAAGGTCTGTCTGATAGAAAAAAATCCGGAGCCGGGTAAAAAACTCCTGATGGCCGGATCCGGCCAGTGCAACCTGACTCAGAGAGGAGATATCAGGGATTTTCCCTTCCATTACGGAAAGGCTTTCCGGTTTGTTTCGCCCTGTCTGTTCAACTGGACCAACCATCAGGTTCAGGATTTTTTCTCCTCCCTTGGTGTTCCTACAGAAGACAGGGGAGACGGTAAGATTTTTCCCGTATCCCGTAACAGCCGGGATATTCAAACGGCCCTTCTGAATGCCTGCAGGCATATGGGGGTCAAAATCATATATAAAAATCCGGTTCATTCGGTAAAAAAGAATCAGGATCGTTATGGGGTAATCCTGCAGAGCGGTAAAGTTTTGTATTCGAAGAGGGTTACGATTGCCACAGGGGGAATGTCCTATCCCCTAACAGGATCCAGCGGTGACGGATATGCCTGGGCGGAAGAAATGGGGCATACCATCGTCAAGCCGTACCCTGTCCTCTCTCCGGTGATTCTGCAGGGAAATCCTTTGGGGAGCTGCGCAGGGTTTTCATTTACTACGGGAATCCAGATTTTCAGAAAGGATAAAAAAATAGGCGAGATTTCCGGGGATCTTCTTTTGACCCACAAGGGACTTTCCGGCCCGGTTATCCTGAATAACAGTCGGGATCTTTTAACGGGTGATCTGTTGAAAATCCGCTTGGCCGACTTCCCGGATAAGGAATCACTGGAAAGGGATATCATCGCCAGGGCTGCCGGGAAGGGGGCCCTGCGTGTCAAAAAAGTACTGAGTGAATTGGGCCTTCCTGGAAAACTGGGAGACCTGATACTCAGTCACTGTCAAATAGACGCAGATCTGAATCTCTCTCATTTGAGCAAAGCCGGGAGAAAGAATCTGATACAGGCTCTTTGGGAATTTTCTGTCCGGGTTCAATCTGTGGGAGGCTTTCAAGTCGCCATGGCAACTGGAGGAGGGATCTCCCTGAAAGAGGTTAACCCCAAAACCATGGAATCCCGAATTTCCCCGGGACTCTATTTCGCCGGGGAAGTTCTGGATGTGGACGGAGACACAGGTGGATATAACCTGCAATTTGCGTTCTCATCCGGCCGGATGGCAGCGGAATCCATGGTCCGTTCTCTTGGAAAGGAATGATTACTCCCTGCCTCCCAGAAAGTGAGACGCTTCACCCACTTTCAGGAAGTTTGTGACAAAAGAATGCTTGGGGGAGGAACCTACCATCACAACCATGTCGGTGTTTCGGATGACCCCTTCGTTAAGCAGAACTTTCACAGATTCACTGACCATTTCATCCAGGGTTTCCTGGGTCTTAAGGGGGTAGGCATCCACACCGAAGCTCAAAGCCAGCTGACGTATTACGGTGGGGTCGGGAGAGAGAGCCATAACAGGGATTTTCCCCCGGAAGGCAGAAAGGAGCCGGGCCGAACGGCCGGTGTCTGTCTGGATTATAATGGCCTGGGTTCTGAGGGTTTTAGCCGTGTTGACTGCAGATTTAATCATCTGGAAACGAACTGGATGAATTTCCACAAGCTTCAGATTTTTGAATGCCGGTTTCATTTTATCCTCGATATTCCCGGCAATCGCAGCCATGGTCTGTACAGCTTCCAGGGGATAGTCCCCGTAGGCTGTCTCTCCCGACAGCATCAGCGCATCCGTACCATCCATGACTGCATTGGCCACATCGCTGACCTCAGCTCTTGTGGGTCTGGGATTATTGATCATGCTATGGAGCATCTGGGTTGCCGTAATCACAACTTTTCTTCTTTTGATGCACTTCCGGATCATTTTTTTCTGGGCAATGGGAACTTCTTCCGCTGGAAGTTCAATACCCAGGTCTCCTCTGGCAATCATGATTCCATGGCAGTGCTCCAGAATCTCATCCAGGTTTTCTATCCCTTCATTGTTTTCTATTTTGGAAATAATTTTTATGGGACTGTTGTATTTATCCAGAATTTTCTGAACAGCCAGAATATCATCCTTGTTTCTGACAAAGGAGTGGGCGATGAAGTCGATGCCTTTTTTTGCGGCAAAATGGATGTATTCCTCATCTTTTTCGGTCAGGGACGGCAGAGGTATGGGAATTCTGGGAACATTGACGCTTTTTTTGTTTTTAATTTTACCGCCGTTGTTGGCAATGCATTTCAGCTGGTTCTCTTTTTTATCAATGATAACAAGGGATAGTTCTCCGTCATCGATCAGGATTTCTGTTCCCCTTTTCATATCTCCGCAGAATCGGTTATAGCTGACCGAAAAGTGCTTTTTCTCACTGGTTTCCCCTCTGGGGATGACCAGGATTTCCTCCCCTTCGGTGACTTCTATGGGTTCGTCGATATCGACGGTGCGGACTTCCGGTCCTTTTGTGTCTATGAGGATGGCTGCTTTGTCTGTCACTTCCCTGATTCTGTCGATAATCACTTCGGATTCAGAGGTCGTCTGATGCGCTGTATTCAATCGGAAAGTTGTGGCACCCGCATTGTAGAGGCTGCGGATAAATTCTGTGTCGTTATGGACTCCTATGGAGGCCACGATTTTCGTTCTGAGTTTTTTCAAACAGAGATTCCTTTTTTAACGCCGTGTATTGGCGAAATTCTATATACCATTAATGATAGGAAAAACCGGAAAGAATTGAAAGGCTGAAAGTATGAAATCTTTGTAAAGAGTGCAGCCTTGATCCAAAGAAAATACAGGGATTTTCTTTTCCTTGCAAAAAACTGACGATTAATATTATTATTTTTGTAGTATACGCGCTGTATAATGAATATAAAAAGATAGAACAAAAAAAAGAAGGGTATCAGAATGACATTAAAGGAAATGAGGCAATCCATTGATCCTCACTTAAAGAAAAAGCGCAACAGAGCTGTGCTGGAATATATTGAACTTCTGGAAGAGCAGGTTGCGGCTCATGAGTCGAATGTTATTTCTTCAGCTGGTAATCTGGAAATGAATAATAAGATTCTGGAAGTGAATTTTCAAAATCTGGTTGAAATCCTGGAGAAGCTGGATGCAGCCATTAAGTCCATTCGTGAGAGTATTGTTTCTCCCTCCGGTGCGGTAGGAGAAGTGATTTCCGCTTCGGATAAAATGGGTGATTCCTCCCATTCCATTTATGAGACCATAGAAGTTCAATCAGCCTCCTTGATAGAATTTTTTGCAGTCTTTGAAGAGTTGGCCGCATCTATCAAGAATGTTGCAGCATCGACCAATGAATCCCGGATGGTTGTCAACCAGACCGTGGAGCTTGTTAACAGCGGTAGCGGCTACTATGAAGAAAACCTCAATGCCATAAAAGCCATTAGTGAGTCCTCCAAAGAAATAGCCGAAATTACCCAGAGCATTCAGGGTATCGCCGGGCAGTCCAATCTGCTGGCCATGAATGCGGCGATCGAAGCGGCACATGCAGGCAATCAGGGACGGGGGTTTGCTGTGGTAGCCGAGGAAATGAGAAAGCTCTCCGATATCAGCAATACGGAAGCCCTGAAAATCGGAAAGATAACCAGTGAAATTATC
Source organism: Oceanispirochaeta sp. (assembly GCA_963677615.2). Lineage (GTDB taxonomy): Bacteria > Spirochaetota > Spirochaetia > DSM-2461 > DSM-2461 > Oceanispirochaeta. The sequence goes on along the minus strand of CAXXQW010000006.1, from coordinate 432,998 downwards.
AGCCGCATAGACAAAGCTTTTAATGCGACCCAGCAGGTTCACAGGAACAACAGTGAGATTAAGGAAATCATGGGAAGGGTGAATGATATTACCAATGAAATTCAGACAGCCATGCAGGAACAATCTTCCGGAATTGAACAGGTCCTTCAGGAGGTTAATAATCTTACAGAAGGGACTTCTTCCATGAAGGATGCCACATTAGTTCAGCGGGAGGCGGGAGAAGCTTTGAAACAATCCATTGATCAGCTCAATGCGGCGACCGAGCAGGTCAAGATGGTTCTGGATATGGAAGAGAAAAACCGGAATTCTATTGTAGATATCATTAATAAAATCGGCCGGACCTATCTCAGAAATATTAATATTCATCACGACTTATTGGAGAATGCCTAATGGAAACCCAATTTAACCAGAGGTTTGATACCCGAAGAAATTTTCAATATGTCAATGACGAACCAAGCGTTCTCCATTGCCATCACTATATAACCCTTTTTACAAAACTGGCTATGGAACATGAAAGTCTGGGAGGTACGAGATTCCTTTCTGATTCTATGGAAGAGAGTATCTTTCTGGTTTTGAAGAAGTACTTTATCCGGTATAAACTGTCGGATAAACCTTCGATGATCAAAGCCGCGGAAGAGTACTTCGCCCTTATGGGGATGGGCTTGCTTTCAATCACCCTTTCCGGAAAGGAGGGGAGTGCTGTTCTGAAGAGATCCCATGTTGATGAAGGGTGGATCGATAAGTGGGGTAAAACGGATAAACCTGTAAACTTTGTCGGTTGCGGGTACCTGGCGGCTGCGGCAGCTGTGGTCAACGATCTTCCCATCGGTTCATATGAAGTCAGCGAATCCAGCTCGATTGCAAAAGGGGATTCGAATTCCAATTTTTTCATTAAGCTCAGGAAGTAATTTTTATGATTGACAGAGATACTGCAATAAAGGCCCTTTCCCAAATCAAAGTGAAGGGAGACGATGACGGTTTGATCCCCGCTTTTAATGTGCTGGTGAATTTTCTGCCATCCTATTTCTGGAATACCTTTTCTGAAAAGATTCTTAAAAGGGCCGGCAATGATAAGGCCCTCTATGAAGAGATAGAGAAAGGCCTGGAGAATGCCGCTGCCGAATGCGGCTATCATACAGGATACGGAATCATTAACAGTGATGAGTTCAAATCCATCATAGGACCGATGATAGAGAAACAACCGGAAGATATCCTCCATGGCGCATATGCGGTTTTTACAGCCTGGGGCTGGGCAGACGCGGAAATTGTACAATTGAATCCGGATAAGAAAATCGTCCGCGTCAATGATTATTATGAATCTGATATTCAGGATACCTATAAAGTTAAAAAGCCTTTTGCCTATATGATCAAAGGCGTTACACGGGCCTTTATGGATCTTGCCTATGGAAATGCCTATCCGGACGGATTTGGAACCTTCAAATGCGAACAGACCCGGTCTATCGAAATGGGTGACGGATACGGGGAATTTGTAATTACAAGAGTGTAGGAGTAACTCTCCCGGCCTCAATTGCTTGTAACAGGCTGGAGCCCCCCCTTCAGGTTTACAGTCCTTTCCAGCCCAGACCCGGTTCTGCAGAAGGGGAAAGCCACCCTTTTTTCAGGATGACCGTACCCGCAGCCGGGTCACCTTTCAGGTCCAGATGGCCATCCAGGTCGGCATACCGGATATTCTTCCGGCTTAAGGCGAAATGCAGACCCGCGGCAATACCCAATGCCGATTCATCCATGCATCCCACCATGACGGCAATCCGGGCCGATCGGGCGACGCTGTCGACCTGGACCGCTTCTGTGATACCGCCGACTTTCATGATCTTGATATTCATCATATCCACCAGCCCCTTCCGGGCCAACTGAAAAGCGTCAATCAGGGAGACAAGGCTTTCGTCGGCCATAATCGGAATCTCCGTGTGGGACGTGACCAGACCGAGAAGATCGGGTTCTCCTTTTCTGGTAGGCTGTTCAATGACTTCCAGATCAAGATTTTCTGCATCTTTCAGAAACTGCAGTGATTGCTGTTTGGTATATCCCTGATTGGCATCAAAGCGGAGCCGGAGGCTTTTTCCATATTTTCCCCGGAGATAGTGCAGACGTTCCAGATCTTCAGAAGGATCAAGTCCTCCTTTGACTTTCAGTATCTGAAATCCTTCTGAGATAAAACGGGAAGCCATCTCACGGGTTTCCTCCAGGGAACATATCCCGATGGTCATACTGGTTTCTATTCTATTCCTGTATCCCCCGAGAACTTTCCATACCGGAAGGTCTGCTTTTTTGCCAAGAAGGTCCCATAAGGCCATATCGACCGCCGCCCAGATGCTGAAGTATCCGGGAAACCTTTTTTTTATGGAATCCAGAATTTTCATCCTGGAGAAGGGGTCCTTTCCCTTCAGGAGTTCGGGCAGAGCCTCCTCCAGAAGAGGGTACATCTTTTCAAGGTTTTCTCCTGTTACAAAGGGATCCGGGGCCGCACAGCCCCATCCGCAAAGCGTACCCGTGTCGATCCGGACAAAAAGATTCTCAACCCTGTCAAAGCTATGGTAGGCTATCTGATAGGGTGTTTCCAGTTCAAAGGAGCAGCGAATCAGCTCTACATGGCGAATTTTCATTTTTTCAGTTTCAATACCGCATCCACGAGCCTTTCCGGGCCATGAAGAAGGGGATCCACCACTGGAAGCTTAAACTCGGTCTGCAGGTTGTCGCAAATCCAGTCCACTTCGGCATCCGCCAGCCCTTCATGGTTGATAGAAACCGCTATGACCGGCTTTTTCGAAAGGAATTCCACCAGGAAAATCTGATCTTTCAGGGAGTCCAGAGGGTATCCCGGAAATCCGTCATACTCACTCCTGCCGGGAGCATGCTGCATGATGATCCCGTCAGGACGGCAGGCGGCCAGAATTTCAAAACCTCCGGGATATCCCGGGTTCATAAGGCTTCCCTGCCCTTCTATGACAGCAAATTCCATGGCTTGCTCTTTCCAGGCGGACCAGACAAGATGCTCCAGTTCCCCGCTTACGTAGTCATTGATGAGAGAGTCCATCACCGTGCTGTACCGTGCCCCCTGAAGCCAGGCTGTCTGGCCTGTTCCTATCAGTTCGGCTGTGCGGCTTCTCTCTCTCAGCCCATGGACGATCATCCAGGCTGTTGTCCTTTTTCCCAGTGCCGAATCGGTGCCCAGTACAGCCACTCTGGTGGAGGTTACCTGACTGATTTTTCCATCGAACATATGATTACTTTCCCGGCTGGCTTTCCGGATATCCCGGATCTGAAGGCCATTCTTTTCTGCCAGGCTCCGGAGCTCTTCTCTGTCGTGAAGAAAATCATGGAGGCCCGAGTCCACATGGAGACCTTTCTCCAGTGCTTCCTTGACAGAAAGGATAATTTCTCTGGTCAGAAAGCCTCCGTCCGTGGCCACTCCGATGATAAAATGGGTCAGCTCAATACCCCGGGAAGCGGCTATTTCAAATGCCCGGTTCAGATTGCGCACAATGGGAATCTCTTTTTTCTTCCTGTCCAGGAACTCTCCCGCATCCTGCTCTCCCGGGAGGGAACTGTCAATTACAGCGATAATCTTATACCTTTCTGTAAAACGCACCAGGCCATGGGCTGTTTTTCCATAGGTTGTGGCGAATGAATTTTCACAGTAAACAACAGCATTTCCTTCTACTTTCATGATCTTCTCCCTGTCAGAACAGCCACATACCTGTCACCAGGCAGCGGATTGGTTCTGTTTAAATCGATAAGAGCGCTCAAGCCTGCAGTGGATGCGGGCAGAACAGAGAGCCCTTCCTGGTTCTTTATAAAACCCGAGAGGGTTGTCATGGCTTTATCCGACACATTGTATGCCCATCCGTTGGAGTCTTTCAGAGCGTTAAAAGCCAGTTCGCCGTCTATAGAGTGCCAGTTAATCAAAGGTTCGTTGATCAGGGATTCCTTGATTTTGGAGGGATCCAGGTCCCGATACTCCCCGTATCCTTTGCGAAAGGACTGAATAATAGGGTTTTTTCCGGCTGATGATCCTGCAATCATACGGGGGATCCTTGAGGTTTTTCCTCTTCTGTAGAGGGTTTGAAAGCCCTTGTAAATTCCCGCCAGAGTCGTTCCGTTTGATACAGGAACAGCAACTGCTGCCGGCGCGTCCCTGAGTTCATCATAAATCTCGAAGGCAATTTCTCCATAGGCTTTCAGCTGTATATCTGTGTTGATGGCTCCCGGATTGGCGTCATAATACTCTTTTTCAGCGGCTTCCCGGCTGGATAATTCAACTGCCTCCTCGTAATCCCTGCCGGCTCTCACAATCCGGGCTCCCCACTTTTTCATCTCTCCCTCCCGGGTCACATGGTAGCCTTCGGGAATATAGATGAGACAGCTGAGCCCCGCCAGGTAGGTGGCAAAAGCCAGAGCTACTCCATAGTTGCCGCAGGTTGCAAAGACAATCCGGTCGTAACTTCTTCTGTAGGCGTCCTCTACCTGGGCAAAGGCTATTCTGTCCTTTTGGGTGCCAGAAGGGTTGGATCCTTCAAATTTCAGAAAAAGCTGCCGGAAACCATACTCCCTCTCCAGGTTCCTGGCCCGGGAAAGCATGGTATCGCCTACCTCGGAGGCGATAATATCGCCATAGGCTTCTATACGTTCTGTCATGGATCTGTTGTGATCCAGAACCGCTTCTCTGAGGCTGTTGATTTCATCTAGGACCTGATTCAGCTGGCCAGATGCATTGTCTAGAAGATCCACTATCCTTGAATCCTCCTTATGTGGGATGAATTGAAGTATTATCCATTTTCACAAAGAATCAAAAGAATTCTGGTTTTTATGGGATAAATACAGTTTTTTACCAGAATTTCCCGGAGGAAACGGCAGAAAAGGTTTTGGTGATACCGGGAGCTTTCAGCTATAATAGATTCTGGGGATCCGGCCTGTCAGGGAAGACACCACTTCGTAGTTGATGGTACCGGCATTTTCCGCCACTTCATCAGCTGATATCTCCTGATAAGCCTGCCTCCCGATGATGATGACTTCATCTCCTGCCCGGGCTTCGGGGATACTGCTGACATCTATCATGGTCAGATCCATGCAGACTCTCCCCAGTATCGGCGCCCTTTGCCCATGAACCAGCATGGCACCCTTGGAGGAGAGACTTCTGGGAAAGCCATCTGCATACCCCACGGGAACTGTGGCTATTCTCGATTCAGAGGGCGTGGTGTAGGTACTGCCGTAACTGACATGAAAACCAGCGGGAACGGTTTTTATATGAATAATTCTGGTTCTTAAGGAGAGAACAGGCCGAAGGGACAGGGAAGCAGGGTTCACGTCCCGGGAGGGGGATAGGCCGTACAGGGCTATCCCCGGCCTGACCATATCGAAATGGGATTCCGGGAGTTCCAGGGTTGCCGCACTGTTGGCGGCATGGCGGAGGGGAATCTCATGCCCCCGCTTCTTCAGGTTATTCATAAGAGAGGAGAAATATGTCAATTGCTGTTTCACATGGGTTTTATCCGTCGTATCGGCATTGGCAAAATGGGTAAAAACTCCCTCAATCCTAAGGCCCCTCATCCTGATGATTTTTTCCACACTTTCCAGATCTGTTTGAAAATCCTGATGCATCAGGCCCAGGCGGCCCATACCTGTATCGATTTTTATATGCACAGGCAGGGATTTTCCCCTCTTTTCAGCGGCAAGGGAGAGCTCTTCTGCCTCTTCCAGAGAGTTCACTGTCACGGTCAGATTCCAGTCCAGCAATTTCTGTATTAATGCCGCAGGCGTAGAACCGAACAGAAGAATCGGAGACGTGATCCCCTCTTTTCTGAGTCTTTCGGCTTCACTGAAGCGGGCGACGGCAAGACGGTCGGCACCCGATGAGAGGGCTGTCCGGGCTATCCGGTAGGCGCCGTGACCATAGGCATCGGCTTTCACTACCGCAGCCATTGCCACAGCAGGTCCTATGTGCTGTTTCAGAGATCTGACATTGTGCTGAAGGGCGGACAGATCAATGTCCGCCTGAATAACATGATTGGCCAGGAGCATGGACTTTATGCCGTTACTGCTTCTTTTTGAGTCTGACCGTACACCTCTGTGAGATTCCGGAAAACCTCCATTACTCTTTTTGTGTTGGGGCCGGGTTTGCCGTTACCGATGGTCAGGTCGTCTATCTGAATGACCGGAACAACCTCTTTGTTGGAAGCGGTGATAAAAACTTCATCAAAATCTGCCAGTTCTTCCCGTTTGATATCCCTGATCTCTACATCAAAGATACCTTCCACCAGGTTCAGAATAACCTGTCTGGTGATGCCTTTCAGAATTCCTGTGCCGGGAGTTATGATGGTGTTCCCTCTGAATGCGAAAAAGTTTGTGGTGGTGCCTTCCAGAACCCTTTCGGATTTGTCCACATAAACCGCTTCGATGGCGTTTACTTCTTTTGCCTTCTGCTGGGCCATAACTGCATTGAGATAGTTGATGCTTTTGGATTCGGGGATATATCTTTCCACATTCACTGTAACGACTGCCGCTCCGTCTGTATACCACCAGTCGGGAAGAGGGTGTTTGTCGGTGACCATAATGATGAGTTTGCCTTTTCCTTCGGGTAAAACACCGTTGGAACTCTCTCCGCCGGTAACAACAATTCTGATGTTTGCTTCCTCAAAGTCGGGATTCTTGGCCAGGGTGTCCATAACGGCCCGGGCAATCTCTTCATCGGACCACCTCAGATCCAGTCCGATCAGTTCGGAGGATTTTCTCAGGCGCCGGATATGATCTTCCAAATGGAAAGGGCGTCTCCCGTAGGTCCGCATAAAATCGAAGGCGCCATAACCTCTGAGTACAGAGATATCCTTTGCCAGGACGTACGCCTCATTTTCAGGAACAAATTTTCCGTCTACATAATAAATTGCCATGATTAATCCTCCAGGGGCATGATTTTTTTCAAATATTCTATGTCGTCATTCTGCTGTTTCAGAATGGATAAAGCTTCCTGATGGGACACTTTTTTAAACCGGATCTTATGACCCGGAGCAAATTGACCAAGGAGGTCTGTGTCTGCGGAAATGATGTTGTATATACGGGGATACCCTCCTACGGTCTGCCGGTGCTTCAGAAGAATGATAGGGCCCTTCGGAGTGAGCTGGACTGTTCCTGTGGCCACTGCTTCAGAGACCATATTTTCCAGTTTGACTTTCAGATCCTCTCCTGTACACTCCAGACGCATTCCCATATCACTTGTTTCATGGGATACCGTCCAGGTCTGCTGAAAAAACAGTTCCGGATTCTCCAGAAAGGAGTATTCCGGCCCTTCCATGACCCGGATATACCCATCCTGATCAGGCCATCGGGCATATTGCCCGAAAGGAGGTCTTCTGTTTTTCAGGATTGTTGTGCCGGTATCGGAACCGGCTTCTCTGTAACAGAGATAGGTTCGCAGGCCGTAGAGCTTCTGCCCGAACCGGAGGGTGTCTCCCTTCTCTGCTTTATACACCTGCCCATGAAAGAGGTTTTGTTCTCTTCCCTGTTGTATCAGTTTCGCTGAACGGACAGGGGCTCCGGTGAGAACAAAGTAGCCTTCCTGTTCCCATTCCAGGACCGGGGGGAGCAGGATCTCCAGTGCGGGAGACTCTTCCGGGTTCTCCAGCAGGGCATTCCCGCTTCTCAGGGCAAAGCTGTCCATGGCTCCGCCGGGAGTCATGCCGATATCCTGCTTTCCGTAGCGGGGAAGGGATACCCTGCGGCATAGGCCTTGCTGGCTGAAGCGGAACATCACTCTTTTTCTCCCAGGGCTGCAAGACGGGCTGCCAGCTCGAGAGAGATGGGAGAATCCGAATGGATACAGATGGTATCGGCTTTCAGGGTTACAGAGCGGAGCTCTACCGACCCGTCTTCTCTGGCTATGTGACCATCCACCTGGTTTTCCCGCAGAATTTTACCTGCGTGAGACACTGCTTCATCGATATTGTGAATAGAGGCGTAATCCAATGTACGGCTTACAAGAGTCAGGCGGTCACTTTCGGGATGGTAGGCATACCTCCTTTCGGCAAAGGCTTCGTAGAGAATGGACATACCCTGCTCAAGGCTTGCCTTCGCCAGTTCTGACTGATAGGGAGTTATGACGGTTTGGATTCCCGTTTCTTTCAACCAGTCCGCCAGGTCCGCAGCCAGAGCGGTATTTATCCAGCAGTCGTTGTAGAGGGCACCATGAAATTTGACGGCTTTCACATCTCCTATCATCCGATACTGCGTTTCCAGGCTTTTCAGCAGTTCCGTCCTGGGCATGTTCATGCTAGTCCGTCCAAAATTTTCCCGGTCCGGGTAGGAGAGATGGGCAGACACCGCAATCCCGTTTTCTGCGGCGACAGAGAGGAAAACCTCTATGCTCTTTTCATCTCCCGCATGACCTCCGCAGGCTATATTGGCCATGTTTATGTAATTCATGAGCTCTCTGTCTATGGGATGCTCAGCTCCTCTTTCTCCGATATCGCAGTTGATATGCATCAGTTCACTTCCTTCATTATGACAGTATCTCCCGGTTCGATCTCTTTCAGGAGGCCGGGATCTGTCGAACCAATAAGATTCCATCCCCCCGGAGATTCCTGAGGGTAGATCCCGGTCTGGGCTCCGCCAATGGCGACCGTACCGGCAGGGACTTTTACCCTGGGGCTCTTCCGGCGGGGTGTTGTCAATCTTTCATCCAGTCCGATCAGATAGGGAAAATTCGGGAGAAATCCGACCATTGCCACCGTAAAGATGCTGCCTTTATGAAGATCAATCACTTCCCGTATGGTAAGACCATGATATTCTGCTACATGGGACAGATCCTCTCCGTCGTAGGTAACGGGGATCTTGACGGTTTTTCCTGTGGCTTCCGGGGACTCTCCCCGGGAAAAGGCTTTTTCCACCTGGTCAATAATTGCCCGGGGAGAGCTGTTTAAGGGATCAAAATGAACAGCCAGGGCATTGTAGGAGGGAACCAGATCCCTGATGCCCATTACAGCTGGATTTCCCTCTTTCAGCTCTCTGTAAACCGACAGTATCCTGGCGGAAATGGCCGGATCGATCCTGTCACTCAGTGACCAGCAGATGCAGGAATCTCCCAGGGGGTACATTTTCATCCGACTTTCTCCTTAGCCAGGGCCATATCGTACATAGTGTGAAAAAGGTTCTGCTCCCAGGACTCTTCCAGGCCGTCCACGGTGGCAGCTTTGATACCACTGACACCATCTACCGCTCCGGCCTGAACGATAGCATCCAGGAGTCTGGAAAAATCTTCCGGTCTGGGGAGAAGATTCCGGTCGCTCATAAGGGAGAGAAGGGCAGCTTTGCCGTAGCCGGCCCAGTTGCTCACACCGGCGCATACGCAGTGGCGGGCCGGTGTTTTGCAGCTGAAAGCTCTTCCCGGAGCAACATGGATATCCACATTTTCCGATACCAGGCCCATTCCCAGTTCATTGCCGCCGTCACCGATACCGATTGTGACAATTCCCTTCTGTTCACAGTAGGAAAAAAGGGAATCCACCGGTGCTACCGCAAAAGAGATGTCATCTCCCCGGAAGTTGTAGTACTTTCCGTCTGCCGCCTGGCCTGGCCTTTCTATGGCTATAAAATGGGTAGTATCCGGGCGGATCAAGCCGGCAGCAGACAGATCATCGTCTCTGTCAAATCCCACCAGCTCCAATCGGCAGTCAAGGACCTGCAGTCCGGCTTCCATAATATCAAGAGAGTGATTATCCACGATCAATGTGACGGCTTTTCCCAATTGAATTAATGCGTTTGCCAGAATAATAGCACCGGGAGGGCCGTCTGTTTCAATGACTCCGGCATTTTTTATAAAGAAGCCTGTGGTCATGAGGATATGCTTTCCCGAAAGCAGGGAGTCTGTTGCCGGAAGCAGATGCTCCTGAACAGCCCACTTGTCCAGACCTCTGTTTCCCGGGTCCTGCTGAATAATCTTCTCAATCTCCCTGGCTTTAAAGGAAAAAGGGTTTTGTTCAAATTTTATAGTGCTGGTCATACAGGTCTCCGACAAACATGTGCCCGGGGGCATGGGAAATCATAATGGGAGGGCGGGCTACCATTGCCGCAGACTGGGGTGTTACCCCGCAGGCCCAGAACAAGGGAATCTCATCGTTATGAACAGTTACGGGATCTCCGTAATCAGGAGCTGATATATCCTGAATCCCGATTTGAGAGGGATCGCCCAGGTGAACCGGGCTTCCATGGACTGACGGATAATCCCGGGTAATTTCGATGGCCCGGATGGCGTCTTTTGCTTTGAAGGGGCGCATACTCACAACCATGGGTACCCGGGAAAACTGTCCGGCATCCCGGCTCATGATGTTTGTCCTGTACATGGGAACATTGACTCCTTCAGTGATATGCCTTACATCCATATCCTCCGCCAGCAGAGCCTGTTCGAACGTAAAGCTGCAGCCAATAAGGAAAAATACAAAATCCTCTTGCCAGAGTTCGCTGATATCGCTCCTCTCTTCTGCAAGCTCTCCGTTCCGGTAGACCCTGTAACGAGGCAGGTCCGTACAGACATCTGCCTGTCCGGCAATGATCCTGGTTATCGGGGATCCTTTCTCTCCCACTTCCAGGAGTGGGCAGGATTTCGGGTTTCTCTGGGCAAAAAGCAGAAAGTCCTGCGCCCAGTCATAGGGGAGGATGGCAAGATTCGCCTGAACATAACCCCGCCCCAGACCCGCTGTCGGTCCGGTCAGACTCTGTTTTCGACAGGCCTCTCTTACATCTTTTCCGGTTTTATACATTGCTTGCTCACCTGTAAAATCCGCCTTTATTCTCATATCGAGCCGCTGCAGTCTACCACTCAGAAGGTTCAAGGCAGTCTTATTTTCTGATTTGAGAGTCATACTATTGAATAGAAAAGATATTTTCAACCACAAAACAGTGAAAAACGTATATTAAATGAATATAAATAACGAAAAAAGGCGTAAGCGGCGACTAAAAAAACGTTAAACGTATAAAAATCAGGCTCGGCAACATTGTTCATAAAGGAACGACAGGTGAGATATTGGGAAATTACCGTTACTGAACAAGTGAGAGAAAGGAAAAATTGAGGAGGTTATATGCAGGGTCGGGGTGAGGGGAGAGGAAAATTTTATAAATAAAAAAAGAGACCCTTTCAGGTCTCTGAATACTTACCGGCGATCGGACTCGAACCGATACAGGATTGCTCCCAGCAGATTTTGAGTCTGCCGTGTCTACCAATTTCACCACGCCGGCGGATACTTGTGAAAGATAGCCCAACAGGATTGGCTTGTCAAGCCGGAGAAGTTATGGTTGAATTTTCCTTGAGGGGGTTTTGATGTATTTTCTTGGTTCTATTGTTTTCTGGATATTTTTTCTTTTTGCCAATGTGGTTCTGTTTTTTCCGGCTCTGATCATCTGGGCTCTGACCTTTCCGTTTGATAAAAATCTGCGGGCTCTCCATCAGTACTCCTGTTTCTGGGGTTCTGTTTTTTCCTGGGTGAATCCTTTTCTGAGAGTTTCGATTACAGGAAAGGAGAAGCTGAATAAAAAGCAGTCCTATGTTTATTGTGCAAATCATCAGTCCATGATGGATATTGTGGTTCTCTTCCGCTTGTTCCTGCATTTTAAATGGGTATCCAAAAAAGAGATTTTCCGGGTTCCCTTTCTGGGGTGGAACATGAGGTTGAACAACTATCTGTACCTGGACCGGTCAAGCCCTTCCAGTCAAATCAGGATGATGAAAAAGGGAGAAACTCTCCTCGGTCAGGGAAGTTCTCTGATGATATTTCCGGAAGGAACCCGCTCCCAAGACGGCCTTCTGGGAAAATTCCGGGATGGCGCTTTTGTTCTGGCGCAAAAAACAAATTCCCCCGTTGTTCCTGTCATTCTCAAGGGTTCAGGTGATGTTTTCCGGGATGGAGCGATTCTCTATAAAAGGGTCTATCCCATTTCCATAGAAATTCTTGAACCGGTCAAACCCGGCGATGCGGAGAATCCCAAAGCCCTGGGCAGGATTGTTCAGGCCCGTATGAAACAGGCCCTCGGGCAGAGCGATGCATAAGGCAAACCGCTTTCTTTTCATAGGACTTGTTCTTGTCCTGGCGGCTTCCTGCCGCACCATAACCATTGATATTCCGGTTGATCACGTTATTCTCCCTCCTCAGACCGGACCCCAATGGGAGAAGACTGAATACGATGGTGTTTACGAGTTCTTTTTCCGTGACAGCATGAAAGGACTCTCCCTGTCAGTTCTGGCTTTTGATATGAACTCTCATCGTTTTCAGATAGTAATAACAGAGCCTGATCCTTCCGGCAGGGGGGATACCAGAAGTCTGAAAGTTTCGGATTTTGTGCGGCAGTACGATCTGATTGCCGGTATTAACGGAGCTCCCTACGGGCCGGCTAATATTCTGAACAGAAACCTATTTGTCTGCTATATCTCCGGTTTGTATCTGTATAAAGGGTCACTCATATCAGAACCGTATGACCCATTCGATGCTCTGTATATACCTGATGAAGGGGAAATCTTCTTTGATTCCCAGAAGTTGTATCCGCTGGATGGTGTCTCCCGGGCTGTGGGAGGGTTTCATATTGCTTTGAAGGACGGGGAAAATCTGGGGAGCGCCGATGCCCGTCATCCCAGAAGCGTTATAGGGCTATCACGGGATTCTGGATTCCTCTATTTTGCCGCCTTTGATGGCAGGCAGCCCGAATACGCAGGAGTCACAACACAAGAGATTGGTCTGTGGATGTCCTGGCTGGGGGCCACAGATGCTCTGAATATGGATGGGGGAGGCAGTACGGCTCTTGTTCTGAACAGGCATGGGGAACCCACTCTCCTCAATTCTCCCGTTCAAAGGGGAATAACCGGGCTGGAACGCTCTGTTGCCAGCCATGTGGGTATCGGTTTGTCCGATTGAAATTCAAAAAGTCTGGCTAAACAGGAATGGTATCCCTGTCGTTTTGGGTTTTTAGCCATTCCAGAACTTTGGGGCGCTTGATCTTTTTGGTAGTTGTCATTTCCATGGGCTCATCCAGAATTCTGACCCGGGAGATCCTTTTATAGGAGAGCAGCTCCCGGTTGACCGAGCGGACAGCTTCCAGTATCTCATGCTGAATTTCATCGCTGTTGGAAATGCTCAGGGATTCAAAGTGCTCTTTATTGGGAACAATCAGAGCTTCAATTCCCTCTCCCCTGGTTTCTGCGTCGGCCAGGTATCCCACAATCAGAATCTGCTCTATCTGCTGAAAAAGCTGAAAATGGTCTTCGATCTCTTCGGGAAAAACATTCTTGCCCCCTTCTGTAACAATCAGGGATTTTGCCCGGCCTGTAAGGTAAAGATAGTTATCTTTGTCCAGATATCCCAGATCTCCGGTCTTCAGGTATCCGTCCTCTGTGAACAGATCTCTGGTAGCTTCCTCATTCTTGTAATAACCTTTGCAGCATATGGGGCCTTTTATGGCAATCTCGCCGATTCCGTCCTCATCCTTGTTAAGAATCTTCATATCGATTAGGGGAAAGACTTTTCCTACCGATTTGATTTTAAATGCATGCGCCGGATTCAAGGTAGATATGGGAGAAGTCTCAGTCATACCGTACCCCTGGACAAAGTCCAGACCCAGTTCCTGATATCTCCGGAAGGTTTCCGGGGCCAGAGGGCCGCCCCCGCAAATCATGTATTTTACCGTGTAGAGATTGGCTTTTTTCAATAGAAGGTTTCCGAAGATCTTTTTTCCCAGGTTCACATCAAAAACCTGTTTGATAAAACCGCTGACTCTCATCAGAAATCCAATCAGGTAGTGTATCGCCAGGCCTTTGGCGCGGACCTGCTTCATCATACCCTTAAGGATTTTGTTGTAGAGAAGCGGAATTCCCATCAGAACGGTGATGCCTCCTCTTTTCAGGTCATTCATCATCTGGGCTACAGAAAGTCCTCCTGCAAAAACCAGCTCACACCCAATGGAGATGGCTTCCAGAAAAACAGCCGTCATGCAGTAGCTGTGGTGCAGAGGAAGCAGAGCGTACAGCACATCTTCGGGAAGAACACCCAGAAACATGGGGTGATTGGCCTGCAGAGCATCGGTGGAAAAGTTTTTATGAGTCAGCATGACCCCTTTTTCATTACCTGTGGTTCCCGAAGTAAAAAGGATGGCCGCCAGATCCTCCTCTTCTGCGGTAGTCTCAATTTTTTGTGGGGTTTCCGGAAGGTCCAAAATATAGTTTTCCTTTTCGGGAGAGAGGGAAATCTTCCTTTTAATATCCGTTCCCGCCGATGCAAGGCTCTCGAATTTCTCCTTATCTACAAAAAGGAACTCCGCTTCGACAAAGTTCAGTATCCTTTCTGCGGTTTCCTGTTCAATCTGATAATCGATGGGAACAATGATCCCGCCGAATTCCAGGACTGCCAGGTATGCCATGGCCCATTCGGGAGAGTTTTTTCCGGTAAGGGCGATTCTATCTCCCTTCCGGGCCCCATTGCTGATAAGGTAGTTTGCGGTGTTGCGGATGATTTTCTTTGCTTCGGCAAATGTATAGTGAACCTCCTGCGGACTGAACGAAGTAAAACATACTTTATCGGGAAAGCGGCGGAGAGAGACATTAAACATTTCGGGGATAGTCGGCCACTGGCCTTTTATAATATCTCCTCTGTAGCTGTCGAGCCAGGAATAGGCAGAATCTTTCATTTTTCACTCCTGCGGATCATTTTCGGGATGGGTCTATTATAACCGCAAAATCAACAATGTATAGGAATAAGGGAAAAGGTTTTTTGTAAGTGTTATACCCTTCCGGTTCCTGTTTTGCCGGGGAGGACAGACCGGTGGGGCAGTTGAAGGAGCCATGCTTTTTTGAGTATCCTTTGATAGATATGTCACAATTTGGTATTGGTCTCGATTTTGGAAATTCCAACACAACCCTTGCGGTTTTTGACGGCACGGCTCTCTCATATGTGAAGATAGATAATTCCCTGGAAAAAGGTACAGTCATGCCTTCTGCGCTCTATATAAACAGAGACTACAGCTCCTTTACGGGAAGCCGGGCTCTTCAGCAGTATCTGGAAGATAATATGGACAGGAAAATCCGTCTTTCCGAGGTGAATGTGGGAACCATTGAAGTCCATATGGGCGAGATGGACCGGGATTATTTTATAGAGCGGGACCGGTCATTTACGGCCCAGCTGCACGCCCGGGTGGACAGTAATCTGCCGGGAAGGCTTTTCAGAGGTCTGAAGGCCTATCTGGGTAATCAGGAGGAAACCAGGTTCAAGGTCTTTGGAAAAACGTTCCGTCTGGAGGCCCTTCTGAATCTGCTTCTCAGAAATATACGGGAAACTGCAGAAAAAGAGGGACTTCAGATCAGCTCCGTTCATGTGGGACGCCCTGTCAGGTATGAAGGGAGTCTCGACGATGGGGGGTCCTATGCTGTGGACAGAATGACCAGAGCTCTGAATAATGCGGGCTTCCCCAGGCCTGTCTTTATGGAGGAGCCGGTAGGTGCCGCATGGAGTTATATGGAGAGCCATCTTTTGAAGGAGAGTGAAACACTTCTGGTTTTTGATTTCGGCGGGGGAACTCTGGATATAGCCCTTTTGCAGAACCGGAGCGGCAGGCATGAGGTTCTGGCAACGAAGGGCCTGCCCCGGGCCGGGGACTGGATTGACCGGGAACTCTATAAAGCCATTGTTTTTCCGCTTCTGGGAAAAGGAGAGACCATCTCCCACCGTCGGGATGATGGAACCATCACAGACTATCCCTTTCCCTTCTCCGATTTTGAGGAGCTCCTTCTGAACTGGCAGAGTACCTACCTTCTCAATCAGCCTCAGTATCTGGAGGAGGTGAACCGGGCTCTCCGGGAAGGGGGCTCCATTGGAGAGAAAGCCGGGAGGCTTAACAAACTTATCCGGAGTAACGGATCTTTCCCTCTTTTAAAACTGATCGAGCAGGCCAAGAAGGATCTGACAACCAGAGAGAAAACAGAACTGGTTTTTGACCAGGCGGACCTGAGGGTGCAGATTCACCGGAGGGATCTGGAACAGATCATCCGGCCTCTTGTGCAAGATATAGACCTGCTGATCCGGAATCTTCTGGCTGAAACAGACTCACCTGAGGTAGACCGGGTGGTTTGTGCGGGAGGTTCCTCTCTTATTCCCCTGGTACGACAGACTCTGGATCATCTTTTTCCTGGAAAGGTAGAGGAGTGGGATCCCTTTAGAAGTATTGCCGCTGGCCTGGCTATGGCGGATTATTACAGTAAATATGAAAAATGACTCAGGTCTTCTTCTTCACCTGTTCCAGTGTGGAGAGGAGGCCGCAGGCCGCCTGAATATCCAGTCCCCGGGACCGGCGTATGGTTGTGGTCAGTCCTTTTCTCTGGAGTTCCAGCTGGAACTCTTCCATCCTGCTGCGGGGTGACCCTTTCCAGGGGAGTCCCTCTACAGGGTGAAAAGCAATCAAATTTACCCGTGTTTTTATCCCGTTCAGAATCCGTACCAGCTCCCTGGCATGACGTAAATCGTCGTTGAAACCGTCAAAGAGAATATATTCGACAGAGAATCGTCTCTGCCTGCTGAAACTGTCAGAGCGGCGGATCAGATGGAGAATCTCTTTCAGGGGATATTTTTTTTCCACAGGCATGATTTCGGCCCGTTCTTCAGAAAAGGGGTTGTGAAGGCTCAGAGCCAGATGACACTGGGATTCCCGAAGGAACCTTTCCAGACCGGGAAGAATGCCTACCGTGGAGAGAGTGATCCTTTTGGGGCTCCATGCCAGCCCCTCTTCGGATGTGAGAATCTCCAGGGACTTCAGCACTTCATCGGTATTATCCAGGGGCTCTCCCATACCCATAAAAACCAGATTCGTCAGGTTTTCCCATTCGGGAATCCCGTAAATCTGATTGAGAATCTCGCCGCTGGTCAGATTGGACTGCAGCCCCTGTTTACCCGTCATGCAGAATCGGCACTGCCGGCGGCAGCCTGCCTGGGATGAGACGCAGAGCGTGGCCCGGGGCTCATCGGGTATATAGGCGGCTTCAATAAAATTGCCACCGGTTTCAAAAAGATACTTTTTCGTGCCGTCGGAACTTGTGGAGCAGTTGACCGGATCCTTTCTGATATAACTGTAGGATTCAGTTAAAAGAGCCCGGTTTTTTTTGGAGAGATTGGACATTCCTTCGATAGAGCGGGCATTTTTCCTGTACATCCAGTCGGATATCTGACCTGCCGTAAACTTCGGCATTCCTTCTTCTTTCACAATTTCCAGCAGTTCCCCATAGGTACTGCCCCATAAAGGCTTTTTCATCTGCCCAAGGTACACTCCCCGGTGAATCTGTTCAAGGCCGATGGTAGGGGATCTACTTATTTCTGACCAGAAGGCTGAGGTCTTCCGGCAGGACTCCCGCTTCCTGCAGATCCCTGATAAAGCGTTTTCCGTCACTGTAATATCCGGCGGTTTCCTTCAATCCGGGCACTCGGTTCTGCCAGTACAGGTTGAAGCCTTTCATATAAATCTCTCTCAGATATTTGGAAACCATCGATGCCAGGGCTGTTTCGAAGCATTCTTCATCAGCCCCCACCTGAAAGATGATCTCGCATGAGCCCGACTGATAGAGCGAGAGTTGGGAAGTTTCCTGCCTGGCGGCCAGAAGATCACCGGGAAATAGCTCAATCAGCCAGTCTCCGTAATAGCGCCGTCCTCCCTGGCGGTCCACCACCAGTCTGCTATCGGATTCTCTTCCTTTTTTCAGAAGCGGAGAGAGAATCTCCTGGCAGACTTTTGCTTTATTTTTCCAGCGATCGAGAAGAAGATTGAAATTGCCGGGCGGTACCATGACGAATAGGAAATTCAAAAGCTTCAGCCCCCCTGCAGAAATGTATCTGTCCAGGTATTCCGCCTTTTGCCGTATGGTCTCTTTTTTCTGTACCAGAGGAAGAGCCTGGTTGGAAATGACTTCTTTCCAGGGTTCCCGGTCTCCGGATTCATCCAAATCATACGCTGTCAGTTTACGGATGAGTTCTCCGGCTGTTGAAGGGAGGGTTTTTTCTTTCAGAAAATAAAAAGCCAGAACTGTCTCTTCCAGGGTGGCAATGTTTCGCGAGGAAGAGAGCTTTTTGCTATCTCCTACGGCAATCTTCCCCGCATCTGCTGTATAGCTCAAGATTGAAGAACCGAGAGTCCTGGGATCCTCCGCCGATGCCGGGTAGGAAAGAGAGACAAGGCCAGCGCAATAGGGGCCAAGCAGGGGGCCCAGACCTGCTTCATCAATACCGGACTGAATCAAAAGTTAAAGATCCTCGATCCGTAGGGAGGAAGGATCAAATCGAGTGTTCCGGTCTGCATTCCTGTGTTTCCCTCCTTAATATAGGTTCCGGTCCTTGTCCCTATCTCCTGCCTCAACCGGGCCAGCTCAAGAGATGTGGTTTGCGTTTTTCCCGAAAGGTTGAAGACTCCCAGTTTCCCAATAGAGTTATAGAGGATGGCCGGTTGTCTGGTTCCGCTATTTCTAATGAGAAAAAGATCTCCTCCGCAGAAGAGATCAAATGTCCTAAATGTGGATTTTAACATCTGGATTTCCTGTTTTTCCAGAGTTCTGTGGTCAACCGAAACCATCAGCACTCCTCCGGTAATCAGAATCATCTGTTTCAGAGATTCCCTGATCTGCAGAGGCAGGGCGTCTGCCCATTTCCCGCAGGGAAAGTATCCGGGATTTTCTATCCATAAGCGTTTATTCAGAGGCGCATTGTGAACGCCCGATATCACGATGTCCCTGAATGCGTCCAGGGCTTTCCTTTTCTGGATATCCCGGGAAAAGGTATCATGGATCTTAACATTTCCCAACCCGGGCATATGGGGGATGTCTTCAGTGCTGAGACTCTCGGTTTTTCCCATGTTTTCTCTGAAAAAGTGAATGGTTCGTCCTATGAGATCTCCTGAAGAGATGGCATTATCTTTTTTAAAATGCGCTTCCTGAAGGATACTCAGTCCTGTCAAATGAAAGGCTTTGAAGCCCCACTGCTCCCTCATTGTTCTCAGGCATGTTTTCAGATAGCTTCGAACATCCGGGTTTGTAATATCCAACAGGGGGAGGAGATCGTCTTTCAGGTTTCTCATTAACCATTCGGGATGCTTTTTATATACCTCCGAACCGGTCGACGCATGCAACGGGGAAAAGGAGAGACAGGGGGTCATTCCGTTATGCTCAAGCCTTCTGGTTATCGTACCGATCCGGCCGCCTATCTCTTTATGGGCAGTTTCCCAATCCCCTTCATGGCTGTGAAGGCCTTTCAGTCTCACCTGTTTGTAAAAGAATCTCTCCGATTCAAGAATGTTCAGTTCCTCTTCCAGAGCTTTCACAGACAAAATCCCGTTGGATTTTTCCTGGTTTACCATCCAGATGGTATTGTCCCAACTCTGAATCTCCGATTGATGCTTGCGGGATATGTCATTTGTCAGTTTTACAAGCAGATCCTTCATTTCCCCGGTTCGGAGGAATACGTGATCCAGCTCCATGGGAGTTTCCGGATTCATTAACTGATTGAATTGCCATCTGATAAGAACAAAACCCCTTTTGACATTAGCCTTGAAAGAAATATTCTGTTGAACAGGGTTTTTTCTCGCTAGGACAAGTGTATTTCCCGAGAGTTCATCCCTGATGGCAAGAAAGGGTGATCTGCTTGTTCCTGTTACATAAAGCCTGCTTTTTTTATTGGCTTTCAATCGTACTCTCAGGCTCAGGTATTTGAGATATTGCACTTCTTCTGAATAAATCTGACCCGAAAAGACATCATCCACTCCTGACAGCTGCAGTGTGAAGGGCATGATTTCCTGACTGACACTGGAGTTCTTTCTGGGCCAGCTGCAGGTGATCCGGTTTTTTTTCTCCCTTTCGGAACCGAAGCATAAGGTAATCTGAATTTTGTTTTTCTCAACTCCGATACCGTTTTTCATTGTTTTCTCTCTTTCAGGAAGGAGCGTCTTCCTGCTGTTCAGTCTTTCCGGAACTCCCGGATCCATACCTTTTGTAATGTATCATTTTTTCAGGAAAAATCTTTCCAGGCTCAATGAGAGGAATAATAACTTCTTTTTCATTTTTTTAGTAGTAATCATCTCCCTGAGGGGTAAATTCAGCATGTTCTACCCACCAGTTCGGTTTTTCTATCAGTTCAATAAGATTCGATACGGTCTCATAATGATACTGTTCCTGTCTTGATAGGAGAGTAAAAAGTTTCTGACCTTCTTTGGATTCCACTCCTGAAAAGTGTTTTTCATAGAATTCCCGGCCTTTTTTTTCGATATCCAGGGCTCTTCGTAATTCAGGGAGAATCTCTTCTGAGAGTTTTTCTTCCTGCAGATTCTCTTTTATTGTGCGAAAAATGGTTTTGACATCCTCTATTGAGGAGGTATTTTTCCCTGGTATAAGCTTCTTTTTCAGTATCTCGATCGCTCTGGAGTGATTCTCTTCATCTTCCGCAAGCTTTCCGAAGATATTTTTTAAACCCGGGTGGTCCGTTTTGCTTTCAAGCTCCCTGTAAAGGTCTCTTGCATCCATTTCCATTTCCAAAGCAAAATTAAAAATATCCATACTCAGCCTCCTTAATCCTCTTTTGTCACTACCATTAATTAAAAGGAGAGCTGAGCGTAAAAGCAAATTCTTATTTCCTTCTTCTGCCGTCCTTTGATTGGATCATGTCCGCCAGGGTAAAGGTGTCTTTGGATTGGTCGCTGTACTGGCGTATCAGTTTCTGATTCAGGGCTTTTTCCCTTCTTCCTGCCCTGCGGGGCTGCAATGGGTCGGAGCCTCTGTTCTGCTCCTCTTCATACCCGCATGAAAGAGCCAGGCAGGCCAGGATTACTTTCCCCTTTTTTCCCCGTGTGGTGATCATCTCTCTTCCGCAGAAAGGACAGGATTTTCCTGAATTTTCAAGGGGATGGAATTCTTTCCGGCTGGCTTTTATACTTGCTACCAGCTTTTCCGTATGTTCCCGTATTTCTTTTCGGAAAACCCGGCTCTGGAGTTTTCCTTCCGCAATAGCCGTAAATACGCTTTCCCACCGGGCGGTTAAATCCGGGTATTGAAGTTCTTCCGGAACCAGTTCCATTAACTCCTCACCCCTTTTTGTCGGGAGAATTTCCTTACCCTGACGTTCCATATAGTAGTGATTCATAAGTTTTTCAATGATATCCGCTCTGGTCGCGGGTGTTCCCAGACCAGCCTGATTAAGACTCTTGCGCAGACTCTGATCTTTCAGATAGGGCGCAGGATGTTCCATGGCCGTGAGCAGGGATGCCTCGGTGTAGCGGGGGGGAGGAGAGGTCATTCCCTTTTTCAAGGTCATATTTTTCAGTTTTAAAAAACCTCCCTCCAGGGGAAGCTCTTTTCCAAATGCGGTCTCTCTTTCATCCTGTTCATTTTTTTCCCGGCTGAGCTGCTCCACTCCCTTCCATCCCCGGGAGAGAGGTCTGCTCCCTTTGGCTCTCAGGATGTGATTCCCTGCTGTAATCAACAGAGTAATGGATTCGGATTCTGCCGGCGGGGAGAGAATTGCCAGAAACCTTCTGACAATCAAATCCCACAGCATCCTCTCTTCATTGTTCAGCCTCTCCGGTTTTACCTGTTCCTCAGTAGGGATTATGGCATGATGGTCCGTCACTCCCGCATCGTTGACAAGACGTTTTCCCGGATTGAGTTCTCCCTGCAAAAGGTTTGAAACAGCATGTTTCCAATGAGTGCTGCTCAGAGCTTTTAACCGGTCTTTCAAGGTCTCCTTCATATCCGATGTGATATACCGGGAATCTGTCCTGGGGTAGGTTACAATCTTATGCCTTTCATATAGTCCCTGCAGAATCTGGAGGGTCTTTTTGGCAGAAAATCCCAACTGGCGGTTGGCTTCTCTCTGCAATTCCGTCAGATCATAGGCCAGAGGGGGAGCTTCTTTCACTCTTTTGATATTAATCTCTTTCAGAATATATTCTGTTTTTTCCAGTTCAGATTTCAGATTTTCCGCTTTCTCCTGATCAGATATTCTGATTTGTCCTTTCTGGTCCTGCCAATAGGCCTGAAAACTGCCAAAATCTGCTTCAATTGTCCAGAAAGGACGGGGGGTAAAACAGCGGATTTTCTTTTCTCTGTTGATTACCAGTGCCAGGGTCGGCGTCTGAACCCTTCCGGCTGTCAATTTGGTATCATGTTTACAGCTGAGAGCCCGGGAGGCATTCAGTCCGATCAGCCAGTCTGCTTCAGCCCGGCACTCTGCAGCGCGGGAGAGGTTTTCGTACTCTTTGCCCGGCTTCAGGTTTTCAAACCCTTTCCTGATGGCACTGTCTGTCTGGGAACTGATCCAAAGCCGCTGTATCTTTCCCTTCCAGCCTCCCAGTCTGAGAATCCACCGGGCAACCAGCTCTCCTTCCCGGCCTGCGTCTGTTGCAATGATAACCTCTTCGATATCTTTTCTTTTCAAAAGAGACTGAATCTGCCGGAACTGATGAGAACTCTTCCGTATAACCTGGTGTTTCATTTTTTCGGGGAGCATGGGTAGAAGCTCAAGATCCCACTTCTGGAACCGCGTATCATAGGCTGAAGGTTCGGCCAATTCTACCAGATGCCCCATGGCCCAGGTAACGACATAAATTTTCCCTTCCATAAAGCTCTTGTTTTTGCTGCTGCATCCCAGAACCCTGGCTATCTCTCTGCCGACACTTGGTTTTTCTGCCAGTACAAGTTTTTTCACAAACACACCTCCCACCTGAAGAGTCCGGAAAAGTATATACCCCGCAGAATGAAAGGAAAAGTCCTCATGTTCTCCCTTTTGTGCCGATAAAATTAAGAAGACGCCTATGAAAATTCAGCACAGTTCCCATCCGGAGAAAACTCCCTCAGTGCGGGAAAAGCCGCAAAAACTGAAACGGATAATAAAAAGCAGCGCCGGGAAAACCATAAACATTCAGAGAAAGCCACCTCCGGGAGGAAATTTTCTTACGTTCAGGCAAAACCTTCTTAAGGATTTGATAAAAACAGTCCCTTTCCGGGATAGTGCGGTTTTTCGGGTATTGCAGCTTCTGGAACAGCACAAACCCCTGCCGGGATCTCTGGATCATACTCTTTCTATCCGGATTCTGGAGGGACTGCTGAATCAGCGGGATGAGACCTCACCCGATCATATGAGAACGGGGCTGGAAAAACTGATAAAAGTGCTGAAACAGGAAACGGAAGTTTTCAGGCATGTACCGGGAGATCTGATCATTGCCGAAGGGGTTGAAAACCCTCTCCCGGGCCTCCCCTGGAGGTTGGTCCGGCCATTAAAAGAGGAGCAGAGCAGACACACTGATTCCGGAACCGGGGAGTCTCTCGTCCTTGAGGTAAACCACCCGGATCTGGGGTATATCCGATCGGAACTGACATATAACTCCTCTGCTTCTGCCTGTGTCTGCAGATTTTCCAGCTCCCGAAAGGAAGTCAGAAGATTATTACGGAAGAGTCTGGTAAAGCTTGGAAAGACTCTGAAAGAAAAAGGCTTCGGTACAGTTCAGCTTGCTGTTGCGGCAATGTCCCTCCGGAAGCCGTTCAGAAATGGAAGATCAATTCAGGGAGTTGATCTGTGGGGATGAAAAAAAAAGCAGCTGCCCTGAAATGGGATCCATTAAAAGACCAGGCTCCCCGTCTGATTGCAGCGGGAAAAGGGACGCTGGCCGACCGTATCCTGGCTATTGCCGAGGAAGAGGGCATTCCGGTTATGGAAAAGAGCCCGCTCGCAGAGGCTCTTCTTTCTCTGGACAAGGGGCAGACGATCCCGGCGGAACTGTTTCTTCTCGCTGCAGAAGTGTATGCCTTTCTGGCAGAGCTGGATGGTTCAGGTCACATCAGCTGACCGCAGCAATCTCTCCAGAATCCCCGGAAAGAAGCGTCTGAGAAAGAGGGCAATATGGACCTTGAGTGTTATTCCCAGGTATATTTCCCGTTTTTTTCGACTCATGCCCTTTACTATGACTGCTGCCGCCTTTTCTGTAGAGATACCTGCTTCCTGGTTGGGATCCATCTTATCGTGTTTTTTACCTGATCCTTCAAGAGCATTCAAAGATATATTGGTTTTGACAAATCCGGGAACAATCAGAGAGACAGAGATGCCGTTTCTGTGGACTTCTGCTCTCAGACCGTCAAAATATCCCTGCAGAGCCATTTTTGAGGCACTGTAGCTGCTCCTCAGGGGAGTGGCGAATTTTCCGGCTACGCTGCTGACAGCTCCGACAGCCCCCCTTTCCTGGCGGATCATATAGGGAAGAACACATCTGGTCAGCCATGCGGCTCCCAGATAATTTACATCCATAATGGTTTTCATAACAGTATACTCTGTCTCTAGAGCTTCAGACCGCTGGCTGATCCCGGCATTATTGATCAGAACATCAAGACGTTCCCATCGTTTCCATGCTTTTTTTACAGTCTCTTCCATCCCCTGGTGGTCCTGCATATCCAGGGGCAGGACCAGATACCGCTGCGGATCGTCCCATTGCCGGCAGATCTCTTCCAGCTTTTTGATGTTTCTGGAAGACAGAATCACTCTTCTGCCCTGTTTGTATATCTCTCTGACCAGAGCTTCTCCTATGCCGGATGAAGCTCCGGTTATCCAATAAACAGTCTCTATTCCAAACATGGGAATATTTTAACATAAGAAGGTGAAAAAGATAATAATTTACTGATTTTCCATTTTTTTTGTTGGCTCCCTTAACGGAGTGACATATACTGTATTCATGAAACTCAATTCTTATGTGAATATTCCTCTGCCGACTCTAAAAAGGTTCCCCGTGTATCTCGGACTTCTCAAGGAGTGCGAAGAGAAGGGGGAAGAGTGGATTTCTGCCAGTTATATCGCCGGAAAGCTGGGTTTAAAGTCCATTCAGGTCCGAAAGGATCTTTCCTGCACCGGGATTGTGGGGAAACCAAAAAAAGGATTTCTTCTGAAAGAGCTTATGGATGCCATATCTTTCTATCTCGGACAGGGAAATCAGTCGGATGTTCTGCTTGTGGGGGTCGGGAATCTCGGAAAAGCTCTTCTGGGAGAGCGGAGGCTGACCCGTCACGGTTTTAAAATTGTGGCGGCCTTTGATATAGATGAAAATCTGGTAGGAAAAGAGATTGCAGGTCATAGGATTTTTCAAATGGAAAAGCTGGAAGATCTGATTCAAAGGATGGGGATTAAAATTGCCATTTTGACGGTTCCGGAAAAAGAAGCCCAGGCCATTGCGGACCGTCTGGTTTCTGCAGGTATTGAAGGAATCTGGAACTTTTCGAGCCTATTTCTGGATGTTCCCTGTAATGTGGCCGTTATCAATGAAGATTTGGGATCCCGTCTTGCATTGCTCGCAGGACAGGTTACCCACGGAGGATCCTGTGAAGATACCCCGACGGCATCGCGCCTGGGCAGTCTTCCATTTTCCAACAGATAGACCTGTCCCGGAAATTTATTTTACCAGTTTTAACGAGGGCCCTGAGGGTTGGGGGCGATCCAGGGCAAAGACAATGGTTTTTCCATCCTCTTCGTGCTGGGTGATCCTGATCGTTCCCCCTCCTTCGTCGGATTCCACATGGACCAGCATTCTGTTCTGCTCGTCCTTGGTGATTGTCAATATCAAATCAGCGCCGTGAACTTCTACAATCTCTGTTTTATCAATATCTATTGCTCTTCCCATTTGTACCTTCCGCAGAGAATCTTGGTTGATTATTTCAAACCTGTCGGATCAGGTCAATCGGCCATTATACAATCTGGGAGATCTCATCGGCCAGTACAGCCGCCCACTCCCGGCTCTCTTCCTCTTCGTTGCCAGACATTTCATTCACCTTCAGTGAAGGGAGCAGAATCCTGCTCCCCAGACTTCTTAATTTTGCCTCGAGAATATTAACAGCTTCACAAAAAAAACGGAATCGGCTGCTTCCGGGGCCAAAGACCGCGCCATAATGACCCTTTAAGTTCAGATTATCCATCCCTTTTTCAAATTCGATAAAATCCACGGCCAGGTCACCATCGCTCCAGGTGGAGCTACCCAAAAGGATGAATTTATAATCCGTCAGCTCGGCTGGTCTCACTTCAAAAGTATTTTTGAGAATATTTTCTATGCCCCGGGAAGTAAGTTCCTCAGAAATGGCTTTTGCCATTTTTTCGGTATTTCCCCTTTTGCTTGCGTATACAATAATCGTGTCTGCCATAAATGTAATGTGATGAAAAAATGGAAAGAAAGCAAGGGCTCTGTCAGCTTCCATAAGGGAAGCTGACGGTTCTGCTACAGGATCGTTTTTAAAACGGCAGCTCTGTCTTCTGCCAGTTTTTTCAGATTAATCCGGTCGACAATCAGGCGTTCATTCAGTCCATGAGCGATGATTCCTGTTTCATCAACAGCTTTAAGAGCGATAAGAATTTTATTTTCCTCCACGGTTTTTACTGTTGCTTCCACTGTCACCGTTTCACCAGCTACTGTTGGTTCCTCATGGTTCACCTGAACCATCGTGGCTACACTGGTTATACCCTCATGAACCTGGTCTTCCAGGAGTTTCCAGGCTGTATCAAGCATGAGCTTGGTCAGTGCCGCTGTCGAAAGAAGCCCTTCATAGCTGTCATTCGCTGTCACATCTTTCTGCAAAGTCAGAGATTTTCCTGCTAATTCATCAAAACTGGTTTTCATCGCAGCCCCCTTACAGATAAAATTTTAGGTCGATAAGAAGGGAATGTCCAAAAAAAACTCGGGAAAAAAACGGGTATCGGGCATATTTGACAATTTCATCCAGGCCCGTTAGATATAAAGTATGATTGATCTTGTATCTGAACAGCCGGATTTTTACGTTTATTATAAACCTCCGGGTATGGACTTTCATACCCATCAGGGTGTTCCCGGATTTTTTAAAAACGTGGAATCCCTGCATCCCCGGGAAAAACTCTTTCCTGTTCACAGACTGGATAAAATTACTTCGGGACTGATACTTCTGGCCCGGTCTTCTCCTGCAGAAAAAGAACTCAGCCGTCTTTTTCATGAAAAAGGGCTGGAAAAGTATTACCTGGCTATGAGTAACAGAAAACCTGCCCGCAAAAAAGGATTGATCAAGGGAGATATGCAAAGAAGCAGAAGAGGAGCCTGGAAACTTGCCAGAACTCTGGAAAATCCTGCAGCAACCTACTTCTATTCCAGATCGGTGAGTTCCGGATTGAGGCTTTTTCTACTTAGAATATACACAGGGAAAACCCACCAGATCCGGGTGGCCATGAAAAGTTTGGGATCTCCTGTACTGGGTGATCCCCTTTATTATGCTTCGGGACCCGAATCAGACAGGACCTATCTGCATGCCTGGGTAATGCGGTTTTTCTGGAAGAGTCATCTTCTGGAATTCCGCTGTGATCCCCGGGAAGGCCGCTTGTTCCGTCCGGATGAGGGTTTTCTGCTGCCACCTGACTGGGAGCGTCCCGAAAAGCTTTTCTGGCCTGATTTTCGGGGATAAAGGGTCCAGCAGCGGTGAAGAGGTTTCCCCAGGAAGTCCTCATCTGTTGTTATGGATGTTATCTCCTCAAGACGGAATTTACTGCTGAGATTCCTCTTGTCCAAATTGAACTGCCTGTAATTTGTAGAAAAAAGGATGACTCCGCCTTTGGCTGTGACGGCGCTGCAGAGATCCAGCATTTTTTCATAATCCTTCTGGATATCCCATACACCTTCCATTTTTCTGCTGTTGGAAAATGTGGGGGGATCCAGAATGATAATATCCCATTTCCTGCCTTCACTGCGGGCTTTTTCAAGAAACGGGGTTACATCGGAACAGACAAATTCAAACATACCGGGTAAAAAATCATTTTCACGGAAATTCCTTTCGGCCCATTCCAGATAGGGGGAGGACATATCAACCGTTGTGATCTCCTCGGCACCTCCTGAAGCGGCATAAACCGAAAAAGAACCCGTATAGGCAAACAGATTCAATACCCGTTTCTCAGCACACTCCTCCCGGATCATCTGCCTTGTTTTTCTGTGGTCCAGAAAGAGGCCCGTATCAATATAATCCCTCAGGTTAACCAGAAATGACAGCCCGTTCTCTTTTACCGGTTTATATTCCTGTTCGTCTGACTGAGGGGAGTACTGACGGTGCTCTTTCAGTTTCTCTCTTGTTTTTACAATGATATTTTCCGGATTAATATAGAGAGCCCCCCCGATTCCTTCCAGCTCCTGGGGAGAGAACAGGTCCTCCGGGGTCTTCTCTGTATCAGAGATGGAAATATGAAGAGAGTCTCCATAAATATCAAAGCACACCAGTCTTCCATTAAAAGTGTAACTGTAAACTCTGTAGCAATCTGTTTCCTGTGCGGCAAAGTAGGGCCGGAATTTTTTATGTCTTTTTTTCAGCTGAAGGATCAGCTGATCGTATTGTTCCTGATTCATGATTTCTCCAGGCCCTACCATAGCCCCGGGGCCTGCCCCGTGGCAAGCTCTGCAAGGAAGGATTATTGTGAAAAACCGCTCATATAGGGGAGGGCTTCCGCCACTTTCCGGGCTCTGGGCAGGTTTGCCAGAAGCAGGGCTGTACTATCCCATGTTCCTTCGGTCAAAGCAGAACGTCTGCTTTCGGAAAGCTGTACATCCCAGGATTTTCCCCCTGCCTTGACCTTCAGTGCTTTCAGGTCAAGTTCCAGCTCCAGGTCCGGATCTTTTTCCACCATTTCCTGGAGTTCCTGGAGCTCCTCTTTTCTCATGGTTACTGCAGGAACTCCCAGTATCATGCAGTTTCCCGCAAAGATTTCAGCCAGGGATTCTGCTATCACAGCCTGAATTCCCCATCTTTTCAGGGCCTGGGGAGCATGTTCCCGGCTGGAACCGCAGCCAAAGTTGTCGTTGGAAATCAGAATCCCCGCACTTTGTCTGCGGGGATCATTAAAAGGGTGGTCCTTCTCAGACCCGTCCTGATTGAAACGTTCGTCAAAGAAGGGGTATTCCCCCATCCGTGCGAAGGTTATCTCCTTGAGAAATCTGGCAGGGATAATTCTGTCTGTATCTATATCGTTTCCCCTGATACTGATTCCTGTGGATTTTATCATCGTAATTTTTTTATCTGAATTTCCCATGTTTAACCCTGTACCTTTCTTATGTCTGTCACATGTCCTGCAATGGCTGCTGCTGCAACCATGGCCGGAGACATCAGTAATGTCCTGCCTGTGGCGCTTCCCTGTCTTCCTATAAAATTCCTGTTACTGGAACTGGCGCATATTTCGTCTCCCTGCAGCTTGTCCGGATTCATGGCCAGGCACATGGAACAGCCGGCAAATCGCCATTCAAAACCGGCTGCCTCAAAAATTTCATGGAGCCCTTCATCCATAGCCTGTTTCCGCACAGCCAGTGAGCCGGGAACCACGATTCCCCTGACTCCGGATGCAATCTTTTTACCTTTGAGAACGGCCGCGGCCGCTCTCAGATCCCCGATACGTCCATTGGTACAGCTTCCGATAAATGCCACCTGAACGGGAATCTCTTCAGCTTTCATCCCCGGAGTAAGCTTCATGTGGGCATAGGCTTCTTCCAGAGATTTTTTCAAAGCCGGGTCGGTCTGATCTGTTAATGGAAGGGTTTCATCCACAGCAACACTTTCTCCGGGCGTGATACCCCAGGTGACCATGGGAGATATTTCATCGGCAGAGTATCTGACAATATCATCGTACTGGGCATCTTTTTCTGAAGGGAGGGTTTTCCACCATTTGACCGCTTTATCCCAGTCCTTTTCGGAAGGTGCATATGGCCGTCCCTTAATATAGGCAAAGGTTGTTTCATCCGGATTGACATAACCTATTCTCGCGCCGCCCTCAATGGACATGTTGCAGACGGTCATTCTGCCTTCCATGGACATGTTGTCAAAGACCGTTCCGGCATATTCATAAGCGTATCCGATCCCGCCCTTTACTCCTAACCTGTTGATAATAAAAAGGATCACATCTTTAGGTGTCACACCGGGTTTCAGTTCTCCGTTAACCTCTATCCTTCTGACTTTCAGGGGGTCCATTGCCAGACAGCCGGTCGCCAGAACATCCCGCACCTGACTGGTTCCTATACCAAATGCCAGGGTACCAAAGGCTCCATGGGTAGAAGTATGGGAGTCTCCGCAGGCAATGGTCATCCCCGGCTGTGTCAGTCCCTGCTCGGGGCCTACCATATGGACAATCCCCTGCTGCCCGGACGGGGGATCAAAGAGGGGAATGCCGAACTCCCTGGTGTTTTTCTCCAGCGCGCTCATCATCTGTTCAGCCTGACTGTCCGCAAATGGCCTGAGGGTTGAAACGGTTGGTACTATATGATCACAGGTTGCGAATGTCCTTTCGGGAAAAGCAACAGTCAGCCCTTCTTCTCTGAGGCCGTCAAAGGCCTGAGGACTGGTAACTTCATGGACAAGGTGGAGCCCGATAAGAAGCTGATCCTGTCCGCTGGGAAGAGGTCCCGCATTATGGGCGTCCCATATTTTGTTATAGAGAGTATTCTGTGCCACAACTTTTTCCTTAATAGTATTTTCAGCAAACACAACTTAACTGGTAGTGATTAATGCCGTTCTATATATTTTATACAGCTCTTGCAGGAAATTGCAAAAAAAAACTCCCCTCTTTCAAGGGGAGTGAACACAAAACCGGTAAAGCCCGGTATTTAACCATTTATCCTTTTACTTTGATGCTGATGGGTTCCGGTTTCGGCTGTTTGGGAAGAACCATCCTAAGTAAACCGTTTTTCATATCAGCCTGGATTTTATCCTTATTGATATCCTGGGGAAGTATAAACGTCTTTTCAAATTTTATTTCCCGGTGTTCTTCTCTGACAGCTTCTTTCTTTTTCTCTTTTCTATCCTCTTTGTGAGAGGCAGAAATCTTCAATATATTTTCATCAACCTGAATATCCAGGTCTTCTGCTCCGAATCCGGGGAGTTCTGCTGTAAGCTCAAAACCGTTATCTATCTCTTTGATATTTGTCACAGGTGTTCTGGCTTCCTGAAGAGAGTTTTCTCCATGAAAGAAGGAGTCGAAAACCCTGTCAAAATCTTTCCATACATCAAGGTTCCTGTTATTGTTTCTTTTTACAGTCATATAGTTCATATCATACCTCCTAAAGGTTTATTTCCAAATCTGATTATCACTATGCAATCTACGTGCCAAAAGTTGAAAATTTATGAGAAAAAATGGAAGAAATTGAGAAAACAGGTGAAAATGAGGGAGTTTGAGGCTTAATTTTACAATTCAGAGATTTTTTATGGTTATTTTTTGAATCAGAATCCCCGGGGTTTGGCCAAAAAGAGTCTCAGCATGTGTCAGATTGGCCCATTTTATTTTTCCTCTGGATATTTTTGAGTATAAATTGGATAATTTAACTGCATTTGCTCATTTGAATAATGTCATTTATTATTTAGAATAGGAGTTCCCACTATATTCTCGAAAGGATTTTCTGGTGCCTGAAGTCATTAAAAAACAGATGGTATTTTCTAAACCGAAAAAATCGGATGACTCCGTATTGGAACGCAATAACTCTCCCTGGAAAATTCTGGTGGTGGATGATGAGCCTATTATCCACTCTGTGACAGAACTGGTTTTAAGGGACTTTAAATTTGATAACCGCTCTCTGGTTCTCTTATCTGCCTACAGCGGAGAAGAAGCACAGAAAATATTAAAGGAAGAGCAGGATATCGCTGTTGCTCTTGTTGATGTTGTCATGGAAGAGGATAACTCGGGATTAAAGCTGATCCGCTGGATCCGGGAGATTCTTAACAATAAAACTATCCGTCTTATCCTCCGTACCGGTCAGCCCGGGGTCGCTCCGGAAAAAGAGATTATTCACCGTTATGAGATTAATGATTATAAAGAGAAAACTGAGCTTACCGATGTTAAACTTCTGACAGCGCTGACAGTTGCCGTCAGGGGCTACCGGGATTTGGTGGAGCTTAAAAGGAATCAGTCCGGATTTGCCCGGATTCTGGATGGTGCAAAAGAACTCTGGCAGAACAATAAGGAGTCTGCGCTTCTGGAAATTATCCTGAACCAGTTCAGCGCCCTTTTTATAGACAGCCGTGACAGATCTCTGAAAAAAGATTGTTTTACTGTTTCCAGGAAGGACGATACGTTTCATATCAAGAATGGCTGCGGCATATACTCCCGTATGGAGGGAAAAACCCTGAGAGATCTGGAAATGAGACATCTGATCGAGAAAATGGCCCTGTGCAGCCACAATCAGCCTTTTCAGTATGAAGAACCTTTTCTGGTCTGTTCTCTGGATACCCGGCAGACATCGGGGCTTTTCCTTGTGATGAAAACCGATGATCCTTTGGACGAAACAGATTTCAATATTCTGGGAGCTTTTCTTGTCAATTCGTCTCTGGCTATGGATTATTGGCTTCTCACAGCCAGTAAGAACCGCTCCCAGAGGAATATGCTGATTTTTCTCAGTGAGGTTATAGAACATCATTTTATGGAAAACGGGAATCACATCCGCAGGGTTTCCGAAATGATGTACCTGTTAAGCCGAAGAATAGAAATCGATGAGGAAAGTTCGGAAAAGTGGAAGATGGCTTCAATCCTTCACGATATCGGAAAAATCGGAATACCCGATCATATCCTGAAAAAACCGGGAAAGCTCACTTCGGATGAGTTTGAAATAATGAAGTCTCATGTCCTGATAGGGCAAAAACTGCTGAGCTCAAATCAGGATGAATTTTTTCCCGATGCCTCGGAGATCGCATTATATCATCATGAAAAATGGGATGGGTCTGGTTATCCCTGCGGGTTAAAGGGAGCGGATATTCCTCTGCCTGCACGAATTCTCTCAATTATTGATGTGTTTGATGCTTTGACTCACGACAGAATATACAAAGAGGCCTGGAGTGTTGAGAAAGCACTGGACTACATCAGCAGCAGAAAAGAAAAGGACTTTGATCCTGTTCTGGTTGATTATTTCATAGAGATTTTACCGGATTTACAGTGGGTTTTGGATGAATATCCGGATTAAAAAACTCATTATACCTCTTATTTTGATTCTTCTCCCGGTTCTTGTGTTTTCACAGAACCTTCCGGGAGTGAGAGATTCCTACAATATACGCCTCTATGATACGTCCATGTATATCGATGAAAATAATGACAGACATGTCATGGAGATAATGAATCTTCCCAGACAGAGCTGGCTTCCTCTCCCGGAGAGTTTTAAGCTTCCCGTCCGGGACAAGACTGTCTGGCTGAAAATTTCTCTTCCTGAGGGAGTTCTGGGACAGGATCTCTATCTGACGGAACATTTCGGACTGCAGAGCTGGGATGTTTTTTTCCTGTCAGAAGGTTTACTCCTGGATCAGGATACAGTGAGCTGGGTTCAGGGAGATAACCATCGTTTCAATATGCACGATCAGTTTTTCGGGTTTTCCAGTTTTCAGATTTTTAACAGTAATCATAAGGATGTGGTTCTTCTTCTGCGTCTGAATCCCCGTTATGGCCTTTATTACGATTTTTATCTTAGAGGACGGGTAAATTTTCAGACCCAGTACAATACATGGGTTTTTATGCAGGGAGCAGGAGTGGGAATCATCCTTGTGGTTATCCTGCTGACTCTGGTTATGTCCCTGAAGCTGATGTATAGAATTGACTGGCTCTACCTGGCTCTGGTTGTAAGTACCGGATTGAATATCAGCTACTATACGGGAATGGGGCCATCTTTAACCTCTGCCCTGACTCCCTGGATCACCTATTCGGTCTGGACATTTATCACAGGTCTGTTCTGTTTCTTTTCCATACTGTTTATCCAGGAGTTTTCGCAAATTCCCAAAGAGAGCAGGTATGTGAGAAGGTATTTCCGTGCTGTTAAAATACTGTCCATCGCGTTCCCCCTGGTTCTGACCCTGATTCCCGAATATCTTACTTTAATTATTCTGCAGTTTGGATATATGTTTCTTTTTATATTGATACTGTTCGGATTGCTGCGGCTTGTCTCCTTAAGGACAAATCAGGCTCTCTGGATTATGACCGGATGGGTTCTGCTGGTTCTTTTCGTGGTTTTCGGGAATTTATTAAAACTGAAATCTCTTGATATTCAGGTTCTCCCTGTTTCCAGTTATATCCTGGGGTATGGCCTGTTTCTTATCTTTTTGGGAACAGCTCTTATCAAACATATGGATCAGATGAGAGAGAGTGAACTCCGCAAAAGAAAGTCTGCCGAACATATAGCCGAGAGCGTTTTGAAAAGGATGGGAGAGCATAAGAGAATGGCTGATCTGGGTGAAATGGTAAGCAGCGTCACCCATGAACTGGGAACTCCCCTGGGAGTGACAGTTACCCTTTCATCCAATATGAGCAATATCGGTCATAATATCCAGCAGCTTTTTCTGGATGGGGAATTGAGCGAAGATGAGTTCAGACAGTTTATGACGGATGTACTGGAGTCTTCAGAGCTGATCGAGAAAAATATGGAAAATGCCAGGTTGCTGATTGACGGGTTTAAGCAGGTCGCCGCAGACCAGGCGGCACCGGATGTCAGGGATATAAACCTTTTTCATTATGTTTCCCAGATCGTGCGGATCTTGATGACCCAGATAAAAAGGAGCCCCTATACTCTCAATCAGTATATTCCCGATGATATCACAATCAGATCCAACCCGGGGATTCTGACACAGGTCATAACCAATCTTGTGAATAATGCGGTTATCCATGGATTTGAGAATAGAAAAGAAGGTGAAATCAATATTAAAGCTGAACGGATAAAAAAGGATGAGAAAGATTATATTCAGCTGATTGTAGAGGATAATGGGAACGGAATTTCTCCGGACATTCAGAAGAAAGTTTTCAATATGTACTTTACCACAAAAAAAGGTTTTGGCGGTACGGGTGTGGGGCTTTCGATTGTCAAATCTCTTGTTGAAGAGAGATTAAACGGCACAATCTCTTTGACCAGTGAACCGGGAAGAGGCACCACTTTTACCATTCTTATACCGGAAAAATTAGAGGGACAGGTTTGAAACACTTAATACTATTCTTCTTTATCATTGCTTTTGCCTGTATGAATGCAGCGTTTTTTATGGGACTTCTCTACTATCTGAAAGAGAAAAAAGTCTGGAAATTCAAAGGCTTGCTGTTTCTGGGGTATATTCTCTTTTTGTTTTTTCTTTCAGGTATGGGATATTACATGACCGAAGTTGCCGGAATAGGAGAATCTGTTTTCTATAATCTATTCCGGATCCTTTATGTTATCGGTTATTCTCTTTTGATTTATTATCTTCCCGCAACGATCAATTACCTACTGAACAGACCCTGGAAAAGGAACCGGCTTTTCTGGATTATCCTGGCCTCATTCTCCTATTTTTGTGCAGGCATCGTTCTTATGCTCAATGGGATCTCCCCTTTATGGAACCTGCCTCTTGGCCTGTTCTTTTTTACAGCACTGGTCTTTGTTCTCCTGGACGGTCTCCGGTCCCTTCCTCTGGTAAGAGACAACCGGGGAAGGCAGACGGTAACCCTTTTGTATGCCGGTACATTTATTTTTCTTCCCCTCCTTCTTGTTGTAAGAATCATTGGATCCAACTTTTATACAGATATGGAAAAACATACTCTGTACTTTCCCGTACAGACCTTCTATTTTTTATGGTTGGCAGTTGTGCTGATTAAATTTATGATTTTCAGAATCCTTGCTTCGGATGTGATTCCTCTTCCTCTGAGTGAACGGCCCCTTTCATTCTTTGAAGAAAAAGGGATCACCTCACGGGAAAGAGATATCATTCTCTGCCTGGAAAAGGGTTTGACATATAAGGAGATCGGCCAGGAACTCTTTATTTCTTCTCATACTGTGAGTAATCATGTGGCCAGTATCTATAAAAAAATAGGCGTCAGATCCCGGGTAGAGATGCTGAACGCCTTAAGATTCTCCCCTGATTCAAGTGCCTAGAAACCGGGGATTTTGATTTTCTCCGCAGCTTTTTCCGCTTCTTCTCTGGCTCTTTGCTCCGCTTCGGCCTTCTTTCTGTCAGCTTCTGCCTGAAGACGAGCGGCTTCTTCCCTTGCTTTCTGTTCTGCCTGGGCTTTCAGTTTTTCCGCTTCAGCCAGAATAGTATCGGTTTTATCGGTCAATTCCTCTTTTCTCTGATCCAGCTGATCCTCTATGGCATCAACAGAAGAGAGCTGTTCCAGAGACTCAACTCCCAGTTCATCCATGACTCCGGAAAGCATTTCATTCTCTTCCAGGTAGGGTTTCAGATAATCGGTGAGATACTCTCTAATCATTTCATCCGCATCGTCTCCCAATCCCTTCAGATATTCTCCCAAACTTTCGGCCAGAATCTCATCAAGATCGGTTCTGACCCGGATATCCCTGATTCCTTTTCTGTCCACCAGTATGTCCGCTTCCAGAAGGACCTCTTCAATCCCTGTCATAACTTCTGCCATTGCCGTCCCGAGAAAGCCGTCCGGGTTCTCCTGTTCCATGGTAATGTCTTTGAGCAGTATATCCAGTTCTGTCATTATTCCGTCAGATTCGTATGATCTTGAGACTCCAGTGATTTCCGCCTTGCTTTCAATACGGCTGATCTGCAATGAAGGAATACCCTCCTTGAGATCCATATCATTTTCCGGTGAAGATATGGTCATATAAAAGGGTTCTTCCGCATTGTCCCGGCCATCAAAAATTCCATCAAGGCTAATCAGGGATTTTTCATTCTGCCAAATAGCTGTGAAGGTGGAGGGATCATCCAGTTTCCCCGGATCATCCGAAAAGTTCAGAATCCGGGAACTCAGACTCCCTTCCTCCTCATGGCCGCCGGCAAGCAGGACCTCTTTTACCAGAACATCAGGGAGATCCGGAGAGGGGAAGGGTATGATGCGTCCGCCTCTCTGGACAGGGGTTTTCTTCTCTTCTTCTTTTACTGAGTCCTGACGCTCCTTAAAACGATCATACACTTCCAGTGCCTTGAGTCCCTTCTGATAATAGTCTTCCCAACGGGCGCGTATGTATTTTTCTGCCGCAGCAGAAGCCAGGGCTTTGTAATCTCCCGAAGAAAAATCCAGCAAATTTTTCAGATAATCGATATCATCGTCAATTGAGCTCTGTACATTGCCGTACAGTGACGTAATGCTCTCTTTTTCTTCCAGGAAATCCTGTCGGAGACTCTTCAGGCTTTCGGTTGTCTCCTCAATTTTCGGATAGTATCCATTGATCTGTTCCAGAATCTCCTGCCCTTCCTCCAGGGAGTCCACGCTCTTTATATCCAGAGATTTCAGCGCTTCCACATCTTTTTCAAGGGCTTCTATCTCCTCTTCCTTCTCATTAAAACGTTCAGACCATCTCTCTTTGAAATCCTCGATTTCCTGATTGCCCTGCTCTATGAGATTGAGGGATTTCAGGTTTTCTTTCTGAGATTCGATAAGGCCTTTATAGTCCATCTCCTCAGGGGTCAGAGCCAGCGTATCCAGGATATCCCCGTCTTCTTCTGCCTCCCTATCCTGCTCTAGTGAAGAATCCCTCTCTTTTGCCGCTATCTCTCTTTCTGTGTCCCACCGGAAGCCTTCCAGGGTTGTTTTTTCGATATGAATTCTCTTTCTGGTAAGCTCAGACATATTGATCTGAAATACCGCCGGTCCTGTTTCGATCAGATTTCTGGATAGGTCGTCTGCGTCGGCGATCTGGAGAGATGCGTAGGAAAAGCTCCCTTTCAGGAGGGAAAGCTGAGGATCCTCCACGGTGGACTCGGCTTTGAATACAGCTTCCAGGCCCCTCTCCAGAAGGGCTTTTACCGTTTTGTCTTTAAAGAACAGATTAAATACAAGGACGATAGCGATTAAAACAGCCAGTATGACAGCCTTCCATGCAGAGACAGCTCCTTTGTTTTTTTTGATCGCTTTTGCCAGAGGACCCAGTTTGAGCAGTATTTCCTGGGGTATCTCACTTTGAATCTGCAGTTTTCCCGTTTCTGTTTCTACAAAAAGGTTCTGAATCATCTCCCGGTCTTTCGGGATATGGATCCTTTTCAGGATTTTTTTATGGAACTTTTTCGGGGGATAGGATTTTTTAAAAAGTCCTGGAATCTTCTTCTGTTTATTCATGCTTTTATGTTCCTTTTCCTTTTTCAGATCAATACCGATGCTTTTTGAACCGCTTTGGAGATTTTTGAGACAAAGGGGATTTTTTTTAATCCTTTTACGATTTTACTCTCTGCCAGTTTGGGGGCAATGGTTTTTCTGTATACTTTTACCAGCAGGTTAAAAAGGATAAAAAGGGGAAACCAGCAGGCCGCCCCCAAAAGGAAGCCTCCCATAACAACCGTGTTGTTGAATTCGCTGTAGGGGAGCAGAGGAATATTGTAAAGAGCCGTAAAAAAATCCTGCAATCCCGGATGCTCGAGAACCAGAGCGCCGAGCTTGTCCAGAAAAGGATCTGTTAACGGTGTAAACACACGGAACAAACCCATGCTTAACAGCAGGGCTGCCAGGTTGTGCTTGATCAGGAATGCTATTATAAAAAGGACAATCCATAATAAATTCCCTCCCGGGATCAGGGCTAGCCAGAAGCCGAATGCTATTGCCGATGCCAGTTCGGAAGGGCGGGAGTTGCTGTTCAATGCAACGAATATTTTGGCAATGAAAGATATCATGAATCCTCCTGAAAAAAAAACCGGTTAAATACTATTCATCTGGAAAGTGTTATAATTCTCTATTATAATATTGTTAATCATTATTATAAGTATATATTTCTATTTATAAAAAAAAAGAGGGTTCCTGTGTTAAAAAAGAGTGGATTGTTTCTCAGTTTCTGTCTGTTTCTTGTTCCCCAGATTCTGATGGTTTTTGTTCTCGGGTATCTGAATATTCTCCCGCAAGAAGAGTTTAAGCATCTGGTATTTTCGCCGTATTCCTGGCTTCTTACCATGGTCGTTCCTTCCCTGTACTATTTTCTGTTCAAAAAAGCTGTGAGTCCCGTACTTTTGTGGAAAAGGGATCCCTCTTCTGTAGATGCTGACAGGGTAAGCAAAGCTGTCATCACCATACCGAAGATCGTACTTATAGGCGGAGCCCTATACGGGATGATTCTCCCGCAGGTTATAATGCTGCTTCACCCCCATATTCCTCTGGGAAGCCGGTTGGATCTCTCGCTGGTAGGCTATTCCTGCATTATGTTTTTCGGAATTCCCTTTTATATTCCATTTATCCGTCATTTTGAAACCTGGTGCGAAGAGATCCCCTTCCGCAAAGAGTATATGTCCATGAAAATCCCTGTCAGAACCAATCTGGTAGTGTTTTTTCTTTTCAGCTCGATTCTGATTATTGTGCAGCTGGGGATTAAATATGAACTGAAAAATGCGGTATTACTCGATCAGGTCCAGTCAACTCTTCAGCAGAAACTCCTACCTCTGGAACTGCTGGGAGTTGTGATGGGAATCTATAGTATTTCCATGCTGATGAAAGGGATCAATCACAGAATCCATCAATGCCAGGAATATACGGAAGTCCTGGCATCCGGTGATTTTACAGGTAATAAAAAACCCTGTATTTCCCGGGATGAACTGGGTGATCTTTACGAAAGTCTGAATATGGTTCTGTTAAACAATGCGGAACTGCTCAGAGGGCTGAACGAGCCTGTTCAGAAAACCATGAATTCCAAGGATGCCGTTTTGAATGTTTCCCTGGATACGTCCTCTTCTATAGAGCAGATTTCCCGGAATATCCAGAGTGTGAGCCAGAGGATGGACGAGCTGAACAATCATGTCAGAGAGTCTATGGAAACCACGGGGAGTCTGAGTGAAAATATCACATATCTCGGTTCCAGTGTGGATGAGCAGTCAGAAATGGTTTCAGATTCTTCCGGCGCTATCGAAGAGATCACCAGCTCCATTGACAATCTGACCAGCGTGGCTCATGACAAGATTCAGAGCGCCGAAGCTCTGGTTCATATTTCAGACGAAGGGAAACAGAAGCTGGATAACACGGTAGAGAAAATCAATCGGATTAATGAAAGCGTTGAAAATATCCGGGCGATTCTTTCTCTTATACAGAACATCTCGGCAAGAACGAACCTGCTGGCCATGAACGCGGCCATTGAAGCGGCCCATGCTGGTGATGCGGGAAGAGGATTCGCGGTGGTGGCCGATGAAATCCGGAAACTGGCAGAAACCTCTTCCACCAGTTCCCGTCAGATCAATGATAATATCGGTAACATCATTGCTGTGATTCAGGAAACATCAGAAGCCGGAGGGGAAGCGATCCGGAGTTTTGATGAAATTACAACAGAAATTAACAGTATGATCAATTCATTCCGTGAAATCAATGCAGGCCTTGGAGAGCTGAAAAATGGCAGCGGCATGATTCTGGGGTCTGTCACCGGACTGAAGAATATCTCCCTGGATGTTAAAAAGCGCTCGGATGATATGAATGTCATGACGGCCAATGTAAACAGTTCTCTGGATAAACTTCACGACATTTTCAAAGATACCTCCAAGGCCACTCTGGAAATGCATCAGGGTTCCGAGGACGTTAAAGTCGTGGTTGAGATGCTGAAAGGTCAGAGCCGGGTATTGGATGAAGCATCCCGGATGATTGTGGACGGGTTGGGGAAATTCCGTTTTTAGGGAGATCCTCTACTGATAGATACCCTGTTTGAGAATGGTAATATAAAACTCCCAGTTATCCATATATTTTTTCTGGATAGTTTTAATGTCCTGCTCTTTTTCCAGCTCTTCCAGAAATTCCTGACGGGTTTTCAGTAATAGCCATGTCAGGAGTTCCAGAATTCTGCTCTTGGGAAATTTCAGATTTAATTCATCTGTATCTCCGAAAATATCCAGGAACTGCTCTGCAAAGTATTCATGTATCCTTCGGGATATCTCTTGTTCTGCAATCTGGTAGGTTTTGGTAATCAGAGCGATAAACCGCGGATGGGCCAAATAAAAATCTATTGCCATGCTCGATACCAGGCGGATCCTTTCCAGGATATCTTTGGGAAGCGGTGCCTGTTCTTCCTGAATTCTCTTTCTCAGATAGCTGTAGAGTTCGGTATAGGAGTATTCCACAATATAGAGGAAAAGCTCTTCCTTGCTGCTGATATATTCATATAGTCCCCCTTTGGAGATACCGGCTCTCTTGATGATCCTGTCGGTTGAGCTCTTTTCGTATCCCCAGGTTCCGAATTCCTCTATGCAGACCTGTATAATTTTATCTCTTTTTTCAGATGAGATTCTGGCAAATGCCTTTTTCATAACTATGGATGGTAATGGAAGAATCCGGAAAAGACAAATAGATTTTACAAAAGCCCTTTTAAGGTTTCTGCGGGGAAGTTTTCCTGAAAGTCACTGGAAAATTGGGCAATCCGGTTTTTGGGGAAGTTTTTCTTTCTGACTCTGAGAAGGATGCTGTAGGTTAAGGTTGTCAGGATAGTAAGAATGATCAAAACAAAGGCCAGTAATGCTGTTAATCCTTCCTGTATCATCAGTAATCCTCCAAAATTATAATCAGTTAAAAAGATTATCGGGTGTTTTCTTTTATTTGAAAAGTTTTTTTTATCATCCCCTCTCCCCCCCTTCGGCTTCGCTCAGGGATCCGGGAGGGGGGAATGAATTTTTATTATCGGATACCTTTGAAAGACTGATCCACTGCTTCCTGGTTTTCCACTTTGGTGAAGAGACTTACAACTATGGTAAAGATTATGGAGACAGGGAGTCCCAGAACCATGGGATCTACTGATGGCCAGACTCCTCCGAAGAGGGTTGGTCTTCCAAACAGGGCCTGGCATATACCAAAAACTTTTGCTTCGCTCCCATGGAGGAAGAGAAATCCGAAAACTGTTACCGCAAGTCCGGAGATGATACCCGCTATGGCGCCTTTTCTTGTCAGCTTTTTCCAGTAGAGAGATGCAAAATAGGGGGCCAGAAAACTTGATGCCATGAGCCCGAAAAAGATGGCGGTTGCTCTGGCAATGATACCGGCTCCCATCTTTATTCCCAGGAGGACCGTGAGAAGAATACTGACCAGTATTCCGATTCTGGTTATCATTACTTCCTTCTGTTTCTTTTCTCTGGTTACCACACCGGAAGAGTAGAAATCTCTCCCGATAGATGTTCCAATGGTGTGAAACTGGGAGCTCAGGGTCGACATACCGGCAGAAAGAATGACAAGCATGAACAGATAGCTGAACCACTGGGGCATGGCATCTGCGATAATCATGGGAATCAGTTTATCCGAGTTTCCTTCAGCTGCCTGAATCGCAATGATACCTGAGGTTTTCAGGTAATAAACATTGGAAAGGGCTCCTACGATAAAGGATGTTCCCACAGTCATCATAATGAAAATTGCACCGATCATAATGGCTCTGTTCAGCTCTTTATCGGATTTCACAGTCATGTAGCGGACTACCAGCTGAGGCTGGGCCAGTACTCCGATTCCCACTCCAAGAACAAGTGAGGAGTAGATAATCCACCAAAGGGGGCTTCCTCCGGATGGAGATCTTGTCCAGCCCTGATGGCCTATGGCCCTCAGGCTTTCAGGAACCAGATCAGCCATGTCGGTGAGAGCTTTATGGGCCGAACCGACGCCGCCCAGGTTGGAATAGATAAAAATCAGCAGAACAAACATGCCGAAAAACATGAGACTGCCCTGAAGGGCATCGGTATACATAACTCCTTTGAGTCCTCCCATTATAACATAACAGGCAACCAGAACAGAAAAGATGATTACCGAGTACATGTAGGGTATTCCCAGAAGGCCTTCAAGAATCCTGGAGGCTCCGATCAGGACCGCCGCCGCATAAAGGGGCATGAAAATGAAGATAATCAGGCCCATGAACCTTTGAATAAAGGGTGAGCTGAGGCGTCTTCCCAAAAGTTCGGGAAAAGTATGGGCGTTCAAATTCAGACCCATTTTTCTGGTTCGTCTTCCGAAAAAGAGAAAAGCGATAAGAACGCCGACGCCCACATTGCAAACAACAAGCCAGAGAAGACTGAGACCGAAAAGAGAGGCGACTCCTCCAAACCCTACAATGGCTGATGTGGAAATGAAGGTGGCTCCGTAAGACATGGCCATAACAAAGGGATGGGTTTTTCTTCCCCCCAGCATATAATCAGCCGAGTTCTTTGTCTGGGCAAAACCTCTGTAGCCAAGATAGGCCACAACAGAGAGGTACAGTACGATGATAACGACGAGGAAATACAGATTCATGATGTCATACCTCCGTCGACTGTTTCTTCCAGTTCAATTTCTTCTCTCATCCACTGTTTTTCAGTTTCCAGTTCCTCTTCTGTGGCTTCGCCTTTGTTCCAGTTTATAATTCCATAAATGGTGGAAGCCAGGGTTGTGAGTATCACCAGCAGATAGGCGATTGCCACAGAGGCATCGGGTATCCCGAACATAGAGCTCTCCTTAAAATAAGACTGACTAGTCAGTCGGAAAATGGTGCAGAAAACCCGACCGGATGGTCGGGACAAGTCTTGTAATCACAATACCGGGAGTTCGGGAATTTCGTCAATCAAAAAAAGTTTAAAACCCTGTGGCATGGCCGTATGCAAAGCTGTCCGGCCCTGTCAGATTCATATAGTG
This sequence comes from Oceanispirochaeta sp., assembly GCA_963677615.2. Taxonomy (GTDB): domain Bacteria; phylum Spirochaetota; class Spirochaetia; order DSM-2461; family DSM-2461; genus Oceanispirochaeta. Next base: position 389,487 of record CAXXQW010000006.1, on the reverse strand, counting down.
TGTTCGAGGTTCATAATAACTGGAATGGGTCATGATGCCTCTGGATATTGTATAGGGATGGGTACCGAGAACACGCAGGATCATTTCGGTTGAAAAAAGGTTCAGGTCATAGAGACAGACTGCCACGATATTTTTTTCCGGCACAATAAGGTTCATCTCAGCTTCAAACGCCTCCAGTTCATCCACCGGATGGGCGCTGTTCAGAGCCCATGACATTTCCGTTGCGATTCTCAGATTCCGGTGATGTTCCGAATGCTGCCGTTTATACAAATCCCGTATAGTGCAGTCCATACCTATGGTGGAGAAGGCTCCCCGGGAAGTAAACAGTTCTCCTGCTTTGACAATGTTTATCCGTTCGGGATCCTGGATGTGCAGGCGGAATTCCGGACAGGCCGCTACCATGCGGGATTTGAAATTTTCTACCCGCTCATGGGATAGCCCGTAAAGCAGATAATCTCCATCATTAAGCCCCCGGCACATAAAACCGTGTAAAAACCTGTCTTTTTCCTCTTCGCTCTGATAGAGGCAGGCAATGTGGGTTCCCCAGTGACAGCGGGTATTTCTATATCCCAGTTTCATGGGAGCCAAGCCGTTTCTTTCCCTATCCATTTTAACTCCTTTGTTATACTAAAACAGCGGTTTGGCAATGATTTATCTTCCCTGAAGCAAAAGCAGATATATGATGAACAAAAATTCAGGTTTGTAATAAAAAGCCTGACCAGTAAAATAATAAGTGAACAGATTGGTGATTGATTTATAGAGTGTTCCCAACGCGTATCTATAAATTTAAACTATCTGACGGGCATTTGCCCCCTTTGAGAGAAAGTTTTTACAGGAATTTTCCATTGGTTCCTGATTAAATGTTTAGTATTTTGTATGATACAGAAATCTTCTGTTATAAAAGGATCTCTATGGCCTTTGAAGTTCTAACCTGTTATGGAAAAAACTGTGACCATCCAGCGGTTCCCGAAACTCCAGCCCTGGAGGTTCGTCATCTTACTTTTCAGTATCCCAGTACGCCTCATGCGGCTGTGGAAGATGTTTCCGTCTCTATTCAACCCGGTGAAAAAGTGGCCCTCGTAGGGCCGAACGGCGCCGGTAAGTCCACTTTTATGAAGCTGATTGTGGGATTGGAAAATATTCAGCAGGGAACTATTGACGTATACGGGAATAAGGCGACTTCATGTAAACACCGGGTTGCCATGGTACCCCAGAGGTCTTCAGTGGACTGGTCTTTTCCCGTAACGGTTAGACAGGTTGTGACCATGGGGCGTTATGTTCATCTGGGATGGTTTAAAAGACTCCGCAAGGAGGACCATGATGCGGTGGATCAGGCTCTGGAAACCATGGAGATTACCGACCTGGCAGACAGGCAGGTGGGCGGTCTTTCAGGAGGGCAGCAGCAGAGGGTTATGCTGGCCAGAACCCTGTCTCACGATGCGGATCTTCTTTTGATGGACGAGCCGCTGAACCATGTGGATATTGCTACTCAGGAACTGATCTTTCATGTGATAGAAAAAATATGCAAAAGAGGGAAAAGCGTTCTTATCAGCTCCCACGACCTGGGGTTGTTGACCATACACTTTAACAGGGCGCTTTTTCTTGACCATAAACTGAAAGCCGACGGTCCTATTAAGGAGGTTCTGACTGCAGAGAATATCGCCAGTGCCTACGGTTTCAGATTTCATAAAACCAAGGAGTTGGGTCCATGGCTGGATGGCTGATTGAACCTTTGACATACGGATTTTTTCTCAGGGGATTGGCCGGTGGTGTGCTGGCTGCTATTGCCTGCGGTGTTTTGAGCGGGTTTATTGTCTGGCGGGGAATGGCCTTCATAGGAGATGCCCTGTCTCACTCGATTCTCCCGGGAATTGTCCTTTCCTATGCTCTGGGAGCAAACCTTCTGGTTGGTGCGGTACTGTCGTCCATGGTTGCTGTGGCGGGTATCGGCATGATCACCAAAAAGAACGGTTTGAAAGAGGATTCTGCTATCGGGGTGATTTTCTCGGGATTTTTTGCTCTGGGTATTCTACTGCTGAGCAAAATTTCCACATCTCAGGATTTGAGCCATATCCTCTTTGGCAATATTCTGGGAATTTCCAATATGGATCTTATTATTATCAGCGGGATTGTCCTTCTGGTGATTCTTTCGGTCTTTTTCTTTTACAAGGAACTTCTGGTTACCTCTTTTGATCCGGTTCATGCGGTAACCATAGGGCTTTCTCCCATGCTGATTCATTACGGCTTGCTGATTATCGTGGCTTTAACCACTGTGGTCTCTATTCAGTCTGTAGGAGTGGTTCTTATCCTGGCCCTTCTGGTTACGCCGGCGGCTTCGGCATCCATGCTGGTTAAACAGCTGCCCCGTGTGATCGGATTGGGAACGGGTTTTGCCGTATTTGCCAGTATCAGCGGTTTTTACGCCTCTTACTATCTGGATGTCGCCTCTGGCCCTGCCATTGTGATTATCCTGACTCTCATTTTTTTGATCTGTTTTGTCATTAGTCATATCAGAAACAAATAATTTCTCTTTCAATCTCTTATAATATAAAGTATGAGACGCGGTAAATTTTTCACATGTTTCTGTCTGATTCTCATAGTCTTGGGTCTTCCTCTTTTCTCTGGAGAGGAGGAGGTGAAAAAGGGTGCCAGGATAACAGGGGCGACTCTCGGCCTTGCTACAGTTGCGATCTATTCTATCGGCCCTTTTACCGGTATGGATTTTCAGGAATCTCCGGGAGCATCCACAGCTATTGTCCTCTCTGGATCAGTCGCCGCTCTGGGGGGATCCTGCCTCTATTCCTCCCTTTTTGCCAACAGTATTCTGGAAAGTAAAGCAGGACCAGCCTCAGCTGGTCTGGAGGGAATGTTGGCAGGGGCTCTGGCTGGGGGAATGACGAACGGTGTGGCATTTGCTTCCATGTTTGCCATCGGGGTACCCTCGGGAGTAATAAAGATGAATGAACCTCTGGACCGGCAGATTGACACCTGGTACAAAGGAGCTTCCCTGGGGTTCCTGGGCGGTTTTATGTACGGAATGTTCTTTGGAGCTCTCTCGGGGGCTATTGGCGGCACGGTCATTAGTTTTTACATGGGATTTTGAGAAGATTTCTCCATATTGTCAGTACTTGGGAAAATAAAAGACTATAATTCAAAGTAATAATGAAACGGAACAATATTCTGGGAGTACTACTACTTCTTTTACTGTTTCCTTTTTGCTCCCATCTTACAGCTCAGATCCTCGATACTGCCAATGTGAGAATACTGCTGAAAGTGCAGTATGACTCGGAAGGGTCCAATCCCCCTTTGAATATGGTCATCACCGACTCTATTTCCCTGGAATTCAAATTGAGGAATTTTGATACTCTGGTTGTTGATCCCGAGGATCAGATTGAACTTGACGGCAATGCTCCGGACAGTCTGATTTCATTTGGTCGCCGCAGCCGTTCCTCCTACTATCTGTCGGTTCTTTACAAGGTTGAGAAAGGGCAGGTGGAACTTAAGACAAGCTGCTACCGGATATATGACGGGTTTCTTCTTATGACAGAAGTCTATACTACTGCTGTAGGGCTCTCTCTGGACGAGGATATCCAACAACAGGCGAGCTTATATATTGACCGGATAGAAAAGGATATGCGGGAGCATCCGGATTTGGTGACATATCTGGTGTATGAAGAAGAATCAGAACCCCGGGTAAGTTCTGAAGAATACAGCCCGCGACTGCCGGGGCTGACTGCCGCCTATACCATGTACCTCCCTTTAGGAGAGTCTCGTGATTATTTGTCAACGGGAATCAATCCCCGTATCCGAGTCCATTTCCCCCTTAGTTTGGCAATCGGGGAGTTGGCGCTGGGGTGGTCCTTTTCTGCCAATATGATTTCTGCAGAAGGTGAGCTGAACTCATCGGAGAACATTTTTTTCTGTACTGGACCGGATGTGAATTTCAGATACCCCGTGTGGGATCGTCTGTATCTGTATGCCGGCTTTTCCGGAGGATTCTGTTTCTGGATGGTTAACAGGAATGGCGAAGGCTATCAGGGTGTTTTGCTTCCTGCTTTCATCGCTGATGCCGGTGCCGGCTGGGCCTTTTCTGAACGCTTTCATCTGATACTTGGTGCGGATTATTCCCTTTATATCGAAGAATCTCTCAATATCACAGGTATTTCACCCTCTTTGGGGATATATTTAAATTTATAAGCAGAGGAATGGGAATATGACAAAGAAATATTCTTTTGTATCTGCCCCTGTTCTGAAAGCCCGGATCCTGGGATTCTGGTTTCTCATTTTTCTTACCGCATCATGTAAGCAGCCTTTTTCCTTTAAAGAAGTGCTGGATGAGCCGGTTCTTGATGAGGTCACTTTGGATGACTCTGAAGAAGAACAGATTCCTCTCTATATTCTGCCCGATAGTGTTACCCTATATATCGGGAGTACTTTTACCTTTTATGTAGCTGGTGGGACTGCCCCTTATACGTTCTCCGTTTCCGGAGGATCCGGAACAATAACTGATGAGGGGGTGTATACAGCCCCATCTTCTGCCGGCACTGAAACAGTTTCCGTGGCAGATAGTCAGGGGGAGACTGTCACTGCCAGTATTACTGTAACGGATGAACAGCTTGATGCAGATTATTATGTTGTCAGTATCACCAACAGCCCTTCGGTTTCCGATGTAGGCTCTCTCATAGGGCAGAGCTTTGTCTTTGCCAATCAGGGGAGTGATGCCGGGGCATTACAGGTATACTGGAGCGCTTACATTTCGGATGATACGGAGCTGGATGGAGGAGATACCCTTGCCGCATCAGGGCTGGTGGATCCCCTTGATCCTGCCGAGTCATCCCTGTCCATTCCGATCAGCGGGAACTGGCCTGTATCCGGAGGAGTATACTATCTGATTGTTAGACTCTCATCGGCTGACGACAGGGATCCGTCCAACAATTATGGAACCAGCGCTGCCTTTACTATTAATGCTTCCAGTTCGGATATTGACTATGTGGTCTCTTCGATAACCACCAAATATCCCACGGTTTCCATGGGAAGCCTCTGCGGAGAGACCTTTAAAATCTCAAATATCGGTGGGATGGCGGGGGCTTCGGTTATTACCTGGTCCGCCTATGCTTCCACTGATCTGACAATTGACGGCGGTGATACCCTGATTGATTCTGATTCCACGTCTTTTGCAGGTCTTGCTTCCGGAGAGACGTCCTCGAATATTGCCATTAACGGCCACTGGCCCTCCACTGCCGGATCCTATTATCTGCTTGTGCAGATTGCTTCGGCAGACGAAACGATAACGACAAACAATATTGGTTCTCAGGGAATATTCGAAGTGCTGGCTCCTCCTGATTACACCATAACCAATGTGGTCTTCCAGGCTCAGGGAACAACTGGTCAGCCTTTAAGTGATGATGGGATCTATACCTTCGAAGTTTCTGAAATTTCCGGAAATGACGGCAGTCAGCCAATCGGATATGAGGTTTTCTATTCTCTGGACAGCGTTTTGGACGGGAGTGATGTTTCTCTTCTTGATGACAGCATTAACGCATTGACCGCCAGCAGCTCTTCCGTACCCATCTCCTTTGCAGATGTCAGCTGGCCCGATATGGGGGCCTACTATTTTATTATCATCCAGATAGAGTCGGGGGATGACAGCGATAGCCTCAATAACCTCTATGTAACCCCCACCAGTATCACTGTTCCCGAAGTCTATACCGAAGATGCGTCAGACAACTCCTCTGTGGGCCCCACAACTGTAGCTCTGACCAATGTGACAGACATCATCGTATACGGTGGAGCTATTGAAACGGCGCAGCTGGTTCATATCGACGGTCTGATGGACGATAATCCCGCATTTGATACCTACAGGATTCAGGTTGGCAGTATCTCCACCCTGGAAATGTATATTACCTGGAGCACCGGGGATGACGCGATCAACTTTTATCTTTGGGATGAAGCAAATGGGCAGGAGTACTCAGATGATAACCGGGAAGACAGCGAACCCCTGGTTCCCACTCCCCCTGCTAAAATGCCGGTAACTCCCAACTCCACCTACTACATCGGAGTGGAATTCCTGGGGACTGATGCGGGAACGTCATACCAGATTATTCTTCATGGTAAATAGGCTCAACCATCCGGATCAGATCGGACAGGATCTCCTGGTACAGGTCTTTCTGCTCCGGATCGTCCGGGGAGGGCAGGTAGGAGGTTTCCTTTAACAGCGCGTTGAGCATGGAGGCCGTTTCCTTCAGGGCGTGAGTTTTTCCTATGGACTCCTGAATAATCCCGTATGTGTCCAGGTACTCTTCCAGAGATTTGTAAACATCAGGGTACTGTTTTCGGACCATCTGCGAGGCCAGTATCTCTTTGAGAAGAACCTTTTTCTCCAGCAGTTCCAGCATGTCTTCCTCATTGCTGGCATAGGGGAGGCCTTCCTGGATTTCATCCATAACAATCCCGAGATTTCTGATAATATTCATTAGTTTCATCCGGTTCTGATAATCGACTCTGGCATATTCGAGGAAGAGCATATCCTCATCGCTTACAATGTTGTTCTCTACCTCGGCCATAGCAGCCCGGGTTCCCATCAGCTTCAGATTGTTTATAATACCCCGCAGAACCTCACTCTGAAATCCGGAGATCTTCAAAGCATTGAAATAGTTCTCCTGAGCCGACAGGTCCTTTCCGGCGAGAAATGCGGTATTACCCTTTTTAACCTCCTCTTCAAAGGCGGTCATTCTCTGTTTGCGTGAGAGCTCTTCCATTGCCTGGATCATCCGGTACCCCGATTCCAGGTCGGGGATTAATGACAGAGCTTTCAGAACTGTTTCTTTTGCGTCTGAGTACTGTTTGTTATTGTATAATCTTGTTCCTTCTTCTATCAGAGCTGCAATCTCATTCAACACCGGAGGGGGGGCTGGAACGGTTTCAATCGGCGGTTCCCGGGGAATCAGCTGGTTCAGGGTTTCCAGTATCTGACTATCCGTTTTTCTACGGGCCAGAAGATTGGGATAACCTGAAAAGTCTTCTGTCCGGATGAATGATGAAAGGGTTTTGATTTCTTCTGCAGCTTCCGGATAGTTCCCCGAGAGGAGTTCGGTTGTGATGTTATCAAAAGAGGCGTTGATCTGGCTTCCCAGAAATTGTTCATTCTCCAGTGTTTTTGCCAGGATTTCATACTCTTTTTCCGCAGAGTCCTGTGCCTTCTGCTGTTCGTTCAGGTCTGCTGAAAGTGTCTCTTTTTCCTGCTGAGCCTGGTTCAGAGACTCCTCAATCCGGATTATTTCCTCTTCCAGCTCTCTCTCCCTCTGCTGCCTTTTTTCCTGTTCCGCAGCAAGGGAATTCTGCAGCTCCCGGGCATAATCGTTTTCAAGCCTTAATTTCAGAGCGTTCAGCCGTTCGTCAATAGCTTCCTGGTTCAGATTCAGTTCACGGAGTCTCTCTTCCTCCAGGCTGAGCTGATTTTCCAGTTTTTCAGTCAGGGCCTGTTCCAGCCGGGCTCTTTCATTTTCGGATTCTATCAGCAGGAGATCTTTTTTGCTTAAAAGAGTCTCCATCTCTGTCTGGATTTTGGCAATCTCGGTCTCTTTTTCGCTCAACTGTTTTTCCGATTCCTTTTTCAGAGCTGTAATAATCTGACTCTCCGTAAGGTTGATGGAAGAAGATCCGGAAATGATCTCTTTTTCTGACAGGCTGAAATAGATAATAAGAAAGGTCCCGATCCCCAGTAAGACAGCAAGAGAGGAAAGATTCACCAGGATGGGAAATTTCCGCCCTTTTTTGAGTGGACTGAACTGGAAGGTATCCTCAGTGATTTTGAGCTTACCCCGGTTTATGGCCCGGTCAATATCTTCAAAAACCTGTTCCCTCTCGGATAAAGGTATGGATTCAATTTCGTAGAATTGATCATGAATGGGAATGGCTTTTTCCAGTAAACCTGACATATTACCACCAGAAAAATAGAAAATTCCTCTCAAGGGAAGACAAAAACAATTATAATAACTAGAGAACAGGAAAACAAATGACAATACGATCCAAAATCATTTATGTTTTTCTTCCCCTTCTGGTGGTACCTCTGATTCTGACCCTTTTGGTAGGGGTTCTTTCCACAAGGAATGGAATTACCCATATTGCTACAAAGCAGATGGCTTTCAAATCCAGAATCCTGATGCAGTTTATGGAGAGTCAGTGGCAATTACTGGAAAGCAACGGACTCTCAGAAAATACTTCCTATGTGTCTGTATCAAAAAAGACCATTGAGGATTATGCGGTCTCCCTTATAGAAAACAGGGAGGAACTGATTTTTGCCTTTAATGAAGAAGGCATGGTATCGATGATAACCGGAGATGTCAGCCTTGATAAAGAAACCCTGGACCGCATCAGGAAAGAGTTCACTGAGCAGGGAACTACATGGGTGGATTTTACAATTAACAGGGACCATTTTGTATCGGATGTCAGTTCTTTTGCCCCTTTTGGCTGGATTGTTGTGAATGCGGTCCAGAGGGATTTCTTTTTTGGGTACATCATGACCATGGTAAAGAGGATCCTGCTTATCTTCCTGTTTTCCATGGCTGCTTCGGTTCTCCTGCTGATTGTCTTTTCCGGCTATATTTCCAGGCCTCTTTTAAGAATTGCTGAAGTGATCAGGAAGATTATCGAAACGAACGATCTGTCTCTGAAGGTGGACATATTCTATGATGACGAGATTGGAGAGATCGGTCACTATTTTAACATCATGACCCGGGAACTGGAAATGGCCAATGATCAGATGAAAAACTATGCTCTTAAAGCGGTTGTGTCCAAACGGAATGAGATGAAAATCCGGAATATTTTTCAAAAATATGTGCCCAAGGATGTGATTGATAGATTCTATTTTGAGCCCGAGTCCATGCTGGAGGGGGACAGCAGGGTTCTGGGTATTCTCTTTTCGGATATCAGAAAATTTACGACCTTTTCGGAAAAACTCCCTCCTCATGAGGTGGTGGAATCGCTGAACAAATACTTTGAGTATATGGTGGATATCATCATGTCTCATCATGGAATCGTGGATAAGTATATTGGTGATGCGATCATGGCTTTCTTCGGAGCCCCTGTTCATCATGAAAATGATGCTCTGGAAGCGGCAAAGGCCGGTTTGTCAATGCTGGAGAAAGTATCTGAATTTAATATATGGCAGTCAAAATACAATAGACAGCCCTTTCATATCGGCGTGGGCATCAACTACGGATATGTTACGGTGGGGAATATCGGAACAGAGAAAAAAATGGACTATACTGTTATTGGCGATATGGTAAACCTGGCCAGCCGGCTGGAAAGTCTGACAAAATTTTATTCAGAAGCCATCCTTATTTCCGATTCGGTTCATATGAAAGTACGGGATGAACTTCCCTGTCGGCATGTGGACCGGGTTGTGGTGAAGGGTAAAACCGAGGGCACCAATATTTATACTGTAAGAAACGAGTTGTCCGAAATGGAGAAAGAACTCTGGCTTAGTTATGACGACGGGATTTCCCATTACTATAAAAAAGAATTCAAGGAAGCGGCAAAGTATTTTCAGGAAGCTCTGAAGATTATGCCGAAAGATTTTTGCTCCCTTCAGTTTTTAAAACGCTGTCAACACTACCTGAAATATCCCACTGTGGAGAACTGGTCTGGTGCGGTGGTGCTTCAATCCAAATAATAGATATTTAACCATAAATACAAAGAAATTTTAAAAGAGAAAAGGACTCAATATGCCCGATTTTACCAATTATCTGAATGACCTTTCCCGCGGAGAGAAGGTGAATAACCCCTTTTTGGAATTTATGGGGATGCAGCTGGAGGAACTGAAAGAAGGGTATGCCCGGTTCACCCTGAGGATACGCCCCGAGTTTCTTCAAGGGGCCGGCGTGCTCCAGGGCGGTTTGTCCGTCGCTTTTGCCGATGAAGCGGCCGCTCATGCGGCCATGACCGTTCTTAATCCCGGAGAGGGAATCACCACAATAGAGCTGAATAACAGTTTCCTCTCCATGGTTTCCGGGGGAACCATTACTGCGGAAGCGACTGTTTTTAAAAGGGGGAAAAGTCTGATTATTGCGGATGCCATTGTTCGTGATGAGAAGGGGAAAGATATTTCCCGAAGTACTATAACCCTCATGGTACTGACGGAGAAATAATGTTTTTATCTCTTCTTTATCTAAGAAATTGAATGATATTGACAAGTTAAATGGTTTTTTATAGTATTAGCCACCATCGGGCTTGAAGTAAACACTGTTTACTGCTTGCTCATGCATCCAGGGGCTGGTCGTAGACTTCGTCTACTGATCGCCCATGCAACCAGGGGCCTATAGCTCAGTTGGTTAGAGCACCTGACTCATAATCAGGTGGTCCAAGGTTCAAGTCCTTGTGGGCCCAACAAAACAGTGAAAAGTAACATTTTCATAACTATTTATTAAGCAAGGTTTTAGAAGCCAAATGCTGACCGGAAAAACGGAGGCTTATACTTCTAATCTTCAAAACTTACCCAAAAACTTACTTTTTTGGGAAATTGGAGGTTAAAAGATGCGGTCTCCGTTTTCTTTATTTAGGTATTCTACAAAGTCTGGAACTATCTGGTATCTCTTTTACCTTCTTGCCGGCAACCTGCTCATTCAGGATTTTTACAATTTGCTCTTCTGTAAATCTTTTTTTCATCTCAGCCTCCATTGTATAATTGGGCTGAAAACTAATCTAGCTCGTGGTACAGTTTAAAGGGATGGGGTCAGCTATCGGCATCGGGATGAGTGCTATCCAGAATGGCTATTCGGTCAGGTATATCTCGGCATTTGATTTAGCGGAAGATCTTGCGGAATCGGCTTTACTTGGAAACCGGAAAGAAACTGTCGGACGATACTTGAAGCCAGATGTCCTCATCTTGGATGAGTTTGGAATGAAGCGTTTACCTAAAACTGCAGCGGAAGATCTACTTGAAATATTTCATCGCCGTTATCTGAATGGTTCAATCATCATAGCAACAAACCGGCCTGTTGATGACTGGGGAAAAATCCTAGGTGATAATGCAGCTACTTCTGCAATTCTGGACCGGTTCCTGGAAAATATTCATTTAATTAAGATTTCCGGACGCAGTTACAGGCTAAAAAGTAATCAAAATGCTCAATCCGGAGTTGAAAAAGATTAAAGAAGATTATTAAACTTTGGTTCTGGATAGTGGCCGGTTTTGAACTGCCCATCCCTGGCCGCTTTTAAAGTGCCCGCTGACATACTACTCTATGAACACAGCATAAGAGATATTATGAAGGTAAGCGTCAAATAAACCGCATCTAATAATTTTGAAAACCTCCCAGTACAATCTCACAAGGAGGTCTTCTTTGAAACAATATAAAATGGATCAGCGCCATGCTCTTCTTGCAGAATGGGAACTGTCTGGCAAATCTGTAAATCAATTCTGCCGGGATAAAAACCTGAAAGCAACAACATTCCATGGATGGAGGAAGCGATACAAACGGAAACCACAATCTTTGGTTGAAATTCCTGCTAAACAGCCCGGGGAAACATCCATAGGCTCATCCATTGAATTGCAATGGAAATCCTACCGGATAAAACTGGATCGGAACTTTGATACGATCACATTGAAAAAACTGCTTCAGACACTGGAGCAATACAATGATTAAGGATTTCTCCCAGATAAAGATATTCATCCGGCCCGGTGTTACCGATATGCGGAAAGCCATTAACGGTTTGGCTGTAGAAGTACAGGATGAAATGTCACTTGATCCCTTTTGCGGCTCTCTTTTTATGTTCTGTAATAAACAAAGACGGATTCTGAAAGCTCTCTATTGGGATCAGACAGGGTTTTGCCTCTGGCAGAAGCGTTTGGAGAAGTACCGTTTTCCCTGGCCGGATACGGAAGAAGCTGCAAAAGCCATCAGCTTTGAAGAACTCTCTATGCTTCTAAAGGGTATAGACTTCTGGAAAGCCCACGAAACATTGGAATATTCAGAAATTGCCTGAAAGGAATTTACTCAAATTCCAGTCTTTGCTAAAATTCTTTTATGGATAAAGCAGCTCTTCCAAAAGAGGCACAGGAGTATATTTCACAACTTGAAGCCCAGAACAAGAACTGGGAAAAGAAATATCAGCTTCTTGAAGAAAAACTGGCTTTAGCTCTGCATCGTCAATTCGGTCGAAGAGCAGAAAATATTCCTGATCAGATTGAATTATTTGATACAGATGAAGCTGTGACTCCAGAGGAAGACAGTTCGGTAGAACAGCAAATAGATACCTACAAGCGTAAGAAAACAGGCAGAAAGCCTCTGGACGAGAACCTTCCCCGTAAAGAAAAGATTATTGATATTCCTGAGGATGAGAAAACCTGTGCCTGCGGTACGGAACTGAAGAAGATCGGGGAAGAGATCTCTGAGAAACTGCATGTGATTCCTCCCCATATCTGGGTAGAACGGATTATCCGGTTTAAATATGCCTGTGGTAATTGCGAAGGAACCGCCGATGAAGATATTCCTGCTGTAAAGATTGCCCCTCCGGAGCCTTCCATCATCCCCAAAGGGATAGTTACTCCCGGTCTGTTGGCATTTCTGATGGTAAACAAGTACGTGGACCATCTTCCTTTTTACCGACAGGAAAAGCGGTTTGAGCGTATGGGAGCCCGGATTAGCCGTCAGAATATGAGTAATTGGCAAAAAAAGGCTTTTGAAGCTCTTCTCCCTCTCTTTGAACTGCTGAAAACCCATATAAAATCCGGTCCGGTGCTCCAAATGGATGAAACAACGGTCCAGGTTCTAAATGAACCAGGTCGGGATAACAAACAAAAATCCTATATGTGGCTGGCTAGAGGCGGTCCTCCGGGACAACAAGCTGTTTATTATGAATACCATCCGACTCGGGCATCGGAACATGCAAAGAATTTTCTCACAGATTTTGAAGGGTATCTCCAAACCGATGGATATCAAGGGTACAAAACTGCAGTGGAGGGAAATCCGGATATTTCTCTGGTTGGATGCTTTGCTCATGCCAGAAGGAAGTTCCTTGAGGCTGATAAAGCCAGTAAAAAATCTAAAAGTGCTCTGGAAGGCATCAAGCATATCAAGAAACTCTATGCCTTGGAAAATGATCTAAGGAGCAAGAAATTATCTCCCGAAGATTTCCTGGAACAACGGAAAAGTAAGGCTGAACCTATTCTTGATGCATTTAAACGATGGCTGGATAAACGGTCTGAGAATCTTCTACCCGAGAGTGCTTTGGGAAAAGCGGTTCATTATGCATTGAATCAATGGAATTATTTGATCCGATATCTGGAAAGCCCTTATCTGACTCCGGATAATAATGCCAGCGAAAATGCTATTCGTCCTTTTGTTCTGGGGAGGAAAAACTGGCTATTTTCCGGGAATCCCAAAGGGGCAGACAGTTCCTGCGGAATGTATTCTCTGATTGAGACTGCAAAACAAAATAATTTGAACCCCTATGATTACCTACATTATGTTTTTTCCAAGGTTCCATTGATCAATAATGAACAAGAATGGGACGCCATATTACCCTGGAATTTAAAGGAAGATATTACAGCTGATAAAGGGCCTGTGTTTATTTGACACTTACTTATGAAGTATAAAAACATACCAGTTATGTTATATAAAAATGAAATTGCGTCCTTGAGACTGACTTGAACTGCGTCTTTTTTTATACTAGGGAGAAAATATTCAGAATTGAATTTCTTTAATCTTTGAGAATTTTTCAATCAGTGTTGGAATCGTCAGTGTAATTGTATTCCAGACTATTTCATTATCAACGACGTCATAGCCATGAATGAGCCTATCTCTCATTCCAGCCATTGCTTTCCATGGAATATCAGGATATTTATCCCGAAGGTTATCAGGAAGCCTTTTTACCGCTTCGCCAATAACTTCAATACATCTGATAACTGCATACAGCGTTTTAGGATCAGATTGAAAATCGTTGAATGACATGCCTTGAATAAAATCCTGAGTCAGCTGCATAGAACGAGAAATATCATTCAATGAATCAGTGAAATTATATTTCACAGATATTGTACCTCTGATAAAACGGCTTTACTGATGTTCGGCTTTAAAGATGTTTTAATGACTAGATCGACAGGAACGCCCAATTCTTCTTTCAACTCATCTTCTATTGAAACCAGTTGCAACAGGTCCAGTTTAGACGGTCGAACCAGATCAATAAGAATATCTACATCGCTGTTTTCATTCTGATCTCCCCGGATATAGGAACCGAAGATTCCGATTTCAGATATTCCTGAGGCGAGGAGGGAAGGTTTCTTTTGTATTAAGACTCTCTTAACTTGATCTAGTGTCATACTATAAATATATCGGAAACAAGTAAAAAATGGTACAAAAAATTCTGACGCCAATACCGACGCCTCTATTATACAGGCACAGCAGCCTTATATGGAAAACTTACCCCGTGGGTTATTTTTTCTCATCCTCAAGCACTTGAGCGGTAATAATGATGGTGGAGGCCGGATAATATAGGCAGCTTCTTGATATTTCCAGTACATTCCTCAATTTCGGCATTAGGGATTTTATTGATTCCCTGGTGCATTCTCTGATTATTATAGTAGAGAGCAAATTCAGATACAATTTTCCTCACCTGCTTCTCATTGAACAGAAAGAAATGATCTAAAGCTTCTCGCCTGATAGTTCCGACCAACCTCTCAACATAGGCATTCATATTAGGAGCGGCGGTACAGATATTGATTCCCTTGATATCATACCAATTGTAGTCAATAGAAGTGAATTGAGATGCATTATCGAAGATTAGAGTTTTCTTTCTCCCTTCATATTCCTCTGAAAACAACTCAATTCGTTGTTTTACGAATTCTCGGCAAGGATTTTCCGTCAAATCGTACCGTATAATCTTTCGGGTTTTCAGTTCTAAAATGAGAAGGAGGTAGAATCTTTTGCCGAAAAGAGTATCTACGGTCATGAAGTCCATTGCATACAATGAATCCCAATGTAATTTCAGGAACTTCGTCCAGGATCCATTCGGCTGTATCAAACCTTTCTTCCTGAAATTCTGCAATATTTTATTCACAGTAGTGTCGTGGATATCTATATTGATCTTCTTCAACTCACTTGCAATCTTCTTGCAGCCCCAAAGGGGATTCTCAAGCTTCATTTCGAGAATAAGTTTCTTGATTTCTTTGGATACCGGCTTCCTACCGGGAGGTTTGTGTTTATATGTCCAGAATTCCTTGATAAACCGGCACTGCCAACTGAGAACAGTCTCAGGTTTGACAATAGTCAGATGACTGATTGCTCTTTTTGACAGGGAGCTCAGCATAGCAAGAATGAATTTATCAGACTTGGAGAACATAAGCCTCCGATTCTGTAGATTAAGGTGCCTTCGATAGATTTCATTTTCCTTCTTGAGAAGAAGCATTGTTAGAATGACATTCTTTCTTTTCTTGAAAACGGTTCTGAATATTGAATTAAGTAGCGATATCAAGAAGTTGAACATGCTTAGATTATCGGAATGTGGAAATAATTCCATATTCAGGACTCAGATGAGAAAAAATAACCCACGGGGTAAAGATAAGATCTTTTTGTTTTCTGAAGATGATTGAAAATAGAGTCTCCAAAAGATTGGCTAGGAAGTTGAACATGGTCTAATTATCGGATTATGTAAAAAAATCGTCATTTCAAGTTCAGCCTTAATTTTCCTCGATCATATTCTGTACTATTGTTGGTACATCATTAAAGATGTATAATATATCTATGGATAAGCAATGGGATATTGAGTTTTATTCTGATAACGGAAAATGTGAGATTGCTGATTGGATCATGAAACTCAAAGAATCACAGCGGGATATGGTCATTGCCTGGATTGATAAGCTCCAGGAGATGGGTCCATTGTTACCCCGTCCCTATGCTGATCTTCTACAGGATGGAATTCATGAGTTGAGAATGAAGGTTTCTGGAAACCAGGTCCGCGTTCTTTACTTCTTTGTACTTGATGAACCGTATTGTTCTTACACATCCTTTTATTAAGCATGTTTCAAGGGTGCCTAAGAAAGAGATTAAGAAGGCTATTCAAATCCGAGAGGATTATCTGAGGAGGAATATAAAATGAATTATTCAGATTTTAAAGATTCTCTTCGAAAAGAGGATTCTGACTTTGACAGTCGTGTAAAAGCAGAAAAGCTGAGAGTCGATCTAGCCGTTGCCATCGCAAAGAAGCGGGAGGCCGAAGGCCTCTCTCAGAATGTGATAGCCTCTCTTGCTCACCTGACTCAACAGCAGGTAAGTAAAATTGAGAATGGAGAAAACTGCAATATCGATACCTACTTCAAAGCGATGGCTGCTTTGGATATGAATTTCAATGATCTGGTGGTCTCTGTAAATTGACGCCGTTATCGACGCCTTTATTATATGAGCCCAGTAGGTTTATATGGAAAACCTACTACATAACAGCTTCTTATGCGGTACGATACAGCCCTATACGTACTGCATAAGGACACTGTACAAGTTCAAGTCCTTGTGGGCCCACTTTAGCTCCTCTTTTTGAGGGGCTGTTTTTTTTGCCTAAACCCATATAATAGTAAGCGTCAAATAAACCGCATCTAAAAATCTCCCAGCCATCCCGGTACAATCTCCATCAGGAGAATTACTATGAAAGAATACACAATGGATCAGCGCTACGCTCTTTTGGCAGAGTGGAAACAGTCCGGAAAATCTGTGAGTCAGTTCTGCCGGGATAAAAAACTGAAAACAACGACTTTCCACGGATGGCAAAAACGGTATGACCGTAAAACTCCATCCTTGGTTGAAGTTCCTGTTAAATTGCCCAGGGAAACAGTCAAAGGCTCATCCATTGAGTTACAATGGAATGGCTACCGGATAAAACTGAATCGGAACTTTGATACAATCACATTGAAAAAACTGCTTCAGACCCTGGAAGAGTGCAATGATTAAAGATTTTTCCCAAGTCAAGATATTCATCCGCCCCGGTGTTACGGATATGCGAAAAGCTATAAACGGTTTGGCTGTAGAAGTTCAAGATGAGATGGCTCTTGATCCTTTTTGCGGTTCTCTTTTCATGTTCTGTAATAAACAGAGACGGATTCTGAAAGCTCTCTATTGGGATCAGACAGGGTTCTGCCTCTGGCAGAAGCGTTTGGAGAAGTACCGTTTTCCCTGGCCGGATACCGAAGAAGCTGCAAAAGCCATCAGCTTTGAAGAACTCTCTATGCTTCTAAAGGGTATAGACTTCTGGAAAGCCCACGAAACATTGAAATATTCAGAAATTGCCTGAAAGGAATTTACTCAAATTCCAGTCTTTGCTAAAATTCTTTTATGGATAAAGCAGCTCTTCCAAAAGAGGCACAGGAGTATATTTCACAACTTGAAGCCCAGAACAAGAACTGGGAAAAGAAATATCAGCTTCTTGAAGAGAAGTTGGCTTTGGCATTGCATCGTCAATTCGGTCGAAGAGCAGAAAATATTCCTGATCAGATTGAATTATTTGATACAGATGAAGCTGTGACTCCAGAGGAAGACAGTTTGGTAGAACAGCAAATAGATTCTTACAAGCGTAAGAAAACAGGCAGAAAGCCTCTGGATGAGAACCTTCCCCGTAAAGAACGGATTATTGATATTCCTGAAGATGAGAAAACCTGCGCCTGCGGTACGGAACTGAAGAAGATCGGAGAAGAAATCTCTGAAAAACTGCATGTGATTCCTCCCCGTATCTGGGTAGAACGGATTGTCCGGTTAAAATATGCCTGTGGTACTTGTGAAGGAACCGCCGATGAAGATGTTCCTGCTGTAAAGATTGCCCCTCCGGAACCTTCCATTATCCCCAAAGGGATTGTCACTTCCGGTCTGTTGGCATTTCTGATGGTAAACAAGTATGTGGATCATCTTCCTTTTTACCGACAGGAAAAGCGGTTTGAGCGTATGGGAGCCTGGATTAGCCGTCAGAATATGAGTAATTGGCAGAAAAAGGCTTTTGAAGGTCTTCTCCCTCTCTTTGAACTGTTGAAAACACACATAAAATCCGGTCCGGTGCTCCAAATGGATGAAACAACCGTCCAGGTTCTGAATGAACCAGGTCGGGATAACAAACAAAAATCCTATATGTGGCTGGCTAGGGGCGGTCCTCCGGGACAACAAGCAGTTTATTATGAGTACCATCCGACTCGGGCATCAGAACACGCAAAGAATTTTCTCACTGGTTTTAAAGGGTATCTGCAAACCGATGGATATCAAGGATACAAAACCGCGGTAGAAGGCAATCCCGATATACATCTGGTAGGCTGCTTTGCTCATGCCAGAAGGAAGTTCTTTGAGGCTGATAAAGCCAGTAAAAAATCTAAAAGTGCTCTGGAAGGCATTAAGCATATCAAGAAGCTCTATGCATTGGAAAAAGATCTGAGGAGCAAGAAATTATCTCCTGAAGGTTTCCTGGAACAACGGAAAAGCAAGGCTGAACCCATTCTTGATGCATTTAAACAATGGCTGGATAAAAGGGCTGAAAATGTTTTACCGGAAAGTGCTTTAGGAAAGGCTGTTCACTATGGATTGAATCAATGGAATTATTTGATTCGATATCTAGAAAGCCCCTATCTGACTCCGGATAATAATGGCAGTGAAAATGCTATTCGTCCTTTTGTTCTGGGGAGGAAAAACTGGCTATTTTCCGGGAATCCCAAAGGGGCTGACAGTTCCTGCGGAATGTATTCTCTGATTGAGACTGCAAAACAAAATAATTTGAATCCCTATGATTATCTGCATTATGTTTTCTCTAAAGCTCCGTTTATCAATAATGAACAAGAATGGGAAGCCATATTACCCTGGAATTTAAAGGAAGATATTACAGCTGATAAAGGACCTGTGTTTATTTGACGCTTACATATAATACATGGGTTTATGGTGTTTTGGATAAAACGGGTGTCTGGTTTTGAAAGGGGACTGACGCCTTTATCGACGCCAATTGGAAATTCTTACTTGTGCCTGAATAGAATAACGACTGTCTGATTTTCTTTTTTAATCCGGAAAAGTTTCCATTTTACAAGAACAGAAATATTACCCCCAGAAGCATCCCAGTTGATCATTTTTTACAACCTGCAATCCCTCTTTAAGAGTATCAACTTCAGGATCGGGATCATAGGAATGCCATTTTAAGTCTGAACGCATCCAATACAGTTTCCAGCAGTTGGTAGTTTTTACATAAGTAAGCTTTACAACTTCATTTTCCATGATGTCGCCAGAATCGTTCCAGGCTGGACGAACTTCATAAATTATGATGGACTGCCCATCTAAGGAATATTTGATATCAAGCTGGTTCCTGATATGTTCAGGTGGCCGCATCGCTTCTAAAAACTCTTCGGTGATTGCTTTGTATTTTGCTTGTTCGAATTCTGAAAATGCCATGAGCTATGATATATCGAAGAGGGCAACTATTCTACTGATGAGTTTACAATTGAAATATTTCTATAAACTGCATTTAACAGACCATACCGCATAATGTGTATTATGAAGTATTTTGTGATTTCTTATTTAAGATAACTGATCCTGCCTAATAGCTTGACTTTCTTTATAAATGATCTAAAATGCATTATTGGGGCTCTCGGATGCTCTGATCATCGCCTGAGGACTAACAATTTCAGATATTTTAGAAAAGGTGTATCTATGAAAAAGAAAGACTGCTTCAATTCCATCCGTTTTTTTCTCCTGGGGACTTTGATGTTGAGCTCTTCAAGCTGCATGATGAAAGCTATGGAAATTCAAGGTGGCTTCATTGATCGCACAGTGGCCCTATCAATGGATTTCATTTTGATTGCAATCCTGTTTATCGGAGTTCTGGGTTCTCTTACCGCACTACTCCATAAAAGGGCGAAAGGTCGCAAAGAGGCTCTAACAAGCCTTCCGTTCGCCCCCTTATTTCCCCTGGCTGTCTATTTTTTCATCTTCTGGAATCAGCTGTTTACGAAGGATTTCTATAAATCCTACTTTACATTGCTCTTCAGTTTTGAAAGGCCGATCTACTCGGTAGTCATATTTCTCACTCCCCTTCCAGCTTTTATTTTTTCTATACAAGTTATCCTGGTCAACCGAAAGAAAAAATCGGAAAATGGAGGAAAAAAGGTTCAGAAAAAGGTAGCAAAAAGCTCAAATGAACCGGGCATCGATGACCGGAATGACCTTTCAAAGATTAGAATGAGCCCCCGGAAGGATCTTTTTCCCGATTATTTCAGATCCTTCGAACGGTTGCACAATGTCCTTGGCTACACTCATGCCGATCAGGAACTTAAGCTGGAAAACGGCCTGACTTTTTATCAAAGGGGCGCTAGGGAAGAAACCCGGGAAGTGGCGGTTTTTCAGAATGGCGAACAGACGATGCAGCGTCGGGAGTTCTTCTATGCGATACTGGCGGCCAACAGTAAAAGCGACGCTCTAAAGATTCTGAAGATGCTCCCCTGCCAGATTAAAGCATTTGAATATGTAATTGTGGAAACCCCCGAAGGTAATTGGGGGCGGGATATTGACGGCATATACGAAGTGGATTGAAGTTTCTGAGACAAAGCTACCAGGACGTCTTTTTACAGCTGCAGCAGGTCAACTTTGAAGGACTTTCCCAGAATGTGATCCCCTTCAGCTCCTCATCATGAGGGGCTATTTTTTTGACTGAACGATGAGTTTTTTCCTGTCTTTGCTGGATACCCTGCTTTCTGGAGAGAGAGTGTTATTAGGCTTTCAATGGTTTTATTACCTGGACAAATGACTGACTTTAATTTATGAATTGATTTAATCCGACAATGCATACAAAAAATATCTCCTTTTTTGTTCTATTCGTACATAGGATCTCGAGATTTCCCGCACTATATTTTTATACACAATTGTAAATGGAGTTCTAAATGGTGTTTTTTGTGAAGTTCCGCAGGTGAAACACCCAGACGGACTGGCCTGCTGCCTAAAGAACTTTGTTGTAAAGGACGCTGAATTCCCGATTGTAGTGGTATTGCCCTTTGGATATTCAATGATTGATCTAGTAGGTAAGAAACCGGGAAAAGCTATTTGTGTTGAATAGGTTTCTATCAGCATAGGAAAAAGGAGAATATATGGGTTATGAACACAACAGCGCCTGCTGCGAGAGAGACGAGGACGGTCATTGGAAACCTGCCGGCCCGATACATTTCCAGGGGATCGCTGACCCTCCCTACAGTATATCCAAAATACTGAAATGGCTGTTCGGCTGGGACGGATATCTGTGGCCCCGTAACGTCGGATATGTCATTCTGGCTTTTCTGACCTGGCGCTTCATGCATGCCAATCTTTCTGAGTCTGCCTCCCTTTCGCCGACCTGGATTGGATTGATGCTTATCAGGAACCTTGCCCTGGTTTTTTTGGTTTACAGCTTTTATCATGTGACCCTCTATGCGTGGAAAGTTATGGGGAATGAGTGTAAATATCATCCCAAAGGACAGGCGAAAGATTCCAGAAAGTTCCTGTTCAATGACCAGGTCAAAGACAATATATTTTACACCCTCGTATCGGGAGTCCCGATCTGGACAGCATGGGAAGTCCTTTATTTTTGGCTCGCAGCCCGGGGCTATATGCCGCTTATTCGTTTCAGCTCTCATCCGGTCTGGTTTGTCGCTTTGTTTTTTCTTATTCCGGTCTGGAGGAATCTCCACTTTTACTGTATTCACCGGCTTATTCACTGGAAGCCCCTGCTGCGTATGATTCACAGAGTGCATCACAAAAATCCCAATCCCGCACCCTGGTCGGGGATGTCTATGCATCCGGTGGAGCATCTGATGTATTTTAGCGTGGCGCTCCTCTTTTTTGTTGTTCCTTCCCATCCGATGCATCTGTTATTCACAGTGCAGCAGGCTGCTCTCGTACCGGCTCATACCCATTCCGGGTTTGAAGGACGTATGTTCGGTTTTTGGCCTATCGGTCAGTACTTCCACTACCTCCACCACAAGCATGTGGCCTGCAACTTTGGTTCTACCCTGGTGCCTCTGGACAAATGGTTCGGCCGCTTTTATGACGGTGAAGGCAAATTTATTCTGAATCCGAATCGCCGGGAATAAAAACGGGAGGAAGTTCTTGTGGGAATGGATTCCCACTGAGTTATGGGGTTCCTGCTTATGTTTTTTAAGGGCTCCGTAGATTCAAACATCCGGGAGTACAGTAAGTGTCTCTTCGAGTATAATAGTATAAGTTCCCGGGATTTATTTTATTGAGTGGAAAAATACTTCTTTATTCCATTAAGTCAAATAACACTCAATGGGACGCTATTGTAATACTAAAAATTTGAGAGGATATTATGCCCAGCATTGTTTTTGACTGTTCAGAAGATGTTTTACAGATGCAGAAAGGAGAAGAAATCCTTAATAAGATGCATGGTACCGTGTTGGCAACTGAGCTGTTTGATGAGAAAGCGATAAAAATACGGATTAATCCCTATAGCTGTTATCTGACAGGAGGTAATTGGGAGCCTTTTATTCAGATTTCCGCTACGATCATGCCAGGACGAACGGATGAGCAACTGGGGCAGTTATCACGCGCTGTTGTTTCCATGCTGGCAGAGATGTTTCCGGAGGTGAAGCAAATCACCATGGGAATTGAAGAATTTAACAAGCCAGGTTACTGCAACCGCAGGATGATAATGTAAATCATCATACAAGGCAAATAAGGTAGAAATGTTAGGGGTTCATCGGAGGCCTCAATAGAGAAGATGAAGCTCCAATGCAGCACCCGCGACAATCCCGGTGTGATACTCCCCGGAAAACAAAGGTGAAGAGAATACTTTTATTCCGGGCATCCAGCTATTTCTCTTGCCAGGAATCTCTTTTCCGAAGAAGCCGCTGATCAAAGGTCCCCAGGCAAAAAAGTCTTCTCCCCTGTTGTCAGGGGAGGACTTGTAATCCGGACCGTAATGGAAGGCTGATCCCAAACCGGCACCTGCAACATAATGCGGTTTCTCTTTCGGTCCGAAATGGTGTTCATAGGTTATCTGCGGTTCAAACTGGAGCATTTGAAAAGCGGAAGCAAATAATACAGGCCTCATGAGAGGTAGGTTGAATGAAAGATAATCCCGTTTTCCCAGAGGAACCCGGAAATCACCATAGATCTCCATTATGGGGCCGCCCTTGATTCCTTCCTCCGAACCGACACACATCCGGACATTGTCGTAGCGGCCTCCAGCCAGAAAATGCAGACCAAAGGATATATCCCTGCCTGATTCCGCTGATAGGGAAGTGATGGCCAGTCCCATTGCCAGATAAATGAAAAATCTTTTATTCACAAGTCCCTTCATTATTATAAATGGTAGATAGGAATGGAATTAAATACAAATAAAAGTGTATTGAAAAATTTCCCAATTACCCCATGACTATGTTCCGCCCCTTCTTTTTTCCCAAATAGAGATTCTTGTCGGCCTTTTCAATGAGCTGATTGACCGACAGTTCCTTTGTCGCAGAGGATACTCCCAGGGTAAGTGTGATAGACAGGTTTAGCTCACCATAGATGAAATCATGGGATTCCACAGCCTTTCTGATCTTTTCAGCCACCACAAAGGCCTCTTCCGGTCCTGAGTTTGTAATGAGACAGAGATACTCCTCTCCGCCCCAGCGGCTTGCTTTATCCTCTTTGCGAAGATTCTCCTGAATGATGCGGGCCAGTTCTTTAATAACGAAATCTCCCGCATCATGGCCATGGGTGTCATTGATGGACTTGAACCAGTCAATGTCTCCCAGGAGAAGGCTGAATGTATTTCCTGTCCTTAGAAACCGGGATCTTTCATCATCAAGATGGTCATACATCGCTCTCCGGTTGAGCAGTCCTGTCAGATGATCCGTATACGCCATTTCCTTGATTTTGTCATATGCGTACTGAAGCTGATCCTTTGAATCCTGCAGGGATGTAAAATACTCTGAAATAACCTTCTGCAGTTTAAATTCGAAGAGTATGATAAAAACGGCCAGAATTAACACAGATACGAAAATCGTCATACCTATCTGCCTGATGGTTCTCCTGTTTGTCTGAATCATCCTCCGGCTTTCCGAAGCAATCAGATTGTCCACATCATCCAGATAGACTCCCGTCGAGATAACCCAATCGTAGGGTTTGTACAATCGGCTATATGACATTTTGTGAGCAATAACATCCGAACCCATTTTTTTAAAGAAATAGTCCTGATACACCTCTCCCGACTCTTTGATTCCCCTCAGCTCTTCCAGGTAGGGTTTATTGCCCCGGATATCCTCTGTTTTTGTAGAAAGATAATCTCCTTCTGTTTCGGGAAGGTTGGGATGAACCAGACGGATGGCGTATCTGTCGCCTCCCGAGTAGTCAATGATTTCATTAATCCAAATATATCCTTCATCCGGAAGAACCGTATTGTGAACCAATTCTCTCACGCTCTTTCTGAACAGGGCATCAAATTCCTCTTCACTCTCATAAGAACCCAGTCGACGGAGAATATTTTCCAGTTCTGATATATCGCCTATTTTCTCGTCAACAGCGGATTTTATTAAAAGTCTTTTCTGATCCAGAATGCTTTCTTTCAGCTGATCCAGTTTCCGCTGGTATTCGCTGCGGATGTTCAGATATATAGGTATGCTGAGAAATGTAGCAGCAATGACAATGAAGAGAAGGCTTCCAATATAATACACACGCCTGAGTCTGCTTTGATCCAGCTTATACATTTTGTAATCTCATATGTTATATTTTAAAACATAATACCGGAGCGTACAAATCTGCTTGAAGTGCTGTATTTGCCAGTCCCGGGAGTTTTGCAGATTATTTTACTCACAGTTTTCTTATTATCTATTTCCTTCAGAAAATCGTCATGACTGATGAAATACAGCAGGAAACCTTTTGCCGCTCCCCGGTTAGGCAGCAACTTTCCAGGAGATTCATTTTTTACGGATTGAGACATCTATACGGTTTTTGTCAGGGAATAATAAATACACAGGAAATTCTGTGACTGGAAGAATTTGCCATAGTTCGGGAAACCTCGTCCGGTAATATACTATAATCACTGTATACGATTAATGAAAATAGCCTTTTTAAAGGAGGGTCAGGTATGTCCCGGGATATTCTCTTTTTTCTTGTGGTTTTTGCGGTTGCCGGTTCTCTCATGCTGGTTATAAGATTCGCACTTAAGAAATCACTTGTGGTTCTTATTCTCTCATGTGTGATTACTACTGCCGCCATTACAGCCGTAGCGGGATATATGGTGGGAATGCATGGTTTCGGTCATCTTGTCTGGGCTATTCCTGTTGCGGTTCTCCAGACCTCTATTGTGACAACATTGATGTGGAAACGTGTGGCCCAGGTATTGAAAAGTTTTGATACCTATTTCAGAACGCTTTCGGAAGGAGAGGGGGATCTGACCCGTACCATAGAGAACCGCTCAAAAAATGAATTCGGCAATATGGCTCGGAATTTCAATACATTCCTGGATTTTATGAAAAATGTTGTTGGTAAAATCCACAGTTTTTCCAGTGATATGAATCTTTCCTTTGACCAGATGCAGAGTCATCTTGAAGAGACCGCCGCGTCTATATCGCAGATAAACGAGAATGTCCGCCGCAGTTCAGGTCAGATGGAAAAGCAGAATGTCGCCGTATCATCTTCCATGAGCCGTATTGATGAGATTACGCAACTTCTATCCTCTTTGAATGAAATGGTGGAAAATCAGGCTTCGGCTGTGCAGGAGAGTTCTGCGTCGATAGACCTTATGATGAAAACCTTTGCCGGAATTGATGAACGGATTATCAGGACTGTTGAGGCCTTTGAAAAACTCATAGAAATTTCCAGGTCCGGAAAGCAGCTTCAGGACGAAGTCAATGGCAAGATAACCGGTATTACCAATGACTCAGATAAACTGACAGAAGCGAATAAGGTTATTCAAAACATAGCGGCTCAGACCAATTTACTGGCTATGAACGCAGCCATTGAGGCAGCTCATGCGGGAGTGGCAGGACGGGGCTTTGCTGTCGTGGCTGATGAAATCAGAAAGCTGGCTGAAACCTCATCAGTTCAGTCCGGTGCAATCAACTCTTTTTTGAACCAGATTATAAATGATATTCACGATGTTCAGACCATTGCATCCCGAGCGGGGCAGTCTTTCTCGGATGTGGATGTTTCTGTTCATTCCATGAGCCGGGAGATGGTGGAGATGAAAGATGCCGTAGCGGAACAAATGGCCGGCAGCCGGGAAATCATGACGGCCCTTGGGGATATACGAAACGTAACAGAGCAGGTACGGAGCGATACCGGTGAGATTTTCAGAATAAATGAAGGAATAAACGAAAGTATGGGCCATCTCTTTACAATGAGTTCTGAATTAAATCAAACCATGAAGGAAATAACAGCAGGAATTGGTGAAATCAGGAAATCCAGTGTATTTATCAGCGAAAGCGGAAAAGAGAATCAGGAAAACATGCAGGAACTCCATGGAATTGTCAGGCAGTTTATTATCTGACGGCGGTTTTCTTTGCTGCTGAAGGGCTTGTGGCACAGGAATTAAACAGACTATCTTTTAAAAACAAAATCATTCTCAAAAGGGGACAGCCATGACTCAATTCAGCGTACTTGCAGGAGTAAAATTACCGGATTATGTGAAGATGTATCTGGAAAGCTTCTGTTCCTGTGAATACTGCGATGCCAATCATCTGCCCCGCACCGAACTCCTGGGAAAGCTGAAAGGCAAAGATGCCGTTATCATACTGGGAACAAAAGTTGATCGGGAGTTTTTCGATGCTGCGCCTTCTGATGATGAGAATCTTTACGGGCTGGATGTTTTTGAAAAGGAACCGGTACCCATGAATCATCCCCTTCTTCAGCTGGAAAACGTAGTACTGACTCCCCATATCGGATCAGCCACCCGCCGGACCCGTGAAGAAATGGCCATGCTGGGGGTAAAAAATGTCAAAGGCATATTGGAAGAGGGAAAGGCTATCACGCCTGTATTTTAACGGAGGAATTTACCCCATCCCGATTTAATGAGAAGTGTATAAAAAAATCTTTTATTAATGGGATTGCAGAACCTCTGCAATGATTCTGTTACCAGTTACGGGCGGATACATCCGTCTATAGGAGAATACCATGGAGAATGTATCTAACGTCTATTATAAGAGTATTAGTGTCCAAACCACTACAGAAGAGATCCAGACAATAACCAGAAAATTGTTGGACACTCTGATAGAAAAGGAAAAGGTCGAACTCGAAAAAACCATCCCTTTAAAGGTTCATTTTGGAGAGAGCGGGAATGTCACTTTTCTGAAGTCAGGGAACTATCATGGTGTGATCGATTATCTGAAGGAAAAAGAGATTCAGAGCGCCTATATAGAAACAAGCGTACTCTATGGCGGCAAGCGGTATAAAAAAGAGCTCCATCAGGAGACGGCGGAGAAACACGGCTTTACAGAGCTCCCCATTATTTTTGCCGATGGGGAACATGGAGAAGATTATGCTGAAGTGGAGATCAACAGGCATCACTTTAAAACCTTTAAGATCGGAAAGGCATTCCTCGATTACAAACAGTTGATCGTACTGGCCCATTTCAAGGGTCACCGTATGGCGGGATTCGGCGGAGCTATGAAACAGCTCTCTATGGGATGCGCAGCCAAGGGGGGGAAGCTGGCGATGCATATGGGTGAGAAACCCCGCATTATCAGCCGGAAGTGCAGACAGTGTAACCTCTGTAAATCCCGGTGCAACGAGGATGCCCTCCATATCGGAGAAGTCAGGGAGGGTAAAGGATCGCAGAAAAAATCATGGATTGATAAAAATAAGTGTGTTGGATGCGGAGCCTGTGTGGCGATTTGTCCCTACCAGGCGGTTTCGATCATTTCTTTTAAAAGTGCCTTGAAATTCCTGGGGATCGGACATCCTTTTCTTGAAAAAGTGATAGAAGGAGCCTATGCGGCCCAAAAAAACAAGAAAAATATTTACATCAACTATGCCATGAATATTACCCCGGGTTGCGACTGCGAAGGAAAAAAGATGAATCTTCTGATGGAGGATTTCGGAATTTTTATTTCTACAGATCCCGTGGCCATAGACCGGGCCTGTTACGATATGGCCAAAGAGCGGGGGAGAGCCTTCAAAGGATTTAAGCAGTTTGCCTATGCGGAAAAGATCGGATTGGGATCAAATCACTACAGGCTGATCGGGATTTAAGCCTGAGTGAGACAAAAAAATCGTTATGACTGAAAAATAAAATTAGAATATGCTCATAATCTATGATAAACTTTTTTATATCAGATCTTATCAAAGGAGTCTCATAAGCTTATGAAAACCTATGTTTGTTCCGTCTGCGGGTTTATCTATGATGAAGCTGCGGGTTATCCGGAAGGGAACATCTCTCCCGGTACTCTCTGGGCAGATATTCCTTCCTCATTTGTCTGCCCCTTATGCGGAGCTTCCAAGTCGGAATTCAATGAAAAGATAGAAGAGGCTTCACCGGTTTCTTCATCTGTATCGGGTCATTCTATCTCTTTACCGGATGATGTCAGTTATACAGCAGCAGAGCTTTCCGCTATTTTTTCCAATTTGGCTAAGGGCTGTGAAAAGCAGTATAAACCTGAAATGTCCGATCTTTATAAAGAGCTGGCAGCTTATTACAACAAAAAAACCGAAAGTATTGCTGCGCCGGAGATTGATAGGCTGAAAGAGCTTCTTCAAAGTGATTTATCTTCCCGTTTTGCATTGGCCAATGAAGTAGCCGCCGGGAAGCATGACCGGGGAGCTCTGCGGGCATTGAAATGGGCAGAGCAGGTTTCGCGGATGATCAGCTCTCATCTGAGCAAGGTGGCATCCGGGTCGGCTGATTTTCTCAAAGATACCAATCTCTATGTTTGCGATATCTGCGGATTTATCTATGCAGGTGATGAGAAACCGGAGATATGTCCGGTCTGCAAAGTTCCGAGCATGAAGATGACACAGGTCAGAAGGAGCGCGTGATATGCATGCAGTAAGAAATATCCGGTTATGTACCAAAGATTGTCTCTGTCTTTATGTTTGTCCCACAGGGGCTACGGATACCGAAAACGGCCAGATTGATGCAGAAAAGTGTTTGAGCGGATGCCGTTTATGTGTGGATGCCTGTCCTTCCCATGCGATCTCTTTGGTTCCGGAGGAATTTCCGGAGCAGCAAAGCAAATCAGATGATGTTAAGAAAGCATTGAAGATTTTATCAGAAAGCAAGACAAAACAGGAACTTCTTGCTTTTGCAATGGAGCAGGCATCGGATGACCCTTTGGAGAAGCAATTATTAAAAGCCATCGGCATGTCCAGTCGCATCATGGCAGAGGATCTGCTCAGAGAAGCAGGTTTTATGCTTCCCCAAAGTCAAAATGCAAAAGAATTGCTCAAAAAATTATCATCCGAAAATAAAGAAATTGATTTTCCCGGGGAAACGGTAAAAGAATTAATTGAGCTAATAAATACAAACAATAGTAAGGAGACGAACATGTCTAAAACCACAGACAATCTAATGGAAGCCTTTGCCGGAGAGTCTCAGGCGAACAGAAAGTATCTTGCTTTTGCCAGGAAAGCAGAGCAGGAAGGGCATTTAAACGCAGCGAAACTATTTAAAGCTGCAGCCGATGCAGAGACCATTCATGCGCTCAAGCATTTTGAAGTAGCCGGTAAAATCGGCTCTACCATGGATAATCTGAAGTCCGGAGTTGAAGGGGAAACTCATGAATACAAAGAGATGTATCCCCCGTTTGTTGAGCAGGCAGAGGCAGAAGGCAATAAAGCCGCAGTCAGAACCTTTACTTTTGCCATGAAAGCGGAAGAAGTTCATGCCGGCCTGTATCAGGAAGCCATGGATAATCTTGATAACCAGGAAGAGGTCTTTTACTACCTTTGTCCTGTTTGCGGAAATATAGAAAAGGCTGTACCGGAGAAATGCAGTATCTGCGGTGTTTCCGGTGATAAATTCATTAAATATTAAAACTGCTTCGCTTTGCATACAGGAAACGTCCCTATGGGACGTTTCTTTGTTATGATTCGGTTTCTCCCCTTTTTAAGAGTGTATTCTTCTTATATTTATTATGTTTTTTCTATGAAAACCCATCCAAAACAGATATTTCCACATTGTCTCGGATCGCCATATTTTGATAAAATCCGACAACCAATGGAGGTTAAATTGCGTTTAATTTTATCTTTACTGTATTGGGTTGTTGCCATACCCGCTATTTTGCTGGTTATGTTTCCCATCTCTCTTTTTTTCTGGATTATTACCTTCCTTTTTGACAAAAGATTACGTCTGGTTCAATTTATTGCCAATGTCTGGGGGTCCCTCTTTACCTGGCTTAATCCTTTTATTTCTGTAGAAATATCCGGTAAAGAAAATATTGATCCGGGCAAAACATATGTTATAACACCAAATCACACATCCTTGCTGGATATTCCTGCACTTCATCATCTGTTTATCCACTTTAAGTGGATTTCAAAAGCATCCTTGCGGAAGATTCCTTTCATCGGGTGGAATATGGTTCTAAATAAGACGATCTTTATCAATAGAACCGATCAGAAGAGTCAGTTCAAAATGATGAGATCCTGTGAAGACACTCTGGCTCTGAATAACTCGATCATGATCTTTCCTGAGGGAACAAGGCATGAAGGGAGGGGGTTGGGAAGATTCCTGGACGGAGGTTTCCTTCTGGCCAAAAAAATGAAATGTGACATTCTTCCTGTAGCATTGACCTATTCTGAATCGAAAGCCGTGCAGGGACTGATCTTCAAGAAATTTCTGAAGATTAAAGTTCAGGTTCTCAAGTCGATTGCTTCTGATGAATACAATAAAACCCGCGACCTGCGTGACAATGTAAAGCAGAGGATCGAACTGGCCATTGCCGGGATGTAATAACAATTGAATATGTGATACCGATTTCGGGATTCACATATTCAATTAATGACATATAAATGATTCTCTCTGTGTTGTGTCATTGACATTTCACAGTAAAACCCTTAGAGTCTCTATACAGACTGATCTTTTTATATGTAGAACCGTTTAATTGTTTTCAAAGTAACTGTCTTTTGTTTCCTGTCTTCAATTCCCGATTCCCACTATTGAATAATCAATCCGTAAAACCATTTTTAAACCGGAGAATTCCGGAAGTAGGAGACAACAATATGTCCAAAAAAATTTATGCAGGTAACCTTAGCTGGAACACAACCAATGAAGACCTTAGTGATGCGTTTGCGCAGTATGGAGAAGTCCTTTCTGCCAATGTCATTATTGACAGGGATACAAACCGGTCCAAAGGATTCGGATTTGTAGAAATGGAAGATGATGAGGCTGCAGTTGCGGCTATTTCCGTGTTAAACGGAGCAGAACTGGATGGTAGAAATATCCGGGTTAACGAAGCCATCAGCCGTGAGGGCGGCCGGGGAAACAGCCGACGGTTCTAATCATCCCGTAATCAGAAGAAAGGGCCTGTAGCGGTCCTTTTTTTTATTAATAATCATTTAGGGAGGATACCGTTGGCAAAGCAGAGATACGCATCTGATAAACGGCATAAAGAAATAAAAAGGCAGAAGCAGCAACAGGCCAAGAAGCTTCGCCGGGAACAGAAAGGTTCTCCGGAAGCCGAACGTGATGAGCAGCTGCTCATTAATGAGTATCTTGGTATTGAACCGGAGCCGGATATGCCGGTTGAAGAAAATCAGGATCCGGTATAATCAGAACAGATATGAAAATATGGGTTGATGCAGATGCTTGCCCCGTAGCAGTAAAACAAATTCTTTTCAGGTGTGCAGGCCGTCGTAATGTCTCTGTTACTCTGGTTGCAAATCAGGTATTACGGATTCCTGAATCTCCCCATATTTCTTTTATAAAAGTCTCAGCCGGTTTTGATGTTGCTGATAATGAGATTATCAGGCAAATGAAATCGGGAGACCTTGTAATTACTGCAGATATTCCGCTGGCATCAGAAGTTGTCCAGGAAGGGGGCGTTGCCTTGAATCCCCGGGGAAAACTCTATACCCGGGAAAATATCAAATCTATCCTGGCAATGCGTAATTTTATGGATTCTCTGAGGACCGGGGGCGTTGATACCGGAGGGCCGGCTTCTTTCGGTAAAAAAGATCTTCAGGCCTTTGCCAATCATCTGGACCGTTGGATAACCCGGAATTAATCATATCCTGAAAACCCTTAATAAGATATGTCTTTATATTGGTGAATGTAGAAGAAACTTGCGCTCCCGTATTTCCTGTGTTACACAAAATATATGAAGAAGCAGACATTTATTTCTACCGGGCATCTTATCGATTCGGGAATCTTGTCCCGTATTCTCAATACTATTCTGGCTGAAGGTGGGGACTACCTGATTAATGCATTTGAGGTAGGCAAAACCCCCGATAAGGAATCAAAGCTCGAGATTACTGTTTTTGCCGAAACAGGGGCCTTGCTGACCCGCATTTCCGATCATCTGACTGATTTGGGTGTTTATGAAACGGAAGTTCCTTCTGCCATGTTGTGTCCTGCCGAAAAAGATACCTATGCACCCGAAGGGTTTTATTCGACCACCAATCACCGCACTGAAGTGTATTATCTGGGAACTTGGCACGAAGCGGTAAATCAGCGTATGGATGCTATCCTTGTCTGGAACGGGCATGAGTTTGTCTGTACCAAGCTGCGGGATTTAAAAAAAGGAGATCGTATTGTATGCGGTAGTGAGTCTGTCCGGGTATTCCCGCCGGCGGCTCACCGAAAAGAGAATGATGCTTTTTCTTTCATGTCTAACGAGGTCTCTTCTGAACGGAGCGGTTCCATTGCTGTAGAAAATCTGGCTGGTGAAATGCGGAGGATCCGGGATTCAGGGGGTAAAGTCATTGTCGTCTGCGGACCAGTTGTCATTCATACCGGAGGAGGGGGGGCTCTGGCCTCTTTGATCCGGAAGGGATATATCAATGGTTTCCTGGGAGGAAATGCTGTTGCTGTGCATGATCTGGAGCATCAGTTTTACGGAACATCCCTAGGAGTTGATCTGAAAACAGGAAAAGTTGTGGAATCGGGTCATAACCACCATATCAGAACCATAAACAGGATTAATGGGTGCGGATCTATCCGGAATGCCATTGAGGAAGGGATAGTGACCGGAGGCCTTATGTATGAAGTTGAGAAATCGGGAATCCCCTATTGCCTGGCCGGTTCAATCCGGGATGACGGCCCTCTGCCGGAAACCGTGAATGATATGATAGAGGCTCAGGCTAAATATGCTGAAATCATCAAAGGATCCGAGCTCATCATAATGCTTTCCACAATGCTTCACTCCATAGGAACAGGCAATATGACACCCTCCTATATAGCTACAGTCTGTATTGATATCAATCCTGCTGTGGTAACAAAACTTTCCGACCGCGGATCCGGACAGGCGGTCGGAATTGTCAGTGATGTGGGGGCATTCCTGAGAGATCTTGACAGGGCCCTTACCTGAACGGATCGTTTATGAGGCTTTCAGCATGTTTCCATAGGAAAATCTCGCCATTTTGAAGCGCCATTTTGTAATAGGATTCCGGGTATTTCTTATCAGAATCTCAATGCTTGTCATATTCAGCTTCAGCACATACTTCTGAACATTCGGCTTGAGGTTTTTAAACGCTTTGCTACCGGGGGCCTGGCCTGACTGTAAAAAAGCGGTAAGAGCCTTTCTGTCTGACCCTGATAACATTTTGAGTATATTTTTCAGCTGTTTTTCCTGTTTTGTCCGTATTTCTTTCTGGACATGGGGTTTTAATTTCAATGTCTTAATCTCCTGAAATCGTATTTTTTGAATGGGTTCAAGAAAGGATTTTACTACAGATTCGGGTGTATTGAAAATGATAATTTGCTGAACGCCGATGCATCGGGTGTAAAGTTTTCCGCCAGGAGCGGTTCGCCGGGATGATTCTCCCGGCAGTGGAGTATGCGTACTGAATCAGGGCATTATGATTCCGCCGTTGGGCGAAATTGTCTGTCCTGTAACGTACTTGGCTTTGACTAAATACTCAAGGCAGTCTGAAATATCGTCAACCTCCCCAATTTTTCCCAGGGGGATCATCTGTTCCATGGCTTTTACAGCGGTTTGGTCAGCTTCTCTGAGCATATCAGTCCAGATCATACCCGGTGCGATGTTATTAACACGGATGTTGTATCGTCCGAATTCCGCTGCCAGTGCTCTTGTAAAGCCAATAACACCGCTTTTTGCTGCGCAGTAATCGGCCTGTTCGGGGACTCCCATCATTCCGCCGATGGAGGAAACATTGATGATATATCCCTCTTTCTGTTTGATCATATAGGGCATGACAAGATGAGCGCAATGGAGGTAACTCATCAGATTCACATCAATCAGCTTTTTATACTGTTCCGGTGTGATTTCCAGGAAGCTGAGGTTGTTGTCGATCCCTGCGTTATTTACCAGAACATCGATTTTATCTCCGAATTTTTCGACAGTTGCCTGAATAAGGCGCTCACAGCTTTCATAGTCGGACACATCTGCCTGGAATGCGAGTCCCTGAATTCCGTATTTCTGCTCTATATTCTGAATGAGTTTTTCGGCCAGGGGTTTGCTTCTGTCGCTAACATAGTTGGCCACAACATTGTATCCCATCTCTGCCAATTTTTTGATCATCCCTTCGCCCAGACCTCTTGATCCGCCTGTAACAATAGCTGTTTTTGCCATATCTTTTCTCCTGATGAATTATTTGATAGACCTATTCTAGAGTGGCTCCAGTTTAAAGATAAATATGTATCGATAAATAAATACTTAAAAAAGTGAGACATTTTTGTTCAAATGTCCCGCTATTTATACATTCCTGAGATGAGGGCGGTTTTCCACCCTTCAAATGAAAAGGGAAATCGGGAGGGAAGGAGAGATAATATCAAATCAGCCATTTCACCCGGTTTTTCCACCATGCCTTCTCTCATCCAGGAGTAAAGAATTTCAAGAGTTCCACAGATGTAAAAATCCAGGGCTTTTGAATTTTTCCAGTAATTGAGATCGACTCCGTTCTGGCTAAGAATGGTCATATAGAAATGGCGGCTGATTTTGGTAATATGCGCCTTCAGGTCACAGCTGTTATTGCCTTTTATGGCATTTTGATAGAATTCTCTATTTTGGCCGAGAACCTTTAAAATGGCAGTTAAGGCCTCCAGCCAGGAGAGCTCCCTTCGGGATTCTTCTTTTAAGATTGCTTTGACATTTGTATTATAGTAGGAATTCAGGAGGGCGTACTTATCGTAGTAGTGCCTGTAAAATGTTGACCGGCTTACTCCGGCAAGAGAGGTCAGGTCTCGTACAGAGACTCGTTCTATGGGAGTTTCCCGAACAAGATGGTTCAGTGCTGTATAGAGCTCCTGCATTGAATCATTCCTTACAAGCAAGTCAATGGGATCAGTATATTTGCTATGGTGAAAAAATCAATGGCAAGTCCCTTTTATCAGAGTTTCGAGGTCAGGTATTGCCTCTCTATGAGGGACCTCTCTATTCTCATTTTTCCAATAATTTAAAATCTGGTTAGCTTTATAGAGATTAAACACGTCTCTTTTACATAAAATTTTGATTTTTCAAAAGCCGGAGGCCCCATCCCGGGTTTGGCGTTATTGGAGAATCCAAACCCCTCCCGGGGAATCCCTAGAAAATTGGTATCCAGTTTGCCGTTGCTGTTTTCGTCATGGATAATTTTTACCGCATATTCTCCCTCTGGGATACCGGGGATGGTTACCTCCATTTTTGATCCGGAAACACCTAGAACCCTGCCGATATAGGGGGCAACCTCCTGATTGTAATTTTCCCTGGAGTTACAAAGGGCAATCATGAGCTGTCCCGCCGGGGGATCAATATTTTCCACGGAAATTGTGAGCTCCCCTGCCGTTTCGGCAGGGATGAGTGTGAACGAAAAAAATGGTAGAAACAAAAGAAGAACTTTTCTCAAACCGAGACTCCCCTGAAAATCCCATGGTTTTAAAGGCCGCGCCTGTTTTAATGTTAATTTTACTTTTACTCAGTTGCAAAGGGGAGAGAAAAAGAAGAATTCCTGGACGGCCATGCCAAAATGGCATAGTCTGAATTCTAAAAGGGAGATAGACAAATTCCCCTTTTTGATAACGATGAGGCGTATATGAAATCAAAACATGTCTTGAGAATCTTTCTTTTTCTCATGGGGTTCCTGATTCTGGGAGCCGTCCTGTTTCCTGTCGCCTTGAAAGGTCTCTTGAATCGGCCGACCCTCTATGAACATCTCCTCTTTTTGCATATCATTTCTGTTACCCTTTTTTTTGCCAATGCTCTTATCGGTATCCTCTGGGAAATGCGCAGTCAGGCCTCAGGCCGGAAAGAAATAATCCTGCATACCTACGAGACCGTCTCCTGGCTGGACGCTCGGTTCTCTTCTCCCCTGATTATCCTCTCTGTTCTCACAGGGATCATGCTGAGCCTTACCATAGGGGACTTTTGGCAGACCGGATGGCTCTCTTTGGCGTTTCTTCTCTTCCTGCTTTCTGGAACTGTATGGGTCATCAGTGATATTCCCACACAGTACAGGATTAAAAAACTTATGAGCACAATGGATCCTGAGGCAGAAGATCTCTCTGTGGAACTAATGGGGCTGCTGAAAAAACGCCTCCGGATATCCCTTTGGGGAGTGCTCCCCCTTCTTCTCGTATTTATTCTGATGGTATATAAACCTGACATCGTACCGGTCAGTACCTGGTTTAATAGTTGATTTGCTAAAAGGAGCAGCTATGGATGAATATCGAATAGAAAGTTTGGATCAGTTTACCGGGTTGTGGACATCCATCTATACAAAAGACGGTAAAGTGGACTGGTCTCATATTCTTCCCTATTATCATGACGATATTTTCTTCAAGGACTCCATCCAGGAAATCCGGGGGAAAGAGGAATTTGCTGCCATGACGGAAAGGTTGGCAGAAAGATCCAAAAATTTATCCTTTAAAATCCACTCCTCTGTTCTGGATAATGACCGGATCTACATGGAGTGGGAAATGATCATTGCCTATAAGAGATATCCCTCGTCTTCTGTTTTCGGAGCCAGCAGACTGACACTGGCGGAAGGCAAAATTACAGAGCAAAGGGACTATTATGATCTGTGGGGGGATATCTTTGATAATATCCCTCTTATGAGAAGGCCCTACCGCCGGTTTATGAAAAGGAAATTCGGGTGATCTTATGTATCGATACCTAAAGCAGTACAAAATCAGGGATATGATTGAGCTTATCCGAAACGAAAAAAAAGACCCACTCCTTTGGGATCCCCGCTGTGACGGGATATATGTGGCCATCACGGGAGCGACCTCCGGTGTCGGGAGGGAAGCCGCTCTTGTCTATGCCGAAAAAGGAGCCAGGCTCCTTCTTATCAACAGAAATAAAGAAAAGTCCCAAGCTCTTTGCAAAGAGCTGAAGGATGCCTATGGGGTTGATGCGGGCTATCTGATTGCCGACTTTTCCCGTCTGGCTGAAGTAAAATCTGTAGCCCGTCAAATCCTTGACTCCGGAGATCTTCCGGATGTTTTTATTCATAACGCCGGTGTTTTTCATACCAAATATGAGGAAACACCCGATGGCATCGAGTCGGTATTTCAGATTAATTACCTGGCTTCCTATACCATGACCTATATGATGAGAGAGGCATACAGACGAAAGGGCTCGGGTCGGTTCCTTTATGTGAACTCCGAAGGTCACCGTTTTGCCCTGTCTGGGGTACATGTGGATGATTTGGGCTGGAAGAAACACCGATATTCCGGCCTGAAGAGCTATGGGGCCTCCAAAACAGCTCAACTGTTGATGATGATCGATCTGAACGAGTACTTCCAGGACTGTGATGTTACTGTTGCGGCCATGCATCCGGGAAATGTGGCCACACAGATCGGGGATGATAATGATGAGAAATATCTGAATTTTAAAAGGAAAAGGATTACTCCCAGGGCCCGGTCTCCGAAAATCTCAGGCACAGCCCTATACTATCTGGGCATGGCTGATGAAGCGATCTGTAAAAGCGGATACTTTTACAATCTGACGACTCAGGAGAAACCGGCTCCTCACGCACTGGACAGGGATGCTGTACCGGGGATTCTGGTAAAAAGCCGGGAGTTGGCAGGGGTATAATAACTATGTAAGAAGTGTCACAAGGAGGCCTGCCATAACCACAGCATTGATAATGGCAGCCAATAAGATTCCCCGAAACAGGGGTTTTTTAATTTGGTCTCCCTTCATGGTAGGAACCTGTTTCAGCTCCAAAAAATCACGGAGGGTCTCTTCCATCTCTTCCCGGTTCCTGTGGTTGCGCTTCAACTGACTGTTTATGAAGTAGTGCTGGGCATAGGGAAAACATAGTATTGAGGCAGGCCTGGTACTATAGATGAACTCATTAAAAATCAGCATCTTTTCTATCTTCACCTTTTCAGGTTCAATATAGAGGGCTTCCTCCATAGTCGCGGGATCGTAGACCAGGCTGAAGATGCTTTCCTCAGAGCCTCTCAGGTCCTTTCCGTAATCCGTATGGAAATTGTGTTCAAACCAGATCGGCCCGGCCAGTTTCTTCATTGGCGCATTTTTAAGCGAAGCTTTTACGGTAAGCAGGGGCCCTTTTTTTCTGGAATTCAAATGGATCAGCAGATCCCCGTAGGGTGTGGTCGTTAAGTACGAATTCTCCAGACTATACCCTGTAAAGCCGTGACCCGGGTCGTATGAGTTGGTATTGGTCTCATAGCCAATGATAAACCAGGACGAGATTTGGCTCTCCCTGTTCCTGGCGATCAGATAAAACTCGCTCCTAAGTCCAGTAAAGGCCGAAGTCCTGGCAGAAAATGTACCTATCACAAGGAGGTTTTTCTCTTCCTCCTCATCTTCAAACATCTTAAAAGGAACAAGGTCATAACCATCCGGTAAATACCGAAGGGCTGCTTCAGGATCGGTAATTTCATAGGTCAGAAAGAAGCAATAAGGTTCTACAATAAAACCCATATAGGGAGCTTTCGGGGCTCCCTTCCTGACAATGGCCTGCTGTATGGAGAGGGGCAAAACTTTATTGGCATCCCCCAGAAAGCTGATTGTGTTTACATCTTCCGGTTGAACAAGCTGTTCTACTTTTTCAATGAATTGACTGTTCTCATTTCTGGTCATACTTTAAAGTATATACGGATTTTACGACCTTTCAGTTAGAAAACTTCTGCCGCGGGATGAATACTGACATTGGGATGTAATGGTTTCTATATTAATGGAAGTTCTCGAAAAAATAATGAAGGCCATGGGGCTCATATGAAAAAAGGCACCTGAAAGATATCAAGTGCCTTTTTCAATAGCCATCCACCTGGAAAAAAGCGGATGATTTGAATGAAATTCTCTCTATTCAGAGAGGATCGCATTGAAACCGCATTCGGCTTCGCAGGCTCCGCAGTCTGTACAGTCCTCGCTGATGGCAAAGTAGTTTTTTCCTTCGGGAATGTGAATTGCTTCAACAGGACAGGCGCTTTCGCAGGCACCGCACATCTGACATTCATCGGGATCGATTTTATGCATTTTCTTCTCCATGTAAATGATAGTTTTATCTACTACCTATACTATACAATTTTGACCGGAAAGAGACGAGAACTTTGATGAAATATCATACCTGTATGTAGGAATATCTGTCTCTAAGTGAAGTTTAGGGCACTTTTAAGTTTATTCGAATTGGAATATGCAGGCCCTCTTCCGGCTTTGGTATATTTCATTATTAAAATTTGCTATTGCATTAATAATCAAATCAGGCAGAGAATAAACCATGAAAGATATGGAAATCACCCGAGATCCGATTCCCGGACTGATAAAGGCTATTGCCGTGCCGGCTGCTCTGGGCTTTTTTTTCAATACCATGTTTAATGTGGTAGATACCTATTATACCAGATTCATTTCCACAGAGGCATTGGCCGGTCTGTCTCTTTCATTCCCGATTTTTTTTATCCTAATCGCTTTCGGGCATGGGCTCGGCAGCGGAATTCAGGGACTCACATCCAATGCCCTGGGGAAGCAAAACCTAGTTGAAGCTGATCGGTTAGCCGGATCCGGAATATTGCTGGCTATGGGTTTCTCCCTTTTTCTGAGTGTTCTCGGTTATTATGTCTCTACATCTGCTTTTCGGTTGATGGGGGCCCGGGGGGCGTCCCTGGATGAAGGGGTGACCTATATTTCTGTAATACTGGCGGGGCTCCCTTTTTTCTTTCTTAACAACGCCATCAACGGGCTCCTTTCTGCAACAGGGGATACAAAAGCCTTCCGGAATTTCCTGTTAATGGGGCTTCTGTTCAATCTGGTACTGGATCCGCTATTTGTTCTGGTTTTTCATATGGGTACCGCCGGTCTGGCTCTGGCAACTGTTCTGGTTCAGCTTATGGGGTCTGTATATTTTTTAATACGCCTGGGAAGGTCGCATATGCTCTCTCTCTCCCGGGGCGTTAAAAGCGGGCAGTTAATAGGTCAGTGGCCTGCTCTGATTAAACAGAGTCTGCCGGCCAGTCTCAACTCAATGAGTATTGCTTTAGGCGTGTTTATTATCAACCGGTTCATTCTTCAATACGGAGGGGATGAGGCTATTGCCGGTTATGGTGTGGCCATTCGAATTGAGCAGATCATACTCCTGCCTACCATCGGTTTAAACATGGCCCTTGTAACTCTGACCGGCCAGAATCACGGTGCCGGGCTTTCCTGCCGGGTTAAAGAGGCTTATCATCGCACTGTTATTTACGGCCTCTTTATCATGGGGGCGGGAATGCTTCTCCTCCTCTTTTTCCGGCGCCCCCTGGTGGCCCTGTTCAACCCGGGAGACGCTGTTATTGCTGCCGGAGCCGGGTATCTGATTATTGAAATTCTTGCCATGCCCGCC
Source organism: Oceanispirochaeta sp. (assembly GCA_963677615.2). Taxonomy (GTDB): domain Bacteria; phylum Spirochaetota; class Spirochaetia; order DSM-2461; family DSM-2461; genus Oceanispirochaeta. Next base: position 348,640 of record CAXXQW010000006.1, on the reverse strand, counting down.
TATGTCCTCCTAGGAACCGGCAATTCGCTATTACAGGGGCTAAAAGAACCGGGGCTGATTTTCTGGGTGGGATTGTTCAGGCAGATCATCCTGCCGCCTGCTTTTTTCTATCTAATGGGTACAGTCTTCGGTCTGGGCCTTTCCGGAGTCTGGTGGGGGATTGTGGTTACCGTCTGGCTAGGAGCTCTGGTTATGTTTTTCTGGGCCAGGTATAAGCTGTCAATTCATGGCTGCCTTGATAGTAATCGGGGGTGATAAAAAGCGGGTAACATTTCCTGTTGAATTCCTGACGGAAATGCCCCCGCTCTTTTTTATTTTTCTGCCCAGTTTTTTAAAAGTCCGAGGCCTTCTTTAATATCACCGCTGTCTATCCCGGAATAGGCCAAACGGATATAGCGGAAATCCTCTCCGGGCAATGCGCGGCCGAAATGCAGGCGGGTACAGACACTGACACCGGTTTCATGGAGGATCGCTTTCCGCAAGGTATCATAATTATCAATTCCCTTATTCCTCATCAACCCTGTCACGTTGGGGTAGAGATAGAAGGTGGCTTCCGGACGGTAGCAGCTGACACCGGGAATTGTGTTAAGTATGTCCACAGCGGTATCTCTGCGCTCCTTTAAGGTTGCCAGGATCTGTTGTGCTCCCGACTGATCTCCGGTTAATGCCTCGATAGCGGCCCATTGGATAAAATGGTTGGAGCAGGATTCATCATTCACATTGATTTTGGCAATCACATCAATGATCTCTTTGGGGCCAACGGCGGCGCCCAGACGCCACCCTGTCATGGCGAATTTCTTTGAAAAGGTATACAGAATGACAGTCCTTTCCGCCATACCCGGCAGGCTTGTCAGGGATTCTGATTTTCCCGAATAGCGCATATCAAAATACGCTTCATCATTGAGCACTATCAGATTGTGCTTTTTGGCAAACTCGGCAATATTTTCCAGTTCCCGTGTGCTCGATTCCGCGCCAGTCGGATTCTGAAGATTGTTATAAATCAGGACTCTTGTATTTGGGGTTACCCCGCTTTCCAGAGCATTAAAATCCAGCTCGAAATTTCCCTTCCCTTCCACAAACCCATAGGGGACCGCTTTCCCGCCATGGAACTCAATCATGGATTCATAGATAGGATATCCCGGATTCGGGTAGAGGACTTCGTCCCCGGGGTTCATCACAGCCATGATGAACTTTCCGATAACCGGTTTTCCGCCGGGCTGAATGGCGATATTTTCCAGAGAATAGGATGTTCCGTGACTTGCATTTATATCTTCTGCAAGGATCTCTCTCAGTTCAGGAATTCCCTGATTTGAACAGTAGCCTGTTTTACCTTCAGCCATAGCCTTTGAAGCGGCTTCAATGATATTGGCGGGAGTATTGATGTTCATGTCTCCCAGATGGAACGGGTATACTTTATTTCCTTCTGCACCATAGGCCCGGGCTTCGGCAGACACGGCAAAAGCTGTTTCTGTCCCCAGTCTGGCAATTCTGTCTGCAATCTGTATCTTGCTCATTTTATAAATCCTCTTTCTGAATTTCCTGCTAAATAAAACCTGTTTATCGGCATGTTCTGAGGATTATAATGCAGCAGAAGTGCCGAAGCAATGAATAATTTCCCGGAAGAATCTTACCGTTCTCATTTTTCGGGGAATTTTTTTGTGAGGACCCGGTTTGTAAAAAAGGCGATTAAAACAGCAATACCCTTATCTACTATATTCATAAGAATCCGTGCCAGAAATGCAGATGTGAAGAGCGATTGCCCTGTGGTTACAACAGCCCTGACGATTGAGTCAAAAGGCTGATCTGTAATCCCGTCAAAAACAGCTACAACAATAACCGCTCCGAGAATGGAATTGACTACCGAGAGGGACAGGATCAGCAAGAAGGCGTTAACAGCATTGGTAAAGTCTGTATATTTAACATGAAGAAAGGTAATGATAGCCGAGGATACATTGACGATAAAAAAAGGATACAGGTATCCCGGGAATCCAAAGAGGACCTCAAAGAAGAAGTTGGAAAAAACGCCGGTGATAACACCGGGCCAGAAACCGAACAGGACTGTTACAAGAATTGTAAAAATGGAATCCAGGAAAAAGGGGAGTTCCAGTTTTGAGGTGGTAAGCAGGAATAACCCGTTCAGGAGAATGGAAGCCATTACGGCAGCTATGATTAAAGTTCTGTTTTTTTTGTTTAACAAGATAGGGAAAGACATAATGCAAAAATATCATAAAACTGGAATTGAATAAAAGAAGCCCGGCTTATATGATCTTCTGAATTTTTTATCCGGAAGAAAAATAGCCCTTTACCCTTGATCCGGGTGTTTTTAAACAGATGTCTGTTGGTTTTGAAGGAACCATTTGCTAGAATGAACTCTCATTATCAAAAAGTGAATATATCATGCATTCTTTAAAAAGGATCTCCATGTCAGAAAAGCAACGGCAGTTTGCCCTATTGTTCTTTATCAATTTCTTCAATTTTCTTGGTATCAACTCTATGAATATGCTTCCGGCTTATCTTGCCTCCCTGGGAGCCGGTACAGGATTGATCGGAGCTTTCAGTACCCTGCCTATTTTAATCCTGGTCATCATTGTTGCGGTTCAGCTGTTCCGGGGGCGGACCTACAATAAATTACTGCTGTTGAAGATCGGGTTTTTATCTACTTTTACGGGCGCAGCGGGGATGATTGTGTTCCATAGCAATCTCCTGGTCATGTTTTTGTTCTATACTTTAACCGGTATCAATTACGGTGCCGGTTTCACAAATCTTTTTTCAATGATGTATGATATTACCCCCGATAACAAAAGGCGTTCCTACGCGGCATTCTTCGGAATATCCGGATTGATGACCTCAGGTCTTGCTGCGGTTATTGCTCAGGGTATTTATAAAAATGTAGCGCCTCATATGATCTTTCTGATCCCTCTGGGGTTTTCAGTTGTTACCCTCCTGCTATCCTTAAAATTGAAACCCTCCTGTTATGTTCTGATAGAAGAGGAAAAGTTTACGTTTTCAGCTTTTTTCAGCAAGAAAGGTATCAAAGCACTGATCTTTCAGACATTGGTATTCGGGGGGGGGTACGGGATCTTTAAGACTTTTATTCCTGTTTTCACCCAGTTCAGGCTTGGATTTGTTGATATTACCAGGTTTTTCAGCTTTTTCACTCTGGTGGGCATACTGTACCGTCTGGTTTTTTCCCGTTTTCTTGACCGGTTCTCCAGAATCATAATTCAGGGAATCGGATTTCTGGTTATGATTCTGACGATCTTGTCCATGAACTGGATTACTCAATCATATCAGCTGTATTTTCTGGGTGCCCTGTATGGTATGGCTCATTCTATGCTGTTTCCTACATTCAGTGCTGAGTTTGTCCATCTCGGAGATGAAAACCGAGCCGCCTATAACAATATTTTCATTGCTCTTTTTACGATCGGTATAACCTCTTCTTCCTCTCTATTTGGAATCCTGGGTGACTTTTTTGGTTTGGAAACTATTCCTTATGCCATCTCCGTTTTCCTTATGTTGGCATTTTTCAGCCTTTTTTCAGGATCCAAAAGATCCCGTTGAAGAAGGCGCTCTCTGAATACCGGGATTTCCCAGTTTTTTCAGCCGAGGCCGAGGCTGACAATCACTCGTTCGAACTCTTGCGGATAGGGAGCCCTGAATGACACGATTTTTCCGCTGGCAGGGTGGGGAAAGCTGATACTGTGGGCGTGGAGCAGAAGCCGCTGGTTGCCGCAGTAGTTGTGCAGAATGGTGTTGTGCCTCAGGTCTCCGTGGGATGTGTCTCCGCCGATAGGGTGGCCGATCCGGGCCAGATGGCGTCTGAGCTGGTGGTAGCGTCCAGTTACCGGTTCTGCTTCTATCAGGGAGTATCGTGATGAGGGAAACCGGTTGTTGGCAACCGGGATTTCTCCTGTTTTCAAAGGAACGTAATGGGTTAGGGCTTCCTGCATCTCCTTGCTGTCTTTCAGAGCTTTTCCCTGGACATATCGTTGGAGGGGAATCTCAATGTCTCCCGGTGTGGTGATCCAGCCGCGGACAACCGCATGATAACGTTTGTGTACCCTGCCGTCCAGGAAGCTTTCACAGAGCCTCCGGGCCGTTTCCTTGTCGTTGGCACAGATGAGAATGCCTGAAGCAGGCCTGTCCAGCCTGTGAACCGGAGATGGGGGTGCTTCATACATCTCCCTCAGGTTTTCCACTACCGAATCACTGTCTGATGAGAGGGCTGTTCTGTGAATAATCAGCCCGGAAGGCTTGTTTAAAAGGGTAATCCATTGATCCCGGAAAAGTATTTCCATAGAGCGTATTGTAAGACGGGAAGTGTTAGTGAATCCAGTATGATGTCAGAAATTTACAACAGAGTTTTTCCGCCGTCTATGGTAAGGGTTACTCCGGTTATATAGTTTGCATGATCAGAACTGAGAAAAAGGATGGCATCGGCAATTTCTTCTGGCTCGGCAAAACGCTTTAGAGAGACTGTTGCAGCCAGTTCTGCCGTATACTCTTCCGGAGTTTTTCCTTCCAGAGGGGCCCGTGTCGCCAGGGCTTCTTTCAACAGTTCTGTCTTGGTATATCCGGGACAAACCGAAACCGCGCAGATCCCATGAGGGCCCAGCTCCCGGGCGAGCACCTGGGTCAGGCTGTTTAAGCCGGCTTTGCTTACTGAGTATGCACCATTGCCGAATTCCCCGATCTTCCCGGCAATAGAAGAGATGTTTAGAATTTTACCGTTCCGGACTTTCTTTTCGATCATAATACGGGAAACCGATTTTGCCAGAAGATAGGCTGCCTTCAGGTTCACGTCCATCACCCGGTCCCAGTCATCCTCTTCAAGGTTCATGATTGTTTCAGAAACGGAAATCCCTACACAGTTTGTATAGATCTCGATGGAACCGAGTTTTTCAACAGCCTGTTTCACCAGGTTTTCTATCTGATGCGGGGAGGATATATCAACAGGGACAGAAAAAAGTTTCCCTTTGCCTCCTGACTTCTGAAGCTGTTTTAATGCCGCATCGAGTTTGACGCTGTTTGAGCTGGCTATAATAACATTGGCTCCGGATGAGACATAGGCTGAGGCCACTTCAAAACCTATCCCGCTGGAAGCTCCGACCACCAGGCAGTTACGGTCCTTGACAGAAATATGCATAAATCCCTCCATTGCTCTATTTCATCCGGTTTTCTTTATAAAAGAAAAGGCATCCGGTGCTACTGCATCCGGATGCAGTTTTCAGTATTATACCAAAATAATTTTACAGGTACTCGTCAATGTTCTCTTTTGTTATAGGTTTGTAGGGAACAAAAACTTCTTTTTCTTTCTGTTCTCCCGAAAGAACTTTCAGAGCTGTTTCCACCGCGGCTTTTGCCTGACCTTCCGCATCCTGCAAAACGGTGATGGCAAACTCTCCGCTCTTCACATACTGTTTTGCTTCCAGAGTTCCATCGATTCCTGCCAGCAATACGCCTTTGGCACGGTTTGCACCTCTCAGGGCTTCCAGAGCTCCCAGAGCCATCTGGTCATTTGCCGCGATAACGCCATCGATTTGGGGGAATACCTGAATCCAGTCTTCCATCACTTTCATACCGCGGGTCCGGTCATACTCCGCTGTCTGCTCGGCAAGAAGGGTTACATCCGGGCGTTTGTTGAGAAGAGCGTCCTGAATTCCTCTGCGCCTGTCTATGGAGTGATCCATACCGGGAGTCCCGCTAAGGTAGACTATCTTGGCATTTTCAGGAAGAACCTTTGCCATATATTCACCTTCGATATATCCTGAATCGTAGTGCTGTGAGCCAACATAGAAAATATCATCTCCTGCCACTTTTGATCCCAGGTTTACAAAGGGAATGCCTGCTTTTCTGCTATTTTCCACCGCAGGAGCCAATCCTTCGTAATCCAGAGCATTGACCATAATCAGGTCTACCTGCTGGGTAATAAAAGTCTCAACGGCTGCCAGCTGTTTTTCAATATCCATCATGGGGTCAATAACCATAACATCCACACCACGGGCTTCAAACTCTTTGACTACCTCATTCATAAGAAGGTTCTGAAATACATCCTGAGAGCTGGTAAAGGTGTAGCCGACTCTGATTTTTCCATCGTCTTTTTTGCCTTCCCCAAAGGTCATGGTCAGAGCTGTTAAACAAACTAACAATCCAAGAAATAATTTTTTCATAATACGCTTTCTCCTTTTGGCGATTTGCTGATTTTGCTGCGCAAGCGAAATTCTGCAGCAAAATTCCGGATGAATATCAGAACTTCATCAATTCCTCTTTTTTTTTAAAACTGTGATCTGATTCACAGTTTTATTTCCGTAAATGGAAGGCTGTATTTTTCAATCCTCTCTCTTAAAAAATACAAAGCAGCCAAACCAGCTTATCCTAGTGTTTAATGAATCAGATTCATTTTTATTTTGAACATTGATAAAGTATCATTAAACAGCATTTGTAAAATATCCGGATATTTGGTGTTATTAATTTATTAATAAACTTAAAAAACTCAGATGTCAACAAAAATATGGAAACTTGATGGCATGACAAATTTGTTGTAGTATGGAAAATGAATCAAAATGAATCAAAATGAATCAGTATTTTTTGTTAATCGCCGCAAGGACTGCCCTCATGAGGTATTGGGGGTGCCATAATTATTTAGGATGCTTATGATAAATACCAGAGAACTGGCCCGCCTCGCCGGTGTCAGCCAATCGACTGTGTCCAGATGTCTCAACAATCACCCGAATGTGAAACAGAATGTGAGAGAGCGGGTTTTACAGTTGGCCCGGGAACATGGGTATTCCCTGGGAAAAAGTTCCATTCACCTTTTCCGGAGTAAAACCATCGCCATCCTGGCTGAGGATACATTTCATCAGGATGATGATTATACAGATATCTATCGCAACAGGCTTGTAGAGGCTCTGCTTCGCATTGTGGAACAGAACAGCTACTTTCCCATGATTTCCTTTGACTGGTCCCGGAAGAAGGGAATGGAAAAGATAGAGGAGCTGGTTTCTGCGGATTTTATTGTAGGGTTTATTATAATCAACTCAAAGTACAATCCCGAGATAGACAAGTATCTGACAGGACTGGGAATCCCCTATGTGTGCCTGCATTTTTTTAATCAGCAGTCAATCGAAGAGGTTAATCTTGTCGATACCAACCATTTTCTGGGAGGTTATCTGGCAACAAGGCATCTCATAGAGCTGGGTCACAGAAAAATACTGACCCTGGCCGCGCCGGGGCGGGTTAACGAAGACAGAACCAACGGGTTCAAAACAGCCATGCAGGAAGCTGGACTTCCTGTCGGCAGGGAGAGCATTGCCATGATTGAAACCAGCTACGATGGCGGGTATCAGTATGTGAAAAAGAATCTCTCCCGGTTGCGGAGCATTACCGGAATTTTTGTTCAGAATGATCTGCCTGCCATCGGCTGCATTAATGGTCTTCACAGTGAAAGAGTTTCTGTACCAGGGGATATTTCGGTTGTCGGGTACGATGGCATAGAGGCCGGGCGGTTTTGTCAGCCCGAACTGACGACTGTTATCCAGCCCATGGAAGAACTGGTTCAAGGGGCTGTGGATCGCCTTCTTTCTCTGGTGGAAAACCGTGATCAGAAGCCGGTCAAAACTTATATTCAGCCGACTTTGACTGTCCGGGGGTCTACCGGGACTGTCAGGGAGTAATCAGTTTCATATCTCTGAAATAATAAAACCCCCGGACGCTGCAACATCCGGGGGCGGGTAAATTCGAAAGAAGGGAACCGGACCCAATCTTTCATCAGGAGTTATTATCAGAATCCGAATGATGCCAGAGCTTTTTCGGGCACCAGGAACATACTGATCGGTTCAACAAATGTGATTAGAAGTAAGGCAATGAGCAGAACTACCACATAGGGAATGACGGCATGGACAAGCTTTTCAAACTTGATTCCAGCTATATTACAGGCCACGTAGAGGTTTGATCCCACAGGAGGTGTGATCATCCCAATGCCCATGTTTACAATGAAAATAATTCCCACAAGATAGGGATTTACGCCAACCTGCATCAGAATAGGCAGCAGAATAGGAGTCAGCAAAGCGATAGCGGCAGAAGACTGCATAAAGAATCCCGCAATAATGACAATAACATTGAACAGGAGAAGGATAACTACCTTGTTTGTGGTAATTGCCAGAAGGGTGTTGGCGATTTCCTGTGGGATCTGTTCTCTGGTCAGAACAAAGCTGAAGGTTTTTACTGTGGCCATGATGATCATTATCACTGCCGCAGATACAGCAGAATCAGTTAAGACTTTAGGTACCTGCTTGATATCCAGATCTTTATAGATAAAGAGTCCCACGATGAATCCATAGACTGCGGCAACCGCACCTGCTTCGGTGGGAGTGAAAATCCCCGAATAGATCCCTCCCAGGATGATAAAAGGCATTATCAGAGCCCAGAGACTGTCAATTATGATGTGCATCAGTTCTTTGGGTGTCACTTTAATATGAACCTTTGGGATCTTATTTCTTTTGGAGTAGATATACGCAACAGTCATCATGGATAGGCCCATGAGAACCCCGGGACCTATCCCTGCCAGAAACAAGGTACTAACGGATGTACCGGCAAGTACGCTGTAGGTTACCATGGGAATGCTGGGTGGAATAACCTGCCCGACAGTTCCGGCAGCAGCCACAGTGGCTGCGGTAAATGACTTTTTATAGCCGTTCTTTTCCATCTCGGGAACCATTATCCCGCCGATAGCAGCTGTTGTTGCGGGGCAGGATCCGGAAATGGCTGCAAAAATCATGGATGATCCCACCGAAACCATGGCTAGGCCGCCCGTGAAGCGGCTGAAGAACAGATTTACAAAATCTACCAGTTTTTTTGATAACCCACCGGCAGTCATCAGATTTCCCGCCAGGATAAAAAAAGGTATAGCCATCAATGGGAAAGAATTGATCCCTCCAAACATGGTCTGGGCTACAATCACCAGGGGGGTATTCATTCCCAGGACCATAGCAAGAATCGCTGCTGAGCCCAGGCTGACTCCAATGGGAACGCTGAGAGCAAGCAGAAAAAAGAAACTGAAGAATAGGATGAAGGTTGTACTCATTATCTTATACCTCCCATTTTTTCTATATTATTATGTGTATTGTTTTCGTAATTCATAATCCCGGATCCTTATACCTCTGGGGCTTCATCGACATGAGTCAATGAATGTATTGCCAGGGCTGTGTACCAGATTCCCATGAATAGGGAACCTATAATCATGATCATATAGACATATGCCATAGGCAGACCTAATGCAGGTGATGTCTGGGTCATCAATTTGGGCAGAAAAAGTGTTGTAGAATAAACAATAATGAAAAAGAAAATCGCTGAAACAGCATTGGCGATAAACTCGAGAATTCGGCTACCCATGTCTGGAAGAGCAGATTTTATGGCATCTACCCCAATGTGTTTTCCTCTACGGGCTCCCACATATCCGGCCAGAAATGTCATCCAGATAAACATGAATACAGAAAGTTCTTCTGTCCATGCCAATGGGGAATTGAAAACATAGCGGAAAAGGACCTGCAGAAAGATTGCCAGGGTCATACCGCCCAGAGTTGTGACTGTCAGCCAGGTAAAAACGACATCGACCTTTTTCAGGATTGTATCAATTTTCTGAAACATCCAAAAAACCTCCTGTTTAATGGGGCTGCCCCGAAGGGCAGCCTGGTATTTTTAATTCTATCTCAAGGTTTGCCAAAGATTATCTATTGGCATTGATCAGAGCCCTGAGTTCCTTGAACTGAGGGAACGCTGCATAAACAGGCTCACAGGCTTCCTGAAAAGGAGTCAGGTCTTCCACAATATTCATGGTAACACCTTCGGAATTCCGGATGGTGGTCATATTGGTGGCATCAAGATCCATAGATACCAGGCGCTGATGATCGGTGGCTGCTTTCGCCGCCCGCATAATTGCATCCTGCTGTTCGGGAGTAAAAGTATTAAACTTATCAAGACTCATAATAACAGGTTCAAAAGTATAGATATGCTTGGTTACAGAATAATAGGGACATACTTCGGTAAACTTGTTTTTGATATTGTTGGAGTCTGAGTTTTCCGCAGCATCAACAGTTCCGAGCTGGAGAGCGGAGAATACTTCCGATACAGCCATGGGTGTTGGAATCGCCCCAAGGGTTTCAAAGGTTGTCAGGAACACTTTGCTCTCAGGGGTTCGAATCTTCAGACCGGCCAGGTCGGTAGGTTTGGCTATATTTCCTTTGGTGCTGGTGATACTTCTGAATCCGTTATCCCACCAACCGAGAATCTTGAATCCCTTGGACTCTGCAATCTCTTCCAGTTTATCTCCGGCGGGCCCGTCTATGATTCTGAAGGCCTCTTTTTTGTCAGAGAACATAAAGGGCAGGTCCAGAACTCCCACGTCAGATACAAAGTTGGAAAAAGCCATTGTCGATTCTACAGCAATATCCAGGGTTCCCGCCTGAACGTACTCAATGGCTTTGGAACCGGAAGCGATCTGGGATGCAGGGAACACATCCACAGTGACAATCCCGCCGGTGTACTCTTCTACCAGTTCGGCAAATCTAACCGCACCGGCCTGGTAGGGATGGTCTGTTGCACCCACATGGTTCAAGGACAGATTCACTGCCTTTGTTCCGTCATTCTGACCTTCTGCAAAGGCGAAAGCCGTCAGACACAGCATCAGAGCCATAAATACTAATTTCTTCATAAAAATCCTCCGTTTTTAACCGGTAATATTAATTTTACCGGATTATTTGATGAATTTGACTTTTTTAATGATTTCTTCGTACTGTTCATCTTTTCTCTGGTTGAACAGGACCTTATTTTTTTCAAAAAGGTTTTCCCCATGGGTATCGATAGAGACGATCAAAGGACCGAACTCTTTGACCCGGCAGACCCAGAGGGTTTCAGGCATTCCCAGGTCCATCCATTCGGCATTTTCAATCTCTTCTACTTCTGTGGCAGCCAGAACGGCACAGCCAGCGGGAAATACACAATGGATGGCACCGTATTCGGAGCAGCCTTCCATGGTGTCCTGTCCCATGCCGCCTTTCCCGACAATGACTTTGACGCCTGTCTGTTTGATAAATTCTTTTTCAAACTTTTCCATCCGCATGCTGGTCGTCGGACCGACGGAAACCATTTCGTATTTATCATCATCGATTTTCCGGACAATGGGGCCTGCATGAAATATCGCTCCCCCGTCTACGTTCACAGGAAGCTCTCTTCCGTATTCGATCAGGCGTCTGTGGGCCACATCCCGGCAGGTTACAATATGACCGTTCAGATAAATAACATCTCCTGCGTGAATGTCTTTAAGATCTTCTCTGGTCAAAGGGGTGTTCAGTACTTTTTTCACAGTTCAGCCTCCTTGTGGGATGTAATGGTATAGGAGAGGTCCGAATGAAAGACAATATTTCCCCGTCTATGGGACCAGCAGCCGGTATTTACAGCCACGCCGATGGTAGAAGGATGTCTCGCCGCATTTTCAATATGAACGCCCATAACTGAGTTCTCACCGGAAAATCCCTGGGGACCCAGGCCAATGGCATTTATTCCCCTCTCCATTTCCAGTTCCATCATGGCGGCTTTGGGGTTCTGATTCCGGCTGCCGATAGGGCGCATAAGGGCTTTCTTGGAGAGCATGGCCGCGGTTTCGACAGACGTGGCAATACCTATTCCCACCAGAAGAGGAGGGCAGGCATTCAGTCCGTAGGAAGTCATCACATCCAGGACAAATTTGGTAACTCCTTCGTAGCCGGCGCCGGGCATAAGCACCATGGCTTTGCCGGGAAGTGTGCAGCCGCCTCCGGCCATATAAACATCCAGATCCAGCTCATCGCTGTTGGGGACTATCTCAAAATCTATGGAAGGGGTTCTGTAACCCACATTGGTTCCGGTATTGACTTCGTCAAATGTCTGAACTGAGTTATGTCTGAGGGGCGCTTTGTTTGTGGCATCTAAAACAGCATCCTCAAATATCTGTGACAATTCATCAATCAAGGGGAATTTGGTTCCTACCCTGGCAAAAAACTGAATAACACCTGTGTCCTGGCAGCAGGGTCTATCAAGTTCTTTTGCCAATTTCTGATTTTTGAACATTGTTTCGTATGTCAATTTAGCCATGGGGCTTGTTTCAGTTTTTGACAACTCTTCAAGCTTACTCTGAACATCATCCGGCAGAATTTTGCCAAAATACTTAATGAACCTGGCAATGGTATCGGTCATGGTATTGACCTGTGTGGTTCTGTCCATCTCTTTCTCCTCTTTTAAGATTCATGATAATAAATATCTAATAATGTATCCATTTAATCATGCGCATATCGATCTGTCAAGAAAAATGTGATGAAAAATAATGTATCCAATATTGGGTGTTGTTAATATTTCAGGTATTTATAAACGACCTAGAAACCGATTCTCACTGCAGAACTCCGCTTCTTGCACTGATCAGGTTGTTTGAGGGAGATTTGAGAGCATATCCTGCATGCTTCTTTCTATATGATTGTGCATAAGAGCCCTGGATTCTTCTGCATTTCCTTTTTCCAGGGCATTCAGCAGTTCCCTGTGTTCTCCGGAAGATTTTTTTGCGTACTCTTCCAGGGTCTCCAGATGGTGCATGGACAGTCCGTTCCACATAACCGAAAGCATATTTTTCAATCTTGTATTATTGGTAGCGCTCCAGATTGCTATATGAAAAGCCTGGTTCAGATTGCTGTATTCTTCGTATTCTTCATTTTTCAGGGCTTCTTCGGATTGTTCCACGATCCCTCTTATTTCGCTTAAATCCGATCCGTTGCGGCATACAATGGCGACGGCCTCGCTTTCCAGTGCTGCTCTGATCTGGAAATGTTCGGTTACCGTCTGGGGGGTTATGCCCATAACCAGGGCACCCTTGTTGGGTTTCACCTTTAAAAGCCCTTCGTTGGCGAGCATCTGAAAAGCTTCCCGCACGGGAGTCCTGGATACACCAAGTGACTTGGCAACACTGTCCAGAGTCAGCTGGGTCCCTTCCTTCAGGTCCTGGGCGATAATCGCCTTTCTCAGTGATGAAGCGACTCTCTCTCTGGCGGGGAGCAAATTTATCGGTTTTAAATTCATCATTTCTTTATTCCTGTTATCTTATTGATAGTTCTGTATAATATTCATCCAATAGCTTTTCTATCTTTCCAAATTCTTTTTGACCAAGTGCTGATGTGATCTCCAGCAGCTTCTCCCGGGCTATGGATGAGGAAGATTTTCGATGATGAATAAACAGTTGAAGTGTCGGTTTTATCATCCTGTTGAATACCTGGTTCAGATAGCGGTCTTCGGATTCCATGAAAAGCAGGGTATGAAAATACAGCTCCTTGTCTTTGCTGAAAGAGCTTTTTACGATGTCCTGCAGTTTTGTTATTTTCCCGGCGGGCTTTCCTGTTTTCATGAGTACCAGAGCGGCTTCTTTTTCAAGGGATGAAAGGACTTTTAACCTCGATTTTCCCTCTTCCTCTCCAAACCCGATGACCCTGGTATGACGGTTATCCAGACGCTCTATGAACCCTTCCAGTTCCAGGTTCTGCAAGGCCTCCCTGATGGGCATGCGGGACACTCCCAGCTGCTCGGCAACCCAGGTTTGAGTCAACTCTGTTCCGTCTTGTATTTCACCGCTGAAGATTTTTTCCCTTAGTACATTGGTTACCTGTTCTCCCGCTGTAAAATTGTCCATTCCTCTGCCTTTGTATTCTTTGTGTATCCATTATAATGTATCACCTCACAGAGGCATAGGCAATGTTTATTGAGGAAAATGAATCACCAACCCCGGCGGTGAACAGGCAAATCCAGGTCCTGGGCTTCCTGATAGAACTTTTTCATCAGGCCGATGAAGTATTGCTGGCTTTCCGACAGGATATAGGATTTTCTCCTGGCGGCGTAAAGGGTTCTGTACTGGCGTGGTTCCAGATGGAGGATCTTCACTTTTTCAGACTGATTACTATGGGAGACGGGGACAAAGCTGACTGCAATACCTTCTTCAATGGCAGAAATATGGGGAACCGTTGATGAGGTTTCCAGAAGGACTTTCTCTGGATAAAACCCGCACTGTCTGAATAAATCATCAGTCAGATTTCTCAGCATGGAATCTTTCGCAGACATCATCCAGTTGTCCCCGGCAAAGAGTTTTATATGGGAAAGGGAAATTTCCCCCTGCTTGTTTTCAACGGATTTGCTGGAAAGAGGATGGTCAACCGGGATAGCAAGGACAATCTCCTCGCGATCCAGAAACTCCAGTTCCACTCCTTCCATCTCATCGGAAATCGGTGTTAGAACCGCAATATCTACAGAGCCGTCCAGAACAAGTTCGTACAATTTGTTCAGGTACGACTCCTTCAGGTCAATCTGAACGTTGGGGTAGGCTTTGTAAAAGAGAGGAAAGACATTCGTCAGCATGGCCAGCCCCCGTTTGGGTGAGCAACCAAAGGTGAACCGGCCTCTGTTGCCATGCTGCACATCCTCCAGTTCCCGGTAGGCATCCTCTTTGATTTTCAGAATTTTCCGGGCGGCTTCCACATAGATCTCACCGGCATTGGTGAGTCTGAAGGTATGGGAATTCAGTTTTTCAAAGAGGGGTATCCCGATTTCGCCTTCCAGTTTTTTTATGCACTGGCTTAAAGCAGATGACGTGATATAGAGCTTTTCCGCTGCTCTGGCAAGTTTACCTTCTTCTGCGACAGTTACAATGTATTTTGCCTGTGTTAAATCCATAAAGGGTCCTTGAAAAATAATTTATATTAAGAATAACTTAACATTTTGATAAAAACAATTAACTATACTTCTTATTTTTGTGGCATTAGAATCAAACGTACCATTACGACAACCCGAATTGATCGATCTGATGTGTACGGAATGATAAATAAAAAAGGAGAGCTTATGAAAAAATTAACGAAAATTTCTTTGGTATTGCTGCTGTTGTTATCCCTCGTTGCGGGGAATGTTGCTGCTGAAGGTCAGCAGGATGAACCTGCCGCGGCAGAAGACTGGCCTTCCGGCCCTATAACGATTGTCTGTTCCTCCAGAGCGGGAGGATTTGCCGATTATCATGCCAGGGTACTGGCCGATTATATTCAGAGAACAACAGACACGCCCTGTGCTGTTGTCAACATGACTGAAGGTGGCGGATCTGTGGGAGCGGAATTTGTCCGGTCATCCGATCCTGACGGATTGACCCTCTATTATTTCCATACCTCTTTTCCCATTACCTGCTATACCGGTGTCTATAATGCCGATCCGGATGAGGACTTTACCAGTATCTCTTCGGTTGTTAACGCTGGAAACAATGCTATTGTGGTCAGCGCCGATGCTCCCTGGGATTCCTTTGAAGATCTTGCCAGAGATGCCAAGGCCAATCCGGACTCGATCCTCTGGGGTGCTGCAGCCGGCGCTACTTCCCATTTTGTGATGGCCATGTTTGAAAAGGAGCTTGGTGTTAAATTCAAGATGGTTGATGCAGGCAGCGAAGCAGAGAAAATTACCGCCCTTCTGGGAGGACATATCGATGTTTGTAACGTGGGTATGGGAAATACGGATCAGTATGTAAAAGCCGGTAAAATGAAAGCTCTGGGAATTACCGGTGCGGAACGGGATTTTGCCTTCCCTCAGTTTCCTACTGCTGTAGAGCAGGGCGTGGATGTGGTCTGGGAGGGAGAGTTTGCCCTTTATGGTCCCAAAGGTATCTCTGCCGAAATGGTCGATAAGATCAACTCTGTTCTTGATAGCTTTGGAACCACTGATGAGGCGTCAAGTGAAGCGATGCAGAAGCGGGGAGCCTATGTGATTGAAAGAACCACAGATGAATCAGTCACCTTTATGAGAAATACCCATGCCATGCTGAAACAGATGGCAAGGGACCTGGGTTTCTAAGAATCCTGATTAAACAGTGACTATCTCCCACTTAGGGGGGGGATAGTTCATTTAAAAGAGGTATTCCATTGGAAAAAAATAGAATTATTGGAATTTTGCTGGCTGTTATCAGCCTGGCATTTATCTTTATGACGTTCCGTCTGCCTGTTTCCAGGTATTCCACGGTCATAGGGCCGAAAGTATTTCCCTATATTGCAGCAGGTGGACTCCTTTTATGTTCTATTGCTCTTTTTTTTAAAAGAGAATCGGAAAAAGAAAAAGCAAGAGAGCCTTTCCTTAACAGGGATGGCTGGTTGAGGTTTGCAAAACTCATATCTCTGCTGATTACCTTTCCGCTCATGTTTAAATATCTGGGATTCATTCTTTCATCTCTTGTTCTCCTTTTTATAATGATCACCCTTTTTGATCTGAAAAAGGAGGAAACATTTCTAAAGAAAGCCCTGTCTTCATTTTCTGTTACAGCTGTTCTCTATGTGCTTTTTATCTATGTGATAAAAGTCAGGCTGCCAATGGGCGACCTGCTGAAACTACTTTTTTAATTGGAAACATATTATGGAGTATATCCTTTACGTTATATCGACTTTATTTACTCCCGGTACATTCCTTCTGGTTTTTTCCGGGGTTGTTATTGGAATAGTTTTTGGAGCGATACCCGGCCTGGCCGGTGCTCTGGCTATTGTTATTCTCCTTCCCTTTACCTTTGCCATGGAAGCGGAACCCGCCATTGCCCTTCTTGTCAGTATTTATATCGGGGGAATCTCCGGCGGTTTTATAGCCTCCACCCTGATAGGGATACCGGGAGCTCCTGCTGCGGTACCAACGACTTTTGAAGCCTGGCCTCTTTCAAAAAAAGGGGAAGCCGTAAAAGCCCTGGGAATCGGGATTGTTTGTTCTTTCATTGGAACATTTTTCAGTGTTCTCATAGCCCTGTTCCTCAGCCCCGTTATTGCAGATCTGGCTGTCAAACTGGGGCCCTGGGAGCTCTTCGGCCTCTGCCTGCTGGCGATCTCCCTGATTGTCTCCCTATCAGAAGGGAATGTGCTCAAAGGCCTGGCTGCTGCGGCGATCGGCCTTCTGATAGGGAGTGTCGGCGCCGCTCCAATTTGCGGTACCGTCCGTTTTAACTTCGGCACAATGAAACTATACGGCGGAGTTCCCCTGGCTGCTACTATGATCGGTTTTTTTGCGGTCCGACAGATCCTTGTAGATTTCAGCAGGGGGGAAGTGACTTTACCTGAGGTGAAGGATCCTAAAATACAGGGTCTTGGTTTTTCCCTTAAAGAGCTTGCTGCCAACGGCTGGAATATGATTCGGTCATTCTTCATAGGGCTGGGTATCGGGTTCCTTCCGGGAATGGGATCAGGAATCTCCGCTGTAGTTGCCTATGCCAAAGCAAAAGATTCATCAAAGCATCCGGAAGAGTTTGGAAAAGGCACAATCGAAGGGCTTTTTGCCACAGAGACAGCCAATAATGCCACCATAGGAGGGGCTATCATTCCCATGATCTCTCTGGGGATTCCTGGAGATTCCACTACGGCCCTCCTGCTGGGAGCCCTAACCATTCAGGGGCTGACTCCCGGACCGCTCCTTATGGAGAATAATCCTCATTTTTCCTATGTAATGTTCGGAGCACTCCTGCTGGCCGCTGTACTTACTATGGTTGTTCAGTTTCTTGGAATGCGGCTTTTTCCCAGACTGCTGAAAATTAAATTCCATTTCCTTTTACCAGTTATTATGCTGATCTGCTTTGTGGGTGCTTATTCAGATACCAATAGTATTTTTACCATAGTACTTCTCCTTATCTGTGGAATTATCGCCTTTTTAATGGCCTGGGGAGGATTTCCCATTACCCCGCTGATTCTTGCATATATTCTCTCTCCCATGCTGGAAACTCATTTACGAAGAGGAATCTCATATTCCAGTAGCGGGGCTCTTATTTTCTTTACAAGGCCTATCTCCCTCGTTCTGATTCTCATATCTGTAATCAGTATTGTCTATGCTTTCATAAAGCCCTCTTTGAATGGAAAAAAATCTTTCAGACAGGAGTCGAACCTCTCAGAGGAAAGTAGGGTGGAAAGATGAGAATCAGGGATATTGAAACAATCCGGGCAGGCCGCTATATCTTTGTCAGAATTCATACCGACGAGGGCATCACCGGCATTGGCGAAGCCGGTGCCTGGAGTTACCCGGATGCCACAGTGGGGGCCATTGACAAATTTGCCTCGAACCTTATTGGACAGGATCCTATGCCTATAGAGCATCACTGGCAGACTATGTACAGGAGCAGTTATTTCCGGGGTGCTGTAATTATGAGTGCCATCTCTGCTATTGATATAGCGCTCTGGGATATCAAAGGGAAAACCCTTGGTGCTCCCGTTTATGAGCTCCTGGGGGGGAAGTGCCGCGATCGGGTCAGATCCTATGCCCCTGTGTTCAAGTTTGAGGCAAAGGAAATGGCAGAAAGGTGCAGGCAGCTGAAAGAGAAAGGATTTACAGCGGCCCGTCTGATGATTACCGATTCTCTTCAGGACAGTCGATGCCCTATGGAAGACAGTATCTATTTCAACAGGGTGAATCGATCTATAGAAAAAGTCCGATTATGCCGTCAGGCCGTGGGGAATGATTTCGATTTATGCCTGGAAGTACACAGAAGCATGAATCCGGCGGAAGCTCTGGCTTTTGCCAAAGGAGTTGAAAAGTTTCATCCCCTTTTTATTGAGGATCCCATACCACCAGATAACTATAAAGCCATGGTAGATTTCGCTGAGAAGACTTCAGTTCCTGTAGCTACAGGAGAGAGATTTATCAATATTCAGGAGTTTGAGCTCCTCCTTTCCCAGGGACACATCTCCTATGCCAGACCGGATCTTTGTGCCTCCGGTGGTATTACCGCCTGCAAAAAAATAGCAACCATAGCGGAATCTCATTACGTAAATATCGCCCCGCATAATCCACTGGGGCCCATCTCTACGGCAGCCTGCCTTCAGCTGGATGCCTGTGTTCCTAACTTTGGAATCCAGGAATTTCCATCCTTTTATGAAAAAGGCACAGATGGAGAAATGATGGTAGATCCCTTTGAGGTCGATAAGGGATGTCTTGTCATACCGGATGCACCGGGAATAGGCGTTGAGCTGATACCGGACCTGGCCGAGAAATTTCCTGTAAATGAGGGACGACAGAAATTTATGGTTCTGACCGCTTTTGACGGGTCTGTCAAAGATATTTAATAAGGAAAAAAAATGAATAAGGAAAAAGCGATAGAACTCTGGGATCAGGCGGAAAAGGCTCTACACAAACGAGAAGCCCCGTATAAAGCAGATCCCCGGTCTCAATGGATAGATCCATTCCGTATTTTCGGCAACCTCTATTATGTGGGAGATCGGGTGGTCTCTTCTCATCTAATTGATACGGGAGATGGATTGATCCTCTTTGATACGGGATTGCCTTTTACCAGTGAGGTGCTTAAGGAGAGGATCAGGTATCTGGGGTACCGTCTGGAAGATTTGAAATACATTATTCATACCCATGAACACATCGATCATTTTGGAGCGACCTATGAGCTGCAGCAGGAATACGGTTGTAAGGCTTGTATTCATAAAGATGCGGCAGACGTTTTCAGAATTCATCCCCATCATACGGAAATACAGTCTTCGACCGGTCCTGAAACCTCATTATTTGTACCGGATGTGGAATTTGTACATGGCGATGTGATTTCACTTGGAAATCTCCGTATTGAATGTTTTCATACTCCGGGCCATTCAGCCGGTGCAACAACGTTCTTTTTCGATTTAACAGAAGGAGAGAAGACCATCAGGGCTGGGTTATGCGGTGTTAATGGAACGATGACACTTCATATAGGTAGGCTTGCGAAGTACGGCATTCCATTTTCTGAACGGGAAAAGTATGTTGCCTCCATTTTGAGTCTGAGAGGAATGGAAATCGATCTGACTCTGGACACCCATCCAAGACCCAACGGAATCCTGGCAATGAGAGCCAGGCAGCTTGAAAATCCGGAGTCAAATCCCTTTATTGACCCTTCTGCATGGGACCGGACATTGAACGATTATCTAACCCGATACAATATGTTTGTTCAGGATGAATTAAACCGGCTGGAGGAGGATTCTCAATGAGCGTAGCTTTTGATAATGAGTTAAGAGAACTGGGGGGCGGGTTTCTGCCTGTTTCTCCCCAGATAGAATTCCTCTACAGAATCGTTGTTCATTGTGACTCTCCAATTGATGTCGGGAATACGGGGGGAAAAGATAGAAGGATTATTCCCATAACAGGCGGACGTTTTGAAGGACCTCATTTCAACGGGGCCGTCCTTCCTCTCGGAGCAGACTGGAATTCCTCGGATACGTATGATCCCGGTATAAGAACTGTGGATACCAGGTACGTATTAAAAACTGATGACGGGGCCGTCATCAGTTTATCAACCAGGGGGTTCTGTCAACGATCTCCGGAGATAGTAGAAAAAAGGGCAGCAGGAGAGGTGATTGATCCTGCTTCCTATTATTTCAGTCAGCACCTTTTTTTTGAAACCGGGGATAAACGGTATTCCTGGCTGAACGGTGTGGTTGCTTTCGGCATTGTCATGTCCAAGTTCAAAGGAGGTCCCGGGGTTATTTACGATGCCTACTATCTCAAGTAATTTGAATTTACTCCGGCATCGTATAAATTCCGGATTGCTTCTTTCTCTACAGAACAATCCGGAAATCCATCTGGTTCAATCCAGTATATTCGCTTTATTCTCTTCTGCCACTCCCGTAGTAAATCCCAGTTTTTCCAGATGTTTTGAGAAATTTTCAATACTCTCCACTTCCCCATGGATCAGAAAAACTTTCCGGGGCTTCGGCTGAAATGCCTGAAGCCACCGGGTCAATCCCTTCTGGTCTGCATGGGCGGAAAAACTGCCGATCCGCTGAATTTCCGCGTTAACTGAAAAAATCCTTCCCATCATCCGGATCTCTTTCGCTCCATCCAGCAGGACACGGCCCAAACTGCCCGGTGCCTGGTATCCCACAAAGAGGACCGTATTCCTGGGATTTTCAATCCCGTGACGGATGTGGTGACGGATCCGCCCGGACGTACACATGCCGCTGCCCGCGATAACAATGGAGGGTTCGTCAGATTTGCTGATATCTTTGGACTGTTCCGTCTCGGCTGTACATTTCAAACCGGGAAAAGAAAAAGGGTTGTCCTTGCGGGCTTTTGCCTCGGCATCGTAGAGTTCGGGATGCTCCTTGAAGACTTCGGTAATTTTTATGGCCAGAGGACTGTCCAGGTATATGGGGACATCGGGAAAATCGTTG
This sequence comes from Oceanispirochaeta sp., assembly GCA_963677615.2. Lineage (GTDB taxonomy): Bacteria > Spirochaetota > Spirochaetia > DSM-2461 > DSM-2461 > Oceanispirochaeta. The sequence continues at coordinate 327,437 of CAXXQW010000006.1, read as the reverse complement.
TTTTGGGTCTGCAGTTCACTCAGTGTATAAAGGAGTTCCTGTGTCCTTTCCAGAGCAAAGCTGGGGATGAAGACTTTGCCACCCCGCTTGATGGTTTTTTTTACAATTTCCAGGATCTGCCTGTCCCGGGGCTGCCGGGTGTCATGGAGTCGGTCACCGTAGGTTGACTCTATATAAATAAAGTCCGCTTTTTCAATCAGGGTAGGGTCTTCAATGATGGGGACATCGTTCTGTCCCAGATCTCCGGAGAAAACCACTTTCCTGGGAGTTCCCTTCTCATTTATGAGAAGTTCCACAATAGCCGAACCGATCACATGTCCCGCATCCTGCAGGATCACCTCCAGGGATTTCCCCAGGGACAGAGGTGTTCTGTACGGTAGGGGGGAGAGCAGCGGGACCACTTTTTCGGCATCTTCCTGTGTGTACAGGGGATCTCTGGGAGGTAAACCTTCCCTTATCCGCCGTTTGTTTTCGTGCTCTGTATCTTTTTCCTGAATATAGGCGGCATCCCGGAGCATTATGGGAACCAGGTCGGCTGTGGCCGGGCTGGTATAGATTCTGCCGGAAAATCCCTGTTTTACCAGCTTGGGCAGGAGGCCGCAGTGGTCTATATGCCCGTGGGTCAGAATCATAAAGTCCAGATCTTCCGGTTTAAACTCAAAGGGATCGTAATTTTTACGGGCCAGTTCCTTGCCGCCCTGAAACATTCCGCAATCGATCAGAAAATGGAACTCTTGTGTTTCCACTCTATGGCAGGATCCGGTTACAACCTGAGCGGCGCCATGACTTGTGACTTTCATAAGGTCCTCCGTTAAAAGAAAGTATATTCCTGCTCAATGAGGACTGCCAGAAAATTCAATGTACAGTCATCATGGCCCGCCACCGTTCATACTCTGTTTCTATAGGCAGGTTCAGTGATTCTCTGTATGAATCAAGGCCGGTATCATTGAACCTGATAAAGGGATTTACCTTCAATTCATCTGCCAGGGTAGTAAAGACATGGTCCCGGTTGTACTTCATCTTATAGGTTTCAAGATAGGTGTTCCCGGGGTCTATGGAATCCATCACTCCTGTGGCGTAATCCACAAGATCATGACCGGCATATATAATGCTCTCTCCCGGGAACTCTGTCAGTTTTTTAAGGGATTGAAAATAGATCCTGTACTCTTTGCTGTAGCAGTTGCCCACGGTTCCGTTAAACAGGGTGTCGCCGGTGATGAGGATATTTTCATAAGTAAAGACGATGGAATCCATAGTATGTCCGGGTGTTCTCATTATAGAAACCGCCTCATTTCCTATGGAAATAGGAGTTCCTTCATCCAGGTCGGAAGCAGGAATGTATCCTGCTCCGGTATGCTCCAGGAGTTGCTGGTTGCCTTCTGTATGGTCATCATGATTGTGAGTATTTGTCACAAGCTTCAAGGTCAGTTGATTGTCCGAAAGAAAACTGAGTATCTCCCTGACGGCTCCGCCGTCAATGGCTACAGCTTCGTTTCCCGACCAGAGAAGGTAGGCCAGATTGCCCTGACTGTACCGGAATTGTTGAATGTTCACTAGTTTCTCCTTTCACGTTCATTGTAAGATTCCTGTGATTAATTTTAAAGTCTGAGTATAGAACTGAAACTGTGAGATGGATATTCCTTCTTTGCAGAAGTGATTCTTGGAGCAATGCTGCTCATATTAAAAATTGAGAATGGTGAAAATGAAAAACTCTTTTATTGCTATCCTGGCTGTCATTACCGCCACCGCTCTGGGAGCGTCCAGCGGTCTTTATATCAAATCTCTCTCTTTCTCCAGCCTGGCTCTGGCAGGATTCAGAATGAGCGTCCCCTTTCTGGTTTTTCTCCCTTCCATGATTCGTAAAAGAACCTTTCTGGGACCTCCCCGGATGAGAAAGCGGGTTATTGCCGCATCAGCGCTCAATGCCCTCAGAATGCTCTTGTATATTCTGGCGTACAAAATGACCAGCATAGCCAATGCGGTAGTTCTGCTCTACCTCTGGCCCCTGTTTGCCCTTGTTCTGGATGCGGTCCATAAAAAAGAAAAACTGAAAATCCGGGAGGTTCTGCTGATCCTCCTGGCCATATCAGGAGTCATTCTGCTGAACCTCCAGAAAGGGTTCAGCTTTGCGGGAAGTACCATGATCGGGAATCTCTGCATGTTTCTGTCGGCACTCTCTTTCTCCTTCACCGCTTTGATATTCAAAGAAGCTCTGAAGGATCATAATGAGGGAGAGGTTGTTTATTTTCAAAACGGCCTGGGAGCTCTGGTTTTTCTCCCATTCATGATTCTGGAATCGATCCATTCCTCTCCGGCGGAAATTGCTCTGGGAGTGCTGTATGCTTTTACTGTGGGAGTCCTGGCCTGGGTTCTCTTTTTTCTGGCTCTCAAAGGCCTGTCTGTTTTTCAGTACGGCGCTCTTACGTATATAGAGGTTTTTTTCGGAGTACTTTTCGGCATGCTTTTTCTGGATGAGGGTATGACTGTTTTCAAAGGTTCTGGTATTGTTCTTGTTCTTTGCGCTTCTGTGCTTTCCCGCTTGGCTCCAGCTCCCAAAAGGGGTTCCTGAAACCCGGATATTCCGCTCCTGAGCCGGTTGCCCAAACCGGAGTCTCCTGTTTGTCATGGAAGGCAAATTTATCAGTCAGCTCACTTTATCTTACTTTTACCCTGAGTATGCCGATAGTGGAGATATGGCAGAAGCCGATTCGGACACCTTTGTCTCCCTCTATAAAGAATTCTATCTGGAAATCAGAAAGCCGTGGACCTATGACCCCATTATGCTCTATTACATCAACTACTATCTTTCAACCCGTCCGTGGGTCCGTTTTTACAGGATAGATTCGGGGAATATGATAAAGCCCGAGCTGGAGTGGCTGAAAAAAGGAGAGATCGTAAAACGGATCAATTCCTACATAGAAACTCTGTTTGCAAAGACGGCGGTAGAAAATGATATCGGCATTGAGCTGGAAACACTGTCCCAGATGAACAGTGTTTCTCTGATCAGCCCTCAGGGGCAGCGAAAGAATGTAACAGAACAAAATATCAGGGATTACATAAAAGAGAATAAAACAGTTATTTATGAGAAGCCCCTTATAGATGACAGAACAGATATGATCTATCTCTTCAGGATTCTGGAGTACTATCTAAAGAATGCCGGTAAAAATGCTTTATTGAGAACTTTTAAATACATCCTTGATGAGCTTGTAAAAAATGCCAATCAGGGGGCTTTGAAAAGGGCGCATTTTAAAAGCAGAGGGCTGGATATAGACCGGAACTACAGAATCGGGATAAAGGATTTTCTGGAAAAACTTGAATCCGGCCGGTCCTCCTATGCAAAGACTGTCTCCGAGATGGGATTAACAGTGACAGTTTAATTCCAGATCCTGAACGAAGAGTTGATTGTATCGGTGATCAACAGCTACAGGCTTCACCCGGAAGAGTCTGTAGAGATCAACAAGAGGTATATTATCTCCCGGAAATGTGAAAATCTGCAGAGTCTCCAGAAAATGAATACCGCAACGGAAGAGGGAAAAGGGCAGGGCCTGGTGATTCTGAACCTGATGCTCAGAAACCTCGGTCTGGATGAAAATTTTCTCAAGATCCGTGCCGATGAAGACCAGACTCTCTTTAGGGTCAGATTTCCTCTGCATGATCTCAAGGAGGCGGAAGCATCTTCTCTTGCGGTCGAAATTACCCGGAAAATGGGAAGTATTCCGCCGCTTCCAGATCATATTATCAAACTGACCCGGGAAATCCAGAATCCCGAATCTTCTATCGACGGCATAGAGGTTATTGTCGGTAAAGATCCGTCTCTGGCTGCCAGGATCATTCAAATGGCCAATTCTCCCCTCTATCTGCGGATGGAAAAAGTCAGGAACCTGAAAGAGGCGATTCAACTGATCGGGCTGAAGGGGCTGGGAGATATTGTTCTTACCTATTCCTCTTACAAACAGCTGGAAGGGACTGTCTTATACGAAAATCTGGATCAGAATGTTCTGGAATACTTTGGCATCCTCTCTCAGGAGGCTCTGAACAGTCAGGTCCGGGAGCTTGTTGAGGCGTATAATCAGAAAGTCTAGGCACAGTCAGACAGAATCCTCTGAATCTGCCGGGTTTTGCAGTAACCTGTGCTCCTCCTTTTACAACCTGGTCACTATCTCTTTAGGCAGTTTTCTCACTTTGGCCCGCCGTTTTTTCCTCTCGGGAATCATGCTTCTCATGGATTCCAATTTGCCAAAACACAAAAGCCTGTCATGGGGGAGGAGGGTCCTGGTTTCCCGTGGATTGGGTATGACTTCCGTATCCCGATGCAGGGTCAGTACGGTAATATCCTGATCTCTCAGTCCCGATTCCCGGAGAGTCTTTCCCACCAGGTGACTGTCTTCTTTTACCAGCAGTTCCGCCACACCGTATCCGGTGCTAATGGTCAGCCTCTGTCTGACATCCAGTTCCGGAAAGGCTACCTGATTGGCAACGTAATCAATGATGGAGCCGGCAATGTCCAGTCCTGTGGCCTTTTCAATCCCTTCCAGGCCGGGGGAAGAGTTTACCTCCATCACCAGGGGGCCGTCTTTTCCTTCCAGCATATCCACGCCTGCGACTCTGAGGCCCATGATCTGTGCTGCCCGAACAGCGGTCTGCTCGTACTCCGGTGAAAGTTCAATGGCTTCGACAGTTCCGCCCCGGTGAACATTGGAACGGAATTCATCGCCTTTGGCACTGCGGCGCATGGCTCCGACAACCCTGTCTCCTACCACCAGGGCCCGGATATCTGTTCCCTTGCTTTCTGCAACAAACTGCTGGATCAGTACATTCTGCTGAGTGCTGTGGAGGGTTTCGATAATGGCTTCGGCAATCTTCATCTCCGGGGCCAGGATTACCCCGATTCCCTGTGTTCCTTCCAGGAGTTTGATAACAACAGGAGCGCCCCCGACCCGGTTGATTGCAGATATAATATCTTTTTTATCCCGTACAAAAGTTGTGGCGGGTATGCCTATGTCATGGCGGGAGAGAATCTGGGTTGCCCGGAGTTTGTCCCGGGAGTTGGTAATTCCGTTGGAAGTATTGGGAGTGTATACATCCATCTGTTCAAACTGTCTTACCACAGCTGTTCCAAAGTAGGTTATGGATGCTCCGATCCGGGGAACCACGGCATCATAGTCCGAAAGATCTTTCCCCTTGTACTGAAGGTCAGGAAGTTCTCCCGACAGATCAATGGCAAACCGGAGAGTGTCCAGAACTTTGCATTTATGCCCTCTTTCAAGAGCCGCCATTTTTAACCGCTGCGTACTATAGGAACGGGGAGCCCGTGAAAGTATTGCCAGCTTCATTGAATGATTACCTCCCAAATATAAAAAACAGAAATTCTGACCTGAATGATAGGAACCCTATTTTTGGCGTGAACGGTTTTTTGCCCGGATTTCAGGATCGGGCCTTAATCCCAGATAGGACTTTCCCGGTATCACGATAAACTTTTTTCTCATGGCCGCCCGGCCCAGGAGCATTCGGAATCCCATGGAAGATCTGTTGGTCAGTGTCAGCTCCACAGGGAAGGTATGACCTGCCAGCTGGATCAGGGCCATGATGACCGGGCGGCGCTGCTGGCATCCCGATGAGCTCTTTACCGTTCGGAAATCTTTCACAGGAGCGGTTACGGAGGCCCGTTCGGTGAATGACTTCTGCCAGGGGTAAACATTGAATCTGACCCAGGGACCGGAATCTTTTTCGAAGTATTCGATCTCGCCTACATGGAGGGAGGATGTCCGGGCACCGGTATCAACCTTAACTTTCATATAATCCACACCCCATTCGGGAAAGGATATCCACTCCCTCCATCCTATGGGTGTCAGATTAGAAAAATCCTTTTTTGCCATCCAGAATCCTCCAAGATATCCGAAGTGAGCCAACTATAGTAATTTCAGATTATCATGTATACTTGCCAGGCTGTAAAAAATCATTTTTTTCATGGCTTTTTCACTCTGGGCAGCCCGGTGAACCGGGAACACTCTTACTTTTTCCGCTGGGCCCGCTTATCCTTTTCTCTCTACTCTTCCATCGGCATAACGGGCAAAACGGATGGCTTCCGGTGAGTGCACAGGCTCTCTGGTAGGCCAGGGCCATCCGCCGAACTGGGTTGCCCGGTAATCGGAAATAGCCTGACTGATCTCATCATCCGTATTCATGACAAATGGACCGTATTGAGCCACCGGCTCCCTGATGGGATTTCCCTGCAGAAGAAGCAGACGACTGGTTTCCGCCCCGTTTTTCACTCTGGTTTCCCGGTCTGAAAGAGTCTCAAATGAGTGGTTGCCGGGAATTTTAATTTCATCGGCTTCAAGGGTCTCTCCTTCATAGTAGTAGAGTGTCCGTTCAGTTCCTGCTGGAGCTTCGGGGATATTCCACTGCGCATGCGGTGCCAGAGTAATAATCCAGATCGCCACATGATTCCCGGGATCATTCGCCCAGGAGTGAGGTGCCGGGTCCGGTGCAGACTGCCCGTGAAGGGAACCGGCTATCAGGCGGATGGATACCTCCCGGCCTTCTGCATCTTTTTCCTTCCTCACAGGTATAACCTCAGCCCATAGCATGGTGTAGTGGGGAGAGGTGAATTTATCCTTGGCAGGCAGGTTGAGCCACACCTGAAAAAGGTGCAGTGTATTGGGTTTGTCTTTATGTATGCAGGGGAACATTTCCGAGTGCTGAAGGCCGCTGCCGGCGGTCATCCACTGAACATCCCCTTCGCCGTATCTGCCGGCTGCTCCATGGGAGTCCGAATGGTCTACAAATCCTTCCAGCACAATCGTGACGGTTTCAAATCCCCGGTGAGGGTGCTCGGGAAATCCGGGAACCTTCTCTCCATGGTACATCCTCCAACCGTCTTTCAAAGTAAAATCCTGCCCTATGTCCCGACCGGCCAGGGACGCATCCGGACCCTGCCGGTCATTGCCCCGGGGGTAATGATCGTAGTGATGGGCGCAGAAGAGGAATGGGTCCCGTGTTTTCCAGTGGAATCCCAGGGGAATGATATTTTTGACTGTTTCTTTCATAGGCAATGGCTCCTTCACATTTACAGGTTCCTTTTTTACCGGCAGATTCTAGAAATCAAATAATTTATAATTCAGAGCATCCACCAGTTCGATTTTTTCAGACTTCTGCAGATGGTCTTCAAAAATCTCGGTTTTCTGGACCTTGCCTCCTGAAGTATCTATCACAAAAAAGGCATTCCGGGGATAAGCCCTTTTTATCTCCACCAGGGTTTCTGTGATCTCCTCGATGTTGGCCGGATCATCGTCGCTGACGCCAAACCGGTGGTGGGGATTGTAGCCGTACTTTTCAAAGGCTTTTTTTACCGACCGGTGAAGAGCCTCTTTTTTGAGAACCGAGATGGGTGTTTTCAGCTCCGGATCTCCCAGGTCCCGTCTTACCCGGGGGTTGGATACAGGATAGATTGTCAGAAAGTTGGGTTTTTTCAGCAGGAATCCCCGTTCATAGAAAATATTCATGGCCCGTTTGATCGTCCGGGGGTGGTGTCCCCGGGCCGTGATGATCGAGACGGGCCTCTCGTTAAGGACCGCGTAAAAGAAATGGTTCCAGCTGGGGCCGTGCCACTCCCATTCGGGTTTTTCCAGTGCCCTTTCCAGATCGATCTCTATATACTGTCTCCGCTTTTTTCCCTGTATCCAGAAGGGATATTTCCTATCCCTGAAATTCCTGTAGGATCCGATGGCATCGTCCCGGTGGATGTAGTAGTCCGCATATTTGCCGCTCACACCGATGGTTCGGGTATTTCTGGCCAGTTCGGCCGAGCTGATTTCTATCTCCTGGTGGGTTTCCTTATGAAACAGCAGGATTTTGGTCCCCATAATGGCTATGTTGTCATCCAGGTCAAAAAAATAGAAGCTGCGTCCTCCATGTTTGGCGTTCCGGTCTTCTTTGTAGGGAAGCCATTGAGCCAGGGGAAGCTGTCTTTGAGCCATTACAATCTTTCCTTCAGGTAATCCATATACCCGTAATCGGTTCTGTTGATCTGTATGGGGGAGACCGATACATATCCGTTTTCCCAGGCCCAGACATCGGTCCCCGGTCCGTTGTTTACTTTGTCCCAGTTTCCTCTGGCCCAGATGAGTCCATCTTCCTCCACAAACTCATGAATAAAGGGGCGTTCTCCCATTTCGGTGATTTTTACTCCTTTTATTTTGGTAAATTCCTTTTGAGGGAAATTGATATTGATAACCCTGTTTTTATCCACCACATCTGCATTCAGAACTTTTTCCAGAAACCCTTTGAGATGAGGCTTAACCGATTCCAGGCCGGAAAAATCTGAGGAAATTGCGATGGCAGAGATACCGCAGATAATGCCTTCGGAGGCTCCTGCCAGGGTTCCCGAGTAGATGATATCCGTTCCCAGGTTGGGACCGTCGTTGATTCCGGATACCACAAGATCAATCGGGAGCCCCAGGCCGAATAGGGCGAATTTTACGCAGTCTGCGGGTTTTGCTTCCAGACTCCAGGCATCGAGCCCTTCAAACAGTTCCTTTCGGGGATGAACCCGGAACGGCTCATGGATGGTAATGCCATGGCCTATGGCGCTCTGCTGGGTGTGGGGCGCCACAACATATACCTTTCCCATTTGTTTCATGGTTTCTGCCAGCAGGAGCATTCCCGGAGCTTCTATGCCGTCATCGTTAACCAGTAGAATATTCATTGTCTTCCTATACCAGTCCTTTTCTGATTCTGCTGGAAATTGTATCGATAATGGATACGGTTATGATTAATACTATCACAATGATCATGGCCCGGGGCCAGGCTCTTGTCCTTATCGCAAAGATCAGGGGCGCTCCTATCCCGCCCGCCCCGACAAGTCCGAGGGTGGAGGCGGCTCTCATATTTATCTCAAAGCGGTAGAGGGTGTAGGATATCAGTTCGGGGCTAACCTGGGGTAAAACCGCTCTGAAAAGAACTTCCATACTGGAGCCGCCGCAGGATTCCAGGGCTTCCTTCACTCCCATATCCATGCTTTCAATGGCCTCGCTGAAGAGTTTTCCCAGCATCCCGATCGAGTGGATTCCCAGAGCCAGGATCCCCGCAGGGGCTCCCGGGCCCACGACACTGATAAAAATCAGAGCCAGGATCAGCTCGGGAAATGTACGGATCATGGTAATGATGAATTTTCCGACCAGAGAGACCCTGCGGCCCACAATATTCTGACTGGCCAACAGAGCAAAGGGGATGGATATGACCGCTGAGACGAAAGTTCCGCTTATTGCAATGGCTATTGTTTCAAGGATGGCATAGGGCAGCCCGTCGATGGTCATATTGGATAAATATGCCATATCGGGATGCACAAACCCGTTAAGCAGTGAGTTGATCGTCCCCTGTGCTGTGGCCATCACACCTTTGTAGGGGATTCCCAGCATTCCCCATATGATTAGGATTGCCAGTCCTCCGTAGTTGACAGTGCGGTAGATAATCTGACCGGGACGGGTCTCTTTTTTGACTATGATATTTTCCATTAGACCAACCTTTTTCTGAGAGTCGAACTGACTAAATCTATGATGAGTACCACCGCGAAGGATATAACAATAATAACGCCTACCCTGTCGAAATTCCGCCAGGCGAGATTGTGTTCAAAGGTCTGCCCGATCCCTCCTGCTCCTACATATCCAAGCACTGCCGCCGCCCGGACGTTCACCTCAAAACCATAGAGAGTATAGGACATGAACTGGGGAAGAATCTGGGGAATGATCGCATAGCGGAGGATATTCGGCTTATTGGCTCCCAAAGACATCAGAGCCTCCACCTGCCCGTAATCGATCGCCTCTATGGATTCATAGGTCAGTTTGGAGATCAGACCGAAGGTAAAGATGGAGAGGGCCATAACGCCGCTGAAAGGGCCGATTCCGAAAACTGCAACAAAAAGAGACGCCAGCACCATAGCCGGTATGGTTCGGAAGATATTCAGAATCAGCCGGAGGGGCTTGCTTATCCAGGGTTTCTTCAGGAAGTTCCCCGCCGCAAAGACCGCGACAGGAAGGGCTATAAGCGCTCCCCAGAAGGTTCCCACAATAGCCATTCGAATGGTCTCCAGAAGCGGCGTGATCACTTTTACCGAGTAGGACCAGTCGGGGGGAAAGAACATCCGCCCCAGAAGCCTTTTCCCCTTATTGAAATTCTGGATGATCTCTACCGGGTTGAATCCTGCGAAAACAGCGCTTCCCAGAATGAGAGCCACTACAGTCAGAACAATGGTGTTCCTCCGGAAATGGTTGGCTTTGGGAACTAGAATTTTTTCCATTATTTATCCCCAGCATCTCGTCATGATGGATGGCTCTGCCGTAAACCTTTTCCAGATCATCCATAAAGGTCTTTTTATCAATGTCACTGATTTTCACATCATAAACAATACGGCCTTCCTTGACCCCCACTACGCGGCTGGCATATTTCAGGGCCAGGTCCACATGATGAAGGTTCGCTATGGTAGTAATACCGTCTTCCTTGTTGATTTTCTTCAGATAGTCCATAACCTGGATCGTCGTGATCGGATCCAGAGAGGCTACAGGTTCGTCCGCCAGCATAAGACGGGGCTCCTGAGCCAAGGCCCTGGCTATGGCCACCCGCTGCTGCTGACCGCCGGAAAGGTCGCTGGCTCTGCTGTGAACCTTTTCCAGAATATCCACTCTCTGCAGGGCCCGGTAGGCTATCTGCTTGTCCTCTTCCGGAAACAGGCCGAGGATGGTCTTCCATGTGGGATGATAGGCCACCCGGCCGGAAAGGACATTGGTGAGGACAGAGGCCCTTTTGACAATATTGAAGCCCTGGAAGATCATGCCGATCTGGCGCCTGATATTTCTCAGCTCTTTTCCGCCGGCTCTGGTTACTTCGATCCCGTCAAAGTGGACTTTTCCGGTAGTAGCAGGGATCAGCTGATTGATCAGCCGGAGCAGTGTGGATTTGCCGGCTCCGGACAAGCCAATAATGGCTACAAACTCCCCCTCTTCGATTTTCAGGTTTATGTCGGTTAAAGCTTTTGTACCGTTGGGATAGACCTTGCTGACTCCGGTGAATTCAATCATTCTTGGCTCCTGTATCATTTATACTTGCATAACAATAAGTAAACTTCTTAAAATTATAGCAGATTTTGATCACAGTTTTTATAGTAAGGAGAGTTAGATGAAAAAAAGCTTGTTTCTCATGGCAATGATTGCCCTGATTATGACCTCTCTTGTCTTTGCGGGAGGAAGTCAGGAAAATGATGTGAATCCCGATGTTCTGGAAGTTCAGCTGATCCCTTCCCGTGATGCCACTTACCTGGATGCCCAGAGACTCCCTCTTCAGGAACTTCTGGCAAAAGAGATGGGAATGAAGGTGAATGTAACAGTCGCTACCGACTACAATGCCCTGATTGAAGCTATGGCTTCCGAACAGGTTCATGTGGGGCTCCTGGCAACCACCGCGTATGTTCTGGCTGCTGACGAAGGCGCCGCGGAAGCGATTCTGAAATCTCTCCGCTATGATGTGGATGACAATGGGCAGCTTATGAAGGATAAACCCCTGGTTTCCGGATATAAATCCCAGCTGATTGCCGACAAAGACAGCGGAATCAAATCTGTGAAAGATCTGAAAGGAAAAAGAGTAGCTATCTCCTCTTTCACTTCCACATCCGGATTTGTATGGCCTGCCAACCTGCTGGCTGATAACGGTATCGATCCCGAGTCCGATGTGGAATGGATCAATGCGGGAGGTCATGATAACGCTGTTCTTGCGGTATACAACGGCGAAGCTGATGCCGCATTTACCTTCAAGGATGCCAGAAACCTTTTTGAAAAAGAGTCTTTTTACGGGGATCTTATGGACAAAGTTGTGCTTATCACCAATACCAGCCTGATTCCCAATGACACGATTTCTGTAATTCCCCGTTTGAACGAGGATCTGAAAGAGAAGGTAAAAGACGCTTTTATCGCTATCAGTAAAACAGAAAAAGGTCTTGAAATCATCCGGGGTATCTATAACCATGAAGGGTATGCCGAGGCCAAAGATTCTGACTATGATGAAGTAAGAGTGTACCTGGAAAGAAAGAATCAGTGGGATTTCTGACAGGATTGATCTTGTTTAGGAATAGATAAAGCCCGGGGGTGGATCATGGTCCACCCCTTTTTTATACTTCCGATATTTTTCTGAAGTCAGACAAGGGCTCTGTATTTTGCGAATTCTGCCGATACCCTGTAAGCTGTAGGAAATCAGATGATGTCGTCTCTCTGAAGTGGAAAATCATAGAAAGAAGGAGGCAGAATATGCCTTTTGGAACCCATCTTATCGAATCCCGGTCTCTTATGGAAATTAAACGGTATCAGAATAAATACTGTTTTAAGAAGCGCTCTGTTGCAGAGCATATGTGGTCTGTTGCAAAAATCGCCGAAGGGCTGGCTATCTGGGAGAGTAAGAAATTCAAGAATAAAGTGGATATGGCCAAAGTCCTTCAGAAAGCCATTAATCACGATATGATAGAGCAGTGCACCGGGGATATTCTGGGTCCCACAAAGAAAAGGACCCGAGCCATGATAGAAGCTATGGAAGAGATTGAGGAGCTGGCTTTTAAAGAGGAGATCGAAAGTGAGCTTCCCAGATCCTGGCGCAACCAGTTTCGCTCCTACATCCTCAATCCCAAAACCGATGATGTGGAAGGCCAGATCATACGGGCCGCCGACATTATCGATACGATTATTGAATCTATCGAAGAGATCAAACTGGGAAACCATATTTTCCGTGCTGTTCTGATTGACAGCTCCAACTCTCTCATCAAAGTGGATCTGGAGAGTGTCAGATACTTTATCAAATATGCTATTACCGATTTTAATGTGGATATCGAAGAGTATTTTGGAAAAGAGCTTCATGATTTCCGGGAGTCTCTCAATTTTGATCCGGCAGTTTTTGAAGTGTGTGAGGATATCAGGGATGAATGAGAAAACAGGAAGACAGCCCTATGACAATTGAGATAGATATGAATAACAGATTTACTGCCGATGAGGTTATAGAGCTATATAAAGCCAATGGATGGTCCGCGGCTGAGAAGCCGGAATTGCTGATGAAGGCTCTGAGAAATTCTGATTCTACTGTTACAGCAAGAATTTCCGGAATGCTTGTGGGAATCGGCAATGCTATTTCCGATGGATATCTTGTTGTCTATTATCCCCACCTTCTGGTTCATCCCGACTATCAGGGAAAGGGAATCGGTCAGAAGATGATGCTGCAGCTGCAGGAGAGGTACAGAGATTTCCACCAGCAAATGCTCACCGCCGACGGAAAGGCTGTGCCGTTCTATGAAAAAATGGGGTTTGAAAGAGCAGGACAGACCGTCCCCATGTGGGTGTATGCAGGAAAAGATCATTAGATAGAAAATTTTGATTATACGGCTTTATTTCCCGTTGCCGGATTGTCTGGTAATTCCAGATCAATCTCCCTGGCACTGAGTATCAGATAGTGTTCCGAGGGGAGGGTATTCCAGAACTCGTCCGGGTAGATCCATATTTTCCTGCGCTTCCACTTTCTCGCTTCTACCGGTCCTCTGAGCAATTCGGGCTCCGTATCTGTGGACTTGTTGGTGTAGTGCAGTTTGACACTTTTCAGCAGGTGTCCGCTGATGCGGCAGAAAACATCCCGGCCTGTTACTTTCAGATCAAATCTCTCCGGTTTATTCCCGAAAGGTGTCCCGCTGTACAGCTGAAATTCGCTGGCTGTGTGAGAATGTATCCAGGGCTGGTTTTCCTGAAGGAACGAAAAGGTCTCCTCTGCCGCCACATCATTGGAACCGGGGAGGCCGAAAATCATGAGAGCCTGATTGCGGATACCTGCCTTTGCTGAATCTTTCAGAACCCGGGCCACTTCCGGAGGGGATGTTCCCTTTCCAGCAATCTCCAGAACCCGGGCATTGCCGGATTCTACCCCCCAGCTGATCCATCGGCAGCCGGATTGCGACAGCAGAGCAAGCACATCTTCTGTCATATCCTCTGCGGGTCTGCCCATAAATGTATAACGGATATAAAGGTTTCTGCTCAGTACTTCTCTGGCGAATGGTTCCAGGAAGGAGGCATCCAGATACTGGTCGGTTATGTAGAAATGGCGGGCTCCCAGAGTCTCTCCGTAATGTGCCAGCATATCCACGACAGCAACAGGATCCAGACAGCGATACTGTCCGAAGGAAAAATTATGAGCGCAGAACCGGCACCGGCGCCATTTACATCCCCGGGAAAACTGAACCGGCAGCACAGGTTCCGGATTGAAATAGGAGGCGAGACTGGCCCAGGAAAAATCAGGAATTACCAGTTTGTTCATTTCAGGTGGCTCCGGGGGCAGCTCCCGTAAGATCTCTCCATTCCTCCTGCGGTAGAGTCCCGGAATTGGTGTCTCAGCTCCCCCTTTTATAAACTTCTCCAGAGCTAACTCTCCCTCTCCGGTAAAGACTCCTGTTATCCAGGGTGCCAGCTCGAGAAGTTCCTTTGGATCAACCACCAACACCGAGGCGCCTCCCAGATAGATAGGAGACTTCCTGATCTGGCTGAGCCAGAGTGAAAAACCAAGTGTAAACAGGAACTGATCAGGAAACAGGCAGGAAAACATGACAGGTTCGTCATCTGTGGAAATCGTTTCTTTCAGATATTGGAAAAGTGGAATCAGATCCTCTGAAAGAATCCGGGAATCCAACCATCGACGGATCGCATCAAGTTGCCGGTTTGACTCTTCTTTCAACAATATCTGAATGGGAAGCTGAGGCTCATAGAGGGCCCGTGAAAACGGACCGTTTTCCCCCTTGAGAAACCCTTGGTACTCACTGAATTCCTGGCTTTGACCGGTAAGGAACATCCAGTAGCGGATATTAAGATCCTGGATCCGTATATGCCCGGGACCACAGGTTGAGTCTATATGGGATTTTAAAAAAGAAACTCCCAGAGGGACAGACGTCGGTGAAGCCGCAGGGGGAAAAATCAGCTCTATCATAATCTATTTTGAACTCCGTTTTTAACCTTTCAACAGGATAATAAAAGATCAAATAGCACCACCTGGCCGGGTGTGTCAATAGACCGGAAATCCGATTATTTTCTTATGATAAAATCGCAGTAGAAATCCCTGGTCTACTGGGAGTACAATAGCTTAATTTAACTGAAAGTTGGGTTTATAAAAATGGTTCTTACCAGTGCTCAAAAACAGGATATAGTCTCTTTCACGGCCGAACTTGTCCGGCTTTCCGGAGATTCCGGGCATGAACAGGGTACCGCGGCTTCTGTCCGGCGGAAAATGGAAGAGTTGGGTTATGATGAGGTGGTTGTTGATGAATACGGCTCTGTCATAGGGGAGTTGAAAGGTTCAGAGTCAGGGCCGACACTGCTCTTTGACGGGCATACCGATGTGGTCCCCGTGCGTGATATCCATGACTGGACCCATGACCCCTACGGAGCTGAAATTTCTGAGGGAAGGATCTGGGGCAGGGGAACGGCAGATATGAAAGGCGCTCTGGCTGCCATGGTCTGTGCACCATCTTATTTGAAAAGAACCGAGTTCAAAGGAAAGATCATAGTCTCCGCTTCTGTGGCGGAGGAACTCCTGATTGGAGTGGCTCTTGATCATATTCTAAGTCGGTATTCTGTGGACGCCGTTGTTATTGGAGAGCCCACGGGTCTGAAACTGGGGAATGCCGAAAAAGGCAGGGCCAGTCTGGAGATGATCAGCCGGGGGACAACCGCCCATAGCAGCCGGCCCGATCTTGGTGACAATGCGGTTTACCGGATGATGGATGCTGCCGGGAAGATCCGGAATCTCCCAAAACGGACTCATTCCCGCCTGGGAGAGGAGGTGATTGAACTGGTGGAAATCTCATCCCGTCCTTCTCCCGGTAACGGAGCCATTCCCGATGAGTGCCGTGCCCTCTGGGAGTGCCGTTTACTCCCGGGAGAATCCTGTGAGGATTTTTTGCACCGATGGCAGAAGGCTCTTGCCGGAATCGATAGGATAGAGATCCGGTTTGGGAAGTATGAGATGAAGTCCTATACAAACAAAACCATGAGAATGGATGATTTTCTCCCCGGATGGGTGTCAGAAGAGATTGAGAATGGTTTTGTATCACTGGTCAGTGAAGCAGTAAAGGAGTCCGGCCTGGAGGTGGAATACTATGCAGCTCCCTTCGGCTGCAATGCCCTGGTCAGTGCCGCCCGGAAAATCCCTACGGTAATTCTCGGGCCGGGTGATATCGCTCTGGCTCATAAGCCGGATGAGAATATCCTGATCAATGAACTTATTGATGCTGCCGGTATTTACGGGGAGATCAGCCGGAGATTTTCGGCCTGAAAGCATCAGGAATCACTGTTCCTGATGCTATCCTGTTTACTTAATGGATAATTCGTTTCAGGAACATTTTTGTTCTTTCATGACTGGGATTTTTGAAAATCACATCGGGAGTTCCCTCTTCCACAATCATTCCTTCGTCCATAAAAATGACTCTGTCTGCTACATCCCGGGCAAACTGCATCTCATGGGTGACCACGATCATGGTCATCCCTTCCTCGGCCAGGTCCTTCATAACATCAAGAACCTCTCCCACCAGCTCGGGGTCCAGAGCGGATGTGGGTTCGTCAAAAAGAAGGATGTCCGGTTTCATCGCCAGGGACCGGGCAATCGCTACTCTTTGCTGCTGTCCCCCCGAAAGCTGCTTGGGATAGACATCTCTTTTGTCAAATAGTCCCACCCTCTTCAGAAGGGTTTCTCCCAGGGGGATGGCTTCTTTTTTAGGGATTTTTCTCACATGAACGGGCCCTTCGATCACATTTTCCAGAACTGTCTTATGAGGGAAAAGATTGAACCTCTGGAATACCATACCGATATCCTGTCTTAACCTGGTGAGCTTTGTCTGGGATGTGATTTCTTCGTTTTTAAAGAATATCTGACCGTGTTCAATGCTCTCAAGTTTATTGATACACCGGAGAATGGTACTTTTTCCCGAACCGCTAGGGCCCAGGATGACGATCTTTTCCCCTTTTTCCAGGTTGAAACTGATCCCTTTCAAAACTTCGAGATCACCGAATTTTTTATGTATGTTTACAAGTGAAAGTATTTTATCTGACATCTATTTTTCTGTTCCCAGTTTTTGTTCCACATATTTCGAAAACACCATCAGAGCGGAGTTCATAATAAGATACAGCAGTGCGACCACTGTATATACCTCAAAACTCCTGAACGTGGCATAAATGATCTGGTTTCCCGCTCTCATTAACTCCGTGATGGTCACCAGTGACGCAATAGATGAGTTCTTCAGCGTTATGATGAACTGGTTGAGTAGGGCCGGTGTGATAATCCGGGCCACCTGGGGGGCAATGATGCGGACCATCGCTTTGGGATAACTCATACCCAGACTCTCCGCCGCTTCCATCTGACCGCTGTCAATGGCGATGATGCCCGACCGGATAATTTCAGAGATATAGGCCCCCGTGTTGAGACCTATACCCAGGATGCCCGCAGCCATACTGGACAGCTCTACCCCCAATTGGGGTAAACCGAAATAGAGAATAAAAAGCTGAACCAGCAGAGGTGTACCGCGGACGACCCATATATAGCCTGCGCTGAATACCCGGAATGGTTTAATGGATGAGATACGGAACAGTGCCAGCACAATTCCTATCAGCATTCCAAGAGCCAGGGATGCCAGGGAAATTTCCAGAGTCACCAGGCACCCTTTCAGCAGATTGGGTATCTTATTTAATACGATCGAATAATCAAGATTCATTTTCTGTAAGTCCCTTCTTCATTCCGGATATCATTATTACATTATTCTCCGACGATCCATTTCTGGTAGAGTTCGTCCATGGTTCCGTCTTCTGTGAATTCCACCAGACAGTCGTTGATGAACGCGAGCAGTTCCGCATCACCGTCCTGAACGGCAATACC
This sequence comes from Oceanispirochaeta sp., assembly GCA_963677615.2. Classification (GTDB taxonomy): domain Bacteria; phylum Spirochaetota; class Spirochaetia; order DSM-2461; family DSM-2461; genus Oceanispirochaeta. Next base: position 309,506 of record CAXXQW010000006.1, on the reverse strand, counting down.
CAGTTCTGCAGAGGTAAAAGGCTCTCCCACGATTTTCAGTCCGTCAGTGGTTTTGTTGAACTCAAGCTGGTTCAGAAGATCGTTTACAGCGGCATCAATTCTTCCGGTCTGAAGGTCCAGCATGTAATCAACGGTTTCGTTGTAGGATACGATCTCAAAATCAGCTCCTGCATCAAGAAGATCCTGAAGAACCGCTTCGGAGGTAGCACCCATTTTGGCTCCGACTCTCAGACCATTAAGATCGTCTGTGGATTTGATTGTGTCATTGGAGGAAGGAACAACCAGAACCATACCTGTTTTCATGTAGGGAGCGGCAAAATCTACCACCTCTTCCCGGGCGGGTTTGATATACATGGCGGCACAAACCACATCGGCTTTACCGGCCTGCAGAGTGGGGATCAGAGAGGTAAAATCCATGTCTACCACTTCCAGTTCCACACCAAGCTTATCTGCCATCAGGCGCATCAGGTCAATATCATAACCGACCATCTCATTGGTTTCGGGATCCAGGAATTCGAATGGTATATAGTTTCCGGTTGCAAGAACAAGTTTTCCGCTTGCCTTGATTTCTTCCAGTCTTCCCATATCAGAAGATTCATCCTGCTTGCCCCCGGCAAATGCGCTTGTTAAGGCCATAATCATGGCCAGCATGCCTACTATTATCTTTTTTGACATCCTATACTCCTTGCGAGAAATAAATATTGTAAGGATAGAAAATGCAATATATGTGCCAATGAGGTTTAGGGGACTTAGAAAGGGAATTTTTTGGGAAAGCTCTTACGGGTTCGTAGGAAATAACAAGCGAAGTCACGTAAATGTAGGGAAGAGGGCGTTTTGATTTCTGTTTGTCGTATTTCTTTGAGGAAATTTCTAACTATCCAGGATGGTTCTCACTTTTTCACTCAGGTTTTGAATTGAGAAAGGTTTCTGGATAAAGTTGATCCCCTTCTGGAGGACTCCATGATGGGTAATAACATTGGCTGTGTATCCGGATATAAAAAGGCAGGGAATTCCTTGTTTTAATTATAATACGGTAAGATCTTTTTTTCTAAAGGATTGGTTTATTCTTTTAGTTCCCGCCCTGCAGGAACAGGGCGGAACTTTAGTCAGGAAGCCTTTTTTACCCGGCTTCTGTTTTTCTGTTGTGAAGATTTTCCCGCGTTTCCCCCGGGGCGCCGGGAGTAACGGTTTCTGCCGGTTTTTCCGGGAGCTGCCGGAGCTTTTTTGTTCTGATGGTCCCCGGTTTCCTGCTTAACAGGAACAAATCCGTCTACTTCCAGAGCCTGGACAGGAGATTTCAGCAGTTTCTGGATAGCCTTCCATTTGTCTTTTTCGTCGGGGCTGACAAACGAAATGGCCTGACCGGATTTACCTGCCCGTCCTGTTCTGCCTATTCTGTGGATATAGTCTTCTGCCACCTGGGGCAGATCAAAGTTAACCACATGGCTCAACTCTTCCAGGTGGATCCCTCTGGCGGCCACATCGGTTGCCACTAACACCTGGAGATCCCCTTTTTTAAACTGTTCCAGAGCCCGGATCCGTGCATTCTGGCTCTTGTCTCCATGGATGGACCCGGAAGGGATGTCCTGTTTGTTCAGTTTTTTTGCCAGACGGTCTGCTCCGTGTTTTGTGCGGGCAAAAACCAGTATCTGATACCAGGATTGGGTTTTTATCAGGTGTGTCAGCAAATGGGTCTTCTGGTCCTTATTGACCGGAGTGCTGAACTGCTCCACCTTATCTGCCGCCTTATTCCGGCGGGAAACTTCGATGGATAGGGGGTTCCGTAGGATATCTTCCGCCAGTGTTCGAATTTCCTTGCTGTAGGTAGCGGAGAAAAGGAGATTCTGCCTCCGGGGAGGGAGGTATTTTAAAACACGGCGGATATCGTGGATAAATCCCATATCCAGCATTCTGTCTGCTTCGTCCAGAACCAGAACTTCCAGATCTTTCAGGTTTATGGTTTCCTGGGCCAGATGGTCCAGGAGACGGCCGGGTGTGGCAACCAGAATATCGCTTCCTCTGCGAAGGGTCGTAATCTGAGGATTGATTTTGACCCCTCCGAAAACGATGTTTGTCTTCAGGGGCAATTCTGCTCCGTAGTCTCTGAAACTTTTTCCCACCTGTGCTGCCAGCTCTCTGGTGGGAGTCAGTACGAGAGCTCTCGGGTTTCTGTTTTTACGTTTTTCCTGGCTAAGATTGTGCAGGATAGGAAGGGCGAATGCGGCGGTTTTTCCCGTGCCGGTCTGAGCTCCACCCATAATATCTTTTCCATCAAGAATGGCAGGGATTGCTTGAGCCTGTATTGGCGTAGGGGCATTATAACCCTGCTTTTTGACTGCCTGAAGCAGTTCCTCGGTTAATCCGAGTGAGTAAAAATTCATATTTTTCCTTATAAATGTGTCTAAAAAGACTTTGTAATCGACCTTCATTTTGTGAAAAATGATTCAGTCAGGAAGATTTGTCGAAGTGATAGGTAAGACTGATTTCCAACAGTAGTTGATTAGCACCTTAATGGAAACTTGAATAAAAAGATAGATCGGAACAGGTGAAATTTTCAGAAATCCGGCCGCCGCTGAGCCATTTTCACTTAAGAATTCCCGGTGTTTGTGATTTCCTGATTCCTTTTTTTTCTCCTGTGTTTGTCCTCATACATTTTTTCATCAGCCTCTTTGACCGCCATTTCATAGCTGCTATGACAAGAAGGAGAATACACGGCAGTGCCGCAGCTGCAGGTAATGGGATAGGGCGTTATGCCTTTCCTGTTGAAATCATCAAGTTTCTTATGAAGACGCTGGATGACTTTTTCTGCGATTTGTCTGTCGCCGGTTTCCAGACCGATCAGAAATTCATCTCCGGCAAAACGGGCAATATGATCGTTATGTTTTACACTGCTTTTTAAAATATTGGCAAAATGGATAAGTGCCTGATCCCCCTCACTGTGTCCGAACTGGTCATTCACCTGCTTGAAATCGTTCAGATCCAGCATAATGAGGGTAAAGTTATTACCCGAGGATGACTTGAAATAAAGCCATTCTTCCATCTGCTTTCTGTTATCCAGGCCAGTTAGAGAATCACATGTCAGATTGCTGAGCTCCAGAAAAATGTATATTGCCACAATTGCCAGAGCAACACTGTTCCATACCAGAAGAGTGCTCCCTGTTGCTATCTGGAGAGCCGCTGCCATAAATGGGAGCCCTGCAAAAAAGAAGTTTGCAATGATGATATTGGGATCAATTCTTTTTCTGTTCCAGATAATTATCAGAACCGGGGCATAAATGATAGAAAACATGAAGATTGTGAAGATGATGATACCGGAAAGTTTTGTTTCATATATATTTGCCTGTGAGATGGTGTAAATCCATCCGGTTTTCAGATTTACTGCTAGCATTACTATTCCGGTAAAAAGAAAATGCCCGTAATAGAGACGTTTTCTGAGCCGTGTCAAAGACCTGAAAATTTTAAAATCGATATAATTCAGCCAAATAAGCGGAACAAAAAGATTTGACAAATAAAAAATGAATCTCAAGACAAGGTGAATTCTTCTGTAACCGTCTCCGGTAAGACCCTCAAATCTCCAGCTGAAAATTTCCAGAATCAGAAGAATAATCATAGAAGCTGTTAATCTGAGAAACCAGCGGTTTGACAGGGAAAAGTGCTGCTTTCTGTAAAACATGTTCAGACTCAGGATGATCAAAAGGCTGATAAAAAGGTAATGTGAAGTGAATTCGTATTGATGATACATAGATTTCCCGATGGTTCTCCTGATCCATTTTCAAATATCAGCTGATGAACTCCCTGCGGATGTTCTCTGATAAAAAAATATAATACAAATCAATTCAGGTTTCCTGCCTATTGGGAAATCTTCATTTATATCTCATATAGTATTAAATTGAAGCCTATAACAATACGGTCTATTCCTCTTTCTGGGGAATCGTAAATTTCCGGCTGTCGAATTTATCGCCTCCCAGCCAGAGGTCGATTTTTATGCCATTTCCGATCCTGGACACATCGCTGTGCTTCAGCTGCCATCCCAGGAGGTTTAAACGGGAGGAGCCTAAAAAGTCCCGGCCTGTCATGGCGCCGTAGTAGGTCGCCAGCTCGGGCCTTTTTCGGCTGTTTAAAGCCTTTTCCATCTTGCGTATTTCTTCATCGCTGTGTTCATTCTCATCGATTACGCAAAGGTGGAGACCGTCTTCTTCCTGATGGAGGGATATGACCATCCGCATAGGATCTTCTGCCAGGATATAGCTGGAGATTTCTCCAATGAGGTGTAGAATAAAATCTTTTCGTTTCATATTAAAATTCCTCTTTATTAGTTCTATACCATTGAATGATCGATACGATGAACGCTGCAGTCAGGCCGCCGGCGAAACCATTGTTATAGAGATTCATTCCACCGTTCCAGGCTCCTGTCTGCATTACCATCAGAAGGTGAATAAACCCCGCGGCAATACCTGTAATATAACCGAATTCTCCTGCAATAGGTGCAAGAGTAGTTGAGAATATGGCCGCCAGGACCGGTCCGGGGCTGTTGAGTCTGTTTCCCGTTACCAATGTGGCTATTATGACCCCTGTTACAACAGGCCATGAGTTCCTCAGGTGCGTACCGAATGCTCCAAAGCCCATAATGGTGAGAAGCCCCCCGATAACAGGACCATTAAAAGGGGACCCGGAGAGGTAGACATAAAGAGACCCTGATAGTCCGATCAGACCGCTGTTGACAAGTGCGCTGCCCAGTGATCCCAAATCCACAAAGTCTGAAGGCAGCCTTCCCGGCATTTTCTGAATTTCCAGAAAGTTTGCCCAAATTCCGGTTCGTTCATAGAATACGCCGGTGAGCAGCAGTATCAGGGAGATCGCGGGTACCAGCAAAGCAAGTACGGGAGAAAACCCTGTATACCAGAACATCTTCTGTTCATACCCATGGCCGAATCCCTTTATCAGGGCTGAAGCAAAAAGCCCGAAAAAACCGCAGGTCAACCCCATGTTGTAAAGGTTGTATCCCTGATGAAGATGCAGCATGGATATGGCGATAGCCGGTAGAAAAAGTCCTGTTGCAAGACCTCCGGCTGCTCCGAGAAAAATCGAAGGGACCAGGGAGAATCCCAGCTCCCAGGCCAGGGTGGTCACAAGGGGGCCTAAGGCTGTTCCGAAAAGTGCAATAATCAGATAATCCTTTATGGTTTTATCAACAATTTTTGCAGAAACGGCTACTCCGAGAATAATCGGCAGGATATTGAAAGGTGTTTTTCCGAAAAGGCCGAAGCCTGTCATTGTCATAATGGCGGCAAAAGTAGGCCCCGAAAAAGGGATACCCGAAATGAAAATAATAATAAGTCCCATGAAACCTACCGCAGAGGCGTTGACAAGAGCCGGTCCAATGCCGGCAATGGCAATAAAATCATTAATAAGCCTGGCCGGATGGATCTGAAGAGCCAGAAAACCTTTTATGGCCCCTTGCATGCCGGATAGCCCTATGCCTGTTATGAGGATACCTGTCAAAATTAGTATCAGCAGCGCTGTCAGAAGAGCGCTGTCACTGTTTTTCTTTCCATCCATGAGTCTCTGCCATTTGCTCCCGGGTGATATATTAGTATTTTATTATTATATATAATATATTGAATAATATGAAAAGAACTTTTTCACCTATTCGTATTTAGTCCGGGATCAGCCCCCATTTTTGTAGCTAATCTGCTATGGTGTATCATATTCCATTTCAAGAGGATTATTCAGTAATTCTCTATTTCAAAAGGTATTATAAGCCTTTCTTTTGGCATTTTCATTTATTGGTATGAATATTGCATTTAAAAATGCTTATAAATAGATAAATATTGAAAAATACTTAACACATGGATACAGCCTCCTCATCTTTCATTCAGGGAACAGGCCTATATTCGAAGTGAAGGATAAAATGAAAAAGTTCATTATCCCTGCTATGCTCTTATTACCGGCAGCAGATGTTTTCTCACAGGAAATCATAGATCCGGTTCTAGGCAGCAAGTCTATCAATGATATTATGTGGGTCACGGTGGCCGCGATGCTTGTCTTTTTAATGCAGGCGGGATTTATGGCCCTGGAGACTGGGCTTTCCCGGGCCAAGAACTCCATTAATGTGGCCATAAAAAATATTACCGATTTTATCTTTTCCGTAGCGGCTTTCTGGTTTGTCGGATACGGTATCATGTTCGGAAAAACCTATATGGGTATTGTGGGGGTATCCGATTTTTTTACTTCTTTTGATAATGACAGCTGGAAGGCGACATTTTTTGTTTTCCAGGCTGTTTTTGTGGGAACTGCCGCTACGATTGATTCGGGTGTGGTCGCTGAACGGGCCAAGTTTGGAACCTATCTGATTATGTCGTTTATCACCTCGGCCATTATCTATCCGGTATTCGGCCACTGGTCCTGGGGCGGCCTGTTTTATGAAACCCAGGCCGGATGGCTACAGAATATGGGGTTTCTGGATTTTGCCGGCTCCAGTGTGGTTCATTCCATAGGAGGCTGGGTGGGGCTGGCCGGGGCTATTGTGATCGGCCCCAGGATCGGGAGGTTTGCCGCAGACGGCACGCCCCAGAAAATACCGGGGCATAATATTGTTTTTGCCTATCTGGGAACGTTTATTCTGTTTTTCGGGTGGTTCGGGTTTAATGCCGGGAGCGCCTTAAAGGCGGATTTTATTGTGGCAAATATTGTCTCCAATACGATTATCTCGGCTTCCTTTGGTGGTATTACCGCCATGTTTCTGAGTATTTTTTTTAGTAAAAGCAGACTGCCCGAGCCGGAAATGATTATCAACGGGGTTATCGCCGGGCTGGTGGGAATTACAGCGGGATGCGCTTACGTCAGATCTCTCCCCGCTCTTTTCATAGGAGTCGGTTCCGGTCTGGCTGTCTATTTTGGTACACTCTGGCTGGAAAACCGGGGGATCGATGATGTGGTTTCTGCCGTACCTGTCCATGCGTTTTCCGGTGTCTGGGGTACCATCGCAACGGGAATCTTTGCCAAACAGAAGGTTTTAACAGACCTGGGGCTTTCCAGAATGGGACTGGTTCAGGTACAGATCCTCGGTGTAGCGGTCTGTTTTGTCTGGGGATTCGGCCTCTCTTTTCTTATTTTGAAGTTGATTAAACGCTACATCCCCATCCGGGTTTCTGTGGAACATGAAAAAATCGGTTTGAATATAGCCGAACATGGGGCCTGTTCCAGTATTTCCGAACTTTCCAATTCCATGAGAAAGATCATCGAGGATACCAAGATCGGAGGTGTCCAGAAACTGGAAACGGAAATCGGTACGGAAATCGGAGACCTGACCAATTATTTTAATGTTATGATCGAACGGCTTAAGGAAAAAGAGGAAATTGCGGATAAAGCCCTGGAATCCTTAAGGTATATTTCCATAAGGGACGGTCTCACAAAGGTATACAATAAAAAATATATTACTGACTACCTGGATGAAGAGGTAAAAAGAAGCAAACGCTACAATAATAAATTGTCCATTATTCTGTATGATATCGATTTTTTTAAGAGTGTGAATGACTGCTATGGTCACCAGATCGGGGATCTGGTACTGGCAAAATGCGCCGAAACCATAAAAAACAATCTCAGAGAAACCGATGTAATCGGACGCTACGGCGGTGAGGAATTCCTGATTGTTCTTCCCGAAACAGATCTGCAGTCCGCCTATGAACTGGCAGACAGGCTGCGGGATGAGATCTCCCGTTTGAGCTGGGAGTTTGATGAAAAGCGGAAAATCACCTTCAGCGGAGGGGTTGTGGAGAATATCGGGGAGTCCTCTTCCAAAATGATCGGCCGGGCGGATGAGCTTTTGTATGTGGCCAAGGACAAGGGTAGAAACCGGATTGAAAAATAGCAGGGTTTGCCATGCTTGACCCGTATGATCTCTTTCCATAAAATCTAAGAAATGATCCACTACCCTTTTTCCGCCATAGTCGGTCAGGAATCCATGAAAACCGCCCTTATCCTCCATGCTATTGACCCTTCTATCGGGGGAGTTCTGATACGGGGGCATAAGGGAACTGCCAAAAGCACTGCAGTAAGGGCTTTGGCAGATCTGCTCTTGCCCATCGAAGTTGTCAAGGATTGCCCCTATCACTGCGATCCCCGGCAGGAACAGTTCCTGCATGAGGAGTGCAGAAAAACCGCCCGGAAGGGAAGGGCCTTTGAAACCGCCAAGATTGCCATTCCTCTGGTTGAACTGCCCCTGGGGGCTACAGAAGACAGGCTGGTGGGATCCCTTCATGTGGAAAAAGTCATACATCAGGGAGAGAGGGTTTTTCAGCCGGGACTGCTGGCGGCGGCTCATAGAGGAATTCTTTATGTCGATGAAGTGAACCTTCTGGATGATCATCTGGTTGACCTTTTACTGGATACGGCCGCATCGGGAATAAACCGGGTGGAACGGGAAGGGCTCTCGGAAGTCCATTCCTCCCGTTTTATTCTGATCGGTACCATGAATCCCGAAGAGGGCGAGCTCCGTCCCCAGTTTTTAGACCGTTTTGGTCTGTGTATCAGCGTAACTGGTGAAAAGGACGTGAAAAAGCGGAGTGAGTTAATCCGGCGGCGTCTGGCATTTGAAAAAAATCCGAAAGAGTTTTCCCGTCAATGGGAAGACCGGCAGAAGGCTCTGCGGAGCCAAATTGCCCAGGCCAGAGAGAATCTTTCCAAAATCACCGTACCCGATGAAATACTGGATGCCGCTTCCAACCTGGCCATCAAAGTGGGAGCCCAGGGTCACAGGGCGGAAATTACCATGATAAAAGTGGCTGCGGCACTTGCTGCCTTTGTCGAACGGAAGAAGGTCTCCCATGAAGATCTCATCCAGGCTGCTGCCATGGCACTGCCTCACCGGCTGGATCGGTATATCGAAATGGGAGGGATGGAACTTCCCAAGGAGCTGATCGATGCTCTCACTGAGGTGTTTGAGGAGTTTCCTTTTGTCCGGGGAGACGAAGATATCGACGATGATGACTTTCATATGTTTGATCCTGATGAAGATCTCTTCCCCGGGAACTTCGCCGGAGGAATGCCGGTTTTCTCCTACCTAAAAAAAAAGCATCCCACATTGTTCTTTTAGGAAACGAAACTCCCCTGCGCCTGTCTCTTGATGAGCACTCCATCCTTCCTGCAAAAAGGCAGGTTCGGGTTTCGCAAACAGGACGGCATGTCGCTTCTGTCCGGGTGAATCCCGGTGAAAGAATCCGCGAACTGGATCCTCTGGCCACCTGCCTTGCCGCGGCTGTGCGGAAAGGGCCGGGAGGCTCTGTTTTTTCCACAGGAGGGATTGCTCCGGAGGATCTGCGCTGCCGTCTCAGGGTAGAGCCTGTGAAAAAAACAATCATCTTCCTGCTGGATGCTTCGGATTCCATGCTTGTGGAAGAGCAGATGAAACTGGCCAAGGGGGCTGTTCTGGGGCTTCTTACCCAGGCCTATCAGAAACGGTACCGGGTGGGAGTTGTCGCTTTTCATGAGTGGAAATCCAAGGTTATCCTGCCTCCCACATCCAGTATTGCCCGGGCCCGTCATGAACTGCAGGCTATTGCCACAGGAGGGGGAACTCCTCTGGCGCACGGGCTTCATACGGTTCTGCAGACCGTGCATTCAGAGAGGGTGCGTCATCCCAACGATCTTCAGCAGATGATCCTGATAACCGATGGAAGACCCTCGGTGGCTCTGGATCCGGAGAAGAACATCAGAGAGGAAGTCCTCTCTCTGGCACGGAAATTCCCTGCAAAAAAGATCCCCTCCATTGTTCTGGCTACAGCAGAACCGGGAGCCCTGCTGAAGGAGATTGCCGCCCATCTGAATGCTCCTCTTAAAAAGCTCCGTGATGTGATCAGGGGATAATTTTTTTAGTGAACAGCCTCTGGTTGGGGGAATGTTTTCTTATGAAGGAATCTGACCAGAGGGTTGACGATCAAAAGGTTCAGCGGCAGGGCCGCAATAATGTTGAAAAGCACAATCCGGGGATAGATGCCGGTAATGCCCGGTGTGAAACCTACAGCTTTGACAGCTCCGTATAAGGACATGCACAGGACCATGCCGCAAACCATAAAACTGCTGATGAGAATGACTTTTACCGGTAGAATTGTGATCTGTCTTTTTTCTATGATGGACAAAGCCAGCCCTTTGGCCGGTTTTGATACGATAAAAACATCCAGTACCAGGGCAACGGCAAACCCAAGCCAGAAATCCCTAAGCAGTATATGAAAGAAACGGCCGGAGGGGCCGACGGCAAGATAAAGGTTGTATATTGTCATCCCCAGCACCATGAAAAAGCACATCAGCAGGGTAAAGACAAAGCGTTCGAATCTGGTTTCTCCCATGGAGTATCACCTCGTGTCATTTTTCCTTTGAGGATAGGCCTTTGCGGCTTTATTGTCAACCGTGTTGACAAAATGGTGCTTTTACGCTCATTATCTGTTACAATTAGCTATGGCAGAACTCATGAATATCATTGATTTAATCAGTGAAACCCATCACAAGTTGCGGAAAGATGTTATAGACAGATGGTGCCGTGAAGGTAATGAACCGGTATCCCGGAGCGAAGGGCACTTTATGGCCAGGGTTCATATCAAACCGGCCAGTATTTCAGAAATTGCCCGGTCCATGGGAATCTCCCGGCAGGCAGCTCAGAAATGTGCAGTCTCCCTCGAAGATAGGGGATTTCTGGAAATCAGAAGATTCAGTCGGAACAAGAGGGACAAATTTCCTTCTCTGACTTCCAAAGGGAAGGATTATATTGTCAAATCAGAAGCCATGAAGAATCAGATGGAAAAAGAAATAACCGAATCCATAGGAAAAGAAAAAATACAGGTTTTGAAAAAGACTCTTATGGAATTATAATACCCTGAAAGAAGCCTGGAAAGGAGTGCCTTATGCCCAATGTGATTGTCCATAGAAATTTTGCTATCAATCAGAAACAAACCGGAGATTTTCAGAATGCCATGAGTGACATTATTGAAAATGTTCTTCATAAACCCAAAATGTATATCATGGTGATTATGGAAGATCCCAAAGCAATCCGCTTCGGCGGCAGTGATGACCCGGCTATGTATATAGAGGTAAAAAGCGTTGGACTCCCCGGGGAGACTCCGTCTCTTTTAAGCAAAGAGATCTGCCAGGCTGCGGAAAAGCATTTTTCCCTGCCTCAGGACCGGGTTTATATTGAATTTACCGATTCTCCCGGCAGGATGTGGGGATGGAACGGAGGAACCTTTTAGGACTCTTCATACGAGTACTTAAATTGTAAAACCCCTCGGAACCTGATATCTTTTGGGGATGGTTATATTATATGCCCTGCTGTCAGCCTTCTCCTATGGAACTGCTGACTTTCTGGGAGGTTTTTCCTCCCGGAAGAATTCTGCCGCTGCTGCGGTAGCCTGGTCTCAGGGTGCCGGTCTGATCACAGTTCTGTTGGCGGCCCCTCTGATGGGGGCTCCTGCTGTGACGCTGCCGGACCTCTTGTGGGGAGCGGCTGCCGGTGTTTCAGGGGCTCTGGGAGTTCTGGTCCTCTTTCATGGTTTATCAACCGGATACGCATCGATTGTGTCTCCCCTGGCAGCTCTCTCGGGTGCTGTCTTTCCTGTTGTTTTCGGGTTTCTTGCGGGAGAGCGTCCGCCCCTTTTAACCTGGTCAGGCATTGCCCTGTCTCTCCCGGCCATACTTCTTCTCTCCTGGGAACAGGGTGAGAAACGGGAACATGTCGTCAGGTCAGTCAGATGGGGTATTCTTTCCGGGGCCTTCTTTGGAGGGTTTTTTATTCTGATTTCCCGTACCGGCGATTCCTCTGGAATGTGGCCCCTGGCTGCAGCCAGGGTGACAACAGTACCACTCTTTTTATTGATAGCTTTGCTCCGTAATAAACCGGTTCGTCTTCGGCCCGGTTCCAGAAGGATCACTTTTGTCAGCGGTTTTCTGGATATGGCCGCCAATGTCTTCTATCTGCTAGCTGCACGGACGGGATATATGATCCTGGCTGTGGTTCTTACAGCTTTGTATCCGGCTCCCACTGTTGTTCTGCAAAGGCTGTTTTTTCATGAAAAACTGACTAGGCTCAGGATAACTGGCCTGGTTCTTTCTATTTGCGGTGCTGCTTTGATCGGTATCGGGGGATAATTGTTATTATGGAAAAAAAGAAAACAGCCGTAATTACAGGCGGAGCCGGCGGTATTGGCCGGGCAATCGCAGAGGCTTTCCGTAGAAAGGGACTGCAGGTCTGCATTTTTGATCTGAAGGACAATGATTATTTTACAGGAGATCTGGCGAAGGAGGAGGATCTACGCTCTTTTTCGGACAAGGTCATAAAGGATTACGGATCGGTAGACTACGTTGTGCACAATGCCTGTCTTACGCGGGGAGGGCTTCGGGACTGCACTTACGATGATTTCAATTATGTTCTCAAAGTGGGAATCTCTGCACCCTTTTTTCTGACTAAGCTGCTAATGCCCCATCTGAATAACGGCGCCAGTATCGTAAATATCTCGTCTACCAGATGTATGATGAGTCAGGCGAATACGGAGAGTTATACTGCTGCAAAAGGGGGGATCTCTTCCCTGACGCATGCCATGTCAGTAACCCTTGGAGGGAAAGCCCGGGTAAATTCTGTTTCTCCCGGATGGATCCGCACCGCAGATGATACACTCTCTGCTGCAGATCATCTCCAGCATCCCGTGGGAAGGGCAGGAACTCCCGATGATGTTGTGAATGCCGTTCTCTTCCTGTGTTCTCCTGAAAGCGGATTTATTACAGGTCAGAATATTACCGTGGACGGAGGAATGACGAAAACAATGATATACCACGGAGATGAGGGCTGGAATTACCAGGCTTGATACTGCTCTTCGGAACCTCCCGTCTGTTCAATTCCCCAGGGGGCAGAGGATGCCTACCATCAGATAGGGCCTGAAATCAGGTTGATTGACAGCTTCATCCGCATCATCCAATGTTCCATTTGGCACATTGGACCGGACAGCTCTTCTGCTTCAGAAACCTCCCTCAAAGTGGTAAATAAATTCTTTTGTATTAGAATTAGTTTTTATGAAAAGAAAAAACATGTGAGGTATAGGTATGAATGATATGATTTCAGAACTGAGTTCTCTTCAGACAGAGGACTTTACACTGATTCTCAGAAAAGCCGGGGTGATTTTTTTATTCTGATTCTGGCTTTTCTCGTAAACAAAATTCTCTCCAGGGCTATACGGAACGCTGATAAAAGGTATGAGAGACTCGATTCGACGATTGTCCCTGTTCTGAATACCCTTTCACGAACCACTGTCTGCCTGATCGCTTCTGTTTTTATTCTGGAAGCTCTGGGGGTAAATGCTACCAGCCTTGTTGCGCTGATCGGAGCTGCCGGAATTGCTGTCGGGCTGGCTTTGAAAGATACTCTGGGAAATATTGCCGCAGGGATCATGATTCTGTTTCTCCGTCCTTTCAAGGCAGGGCAATTTATTGAATGTTCCTCGGTTGCCGGTACCGTGAAAGAGATAGGCCTCTTTTCCACCACCCTGGAAACTCCCGACGGACTCTTTGTCATGGCCCCCAACTCGGCGTTGTGGGGCTCTCCCATTAAAAATATTCACAGAAACGGGAAAAGAAGGATGGATCTTGTTATCGGAATATCCTACGGGGACTCGATTGATACAGGCTTTGAAGTGCTGAAGGAGATTGCCAGAAACGAGAGCAGGTTCCTGGCTGACCCGGCTCCGCAGGTTATGGTTCTTTCCATGGGAGACAGTTCGGTAAATCTGCAGCTCAGAGCCTGGGCCACCATAGACAATTATTGGCCGACTTTCTGGGAAAATAACAAACGGCTGAAAGAGGAGATTGAAAACGCCGGGCTTACCATACCCTTCCCTCAGGTGGATGTACATACCCATAGTTAGAAAACCCGGAAAAATGGATTATATTACATTCTATGATAATACTGCATCTGGACATGAGTCCTTTTTTTCATAAGGTAATACAAAAATCAAACCTCTTTGATTCGGTAGATCTTTTATACGCATCTTCTGTGAAAGACGCATGGGAAATCCTTGAAAACCACAATGTGGATCTTTTGTTAAGCGGGCAGGAGCTAAAAGACGGCTCTCTGGATCTGCTTTTAAAAAAACTGGAGAAGTCTCCTTATCAGGATATCCCGGTTATTCTCATTACATCCAGCGATACTCTGGAACTCAGGGAAAAGTACTTTAAACAGGGTGTTGTGGATTTCATCCATAAAGGGAATTTCTCTCCCGAGATTCTAAAGGAGCACCTGGATCACTATGAAAAGCAGGTTCGTATGATTCAGCAGCTGGGAGCCGCTTCTGTTGCCATCCTGGATGACAGTCAGCTCAGCCTTAACGTTGCCAAATCCATGCTCACGATCCATCAGATTCTTGATGTGGAAACCTTTCATGATCCCGAAGAACTGCTTAGCAAGGAGAAAGCCTTTGATATCTATCTGATAGACCTGGTTCTGCCCAGGATGTCGGGAGAACAGGTGGTTCTTGAAATCCGCAAGAGGTACCCCTTGTCGGTGATTATCATCGTATCCTCTCTGGAAAAATATAATACCATTGTTCATGTTCTGGAGTCGGGTGCAGATGATTATATTATCAAACCTTTTGATGCCAGACTTCTGATGGCCCGCATGAAGAGCAATTACCGATCCTATCAGATGATGAAAAAGCTGGAAGAGCATAATCGCTTTATGGAGAAAATGGCTATCACAGACGGTTTGACCGGGGCGTATAACCACAGGTATCTCATGGAACGTCTGAACAGTGAGATTCTCAGGGCCCGCAGCGACAAAAAACCCCTCTCTCTCCTTTTGCTGGACATTGATAAATTCAAAGCCGTCAACGATACCTATGGGCATCCCAATGGGGACATGGTTTTAAAAAAACTCAGTCATCTTTTCCTGGCGAATCCTGGAGAGAAGGATATTTTCGGACGATACGGAGGAGAGGAATTTATGCTGATCCTTCCAGATTCCGCACTGGATGATGCCTATCCGGCAGCGGAACAGAAAAGAAAAGATTTTCATGCTTTCGTATATCCGGAAATCCACAGGGAACTGACAGTCTCCTTCAGCGGAGGTCTTGTACAGTTGGACGGCAGGGAAACCGCGGCCCAGCTGATTCACCGGGCGGATGAACTCTTATACAAGGCGAAAAACGAGGGAAGGAACAATATTCAGACATAAGGGCATTATTTCCTTTTCTCTATAGGAACAAAAAGCATGGTCAGAATCACAAGTGCTCCGAATCCCGCATAAAGAAAGATGAAAAAGCGATCCGGGAGGTCATAGAATATGATTTTATGGATCAATCTGGCTGCAAAACTCATGGACTCATCCACAGGCTGACCTGCAGACTTCCTAAGGTTGTATTCCAGGGATGTCAGAGGGCAGAGCAATCCGGCAAAAGCTTCCATGGCTACCAGTAGAACGGCAATCAGATGCGGAATTCTGACCCCCCTTTTTTTTACCCATTTCCAGTGCAGGAACCCTCCGGTAATCACCAAAAGTTCTCCCAGGACCGTGAAAATCAAATAGAGAAAGTGAACTATCACAATCAGATCTGCCAGAACTCCCGGTGACATGGTTCAAACGTCTCATTCAAAGTTTTGAAGCAATCCCTCAGCTCCTTTGTCAGTCAGAATTTTTATGTCCCTGTTTACAGACGCAAGAAAATCGGGATACTGGAGAATCTCAGGGGGAAATACCTCCTCCATGGAAAGAAAGACTCCGGCATCTTTCAGGCTTGCTGCCGCGCGCTGCTGCAGCTTCTCCGCAAGAGGATCTTTCACTTCGAAGCTCTGGTTTGTCCGGGACTCATTCAGATAGCAGATCCAGGATGCCAGGGCTATGGTGATATGCGTAACGGGTAATCCTTTTCTCAGACGAATCAGAAGGCCTCCTGTGATGAAGTTCAGGATCTTGCTGGATCCGTCTTCGGCCAGCCTGAGGAGTCTGTCCCTGACTGCCGGATTGGCAAAACGCTTTATGAGGGTTTCAATGTAGGCATTGTAATCAATCCCCTGGATCGGATTCAGAGTCTCCTTCAGTTCGTGCATATAGCTGCGGACAAATTCCCGGATTCTTTTATCATTCATGGCGTCGTCCACATACTGGTAGCCTGCCAGAAGAGAGATATAGGCCAGAGCGGAATGCCCCCCGTTGAGAAGCCGGATCTTCATAAGCTCGTAGGGTTTTACATCTTTGACAATCTGGGCTCCCACTTTTTCCCATTCGGGCCTTTCGGCGGCAAAGTTGTCTTCAATGACCCATTGGATGAACTGTTCCCCGAAAACAGGCACTTCATCCTGAAGCCCGTATTTCTCCTTCAGATAGGTTCTGCTTTCCTCTGTGGTGGTGGGGGTTATTCTGTCTACCATGGTGCAGGGAAAGGATACGGATGTTTTTACATATGCCAGAAGGGATTCCTCTCCCAGTTCCTCCAGAAACTGAAAAAGGATCTTTTTCAGAACGTCCCCGTTTTCGGGGATGTTATCGCAGGATAAAAGGGTAAGAGCCTCTCCGCCGGCACGGAGCCTCTCCTTCAGTCCGTAAACGATTAACCCCAGAGCCGTAACAGGAGTTTCGTCTCTCTGACCGAGGTCATGCCTGATGCCGGGATTTTCCTTATCCAGATTCCAGTTATTGTCATAGCAGTACCCTTTTTCTGTAATGGTTAAAGAGAGTATCTTCAGATCGCTGCTCCTGCAGGCGGACGCATACTTCTCCAGTTCCGTGGGTATGTGGATGAAGTCTCTGATTGAACCTATGATGGATATGTCCTCCATACCGGATTCCCTGGTCACCAGGGTATACAGATAGTCCTGGGAAGCCAGTTCTTCCTTCATCCGGATATCCTGAGGCATTAAACCGGCTCCGCAGATTCTCCAGTCCGATTCTCCCGTTTTCAGGAGTTTATGGAGGTAATAGGCCTGATGGGATCTGTGAAAGTTTCCAACTCCCATGTGCAGTATTGAGCATTTACGGTTTTTCAGATCATAATCCGGAAGGTCCGGAATGTTTTTTAAACCAGGTAAACCGGCGGCATTCAGTCTTTTCAGCTCCATTTTTTTCTCCTTTACATACATTTGTCATTCCTGCAAAGACTTAATCAGTTTACACCCTCCCCGGAAAGGACGCAAATTCTTATAGCCGAAAGAGGGGGGAAATGCACGGGGAAATCTTTACATGATGCCTGTTTCCAGGTATATCTGAACCCAGGGGAGTGAAAAAATATTGAAAGAAAAAACTGCATATGCAGGGGATATGAAAATTCATCAGGAACTGTGGAATGACTCTCCCTGTTCCCGTTGTCAAAAGACACCCTGCTGCCGCAATCTGCCACTCCTGCCCTTCAGGATGGAGAGTCAGAAAGATTTTATCAATCTCTTGCTAGTATCTACCTATAAAGGGGTTTTTCCTGCATTGAAAGACTCTTTGGAGTGGACAATTTATCTTTCAAGAAAATGCAGTTATCTGGAAGACGAGAGCGGTAAATGCGCAATTCATACAGAGGCTCATCAGAGCCTGATCTGTAAAACCTACAATGCCCATACCTGCTGGTATGTGGATGCCTTTCATCCGGAAGACTACACTACCATGATCCCCTTCAACACCGAAAGGCTTATCTGGCTGGAAAAACGGTACAGTCTGATACGCAGCAGATTTGATTTTCCGGTTCTGTGGAAAGAGCTTTGTCAGGAAGTCCGGTCGGAAGGTCCGTCATTCTCCTATCCTTCTGGCGGGGAACCTTTTTTGTGGAATCCCAGGCGGCTTCCCTTTAAGAACTGCCATAGCAGCGGGTATCTGTTCTTTCCGCCTTATAAAAGGCCTGGAAGCAGGAATCACTTTGAACTACTTTCATTCCGGCTCGGATTCCCCGGGGTCTCTCTTGCCGTCAGCGATACCTGCTGGGCGTTTCTCATTCAGACCAGCCAGATTCCTGACAGGCTGGAAGCGGTCCGGCAGGAGTATTATCCCGCTATAGCCCACAAAGACGGAGCTTTCAGCTTCGATTCCTTTTACAGGGATATGGTTCCCTTTTCTGAAACCGGGGAGCAGTGGGTTGTCCTCAACAGAGAGGATTTGCCCACTCTGATTAATCTTACCCTTTTTGATCCGGCTGGAAGGGTCAAAAGACTTCCTCGATGCTCAGAGGTTCTCAGTGCTCTGAATAAAGCGGGTCCCCATAGGGCGGCAGAGCAGAAAACCTCCGGATTATCCCGGTACAGCGGTTTGCAGGACTGCCGATTCCCTGTAGGATCAGATACTCATGCAAACTTTTCAAATCAATAAAAAATCTGTCTATGTTGTGAGGTCCCACAATCAGGTCCTTGAAGCCTGGAACCGGGGAGCCCGTCAGAATGTCTTCTCCCTGGATTACCATACAGATACAAAGAAGGCGTTTCTGGATTACGCCTACTGGCGGGCGGACAGCGAATTCAAAGCAGGTAAAGTGAATAATCCCATCCGGCGGACCAATGATCTTATGGAAGAGAAAATCCATCAGTTTCTGAATGATGCCATAGATCTGGATCAGGTGAATGATAACCTGCGGCATGATGAACATCTGGATTTTGCCGTTAGAACGGATTTGATCGAAAAGGCATTTGTGGTGGCAAAAAACAGCAATCCCGCCTCTTCCAACCCCAATGTCTATATTTTTGACGGACCCGGCCAATACGATGATCACAGGCTGATTGAGTATAATACGCCGCTTTTTGACTGCTCCGGCTCCCAAACTCCCCAGGAGTGCCGGATGGCCATGGCTGACTCTGCCATCGAAGCCGAGGTTCTCAGCCATGCGGTCTCATCTGCACAGATGCTTGCTCCGGATTTTTTTGAGAACTATATTCTTGATATTGACTGTGATTACTTTAATACCGAGAAAAGCCTGACTCCCGGGGATAACGGTACGTTCCGCCAGCTGGTGCGGGAGTCTGAGTTTATAACCATTGCTCTGGAACCGGAATGTGTCGGTATATGTCTCCTGGAGGGAAATGATCTGGACAGTGACTCTATTCTGGAAAGCCTTTTAACCTTGATTGAATCGGCTTGAAAGATCCTCTTTTTTACAAATCCCGTATTGACATCGCCGGAAAATACACTATATTGAAAACAACATCCATAGCAGACAAAGGAACCTTAATGCTAACAATGTCTGCTTATATCTTTTAATTGTGAAGGCTTTCCCGAAAACGGGAAATATTGAAGGTATAAGTAGTTTCTCTGTTAGTGTTGTCCGGTCCTCTGCGGCCCCCCTTATCAGTGAAAGTACTCCTTCCCTTTACCCGAGGAGTTATGAATGAATAACAAATTGTGGTTTGTAACAAATGGTGTACAGGTTGTTTCTGTTTTTGACAGCAGAAAATCGGCAGAGAGTGAACTGAACAAATATCAGGATGATCCTGATTTCAACTACTACGATTACTACGGCCTGGATATAGATGAGCTGGAAGAGTATCCCGATGAGTATGATATCGCCCTGGATGAGGGGTTTCTGGGATAATTCACCATTTCCTGTATTGTTAGCTTTAACTGTACGTTGCAAAGACAGAACTCCGGCTTTGAGTTCTGTCTTTTTTTTTACCCGGCAGCGCTTTACATACAATAAATGTGATCCAAGGACTCCTGCTGAAGAAAGAACCATAGAGCCAACCTGAAAAGTGCTTATAAAAAAGTTAAATCTCTCCATTTGACAAAAAATATAAGCCTTATTACTATTACAGCGACATCGGGGGTGCTTTCCGTATGGAAGGCTGAGATTAGACCCTTAGAACCTGATCTGAGTAATATCAGCGAAGGAAGTATGCAATCAGAAAATTCCTTTCCATGTTCTTCACGGGGAATTCACAGGTATGTACTTCAGATCAGAGGGTGTCCGGAGGATCTGTTGTACCAGAAGTATCTGAGATATCTCAAGCAGAAAAAACCTGTCATACATGTACTGACAAATACCGTTACAAGCCATTTTGTTGCCGATGCCCTTTTAATCCTGGGCTGCCGGCCGGTTATGGGCTATGATCCTTCAGAGGTAAAGGAGATTACGTCCCGGAGTGACGGACTGGCTATCAATACGGGAACTCCTCATAGCCGGATCCTCCGGAGTTACCGGATCTCTTTGAAAATCGCGGCGAAAAAAAGAATTCCTGCGGTGATCGATTTCCCCGGTGCGGGACTTTCAAAAACCAGAATGAAAACAGCAAAAGATCTCATGAAAATTCTCCGGAAGGGGAGTGTTCACTGGAAGAGAGTACTCAGGGGAAACGGTTCAGAGATCTATTCTCTGGCTTGCGGGAAGTCCATGGGGGGAACCATCGAAAGCATTCATGATCCCCGGTTTGTTGCGGGCTATTGCGGAAATCTGACCGGATATGCCCAGGCTGTCTGTATCAGTGGTCCGGTGAATTCAATCCTCGGGTATGAGGGTCCAGCTATTCCCGGAGGCAGTCCTCTTATGGCGGAAACAGCCGGATTCGGCTGTATCAGTTCTGCCCTGATGGCTGCGTTTCTCTCCTGCTCAGGAAAGGATTTTCCTGCAAACCCTGCTCCCGGAGAGAGCGCTGCCGCTGTTTGCAGGCTTTTTGCAGATGTCTCGGATAAAATCCCCTCTTCTCTTTCTCCTGTCTCTTTCCGCCATCAATTTCTGAAGGAACTGTATGGAACTTCAGAAAGCTGCAAAGGGGAGAGCTTATGATTCCCAGGGTGCTGACCATAGCCGGGAGCGATCCTTCGGGCGGAGCCGGGATTCAGGCCGATCTGAAAACAATGACGGCTCTGGGCTGTTACGGCATGTCGGTGATTACCGCTTTGACTGTCCAGAACTCCCGGGGAGTCAGTGCCGTTCATACCATCCCTTCCCCATTGGTTGTGGATCAATTGAAGGCTGTACTGGATGATATCACTCCGGATTCCATAAAAATGGGAATGGTTTATACCCCGGAAACGATCAAGGGCATAGCCCGTCTGCTTCGGGGTCGGTCTCTTCCATTGATTCTGGATCCGGTCATGGTCTCCTCTTCGGGCAAACCGCTTTTGGAGCGTTATGCCCTGAATGCACTGCAGGAGGAGCTTTTTCCTCTTGCTGCTCTGGTAACACCAAATATCCAGGAGGCTGGAATGCTTCTGGGAGTCACTATCGGGAATGAGGATGATCAGGACCATTGTGCCCGTCAGCTTGCGGATAAGTGGACAGTTCCGTTTCTGCTGAAAGGAGGAGATCTGCACGGATCATCTCTCTGCACTGATCTCCTGGCTCATCCGGGAAGATCAGAGACCGCACGATTTTTATCTCCCCGGGTGGAGTCCGGAAATACCCATGGTACGGGCTGTACTCTCAGCAGTGGTATCGCCTGTTTTCGGGGGCTCGGGTTTCCTCTGAATCAGGCGGTTCTCAAAGCCAAGGAGTATACCCTTGGTGCTTTGCAGAGTGCTTTGTCTCGGAAATGGGGGAGCGGCATAGGTGCCGTAAATCATATGTGGAAATTTACAGAAGGAGCGGTCAATGGCTGAACTGTATGGTATTGCAGCAAATGTAAAGGAAGCCTGCGTCCTGATGGATCAGGGTGTAAAAATGATCCAGTACCGGAACAAGTATCAGAGTCACAGTGATGTGGTGAGATCCGTGAAGGAAATATTGCAGTATTCCGGCTGTCATGACCATGTGAACGTTATTGTTAATGACAGCCTGGAAGCGGCTTTGGCATCGGGAGCTCATGGAGTGCATCTGGGGCAGGATGATGGAGATGCGGAGTCTGTCTGCCGGCATTATGGCGGCGATCTGATCATTGGTGTTTCAGTAGATTCCGTTGAAGAAGCCGTCATGGCACAGAACCTGGGCGCGTCCTATCTTGGTGCAGGAGCGGTCTACGGATCGGAAACCAAGCCGGAAGCCCCGTTGATGGGAGTCTCTCTTCTGGAAGACATATGCCGGAACGTCACTCTCCCGGTCTGTGCCATCGGAGGGATTACCCTTGAAAAAACGGAAGAGATTTATAATGCCGGAGCCTCATTTATCTGTGCTGTTTCAGATATATCAAACCATGCAAACCCCTCAGAACGAATTGGGGAGTATCAGAAAATTCTGGAGGAACTTAATGAAAAATGAAGTGAAAAAAACAGCCTATGTCATTATATTTATGGCTCTGGCACTGGTTCTGGCACCATTTACCAGCATTCCTGCGGGTATTGCAAAAATCAATCCGACCCAGCACTTTATCAATGTCTTTCTGGCAGTCCTGGCCGGAACCTGGAGGAGTGTGGGTGCCGCGGCAGGTGTTTCTCTTATCCGGAACGCCCTGGGAGTCGGAACTCTCCTGGCGTTTCCCGGCAGCATGATAGGAGCCTGTCTTTCAGGGCTTGCCTACCGGATGACACGTAAAACCTGGATGGCTGCCGCCGGTGAAGTGATGGGAACCGGATTCATAGCACCAGTCGCGGGAAGCCTGATTATCGCGCCCGGATTTATGGGGAGGGAGTTGGGTATCCTGACTTTCCTTCCCGGATTTCTGCTCAGTTCGGCAGCGGGAAGTTTTCTTGCCCTGGTTCTTCTCAAAGCATTGGAGAAAGCTCGTGTTTTCCCTTCAGAATCTGTCGTTCCGTCATAACAGAGAGATCTTCCGGGATCTGAATTTTTCCGTGCAGCCGGGAGAGTTTATTCATCTCACCGGGCCGAACGGTTCGGGGAAAACCAGTCTGCTGAGGGCTCTGGCGGGGCTGGTCCCCTCTGTTTTTCCCGGGGAACTGAAGGGAAAAATCCTTTTTCAAAGGTCTCCTTCTCCAGTCTGTCTGACCGGGCCCTGGGCGGGAGCCCGGCTTTTTTGCCGGACCGTATGGGAGGAGGTTACCTATTCTCCCGGAGCATCAGAAAGTGAAGCGGAAAAGCTGCTGGAGTATTTCGGGCTCGGTTCGCTTAAAAGAGAGCATCCTCAATTCCTGTCCGGCGGGCAGCAACAGCTGGTTCTGCTCATTGCCTACCTGAGCACGTTGCCGAATCTGATCCTGTTGGACGAGTGTTTCTCCCAGCTCTCTCAGGATAAAAGGACTCTTCTGGTTTCTCTTTTGATGAAACTGCATCAAAAAGGCAGTACCATCGTTCTGGTTGAGCATCAGCTTCCTTCTCCCTTGAAGGAACGGGTCAGAACTCTCTCATTGCATAAGGGTTCTCCTTTGGGAGACTCAACAGATCCCCCGGAGGTCTTCCCCGGTACAGAGATACCTTCTCTCCCGGGTAAAGACGATCATCCCTTTCTCTCTATGAAAGAGCTTTTTACTCCGGGGATAAAGGGTGAGGGCCTTCGTTTTGATGATCTTATATTGAAAAAAGGAGAGATCTGCCATGTTGCAGGGGCTATCGGATCGGGCAAAACAACCCTTTTTAAACTTCTGGGGGGGGTAAGACCCTATACGGGCAGTGTGGATATTCAGGGGCGGGAGCTTCAGGGGTTTAAAAGAAAGGAACTGGTCAGAAAGGTGGGCTTGGCTTTGCAGGATCCGGACAGGCAGTTCTTCAAACCTACGGTAGGTCAGGAGATCGGCTTGTCAAGCTCTCTGCATGATGAGGAACAGGATTCCCTTTGCAGGTATCTCAGGTTAAACCATCTTCTGGATCAGAACCCCTATACATTGAGTCATGGGGAGAAAAAGCGGTGTCAGCTGGCTACTGCTCTGGCTATGGATCCGGATCTTCTCCTTTTGGATGAACCAGATGCCGGTTTGGATCATACCAGCCTGAATCTGCTGGCCTCTATGATCCTCCGTTTGCTCCGGAAGGGTAAGTCTGTAATGTTCACCAGTCATAGTCAGGGGCTTACAGGCCTTCTGAGTTCTGCAGGGATCTCTCCCAGGGTTTATAAAATGAGAGACAAGTCCTGATGAAATACTCATTTCTTGCCGGATTATCTCTGGCTTTCCTGGTTTTGCAGTTCATATCCTCTCAAAGTTTCTGCATCATCATTCCCGCGGCCCTGGTCATACTTGTAGTCAGAAATCCGAAACAGCTGATCCGGTTTCTTGGATTTATCACGCCCGCTTTGGGGTTTTTGCTTCTGGTTTACTCCCTGACAGGACAGTTTCGTCTGGGAATAAAGACAATCCTTCTTTTATGCGGAACCAGTCTCTCTCTCCAGCTCTACTTCGGCTTTTATCCTGAACTCAGCCTTTATGAGTTACTCCTGAGAAGCGGTTTTCCGAAAAAGCCGGCTTTTATTATTTACGGAGCCCTGAACTATACCCTTCTCATAAAGCCTCTTGTGGAGGAGATTATGGATGCTCAGCGGTTGAGAGGGGTTGATATCCCCAAGGGGCCTGCAGGGCTATTTTACCTTCCTGCTCTTTTAATCCCTCTGATGGTCCGTCTTCTTCAGGGCGCTGAATACCTGGCAGAGTCCCTGTCTTTAAGAGCTGCGCCTGCCCCGTGTGAGGAAGATCAGGATATCAGAGAGTGCTTCTGATATGGATCCTGAACCGGTAATGCCCGGTAGATACCGTATACTCCTCCCGGGTTTGGGGACCGCAGCTGCCGGTACCCAGGCCCCTTTGAATAAAATCCACCGATAGCCAGGTAGAATCTCCTTCTTTCAGGTCTGTTGTATGCCTTGCGGCGAAAAGCTGATGGGGACTATAGGGGAGGACCGAAAATTCCATCGGAAAATCTCCCTCCACAAAGAGGCCGGGTCTGCCGTTCCTCTCCAGTTTCAGCCATCTGGTATCCGTATGATTCCCGCACTCCTGAGGGAGGATATAGGGAACATACTGGTCTGCCGTCTTTTGTGTATATTTTCCGAAAAAGGCTGATTCCGCCCGGTCAATGTAGTTCTCATGTGGACCTCTTCCATACCAGGATATCCTGTTGAACCCTTTGTCTGTTTCCATCAGAAGTCCTACCCTGGGAAGTGAGGGGAATCCATGGGGAATGATGATTTCATTATCCAGGATAAATCCCCCGGAAACGGCAGGAGATATTCTCAGTAAATGCCTTATCTGCAGGTCCGGGTCGGTGCCAGTATAGATCCTTTCCAGAGATGCCATCTCCTTTAGGTTTTCCCGGTTCCATGTCAGGGACGCCGAACGCAGTGCCAGTTTGTCCAGCCCTGCGGCTAGCCACTGCCCCAGAGGTTTTTCCTCCTGGCCTGTCCACTCCCTGATTCCGTCATTGTCTGTTGCCGCCCTCCAGAGGTTCAAGTCCGGACCTCTTCGGATAAGCGGATCACCTGTACTGTCTATTCGGGTCATCAGTCCTTCTTTTTCCGAAAGGGTAATCGTCAGATCCCGGTTTCTCAGTTTCAGAGTTTCTCCCAGGTGCTGGATCTCGCCAGAAGGCTGCTCTTTCTGTCCGTTCCGGATTCTGTAGAGCAAATTGTCACCCGGACGGAATCCTCCGAACAAACGTATCTGTTCCTGTGCCACCATATGGCCGGGGGGGCACCATACAGTTTCTTCTCTGGTTCGCAAGCGGATATTGAGAAAAATCTCCTCTCCCTCATGCCGGGGAGAGACTCCGCAGGGAAGGGGAATGACGGCCGTCTGACCCGGGGGGATATCCGGTAGTGAAAGCTCTCCCTTTTCCGAGATATCTCCGTCTCTTAGTATTTCCCATTCCCCTCTCAGCCAGAAGAGGTTTGTAAAATCCTGTTTGTTGTGAATCTGAAGCGAACCGGGCCGACTGGTCCCCGCATTCTCTTTTAAGACAATTTTTACAGGCTGAGCCAGCTTTTTGAATTCCCATAGGGCCGGGTGGGGTGTTCTGTCGGGCCAGACCAGGCCGTTGATACAGAAGTCAAAGTCATGTACCGGTTCTCCGAAATCTCCTCCGTAAGCCCAGTATTCGCGGCCGTCCTCAGTTTTCCGGGTGAGTCCCTGGTCTACCCAGTCCCAGATAAAGCCTCCCTGAAGCCCCGGTGTCTCCTCAAAAGCTTTCCAGTAATCTTTGAGACTGCCGTTGCTGTTGCCCATGGCGTGGGAGTACTCACAGGCGATATAGGGACGCTGATCACCGGATTCCGTGGCGAAATGGATCATCTCTTCGATAGATTCATACATGGGGCAGTAGATATCGGTAGCTCTGGCTCCCCAGCCTTTCTGATGGACAAACCTGCCCTGGCCCCACTCCTCCCGGCAGGCTCCCTCATAATGGATGGGTCTGGTAGGATCGATTCCCCGGATCCATCCTGCGGCGGCATCATGGTTCGGTCCGTATCCTGATTCATTCCCCAGAGACCAGAAGATAATCGAAGGATGATGCCTGTTCTGCAGAACCATCCTCTTTATCCTGTCCATAAAGGAGGGGAGCCAGCGGGGATCCCGGCAAAGAACATCGTAGTAATCATGCGCTTCGATATTCGCTTCATCCACAAGGTAAATACCATACTGGTCACACAGGTCATACCACTCGGGTACATCCGGATAGTGACAGTTCCGAACAGCGTTGAAGTTGAACTGTTTCAGGAGCTCCAGATCGCGGATCATGCTCTTTCTGGTAACGGTTTTGCCGCTTTTCGGATCATGTTCATGACGGTTTACCCCTTTGATCATTACAGCCTTGCCGTTTATCAGTAGTTCTTTATTCCGGATTTCCACTTTTCTGAACCCGGTTTTACAGCTGACTGCTTCGATGACCTCTCCTTCCGGTGTCATAAGGGCCAGGGAAAGCGTGTAAAGGAACGGTGATTCGCTGCTCCATAGTTTTACGTTCTCAACAGGGAGTTCCATTCTGATCAGGCTGCTTCCTGTTTTCTCCTTATCTGTGAGACGGACAGTTCTGAACCGGGTAGATCCCGGCGCCGGTAAATCCAGAACCGCAACTCCTTCCGGACTTTTCAATCTTACCTTGACAGGATGTTCTCGCTCGGACGGGAGTTCTGCCCGGGTCTGGATCTGTATTTTAAGGACCCCGGCTCCTTTCAGGTCAGGTTCGGCTTCAATCCTGACGTCCTCTATGTACTTTTTGTCTGTGGAATAAAGATAGACATTCCTGTATATACCCGCCATCCACCAGTGATCCTGATCCTCCAGAAAACTTCCGTCTGACCAGCGGAGTACCACAACGGTGAGAGTGTTTTTTCCGGGAGTGACCATGGGAGAAATATCAAAGGCCGCTGATGTACGGCTATCCTTGCTGAAACCTGCTTCAATTCCATTGACATAGACAAAGAAAGCGCTTTCTACTCCTTCAAAATGGAGAACAGTCCGTCTTTTTTTCCATAAGGGGGAAAGGGTAAATGTTGTTCTGTAGAGTCCTGTGGGGTTCTCTTCAGGAACCGAAGGGGGGAAATTGTCAAAAGGCATACGGATATTGGTGTACCATGGCCAGTCTCCGGTTTCTTCCAGAGTCCAGTTGGCCGGCACCGGGATTGTCCGGGCATCTGTCCAGGGTGATTCCGGAAGAAGTTCCCCGGGATCCACCTCCTGCGGAGAGTGTTTCAAGACGAATTCCCATGAACCGTTGAGGGATAGAAACCAGGGGTTTGCTTCTTTCTCGGCCAATTCTGCTTTATCCATATCGGGATAGGGGAGAATAGAGGACCTGGGCGGTATGGTTCCGATAGATGGAATTTCCGGCTTCATCCAGGGGATTAATTCTGATAACGGTGAAAATGACATATCCAGTCTCCTTTGCTTCTTCAAGTAATAAGCCTTTTTTACTTGCTTTTACATGGGCGGAATGGTAAAAATCATATGTAAAATGGTATATCCCGGTATTGATGGTATAGAAGAAAAACTCCTGTTTCGCTCCCTGGGTGATCAGAATCGCAGGCAGAGGCTGGGATGCGGCTTCATGTTTAAGGAAGGGGTCACTCAGGATGAAAAAGATTCTGTGTTCTCAACTTATGCTCTTGTGTATGTGATAAGAGGGCGGGGAGAGTATACGGGGCCTGATAACATAGTCAGACCCTTGCGCAAGGGGACCCTCTTTCAGCGTTTTCCGGGAGTCCTTCACTCAACCATTCTGGATCCCCAAAGCCAATGGGCTGAGTGTTTTATGGACTTCGGCCCGGAACTTTTTCATTCTCTTCAGCTGCTTCGGGCGGTCAACCCGGAAGAGTTCACTCTGGAAATCAGGGACGGGGGTCGGGTAGAACACGCCTTTTTCTATTATCTTCAGGAGCTTGAGAGGGCAGAAGAGAGAGATCTTCCCCGGTTGAGCCTTGAAATGATGCATTTTGCAGCGTCTCTGATTCAGCAGGGCCGGCAGGAACAGAAAGATTTCCATTGGGGCATGGTAGAACAGAGCTGCAGGGATTTTGGACTCTTGGCGGCAGAAAGGGTTGATCTAAGGGAGTACTGCCGGCAGAACGGCTGGGGATACGAACAGTTTCGGAAAAGTTTTACCCGGAAAATGGGGATATCCCCCAAACACTATCTGATTCAGAGGCGGGTTGATGAAGCCTGCCGGCTTTTACGGTCATATCGATACAGCGTAAAAGAGGTGGCTTCGCTTCTGGGCTACAGCTCCCCTTTTGAGTTTTCCGCCCAGTTTAAAAAAGTAACAGGTTTTTCGCCCAGCCAGTTTGGCCGGTCCTGATAATAATCATAGAATTCCTTTGGAAGATGGAGGATCTTTTGTATGAATCAAGAAGCGTTTCCCTATCCGGTGGCAGAAAGGGCTTTAAAAAAATGGTCTGAGAATAATCTTACCGAGCAGAAAGAACAAACCTCCCAGCGGCACTTCGTTTTTTTATATCAGGGCAGCCTGTGCCATAGCGGGGGGATTCCCTATAGTGCTTTGTTCCATGTTGTAGCAGAAGAAGCCGAAGGGGCATATCTGATTCACAAGGCCTGGATTGAGGTTCCCGATGACCAGAGGGCCGCTGCTTCAGAGATGTGTTCCGCCAAAGGAGGCGGTCCTGAGAAAACAGAGGCTTTCTTTCGGAAACTGCTTGATCCTGCAGACTTCTGCGGACAGGAGATAGACCGCTTTTTGCTGGAAAAGAGATCTCTGAACTTTGCCGGTTGCCTCTGCAGCAGTGCCCATATCAACCAGAAATGGCAGATGGTTCTATCCGCGGTCAGATACGTTCTTGAAAAGGACCGTAGTATGTAAACCGTTAAATAATCTCTGAAACAGAATACCCGTTCTCTTTCCGGTTCTTCCTGTCCTGATTCTATAGTATCTCATTCCGATTTTTTTTCGTCCTTTTCTGTCTTGTTTGTTTTAAGTTGTCTGACCTCTGTGTGTAATAAAATGGTATATATATACGAAAAAAGTGAAGTACATCAGGAATAAATATGAATAACATAAAAAATGGCAAGAAAAATGAGAATTGTAAAAATTTCATGTATCCTTTTTGATGGTTAGCAATATTGCTGTTTACATTAATTGTGAAAAAGAAAACTGCAGATTTCGGCAATTTTCATTGTTTTTTAAGGGATTTTTTACTAACTCTATATCTTGAAAAGAAAAAGCCTCTGCGTTATCAATAGTGGTCAGTTTTGAGATTCTATGGATAAAGGAGGGAAAATGGAATTATTAACAGCAGTTATCTCAAAAATCAACAGTTTTGCCTGGGGGCCGGTGATGATCATATTCCTGGTCGGAACAGGTGTTCTTTTGTCGGTGCTTACCGGATTTATTCAATTCAGAAAAATAGGGGAGGCATTTCGCCTTTTGTTCTCCAAAGATCATCAGGGAACAGGAGATATTACACCTTTTCAGGCTCTTATGACATCGCTTTCCGCTACCATCGGTACAGGAAATATAGCCGGTGTTGCTACGGCAATAGCACTGGGAGGTCCTGGTGCCGTATTCTGGATGTGGGTTACAGCGGCATTCGGAGGGGCGACGAAGTTCGGAGAAGCTGTTCTTGCTATCCGCTACAGGGAAGTGAACGAGATGGGAGAGCAGTCGGGCGGTCCCATGTATTATATAAAAAATGGCATGAAAGAGAAGTTTGGTGGCAACTGGGGCTGGCTTGGATGGCTTTTTGCGCTTTTCGGAGTGGTGGCTTCTTTCGGTATAGGAAATATGGTGCAGTCCAACTCCGTAGCTGATGCTGTTCAGTTAAGCTTTGGAATCCCTGTCTGGGTGACCGGGATTGTTATTACTGTTCTTACCGGACTTGTTATTATCGGAGGAATCAAATCCATTGCCAAGGTTACCTCAAAAGTGGTTCCATTTATGGCTCTTTTTTATGTCTTTGGATCATTGATTGTTCTTTTCACCAAAGCCTCTCTCATACCGAATGCCTTTGATATGATTTTTTCCAATGCTTTTTCTGCCACCGCTGTCAGCGGGGGGCTTGTGGGTACGGTTATAAGGTTTGGTGTAGCCAGAGGAGTTTTCTCCAATGAAGCAGGACTGGGAAGCGCGCCAATTGCTCATGCCGCATCTTCCAATGACAATCCCTACACACAGGGTATGATTGCCTCTCTGGGATCTTTTATCGATACACTGGTCATCTGTACCATGACTGCTCTTGTCATTCTTGTTTCCGGGCTTGTCAACATTGGAGCAGATGGTCTTATGAGTGTGGCAGGAGGTTTGAATGGTGCATCATTGACTACTTCGGCTTTTAATGCCGCCTTTCCTGGTCTGGGGAAATTTCTGGTTTCGGTAGGGCTGGTATTCTTTGCCTTCTCCACTATTCTTGGCTGGTTCTATTATGGCTCCAAATGCCTGGAATACATTGCCGGAACAAAGTCCGTGGTTTTTTATAAGTGGCTGTTTCTGGGAGTGACTCTTTTGGGTTCCATTATGAAAATCGGTATTGTCTGGGATCTTTCAGACACCTTTAACGGACTGATGGCTATTCCCAACCTTATCGCTCTGATCAGCCTGAGCACCATTATTATGAAAACTGCTCACTCTTCCGGTGGGAAAAAAGGTCTGAAAGTACTCTCTCCGGAAGAAGCTGTGTAGTTTCTTCCCTTTCCCGGAAACGGGATTACAATGAAAGAATAGTTCAAGAGGGCTGGTTTTTATCAGCCCTCTTTTTACGGGAACGTCCGTTTTCTCTCTCAGCTCTCTTTGTCCTTCCGATTCAATTGCAATTCGGTAAATAAAATCTTTATTGTTTTCATTCATAGTTGTAAAATTACATGAGATTCATTTTTTTGGGAGTCAATTGTAAACATGGAGTATGTTGTCTATCTGGTTCTTTCTCCTATTGCTTTTGCCATCATTTTTATTACTGCCACGGTTTCCTGGAAGTACAGAAGTGAGAAGATAGGCCAGTCTCTTCTGATATATTTTTTTCTTGTCCTCCTGTTTCTGGTTACCAATATTTTTGAATTAATGGCCGTATCCGAGGGCTGGATGCTTTTCTGGACAAAGGCTCAGATATCTTTCTATTCCCTTATTCCGGTCTCATGGGTTGCTTTTGCGCTGAACCTTACACGTGCCAAAAGGGACTTTGTCAAAAAACTGATCTATCTTCTCCTGATTATTCCTTTTTTTACAGTGCTTCTGGTCAGTACCTATCCTCTGCATAATTTTTTTTATACCGGTCACAGTGTATATGAAATCGGCATTTATTCCACACTGGATACACAGTACGGGCCTTTCTTCTGGGTTTTCGGTGCTCATGATTACCTTCTTCTGATCACCGGTGCCATTGTGATCCTAAAATATATCTATTCTGAAAGTCTCCTTTTCAGAAAGCAGGTTCTCTTTTTTACTCTGGGATGCGCCCTTCCTCTTATGGCCAATATTCTTTATATTCTTCCTCTCCCGTTTTTTGCTCATAAGGATTTTACTCCTCTGGCGTTTGCTGTTTCGGGGCTCTTTTTCTTTATCAGTATTTTCTGGCACAGGTTTCTGGAAATCATTCCCTATGCCAGAAATATCATTATTGACGAGATGGATCAGGGCATGCTGATTCTCGATCCTTATGGTGTTATTGTGGATGCCAATAAATCCCTGATGGACCTGTTCTCTCTGAAAACGCCTATCCTGGGAAAAACGATCAGCTCGGTGGCTCCTGTCTGGGACAATATTATGGAACAGTACCTTTTGAAAAAGCAGCTTTCCGAGGTTGTTATGCTTATCGGGGATAAAAAGATCACCTGCAGTGTCATGATAAAACCCATACTCCTTGACCGTCAGGTCGAGTATGGTGTTCTGATTACGTTTACAGACATTTCGCTTCTCGTGGGGCTCTATGATGAAAAACTCGATCTGCTCCGCAAAATGGAAGACTCCTATAAAAAGCTGAACAGTACCAAAATTCAGTTGATTCACAAAGAAAAGCTTGCCTCCATAGGGTATCTTTCGGAAGTGATGGCGCAAAAGATCAAAGATCCTCTGGGATTTATAACCGATCACCACCGATTTCTGGAAAATACGCTGGAAAAAATGGATCAGCAAGGTTGTTTTAAAGAAAATCCACCGGAATACACAGAGATCCGGAATATGATTGAAGAAATGGGAGCTGGACTGGAGCGTATTCTGAATGTGGTGGATAATCTTCTGATTTTTACAAAGCAAATGGAAGACGAGACAATAAATCCGGAATATGACCTGAATTCTGCCATAGATAGAACCGTGCAGATTTTAAGCGGGACTGTAAATCCCTCTTTGACTCTGGACAAGACACTCGGTAATCTCCCGGTCATTGAGTGTTACGGCAGTGAAATTAATCAGGTTCTGCTCAATTTGTTAACAAATGCCTTTCAGGCTGCCGGAGAATTGACCGATCAGGATCGGAGGGTGAAAATCCAAACCTGGTCTGACGGCTCCTATGTGTATTGTTCCATTGCCAATACAGGGCCACCCATAGACTCGGGAAATCTCCAGAGAATATTCGACCCTTTTTATACGACCAAAGAGCCCGGTAAAGGTACCGGTCTGGGGTTGAGCACTGCTTCTGATATTGTTGTTCACAGGCACAGTGGATCCATCGATGTGGACAGGCAGGAGGGGATGACAGTATTTACTGTCTCCCTGCCGATAAGAGCTGTTCTACCGCCGGAGTAAACGTATTAGTTATAGACGGTCTATAATTGTAATATCATAGAATAGTTCTCTTTTCAGGGTTTCACGGGAAGAAGGCTGTTCTATAAAACCGATCAGATTCTCTACAGCCGCAGCGCCGATTTCAGCGGTCGGTTGGGAAATGACAGAAACAGGAATTTTAAGATAGTCAAACCATCTGTTATCATCATATGTTATAATCTTGATTTTTAGCTGATCATCTATTGGAAGATCATTTAAAACACTTATTACTTCATAGCAGACAGCAGATGTTGCGCAAATTATTCCATCAAGGTTGTTATTTTCAATAAAGTCTTTAATGAGCGGATAAGAATCTTCCTTGTGATAACTGAGACAGAGAACTGCCGGATCCATGCCGTTTTCCGCTTCCTGATGATAGGTCTTATAACCCAGTATCCTTTGGTTTATAGTGTAGACGGTCTCTGAATAGCCAATAAAACCTATTCTCTTTGCCCCTTTCTCCTGTAAATGTTTTGCTCCCAGGTAGCTGCTGTACAAGTTGTTTATACCAATAAAAAGGAAGTTGTGGTTTTTGTACTGTCGATCGATCAGGACTACTGGAATATCCAGTTTCTCCAGTTCTTTTGGCATTTTTTCAGAAGCAATTGGCGCAATAATAAGACCGCTTACATTGCGATCCAGCAACATCTTGATGTTTTTTGACTCTTTTTCCACATCATCTTCAGAGTCACATACCACTATGGAAATTCCCAGATCAAAAGCTACAGTTTCAATGGCTTTTGTTACTGCTACATAATAGTCTTCCCTGATATCTGCAATGATTACTCCAAAATATTCTATTTTATTTCCTTTCCGGGACTTAACACCTCTGTAATTGAGTTCTTCCATCGTTTTTAATACAGCTTCCCTCGTCTCATGGTTCACGTGTCTTGTTTTGTTGATAACATGGGATACGGTTGTTATGGATACACCGGATTTTTCGGCGATGGTTTTCATAGTTATATTTTTTTGCTTCATTTGTCTAATTTAACTCAGGAAACGCGATAATGCAAGAATTCAATAAAAAAGTATCGTAAAATTTGCGCAAAAAAAATGTTGACATGCGCAAATTGCGGGGTGATAATGAGCTCAGTTAATCAATCAAGGAATTGCTATGAATGCTGTCATATTAGAAGAAAAAGGCTGTATCAGTCTGAGAGATATCGATATCCCGGACCAGATCGGACCGGATGATGTAAAAATCAAACCGGCAGCTGTTGGGATCTGCGGGAGTGATGTTCACTATTATCTTGAAGGGAATATCGGTGATTTTGTTGTTAAGGAGCCCATGGTCCTTGGACACGAAGCCAGCGGAGTTGTAACAGAAGTCGGTTCAAATGTAACCCATCTAAAAGTAGGGGATCGGGTATGTATGGAGCCGGGTATACCAGACTTTAAA
The DNA here is from genome assembly GCA_963677615.2 of Oceanispirochaeta sp. Taxonomy (GTDB): domain Bacteria; phylum Spirochaetota; class Spirochaetia; order DSM-2461; family DSM-2461; genus Oceanispirochaeta. The sequence goes on along the minus strand of CAXXQW010000006.1, from coordinate 275,162 downwards.
AGTTCTGAAACCCTGCATGGGATGTATAACCTGGATCCTGCTGTTCAGTTCTGGGCAACGCCGCCTGTTCACGGATGCTTAAGAGAATCTGTAGTACATCCCGGGAGCCTGACTTTTAAATTACCCGATAATGTCTCTTACGATGAGGGGGCTCTTGTTGAACCTGTGGCCATTGGAATGCACTCTGCAAATAAAGCCGGAATTTCCTCCGGAGATACAGCTCTTGTGCTGGGCGCAGGAACTATCGGTATTGTAACAGCCCTGGCTGCAGAGGCTTCAGGGTGCTCCAAGGTCTTTCTTGCGGATCTGAAATCGGAAAAACTGGATTTTGTGAAAAAGCATTATGGCCACAAAATTACCACAATTGATTTAAAAAAACAGTCTGTGAAGGAGGTTCTGGCAGCTCAGGATGACAATCTGGTAGATATTATTTTCGAAGCGAGCGGCAGTTTAAAAGCTTTTGAAGGAATTGCAGACTATGCAAAGCCGGGAGGGACTCTTGTTCTGATAGGTATGCCAAGCGGACCAGTGCCTCTTGATGTGGTATCACTCCAGGCTAAAGAAATTAGTATCAAAACAATATTCCGGTATGTAAATATATATCCGAGAGTCATTAATCTGATAAGTTCAGGTAAGTTGGATGTAAAACCCCTGGTTACAAAGAGATATCAATTTAAGGATGCTGTATCTGCATTTGAATTTGCCTCTACACTTCCGGATAATCAGATAAAAATTATGATTGAGACCGGTTTTTGATTTTTGCGAAAAATGGCATAAGCCATAAAATATAAAAGGAGTTAATATATGAAGAAGATTTTGTTTGTAATGCTGACACTTTGTCTGGCGGCTCTTCCTGTTTTTTCAAATGGACAGGCAGAAGATGACGGAACTTTTAAAGTTGCCTACATTGCAAGAGCTCAGGCTGACTCATTTGCCGCATGGCTGGCAAATGCTGTAGTGGAAGAAGCTGAGAAGTACGATGACATAAGTGTTAAAGTTTTTGACGGGCAGGCATCGGATGATAAGGTAAACTCATTGATTGAGAACGCCATAGTCAATAAATTCGATGCTATCATCATTCAGCCTAATAATGGAGAATCACAGAGACCCTATGCTGAAAAAGTGGTGGATGCAGGAATCATCTGTATTACTACCAATGCAAGAATTGCCGGTATCCCCGGAGCCTCCTCTGTGGATGCTGATCCCTATGAACAGGCTGCCGTCAATGCCCGTGCTGCTATCAATCAGATTCCCCAGGGGGCCAATGTTGTAGTTTTGCAGGGCCCTCCCGGAAATTTTCATGCTGATGAAAGAAGAAAAAGCTGGGAACAGGAATTTTTTGCAAAAAGACCCGATGTTACAATTGTAGGAGAACAGATTGCCAATTGGAATAAGGACGAAGCGATGGCCCTGATGGAAGACTGGGTGCAGGCCAATGACAGAATTGATGCCATTATAGCTATGAATGACAATATGTGTGCAGGTGCTTTGGAAGTCGTAAAAGACAATCCTAAATTTGATGGGACCCTGGCATATGGAGTGGACGGTACAGCAGAAGCGACACTCCTCATCAGAGACGGCCTTATGACATCTACCTGTTTGCAGAGTGCTTATGCTCTGGCTGAAAATCTTCTGTCTGTAAGTCACAAGCTTCTTACAGGAGAGGAAAAACAGATTGATGTAGACATTGATGCTCCGTTGGTTACCAAGGAGAACGTTCAGCAGTATATAGATATGCATAAGAGAGCCGGTGCTCTTTAAGTAGTTAGTTGTTGGTTTAACCCCGACGGCGGGAGGCCGCCGGGGTTTTTCATCTAAAAAAACTAGGAAAAAAAATGGAAGAAATCAAACTAAAGGTTTCCCGGATCGAAAAATCCTTTCCCGGTGTAAAAGCCCTGAAGAGTATTAATTTTTCCGTACACAAAGGGACTGTTCATGTTCTCTGCGGAGAGAATGGTGCAGGTAAGTCCACTCTGATGAAAATTATTAACGGAGTTTACAAGCCCGATGCCGGAATGATTGAAATTGATGGAAAGGTTGTGGATATTAAAAATCCCATACAGGCCAGGGCCCATGGTATTTCCATGATTTTTCAGGAACTCAATTACATTCCCGAGATGACTGTTGAAGAAAGTCTTTTTGTTGGGCGGCTTCCTGTTAATAAATTTAAAAAAGTAGACTGGAAACTTATTAGAAAGAAAACTCTGGAATTATTGGAACAGGAAGGTCTTTCTTACTCTCCTACTACGAAACTTCGGGATCTGACTGTTTCTGATATTCAGATGCTGGAAATCCTCAAAGCTATCTCATACAAGTCCGAAATAATCATCATGGACGAGCCTACATCTGCTATTACCCAGAAAGAGGTGGCTCTGTTATTTGAAAAAATAGAAAAACTGAAAAGTAACGGTGTAAGCATTATTTATATTTCTCATAAAATGGATGAGATTTTTCAGATTGCCGATGAGATTACTATTCTCCGAGATGGCAGTGTGATTGAAACACGAAAAAAAGAGAATATTACCATAGATGAAGTTATTGCCCTGATGGTTGGACGTGAGCTTTCAAGTGAATACCCAAAGGAAAATGTTCCCATAGGAAAGACAATCCTGGAAGTTCAGGATTTTCAAAGTCCCGGATATTTTGAGAATATCAGTTTTGATTTGAAAGAAGGTGAAATTGTAGGATTTGCCGGATTGATGGGAGCTGGCCGGACTGAAGTTATGAGAGCTGTGTTTGGGTTGGATTCCCATTCAGGAGGCCAAATTCTTAAAAAAGGGAAAGCTCTTGACAACTCTTCTGTCGGAAAGAGTATTAAAAATGGAATTGTTATGCTTTCGGAAGATCGGAGGAGATTCGGTATTGTCCCGGTACGGGGTGTGAGAGAAAATGTTTCTCTGGCAAACCTGAAACAGTTCTTTTACCGCGGACGTCTTCACTCCAGAGAAGAGATTCAGAAGATTCAGGATATTTGCAATCAAATGAATGTAAAAACACCCACCCTTGAGACATCCATCGATTCTCTCAGCGGAGGGAATCAGCAGAAGGTGGTTTTAGCCAAATGGATGATCAATGATCCTGAAGTCCTTATTATGGATGAACCAACTCGCGGTATTGATATAGGGGCAAAATTTGAAATTTACAAACTGATGACCTCTTTTGTGAAAAAAAGAAAGCCATTATTATGGTGTCCTCTGAACTGCCAGAGCTAATCGGTATGTGCGACAGAATCTATGTAATGGCTAAGGGAAAGCTTATGGGATGTTTAAAGAGAGATGAGTTTTCTCAGGAAACTATAATGAAAATGGCAACAGGCGTAATGATTAAGGAGTCTGAAATATGAAATTCAGTTCAAAAAAAATAGAACACTTCTGGAGTAATGCAAAAGATCGATACAGTATAATCCTGGTACTGTTTTTCCTGACACTCGTCTCCACACTGATTAACCCTAATTTTCTGACAACAGATAATATGTCCAATGTTTCCCGTCAGATTGCTGTTACTACAATTCTGGCATTTGGAGAAACCATTCTGATTATTGCAGGAATGATTGATCTTTCCTCTGGGTCAGTTCTTGCTTTATCAGGAGTCCTCTCTGTCGCTGTTTTCAAGCTAACGGGTAATCTTTTGCTTGCCTTTTTTGTTGCGATTGCGGTTGCTGTTTTCTGTAACCTTCTTAATGGGATTATGGTCACAAGATTTAAAACCCCTCCGTTTATTGCTACCTTGGCTATGCAGGCTATGGCGAGAGGGGCCGCGCTGCTTTATACAAAAGGACAGAATATCTACCAAATCGACAGATACACAGTCTTTGGTCAGGGATTTATTGGATTCGTTCCTACTCCAGTAGTTTTTCTGGTCATTCTGTTTCTGGTAACCTGGTATATCTTGAAGCACACAAGGTTCGGCCGTTCTCTTTTTGCAATAGGTGGAAATGAAGAGGCCGCTGTGGCTTCCGGAATCAGCGTGAATCGAAACAAGATTTATGCTTACCTTGTGAATGGAGTTCTTGTGGGTATTGCAGGAGTCCTGTTTATGTCCCGGGTTAACTCAGGGCTTCCTAATGGTGCGATCAATTATGAGTTCCATGCTTTGACCTCATCGATTATTGGTGGAACAAGTTTCTCCGGCGGTGTCGGGACTGCAGGAGGCACTGTGGCTGGTGCGTTTATTGTTGGATTTCTAAATAATATTATGAATCTGACTAATGTAAACTCTTATCTGCAACAGATTATCCGAGGGGCAATTATCGCCTTAGCTGTTATTTATGACATTAATTCAAAAACAAAAAAAGACAAAAAGAAACTTGGAAATATAACGGAAAAGAAATGAACACGGTTATCGGAATAGACAACGGAACCCAGAGTACCAAGGTCGTTTTTTACGACTATGAGAATAAAACAGTCGCAGCCAGCGCCAGCGCCCCTCACGATCTGATCAGCCGGGATGACGGAAGCAGGGAACAGAAAGCCTCCTGGTGGATTCAGGCACTGGAGAGCTGTTTTGATCAGATCGATCCGGATGTGAAAATGACCGCCCGGGCCGTAGGCGTCTCGGGGCAGCAGCACGGCTTTGTCCCCCTGGACGGGGAGGGCAATGTTTTAAGAGATGTGAAGCTCTGGTGCGATACATCCACCGCAGCTGAGTGCCGGGAGCTCTCCGAGGCCTTCGGGGGAGACCGGAAACTGCTGGAGGAAACAGGAAATCTGGTTCTTCCCGGCTATACGGCTTCCAAGATTCTCTGGTTCAAAAAGAACCATCCCGGAGAGTATGCCCGGATGGCCCATGTCCTCCTGCCCCATGATTATCTGAACTTCTATCTGACCGGCGAGTATGTGATGGAGTACGGCGATGCTTCGGGAACAGCCCTTCTGGATGTGAAAAAGCGGGAATGGCACAAAGAGCTTGTGAAGGCTCTGGATCCCGGCAGGGATATGATGGCGTGTCTGCCCCGTTTGATCAAAAGCTGGGAACCTGCGGGAACTGTCCTACCCTCAGTGGCAGAAAGGCTGGGTATTCCCGCAGGGATTCCTGTTTCCTCCGGAGGAGGGGACAATATGATGGGCGCCGTGGGGACCGGAACGGTCAGGGACGGAGTTTTAACCATGAGCCTGGGAACCAGCGGTACCCTTTATGGCTACTCGGATACACCTATCATCGATCCGGAAGGTAACCTTGCGGCATTCTGTTCCAGTACTGACGGCTGGCTACCCCTGTTATGTACCATGAACTGCACGGTTGCCACCGAGCAGATGCGTCAGCTCTTTGACTATGGGGTCCGGGAGTTTGACCAGCTTGGAGCCTCAGCCCCTGCGGGAAGTGAAGGGATATTGACTCTTCCCTTTTTCAACGGAGAGAGGACACCCAATTTTCCCAACGGCAAGGGCTGCCTTATGGGGATGACCGCTTCAAATGTGAAAAAGGAGAATCTCTTCCGGTCTGCCATGGAATCGGCGATCCTGGGTATGAAACTGGGTCTGGATTCGTTTCAGAAGCTGGGTTTTCAGGCCCGGGAGGTGAGGCTGATCGGAGGAGGAGCCAATTCTGCGGTATGGCGTCAGATTACAGCGGATATACTGGATCTTCCGGTGGTTGTTCCCCTGGCTTCCGAAGCGGCGGCTCTGGGAGGGGCATTGCAGGCTTTGTGGTGCCTGAAAAAAGCAGACGGTGCGGATATCCGCACTCTGGCAGATGAACATGTAGCCCTGGACAGCAGCAAGAGTTTGTACCCCCGACCCGGCCAATGTAGAGGTCTATAAAAAGACCTATAGGGAGTATTCAAAATATGTTGAGGCCTTAACCGGACTTTTCAGTTGAGTAATATCAGGTCTGCTGGATTATAGAACAATGTAATTTTACAGCAGCTTTTCAATATCATGCCCGTAATTCCTTCTCTGGTACCCCTGAGACCTTTTGCGGGCAAACTCTCTGATTTCAGGAAATTCAATAAACTCTCCCCTATAGGAGAATCCCCCATCCTGGGTGGCGCTTTCAAAGGAGAGGTAAAGGTTTGTTTTATCAATGGGTTTGAAGTCCCTGTCATAAACCTGGAGGATTTTTCCCTTTTCATCCCTTTCTATCCACATCTGTTCGTGAGGCCGTGAGATTCCTCTGACCCGTTCAAGTTTTTCTTTATCCATAATATCTGTTTTCTATCTTACTATAATTGAGCGGAATTATCATTATCAGGAAAACCGATCGTTTATGTAATGCCTATTTGTCAGGTTTCCGGTAGTATTCTGGGTATGGATTTAGATTTTTCAATTGTTCTTGTTCTCACTCTGCTTCTTCTGCTCATCTCTTTTGTAGCAAGCAGAAAAAAAACTGTAAAAGCCTTGAAAATGTCATGGAAAAGGCTCGTAAAAATTCTCCCAGTGGTCGCCCTGATGGTCCTTCTCATGTCTATTGTGTTTCTGTTTATCCCCAGGGAAAGCCTCTCTTCCTATCTGCATAATGACAGTATTATCGCAGGGGCAGGAATGGCAGCTCTCATCGGCTCGATCTCCCTGATTCCCGGTTTCATAGCCTTTCCTCTGGGAGGTGTTCTAAAGGATTCGGGCATCCCTTTTACGATTATCTCAGCTTTTACTACAACTCTTATGATGGTGGGGATCCTGACCTTTCCTGTAGAAAGGCAGTTTCTGGGAGCCCGGGTTGCCCTGGTAAGAAACCTGATCTTTCTTGTAATCGCCCTCTGTACGGCCTTTGTTACAGGTCTTGTTTTTGGGGAGTTGGGATGAAAAGGAAAGTGACATCTTTTCACTGGATCTCCCTTGCTTCCCTTCTTTTTGTGATGATCCTTTTCATAATCAAACCTGATGCTGGTAAAACTGTCTCCCGCAGCTTTTTCACTTCGTCTCTGACCATGCTTAAAATACTTCCCTTTACTTTTATCCTGGTCAGTCTTTTTGAAGTCTGGATAGAGAAGGAGAAAGTGGAGAAACATCTGGGCAAAAAAGGGGGGATTTGTCAGTTTTGTCTGGGCAATTGCTCTGGGGGGAACCACTGTGGGGCCTTTGATAGTTGCTTTTCCTGTGGCAGTCGCCCTTGCTCGTAAAGGCGCCAGGCTCTCAGTTGTGTTTACCTATATCGGCGCATCTGCCGTTTGCAGAATCGCTATGACTGTCTTTGAAAGTTCTTATCTGGGGCTGAAATTCACAATTATCCGATATGCCGTATCAATTCCTCTCATCATAATCTCGTCAGTTATTCTGGGGAGGGTTCTGGAAAGAAAGGGGTATCAAATCCGGGATATCTCCTGAAAAAGTAAGGATTCCTGACCTGTACATCAAAGTAGAAAAGCAGAAATATATGACGTTTCGGTAGAATGTGGGTGTCTTTTTTTGTATGTTTTGTCCTGTTATGATACGTTATGTCATGTTTTGTGCTGTTTTTAGAACGTTTTTCCTGCTTTTTTCTTTTTCTCCGGTTTGAAGTCAAATTTGGCACAGGATTTGCGAATATCCTTATAAGAACAAGGAATTCGGAGGAATCGCTGTTATGAAAAAGTCTCTATTTTCGGGAGTCTTCATTTTGCTGATCTCTTTTCTTTATGCGGGAGGAGCTTCGGAGGAGCCGCAACCTGTTACGGTTTATATTGCTGCCAGCACAACAGATGTAATCAATGAGATTGCAGAACTTTTTACAAAACAAACAGGCATGGCTGTCAAAATTAATCCGGCCTCAAGCGGAACCCTGGCAAAACAGATAGGCCAGGGTGCTCCGGCAGATATATACATTTCGGCATCCAAAAAATGGATGGACTATGTTCAGGAGCTGGGGGTGACTTCGGATGTTTCCCCTCTGGTCGGCAACAGGCTTGTCCTGATTTCTCCTGTTGATTCCGCTCTGGATTCTTTCTCTTTTGATACGAATACCGGACTTCCCGGTTTTTTCAGCGGCTACCTCTCCATCGGAGATCCCGAGCATGTTCCTGCCGGAAAATATGCCAAAGAGGCGCTTGGCTATTACGGCTGGTACGAAGAGCTATTAACGAGGATCCTGCCAGGGGCGGATGTCCGCGCTGCTCTTTCAGTGGTGGAATTCGCAGAAGCTGAGGTGGGAATAGTGTACGAAACTGATGCTGCCAAATCGGACAAGGTGAAAATCATAGGCGCCTTTCCTTCTGAATCCCACACCCCGATTGCGTATTATTGTGCTCTCCTTAAGGGAGGTTCTTCCGGAGGAAAGGACTTTTACCAGTTTATTCTGGATGATCCTGAAGCCGGGAGCCTATTTAAAAAGTACGGGTTTACCCTGAGATAGCTGTTTCAGCGGGTAAGGAAAAAAATGATGCCCCAGGTTCTTTTCACAACAATATTGCTTTCCATCAGGATCGGACTTCTGGCAACTGCGATTAATCTGCCTATCGCCCTTGGGGTGGTGTACCTCATGACTCATGGAACCTTCAAGGGAAAAAGTCTGCTTGACGGGATTATCAACCTACCTCTGGTAATGCCCCCGGTAACCACCGGTTATGTTCTTCTCTTTCTGCTGGGCAGAAAAGGTTTGTTCGGATCGGTCCTCTTCTCTCTGTTTGAAATCAGGATTGCTTTTACAACAATCGCTGCAGTCATTGCTTCCATGGTGGTCTCTTTTCCCCTGATTACCAGAAGCATCCGGATTTCCATGGAAATGGTGGATCCCAGACTGGAAAAAGCGGCTTTAACTCTGGGAGCCGGCAAAGACGCCGTGTTTTTCCGTGTCACCCTCCCCCTGGTTCTGCCGGGTGTGCTCAATGGTGTGGTTCTGGGCTTTGCCAGAAGTCTGGGAGAGTTTGGTGCTACCATGACATTTGCCGGTAATATTCAGGGGGTGACCAGAACAATTCCTCTTTCCGTGTACTCATTTCTCCAGATCCCCGGAAAGGAGAAAGAGGCCGGTATGCTGGTTCTCATTTCCATCTTCATCTCGTTTCTTGCCATGTTTCTCTCCTCCCTGTTCAATGCAAAAAGCCGGAGACGGCAGCAGGAGCGTCCCCAATGAGTCTCGTTTTTGATCTGGAGCTTCCCAGAAGGGATTTTCTCCTCTCTCTTCAGGGAGAATTTTCCCATGGAACCATCGGTATTTTCGGTTCCTCGGGAGCGGGAAAAACCTCTTTTTTCAGCCTTCTGGCAGGGCTTGAAAAACCCCGTTCAGGAAAGATCCTTCTCAATGGAAGGACGTTGACAGATACAGCCGCAGGAAGTTTTGTACCGGTTCATAAAAGAAGAATCGGAGTTGTGTTTCAGGATAAGCTGATGTTCCCTCATATGACAATCAAGGAGAATCTTCTTTTTGGAGTTCCCTACGCCAGGGATAAGAAAATCTCTTTTGATGATGTGGTAGATCTTCTGGATCTCTCCCCAATGCTGGACTCCATGCCCCACGAGGTATCCGGAGGAGAGCAGCAGAGAACCGCTATCGGAAGAGCTCTTCTCACGTCTCCCGAACTGCTCCTGCTGGATGAACCGTTCAATGCTGTAGATAATACTCTCCGTTACAAAATTCTCCCCTACCTGAGAAAGCTGGGGCATATGCTGAGCATACCCATGCTGGTGATCAGCCATGATCTTCCGGATATCCAGAAACTGACAAACCGGGTCTATCTTATCGAAAAAGGCGTGTGCCGGGGAGACGGCAACCTGTTCGACCTGCTGGAGGAGCAAAGGCTCCTGCCGGATCAGCTGAATATGGTCAATACATTTGAACTGTACAGTCCCCGGGAGGAGAGCCCCGGACTTTATACCTGTTCCATAAAAGGGATGCCCGGACAGTTTCTGAAAATCCCCAGAATCCCTTCAGAGCGTTTCACTGCCTCAGTTCAGCCGAATGAAATCGCTTTATCAAAGAATATCATAGATAATATTTCCATGCAGAATCAGATCAGGGGAACAATCTTGCAAATCCGGATTTCCGGATCCGGAGCTTTTTGTCTCATTCAGGCAGGTGTTAAAATCCTGGTAGAGGTAACAACCCAGACTATCCAGCATATGCAACTCAGAGAGGGGACGGATGTGACATGCCTGTTCAAAGCCCATTCTCTGAAATGCAGTTAAAAGGGAAAATCTCGATATCTCTGTTTTTTGGTGTTAGACTTTCCAGAGAGGAGTTATTCCATGAAATTGAAAACCTTGATGATTCCCCTGGGAATTCTGATCCTGGCTTTTACTTCCTGTTCTACTATTCCCGATTCGATCGGAGCTGCCGAGGACTTCAGCTGGGAAGCCGCAGAACAGCTTAAGGGAAAGGATAATCTGATCCTGGCTCTTGCCGAGCTGGAAACCAATGAGATTCCCCCCCGGCTGTATAATCTCTTCAGGGATGATCTTTCCACTGCTCTTGTAACTGCATTCAGAGAAGAAGGGATCAACATAAAAGTTGTTACCAGAGATAAAGTAGACAGGATTGTCAAAGAGCAATCCCTGCAGCTTCAGGGCATGACTTACAAGGATGCACAGCTCCAGGTCGGGATGCTTCTGGGAGCGGATCTTCTTGTAACAGGAACTCTGGCATGGCTGGAAGGGGATATCTTCAGATTCTCCGGCCAGATCATAGAGGTCCATACGGGAACTCTTGCGGGAGGGTATTCCACGGAGTTCTGGTTTGATATGGAGTTAGCAGAGTAGCCTAGGCATTCTGCCGCAGAAGCTCCAGCTGTTCTGACAGCTCCGGATTCTGTTTTACGTATTCCTCAAGGACTGCCTGAGCTGTCTCTTTTTCCCGGGGGGGTAAACTGTTGTACATTTCATCGTAGAGGGATATGACCGTTATGGTCTCTTTCAGCAGTATCTCCCGGGTTAGGCCTTTCCTGTTGAGGTCTCCAATCAGGTTTTCGCATTCACTCAGCCTTTTCAGTTTTGCCGAAGAGATCTCCTGCTGCAGTTTCCCGTGAATCTCAGGAAGATGGGGAGTGAGAATCCTGGAAAATTCTCTGATAGCTTTCACCTGGGAGTCTGATAGATCCAGTGACACCAGTACTTCTCCGGGATTGACTTGAACCCTGCTGATCACCATGCCGGGACTGATCTCTTCCGCCAGATACGCAAGGTCGATGTATGTGTAGTTTCCTTTCCGGGAAAACCCCGGATTATCCTGATCTTTAAGAAAATCGGGAGTCTTTTCTGAATCCATATTGCTGATTTTTTTGATCAGAGCCAGAGGTACCCTGATCCTTCCCAGCCTGAATTCTGTCAGTTCCAGTCTTATTCGGGAACCTTTTACCATTTCACTATTCATCCCCAGAGAGAGGAGCATTTTAAAGTCTCCGTTTCTAAGCAGAGGAAATCCTGTCGGTATGGACGCTGCTGCCTGTACATACAGGGCATCCTGATCCAGGGATACCTCCAGAAAAGCTGCCAGAGGGGCTTCCTCGTTTTTCAGGGCTTCACTGACCAGCTGATTGAGCTGATAGTTTAACCATACGTCCTTGAGTATCACCCCTTCGGCGGTATAGGTGATTCCTCCCGGAGAGTATACCGGGCTTTTGCCTATTGCCTCTTCCCACTGAGCATTCCCCGGTTGTGCTCTGATAAGAATAATGACGGGTATACTGATGAGGATCAAAAGAATGACCGCAAAAACAATCAGTGCGTTACGGCAGCCTCTGGGTTTGGGCTGTTCCGCAGGTATATTGGACTGATGGGAACTCATTTCTTTCTCCTTTTGAAAGCCTTCGGGCTCTTTTTTACGAAAGTCTCTGCTGCTTCCCTTTTCATGACTCTTTCTCAAGGAATCTGTAACAGATATACTGGGCAATTTCCGAGGGGATGATAATGCTGTTTTCACAGCAGTCGACGGTAAGATTTCCTTCGCTGTCTCTCGATTTTATACAGAGGGCTTTACCGGGAAAGAGCTCATTTCTGTGACAGAAACGCAGGAGTCCTTCTGTAGCTTCCCCCTCTTCGGTGATTCTGATCACCTGCAGGCGGGAATCCAGGGGGGCATTTATCAGCCGGGGAGCGGAAATCAACTCCTCCTCCCTCTCGCTTCCGGGAAAAGGGTTCCCGTGGGGGCAGGTTTGGGGCTTGTTGAAAAAATCATACAGATAGTCTGTAAACTCTTCGGACAGGCTGGTTTGAAGCCTTTGCGCTTCATCATCGGATTTATCCCATGGATAGTTGGTTCTGGTAATCAGAAGGTGCTCTATCAGATAGTGTTTTATCAGAGTCCGGACCGCAAATCCCCGGCCCTTTTCTGTCAACCGGATATCCCCGTAGGGATCCTGCTCCACCAGTTTATGCTTTTTTAAACGGCCTATCGCCTGGTTCACTGCTGGTTTTGAAACTCCCAGATTCGCGGCCAGCCTGGAATTCCCGGTTTTTCCATACTCTCTCTGTATCAGAAAGATTGATACAAGGTAGTTGAGTGACGCCGGGAACTTTTTCTGCAATTCCTCTATATCTGTTGCTGTGGGAGTGTACATGTGCTACTTCCGTTTCATTTCATTTAAGCTCTGTGAATAAAACAGAGGCTGATTTTTCAGGATAAGTGTAAAGGGGGGAGGGGAGCGTGTCAAATGAAAGTGATTCCCTGTTGCTTTTCTTCTGTAATGGCGGTTATTTTTAAAAGGGGGGGAATCTCATTGAAAAAAGAGCTGTCTCTTTTTATTTTTCTCTTGCTGAACACTTTTGTCTGGGGACAGTATGCTCCCGGCCGGAATTGGAAACAGATTGAGACAGAGAATTTCAGAATCATCTTTCCCGAGACCCTGACTGACAGGGTCGTCTCCCTGGCTGAAGAGATGGAGGAAATCTATCAGCTGGAGGGAAGAGGTTTTGATCCCCTTCATTCCCGGGGGTGGACAATCATACTTACTGCAGAAGACCGTCAGTCCAACGGTTTTGTTTCTCTCCCCCCCCGGAGGAGCGTATGGTCTGCCCTTCCCTCGGGTGAATCTATGCCTCCTGTGGACTGGCTTGATCTTCTTGCACTTCATGAAGGCCGTCATATGGTGCAGTATGATACTCTCAACCGGAAGCTCAACCGGATACTCTATTTTCTGGGCGGACAGTCCGGAATGACCGTGGGATTATACTGGGGAATCCCCGGGTGGCTTATGGAAGGAGATGCCGTAGGAGCTGAAACGGCCTATTCCTCTTCCGGCCGGGGCCGGGACCCTCTCTTTTACAGACAGATGAAAGAGATTATCCTGAGGGAGGATTTCTCCTATCAGAAAATGATTAACCGTTCTTTCCGGCATTATATCCCCAATGAATATGTGACAGGTTATTTTCTGACCTCTTATCTGAAAAACCACTATGGAGAAGAGAGTCTGAATGTCCTTCTGGACGGACCTGCCTCTCTGCCTTTTCCTGCTCTCGGCATGTACAAAGGTCTTAAAAAAATCGGCGGAACATCCTGGTCCAGGCTCTATCAGGATATGGCTGAAGAGCTGCGTATGGCATGGGAAGAGCAGAACCGCAGGATCAAGCTTATTGAAAACCGAACCATAACAGAACCTGTTATGAGGGATTACACCCTTTGGGATCCCTTATCCTTTGATAATAACCGGATTATTGCCAGGAGAGTTTCCCTTTCCGGACCGGCCCGGCTGGTGGAAATCACTCCCCAGGGGATGACGGATCTTATCAGGGTGCCCCCGGGGGAAGATATGACTCTCCATGGGGACAGGGCTGTATGGACCTTTGGACGCTCCTCCCCTATCTATGATTCCCTGGTTTGGTCCGATCTGGTTTCCGTTAACATCTATACAGGGACTATGGTCCCCCTTACAAAAGGAAAGCACTATTCCATGCCGGCCTTCAGCCCGGATGGTTCCCGGCTCGCTGCTGTTTCGTGGGATGCCCGGGGACGTCAGTCTCTTGTGCTGCTTAATAGCTTCACAGGGGAGGAAACAGACTCGTATCCAGTTCCTGAATACTGTTCTGCCGGTTATCCTGCCTGGTCTGCTGATAGCCGGGTCCTCTATCTGACCATCCAGAGCCGGGAGGGCAGGGCAATTGTCTCTCTGGACCGTAAAAGCCGGGAATGGAAATATCTGAAAGATTTTTCCTTCGAAACCGTAAAAACTCCCGGTTTTTACAAGGGCTCCCTTTTGTATACCTCCAATCTGACAGGTCTGGAAAATGTTATGGTCATGGATACCGGCACCGGTCAGGTCCGTCAGGTTTCCTCCCGGCATAACAGTGTACGTCTGCCTTTGGCAGGACAGTGGGAGGGAGAGGAGGTTCTTCTATACAGCGAATACACTTCTGTGCTGGGAGAACAGTTGGCTCTCCAGGAGATTCGCCCCGAGTCCTGGATCCCCCGGGAGAAGATCGAGCCGGCAGATTTTCTCTACTACCCGGAAAACCCTGAGGATTTTCCTGACTACCGGGAGATCCTTTCCGGGGAAGAAGCGCACCCTGAGCAGACGGTGGAAGACTATTCCCTGGCCGAAGGGTTTGTGAATATCCATTCCTGGGGTATCACTCCCAACCTGGAAACAGGGACCGGGTTGGCTCTTTATGTCCGCTCGGATGATGTGATGGATACCTTCGGCTGGAGCCTGGGGGGCGAGGTGGATGTGAACGAACTCTCCCGAGGGGGATTTTTCAATCTGGACTGGCGGGGCGGTTTACCGGATGCCGCATGGAACAACCGGTATTGGTATCGGGATATCAACGGAACAATGTATCAGGATCTTTCCTCTCTTCTCCTTTTGTCTCTGCCTCTGAATTTTGACAGCCCCCTCTGGTATCACAGGGTTCTCCCCTATACGGGCGCAGGCGGACAGGCTCTGATCCCTGAGGATTCCGGCAGGGGAGATACAGAAACCTATTTCCCCCTCTATTTCGGACTTCAGGGATTATCGGTCCTTCCGGGAGGCCCCAGAAGCCTTAATCCCCTCTGGGGAATTGCCGGACAGTCCCATTATACATTTTCTCCTCTGGATGAGCGGGGCCGTTCTCTTTTTTCCACAACCGTGGAGGTCTATCTTCCGGGGGGATTCAGAAATACGGGGTTTGTTCTGGAAGGAGCCTACGAAGTTCAGGATTCCTCCTATCAGAGCAGGGTTCTCTTTTCACGAGGATATGATGCTGTCAAAGGAGACGAGCTGTACAAGTTCTCGGGTTCCTATGAGTTTCCTCTCCTTTATCCTGACCTGGCTCTGGGATCCTGGATCTATGCCAGAAGGGTTCGGGGAGAGTTCTTTTACGACCATACCTCAGTACGTTCTTCCGGAGAGGATTATGAAACCTATCGATCCCTGGGGGCATCGGTCTCTGTGGAATTCTACCCTTTCAACGCCGTCCGGTTCCCCCTCTCTTTGGGAATCCGTTATGCCTGGCTTGTAGAGGAGGAAAAACCCTCTTTCCAGATCCTCTTTCTGACGCTGGGACTATAGATTTAATTTGAAATTTCCTGTTTCATTAATACCTAGAAAATGAAAATTCCGAGGTTTGCATGTCTCTTGTTATAGAAATCCTATCCATCGTTCTCATCTACTTTTCCGGTGTTTTTTTAGGACGTTTCATACCTGTCCCCTCCAGCCTTATCAGTATGGCTTTGTTTTTTATCCTCCTGGCAACAGGTCTTCTGAATCACAGGCACTATCAAAGAATCTCTTCGGTTATCCTTTCCAACCTGGCTTTTTTCTTCATTCCTCCGGCAGTGGAAATTCTCGATTCCATGGCTGTTCTGAAAGGGTATTACCTGAAGCTGGCGATCGTCATGATTGTAAGCAATATCTGTGTCCTGGCGGTGACGGCTCTGGTGGTTCAGTATGTTCTGAAGAAAAAGGAATCAGAAAATGCCTGAGCAGTTAACATCCCACCCATTGTTTGGAATCCTTCTGACTCTAATACTCTATTACCTCTCTCTCAGATTATACAGAAAGCTGAAAATACAGATTTTGAATCCTTTTCTTCTCAGTATGACAGGGATTCTTGTTATCCTTTCACTTTTTAATATTCCCCTGGCAGACTATATGGAAGGAGCTGGGTATATCAAAATGATGCTTCCTCTGACAATCCTTCTGCTGGCCCTTCCGCTCTACAGGCAGCTCCCTCTTCTGCTGGAGCACAAGTTTGCCATTCTGGCAGGAGTGATCTCCGGGGTTGTTACCTCTGCTGTGTCGGTGTTTCTTCTGTGCAGAGTCCTAAAGGTCGACAAAATGCTCCTTCTTTCCCTGATTCCCAAGTCCATTACAACCCCTTTGGGGATTATCCTCACCGAAACCCTGGGCGGCTATGTCAGTGTCACGGTGATTGCCATTGTGATAACCGGTGTTCTGGGGGTTCTCTTTTACGTCCCCGTATTCAGGATCTTCGGAATTACCCATCCTGTTGCTATGGGAATCGCTATAGGAACGGCCTCTCATGCCATCGGAACATCCAAAGCGATGGAGCTGGGGGAAGTGCAGGGGGCTATGAGCGGTCTGGCTATTATTCTGGCGGGAATCATCACAGTTGTATCTGCGCCGGTTTTTCTGGCTGTATACTCTCTTCTGTAAAAAAGGATAAACCCTTACCCGTTGAGAAGTCCTGATTACTCAATTTTATAACTCCTGAATCTCTCTGCTTCTGGGATAATTATTAAAAAGATGAACTTTTCTTTAGGCCTTTGTCCGGTTCTTTGAAATCTTTTCAGGATGGCCTATAATGGTAAGTTATATCCGGTCGGAATGCCCTTCATTGTGTTTCGATATGGTGTGCAATCTTAAAACCTAGGAGAAATCAATGAAAATTTCAGGTACATGCGTTGTTTCCATGCATTATAAACTGACAGATTCCAAGGGGGTTCTGCTGGATCAGTCCTCAGACGATCCTCTGACCTATCTGCATGGAACAAACTCTCTGATTCCCGGTTTGGAAAAAGAACTGGAAGGAAAATCTGCAGGAGACAAACTTCAGGTAACTGTTCCTCCCGAAGAGGCTTACGGAGAGATCGCTCCCCAGCTTATTCAGAAACTCCCCAAGAATATTTTTAACGGCGTTGAGAATATTGAAGTCGGTATGGAGTTTGAAGCAACTGGAACGGACGGCCATATCATGGTAGTGCGTGTGGAGGATGTACAGGGAGATGAGGTTACGGTTAACGGCAATCATCCTCTGGCAGGAAAAACCTTAAACTTTGATGTGAATGTGGTAGAAGTCAGAGAGGCCACAGAGGAAGAACTGGATCATGGCCATGCTCATGGAGATGGCGGCCACCATCATCACTGATTCTGGATGTACTGAACCAGTTTGTTAATGGTTAAAGGACGGCTGTGAATATATCCCTGGGATAGCTGGCATTGTCTTATGATATCATTGTCCTGCTGTTCCTTGGTTTCAATTCCCTCGGCCACCATGGTAAGGCCCAGGCTCTGGGCCAGGTTCACGATAGAACTGATTACCTTCATATTGGTCGGATCAGGAATGTCCTTGATAAAGGAACGGTCGATTTTGATGCATTCCACGGGCAGTCTGCTGAGGTAGCTCAAGCTGGAATACCCTTTTCCGAAGTCGTCGATGACCAGAGAAACATCAGGATGAATCTTTTTCAGTCTGTTCAGATTGGCCGTGACCTTCTCGGGGTTTTCCATGAGAAATGTTTCTGTTATCTCCAGCTTCAGTAGTTTCGGTTCTATACCGGTTCTGTTTATTACCCCATCGATCAGCTCGGGAAAGTTCGGCAGGTTCAGCTGCTTGGTACTGATATTGACTGACAGGAAAAGGTTGAGATTCAGTTTTCTGTTTAGGAGACGGATATCCATACAGGCCCTGTCCAGAACCCAGTGACCGATGGGAATAATTGTGCCGTTTTCCTCTGCGGCGGGAATAAAAAGCTCAGGAGGAATAATTCCCTGAATTCCGTGTTTCCATCGGATCAGGGCTTCCACCCCGGCGATCTCTTTTCCGTTTAGATGAAT
The DNA here is from genome assembly GCA_963677615.2 of Oceanispirochaeta sp. Taxonomy (GTDB): domain Bacteria; phylum Spirochaetota; class Spirochaetia; order DSM-2461; family DSM-2461; genus Oceanispirochaeta. Next base: position 257,326 of record CAXXQW010000006.1, on the reverse strand, counting down.
AGGCTGATATTCAAGGAACATTTCCTGACGGGTAAGGGCGGTTTTCAGCCCCTGCTCTATGGTCCACTTATTTTTGGCTGAGTGGGTCAGATCTTCGGAAAAGACCACAAACTGGTTTTTTCCGTTCTCTTTCGCGCTATACATGGCCAGGTCGGCATTTCTGGTAATGGTCTCATGATCAGCTCCATGCAGAGGGATAAGAGCAATTCCTATGCTGACTCCTATGGACGCCCGGCTTCTTTCTCCATCCTTATCGATGGTATAGCTTTTACCAACCTTGTCCAGAATCTTTCTGGCCACCAGTTCGGCGTCCTTTCTCTGATTCACTTTGGTTAAGAGAACAACGAACTCGTCTCCGCCGAAACGGTAGATCAGATCGGATTCTCTCAGGGTATCCCTCAGGCGCTGGGCCGTTTCTATCAGGATCTCATCTCCTGCCTGATGGCCGAAAGTATCGTTCACCTGTTTGAATCCATCAAGATCCAGAAAGAACAGGGCTGCCAGCCCGATGGATCTGGTGGAAACCTGTTCAAACAGGCTGTTGATATCAGAGGCAAACAGATCCCGGTTTCCCAAATCTGTCAGTTTGTCATGATACGCCAGATAGCGGAGCTTGCGCTCTACGTTTTTTCTGTGGCTCACATCGCGGATAATGCATGTGAGAGTTCTTTCATGAAACTCCCGGGAGTTTCCGAACGAGATCTCTATGGGAGAAACGCCCCTGTTTTTATTCCGGCCCAGAAGTTCCATATGATCTTTGATGTTCACATCTTTCCGATCGTCAAAATCCACATAAAAATACTTTTTTATTTCCGGAGCGTACCGGTAAAAAATTTCTTCAGGAAACAGGACCTCAAAGGATTTTCCAATAATCTCCTTTTTGTTGTATCCGAAGACTCTGATCGTGGCAGAGTTGGCATAGATTATTTTAAAGGATTCATCGATGATGATCACCGCTTCCGATATGGTTTCAGAAAGGGACTCATAGTTTTTCTGGACCTCTTTCAGCTGATCCACCAGCCTTTCCGAGCTGGAATCGGGCTCCCATATATTCAGGAAAAAGGTGAGCTCCTGATCTGTTTTATAGGGAAGGATAATGGCTTCGCAGGTTTTGTAGACTTTTTTTCCTGTGTAGCATCGAAGGAGGAAGAGGTCTTCCTCTCTGTCAACGTCAACATTCATCCCCGGATGGGTCAGCTCTTCCATCCTTTTTTTCAGAAGCAGATGGTACTCTTTGGGGATCAGTTCATATATAGACTTTTTTTTCAGGTTCTTTTCAGCCAAATCCAGGACTTTTGTGGAAATCGTGTTGGCTTTCATTATCCTTCCGTCTTCCTTTATCTGAAGGACGCCATCAACGGCATTGCTGAGGATAAAGTCCGACGGCAGTCCCATGCTGTTGGCAATGGCCTGTTCATCCTGATTTTTTACCATGGTTCCCCGGGATGTCTTATCCAGGGCTGCAGAGGGAGATTTGAGCTGCTTCTGTTTATCTTTTGAATGGGCCATATACAATTCCTGAAATCGACTGAGAAGAGAAAATTCAGCTGCATTTAGGAATAATTATTGGAAGAAATCCGGAAAAACACAATCGTAGTTTTAAAAAAAAACAGTATTTTTTCTGAAACCCCCTTAAGAAAACCGGTGGAATTTGATTTTTTCCTTCCGAATGATTCTCAATATGTTGGCAAGACAATCCAGACAGGTATAATCAGTTCTATGAAATTATCTGCATTTGGTGAAAAATTTACCTCCCATTCGGGAATTCTTGAACTGATGGATGATCTTGGTACTGCCGTTGCCGGTACTGACCATGTGTGTATGCTTGGCGGTGGTAATCCTGCTGCCATAGAAGAGGTGCATTCTGTCTGGCGGCGTGTGCTGAAAGAGCTGATGGACCAGGGCGATAAGATGGAGCAGTCTCTGGCAAATTACGACACTCCCCAGGGAAAAGCCACTTTTCTGGAAGCGCTTGCTGAATTGCTGAAAAGGACTTACGGATGGGATATCGGACCTGAGAATATCGCTGTTACCAATGGCAGCCAGAACGCTTTTTTCATTTTGCTGAACCTTTTTTCCGGAACAGATGTCCAGGGGCAAAAGAAGAAAATCCTTTTTCCCCTCTGTCCCGAGTATATCGGATATGCGGATCAGGCACTGGAGGAGGGTGTTTTCAAAACCATTCCCGCAGCAATTCATGAAGAAGATGACCTTTTTTTCAAATACCATGCGGATTTTACGAAAATCCGGATTACCGATGATATCGGCGCGGTCTGTGTCTCCCGGCCTACCAATCCCACAGGCAATGTTCTAACGGATGATGAGATAAAACATCTGGCAGAACTGACAGCCCATGCGGATGTCCCTTTTATCATTGACAATGCCTATGGTTCTCCTTTTCCGGAGATCATCTTTCAGGACGTTCAGCCCTTCTGGAATGACAATATTATTCTCAGCATGAGCCTGTCCAAGCTGGGATTGCCCTCTGTCCGTACCGGTATTATTGTGGCATCCCGGGAGGTCATAAAAGCGGTTTCTTCCTGCAATGCCATTATTAGCCTGGCAAACGGAACTATCGGACAGGTGATTACAGAATCTCTTGTCCGGTCCGGCGAGATCCTGGATCTCAGCCGCAATATCATCAGGCCGTTCTATAAAAGAAAATCAGAAAAAGCGATCTCTTTGCTTCGTGAACTCATGCCCTCTTCGGTAGATTTCCGGATACACAGAAGCGAGGGTGCAATCTTTCTCTGGATATGGTTTAAGAATCTCTCCATAAGCTCAAGAGAGCTGTATGAACGGCTCAAGAAAAGACGGGTAATTGTGGTTCCCGGAGAGTATTTCTTTTTCGGGCTGGAAGAGTCCTGGGACCATAGCACCCAATGCATCAGGATCAATTATGCCCAGGAGGAACATCTGGTTGAGGAAGGTATAAGGATCCTGGCGGAAGAAACGGCAAAGGCTGTGAAATGACTCTGAATATCCTGATTGTCCTTGTCCTGATAGGGGGGTGGTTCTCCGGGCGGATAACTTCCCGTATAGGGCTTCCCTCCGTTCTGGGTATGATTCTGTGGGGTGTTGTTATTGGACTCGCGGGAGAAGGCTCTATTCCTTCGTCTCTGGATGAGATCAGTCCTTTCCTGAAATCCCTGGCCCTGATTGTGATCCTTTTACGGGCAGGCCTTGGAATCCGGAGGAACACTCTGGAAAAAGTGGGCAGGGTTGCCTTGATGATGTCTTTTCTTCCCTGTCTGTTTGAGGGCGGGGCCCTGATTCTGCTCTTTCATTTTTTTCTGGACTTCTCCTGGATGACTGCGGGGGTTACGGCTTTCCTGCTTGCCGCGGTATCTCCGGCGGTGGTTGTGCCATCCATGCTGGATATGAAAGACCGGGGTCTCGGTGCAGCAAAGGATGTTCCCACCATTATCCTGGCAGGCGCTTCTCTGGATGATGTTTTTGCCATAACCCTGTTTTCCATTTTTCTGGGACTGGCCGGCGGTGAGAGTGTCAGTCCGGGACTGGCGCTGCTGAAAATTCCCCTTTCCATAGCCGGAGGGATCATCCCCGGCATACTGACTGGTTTTTTTCTGACCTGGTATTTCCGGAAACATCACGAGAAGATCAGGGCAACAGAGAAATCTCTTTTGCTGCTGGGAATGGCTATTCTCCTGGTGGATATCGGTGACTGGATTCATACCGCTGCCCTTTTGGGGGTTATGACCACCGGCTTCATTCTTCTGGAACGGGCGGAATACGTAGCGCACGAACTGGCGGCCAAACTGAATAAAGCCTGGGTTTTTGCCGAAATTGTCCTTTTTGTTCTGATTGGAATCTCTGTGGATGTCCGGGTGGCCCTGGCTGCCGGTCTCTCTGGTCTTCTGATTATTCTGGGGGGACTGGTATTCCGGTCTCTTGGTGTCTGGCTCGCCACAATCGGGAGCAATCTGAACCATAGGGAACGGCTCTTTTGCGTAATATCCTATCTGCCCAAAGCGACTGTCCAGGCTGCCATGGGGTCAGTTCCCCTGGCTGCAGGGCTTCCCGAAGGGAAGCTGATACTGGCTCTGGCGGTTCTGGCTATTGTGTTTACTGCGCCCATGGGGCTGATCGGTATCCGCATTCTGGGACCGAAGCTGCTTGAAGCTCCTCAGGATCCGGAAGGCCTATAGATTCTCAGACCGAGAATGTTCCGTTCTGATCCGCTGCCGTAGCTGTCGCTGATATTGTACTGTTCGCTCAGGTAACGTGTGTTCTCATCCAGGGGGTCACGAATCAGAAACTCCTCCCCCTTGTAGCCGTAGATCACCACAAAGTGGGGAATCCCTCCTGGCCTGACTACCTCGGCAATGACCGGGATTCCTTCATTCAGCAGAGTCCGTATCATATCAGGATCCGCTGGTGTGTTCCGGAAATCCACTCTGCTGTAGCTGGCTATTTCATCGAGGTTTTCAGCAGGAACCTGCCATAATATCCGGACCTTGCCAAGATACTCTCCCGAATCGTCATCCCAGCCGTCATCAAACCCGTTATGATCAACCAGCCATTCATTCAGCCGTCCCGGGTTTGTTCTAACATTGTAATAATCCAGCACCATGGCAGCCGCAGTCAGAGCGCAGCCGTGAGTGTGAATGGTGATGATCCTGCTGGTTCCCAGAAATTTTTCTCCCCATCTCTCACTCCTGGTTTGGCCGTACCATCTGACCGGGAGTTCAAGATCAGCCCCGCCGGAGCTGTAAAGGGAGGAATATGAGACAAAAGGGAGGCATAAAAGACAAAGAAAAAGAATCCGCATGTTCATATGAAGGAATGTACAGCGGGAAATGACTTTTTCAGTTTTGTTTTATAAGAATGTTTGAAATTCCGATTTCTTCCAGTTTTCTTGCATAGCTGGCGGTCTGGGTCTCGGGGATATCTGCCAGCACAATGCGGGTAATACCCTTATTGTTCAGAACCGCTTTCGGGGCAAAGCCGTTTTCTTCCAGGAGTGTTTTCATGGCTGTGGCATTTTCCAGGTTACGGTAAGCGCCTATCTGTATGGTAAACTTCACTTCCAGAACGTCCATATTCTCTACGCTGACCAGTACCGGGGCTGTTCCGGTTTTTATCATATCCAGTTCTACCGCGGCCGCATAGGAAAGGTCGATAATTCTCCCGTCAACAAAGGGGCCCCTGTCATTGATCCTGACCTGAACGGTTCTGCCGTTATTGAGGTTAGTGACAGTCACCAGAGAATTAAACGGGAGCAGTTTATGGGCCGCAGTCAACTCATGGGTGTTGAAGGTTTCGCCGTTTGCTGTCAGGCGGCCATGGAATTTTCCTCCGTACCAGGAGGCGATGCCCTCTTCTTCATACGCCCAGAGGGAGACTCCTGAAATCAGCAGGAAAGAGAGCAGGAATTTCTGAAATTTATATGTCATAGTTCCACTATCGGCTCTGATTTCCTATCTGTTTAGACTCTTTCCAGAACCGGTTCATATTTTGTTCATAACCTCCCCGTATTGTTTAAACCATCAGAAAGCATACAAGTCAATCATTTAGGAGGTTTGACATGAAAAAGATTTTAGTTGTTGGATTGTTGGTTGCTGCGGCAGGTTCCAGTATTTTTGCCAGTGGCAATAAAGAGGAAGAGCAGGCTGTTCCCTATGGCGCCGGACCCCGGGGAGGATATGCCGGGAAATGGGATGACGATTCTAATTACTCCCGTGGCGGCCGTGGCATGATGTACTGGGCCGATGAAGAAGGAAACCCTGTGAATGCACCCGAACTGGAAGAGGTCACGGTGGAAGGAACTCTGGTACTGGAAACCGGAACTCATCCCTATATAGAGGAAAATGGTGAAAAGGTTTTTATCATGGTTCCGTCCTTTGCCATTGCTGACCTGGAACTGGAAGGCGGCGAGAGTGTGAAAGTCACAGGATATGAGGTTCCTGAAGGAGGACCCATGTTCTGGAGCGCTGAAGAGGATATCCGCTTTATCCAGGTAACCAGTGCGGAAATCAATGGAGAAACCCTGACATTAGAGGGCGGTTATGGTGCCGGACGTATGGCATACGGAGACCAGTCCTGGTGTGCTCCTGGCTCTTATGGCAGAAGCGGTTCCCGGGGAAGAGCCCGTTGGTAGGATAAAACCATCGAATAATTTGTGAAACAGGGGAGGTTTCTCTATAGGGAGGCTCCCCTTTCTGTTGCCATAGGTTCCAAGGGTCTGTATAATTCCTTGCCATGAGTAATGATAATAAACCAAAGTCGACCCATTGGGCGGATATTACCGCCGATAAGATTATCCGGGAAAGAGGCCCCAAAGAGCATTATACCTGTGCTTCGGGAATCACACCTTCCGGAACAGTTCATATAGGGAATTTCCGGGAGATTATTTCGGTGGAACTTGTTGTAAGGGCCCTGAAAGAGAAAGGGGAAAAAGTCCGCTTCATTTATTCCTGGGATGATTATGATGTTTTCAGAAAAGTGCCCAAGAATATGCCTCAGCAGGAGCTGCTGGAAACCTACTTGAGAAAACCGATTGTCGTCGTGCCCGATGTTCTCGGCGGTGAGGAGAGCTATGCCGCGGCCAATGAGAAGGAACTGGAAAAACTTCTCCCTGCAGTCGGGGTTTTTCCCGAGTATATATATCAGGCAAAACGGTACAGGAATTCTGAATATGCCGAGGGGATAAAAACAGCTCTGATGCAGAAGGACGTCATCAGGAAACAGCTTGATGAGAGCCGGACCACTCCTCTCGCCGAAGATTGGATGCCTGTTTCTGTTTTCTGTACATCCTGTGACAGGGATACCACAAAAGTAACAGGATGGGATGGAGACTACGGGGTTTCCTACAGCTGCGAGTGCGGGAACAGCGAAACTGTGGATCTCAGGTCCACTCATGCGGTTAAACTTCCCTGGCGGATTGACTGGCCCATGCGGTGGAAAGAAGAAGATGTGGACTTTGAACCCGCCGGAAAAGACCATCACTCCGAAGGGGGAAGCTTTGATACCGCCAAAAAAACCGGGAAAGAAGTCTACGGGCATGAGCCTCCCGTCACCTTCCAGTATGATTTTATCAGAATCAAGGGAAGGGGCGGAAAAATCTCCTCTTCCTCGGGAGAAGTGGTATCCCTGGCAGATGTTCTTGAGGTCTATCAGCCTGAAGTCGTCCGTTATCTCTTTGCCGGTACCAGACCCAATACGGAATTTGCCATTTCCTTTGATCTGGATGTTCTGAAAATCTATGAAGATTACGATAAGTGCGAAAGGGCCTATTTCAACAAACCCGATTCTCCCAAGGCTCTGAAAAAATGGGAGAAACAGGCCAGGATTTACGAGCTTTCCCAGGTGGAATCGGTACCCGGGGAAATGCCGTATCAAATTCAGATCAGGCATCTGTGCAATCTCCTTCAGATTTTTTCCGGAGATATTGACGGCGTTATCAGCTATCTGGGAGATGTAAAACCCGAACAGGAAGAAAGACTGAGACAGAGAGCTCTCTGTGCATGGAACTGGGTTAAGGATTTCGCTCCTGAAGACTTTCAGTTCTCTCTGCGTTCCCCTGAGGATGGAAAAGTTGATCTGGATAAAAAGAACACTCAGGCAATCAGGCGGCTTGCGGGTATTGTCCGTGAGAGCATGGAGACCATGGATGAGAAAGATTTCGGTACTACCGTATACGATATGATGAAAGAGCTGGACCTGGAATCAGCGGATTTTTTTACAGCGGTTTACCGGGTGCTGATTACCAAAGAGAAAGGTCCCCGATTGATCAGTTTTCTTTACACCATAGGAAAGGAGAAGGTCCTGTCTCTTCTTGATCTATACTGATCTGTCCCCTGTTGCGTATGAGGCTCCGGATATCCGGAGCCTTTTTTTATGGAAAAAAAGTTTGCGTCATCTCCGGCTGAAGCCTAAAATTTAAAATCGAGGAATCATGTCATGGATGTATTAAGGAAATTTGTTGCTCCCGAATTTGTTTTTGGTTCGGGAAGTCTGGATCTGGCCGGTCAGTATGCGGACCACCTGGGAGGTGATACGATCCTCCTAGTCACAGATCCGGGTATCAAAAAGGCCGGATGGTGCGAGAGAGTGGAAGCCTCTCTCAAAGACAAAGGGATGAGCTATGTGATCTACGATAACATCCTTCCCAACCCCAGGGATCATCAGGTTATGGACGGAGCAGAATTTTACAAGACCCATGATTGTGATGTTATACTGGCGCTTGGGGGCGGCAGTGTCCTGGATGCAGCCAAAGGGATCGGTATTATTGTTTCCAACGGGGGACATATTCTGGATTATGAAGGAATCGACCGGATTCCCCGACCGATTCCTCCTCTGATCTGTATTCCCACAACCTGCGGAAGTTCTGCAGATGTCAGTCAGTTTGCCATCATAACCGATACGGGAAACAGCAAAAAAATTGCCATAGTTTCAAAGGCTCTGGTTCCGGATATCGCTCTGGTGGATCCTTCCTCTCTTGTTACGATGGAACGCGATCTTCTGTCGGCGGTCTCTCTGGATACCCTTACCCATGCCATTGAAGCCTATGTTTCAACCGCCCACTCCTTTATCACGGACCGTCACTCCCTGGGGGCGATCAGCCTTATCGGATGCTATCTTCCAAAGGCTCTTGAGAATCCCGATGATCCAGATATCCTCGGAAAATTGATGCAGGCTTCACTGGAAGCGGGACTGGCTTTTTCCAATGCCAGTTTGGGAATGGTTCATGCTATGGCCCATGTCTTGGGAGGGCTGAAAGATTTTCCCCATGGCGAATGCAACGGTTTGCTTTTAAAGGAAGTCTGCGAATACAATTACGTCAGCTGCCCGGGAAGATACGACACCATTGCCGGGACTCTGGCCGCATCTCATGGAGGAACCCCTGAAAAGGGTATCAATGGAATACTCTCGGAACTGGACAGGGTAGTGGGAGCTACCGGAATCCAGGAAGATATGAGCCGGTTTGCCTTGACAAAAAAAGAGTGTGGAAAACTTGCTGAACTCTCTCTTCAGGATATCTGCAGTGTCACAAATCCCCGAGAGCCCGCTAAGGATGAGATTACAAAAATTTATGAAAGAACCTTCATCAGATAGTAAAGACAGGGAATCACTCCGGCAGCAGGTTATAGGGCTCGGTGAGAAAAGCTTCAGAAAAAATTATTATTCCGATCTGAAGCATTCGCGCCTGGAGCTTCAAAGATTTCGTGCGGTTCTGGAAGACATCCCCGATATGATTATCATTCTCAATCGTGAAGGTATTATACTAGACCTGAATAAAACGGCTATAAGAGTTCTGAAAAGCAGCCGGGTACAACTGGTAGGCCAATCCATCAGCAAAATACAATCTCTGGACTTTCCCCGTCTGAATGCTCCCGATTCGGAAAGGATTATTCTGGAAGAAGAGGTCGGTGAGGGAGAACAGAAGGAAACCGTCTCCAGAATGATGTATTTGAGAGAGGTTCCGCTGGAGCAGGAAACCCTGTATATCATTATCGGTAGAGATGTCAGCCTGCTGATAAAAGCGGAAAAAGAGCTTCTCTCTCTGAATCAGAATCTGGAAGAAACTGTAGCAGAGAGGACGTTTCAGCTTCAGAATAATCTCCATCAGTTGAAGTCTGCTCAGCAGCAATTGATCAATTCTGAAAAAATGGCCCTTATGGGAGAGCTTGTAGCGGGGGTTGCTCATGAGATCAATACGCCCCTGGGAATCGGGGTCACCGCTTCCAGCGCCCTGTGGAACAAAGTGGATGAGATGGATCAGCTTTACAGAGACGGAGATATGACGGAGGAAGTTTTTCACTCGTTTCTGGAGTATCTGAAGGAGTCTTCGGGGCTGATTCTTGTTAATATGCAGAGAGCTTCTGAACTCATTCAGTCGTTCAAACGGGTCGCTGTTGATCAGAGTTCCGATGTGGTCCGTTATATCGATTTCGGAAGCTATCTGAAAGATGTGGTCCGGAGTCTGAAGCCCCAGTGGAAAAAGTACAAGGTGGAAATACTGGAATCCCGGAGAGTCGAGATAGAAACTACTCCGGGTGTCTGGTCCCAGATTCTCAGTAATCTGATCCTGAACTCTATCAACCACGGTTTTAAAACATTGGAAAAACCGGGTGAGATTCTGATCAGTTATGCTCAGCTCGATAAGGAACTGGAACTGATTTACCAGGACAATGGAACGGGCATTCCCGATGAGCACCTTGATAAGATTTTCGAGCCTTTTTTTACAACCAGCCGGCATGAAGGCGGATCAGGCTTGGGAATGCATATCGTCTACAATCTGATAACCTACAAACTGAAAGGCAGAATCGCACATTTCAGACCCGAAGGAGGCGGTGCCGGTTTCAGGATCACCGTCCCCATGGAGCATGCGGATCACAGTTCAGCGGAACATCCCTTTTAGAAGATAGTCTTTTCTTCTCCAGCGGGGATTAACCTTAACTCTCAAATCCAGCCGTACCTTATAAGGGAAAATCTTTCTGAACTCTTTTAGTGAGGCAATACGGATCCATTTTATCCGCTTCCCTTCTTTCCCGACCACAATGCCCACCTGAGACTCCGATTCCACCGTTATGAATGCACGAACCCACAGTTCCCTGCCTTCCTCTTTCATCTCCATATCCGAAATCTCCACATACAGGGCATGGGGAAGTTCTTCCGATACCTGGGAAATGGCTTTTTCCCGGATAATCTCAGCAATCCGGAATTCGGGTTCCTGATCGGTATAATAGTCTTCAGGATACATCAGTTCCCCTTCTGGAGCCAATTCAAAGAGGCGGTCTTTCAGTTCTCCTGTTCCTGTTTCCTTTAAGGCGGATATTTCCAGAAGTGCATCGGGGTGAACATTTACGGCAAGAAGCCCCTTTATCTCCTCTTTGTAGTTCCCCTTCATATCGGATTTGTTAACTACCAGAAGTACGGGCTTGTCTTTCTGTTTGTTTAAAAGTTCAATAATCTCCTGCTCTTCCTTTCCCGGGGGTCTGGTGGAATCCACCACATAGAGGACCATATCCGCTTCTTCCAGAGAAGAAAAAACGACTTCTTTCAGATACTGGTTGAATTTTTTTTCCGAATGGTGGAATCCGGGCGTGTCAATAAAGACGAGCTGGCCTCTCTCTTCAGTAAGAATCCCGCGAATTTTATTCCGGGTGGTTTGCGGAACATCTGCTGTAATAGAAACTTTTTCTCCGCACAAAGCATTAACTAATGTGGATTTACCGGCGGAAGGCCGGCCGATTATGGCTATAAATGCCGATTTCATGATCTTAATTCCTTTGGGACTTTATGGTATATTAAATTGCCATTCTGCCGGGAATTCAATATATTATTAGAAACACTGCTGCTATGAGCAGGATTCAGTAAGGAGACTATACTATGATCAGACGCCTGGAGGAAGAGGGAAAAGAGGCAAAAAACAATACTGACCAGGATGCCCTTTCTCAAAAGATGCTGAAAACCAGAACCATTATCCTTTCCGGTGAGATCAACAAAGAGTTGGCGGAAAAAGTGATTCGGCAGCTTCTCCTGCTGGAAGCCGACGGGAGTGGTCCCATAAAGGTTTTCATTGACTCTCCCGGAGGAGATGCGGATGCGGGATTTGCCATATACGATATGATGAGGTTTATCAAACCTGATGTCTACACCATAGGGATGGGGCTTGTTGCCAGTGCAGGAGCTATTATTCTGCTGGCGGCGCCGGTAGAAAGGAGAATCGCTCTTCCCAACTCCCATTACCTGATTCATCAGCCCCTGAGCGGAATGAGAGGTGTGGCTACTGAGATAGAGATCCATGCGAATGAACTGGAAAAGCTCCGGGTAAAAATCAATAAACTCATTTCAAATGAAACCGGCATTGATGTGGAAAAAGTAAGCAAAGACACAGACAGGGACTACTGGATGAGCGCAGACGAAGCTCTGGAGTACAAGCTGGTTTCCCAGATTGTCACCACCAGAGCTGAATTGGAGATGGTAGAGTCTGGAAACTGATTCTACAGGATTCCTTTTACTGCATTGGTAACAGCTTCGCCCAGTTTGCGGTGCTCATCTCTGTCAAGATGAATGCCGTCTACAGGGCTTGATACAATATAGTCGGATGTGTTGAGGTAGTGACACCCATGGTCTGCCGCAACACGTCTGTACTCCTCTGCGAATTTTTCCGATTTTTCAATGGCACCGATAAATGCCTCTTTGTAATCAGACATTTCTGCTACTGCAGGCGGACTCATCAGAAGTACCGCGGGTTTTCCGTTTCTGAAGGCTTCAGGAGTTTTTTCTATCAGTTCCAAAAGGCGGCAGATGCTGTTGGCAATATCATGGGCCGATACGGAAAATCTGTTTTTCAGATCATTCGTTCCCAGCATCAGAACAACCAGATCCAGGGGCCTGTGGGTTTCCAGGCAGACAGGCAGGTGCCTGTAGCCGTTTTTATCGCCGCTCACCGGATCTTCCCATACGGTTGTTCTGCCGTTTAAACCTTCCTCAATGACTGTAAAATCCTGCCCAAGGCCCTTCTGAAGAATTCCTGTCCATCTGACATCATCTTCATATCTGTCGCATTTTGCAGGATCCCAGCCCCATGTGTTGGAATCACCAAAGCATAGTATTCGTTTCATGATTTACCTCTGACTGCAGATGTATTGTTATAGAAGGAGTATAAAACATAAAAGTTTTTTCGGCAAAATTGAATCAGGAGTGTTTTTTCCGCTGTAAGGACCTGTATGTTCAGGACAAAATCCCCCTTATTCCGAATTCCGGTCCTTCTTATTTTCATTTCGGCATGTTCCTGCAGAATCCCGGTAGGGGATGCAGCTTCAGAATTGATTATTATGACGTGGAATGTGCAGAACCTTTTTGATTCTGCTTCGGACGGGACAGAGTATTCCGAATATGACCCGGACAACTCCGGCTGGAATAACAGCCTCTATGTAATGCGTCTGGAAAACCTTTCCCGGGTCATTCTCTCTTGCGGGGAAAGGCTTCCGGATATCATCCTTTTTCAGGAAGTGGAAAACCCCGGTGTTCTTGAACAGCTGAATCGGGAATATCTTGGTGGAGAATACGGTTATTGGGGCGTGTCCGAGTATACCCCCAATGCAGTTCATTGCGGGTTCCTCTCCCGTTTTGAGCCGGAAAATCTCCATATTCATCAACCCGGAGAGTACGGAGGATTTCCTTTGCGGTCGATACAGGAGCTGCGTTTTACCATTGATGGTGACGATATCGCTTTGTTTAATAATCACTGGAAATCCCGCTCGGGTGGTGCAGGAGCCACAGAATCGGGCAGGGTCCATTCTGCGGAAGCCGTAGCTCGCCGGGTGAAACAGCTGAAATCAGAAGGAATCAGCTTGATTCTTGTTGCAGGAGATCTCAATGGAAGCCTTGAGGATTACCATGCAGGGGGTATCCAAACGGCACAGGTGCCCGTGGAGGACCTCTATGATGTTCCCTGGCTGAACAGTTTGTACATTGCCGGAGAACCGGAAGACATGATGGACTGTGAAGAACGGGTCGTTCTGTATTCTCCCTGGGGAGAGGAAGAGGCTCCGGGGAGTTACTTTTTCCAGAACCGCTGGCTGAAGCTTGACCATATCCTGCTGACCCGGGATTTTCTGGACGGTCAGGGATGGGAGTATGATCGTTTTGACTGTTTGAATGACCCGCCGTTCTGTACCAGTGAGGGCGCTCCATTCAAGTGGGAAAGCTGGAAAGGGAGCGGCTACTCCGATCATTTTCCCCTTGTCCTGCATTTAATGAAAACAGAAGGATAAGCTTCCTTTTTGGGGAATAACCTTTGCCGGGGGCTTGGATTTCTTCTCCTATGGATCGATAATATTTCCAGTAAATTTACAAACAGGAGTCAACCATGATCGATTACAGCGCTTATGCGGATATCGTCCTGCATCAGGGGATCAACCTGAAAAACGGGCAGAACATACTGATTAATTGCAATGCGGGAAACTATGATTTTGCCAGGGTACTGGCGGAAAAGGCCTACTCTCTGGGAGCCGGCTATGTGGAGATAGCCGTACAGGACAACTATCTTACCAGGGCCCGGCTTGCCTCTCAGTCGGGCCGTCAGCTGGAATATGTCCCCAATTACCAGATTGTGAAGGGGCATCAGATGCTGTCTGAAGATTGGGCAAGAATACGGATTGACAGTACCGAAGAGCTGGATGTTCTGGCTGATGTGGACCCGGAAAAACTGGGGATCATGTCCAAGGCTCAGAGGAATGCCCTGAAATTTGTCTCCAAATCCCTGATGAATGATGAGCACAGCTGGTGTGTTGTTGCATCTCCCGGTCCGGAATGGGCCAAAAAAGTTCTGGGCCCTGATGCCTCTGAAGAGGATTTGTGGGACGTGCTGAAGCCTATCCTCCGTCTTGACAGGGAAGACCCTGTGGCCGAGTGGAAGAAAATGGGGGAACAGCTGAAAGAACGGGGACGGAAGCTGAATGATAGGCATCTGGATCGTCTGCATTTTCAATCAAAAGAGACAGATCTGACAATCGGACTCAATTCTCTCTCCCTCTGGGCAGGAGGGCCGGCTCCGCTCCCGGATGGAAGCCGTTTTTTTCCCAATCTCCCCACAGAAGAAGTTTTTACCACCCCCGATTACTCCCGGACCAGCGGGACTGTAAAAGTGACCAAGCCTCTGAAGGTTCTGGAGACCATGGTAGACGGTGCCTGGTTCCGGTTTGACAAGGGTAAGGTCGTGGATTTTGGAGCCGAAAAAGGCCGGGATGTGCTGGAGAAATTCCTGAATATGGATGAGGGGGCCCGGTACCTGGGAGAAGTCGCTCTGGTGGACGAATCCTCTCCCATTGCGAAAAGCGGTCTCCTGTTCGGGTCTATACTCTACGATGAAAATGCTTCCTGCCATATCGCTCTGGGAGGGGGGTATCCTACCTGTCTGAATCTCCCTTCCGATGTGAAATCCGATGAGGATCTGAAAAAAAACGGGTGCAATGTTTCCCTGATGCATACGGACTTTATGATAGGATCTCCCGACCTGGATGTGACAGGGTATGATGCGGAGGGAAAGGATTTTCCAGTAATACGCAAAGGGTCCTTTGTTCTCTAGATTCTTTCTGTCAGCTCTTTTACAGGGGATGCAGATCTGCATCCCCTTTCACAATTTCCCCTCTCGGTGATTGGGGCAGAACAAGGTCAGGGGAGGATGCTTTACCTGTCCATCTCACGGATTGTCCGGTCCATTCTTCCCAGACGGGCGGCTGCATCGTCCCAGGATTTCTGGAGATTCTTCAGATGTGTGCCGGTCAGACTGAACTGCTTCTCCAGTATTTCATAATCCTGCCTGACCTGGGAAACCAGGCTCATCAGTTCTTTACTCCTGTTGGAAAAAGCGTATCCCCTGAAACCGTACACCACAGTCTGCAGATAGACAAAAAGGTTTGACGGGCTTACCGGGAGTATTCCCATCCGGAGAAGTTCGTTGATCAACTCCCCGCCCTCCCTGATAAATGCTTTGTAGTAGAGCCCTTCCGAGGGAATATACATCAGGGCGAAGGGCAGTGTCCCTTCCCGGGGGAGAATATATTTTTCCGCTATGGATTTACCATGCTGCAGGAAGACTTTTTTGACAGATGCGGGAATGCCGCGGGTACTCTTCTCCAACCCCTCCCTGATCTGTTCCAGAGAAAATTTGGCATCGATGGCAACTTTATAGCTTCCCAGCTGGATAACCGCATCGGCTCTCTGGCCACCTGCAAAGCTGTACTGAAACTGATAGCTTTCCGGAGGCAGCCAGTTTCTGATCAGCTCTTCCATCAGAGTTTCTCCCAGCCCTCCGCGCATCCGGGGATTGCTGAAGATGCGGTTCATCTCTTCCAGCTGGCCGGATATCCTGTCCAGCTGCTCCAGTTTGCTGTGCATTCTCATGAGTATTTCAGGAGAGTATTGATTCTCTCCGGGAGGCGTTCTCCTTTTGAAAAGGAGCAGAATCAGAATCAGACAGAGAAGGGCCAAACCTGTTATCATGATCGTCTGCAGGGGCATGAATTTCCTCCCTTTTTATGGTATATCAGGGGAATCCTGTTAAAAATCGGGATCCTCTCCTGATCAAAGAATTTACTCCGCATAAAGTATGGTCTTTTCCTTGTTCATCCTGAGCTCTTTTTAACAGTGCAGCAAGCCGGGCTTATAATCCCATTAGCCGGTTCAGGGCTTTCATATCCAATGCGCTTTCTACAACATCAGCGATTCGTTCAAACTCCTTTTCTCTGAGAACTTCTTCCGCTTCTCCCGGTTCGGAAGGTTCCCATCCCAGGGACATGAGAAAGGCATGCCGGAAAGAAGGGGAATCAAATATACCGTGCATATAACTGCCCCAATGGCGTCCATCCGGAGAAACCGCTCCATCAGAAGTCCCATCGAGCTTTCTATAAAGGGGTGCTGCCTCTCCGGTTAAACTGGATTCTCCCATATGGATCTCATACCCCTTAAGGGTGGTCCCTTCCAGATTCCTGAAAAATCCCCGGGAGCCCTGAATAACACCCTCTGTCTGGATTGTGGTTTTCTCTTTTGAAAAAACCGTTAAAACCGGGAGAAGGCCAAGCCCCCTCTCTTCTCCGACAGAACCTTCCTGTCCTTCCTTATCCTGCACCTTCTCGCCCATCATCTGATAGCCTCCGCAGATTCCCGCAACGGGTATGCCCTTTCCGGCAAGCTTCAGAATTGCATCGAACAGGCCTGTCTCTTTGAGCCATCTGAGATCGCTCATGGTTGTTTTTGATCCCGGAAGGATCAGGGCTGAAGGTCGGCCGATTTCCTGCAGGCTTCTGATAAATCGTACTTTTACCCCTTTGTCGTTCCGGAAAGGGTCAAGGTCGTCGTAATTGGAGAGCCGGGGAAACTGGATCACTCCGATATCGAGCCCCTGCTCCTCTCCCCAGGTTCTGTTCGTCTCAATAAATACCGAGTCCTCTCTGGCAAGGTATATTTCCGGTATATAGGGGATGATTCCCAGGGTGGGAACTCCCCCGCACTTTTTAGTAAGCATATCTACCCCCGGCATAAGCAGGGACTGGTCACCCCGGAATTTATTGATCAGAAAGCCCTTTATGAGGTTCCTGTCTTCATTCACCAGCTCCAGAGTTCCGTAAAGGGATGCAAAAACTCCGCCCCTGTCGATATCGCCTGCCAGAAGAACCGGAGCTTTCAGATATCTGGCCACCGCCATATTCACTATCTCATGGGCTGTGAGGTTGATTTCCGCGGGACTGCCGGCTCCCTCGGCAATGACTATATCATTGTCTTCGCAAAGGCGGTCCATCGCCGCAGTGACTTCTTTCCAAAGAGGTTCTCTGGTCTCATAATAATCACCTGCTTCCAGTGTTTTCCAGGGTTTACCCATCAGGACAACCTGGGATCGGGAGTTGCCTTCCGGCTTAAGCAGTACCGGGTTCATATCAATATGGGGCGCTCTTCCGGCAGCCTGGGCCTGAACAGCCTGGGCCCTTCCGATTTCGTATCCTTCGGGAGTCACAAACGAGTTGAGGGCCATGTTCTGGGATTTAAAAGGGGCCACCCTGAATCCCCGTCTTTTGTAAATTCTGCACAGAGCAGCCACTATGGTGCTTTTTCCGGCATCCGAACATGTGCCCTGAATCATAAGCGTTTTGGCCATTTGAACCTCCCCGGTCATTGAACACCGGATCTGCTGTTTGTGTCCATCAGAAATAATAGACCTTTGTGTAACAAATCGGTATGATAGGAGTCTATGAATCAATACAGCTCTCCCGAATCCTATCTTTCGGACCTTGAAAAAAGAAGCCTGCCTCCCGAGGGTTTTCAAATTGGTGTAACCTCCTTCAGTTTTGTTCCTGTGGAAAGGCCCGACGGGCCCGGTGCGAAAATGAATCTTACAGCGATTCTTCTGGATCGTCCCACCGAATCTTTTGCAGGAGTCTTTACAAAAAACAGTTTTCCCGGCTATCCCGTTAGAATCGGACGGAAACTGCTGAAGGAAAAAGCCGTTCAGGGCGTGCTGGTCAATAACAAAATTGCCAATGTCTGTGCTCCCGGTGGCGAGGAAGCAGCCCTTGCTGTTACGCAAGCCCTTCAGGATGAGTTGGGAGATTTTCTGGATGCCCCTGTATTTCCTTCTTCTACAGGGGTAATCGGTTGGTCTCTGCCTGTGCAGAAGATGATTGATAAAATCCCCGATCTGGCAGGATCTCTCCAGAATAAATCCCTTCTTCCGGCGGCTCAGGGGATTATGACAACCGACGCCTTCCCCAAAGTCCGGTCTGTATCCATCGGTGATGGGCGCATCTGCGGTATTGCCAAAGGGGCCGGCATGATTGAACCCAATATGGCGACCATGCTTGTTTTTCTGATGACCGATATTGCCATCGGCAGAAATGCTCTGCAGGAGTGCCTGGGTCGGGTGGCAGAAAAAACTTTCAACAGAATTTCAATAGACAGCGATCAGAGTACAAGCGATTCGGTGCTCCTCTTCTCCTCCTGCCGCAAGCCGGCGGTAGAAGAGTCCCTTTTTGAGGAGGCCCTCTTTGCGCTTTGCCGGCAGCTGGCCGAGGATATTGTCCGTAACGGAGAGGGGACCGGGCATGTTATAAAGGTGAAAGTTAAAGGTGCCGAGTCGGAAAAACAGGCGGCAGCTTTTGGAAAAGCCCTGGTTAACTCTCCTTTGAGTAAAACCGCCGTTTTTGGTAACGATCCCAATGTAGGACGGTTTGTTCAGGCTGTGGGAGATTATGCAGGGAATCAAGGAATCTCTCTGGATGAACGGCAGCTGGTTATCTGTCTGGGTGAAGAAACGGTTTTTGCCGGTGGAGAGTTCCTGCTGGATGGTGTGAAAGAGAAATATCTGAGCGACTATCTGGTTTCCCGTAAATTAACCACCCCCTGTCCGGGTTATCCGGAGCATGAGCGGACGGTGGATATAACCATATCTCTCGGTCTGGGAGACAGTGAATCCCTGGTTCTGGGATCTGATCTTTCCTATGAGTATGTCAGGGAAAATGCGGATTACAGAACCTGAGTCAGTAGAGTAAGGATGGACAGCGTGAGCGATGAAATAACTTTGGAAGAAAACAGGAAGGAAGAAACTCTCCTGAAAAACAAAATAGAGGATGCGGCGAAGCTGCTTCAATCGGCCAGGGCTGAGATCGGCAAAAGGATTATCGGCCAGGAGGGAATGGTTGACGGTCTTCTCATGGGGATAATCACCGGCGGACATGTTCTGGTGGAAGGTGTGCCCGGTCTTGCGAAAACTCTGATGGTGAAGACTGTATCGGAAGTTCTGAATGCAGATTTCAAAAGGATTCAGTTTACTCCGGATCTGCTCCCGGCCGACCTTATCGGTACCATGATATACAGGCCCCAGACAGGAGAATTCGTACCCCGGAAGGGGCCGGTTTTTACCAATATCGTTTTGGCAGATGAGATCAACAGGGCTCCAGCCAAGGTTCAGTCGGCTCTTCTGGAAGCCATGGCGGAGAATCAGGTAACTATAGGGGACAGTTCCTACAGACTCCCCGAACCGTTTTTTGTTCTGGCCACTCAGAACCCGATTGAGCAGGAGGGGACCTACCAGCTGCCGGAAGCACAGCTGGACCGGTTTCTGATGAAACTGAAAGTGGAGTATCCCTCTCCCCAGGAGGAGCTGGCGATACTCAATCAGCTGGATGATCCTTCGGAGGTTGTTATCCGGAAAGTTTTCAACCGGTTTGCCATACAGGATCTGAAAGAGACCGCATCCCGTGTCAGGGTGGATGAGAGCGTCCGGAAATATATCGTTTCCATTGTGAATGCATCCCGGGTAAAGGGGCGGCATCAACTGCCCTTTACCAGGTATATTGAGTTCGGTGCCTCCCCCAGAGCCTCCATTGCCCTTTTCAACTGCAGCAGGGTTCAGGCCCTTTTTGAAGGCCGGGAGTATGTGGTTCCCGAAGATGTCAAATCCGTTGCCTATAATGTCCTGCGGCACAGGATTGTGCTTTCCTATGAAGCGGAAGCAGAGGAACTGGGTGCTGATGATGTCATCCGTGATATCCTGGCGGCTGTCACGGTTCCCTGATTATGGATAGCAGGAATATTTCCAATAAAGTCAAACATCTCCATTTTATTTCCCGAAAACTGGTTGATACCATTTTTGCCGGAAATTACCATTCTGTTTTCAAAGGTCCGGGGCTGGAATTTGATGAAGTGAGGGAGTATTCCTGGGGTGATGATCCGCGGTTTATTGACTGGAATGTCACCTCCCGTATGAGCTCCCCCTATACAAAGACGTTCAGGGAGGAGAGAGAAGTTGTTCTCCAGGTTCTTGTGGATACTTCCAGTTCCCTTTTTTACAGTTCCGGCAGGATGAACAAACGGGAGCTGGCGGGTTACGTGTTTTCCCTGATCGCTCTGGCTGCGGTAGCCAATAATGACAAAGTGGGCAGTCTGCTTTTTTCAGACAAGATAGAGGAACAGGTCCCTCCCCGGAAAGGGAAGAAGCATGTGCTCAAGCAGATTACCAGAATCCTCTCGGTTGAGGAAGGAAGGAAGGGGTCCAATCTGGCAATGGCATTGACCACCGCTTCCCAGTCGATGAAGAGGAGAGGTATCTGTCTGATCCTTTCGGATTTCCGGACCACCGGGTACCAGAAGGAGCTTACTATCCTTGCCAGAAAACATGATGTTATTGCCATCCGGCTGACTGATCCTCTGGATCAGGATTTTCCCTCCACCGGCCTGGTTACTCTGGAAGATCCGGAATCAGGACTCTGCTGGCAGGGGATGGGAACAAAAGGGATGAGGGCTTCTTACAGACAGTTCTGGGAGCATGAGAGGTATCTCTGGAGACGGGAGTGCCAGTCTGCCGGGGTAGATGTCCTTGAGATCTCTACAGAAGATGATCCTGCGGCAAAACTTCTTCATTTCTTCGAGAGGAGAAAAAACCGCTGATGAAACGTTTTTTTCTGATCCTCATTTTTTTGTTTTCTCAGACTTTTTTTGCGGTGCCTCAGGAGTATCAGCAGCTCAACACCAGATTTCTTCCTCCCGATTACTATGTGGGAGATACTGTGGATATGCAGTTTCTTCTGCGGACTGCCGCAGATGTGGATCTTCAGATACCCCAGTCCCTGCCGGATCCGGAATGGGTGGAAATCCTTTCTCTGAAAATGGAAAAATCAGGCGGGGACACTCTTGTCTCTCTGCGGTTCATCCCCTATTTCCCCGGGACCAGGACCCTCCCTCCCCTTGACCTGGGAGGTCTTGTTCTCAGGGATGTAAAAATCTATACCTCTTCTGTCATTGCTGCCGACTCAGAGAGGACTCTCTCAGGCCTCAGGCCCAATTTGATTATACCGGGAACCCGGGTCACCGGAGCTGTTATTTTTTCTGTCCTTCTCAGCTTCCCTATTCTGTTTGTCATGCTGTTCAGGCTGATCAGAAATCAGGCAGGGTCTCTGATAAAAACATACCGGATCAACCTTCCCTACAGAAAGTTTCTGCGCTTGCTGAAAAAGATAAAACAATCCTTAAACGATATGTCCGATAAAGAGTTCTTCAACATCTATGCGGGAGGAATGAAAGATTACCTATCCACCCGTTTTCATAAGGATTTTTCTTCTCTCACCACCAAAGAGATGGAATTGGTATTCAGAGGGTCATCCCTGACAGAGTCGGTTTATCTCACTCTGCTGAATCTGTTTCACAGGATGGACAGGGTTAAATTCGCTGGAGAGGAGATGAGCCTGCGCGAAAGGGAAGGGATGATTCAGGAAGCGGAAGAAATTTCCAGTGAATTGGAGAACTGGAGGAAAACCCATGCTGACCTTTGAAACCCCCGGTTTTTTCTTCCTTTTTATGCTGGTTCCCGTCTTTATATACCTCAGACACTCAGGTCTCAGAAGCGGCCGTTCTTTCAGAGTTTCCATTGGTCTTTGGAGAAAAGGGCTATTCACGGCTCCCCAGAGGGGAATCCGTTTTCTTCTTATGCTGGGAGCACTCCTTTTCTGGGGAGGGATCTGCCTTCTTTTGGCATCTCTGGCGGGCCCCACTGTGAGTCTTCATGAGAAAGTGTATCTCAACAGAGGAGCGGATATTGTGATTGTTCTGGATCAGTCCCCCAGTATGGCTGCCCGTGATTTTCCTCCAGATAACAGACTGGATGCCGCCAAAAGCATGATAACCAAATTTGTGCATAACAGAAAAAATGATGGCGTCGGACTGGTGGGTTTCGGCGATGAAGCTGTTCTCAGGGTTCCCCCTACCACGGATTATCAAACCTTTCTCAACCGTTTGAATGCTCTCAAAATTATGGAACTGGGTGAGGGAACTGCCATCGGGATGGGAATTTCGGTAGCTGCTCTGCATCTTTCCGAAAGTTCCTCTGATCAGAAAGTGATTGTTCTGTTAACTGATGGAGACAACAATGCCGGAGAGATTCAGCCTATGGCTGCAGCGGCCATGGCCGCCCAGCTGGGAATCCGCCTGTATGTGATCGGAATCGGATCGGAAGGAGAGGTTCCTTTTGAGTTTGAGCACCCGGAATCGGGTAAACTTATCAGCGGAATTCAAAGGAGTACCTTTAATGAGGATTTTCTCCTTCAGCTGGCGGAAACAGGCGGAGGCAGTTTCTACCGGGCTTTTACTCCCGGCTCTCTGGAAGCGGTATTCCGGTCCATCGATTCTCTGGAAACTATTGAGGAGCGCGTTCGAATCCATGTAAGGAATGTTCCGATTTACCGCTGGTTTATTATGGTTGGTCTTTTATGTATTATGGCTGATTTTTTTCTCAGAAAAGTTTTACTCCGGGAGGTTCTATGAAAATCCTTTACCCGGAAGTCTTCTGGCTCCTTCTCCCCGCTTCTCTGCTGTTGATCCCTGCTTTTTTGAACTACAGGCAGGGAAAGACTGCTCTTCTCAAACTGGGAGGGGCATGGCGACATGACGAGAGCGTTCAGGTTTATTTTGTAAAGACTCTGGTCTACTGGATCACTTTTTTTCTTTTCCTGCTTTTTGCGGTTCTCGGTCTGGCAGGGATCAGCTGGGGTAAAGGCTCTGTCAAAGACGATAGTCAGGGGTTTGATCTTGTTTTTGCGGCTGATGTCTCCAGAAGTATGCTGGCCGATGACCTTCCTCCTTCCCGGTTGAGCCGGGCCGGAGAGGGGATGAATTTTATTTTAAACTCATTTGAATCCATCAGATGCGCACTGGTTATATTCAAAGGGGAAGGGGAAATTCTGGTTCCTCTGACTGAAGATTCCATTCAGATGGAAGCCGCTCTTCAGAATCTTGCTCCCGAGATGTATTCCCGTTCCGGTTCGGATCTTGAAGAAGGTCTTTTATCCGCCCTCGGAGCCTTTCCTCCCGGTTCGGCTGCAAAGAAAGCTGTCCTTCTTGTCAGCGATGGGGAATCCCTGGAAGGAAATCCTCTGGATGCTGCCCGGGAAGCCTATCTGCAGGGGATTCCTGTGTTTGCTCTGGGTGTCGGGTCGGAAGAGGGTATTGTGCTGAGAGACAGAAATAATGAAGTTGTTTCGGATCTGAACGGTCAGCCTGTGGTTACCCGGATGGATCCGGATGTTCTCCGAGAGGTGGCAGAGCTTTCAGGGGGAGAATTTTTTGCTCTTTCTGATCCCCGGTCTCTGGGTGAACTCACAGGAGCATTGAGGGACGTATTAGGCCTTCAGGATGAGGAAGGGATTATTTACAGGGACCAGCAGAGATTCCGGCTCTTTATTATCCTCTCTCTGGTCTTTCTGATTATGAATCTTTTTTCTCTTGGTATCAGGTGGTCCCGATGGTTTTAAAAAAAAGCGGATTGATAATCCTGACGCTAATTCCGGTCTTATTTCTCAGTTCCTGCACACTCCTTGAACCGGGCACTTCGGTGCTCAAGGGCAATTACCTGTTTCAGCAGGGAAGTTATCAGGATGCCTTGCTTTCCTATTTTGAAGGGAGTGAAACAGGAAAATACACAGCCAGAATCAGATATAACATAGGCAATGTTTACTACGCCCTGGGAGAAGGGGAGGCGGCACTTGAGATATGGAACAGCATTGATGAGAACAGAGATGCGGAAGTAGCGTTTAATACGATATTCAACAGAGGAGTCATTCATTATCAGATGGGAAGATACGCAGACGCCTACAATGCTTTCCGAACGGCTCTGAAAATGGAACCCGGGAATATGGATGCCAAACGGAATCTGGAACTGACCATCGACAGGATGGAAGTGGATTCTCCCATGGAGGATAACCGTCCGGACAAGCCGGTTGCCGATGCCGGTGACGATGCCAGAAGAATTCTTCAATACATAAAAAGAAAGGAGGGCAGTCTGTGGAAAACAGAATCAACAGGGGCAACCGAAGCCAACGACTGGTAACCCTTCTATTGATCCTGACAGGATTTTGTTTCTCCCTTTCTGCCCAGCAGGAAGTCCCTCAGCTTCTGAATGCTGAATGGAAGGAAGGGATTCTGGAGAATCAGAGATTTACTCTCAAAATTCTGACTCCCTATCCCGGGAAGCTTTCTGTTTCTATAAAGGATCCCGACTGGCCTGAGGGAATTCAGAAGGTCAGTGGACCCTATACCGCCCAAAGCACAATCCAGAAAGAGGATGGAACTTTCGGTACAGTCGTTCAGGTAATATATACCCTGAGAAGTCAGGGGGCCGGTATTTACCGTATCCCCCCCCTGACTGTGCTTCCCAGAACCGGTGGAGATCCCGATACCGCTTTGGAGTACGGCCCGCTTTCCACCCGTGAGCTCTATATCCCCGTTTTACAGAATGATGAAAGACATCTGAAGTATCCTCTCCAGCTTTCCTGGGAAAACCTGCCTGAAGAGATTTATACGGGACAGTCGGTTCCTCTCGTTCTGATTATGAATAACCTGGAAGAGATAGATCTTCCCGAATCAGTCTCTCTGCCGTCTCCCGGAGGAGCGATTCTGGAGGAAGCGGAAGGGCTGGGAGATATCGGCTTTACCGGTTTGGAGGACGCCACTCTTTTTAATGTTCCCATGAAAGCCTGGATTCTCACGCCATCCCGGGAAGGTCTTCTGACTCTCCCCTCCGCTTCCGTATCGATATCGGGTGTCACAAGAACTACGGGAAGGACAACCATAAAGGTTCTTCCTCTTCCGGATCAGGTTCAAAGTTCCGGAGCTGTGGGGGATTTTTCCATTGATTATTCCCTTTCCGAAACCTCGGTCTCTCCAGGAACCAGTGTAATTCTGACAATCCGCATCGAAGGTACGGGAAATCTGAACCTGCTCAACATGCCTGAACCGGTTATACCCAGTGGGCTCTCCTATTCGGTGAAGGAGAATCTTCTGTATGCTCCCTCTTCTTCTGGATATAAGGGCGCCCGGGAGATGGTTTATACTTTTCGCCCCGAAACTCTGGATCGGTATGAAATCCTCATCCCTTCCTACTCTTACTTCAATCCCGCTGCAGGCAGAATTGAAACAAGGGGAGAGAGCCGCTATGAATTTGAAGTCACCAGTCTCCTGGCAGGACAGGAGGATTCTGGAAGGGGCAGTTTTACTCTTATGGAGCTTTCCGACAGCCGGGCAGCCAGAGGTTGGGCTATGTACACAACACCCCTTCTTTATCTTGCTCTCCTTCCGGGAGTCCTCTTTCTTATGATGGTTCTGGTTCTGAAGAAATTGAATCCCGCTCTCCTGTCTGCGCTTCTTCTTTCCTCGGTTTTCCTCTCCTCCTCCATGGCGGAGACAGAAGGGGAACCCTGGATCCGCGATGCTCAGGCTCTCTTCGATCAGTCTTCCTACAATGAGGCGCTGGCCCTTTATGAGGAGCATTCCGAATCATGGAACGGGAACGGGACGTTCCTGTATAACAGAGGAGTCCTGGAGTATTTATCCGGTTCTGAGGCAGA
The DNA here is from genome assembly GCA_963677615.2 of Oceanispirochaeta sp. GTDB lineage: Bacteria > Spirochaetota > Spirochaetia > DSM-2461 > DSM-2461 > Oceanispirochaeta. The sequence goes on along the minus strand of CAXXQW010000006.1, from coordinate 231,467 downwards.
GGGACTGGCTGATTTGAGAAGAGCCCAGAAACGTCTTCCCATGGACAAAAGAATCCAGCAGACGATTCTTCAGATGGAAGAGATCATGAAATTGAAAAATCAGCATAACCAGGTTCTGTTTTTTCATCCGGATCTTCTCTTTCTACTTCTTGTTCTGGTTTTCAATCTTTCCATGATTGCTCTGGGTTACAGCATTGTTCAGAACAGACCGCTGCCTATTATTCTCTTTGTCCTTTTCTTCTCTCTTTCTCTTGCCGCGGGAGGTGAGCTGCTGAGAACCGCCTGGCTTCTGGATCGCCCTCTGGCTGTTATCCGTGAAGAGTGTGTTGTAAAGAAAATCCCCGAAGAGATCGGCAGTGACTGGCTCAAAATAGATGCGGGTACGACCGTCTCCTTCATACAGCAGGAGAGGGATTTCTCTCTGGTCACCACCTCTTTCGGGCTGGAAGGATGGGTCCGCAATGACAAACTGATATCCCTGGATGGTGAAGAACTGTGAGCTTTGAAGATATCCTTTCCCGGTGGGAAAAGCAGAATAAGCAGAAACAGGCCGAAAAAAACAGAGAAAAAAAAGGGTTCCCCTCATCCGGTAATTCCATGGATTCCTGGCTTGAAATGTATCCTCCTGACAGAAAAATGAAAGAGAGGAAAGAGAAGCCTGACAGAATAATCACCCACACGAGAAAAAAGGAACTAAGCCGTATGGAGCCTCAGGACTCTCTGGATCTTCATGGCTGGAGCGGTAAAGAGGCTCTTGCGGAGCTGGAAGCCTTCCTGAAAAAGAGCAAACGCAGAGGTTTAAAAAAAGTTGTTATTGTTCATGGAAAAGGACTGCATTCACCCGGCGGTGAATCTGTTCTAAGACCGCTTGTAAAGCAGTATCTGCAGAAGTCCACTCTTGTAAGGGATTTTGGCCGGGCACCTGCCAGTTCGGGAGGCAGCGGAGCAACATGGATATTGCTCCGGTAATTATCTTTCTCTGTAGATAATTCTGCCTCTGGTAAGGTCATAGGGTGAAAGGGCTACTTTAACTTTATCTCCCGGTACGATTCTTATGTAGTGTTTCCGCATTTTTCCGGAAAGATGTGCTAAAATAACATGTCCATTGGCAACTTCAACTCTGAACATTGTGTTGGGAAGAGACTCTTTTACGACCCCTTCCACTTCGATAGCTTCTTCTTTAGACAAACAAATATCTCCTGATAGGTATGGTGATTAGCATATTAGGAAATCAGATTGTATTTGTCAACTCCTTGACTTTTTTCTTTAAATAATACAGATTATTGCGGATATTATTTTCACCGGAAAAGGTTAAAGCTATGGAAAAAGAATTTGAAGATAAGATGCGGAATACACTTCTTGAGATGAAGGAGTCGGTTTTAAAAAATCTTATCTCCGAGAATGAAGACTTTAAAGCTGCTGTAGAAGATCTGGGAGTTAAAGACCTCGCGGACATTGCATCCAACGATATTGACGTAAGAACTCTGGAGGCTGTCAGCACTCAGGACCGCAACCGGCTGAGCAAAGTGGAATCAGCTCTGATCCGCCTTGAAAATGGAAAATATGGTGTATGTGCCTCCTGTTCCAAGAAAATCAGCAGAGACAGACTGGAAGCTATCCCCTATGCAGTTCTCTGTATTGACTGCAAAAGCGCAAGCGAAAAAAGAAAATAACCCGCATACTTTCTGAATATTCAAAAATTCCAGCTTAAAAAATAGATATACCGGAGCCAATGGTCTCCGGTTTTTTTTGTGATTCCGTATTTTTCTGTAATCCCCTTTCTGTTTGTTCCGATAATAAGAACAACAGGAGGTACGGAAAATGGAATTGCGTTCTGCTTCAGGGCAGGTGAACATCGCACAGCTGATGAGTATGAGAAATTCATCCGGCAGAATCAGTATTCCCGTTTCCAGGGCCCAAAGCCCCTATGCCCAGTTCAAGTATGTTCAGGGAATCCCCACCGCTTCTCAGGGTCGGGCTGTTCCTCTCAACAGGCTCAGGGTGCTTAACAATCTGATCGATTCTCTTGTAAATCTGAAAGAAAATAATGTTTCCAGAGTAAATCCCTCCCGCCTTTCGGACAATGCCATTGACGCCCTGATCAGTCAGTATGCCGGAAAACTGCATGATGCCATATCATCCCAGGCGGGACCCTATACGGCAGGTATGTCATATTCGACAGGCTCTCTGGTAAATCTTACAGCTTAGGCGGAATGTCCACTCTTGTCCCTATTCTGATTACAGCTTTCTTTTTCTACGGCTTTATTCCCGTTCTGGGGGCTTTTGTCGTCAGGTCCCAGTGGAGAAGGGTCAGAAAAAATCTTCATTCTTCTCTCTATTACCCCATGGATTTTCATATGCCCGAGTCCAGAGAAGCCCATCTCGGCCCTTTCAGGGTTCTGGGAGAACTGGAAGCTATTGAAGGCAATGATACTCTCTGGATTAAAACAGGACAGAACAGAACTGTCACTGTTGATATGAGGGATAGTCATGTTTATTTCATGCCTGCCTTTGCAGGTAAAGAGAAATTTTATCCACATTTAAGCCCTGTTCCTTTCCCTGTGGAATCTTTGGAGAAGGTTTCATGGAACCAGGTTTTTTCCATGCCTGAAGGAACAAAAATGTATATAAGCGGTCAGCTGGATTACAAAGACGGAAGGTTTCATTTCAGAACAGGAGAATGTGCCCCTTTGATGGTCCTGGTCTACAATGAAAATCCTCGCTTTCTTATTCCCAGAGCAGTGTGGTGCGGACGGCAAAGTAATGAATTCTGGAATTTTCTTACCCCGTGGTCCCTTGTTTCCGGAATCCTGATTCTCCTGATTCAATCTGTTTATCTTCTCCAGAACAGCGGAAATTACTTTTTACAGTTTTTCTGCATTTCCATGGCATTGATTCCAGCACTGCTTTTTCTTCCTCCCGGAGTCTTTCTGTTCAACCTGTATAGACGGGCCTGGGATATTGCCAGAAGGTTCCGGGCTGAAAGGGATCTTATCAGGCTGTCTATAAATCCTGAAACAGGAAATCTCACTGTCTGGGACGGAGATGAACCCTGTGCTGTCAAAAGGAGCCCCAGCGGGTGGGGGTACGGGATTCAGGATTCTGAAAAGGAAGTTCGGGTAAATCTGGGTTGCCTTGAAGGAACAGTTTGTCTTCCCGGTGATCCGGAGGAGCTTTCATCCTACTGCCGGAAAAAGGCTTTTCTGTATGAGAGCCTCTCAGGGATTCTTGTTCTGGCTGGGCTTATTATAAATTATATTGTGGTCTGGATTCTTTTTACCCGGTTTTTCTGAAACCGGGAAGGTCAAACCGGCGCCGGAACCGGTTTGACCTTATTATTCTGCTGATTTCTTTTTTGCAAAGTTCACAGTCAGTTTTCTTCCCCGGTAGTCGATGCCGTCCAGATTGTCGATCGCTGTCTCTGTGGCCTGGGAACTGACTGAAATAAATGAATAGTTGTCAAGAATCTTGATATCCCCGATCATGTTTCTGTCCACTTTCCCTGTGTTTACAAAGAGGTGGATCAGGTCTTTTGGATAGACTTTTCTGTTTCTTCCAATGCTGACAAACAGAGATACTCCGTCCTGAACGGTGGTCCTTGTAGTTTTTCTGGACGCGTACTCTTTCAGAAAATAAGCGCTAAGCCAAGATCTCATAGCAAATGGAACAGTTTTCTTGAATGCCTTTCTGTAAGCGTTGAGAGTATCGGGATCTTCGTTTTCTTTCACCCGCTTGATCAGATTCTCAACAACAGGCAAGAGGTCTTCAGGGTTGATGTTTTCTTTATTACCCACGACTGATGTCTCCTGTATGAATGAATTGCCGGTTTCTGCAATTGAAAATCCCCATAAGGAGATGGCAGTACTGCGGCTGAAAATAAAATTAAAAAAAACGGAGTCCAACAGGATCTGGTAAATCCGGCGTTTTCCAGATTCAGAGGGGGAGATGTTTCTTTAAAGGGATAAGGTCAGAAAAGAAGATCGTCGGGTGTACAAATCTTTCAAAACGGGTCTTATGTTTAAACAAACTGTTTCTCTCCAGCGGAAAAACCTGTTGTTTTTCTCCGATTTTTTCGATAATACACTTACAATATATAGGGATAGTTGGTTTGTCAATTATTTCGTCTCGACTAAAAGAGGAAGGGGTCTCTTTTTGAAAAAAATAATCATCTGTACTGTTATGATTCTGCTGACAGTTCTGCTGTCAGCTCAGACTTTCCGGTTTTCTCAGGAAAAAGATGATGAATACAGGATCGTCTCCGAGGTCCGCGAGGGAGTCTTTCTTGATGATGAGCTTTTAGGAGAATCTTCCATTCTTAACAGAATCGCGGTTAAAGTCCTTGACGCTGATGAGCAGGGAGCCTCTTTGTTTGTGAACTACAGTATTTCGGAAAAATCTCTGGATACGGGAGTTTATATCTATGCCATGGAAGATTCTGTAAATTTTTTCCGGTACCACAACGGAGTCTATGGAGATATACCGGAAGATGATTATCTTCCGTCGGTGAGGAACATTCCTGTTTTTCCCGATGAGGTTCTGCAGAAGGGGGATACCTGGTCCGGAATGGGAGAAGAGGTTCATGATCTCAAGCCTTTTTTCGATCTGGATTACAGGCTGCACATTCCCTTTCGTGTTTTTTATACATATGAAGGGCAGAATATATACGAGGGAAGGAGTGTCGATGTTATCCGGATCAATTATCATTTCTACAAGGAGCTTGATGTGTATTCCCTTCCTCCGGGCGCTCTCCCTGCGGGGCAGGCAGATCTGCCCAATGGTGTCTACGGCGATTTCGAACAGGTTTTCCTTTGGGACCCCCTGGCTGGTATCCCCGCTTATGTGTCCGAGGAGTTTGTCATTCGTTACAGCATGGCTTCGGGACGCATTTATACTTTTAAAGGGAATGCAGAAGGTGAAGTCACCGAAGCGGATCAGTGGGAAAAAGAAAGCGTCAAAGAACAGATTGAAGAAGCTATTCAGGACGAACAGCTGGAAGATATTTCTGTTGATATCTCTGACGAGGGAGTGATCCTGACACTGGAGGATATCCATTTTTATCCGGACCGTGCGGAATTCCTTCCCGGTGAAGAGAACAAGTTGAGAGAACTGGGAAAAATTATCAGCCGTTTTCCGGATCATGACCTTATGATTACGGGTCATACCGCCTATGTGGGCCCTCACCGGGACGGTATTGCCCTTTCCGAAAAGAGGGCTGCAGCGGTGGCGGAATTCTTTTTACGTATGGGGTTGAAAGACTCCTCCCGGATGGTTATCAAGGGAATGGGGGCTTCCATGCCTGTGGCGGATAATGAAACGGAAGAGGGAAAAAGAAAAAACAGGCGTGTTGAAATCACAATCCTTGATAATTGAATGAAAGGTTTTTATCTTTGTATTAGGACTAGGAAAATCTGGAGGCTATATAATGGATATAGAGAAAAAAATAGATGAACTGAAAGCACAGGTACGTGAAAATCTTGCAGAAAGAGACCGTGTTTACCTCTCTCTGGGAGAGCTTTTACTGAAAAAGCCTCCTGTCCTTCAGGAGTCGGGACTGCTGGAAGAACAAAGATCAACGGCGGAAGAGCATAAAAAGCGAATCCCTCATTTTCTGGAGTCCATAGAGGAAATTCAGAATAATGAAGAGGAGCTGAAAGGGCTCAAAGAAGCTGAAAACGATCTGAAGAAGAGAAAAGCTGAAAATAAGGAAGAGATGGAATCCATGCAAGACTCCCTGGGTGAAGAGTTGTACCATCTCCTGAATACTCTGGATTCTCCTTCCTGGGCTCAGGCATATGAGCCGGTGACAGCGCATATCAATAAAATGCGGGATACCGAATCTGATCTTTTTCAAAATGAAAATCAGGCATCCAAAAAGAGTCTGTTCAACAATATGGTTTTCAAAAGCCGTATTTCTCTGCTGAAAAATAAAAAGAAGACCCTGGAGAGCGGACTGGAAAAACTCTACAGAAAGAGCTTTCTTGATGCTGTGGATCTGGGTGCGGGGGCTGGTGGAAGCTCCACTCCTGATGGCTCTCTTCTGGTCCCCTGGTTCAGAGCTGTTGAAACCTGGAAAGCCCTTGAAAAAGAGGGAGATGACCTTGAAAACAGAAAAAGATTGTTAAAAGACAGACAGAAAGAGCTTTGCGATGGGAAAGGTCCGAAAAAAAGGATTGATGCTCTGCGCAAAGAGATAGAAAGAGAAGAGGAATATCTGAAAGATGCCCTTATAAAACTGGGAGAAAGTATTTGTGGAAACAGATCCGATGAAATAGCGAAGGCTCCCAGTGTTTCCAAGCTTATCGGGAAGATAGATGAATTGACAGAAGCGGGTATTGCCTTGAACCTTGAAATTGAAAAATGGCAGGCCCGGATAGAGATCGATAAACTGGAAAACGACAAAGAATATATGTCAAAAAAGATTGATACACTGGAAGAAGAGATTCAGGCAAGAAAACAGGAGATCAAGGTCCTGAAAAAAGATATAACCCAGATAAACAGGGATATTGAGAAAAAACAGGAGTTCTCCTCAGATCTGCCTGATCTGAACGGGGAAGACTAAATGTGGAAGAATTTTTTCAGCCGGGATCTCTTTTTTCTGTAATGAAGGTACAGGAGCATCCCGCTGACGGGAAACAGGGCCGCCATAACAATCAATGACCAGCCCAGGCTTACGGTACCTTTGAGAGACTTGGTGATGAACAGGTCTGTGAATGCACACAACACTCCCAAACCGATCAGAATAAACCCTGCAATATTTCCCCCCTTTCTGGCAGTCCTTTCAGAAATATACACAATGATATGACTGATGACGGCTCCCGTAAATGTGATGGGCAGCCCCAGAGTGATAACACGGGAGGACAGGGTGGTGAAATGATACAGGAAGCCCATGACAGTACAGAGGATCGCCGCTTCTGTCCAGATTATCAGCGAGGATTTTCTGGGCAGGGTTATGGGTATGATGCTCAGCAGCCAGCTTCCTGACAGTCCTATCAGGGGATAGACTGACCAGCTCACCCCTCCTGTCAGTACCACATCGACAGAAAGAGTTATCAGCAGGGGAATCAGGATTCCGAAGCTGGTCATAGAGAAAGCGACCATTTTTTTTTCTTTGGGAGAGAGAGAGGGTGATGCAGAATTGAGCTGGTCTTCGGGAAACTCTCTTCCCGGATGAGGGTCTTCATACAGTTTCTGTATGGGAGACTGGCAGAGAGGACATTTTTCTATCATTTCATTGACTTCGACACCGCATCGCGAGCAGTAGGGCATAAGACCACCTTTTAATCAAATCTGTTACTTTCTATTTTAACGGGTATTTCCATTTTCCGCAGATTTGTAAAAAATAACCGTTCTATATCCGTTTCCTCCGCAAGACTTCCGAAGGATATATACATTTTATCCAGCCAGGACAAAGCAGTACATTTTATTTTGTTGCCCGTGCTGGGGGGGGGATAAAAATCGAATCTTTCAATATGCTGTGCCATTTCACCGGGAAGAACGATTCTTCCCAGATTGCTGAATCCGCTGGTGTAGTTGTTTTCTCCCATTAAGCGATAGACCACCGGCAGTACCATATCTTTCAGAAAAAGAGGCAGCAGTCGGTTTACGATATTCAGTTCTCCCTTCACATTTCTTGTTATCTGCTGATTCAGAAACCTGCGGTCTACTTCATACTGCATGTAATGATGAACTTTTGAGGCAATCTCCTCCAGAGAGTACTCACCCAGTCTGGGATCTATCCACGGCTCTACTGAAAGAAAAAAGTTCCGCAGAGTTCCAGACGGGTAGATGTTCCGAAGATTCACCGGCACGTTCATCCTGATCGGCTTGATTTTTCTGTTTCTCCTTGGAGAAGACGCAATATAATCCTGGAAGCTTTTAATCAGAACCGCAATGAAAAATTCACTGATGCTTACGCCTGTTTTTTTTGCCGCTTCCCGGACTCTGCCCGCAGGCAGAATTCCTGTGGTAATATAGTATCTGCCTTTAGGGATAAGCTTCCAGGGAAGGTGATAGGCTTTTGTTCCTTTGGAAGGTTTGGGCAGGCGGGGATTGAAGTACTCTTTAAAGGCATCCTTGTTCTCTTCCTCCTCAGGTGACTCTTCAAGGGAAAATACTCCGAGATCTTTCCGGGAAGGGACCGGGAGTCCGCTTAACCTCAGGTATTCTGCTGCCAGGGTTTTCAGGTAGATGGAGGCGCCGGTTCCATCTGTCAGGATATGGGAGAACTCCACGGCAATACGGCACTTGTATGCCCGGATTCTGAAGAGAAACATCCTTTTTTTCTTGATGGGCATTTTCATGCAGGGATAGACCGAGTCTCCCTCGATTTTCGGGAATCTGGGATTGGTGTCCAGATAGTACCAGAAAAATCCCCGTTTCAGAGAAACCTGAAAATAGGGAAAACGCTGGATGACCCTGTTGTTTGCCTGTTCAAGAAGATCAATATTGATGGGATTTTTCAGAGTCAGGGACAAGCGGAAAAGGCTTGTTATCCTCTTTGACAGGATAGCCGGATAAATTTTCCCGGCATTGTCCAGCTTATACCAGTTGCCGTCATGCGGCTGCCTCCGGGAGAATGTCAAAGTGCTGCCTTCCTGTCAGCAGCCTTAACATACTCGGAAGTCCCTGCAGTCAATACGTCATCATTCCTGTGCTTATAGATCATGCATTACTCCCTGTGCGGCATGAAGATGCCAGTCCGACAATATAATCCTATGTTGTATCTGATCTCCTCACAAGGCAAGGATAATTTCTTTTTTCTATTTTTTCTATCGGAAGCTTTACTCTTCTGTCTGGGATTTGTCAAAGAGGATCACAATGACCGGCCCGGAAAGGATGATGACGGCGGCGGGATAAAAATATCCGGGCGGCACTTCGCCCAGAAAAAGGAACGAAAGGATTGTTGCTGCAATGATTTGTGCCAGGTTAATCAGAGAGACAACCTGGCCCCGCATCTTTCTCATACCGTAATTGTATATAGTATGGCCAATGACCGTGCAGACAACTGCGAGTCCAAAAAGGGAGATATAGTCATTGACTGTTGCGGGAAGCGGATCTCCTCCGCGTATAAAACCCGTGAGAAGACAGAGGATGCCTCCTACGAGGTACACAGGAACCATGTAGAACCACAAGGGAGCTTTTTTTCTGTTTCTCTTTCCCAATGCCAGATATAAAACCAGGAGAATCATGGACGTTATAACCGTGGCATCGCCTTTCAGGTATTCTGTAGAGTAGCCGCTGTCCTTGATGCCCAGAAAAATTACTCCGCCGATAGCCAGGCAGCTGCCGATTACTTCCAGAAGTGTGATCTTCTCTCCCACCATAAAATACATCAGGAAAGGCATGAATACTGGAGACATGGTTACGAGCAGGGATCCATGGCCTCCTGGAATCATTCTGGCTCCCATAATCCATGTTATAAAATGAAGTCCCAGAAAAATCCCTGGCAAAAAGGAAGGCGACAGATCTTTTAATGTAATGGCCTTGTCTCTGCTTTTGGCATCTCTGATAAAAAGGGGAAGGGTTATCAGGGCTGCTATGAGTTGTCTGTAGGCAGCCAGAAATATGGGGTCCATGGTTCCGGCTTTTATGAAAACGACTGCCGATCCTGCGGATATGACTCCAATGGTCATAATAATGTAAAGCATATTGTACCTTGATCTTTAAAATTTATTTCTGCATTTTGCGGATAATTTGAAAATGTATTTCATAGAAAGGATACTGATTTGCGGATTTAAGAGCAATAATAAAGGCAAAAGAAAGGACCGGTTTTTCTGTAACCTTTACAGGCTGCGGGATGTTATCAGTTAAGGAACCGTTTTTTCGGGATTCCAATCCTATTATAAGGCCCTTAAGGTTTTTCTCCTTTTTCCTTGAGGGCCTTCTCTTTTATAACTGTTCCAGCACTGCCTGGGCATGGTCTTTGGTTTTTACTTTTTTGAAGACATGCTGGATGGTATGGTTTTCATCCAGAATAAAAGTGCTACGAATTATTCCCATGGAGACTTTGCCGTAATTTTTCTTTTCTCCCCAGGCTCCAAACTGCTGAATGACATTCAGTTCCGGATCACTTAACAGGATAAAGGGTAGCTCATATTTGCTTTTGAATTTCAGATGGCTTGCCTGAGAATCTTTGCTTATCCCTATGACAACCGCATCTTTCTCCAGAAAAGAGGGATATTCGTCTCTGAAGCTGCAGGCTTCTGTGGTACATCCGGGTGTGTTGTCTCTGGGATAAAAGTAAATAATTACTTTTTTCCCTTTAAAGTCGCTGAGCGATACTGTCTCTCCCTTTTCATTAACTAAGGTAAAATCTTCCACTTTATCGCCGATATTCAGCATGTTTTTGCTCCTTTGAGATGAGTTTATTTTTAGTCATTTTAGAGGATACAGGGATAAAAAGGAAATTTTATGGGGCAAATATGCCGTAAATTTCCCTTTGCCCAAGTTAATATTGACACAATCTTAAAAAATGTAAATAATAAATTCATGATAAACTTCAACAGAAATGCCGTAATTACCGGTATGGGTAAGGCTCATCCTCGCCGAAAGGTTACCAATGACGAGCTGTCCCGATGGGTAGATACATCCGATGAATGGATTGTCTCTCATACCGGGATTAAATCCCGGTATCTGGTAGGAGAAGGAGAAACCTGCTCATCCCTGGGGATTGAAGCAGCAAAAGCCGCCCTCGGGCAGTCCGGAGTAAACCCTGATGATATCAGCATGGTGATCTGTGCAACATCCACTCCGGATTATAAGGCTTTCCCTTCCACGGCAGCGTTGATTCAGAATGCGCTTGGTCTGGAACATGCCGGCGCTTTCGATCTGGAAGCTGCCTGCAGCGGTTACACATATGCTATGGACCTGGGACGTTCTCTCATTCAGTCCGGAAGTATGGATCATGTTCTGATTGTGGGTGCGGAAGTTCTCTCTTCCATTATCAACTGGAGAGACCGGAATACCTGTGTCCTCTTTGGGGACGGAGCGGGTGCGGCTGTCCTCTCTGTTGTCAATGATGATAGTCGGGGTATTAAATATAGTCACTTGAGAGCCCAGGGGGCCGGTGAGAAGGCTCTGATGGTTGAAAAGGGAGGTTCTGCGGACCCTCTCACTGCAGAATGGCTACATTCTACAGAGGACACCTCTCCCATGTACCTTTCCATGGATGGAAGAGCTGTGTACAACTTTGCTGTGAAAGTCCTGGTGGAGACAATAGAAACGCTTCTGGAGAAGGCCGGGATCTCTAGTGATGAACTGGACTATATTGTTCCGCATCAGGCCAATGTGAGAATTATTCAGGCAGCTGCCAAAAGAAGCGGCATTCCCCTGGAAAAATTTTTTATCAACCTTCCCGAATACGGGAATACTTCTGCCGCTACGATTCCTATTGCTTTTAAAGAGATGGACGAAAAAGGCCTTTTAAAAGAAGGACAGAAAATCATTACAATGGGATTCGGAGCCGGGTTAACCTACGGAGGAAATTTTTTAATATGGTAGACAAAAAACTGGCACTTCTTTTTCCCGGTCAGGGAGCACAATATTCCGGTATGGGAAAAGATCTCTGGGAACGCTACGACAGTGTAAAAGCTCTTTTTAAAAAAGCTGCCGAAACAGCGGGAAAGGATATGGAAAAACTCCTTTTCGAAGGATCTGAAGAGGATCTGAAAGCCACTGAAAATACTCAGATTGCTATAACTCTGATGAACCTTTCTGTCAGAACCGCTCTTCTGGATGAAGGTTATGTCTCCAGCTGTGCTGCCGGGGTAAGCCTCGGAGAGTACTCGGCAATGGTCGATACGGGAATCCTTTCGGAAGAGGATGCCTTTGTTCTGGTAACCAGACGGGGCGAGATTATGGCAAAAGCAGGGCAGCATGTGGTGAATACCCGCGGAGAAGCGGGAATGGGCGCTGTTATGGGGCTCGGCTTTGACCAGGTTAAAGAGGTTGTTGACGCTTCCGGCCGGGACGATATTTTTGCTGCGAACAACAACAGTCCCGTTCAGGTTGTGATTTCCGGAACCAAAGAGGGTGTTGCTGCTCTGCAGGACGCTCTGAAGGAAGCGGGAGCCAAAAGAGTGATTCCTCTGAAGGTCTCAGGACCTTTTCATACCCCCCTGCTGGCCAGCGGAAAGGATGAGTTGAGAGAGGCGGTTTCCCAAGTCACCTTCAAGGATCCCGTTAAGGATTTTTATTCGAATGTTACCGGCTCCATAGTCACGACCGGCGCAGAAGTTCGTGATCTTTGTATCGATCAGATGGTCAGTCCCGTTCAGTGGCTGGTCATTGAAAAGAATATTGGATCAGCCGGTATTGAACTGGTCGTGGAAGCAGGACCGGGCAATGTGCTGACAGGTTTGTGGAAAAAGTCCGGTATGGATCAGGAAGTGTATACCTGTGGTACTCTGGACGGAATAAATACATTATTAGGTAAATAATCAGGCCGCAGGAGCCTGCAGGAGGATGAATAGTATGATGAAAGGAAAGAAAGTATTAGTAACCGGCGGCGCCCGGGGAATCGGTAAAGAGATAGTAACCACATTTCTGGAGCAGGGTGCGGATGTTTTCTTCATCGATCTGAATCCCAGCCCCTTTATGGAAGAACTGGAGGCTCTGGCTGCAGAAAAAGGCGGCAGCGTGAAATACCTTCAGGGGAATGTCACCAGCGAAGAGGAAATGACTGCACTTGTGGAACCCCTGGCAAAAGAAGGTCTGGATGTTCTGGTAAACAACGCCGGTATTACCCGGGACGGTCTGATCTTCCGCATGACCATGGAGCAGTGGGAGTCGGTTATGACTGTAAATCTGACAAGCGCTTTTATCCTTTCCAAGATTGTCTCTTCCCAGATGATCCGTCACAGAAAGGGTGCTATTATCAATATGGCCAGTGTTGTCGGTGTTATGGGTAATGCAGGGCAGTGTAACTACTCTGCTTCCAAAGCCGGTATGATCGGTCTGACCAAGAGCCTTGCGAAAGAGGTCGGCGGACGGGGTGTCCGCGTAAATGCCATCGCTCCCGGATTTATCGAAACAGATATGACCGCCAAACTTCCCGAGAAAGTCCTGGATGAGTACAGAAAGGCGATTCCCCTGGGACGCATGGGAAGCGTAAGAGATATTGCAGAAGCAGTTCTTTTTCTGGCATCCGACAAGGCTACCTACATTTCAGGTCAGGTCCTGAATGTTGACGGCGGAATGGTAATGTAATTCCTTACGGGTCGCTTTGAATGGAAGACCCAATGAACTTCCCTCAGTATCTGTTAGATGGGAGGGAGCAGGATAAACCGGATGTTTTGTAATAAATACCGGATTATGAATATGAATTAAGGACTCTATCAAGGAGATTTTACTGATATGAGCAGAAGAGTAGTTGTTACGGGAATGGGTACTGTTAATCCTGCGGGACATAATGTGGACGAGTTCTGGACTTCCCTGAAAGAGGGAAAAACAGGAATCGGGCCCATCACCCAGTTTGACACAGAGAATTTTCCTTCAAAAGTGGCCGGTGAGGTGAAAGATTTCGATTCCTCTCCTTTTGTGGATAGAAAGGAAGCCAGGAAAATGGCCCGGTTTACTGTATTTGCGGTAGCTGCAGCCGTTCAGGCTTACAGAGACGCCGGTCTTGATGAGGGAAATTTTGATCCTCATATGGCCGGAGTTTGTCTGGGTAACGGTATCGGAGGATTTGAAGTTGTAGAAGAGAATATGCACAAGCTTTTTGATAAAGGGCCTGCTGCCATCGCTCCTATGACCATTCCCAAAATGATAACCAATGAGGGCGCGGCCAACGTTTCTATTACTTTAGGGCTTCACGGCACTTCTACCGTGGTCTCTACAGCCTGTGCCAGTGCCACAGATGCTATTGGTCAGTCTATGGATATGATCCGTAGCGGCCGGTGCGATATCATGTTTACCGGTGGTATGGAAGCGGCTATCACCCCCTTCTCCATCGGTGGATTCTGCAAGATCCAGGCACTTTCCACAAAAAGAAACGATACCCCTGAAACCGCCTGCCGGCCTTTCGACAAGGACCGTGACGGATTTGTCATGGGAGAAGGCGCGGGAGTTCTGGTTATCGAAGAACTGGAACATGCCAAAAAGCGGGGAGCCACGATTTATGCAGAGCTGGTAGGTTATGGGGCCACCTGTGATGCAGGACACCTTACCGCTCCGGATCCGGAAGGTATCGGAGGAGCCGCTTCCATGACCGCGGCTCTGGCAGATGCAGGTCTGAAACCCGAAGATATTGATTATATCAATGCTCACGGAACATCCACTCCCACCAATGATCCTATTGAAACCAAGGCAATAAAGAAAGCTTTTGGTGATCATGCGTACAAGCTTAAAGTTTCTTCCACCAAGGGTGTTACTGCCCATATGATCGGAGGAGCCGGTGCCGTGGAGGCGATCGTTGCTGTTATGGCCATTAAAAACAGCTATGTTCCCGGGACCCTGAATCTGGATGAGCCGGAAGAGGGCTGTGATCTGGACTATCTTCCCAATGGCGGATGCGAGATGGATGTACGTGCCGTCTTAAGCGACTCTCTCGGCTTCGGAGGCCATAATGCCTCCATTATCTTTAAAAAATACGAGGACTAAAATTATGATAGATAAAATCAAAGAACTGTTACCCCACAGAGAACCTTTTCTTTTTGTAGATCGTCTGGAAGATGTGACAGCAGAAGGCTGCATCGGATACCGGAAATATACCGATGACGATTTCTTTTTCAAAGGCCATTTTCCCGGGTATCCCGTTGTTCCCGGTGTAATTCTTGTAGAATCCATGGCTCAGTGCGGTGGTGCGGGTCTGAAAATGTTCAAAGGCGAAACAGAAGGTCTCTTTTTCCTGGCTACGGTTGAAAAAGCCAAGTTCCGCCGTCAGGTTATTCCCGGAGATGAGGTTCGTTTTGAAATTGTCAACGAACGGACTACCGGAATGATGATCAAACAGAGAGGAACAGCTTATGTAGGCGACGAGATGGCCGCTGAAGCTTCCTGGATGTGTATCATGAAAAAAGAGGCGTAATCATGGTTATTACTCCTAAAATTATCAACAATATCTGTTTAACCACCCATCCTGAAGGATGTGAAAAAGAGGTGATGAATCAGATCGCCTATGTTAAGTCCCAGCCGAAGATTGATATGCCCAAAAGGGTCCTGGTAGTTGGATGTTCCACCGGATTCGGTCTGGCTTCCCGTATCTCTGCGGCTTTTGCCGGCGGATCGGAGACTCTGGGTGTTTCTTTTGAAAAGCCCCAGACAGCCAAAAGACCCGGGACCCCGGGATGGTACAATAACAGAGCCTTTGATATGGCTTCAAAAGAAGCGGGGCTCAAATCTTTTACACTGGACGGGGATGCTTTTTCTGATGATATGAAAAAGGACGCTATCTCCTGGATTAAAGAGAACTGGGGTGAAGTTGATCTGGTTGTATACAGCCTGGCTTCTCCGGTACGAACAGATCCTGAAACAGGGGAAACCTATAAGTCGGTTCTGAAACCTCTTGGGAAGCCTTTCACAGCTCTCTCGGTTGATTATATGAAAGGTACCGTCAGTGAGGTAACAATTGATCCTGCAGAAGAGGATGAAATTGAACCCACAGTCAAGGTAATGGGTGGTGAGGACTGGATCCGCTGGATGAGCCAGCTGAAAGAAGCCGGTGTTCTCGCAGAAAATTGTAAAACTGTTGCTTACTCCTATATTGGTCCCGAAGTTACCTATGCGGTATACAGAGAAGGAACCATTGGAAAAGCAAAAGAGCATCTGGAAGCAAGTGCCAGAACTCTGAATGAATTGCTGAAAAATCTGAACGGGCAGGCTTATGTCTCTGTCAATAAAGCTCTGGTAACCCGTTCCAGTGCGGTTATTCCTGTCGTGCCCCTTTATATCTCTCTTCTTTTCAAGGTTATGAAAGAGAAGGGGATTCATGAAGGCTGTATCGAGCAGATGTATCGTCTTTTTTCAGATCGTCTTTTCGGTAAGGGCGATGTTCCTGTGGACAGCGAAGGCCGTATCCGTATCGATGATTGGGAAATGAGGGAAGATGTTCAGAAAGAAGTAGCCGATCTCTGGGGTCAGGTAAATTCCGAAAATGTATCCGAGCTTTCGGATATAGAGGGATTCCGTGAAGACTATCTGAAGCTTCATGGTTTCGCAATAGATGGAATAGACTATGATAAGGAGGTGGATCTTTCAGCAAATTTAGATCAGGAGTAATCCTGTCAGCAGTTGTTAATTGACACAAGTTTCTGCCGCAGGTTCTGTTGGCAGTTACCCTTTGAAATCGCATTAAGGCTGCTCCTGTCAGGAACAGCCTTTTTTTATAAAAAAACTGGAAGGACCATGCCCAAAATAATTGATCACACGAAAAGAAAACAGGAGATACTCAAGCGGGCTTTTGTTATATTTGCCCAGAAAGGATATCAGGATACCAACCTCTCCTATATCGCCGATCGATGCGGTATTTCCCGTCCGACCCTTTATCTGTATTTCAAAGATAAGGAAGAGATATTTTACTATGCCGTCAAAGAGATGACCCACAGCATGTTTATCCAATACAAAGAGCTCTTTGGCCGCGACGATATGTCCCAGCTGGAAAAGCTGAAATTCATTTGTTCCGATATTATCAGGATCTCCTTCCGGCAGAAGGATTTTTACTACTGTCTTGCGGACTTTCTGTTTCAGATGAGACGGCAGGGTATGGATTACTCCCGTGAGATTCAGAAAAGGACTGTGGGTTTAACGTTTCTTCTGGCAAGGATTATCAGAAAAGGCGTTGATAAAGGGGAATTCCGGAAAATGGAGCCCAAAGAGATGGCTTTTCAGTTATTTAATATGCTTCAGGCTTTTGCTTTTCAGATCGCCCTGATAGAAACCTTTGAGCTGGATCCTGCCATAGAGGCCATCACTGCGTATCTCGATAGTTTCCGGAGTCTCCCGGCTTAGATTACAGCAGCAGAGTTTTTAATTCTTCAAATCCTGCCACTTCAAAGTCCGGTATCCAGGATGACTGGTTTTCCCATTTTCCGGGATTGTACCAGCAGGTGCTGATGCCGGCCTGAATGCCTCCTGCTATATCCGAGGTCAGGCTGTCTCCGATAATCAGGACTTTTTGGGAGAGTGGTACACCCAGTTTCTCTGCTGCAATGCGGAAGATCTTTTCGGAAGGTTTTGCGCTTCCCACCTCTTCAGATATGACAAAAACCCTGAAATAATCCTGGAATTCCGGCCTGTTCAGCCGTGCTTTCTGAACGGCAGTCAGACCGTTGGTTATTACCCCCATGGTGTAACCCTTTTCCGCCAGTTCTCTGATGAGCTTGTCCCCGCCTTCCATAAAGTGGGATTCCTTCCCCAGGAAATTGATGTATGATGCCGATAGATCCTCCGGCGGTATGGGTGAACCAGTAGCTGCGGCAAACCGCCTGAACCGCTCTATTTTCAGTTCTTTTCCGGTAATCTTTCCCTCTTCCAGTTCCAGCCAGATCCTGTCATTGACCTCGTGATAGGCTTTTCTGAAATCTTCGTCGCTCAGGGACGAACCTGTATAAGCTTTCAGCTGCTTCAGAGCCTGCTTTTCCGCCAGCTTGAAGTCCAGGAGAGTACCGTCTATATCAAAAAGGAGAGCATCATATTTCAACATGTCCTTATCCTAACAGGAAAAGGCCAGGGAAAAAACGCCGATAAAAGAAAAAAATAAAAATTTGGTGTTTGATTATATGTGATGAGTTTTCCGCCTTCCCGGTATAGGAAGGCAGAAAAAAGAGTGGTTAGACAAAAAATTTAAGGATGAACACCACGGCTACAATATAGGTTAAAACAGGTACTTCCCTTCCTTTCCCTGTAAAGAGTTTCATCAGAACATAGGAGAGCACTCCGAACACGATTCCTTCAGAAATGCTGTAGGTCAGAGGCATCATGATCATGGTAAGAAAAGCCGGTAATGCCTCGGTAATGTCCTCCATATCGATCTCTTTAATGGGACTCATCATGAAAAGTCCTACAAGGACCAGGGCCGGTGCCGTTGCCGCTCCGGGTATCATAATAAAAAGAGGAGACAGGAAAAGGGCAATGAAAAAGAGGATTGCTGTTGTGAGTGAGGTCAACCCTGTTTTCCCTCCTTCCTCAACACCGGCGGCACTTTCCACGTAGGTTGTGACTGTACTGGTTCCCAGACAGGCTCCCACAGTGGTTCCTACAGCGTCTGCCAGCAGCGCCTCCTTGACCCGGGGAACTTTTCCTTCGCTGTCGATCAGTTTGGCTTTGGTGGAAACGCCGATCAGGGTTCCTACCGTATCAAACATGTCAACCATAAGGAATGTGAAAAGGACAATCAGCATGTCCAGAGTAAAAATCTGGGAAAAATCAAATTTGAACAGGATGGGAGACAGTGAGGGAGGAGCCCAGGATCCGGACGGTGCCTGAGTCAGCCCCAGGGGAAATCCGATCACGGTGGAAGCCAGAATTCCTATCAGAAGGGCACCTTTCACCTTGAATGCTAAAAGTATCCCTGTCAGGATCAGACCAATGATGGCCAACTGGAATTCGGGTGTCCCTATGGAACCCAGGCCTACGGTGGTTCCCGGATTGGCCACAATGATCTTGGCATTGCTGAGCCCGATAAAGGCAATAAAGAGGCCAATACCCACGGATATCGCCTTTTTAATATTGCCGGGAATGCAGTTGATGATAGCTTCCCGTACATTCAGGAATGTGAGAATGATGAAGATGATCCCTTCCAGGAATACGGCTGTAAGGGCAAACTGCCATGAGTACCCCATTCCAAGACAGACTGTGTAAGCAAAAAACGCATTCAGTCCCATGCCCGGTGCCAGAGCAAAAGGCAGTCTGGCAACCAGAGCCATCACCAGGGTCGCAATAAGAGAGGATAGCGCTGTGGCTGTAAAAACGGCTCCGAAATCCATACCTGTTTCGCTGAGGATCAGCGGGTTTACGATCAGAATGTATGCCATGGTCAGAAAGGTTGTGATTCCGGCTATGACTTCGGTACGGACATCGGTTCCATGCTCTTTCAGCTGAAAAAATTTTTCCATAGATTCTCCTTATTGTAAATTCTTTAGATTATTGTAAATCCTCTTTGACTGAATGAGCAATCAATTCTTTAAAAACACGGGGAAAGTCAGACAAGATATGTTATATTCAAAATGACACAGGAGGTTTTCCATGGATTTGAAACAATTCATAGATGCAGCATCCGGCAGAAAGAAAGCGGATATGGTTTTCCGGAATGGAAAAATTATCAATGTCTTCACAGGAGAGATCCAGGAGAACAGTCTGGCCGTAAAGGATGGGATAATTCTTGGATACGGTGCCTACGAAGGCAACTGCGAGGTTGATCTGGAAGGGGCTTACATTGCACCGGGGTTTGTAGATGCTCATGTCCATATTGAATCGTCATTAACCACGCCGGAAAATTTCTCCTCCCTGGTGGTTCCCCGGGGTACCACAACGGTGATCGCCGATCCCCATGAGATTGCCAATGTCTGCGGGCTTGACGGCATCCGTTATATGCTGGATGCATCGGAGAATCTTCCCCTGGACTGTCTGTTTATGCTCCCCTCCTGCGTTCCCGCCACGCCTTTTGAAAATGCCGGATCCGTCCTTGAAGCGGAAGATCTGGCACAGCTGATTGACCGGGGCCGGGTGTTGGGCCTGGGAGAAATGATGAACTACCCCGGCCTGATCGGAGGGGATGAGGCGGTTCTGGATAAAATCCGCCTGGCCCGGGAGAGGGGCAAGCCTATTGACGGGCACTCTCCCATGGTCGAAAGAAAAGAGCTGAATGCCTATGCCGGAGCGGGGGTTATGACCGATCACGAGTGTTCCACCCCCGATGAAATGAAGGGCCGTTTGAGGCGGGGAATGTATGTTCTCATCCGGGAGGGATCCGCCGCCCGGAATCTGGCCAGTCTGGTCACCGGTGTAAATGCCAATAATGTCCGCCGATGCGCGTTCTGCACCGATGATAAACAGCCCGAGGATATTATCAAGGACGGCCATATTAACTACAGCATAAAAGAAGCGGTATCCATGGGGTTAAATCCCGTCTGGGCCGTTCAGATGGCCACCATTAACGCCTGCGAATGCTACGGGCTGAAAGGCAGGGGCGCTCTTGCACCCGGTTATGCGGCGGATCTGGTTATTCTGGAGGATCTGGAATCCTTCCGGGTCAGAGAGGTCTATAAGGATGGCTCTCTGGTCGCCCGGGATGGGAAGATCCTGGTTCAGGCCGGGCAGAATCCCGGAAAAGCTGTGAGAGATACTGTACGGATCAGCCCGGTGAAACCGGAAAAATTCAGAATGGTTCTGGAAACCGACCTTGCCAGGGTTATCCGTATCCTTCCCCATTCCATTGTCACTGAGAGCGCCGTCAGAAAGGTGGATCGGGATAATGAGGGCTGCTTTGCCTTGAATCCCCATCTGGATATTCTGAAAATGGCCGTGATCGAGCGCCATGGAGGAAAAGGGCATATCGGCCTGGGGCTTGTGGAGAACTATCGGATGAAGGGAGGTGCCATCGCCTCATCGATCGCTCATGACTCTCATAATCTGATCGTGGTGGGAGACAGTGATGAGGATATGGCTCTGGCTGTGAATTCCCTGATTGAAAGCGGCGGCGGAATCTGTGTCGTATCCAAAGGGAAGGTTCTCGGTAAACTGGATCTGCCCATAGCCGGCCTTATGTCAGATAAGAGTGCCGAAGAGGTCAGTACAACCCTGGAGGGCATGCTGGAAACCGCCAGAGAGCATTTGGGTGTCAATAAGGATCTGGATCCTTTTATGACTCTGGCTTTTATGGCTCTTCCTGTCATTCCCGAACTGAAACTTACTGATGAGGGGCTGTTTGATGTAACAGCTTTTGAATTTGTGGATCTTTGTGTAAAGGAGTCTCCCTAGGGGAGTGATTGTTTATGGAGTTTAAAAAAAGACGCGATAAATCGCGTCTCCACTCTCCTGTGATCGGGTTTTTACCATTGCCTGATAAAGGGTTATCAGATCAGGCCATTTAATACGGTATTGTAGGAATCTACAAAATCATCTTCTTTGAACCAGAGGTTTAGTTCCCGCCGGGCACTCTCCGGTGAGTCGGATGCATGAACCACATTGTAGATGGTTCCGTTGAGCTCGGGGCATCGGGCATAACCCATATGGGTAAAATCCCCCCGGATTGTACCGGGGGCTGCGGATTTCGGCTCTGTATCGCCATTGATTTTCCGCACCACGTCGATAGCCTGGGATCCCTCCAGAGCCAGTGCCAGGGAGGGGCCGGAGGTCAGGAATTCCGTAAGAGGCTTGAAAAACTCTTTCCCTTTGTGCTCTCCGTAGTGTTTTTCAGCCAGTTCTTTGCTGCAGCTGATCAGCTTGGCTGCCGCAATCTGGAGCCCCGCATTCTCATAGCGTTTAAGAACCTCTCCGATGAGACCCCTCTTGACGCCGTCAGGTTTTACTAAAACAAATGTTCTTTCCCATGTCATTTGTCCGATTATAGGTATCCGGTAATAACTGTCAATAGAAAAATCCGACTTGTCTGACCTTTTAATACTTGTCTGACAATAGTTGACAAATTGTGAACGTACCGAGACAATTCAAATATTGGAGATTCATACACTCATAGTAAGGAGATTTGTATTATGAAAAAAATCAGAGTTATCCTTTTGGCTGCGCTCCTCCTGATGATTTCAGGTGCCCTTTTTGCAGCAGGCGGACAGGAATCAGCTGCACCGGCAGATTCAGACACTAAAATGGAGATTGAAAAAGTTAAAGCCGGTTTTGTTTATATCGGCCCGGCCGGAGACTTTGGATGGACCTACGCTCATGAGCAGGGACGTCTTTATGTGGAAGAACAGCTTCCCTGGCTTGAGACCATAACTGTAGAAAGCGTTCCCGAAGGTGACGCTGTAAGATTTATCGACAGAATGGTTCAGCAGCAGAAATGCGATATTATTTTTACCACCAGCTTCGGCTATATGGATGACACTGTAAAAGCCGCGGAAAAATATCCCGATGTACAGTTCTTTCACTGCTCCGGATACAAAAGATCTCCCAATATGGGTACCTACATGGGTGACATGTACCAGATCTATTACATGAACGGCCTGATTGCCGGCGCCATGACAGAGTCAGACAAAATCGGTTATGTTGCTGCGTTCCCCATTCCCGAGCTGTTCCGTCATATGAATGCTTTCGCTTTGGGTATCAAGGAAGTCAATCCTGAAGCTACCGTAAGCGTTAAATGGACATATGCATGGTACGGACCTGATAAAGCCAGAGAAGCAGCGGAAGCTCTGATCTCAGAAGGCTGTGATGTCCTTGGATTTACCGAGGATACACCGACTGTTATCGAAGTGGCTCAGGAACATCAGGAAAAGGGTGAAGATATCTATGCTCTGAGCCATTACAGCCCCATGCAGGTTTATGGTGAAGAGGCAACCCTGACCGGACAGCTCACCGACTGGGGTGTTCTGTACGAACAGATCCTTCTGGATTACAAAGCCGGAAAAACAGCTGATCTGACCAACTATGATCTTCTGTGGCTGATGAAAGAAAATGCCGTAGAACTTGGCGCTTCCTGGGACGAAAAGATCAATCCTCTCTATGTGGATGACCTGAAAGGCAAGATGGTTGATTCTGCTGATTTTGGAAATATCTCTGTCTATGATCTTGTTATGAAAAGATACGACCAGATGAAACAGGGCCGGGATGTTTTTGATCCTTTTACAGGTCCTATTTATGATCAGGAAGGCAACATGACTGTTGCGGAAGGGGAAATAGCCTCTATCGGTCATCTTTTTGCCGAGATGATGTATCAGGTTGACAACTTTGCCACACCTGTACCGCAATAATCTATCAGTCAGGATTTTTTGAATAAAGGGGACGCTTCGGCGTCCCCGTTTTGTTGCGGAATTTCCCGTATTTCTGTAAAATGCTTTAAGATCCTTCTGGAGAAATCACATTGAAAAGAATAGAAAAACTGGAGATGAAGGGCATTTATAAGTCCTTTATCGGCGTAAAAGCCAACCAGGATGTCAATCTGAGTATCAGTAAAGGGGATATTCTGGGCCTTCTGGGTGAAAACGGAGCCGGTAAAACGACTCTGATGAATATCCTCTACGGTTTGTACCATCCTGATGAAGGCGAAATCCTTATTAACGATGAACCTTTAAGGCTGAGAAATCCTAAAGACAGTATGAATGCCGGTATCGGTATGATCCATCAGCACTTCATGCTGGTTCAGAAACATACTGTGCTGGAGAATATAGCCCTGGGGTATAAGGAAGCCCCTTTTTTCTTTCCCCAGAAGTATATGAGAAAACGGATCCTGGAGTATTCCCGGAAGTTTGGTCTGGAAGTGGACCCGGATAAGAAAATCTGGGAACTTTCAGCAGGAGAGCAGCAGCGGGTGGAAATCCTGAAAGCCCTGCTACGGAATGCGGACCTTCTGATTATGGATGAACCAACTTCGGTGCTGACCCCCCAGGAAGCGGAAGATCTTTTTGAAATCCTGAGAAAAATGACCAAGGACGGTCACTCTGTTATCCTGATCAGCCATAAGCTGGAAGAGATAGTCAGTATCTGCAACCGGGTTATGGTTATGCGGAAAGGCTGCGTTACCGGTCAGGCTGATATCAAGGACGTGACCCAGGTGGACCTGGCCCGCATGATGATAGGGCGGGAGATCTCCACGTCCTATCCCAAAAAAGATCTGAAACCGGGAAAACCGGTTCTGGAAGTGAGCAGTCTGAGGGTGAACAGTGACCAGGGACTGCCGATCGTGGATAACTTGAGTTTCGAAATACGGGCCAATGAAATTCTGGGGATCGCCGGGGTTTCCGGTAATGGCCAGCGGGAGATGGTGGAAGCTATCACAGGCCTCCGGCATGCCGAATCGGGCATGGTTCATCTTGATGGCGAAGATATTACCAATAAGTCGGCCCGGAAAATCCATAACCTGGGAATTACCCATGTGCCTGAAGAGAGAATCAAGTTCGGAACCGTGGCCAATCTGCAGATCTTTGAAAACTCTGTACTGAAACAGCACCACAGGGAGCCTTTCAGCAAGAAAATGCTGATGAACTATCCGGTAATCAGAAAACATGCATCCCAACTGGTAGAACAGTACAGAGTGGATGCCGCGTCCATTAGCACTCCGGTAAAAAATCTTTCCGGCGGGAATATGCAGAAACTCATTCTCGGACGGGAGATTTCTGTGGGTCCGAATCTTCTCATCGCCGCTCACCCTACGTACGGTCTTGATGTGGGAGCTGCTGAGTATATAAGGAAAGAGCTTATCAACTGCCGGGATAACGGCGGGGCCGTTCTTCTTGTTTCGGAAGATCTGGAGGAGCTTTTTCAGGTTTGCGACCGCATTGCGGTGATGTTTGAAGGTAGGTTCATGGGCATTGTCGATCCATCGGACTGTGTGGTTGATGATATCGGGCTGATGATGGCCGGATCAACGGAACTTGGATCGGGGGAGTGCCTGTAATATGACTTTTATTATTCTGCCGCGGGAGAAAACAACCCCGGCATTCAATTTTATTATCCTTCTATCATCCCTGATGGCAGGATTGGTGGCCGTGGGAATGGTATTCCTGGTAAAAGGGATCAATCCTTTTTTTGCGATCAGCGAAATCTTTATCGCCTCTTTCGGAAGCGGTTTCGGAATCAAGGAAACTCTGACCAAATCGATTCCTCTGATCCTGATCGGAAGCGGTCTGGCTCTGGCCTACAGGGCCAAGTTCTGGAATATCGGTGCCGAGAGCCAGCTTCTTATGGGTGCGGTTTTCGGTACCTGGGTTGGTTTGCACTGGGGCCCCGGACTTCCTGCGATGGCTATCATCCCTCTTATGTTTCTGGCCGGTTTTCTGGGAGGAGCTCTCTGGGGAATGGTTCCGGCTGTATTTAAGGTCAAATTCGGTATCAATGAAGTTATTTCCACCCTGATGCTCAACTATATTGCTGCGGAATTTGTGAAGTTTCTGGTTGTGGGTCCCTGGAAGGGAAAAACAAAGTACGGATACCCCTATACGGACGATATACCCGATCAGGCCATTCTGAATCTGCTGCCCGATTCCCGGATTTCCCTCCTTCTGCTGATTTTGGCGGTTGTCACGGCTTTGGTTCTCTGGTTCCTCGTATTCCGGACCCGGTTCGGTTATGAGATCCGGGTTATCGGTGAGAACCCCGAAGCAGGGCGCTATGCGGGGATCGATTTTTTCAGAACCTCTTTGATCATGATGGCCATCAGCGGCGGTGTGGCCGGACTGGCGGGAGTGGGAGAACTGGCTTCCATTCATCACCATCTGAGCTACCCCGAGACGATCAGTGCGGGGTATGGGTTTACCGCTATTATTGTAGCCTGGCTGGGACGGCTCAATCCGGCATTTTCCATCTTTTCCGGACTCTTTTTTGCCGGGATCATTGTGGGAGGCGATGCCATCCAGATGTCCATGGGACTGCCCCAGACTACGGTCAATGTATTTAACGGACTGATCCTGGTCTTTCTTATAATGGGAGATTTCTTTTTGAGCCACAGGATCAAAGTCCAAAGGAGAGGCAGCTGATGCTTGAAATTATTACATCCATTCTTGTTCGAACCATTGTTGCAGGAACTCCGCTCCTGCTGGGAACTCTGGGTGAGGTTATCACCGAAAGGGCCGGAATTCTGAATCTGGGTGTGGAAGGGATGATGTCTCTGGGAGCTGTGACAGGGTTCATTGTTACCTTTACCACAGGGAATCCCTGGCTGGGTATGATTGCCGCTATCCTGGCTGGAGCACTCATTTCCCTTCTTCATGCGTTTGTAACTGTCAGCCTCAGGGCTAACCAGGTTGTTTCGGGCCTGGCTCTGACTATGCTGGGTCTTGGATTGAGCGGCTTATGGGGAAAACCCTATATCGGTCGGCCTCTGTCCATAAAGATGCACCCCTATGCGGTTCCCGGTCTCTCGGATATTCCTGTTTTGGGGAAAGTTCTGTTTTATCAGGATGCGTACTTTTATCTTTCGGTCCTGCTGGGGCTGCTGGTATGGTTTGCTCTGAAGCATACCAAAGTGGGGATTACCCTCAGGTCGGTAGGAGAGAACCCCAAAGCAGCTGAGACTCTGGGTGTTAATGTGACCCTTGTCAAATATGTAAGCGTTATGGTGGGGGGAGCATTCGCAGGGATGGCTGGTGCTCATCTTTCCACTGCCTACAGCAAATCCTGGATTGAAGGGATGACCTCAGGACGCGGATGGATCGTAATTGCCCTGACAATCTTTTCTCTCTGGGAACCTTCCAAGGCTTTTCTGGGAGCCTATGTTTTCGGTGGGATCTTTGTAATCCAGTATGTGCTTCAGCCATTGGGAATTTCTCCCAACCTGCTGGCCATGCTTCCTTATGCCACCACCCTGGGTGTGCTGTTGTTTTACGGTATGAGCAAGGGAGGCAAGAAGAAAATGAGTGCCCCCGAAACTCTGGGTGAGCCCTATATCAGGGGAAGCCGGTAAAATTCAGTTCTGAAGGACTATAGGGCATCAGATAGAGAGCTTCTCCCCGGGGATAGCTCTCAATTTTATTATAAAACTCCAGCAGCTGCCGCATATCTTCCGGAAGAAGTTCCCATGATGCATTTTTTTCTGCTTTCATCCAGGGAAATGCTCTTTCCATAAAGTTGAGCTCCCGCCCCGGGACCATCTCCAGGATCCTGACATTTTCTGAATCTCCCATGATCTTCCCGGCATAAATAATGGCATCCCTCAGGCCCCCGGTCTGGTCTGCCAGTCCATTTTCTGCGGCCTGGGAACCCGACCATATCCGGCCCTGGGCCAGCTTCTCCATGTCTTTCTGTTCCACAGGCCTGTTTTCAACGACCACACGGGTAAAACGGTCATAGATTGCTTTGATGTAATCATGCATTTGATCCGTTTCTTCCCCGGTAAAAGGGCGTATGGGAGTGCCTGAGTCGGCCCCTTCAGCAGTTTTGACCGTACCGGTACCGATCCTGAACTTTTCAAGAAAACCTGAAAAATCCGGAAACACGGAAATGACACCAATGGAACCGGTAATGCTTCCGGGTGATGCGATAATATAGTCAGCAGGAGCGGCAATATAGTATCCTCCCGAAGCGGCAGTTCCTCCCATGGATACAACCACGGGTTTGGGATTTTTGCCCGTGTTGCAGAGGGCTACTTCCCTGGCAATGATGTCCGAGGCGAGAGAGGACCCTCCGCCCGAGTCGATTCTCAGAACAACCGCTTTTACCAGAGGATTGTTCCTGGCTTGTCTGATCGCTTTTGCCATGGAGTCCGATCCAATGGACTGGCCGGCAATCCCTGTTCCTCCGTGGATGGAGCCCCGGGCGTAAATAACTGCTATGACAGGTTTGCCCGATCCTTCCCAGTTGTACTCCATTCTGTTGGCAGAAAGAGAGTACGGTAATATGGTTAGCTTTTCATCCTCCAGTAATTTTATAAATTCATCTTCGTAATACAGCCCGTCCACCATACCAGACTCAAGGGCCTCTGAGGCATAAACAAAGGGACCTCTGTTCAGAATAACGGAAGGTGATGCTGTAAACTTCCCGCTCCGCCCCGAAAGCATCCGGAGCTGTTCCTGCTGGAGGCTTCGAAAAAGCCCTTCCAGTGTACTCCGCTCCTGCGGCGTCATGGATGATTCTGAAAGATTGTTGAAAGCTGTTTTGTAGGGATGGCTCTGAAAGTTCTGGAAAATAATCCCCCAATTTTCCAGGAAATCCCTGAAATAGAACCGGGTGGCTGCAAACCCCCTGAGGTTTACAGATCCTGCCGGATTGAGGTAGATGGCATCGGCTACCGAAGCGGCCAGGGAGTAAGGATAGTTTTCCAGGGAGTCATAATAAAAATAGATTATTTTTCCGGAGGCTTTCAGCTCTTTTAAAAGGGTTTCGATTTCCAGTAAATTGGCAAAAGATGTTTGAAAATGCTGATTTCTGAAGATGATGACTTTAACCGAGCGATCCTCTTTGATCTGTTCCATGTCCTGGATAAAGTCCAGAAGGCTTCTCTCTCCATTCCACGTAAATGCCGAGCGGTAGGCTCCGCCCGGGGAATCCATTATGGTTTGGGCCATATCATAAACAAGGGCTTTTCTGAATCCTGTTTCCGTCAGGGTTCTCTGTTTTTTGAAGGTACTGTAAACGTGAACATCCCCCTGGAGAAAACTCTCTTCCCTGTTTCCGGATGCTGATCCTCCTGCTTCAACATTCCCCAGGGCAAACGCTGCTTCCAGGGTTGCCGTATCTTCCTGAAAATCATAGAATCCTGAGAATTTCACTCCCTCTGCAGGTTCTACAGACATACCTGCTGACTGAGTCAAATAGCCTTCACCGTCCCAGCGGGCATCGGTCCACAGGTTCATCCGGCTTGCCCATCCCGAGTGGAACGCCAGAGGACGGAATCCCATTCCGACGATCCCATAGGGCGATCCAGACAGATCCTCCCCTTTAAGAGCCAGAGAGAGAAACGAGAGAGGACGGTAGAGGAGAGAGAGGCCGAACTCGGTATCCCAGCCTTCCTCATGGATCCAGCCAAGAGAGATTCCGGTGTATAAGCCCTGACTGACCCGGGCACCCCCGGAAAAAAGATGTTCCGTTCGGCCGGGGTTTCCCAGAAAGCTGTATGCCATGTTTCCCATGGAAAAGATCAGGTCGAAATCTCTTATAAAACCCTCTTTGTCAAATGACTGCCTGTATCCCAAGCCAGTGGAATTCCCGACTCCCATGGCGGCCGGGTTTGATACAGGGGCTCTCATCTGGTCTTCTACAGCTGTACCGTTATCCTGGGGAAACAGGAATGGAGGGAAGATGAGTATCATAAGAAATAGAATGGGCATCCTCTGGAAATTCATAATGTCCTCCTGCGCTAGAGACGGAGAAAGCGGAAAAGATTCTCCTGGAATACAGTATGAACGAATGTTTTGTTTTTGCCGACCAAACGGGCATAGGAATTGTAAATTTCCCTGATTTGTTCAGGTCTTCCCTGTTTCTGAAAGAGCCATGGCCATGCGGAAGGGTTGTCTGTTTCGGGTAGCAGCCTTTCCGCCGGGATGGTTAGGAGAGTTCTTCCGTAGGAATCCTCCCCTCTGTGAGTCTCTATCACAGCCGGGGGGATGGTGAAATAACAACCCAGATCAAGGAATTCGGAAATCAGATCCTTCGGCCCGTCGTACCAGTGGATCAGGACAGATCCTTTATGGCTGCGCAGTATATCCAGAACGTCCTGTTCGGCCCCTTTGGTATGGATTGTGACAGGTTTGTCATATTTTTCCGCCAGAGCCAGCTGTTGTTTGAAAACTCCCAGCTGTTTTGCATGGGGAGAATCCTCAGGCGCCCACAGACGGTCCAGTCCTATTTCGCTAATCATGACTGTGCCTGAAAACTGCTCCTCCAGCTCAGATAAGTCCTCTGGTTCAAAAGTGCCACATTGCCAGGGGTGGATCCCCGTACAAGACACTATCCAGGGGCTTTTTTCCGATAGTTCCCGATTGGCTTCCCAGGAAGAAAGGGTTGATCCGGAACTGAAGCAGAGGATCCTTTTTTTTTCAAGGATGGAGATAAAGCGGTTGTGCTCTTTTATCGGATATCCGTCGCAGTGGGTATGGATATCCAGAAATTCGCAGCGCTCAATCTTTTGTGATAAACATGGTGCCAACATCTTCTATTTAAACTGGTACACAAGGATCCGGGAGTTTCTGTCCCTGTTATACTGGGCTTTCTTGGCCTCGGGCAGATCGTTAAGTCCTGCCGGTGTAAAACCCATGTTGAGAAACCAGTCGGATGTCTGGGTTGTCAGGACAAAAATTTCCTTCAGCCCCTGTTCCTTTCCCTTTTCCAGCAGATAGGAAACCATTTTGCGGCCGATATTCAGATGGATAAATTTGTTCTCCACTGCCAGTCCGGCGATTTCGGCTTTTCCATCCTCGTAGAGGTGGAGAGCTGCGCACCCGTGTATAATCCCGTCCATGGCATAAACCACAAAGTCATCCAGCTGCTCTTCCAGCTTGGCTCTGTTTCTGGGAACCAGAATGCCCTTGTCCACAAATGGCTTCATAAGTCCCAGAACGCTTGAGATATCCTGCTGTTTCATAGGGCGGATCCTCTCGTAGATATTGGAGTAGATCATGGTGCCTATTCCCAGGTTTGAGAAAATCTCTTTCAGAACGGCCCCTTCTATCCTTCCGTCCAGGATATGAACACGGTCTACGCCTTCCCGGCAAGCGGTTACAGCAGACTGGATCTTCTCTATAAGAGGGTTGCCACTGTTGAGTTTGATAAACTGTTCCGCCTGGGAAAGGGAGAGTTTGGAGAGGCGCCCCTCAGAGCTGGGATTCACCTCATCGGGAATCACGCAGGTCTTATCTGTGAGCACATCTTCGGCAGAGAGATAGAAAAGTTTATTGGCTCCCATGCTCTGGGCTATGACCCGGGAGAGTTCGTCAGAAGAGATGTTGTAGGGATCGCCGTTGCTGTTCCATCCGATACAGGGGAAAATGGGAATATGCCCTTCGTTTAAAAGTGTGTTGACCGCATCGGTGCTGATTTTGTCCACACTGCCGGTATGCTGAAAGTCTACGCCGTCGACCACTCCGATGGCCCTGGCTTTGACCCAGCTGCCTATGACCGAAGGAATCCCGTTTCCGGACAGGAGTGTCATAACTTTATTGGACACATCGAACGCGGCCATTTTGATAAAATTGATAGCCTCTTCCGATGAAATCCTCACACCCTTTTCCGATTCATAGGGGATTTTGTACTGGTCCAGGATTTCGTTGATCCTGTCGTGAGCTCCCGGAATGATAATAATCCTTATACCGTTCTGATGCAGAAGGGCCAGGTCTTTGACCAAAAGAGAAAAATAGGGATGGTCAATGATGGGACTGTCTATTTTCAGTACAAAAAGGGCTCCCTGAAAACGGCGGTTGTAGGAGAAAACCTCTCTGATCAGGTCTACGTGTTCTCTCATCTGATTGCTGTCCATGGCGAGCCTCCCTGTTACGTATATCATTCCGTCACCCCGATGGATTGTCAAGTGTGAAACAGAAGAATACTCAGTTGCGATATCCCCTGTTTCCGGTTATAGTGGTGTGAGCAAACAGTTCTGGTCACGGGTCCGTGAACCTGCTTTTGAGAGAGGGAATATGAGCGAAAGACTGAAAAATCAGGATCAGGTAAAAAAGTTCTGGGAGAAAAAAGAGGAGCTCCTGGGCGGTAAGGTTATATTCCAGACCTATGTCACCTATATCGGCGATGCCGGAACAGCTGAGTACAACGGCAGGGGGGGGCTTTTCTATATTGTGAACGACCGCCTCTATTTTGAGGATTTTGAAAAATTCAACGCCCTTATGGCTTTGTTCAACAGAAAAGACGATGCCTATGAAAAAACCGAGTTTTCCATTCCTCTGGAAGATATTACGATGATGTACCGGGTGACCGAGAAAGATGCCAAAGCCTGTATCGACGGTGAAATCGAAGATGATAAAGTTCCTGAAATGAGTAAATTCAAGTCTTTTTTCAACAGAGGCTACTGGAAGATTGTCTCCAAAGGCCGCAGAACCATGTTTATGGAGATTATGGAAGAGGAGGCCCTTATGAAGCACCTGCCGAATCTTCAGCAGGCCCGATAGACTTTCCTACTTCCTCCTGTAGGTAATAAAAGAGTACTCAGGATTGTCCTGTTCGCCAATCTTTTCCCACTGAGAGTCATCAATCTCCGGAAAAAACGTATCCCCTTCAATGCTCTGATGCACCAGAGTGAGTTCTATGGTATCTGCCAGAGGGAGGGCTTCCCTGTATATCGCGGCCCCTCCGCAGATAAACAGTTTTTCCTTACCAGCGCAGTGGGCCACCGCTTCTTCCAGGGAGTGGCATATCTTATGGCCCATTTCCAGAGATCTGTTTCGTGTGATAACTATATTTTCCCTGTAGGGGAGGGGTTTTTTCGGAAGAGACTCGTAGGTTTTTCTCCCCATCACTATGGGATATCCCTTTGTCAGCGCTTTAAACCGTTTCAGATCTTCGCTGATATGCCAGGGCAGGGTATTGTTGATTCCTATCACCCTGTTTTCCGATGCGGCCACAATGATAACGATCTCCGGTTTCTTTTTCATATTCTTTACCCTATACAGCAATTTCGAATTTAATGGATGGATGACACTGGTAGTCTATGACCTCGGTGTCTGTGTACTCCCAGTCAAAAATGGAACGGTCCCCTTCGGTTTTTATGCGGGGGAGCTCATAGGGAGTTCTTTCAAGCTGGGTTTTCAGGCCTTCTACGTGGTTTTCGTAGATATGGGTATCTCCCAGAAATCCCACAAGTTTATGGGGTTCCAATCCTGACTCTCTGGCAAGGAGATGGAGAAGCAGGGCATAGCTGGCTATATTAAAGGGCAGCCCCAGGGCCACATCCACGGACCTCTGGTTCCACATAAGGCTGATTTTTCCCCCTATCACAGTAACCTGAAAAGCATAATGACAGGGGGGGAGAGCCATCCGTCCCAAATCCAGAGGATTCCATGCACTTACCAGCATCCTCCTGTCGGAGGGGTTGGACTTCAGTTTCTCTACCAGGTTCTTCAGCTGATCAATGGCTTCTCCGGATCCGTCAGCCCTTTGGGTGGACGGATAATTTCCCCCAAAGTGGCGCCACTGCCAGCCGTATACCGGCCCGAGATCTGTCTCTTCCATCATTCTGGCTTTGGTTTTTTCATCGTTGCCATAAGGAACTTTCTCCGGGGAGCACCATTCGTCCCAGATATGGTTGTTTCTTTTTTGAAGCCAGGCTTTGTCCGTGATTCCCTTGATAAAGAATTCCAGCTCCGAAGCTACAAGACGGAAGGGGACTCTCTTGGTGGTGAGCAGTGGAAAGCCCCTGTGCATATCGTGTTCAAAAAAAGCTCCCGGCACGGTTATGCAGCCTATGCCGGTTCTGTTCTCCTTCAAGGTCCCTTCTGTAAGAACTTTTTTCACGATATCTGTATATGCTTTCATCACTTCTACCCTATCTTGAATTTGTGTACAGATAATAGCATACGCTCTGTTCCTTAGAACAGACCTGTTAATCCCCTTCGGCTCTGTCGCACCCCGGGCATAGCCGAAGGGGAGGAGAGGGCACCGCAGATGAAGGCTTTACTGTTCTGGATTCTCCAGGTACTTTACCAGTCCGTCAATCTGATAGCGTCCTATCAGAAATCTCGGGGGCCGGCCATCTACTGAAAAGGCGTAATAATCCCGGTTGTAGGGGTAGAATTCAATTGTTGTGGATCCCGGATTGGAATCTTCTCTTCCAATATAGGTTACCGAAAACTCCGGTTCTCCCGCTGTGAAGCTGCCCTGGATCTCTCCCTCTGTCAACAAATAGAGGATCTGCTGATAGATCTTTTTAAAAGGGCCTTCTTCTATGGGCTGCCCCTGGAAATAGTAGTCTGCATTATCCTCGTCCTGGCGGACGAAATGTCCCTCCCATACCTGGCCTTTTCCTTCAATACGGAATCCCTGAACCCGGTCTAAAGGAACAAGCCTGACGAATCTGTCCGCCAGGTCAAAGGGCTTCAGGTCTGCAAGAGCCAGGGTCTCTTTTGCCAGAGTGAAAATACCTTCCCTTCCGGGAATCGCACAATACACCTCTTCCTCGGCATTTTCCTTTCCGATCAGCAAGGTCAGTTCGGAACCGCCGTGATCTTTCATGTACAGCCGTTTTGCGCTGCTGTCCAGCCCTGTTGTTTCCAGAGAAGTCCCTTCATCGACAAAAGACCGGATGGTCAGTCCCTGAAAAAAGCTCTCCATAGCTTTTCCATAGGCTTCATTGTCAACCGCAACAGGAGGATCGTAGGGCTGAATCATAAGCATGGAGCTCATGGTCGAGAGAAACGGATCAAACTCATAAAAAGGCACAATCTCAATGGTTTCGGAGCCGTCAATTTTCAGGTAGGACAGGTTTGACGGGTCTATGGAGGGCAGAGACCTGTCTCTCAGGCTGTCCAGGTCTATCAGGAGTTTCCAGCTGATACTGTTGGGAAGAATATGGATTTCCGGTTCTCCCTCTATATTCACATAAAAACCGGAACCTGCCGGATTGGGAGAACCGATTTTCATAAGGATTTCCCGTCCCTCCGTGGTCGTGATCTTCAGATGCCGGGAATCCCCGGTTATGCCGTATTCGCTGAAAGAAATATCTCCTCCTTCAATTTTTTCTATGCTGTACATATGCATAAGGGGAAGGACGGCCTGGGATATCATTCTGGGATCCAGTTTGATTTGTGAATTGTCTTTTACGGTCCAGTCATCATCGCTGCGTTCCAGAGTAAACCGGCCGTTCTCATTGCTAAACTCAATGGTTCTTACTTCTGTCTCATCCAGGTTGGTTAGATCCCATGTCTGGATAGCACTGCTTCCTGAGGCTTCCTCTTCAGCCGGGGGCATACTATTCTTTTCCAGAATGGTGAAGATTCCGTATCCCGAGAGAAGAACGATCAGGAGCGCCAATAAAAGGGAAAGCTGCTTTTTCTGGGTCACAGATTTTTCCTCCTTAAATGGATGATGGTTCCTGTAAGGATCACTATCAGGGGGAGAAGCAGAATCGCTATTCCCGCATAGATCCAGGCCTGAAGGGCGTTCAGACGAAGAGGCATCCTGTAAAGGGTTTTGCTGGAAATGGAGATGGTATCATTCTGGTTGCTCAGCCAGGAGAGGCTGTTCATAAAAAACTCGATATTGGCCTTGATCTGGCCTATGCCGGTGAGAGACGAGAAGGATTTTCCGCTTGTCAAGACAACAAGGCGGGCTCCGTCCTCTTCTCCGGTGTCCCTGTTCTGAACCGCTGCCGACATGGCGACCGGTATCGGGCCGGGGATGTCATTTCCCGAACGGGATTCGGAGGAATTGGTCATATCCGTGCGGAGCCAGCTGGCATTGGATGAAAGAAGAAGAGTCTCCACTTCCACATTCCGTTTTTTTATTTCCGTTTCGGTTAAGCCCAGAGCAGTAAAGACAAACATATCCAGATTGTTTTCAAGCAGGGGGGTGGTAATGGGGTTCTCTTTTTTTAGCCGGGGAGAGAAAAAGAGGGGGTTGTTGCCGAATCCCGGGAGGAGGCGGCTTGTATCGGTTTCCATAACAACACCTTTGACGATGCTCATGTTATATGATTTGAGCAGGTCGTTCAAAACCGGGAAATCTTCCTTGGCCAGGTCCACAGCGAGAAACAGGGCGCCTTTGTTTTCGAGGTAGGCAGCAAGAGCCTGAGCCTCCACTTCCGCCAGATCTCTTGTAGGAGACAGAATCACCAGGACGTCTGCGTCTTCAGGTACTTTCCCCTCCCTCAGCAGGTTCAGGGTTTTGGCCTTGTAGTTCGCCTTTTCTATCTGCTCTGTCAGGTTCAGGTCTGAAAGTGTGAACTCGTCATGTCCCTCCAGCTCATAAATGACAGGCTCCCGCCCAGTCGTTACATAGGCCAGGGCAGAGGTGACTCTTTGTTCTACATTAACACCCATAATTTCCGGTGTGCCCTGCTGGTTATAGCTCACATTGTAAAGGTCCATGTTTTCTATGACCCGGGAATACTTACCGGATGACACAATAACGCTTCCTCCCGGTATGACCTGTCCCTCCTGGGCAAAGCTTTTCACCAGGGTAGGGTTTCTGTCGGGATCCACCACTTCCAATTGGATATATTTCGAACCTTTTTCATACTCCTTTAAAACCTGGAGTACCTCTTTTGCTTCTCTGCCGGGTTTGGAAAGGAGGTAGATCACCGTTTCGTTCTCCAGAGTTTCCAGAAAAGACCGGGATTGTTCGGTTAAAGAGAAGATCTTTCGTCTGGTCAGATCCCAGTCTGCAGGGATCTTCTGAATGATCAGGTTCCCCACTACCAGAATTATGAGGACTGTGATATTGGCAAGAGCTGCCATTCCGGCATATCGGGTTTTGGAATTCAATTTGAACAGGTTTTTCATTTTTTTCAGCTCCATCTCTGTTTCTCCAGTTTCTGGGTTGTTAAAAAGAGGAAGAACCCACAAAAAGAAATATAGTAAACCAGGGATTCCAGCTTGAGAATTCCCAGGGAAAAGTCGGTAAATCTTTTAGTCAGGGAAAACCAGTTGAAGGTTCGCCCTATGAGGTTGGCAAATACTTCCTTATTGATCAGGTAGAGGATTCCGATAATCAGAGCCCCCGTCAGAAAAGCAAGCCCTGCTGAGGGCACGTTCTTTGTGGCATTGTACATCCAGGCTGTGATCCCCACTGTCACAATTACACCAAAAACTACACCCGAAAGGATCGACTGGGGCATAAAGCTTCCGAGAAAGTCGATAATCCAGGTGATAATAAGAAGGCAGAATGTCAGGATCGCCGCAGAAGCCTGGCTGTCAGAAAGGGAAGAGACGAATACTCCTATGGAAATAAACGAGGCTCCCAGAAGGAAGAATCCCGCATAGGTTCCCGCAATCTGGGCTCCGTCGAGTCTGCCGTGAAAGGACAGAATCAGGGGAAACAGAAGGGTGATCCCCAGAGTTATGAGAAAAAGGGTCAATGCAGCCAGATATTTTCCCAGTACAATGCTTCCTGCGTTAATGGGAGCCGTCAGCAGAAGCTGGTCTGTTTTCTGTCGCTTCTCTTCACTGAGTATTCTCATGGTAAGCAGAGGGGTTACCAGGAGAAAAATAAATATAAGGCTTCCCAGATATGCAGAGTAGTTGGAATTCATGGTAAAAAGGATATTGGTGGTCAGGAGGATTCCCGCAATTAACAAAAAAACTCCCATAAAAACGTATCCTATGGCTGTTGTAAAATAGCTTCTCAGCTCTTTAAGGAATATAGCTTTCATCAGACTTTTCCTCCTTCTTCTGTTGTCAGGTTCAGGAAAATCTCTTCCAGGGACATATCCATAGGCCGCATCTGGAGGATAGGGCATCTGTTTCTGCTTAGGGCATAAAACACCTCTTCCCGGATATCTTCGTCCAGGCCGGCTTCCACCACAACGCTGCAGGTGCCGGCTTCCCCTGATTCATGGATCGTCAACTCCTTCAGGGTTTTGATCTCTTCCAGGGCTTTCCGGATGGTGGTTTCATCACCTTTTATCCGCATGTGCAGCTGATGCGTTCCTGCCAGGTTCTGCGCTAGGTTCTCGGCTGTATCCGAGGCAACGATTTCTCCCTTATTGATGATCAGTACCCTGTCACAGACAGCGGAAATCTCAGGGAGAATGTGGGAACTCAGTACTATGGTGTGATCCTGGCTGAGGGATTTGATCAGATTTCGAATTTCTATGATCTGTTTGGGATCCAGTCCTACAGTCGGTTCATCCAGGATCAGCAGCTTGGGATTTCCCAGAAGGGCCTGTGCCAGACCCACTCTCTGCTTGTATCCCTTGGACAGGTTCCTGATAAGACGTTTTCTCACATCCTGTATTTTCACAAGCGAAGTAATTCTATCCAGATCTTCCGCCAGGCTGTTTCTGCTGACTTTTTTCAGCCTTCCTGAAAATGTCAGATATTCGTTTACTGTCATATCCATATAAAGGGGAGGTATCTCGGGAAGGTATCCTATTTTGCTCCGGCACTCTTCAGGGTTCTCGAGGATGTCTGTTCCGTCAATCAGGATTTTCCCGCTGCTGGGGGAAATGTACCCGGTGATCATATTCATTGTGGTGGATTTACCTGCCCCATTCGGGCCGAGAAATCCTATGATCTCTCCTTTGCTGATCTCGAAGTTGATTCCTTTTACGGCTTGGTGTTTGCCATAGCTCTTGGTTAAATCAATCGCTTTGATCAAAACTTTCCTCCTGGAGATTTTATTTTATCATTTTGATTGTCAGTCAATAAGGCATTGAATTGTACCATCAACTATATAAGCTGGCAAGAAAGCATTTGGTTACACAGAGAATTGTGAAGGGCACAAAAAAACCGCCCCGGATGGAGCGGTTTTACTGCATTTACAAGAGATTATTCATAATAGGCGTACTGGGCTCTCATAGCCGCTGCTGCTCTCATTAAAGAGACCCAGCTGGCTATTCCTTTTCCGTAATAGGCTGCAAAATCCACTGCCGCATTCTCGGGGGCGGTTTCGGGGTCTTTTTCCAGCATGTAGTACCAGTGGGTGGATACAGCAAACAGGAGCTGTCCCTTGGTGTAGCTGGTAAAGGCTTTCTTTACTTCCCACCAGTCAATGACCTGCATCAGGGGGGCATAGACCTTTTCTTTCCAGGATTCAAATGCGGCTTTAAAGCTGTAGTTTTCTCCTGATTCCTGATCCAGCAGGTATTTGTGAACTTCCACGTGGCTGGTAAGCGCCTCCCACTGGGATTCTTCGGTAAAACCGAGATTATCATTTATGAGCTGATTCTTTACAAATTCAACGTTTTCGTGTCTTTCAACTTCCATTTTTTTTTCTTCGTTAGTCATAATGTCTCCTCCTTGGAGCTTTTTTTTGGTGTGTGTCACACCCTTGCTAATCTCTTATTAGTCTAACCTAATGAATGTTTGAAAAAAAATCAAGAAAAAACTTGACAAATATTAAAAATACCCCATTAAATCATGGGATTTTGTATACGATTTGTTTTTATAGATAATGAAGTATCTAATTAAGTTGTTCCTGTATAACGAGATAATATGGATAAAAATGGAGCGGTTTCATGAAGTTCTCAAATATGAGAAAAATGTTAAAAAAATCTGTTGTGGGAATGAAAAAGGGAAATTCTCCTTTTTTTCTTGCGGCAAAAAATTCCGTCTCATTGTACAACGGTTCTTTTCATGATCTAATAGAGGTTATCCAAGAACGCATTTGCAGGGAACTCCCCCTGCTTTATTACCGGAGGTAAAAAAATGTCATCATTTGAAAATGTTGCGGTAGATACAAAAGCCAATATCTATTTTGACGGGAAAGTAACCAGCAGAAAAGTTTCCTTTTCTGACGGTTCCTTTAAAACACTGGGAATTATGCTCCCCGGTGAGTATGAATTTAATACGGAAAGCGAGGAACTTATGGAGATAACCCAGGGCGATCTGACAATTCTCATAAAAGGAGAGGAGGACTGGAAAGACATCAAGGGAGGAGAATCCTTCCGGGTTCCGGCCAACTCCTCTTTCAAGCTGAAAGTAAAAAGCGTTACAGACTATTGCTGTTCCTATTTCAGCTGATCTTTCAGGGGGTCCCTTTTTGGCAACTGGCCTGAAAGGGGCCTAGATATCTGAATCCGCTTCCGCATCGGAACTGAAGATCTTCAATCCCTCCCGGGGAAATCTTTCCTTCACCTCTTTTACCGCTTCTTTCAGCTTTTGGGCTTCTCCGTCGCTGCAGTAGATAATAATCATGAGATTCTCTTCCGGCCAGATGTGATCTCCCATTTTCGGGTCAGAATTCCCGGCACCCATGATGCCCGGAATTTTCGTGAATTTTCTGCCGGCTCCTCTCCGTGTGATCGATTCAAAAAGGTCAGCTTCGATAGACTGGTTGGCGAAAATTTCTACACGTTTCATCTACTCTCCTCCGGTTTTAACCGGTCGAATATAATCCTCTGCATCGCTGCACTCTCCGGGGCTGTTTTTTTCGAGCTTGCGGTTGAAAATGGCATAAAGAACGGGAACAAGGAAAAGGGTCATAATGGTGCTCACGGTCATTCCTCCGACAACGGTCTGTCCCAGAGGCTGTACCAGTTCTGAACCTTCTCCGGGGAAGAAGGCCATAGGGGTCATTCCCAGTATAGTGGTAAGGCTGGTCATTAATACCGGCCGGAGCCTGTTGCCGCCGGCTTCAATGCAGGCATCCCGGATACACAGGCCTCTCTCTCTGAGCAGGTTGGTATAATCCACAAGGACAATCCCGTTATTGACAACGATCCCTGCCAGCATCACCAGTCCCACAGCCGAAAACATGCTGATGGTTTCTCCGGTGATTTTGTAGATGAAGATGATTCCGATAAACATCAGGGGAATTGTAAAAAATATGATAAAGGGATCTCTCAGCGATTCAAACTGGCTGGCCATGACCCCGAATACCAGAACGATGGCAATAATCATAACAACGATGAATTTGAACAGATAGGACTGGATCTCCGCATAATCCCCGCTGAAATCAATCACCACAGACTCATCTGCCACAATATTTTCCTTGATTAACTGGCGGACTTTGTTCTCCACCTCATTGGTGGCATACCCTGGTTTCAGCCCTCCGGTGACATGAACCACTCTGGTCTGGTCTTCTCTTGTGATATCTACGGGACCGGTCGATTTTTTCAATTCGGCTACACTGGACAGGGGAATCCTGACACCGCTGTTGTTGATCATGAAGATCTTTTGAAGATCCGGAATCGCACTGCGGTCCTCCTTTTTGAGGATAACCTGGATATCGTACTCATCCCCGCCAACCCGGTAGCGGGAAGAGGTTTTGCCATCCACATTGGCGCTGATCTCGTTTCCGATATCATAAATATTCAGTCCCAGAGAGTAGGCCTTGTCTCTGTCCACATCCACTTCTACCTGAGGGAGCCCTTCCACGAGGCTGACTTCCGGTTCTGTCACTTCGGGGGCTTCCTGAATCAGAAGCTCTTTTATTCTGTCTGCCGTCTCTTTCGCCAGAGTCAGATCGTCTGTTTTGATAACCACATCAATGGGAGACGCGCTGCCGCCCATATTGTTGGATGATCCAAAGGAGAATGAAGCCGAGGGGAAGCTATTGAAATGGGATCTCAGCTTCTCCTTGATCTCGTCATTGGATTCGGTCCGCATTTCAAACTCTTTCAGGGTCAGGGTAAGAGTCCCTTTGCTGCTGTCCTCCCCCGACAGGAAGTTCCCGCTGGTTCCGGTTGCTACAATCAGCTCCTTGAGGCTGTCTACCTCCTCTTCGATAACCTGGGCCATCTGCATCATGTATTCCTGGGTTATTTCCAGACGGGTTCCCACCGGCATGGAAAGGGATACCACAATAGAGTCTTCTTCGTTTGTGGGCATAAAGTCTATTCCAATGCTTGGAAACATAAGCAGGCTGATGAGGAAGATGAGGAATGTTATTGCGAGAGTCAGCTTCCTGTTTTCCAGGCAGTAGGCCAGAAGTTTTTTATAGCCATTGTCCATCCCTGTAAAAAAAATCTCCATTCCCCGGTCTATAGCCCTGAGAAATCCGATCCTGATGGGTCTTTGTTTTCTTGTATAAATGGCTAGGTATTTGCTCCCCAGTACAGGAACCAGGGTTATGGCAATGAAAAGAGACGCCAGGAGAGCTATGACAATGGTAAATGCCAGGTCCTGAAAGAGAACGCCAATCATCTCGAGCTCTTTTTTAAACATGATCACAGGAAGAAATACACAAACCGTTGTGAGAGTGGACGCCATGATGGCCATAAACATCTCCTGGGTTCCCAGGATTGCCGACGGCTTTAGTTTGGCGCCTTTCTCCCGGTAACGGAAAATGTTCTCCAGGATCACAATAGAAGAGTCCACGATCATGCCCACCCCGAGGGTCAGCCCCGCCAGGGTCATCAGGTTGAGGGTCATTCCGGAGAAGTACATCAGCATTATGGTGATGAGCAGAGAGATCGGAATGGACAGTCCTATAATCAGGGTGCTTTTCAAGCTCCTGAGAAAGATAAACAGGATTACCATGGCCAGCAGAGCTCCTGTAAGGGCCGAAGATGTGACCTGGTTGAGAGACCCCCTTATGATCTCTGTGGTGTTGTTTATAACAGTGACAGACATGTCCTGAGGCAGGTTCTTGTTAATTTTTTCCAGGCTTTCAATAACCATATCCGCGGTTTCGATGGAATTGACTCCGCTCTGTTTCTGGATAGAGATATAGACTCCCGGTTCTCCATTGATGAAAACTGTGGATGAGGCATCCTTAAAACCTTCACTCACTGACGCGATGTCTCTCAGTCTGATGGTTTTTGCCGCACCGCCCGAGATTTTGTAGGTTACCACTGCATTGGCAATCTCCTGAAGGTTCCGGTACTCTCCTGCGGTTCGTATCAGGTATTTTTTTGTACCCTCTTCCACATTTCCTGCACCGATCTGAAGATTCTGTACTGCCAGCATCTGGGATACCTGGGTCAGGCTGAGCCCATAGGCTTCCAGCCTGTTCTGGGATATCTCCACCCGGATGACTTTTTCTCTTCCTCCGTTGATGTAGGTCATGGCAACCCCGGGGACCTGTTCCAGGTAGGGCTGAATCTGGTTCTCCGCGATTTCCCTGAGCTCCTCGGGGGTCCTGTTCCCGTTTACCACCAGATCAATGATGGGGATCATGGCTGGATCGAATTTGAAAATCTGGGTTGCTCCGGCCTCGTCTGGCAGATAATCCTTGATAAATTCCAGCTTGTCCCGGACCTCGTTGGACGCTTCGGTCAGATCTGTATCCCACCCGAATTCCAGAAGGATGAAACTGATGCCTTCCGACGAGGTAGAGGTAATCTCTTTCACATCCGAGACATTGGTCATCATGCCTTCCAGGGGGCGGGTTACAGTCTGCTCTATCTCTTCGGGACCGGCTCCTTCGTATGTGGTGTATACAACCAGAATGGGAGGGTTGATCTCCGGGTAGAGATCTATCGGGATCTGGGGGACAATATAGATTCCCAATCCCACCAGAATGGAGAAAAGGATCAGCACCGTGGTGGGTTTGTTGACAATGGTTTTTGATATGCTCATTAACTTTTCCTAATGGAGAGGCTGGACAGTGCGGACCACTTTTACTTTCGCCTGGTCGTCAAGCAGAGTCTGGCCCTGATAAACCAGGGTTTCTCCCGGGAGAAGCCCCTCCGGGATTTCCGAAATTCCGTCTATGCCGATGCCTTCTTTAACCAAACGCTTGCCAACTCTGTCTTCGGATTCCATGACAAAAACAAAGGTTTCACCGAATCTCCTGAGGATGCAGTCGGAAGGGATCTTCACAATGTTCTCTTTGACTTCC
The DNA here is from genome assembly GCA_963677615.2 of Oceanispirochaeta sp. Taxonomy (GTDB): domain Bacteria; phylum Spirochaetota; class Spirochaetia; order DSM-2461; family DSM-2461; genus Oceanispirochaeta. Next base: position 188,540 of record CAXXQW010000006.1, on the reverse strand, counting down.
GTAATCAGGCTGATTTTCGCATACATTCCCGCTTTGATCCTGGGATCCTTTGAAACCAGATCCATGGCAATCTCCAGGGTTCTGGAAACCTCATCCACAATAGGGCTGATTTCGGTAACGACGGCCTGAAAGGTTTCTCCCGGATAGGCTTCCAGCTGTATTCCGGCTTCCATCCCCATGTCGATCCGGGAGATGAATCGTTCGGGAATGTAGGTCCTGACCTGGAGCTGACTGAGTTCTCCGATATTGGCAATGGGGATTTGTGTACTCACAGTGGATCCGATATCGACAGGCAGGGAGGTTATGGTGCCGCTGATTGCGGCCTTGACCGGATTGGGCGAGTAGGTCATTCCGGGGCGGGAGGGGTCCACTTCGGCTATCACCTGGTTTTTCCTTACATAATCGCCCAGTCCCACGTAGAGTCTGGTCAGCTTGCCGGCAATATCGGAATAGATGGAAACAGAGCTGGCCGCAATGATATCTCCATTGACATCCAGATGGTCCTGTATCTGACCGGCTACAGCTTCTGTGGTAGTGACGGCAAATACAGTTTCTCCCTCTTCAAGATCTACTCCGCCCCTTTTTTGGGGGCCTTCCTTTCCTTTGGTAACCAGACCGAAAATGAGAAATCCTGCTGTACAGACAAGAGCTGTCAAAATCATCAGAAAAACTCTTCGTCCGGGTACTCGGGGCTTCTGTTTTTTCTCATTATCCTGGCTCATTTTTCCTCCAGTACATCCGATAAATTTTCCGCATTGATGGCATACTGAAGATCCAGCAGATTGTTGATGTAATTGATTTTTTCTCCCAGGATATTCAATGAGGCAGACAGATAGGACTCCTGGGCGGTTTCCACATCCAGAAGCTCCCGTGTACCCAGATCATAGGCTTCGGAAGTCAGCTCAAAAGATTTTCTGGCCAAATCTTCATTCAGACTGTAGGTATCAATTGTATTCATGGAATTTTCCAGGCTCATAACCAGATTGGTTATTTCCATGGCGGCGGCGTCGTACATTGCTTTCCGCTGAAGTTCCAGAGTTTTGATAGAATCCTCCAGGTTTTCCAGAGACACAGCTGTGGAAGAGCCGGGTATAAAGCCGTCCAGAGGGAAAACAAGCTGAACCCCCAAACTCAGATTGTCGGCCCAGATCCCTTCTTCCCAGTTCTCTCCTTCGAAAGGATCGTCCACAGAGGTTCCCCATTGGGAGTAGAGTGATATTGTCGGGGTTCTTTCATATTCTGCCTGGAGTTTTTTCGTATTTTTCAGGGATTCTATCTGCTTTTCCAGCTGGAGAATATCCATCCGTCCTGCTGCATATGTATCAATCAGTTCCGTTGTATTCAGGCGGTAGTAGGTCAGGTCGTCCAGATTCCCCTTCAAGGTTATCTCATCTGTGAGAGGAAGTCCCAGAAGCATTTTAAAACTCATCATGCTGCCGGCATGCTGGGTCTTCAAAGCATTCAGAGCGGGCTTTTCATTCTCTACGGATACCTGTGCCTGCAGCATTTCCAGTTCGGATATGAGTCCGTTGGAATAGTTTTCTGTGGCCTGTATATAGCGCTTTTCGGCAACTTCAATATTGAAAATCTTCAACTTGATATTGGCTTCCATCGCCAGCAGGTTGTAAAAGAGTTTTCTTACATCCCTGTTCAGCTGTTTTACCGCATCGCTGTACCCCAGCATGCTGGCTTCATAATCGATGATAGTCTGGCGTATCCCCGTAGCAGCTGCTGCATTCAGAGGAAGGTTCAGGTTTACCCCTGCGGTAACATTCCATGCCGGTTCGTAGTCATAAAAGGCATTCGGTGCGGGATCGGAAAGGAGTGTGCGGCTGTGGCCCATATCAACACTGCCGCTGATGGAAGGTATAAAGACATTCCAGGCGCTGTCCCTGTCCCGCTTCCTTGTTTGTGTTTCTATGGACGTAACCTGTAAATTCAGATTGCTTGTTATTGCCATATCTACAGCCTGGTCTACGTCGATCGATCGGGATTCTGCAAAAAGAACGGGAGACAAAAAAACTATCAGAAAGGCCATCTGCCATGGTTTCATACTGTTTTTCTCCTTCTGTTTTTTCCCGGTGTAATGCCGGGATTCTATTGTAACACTATTCTTTGCGAATTTTGTTACAGGTCATTCCAATCTATTGGGATTGGGAAGAAAAAACAAGTTATTCCAAGGGTATCGGATAAGAAACGATTACAGCTGTTCTTCAAATAGTTCTATAAGACGGGTCCGGGCCTGATCCATTGTCATTTCAACAGCACAGCCTGATGCTTTTTTATGGCCGCCGCCGCCCAGAGCGGCTGCGATCTTTCCCACATCCACATGATTATTGGATCTTAAACCGATGATGCACCGGTTTTCCGATTCCATCCTCAGCAGAGCCACCGCCTCGCAGCCTTCGATGCTCTGGAGAAGTTGATAGAGTTTGTCCGAATCCCTTTCATCCGTGTTAAGCTCGTCTCTGTCGTTCTGATCTTCCCAGGAAATGAGAATCCTGTCACTGCAGAACATACGGCTTCTTTCCAGAATTCTTCCCATAAGTCTGCGGGTTCCTATCCCGCGTCCGCCGGACATCTGTTTGTATGTCCTGTTGGGGGAAGCTCCCAGATCGACCAGTGTGGAAACAGCTTGGAAAACCTCTCCTGTTTCCTCTTCCAGATGCCGGAAAAAGCCGGTATCTGTGGAAAAACCGAAAAACAGTCGCTCCGCAGTCTGTTTGTCCGGAGTCATTCCGGCGGCTTCCCAGATTTTTAAAATAAGAAGAGTTGTCGCAGGACTGCGGGGATCCACATAACGGAAATCTCCCTCAGGTTTCCCTGAAGCGTGATGGTCTATCACCATAAGCGGATATTGCCGGATTTTTTCTGCGGGAAACCCTGTTCTTGTCAAATCCGAGAGATCCAGAAGAACTACGAGGGCTTTCTCTTTGGGGGAATCCTGCCATTCCGATTGGAAGAGAGTTTCCATAGGCAGGGTTTCCGGACGGGTGAAGGGTTTTTCTGCCAAAAGGGTTACGCTCTTGCCCCTGGCTTTCAGGAACTCTGCCAGCCCCAGCATGGAACAGAGACAGTCCGCGTCGGGTTGTTCATGCCCCAGAAGGATAAAACTGTCAAACAAAGAGAATCCCTCCATGAAAGAGGAGGGGATAGGCGAGAATTTCATATCAATCCTGTTTTCAGTATTCGATCGTCAATTCTGAAATGTTGAATTTATCGGTATAATCGCTTCCTCTGAGTACTCCCCAGCTGACGTCATTGAAGTCGCTGACCAGGTAAAGTCTGAAGTGATCGATTTTTCCGTCTTTGTAGTAAAACGTGGCATAGGGATACTGGGCTCCGCTGCCATAAACGATTTCTCCATAACCGGCGGCTTTTTTAAACCATTCGTTGGGTGCGTAAAAAGATCCCAGAGTCCGATCAGCTTTAATGTAGTCAACGCGGTATCCCAGTTCATGAGGGTATACCCGGTTGATTGCCATTGTCTTGGGGTAGTATTCGGATGGGGTCACTTCCGCAAAAAGGAAAGTTCCGCACAATATTGTAAAAAGAACTGTCAGCACAGCTGCTCTTTTTTTCATGGACACAGGCCTCCTAAAATTCCAGTAGCTCTATTCCATTTATAATAGATATTTATCTTTATGGCAATGAAGTTTTTTTTGTGCCCGTGCAAAAGTGGTCTTTCCGGCTCCTGCACCAGTACAGGGATATCTAGGAAAGGAAGGTCCCTTGGGGAAAAAGAAACCCCAGAGCCTCCAGAACCGAACTGCTGAAAAAGAATTCCAGATCTTCCTGAATTTCGGGAGGGAGATCCTCCTTGTCCTTTATGTTCCTTTCGGGCAGGAGAATTTTCCGGCATCCGTTGCGATGCGCCGCCAGAACCTTCTCTTTTACTCCGCCTATGGGGAGGAGCCTGTCGGTTAATGTAATTTCTCCGGTCATGGCAACATCGTTCACCAGGGGGGTTCTTTTCAGTGCCGAAACAATAGCTGCGGTCATGGTAATCCCCGCTGACGGGCCATCCTTGGGAATAGCTCCCTCGGGGACATGGATATGAATATCCTGCTGTTTCTGGAAATCCGCCGGCACTCCCAGGGTTTCGCAATTGGCTCTGATGTACGACAGGGCTATCTGAGCGCTCTCTTTCATTACATCGCCCAGCTTCCCTGTGAGGATAAGTTTGCCGTCCCCCTTGAGCAGGGAGACTTCCACAGGAAGGATTCTTCCTCCCAGTTCGGTCCAGGCCATTCCTGTGGCCAGCCCGGGGTGGTTCCTTCTGTCGTTATCTTCATCCTGAAAAGGAGGAGTTCCCAGGTATCTGTACACATCTTCTTCTGTGACGTTCATTTCCAGTCTGGTAAAATCCGGCAGTTCCGGTTCTTTTTCCGGGATGGTTCCGTAAAGTTCCTGATTCTGATGAATCCGGGCGGTATGAACGTTGTCTCTGCCAGACCGGTTCTGGTGCTTTTCAATGGCTTCCCGGGCAATTTTGCGGATAACCTGACCTATTTCCCTCTCCAGGTTTCTGACTCCCGACTCTCTGGTATAGGATCTTATTATAGAAATAACAGCATCATCCCTCAGTCTGATGCGGCTGATATCCATGCCGTTTTCCTTCAGCTGCTTGGGAATGATAAATCCTCTGGCAATTTTTACCTTTTCGATTTCTGTGTAACCGGGAATCTCTATAATTTCCATTCTGTCCAATAAAGGACGGGGAATGTTGTGAACCGAGTTGGCTGTGGTGATAAACATCACCCTGGAAAGATCATAGGGGATCTCCAGGTAATGGTCGGTAAACGTTCCGTTCTGTTCCGGGTCGAGAACCTCCAGAAGGGCTGCTGCCGGATCTCCCCGGAAATCGCTGCTCATCTTGTCTATTTCATCCAGAAGAAAAACGGGATTGCATGTTCCCGCTTTTTTCAGAGATTGTATGATTTTCCCGGGAAGGGCTCCCACATAGGTTTTCCTGTGTCCGCGGATTTCCGCTTCGTCCCGTACACCGCCCAGGGATATCCGGATAAACTCTCTGTTCAGGGCTCTGGCAACAGAACGGCCCAGAGAGGTTTTTCCTGTACCGGGAGGGCCCACAAAGCAGAGGATCGGCCCTTTTATATTTTCCCGGACCTGCCTTACCGCAATATAATCGAGGATACGGTTTTTGGCTTTTTTCAGGTCATAATGATCTTCATTGAGAACCCGGGCTGCCCGTATAAGATTCATTTTATCGTCTGATTCTTCTGTCCAGGGAAGTTCCACAAGCCATTCCACATAGGTTCTGAGCACACCCGATTCGGGAGACATGGGCTGAAGCCTGGAAAGCCTTTTTATCTCTTTCAGAGCTCGATCTTTTGCTTCTGAGGGAAGGTTCTTTTTGTTCACCAGGGCTTCGAGCTCAGCAGCCCCTGTGGGGTCGTCGTTCTCGTTGCCCAGCTCTTTATTGATCTCTTTCAGCTGCTCGTTCAGGAAATACTCTTTTTGAGTCTTCTCCATTTTTTTCCGGACCCGTCCGGAAATGTTTTGTTTGAGGTTCAGCTTTTCTATTTCCAGCTGGATCATTTCTGTGAGCTGATTCAGTTTCTCCTTGGTGTCATCCAGTTCCAGAAGACGGATTTTTTCTTCTGTGGGAGCTGTCAGCTGGGAAGCTATGATCCCGCACAGTTTTTCAGGTGTCTGGGCCTGTTCTGCCTGGTTGCGGATTTCCCGGGTGATTTTTTTATTTTTGCCGGCGTATTCGCCGAAGCTCTCCTGAAGGGTCTCCATGGTGACCGCAAGGTCTCTTCCCACTTCCCGCTTGTCCGGAAGGGGTTTGTACTGCATCATCAGGATATCATTCCGTTTGGTCAGCCTCTGAACCAGTCCCCGGGTTCTTCCTTCCACCAGAATCCGTGAATTCCCGTCGGGAAGTTTCAGAACCTGAAGGATATGGGCGATGGTGCCGTAATTGTAAAGGTGTTTTTTCGAAAGGTTGGAATCGGCGCTCTCTTTCTGGAATGCCAGAAAGATATCCCGTTTTCCTTTCATCGCCAGATCTATGGCTGCGATGGATATTTTATCTGTCAGAAAAAAAGGTGCTACCGTATACGGAAAAATGACCGTATCCGGGAGCACTATTACCGGTAGTTCCTGCTTTCTTTTAAGCGGTGATCTGTTTATTTTCATATAGAGCATTTTCCCAGGGAGCTTCGATTTTTTCCGGATCGGTAATTACCACCGGCAGGCTGTCATTGATAATCACATCTTTTGTGACAATGACTTTTTTCGGCCCCTTGGTTGAAGGAAGATCATACATGATCTCGATCATGGCTGACTCAACGATAGAGCGGATACCTCTGGCTCCTGTTTTTCTTTCCAGAGCTTTTTCGGCAATCGCTTCAATCGCAGCTTCCTCAAATGCCAGGTTGACATCATCCAGTTTCAGGGATTCCTGGAACTGGCGGATAACTGAGTTTTTCGGTTCTGTTATAATTCTCTGCAGGTCTTCCTTATCGAGGTTGTTCAGGCTGACCTGGATGGGCAGACGGCCGATAAACTCGGGAATCAGGCCGAATTTCACCAGATCATCAGGATGCATCTGGTCAAAGAGGGCGCCCAGATCTTTTTCCTGGGACCGCTGCACGTTGGCGCCAAATCCCATGGGGTGCTGGCTGACTCTGTTTTCGATGATTTTATCCAGACCGACAAAAGCTCCCCCGCAGATGATCAGAATATTGGAGGTGTCGATTTTCAGCATTTCCTGATTAGGATGCTTTCGGCCTCCCTGGGGAGGAACAGATGCCTGGGTTCCTTCTATGATTTTCAGAAGGGCTTGCTGAACACCTTCTCCGGACACATCCCTGGTTATGGAGACATTTTCACCCTTTCGGGAGATTTTATCAATTTCATCGATATAGATGATGCCCCGTTCGGCTGCGGCGATATTGTTTCCTGCCGCCTGAATAAGCTTCAGAAGAATGTTTTCCACATCCTCGCCAACGTATCCGGCTTCTGTCAGAGTGGTGGCGTCAGCAATGGCAAAAGGAACTTTCAGTTTTTTAGCCAGGGTTTTTGCCAGCAGGGTTTTTCCCGTACCGGTGGGGCCTATAAGGAGAACATTGGTTTTTTCCAGTTCCACATCCTTGGATACCCTGTCTTTGTACATGATCCTTTTGTAGTGGTTGTATACACCCACCGAAAGGGTTTTTTTGGCAGCATCCTGCCCGATCACATACTGATCGAGATACTCCTTGATCTCTTTGGGAGTGGGGATCTCGTCTATAAAGTCGGAAGATATGCTGTCTTCCTCTTCGGCGAGTATTTTATTGCAGACCTGCACGCATTCATCACAGATGTATACGCCCGGTCCGGCTATAAGCTTTTTTGCGATATCTGAATGTTTGCCGCAAAAAGAGCATACTTTCAATTCTTTATTGGATTTTGTTGATCTAGCCATATAGTAATTACCTCTTCAGGATGCTGTCGGTGATCCCGTATGCTACAGATTCCTCGGCAGACATGAAAAAATCTCTTTCCATGTCTTCGGCAATCTGTTCTTCTGATTTTCCTGTATTCTGGGCAAAATAGGTGATCAGAAGCTTTTTCAGACGGATGATTTCCCTTGCCTGGATCCCGATATCCCGGGCCTGTCCCTGTACCCCGCCCCAGGGCTGATGGATCATCACCCTTGATGAGGGCAAGCTGAGCCTTTTTCCCTTGGCACCGCCTGCCAGAAGAACGGCTCCCATGGATGCGGCCTGCCCCATGCAGATGGTCTGAACATCCGGCTTTATATGTTGCATGGTATCATAAATGGCCAGACCGGCGGTTACAGAACCGCCGGGGCTGTTGATGTAAAGGTTTATGTCTTTCTCAGGATCTTCCGATTCCAGAAAAAGAAGCTGGGCCACAACCAGATCCGCCGTAACATCCTGAATTTCACCGTCAAGAAATACAATCCTGTCTTTTAAAAGTCGGGAGTATATATCATAAGACCTTTCTCCCACTCCTGTTCTTTCTACAACCATGGGAACTAATGTGCTATTCTGAATGTCCATATCGGCAGACCTCGTTATTCTTATTTCATTAGGTCGTTATAATCGACCTTTTCAGCATCCTTGGATACTTTTGCATTATCCAGCAGAAAATCAATCAGCTTTTTCTGCTTCAGATCACTACTAAGATACTCTTTTAAGCCGGCTTCGCCAAATGATTTTTTAAGATCTTCTACAGGCATATTGTATATTTCAGCCTGTTTTCCAATCTCTTCTTCCATTTCCTCGTCGCTGACTTCAATCTTTTCGTCTTCGATAATTTTGTTGAAAATGAGCTGTGTTTTCAAGCTCTTTTCAGCATTTTCTTTCCAGCCTTCCAGCATCTGCTCTTTTGTCTGACCCTGAATTTCCAGGAACTGAAGCATCTGTTCTTCGGGCATCTGGGACTGCTGGAGGAAGTTTCTCCAGTTGTTTTCAAGTTCTGCCTTTACCATGGAAGCGGGAAGCACAATGTCGCTGGATTCCACAAGTTTGTCGACCAGCTGCTCTACCATTTCGCCTTTGATTTTATCTTCGGCGTTCTTTTTCAGCTTGGCTTTTATATCTTTACGCAGATCATCCAGAGTTTCGAATTTCTCATTGACATCCTGTGCCAGTTCGTCATCAAGCTCAGGGAGCTGTTTTTCTTTGACAGCCTTGACAGTTACTTTGAGGGAGACGCTGCGTCCTGCAAGATCCTTGTTCTCAAAGTCTTCCTTGTACTTTTTCTTGATGATCTTCTCTTCGCCTTTTTTCATGCCGACAATCTGTTTGTCGATTTTGTAAAGGTTGTATCCGGTTCCCACGGTAAAGACAAAATCTTCCCTTTTGGTTCCTTCCACTTCTTCATCGCCTTCGACTTCTACGTAATCGATGGTTACGATGTCTTTGTCAGCAACGGTCTCATCGGCTTTATCCATAACAACAGAGTTCTGTTCCTGAATTTTTTCCAGTTCTTCGTTCTCGTGTTTTTTCAGGATTTTGACCTGTTTTTCGGTAATCTCGATACCTTTGTACTCTCCGAATTTTACTTCTGGAAAAGTGTCGTATACAAGCTCGAATGAAAATTCCTTTTCAGGATCCAGTTCAGGTTTTCCCTGTACTTCAGGATAGTCATACCCGAGGGGTTTTTCATCCACCTCTTCGATAACAGCTTTCAGAGCTTTATCCATAAGATTTGCAGCCGCTTCTTCCCGGATTCCTTCTCCGAATTTTCTTTCAAGTACAGATGCGGGTACTTTTCCTTTTCTGAATCCTTTCATCTGTACTTCTTTGGTGTATTTGCTCAGAAGATCCTTGTACTCTTTGGCTGCGTGTTCTTGTCCCACTGTGATGGAGAGTTTCACAGAGGAATTTTCCAATTTTTCGACATTTTTACTGGTAATCACAGCTACGTCCTCGTTAATGGGTTTGTCGGTATATAAAAAAAGACGACCCGGATAACACCCAGATCGCCTTCCACCTTCCGTTGAGCGAAAGACGGGACTTAAGAGCCCCGGCTTCCTGCCGGTAAAATCCGGCTGATATATATGTAGTAACGGGCTTCCGCCCGATGGAGCTGGTCTGCAGGGCTTGGCACTTTTAAATGAACTTCAGCCTCTGGGGCTCTGTCCTCTGTGCTTGTCCTTTAGACTTCGCTATTTATATATAAGAACGAAGGCGCTGTGTTCTTCGAGCTTACCCCGGAGGATTTTGCTCTTTTGCGAACTTTGGCATTGCCCTGTTCTGTTTAGCGAAAGACGGGACTTGAACCCGCGACATCCACCTTGGCAAGGTGGAGCTCTACCACTGAGCTACTTTCGCAAAGTTTTTTAAGTGCTGTTACACACTGTATGCGAGAGAAGGGACTCGAACCCTTACACCGAAGGCACTAGTTCCTAAGACTAGCGTGTCTACCAATTCCACCACTCTCGCATTCTGAGCCGTAAAGGATTCGAACCTTTGACCCGCAGATTAAGAGTCTGCTGCTCTACCAACTGAGCTAACGGCCCTCATGTACATCCAGCAGGATTCGAACCTGCGACCTACGGATTCGAAGTCCGGCGCTCTATCCAGCTGAGCTATGGATGCAACTAAAAGGGTGAATGACGGGACTCGAACCCGCGACAACCAGAACCACAATCTGGCGCTCTACCAACTGAACTACATTCACCATATTTTTGAGAACGAGACGTATATTCATATAAAAGTGGGGTTTTGTCAATATATGTTTCAGGACTTTTTACAAAATCAGACAGAAACCCTGAGGATGGTATAAAAACTTTCCCAGGTTACCCTTACATCTTTCAGGTGTTCCCTGCAGAGCCTGATGTATTCTTCCAGGGGTTCTTCCTTCAGATAGGATGAAATCCTGTTGCCGAGTGTTCCTTCCTTTTCTCTGGCCAGCCACTGGTTCAGGAGCTCCTCTGATAGAAATCTTTCTTCTTCCCCACTGAATATCTCAGCGCTTTTCTGCAGGGAATTTTCCGGGGTAAATCCGGAAAGAGCTTTTTCCGGTGTTTCCAGAAAAGGGTGCCACTCTCTGTATACCCGGTCTTCAGCGTCTGTGATCTCTTTCAGGAGCGGGTATTCCGGCGCTGCTGCCCTGAGCAGTCTGCCCAGGCGGCTTCCCGCTCCGGGCAGGGGTTCGCAGGATATGAGCGCTCCTCCGGGTGACAGGAGGTTCCGGATCTGTTCCCACTCTTTCTGCCATAAATCTCTGGGAGTTCGGAACTGCCAGTTTCTTGTGTAAACCCTTTCAAACCGGGAGCCCTCCCTTACAAGGTTTTCCAGAACCTGAATGGAGTCGGTATCCTGTGCTCCCAGAAGGACAGGGCGCTCCGAATCGGGGAGGGTTCTGGAAAAGTGTTCGCACAGATCCAGATGCCTCTTCTCCCTGAAACAGGCCACAACACCGCCTTCGGGGCAGCGTCGCCAGGATTCCCAGAGAAGAAATCCGCCGGTTTCTCCCCAAACCAGAACCCTGTGGTGCCTTTCCGGCGGGGCTGCGGAAAATATCCGGTTTCTCATCTCTTCCAGGAACTCTCCGGTTTGTCCGCTTGTTCTTCTCATCCAACGGTCTCTCTGTTTATCCCCGGGTGAGAAAGTGAGGACTTCAGCGGGTTCTTCTATCATGGATGCCATCTGGGCTTCCCTTTTTCTGACCACACCTTCCTGAATCTGCTGTTCATAGCCCTGAGAGGAGGGCTGGTAGAAAATCCGACCTTTCAACCCTTCCGGAAGATACGCCTGGGCAACCCAGTGCTCCCTGTAGGCGTGGGGATAGTTATACCCCTCTCCGTGACCGAAGCCGTGCTTGTCTCTGCTTGGGTCTTTCAGATGGTTGGGCACCTCTTTGGCCGCTTCTTCTTCCACAACCTTAAGGGCATCGAAAAAAGCCAGAGAAGAGTTGGATTTCGGTGCGGTTGCCAAATAGAGTGCTGCCTGGGTCAGCGGGAACTGCCCTTCGGGCAGTCCTATCCGGTCATAAGCCTGAGCCGCGGCATTTACCACCACAAGGGCATTGGGATCCGCCATACCTATATCTTCAGAAGCGGAAATGATCATTCTTCGCAGGATAAACCGGGGATCTTCTCCCGCTCTGATCATCCTGGCCATCCAGTAGAGCGCGGCATCAGGGTCGGACCCCCTGATGGATTTGATAAAAGCGCTTATGGTATCGTAGTGATAGTCGCCCTCTTTGTCGTAGAGGACCACTTTCTGCTGTATGCTTTCTTCTGCTGTTTCCAGGGTTATGTGGATTCTGCTCCCGGCCGGGGGAGGGTAGGTCTCGGGGGTCGTTTCCACGGCCAGCTGCAGAGAGTTGAGAACACTCCTGGCATCGCCGTCGGCCGTTTTGATCAGGTGCTCCAGGGCTCCTTCTTCAAATGTTACCTCCCATTGGCCGTATCCCCTTTCCCTGTCTCTGACTGCCTGAAGGGCAATCTCTTTCAGATCCCTGGGGCCCAGTTCTTTCAGCTGAAATATCCGGCTTCGGCTAACCAGAGCCGAATTGACTTCAAAGTAGGGATTTTCCGTGGTAGCCCCTATCAGGATTATGGTTCCGTTTTCCACCCAGGGAAGAAGAGCGTCCTGCTGGGCTTTGTTCCATCGGTGAACCTCATCAACAAACAGAATGCTCCTTCTGCCGTGGAGATCCCGGGTTTCCTGGGCTTCGTCTATGGCTTCCCGAATCTGCTTGACACCGCTCAGAACCGCGTTGATGCTAATAAAACGGCTGCTGGTTGTGCCGGCTATCACCCGGGCCAGAGTGGTTTTTCCTGTACCCGGAGGGCCGTAGAATATCAGGGACGAGAGCTGGTCCGCCTGTATCGCCCGGCGGAGAAGTCTCCCTTCTCCCACAATATGGTCCTGACCCACATACTCATTGAGATTGCGGGGCCGCATACGTGCTGCCAGAGGTTCATTCTGGGGTGACTGGGTAAAAAGATCCATTCCAGGGTTATGTCAGAATTTTCGGATTTCTTCTTTAGCCTGTTTCAGAACCTGGCTGTACTGATCTTCCATCTTTGCAAACTGTTCCGAGAGAAGCTTCAGAAAATCCGGATCCTGTTCGGGAGTCAGGTGCACGTCCTGTCCTGTCTGCTGCCGGAGCTGCATCTCTTTCTGGCGCAACTGGGGCATATACTGCTGTTTCAATGCCTCTTCCAGCTGATCCATATTGGATATATACTGTTCAAACAGCTGGGATAATTGATCAAAAAGGTCTTCAGTGTTCTTTTTATTGCCAGTTATGACAGCAACAGCGTTTTTCAGTTTGTCCAGCCCCGCCAGATCAGCTTCCACCTGGGGAAGAGTCAGGTTGGCGAGTATGGTATCAAGAGCCCCGTTTCTGAACCACTCTTTTTCCTTTCCCTTATAATGTTTCAGGCGGTCGGAAATATCCGATTCGCCGGGTTTCTCGAGATAGGAGGATGCGCTGATTTTTCCTTCCTTGGTAAGGGATGCCTTTTTCATCGCTTCCTTGTCTACTTTCAGATCAGCAGTTTTTTCCATAGCCAGTTCAAGGGCGGATTTTATTTTTCCCATATTATCCTCTTTATGAGTCTATTTTCGCAACATCTGTTCAATGAACAAGATAATAGTAAAAATCTCTGTAATCAAGGTGTATTTTTTTTCTGCCCCCTTATGATATACTCCCCACCGTTATGAGTAGAAGAAGTGATAGACACAGAGCCGATAAATACCAGACCAGGGCTGCCGCCATGCTGGACAGCTTTCATTGGCAGAGAGAAGAGGAGTTTTTTCTGGGGCTTATGGAAACAGGAAAACTGTCTATTCAGGAAATCCGGGATCTCACATGGTCGCAGATACGGGACAGTTATGACGGGCTTTTATACAGGGATTCCCCTCTGCCCTTAAGAGAGAGTCTTCAGGAAGGCATCCGGGAGACCATTCAGTCCGGAAAGGGACTTTACGGCGAACCGGTCACAGATGAAAACGCGGTTTCCCAAATCTTCTCAAAAGAAACCCTTAAACACATTACCAAAGAACTGGATCAGTTTAAGGATGTATAATCCCTGATTCGGTACATATCATGCTGACTTTCCGGTCATGGCTCTTGGTCGGAATGTTCTCGTTCAGGCAGGCATCGCAAGTAATCCCCATGAGAACGGATTCCTCAGATCTGCCTTTTCCAGGTAGCGGTCATAAAAACCGCCTCCTCTTCCCATCCGCTTTCCATCGGATGAAAAACCCAGCCCCGGGACAAGGATCAGAGTGTTCTTTCCTGGAGAGAGGACAGGATAGGTTTTTCCGGGTTCTCTTATTCCCCATTTGTTGATTTCAAATCCACGGGACGGCCAGGAGTCTAATTTTCTGAAGCTCATTCTGGTCGATCCTTCAATCAGCGGGACTCCCAGGGTTTTCTGTTCTTCCAGGCTCTTTTGTATCAGTTCGTCCAGACTGATCTCTTTTCCGAAGGAGAGGTATGCCAATACTGTTTCGGCGTGTTTCCATTCTGAAGATGCTGCAATGTGATGGCAGACTTGTGAGCTGATTTTCTCCAGTTCTCTCTGGCTTATGCCGTCCCATATCTGACGGAACATTTTACGACTTTGCTGTTTTGTCATTTTTTTCTTATCCCTGTTATACATTTCTCCGCTTCCCCGGCTCGAAATAACTCGTCAGTACCCCGGAATGAAGGGCGCCGGAGAGATGAATCAGCTTTAATAAGGAATATTTTACAGAAAAAACCTCTCCGGGTGGAGAGGTTGGTGGGGGAAGGGGTGGAACCTGTCCAGATTATTAATAACCGAAGCTCACCCCCAGGCTGTTGGTTCTCAGGGTAACATAATCTCCGCTGACAGGTGCTGTGTTTCCCAGGCTGAAAACAAAATAGCGGCTGTCATCGAAAGGATCGAAGACTTTTCCCATGCCTGTGCGGCTGTTTATTTCCATTTTAACAGGAAGGGTCTTGTCCATATACTGTGCGATTACGGGTTCTATGGATTTTAAAGAGACGGCCTGTACCAGTTTCATATTGGTGTAGGAGCTGCTTTTATAGATCTGTGCGCTTAAACCTGCCGGAACTGATGAGGATTGAGGTTTTTCATCGTAGTTGAGCCATAAAAGATAGGAATTCCCTTCTCCGTAGGCTTTTCCTGCAGCGGGTTTGTCGACAAAAACATGGATCCCGAATCCGCCCATTCCATCCTGAATTCCATCTACATATTTCACATTGAAATTGTAGGTGACTATTCCATCCTGCCCCATCGGGAGGTTTGCTTTTGCCATACCGGCTTTCAGGTCGTTCTGATACAGGCGGTTACCCATGATTTCCCAGTCTCCGTAACTAGGTTTGATACTGGGTATTTCGCTGAAGAGAGGGGTTATTAGCAGTAGTGCTAAACAGAGGAAGAGAGTAATTTTTCCTTTCATTTTTGATACCTCTAACAGATGGATTTAATGTTGCGACATTTATCACATTAACCCCGAATTCTTGAGGGAACAAGGAAAAATTTATTCAGAAACAATGAGTTTCCGATTAATAGGAAAAAGAAAGGAAAATTTGTTACCACCTGGATTTACGGTTGTTTATAATAAATTCGGCAGCTGCTAAAAGGTCTCTTTTTATAACCAGTCCGGGGAATTTTTCCTCCTGAATGGATACCGCTGTCTGTTCTCCCAATCCTGTTAAGACAAGAAGCGGTTTGAGGTTTCCGTTTATACCGCACAAGAGGTCCCCTTCTCTGTCTCCGATCATCCATGATCCTTCTTTGAGAAGCTGAAATTCCCTGAATGCTTTTTCAATGAGAGCAGGGGAGGGTTTTGTCTGGGAAAGGTCTTCCAGGGAGGGATGGATCGCTTTTTTTCCCGCTCCCAGGCTGTAATAGACCGCATCGGGCTGGACATCCGGATCATCTGCTTCCAACGCCATCAGATAACACATGTATTCGTGATTCAGCTGGACTACCGATTCGGGGACATACCCCAGGCCGATGCAGGACTGGTTGGTGTTGACCATAACAGCAAAACCTTCATCCTTCAGCTTTTTGACCGCATGGGCTGCCCCGGGGATGAGCTGCATCTCCTCGGGGCCTGTGGAATAGGTATGAAGTGTATTGATAACACCGTCCCTGTCCAGGAATACCACGGGGGTGTCTGCCAAAAGTGGTTTTTCACTGAGGGGTTCTTCCGTACAGAAGTGTTCTCCGTCCTCTCTGAGCTGATGGATCGTTACGCTGTAAGGAGCCCGGCAGAGGGAAGGAGCAGCATACCAGGTGGTTATGCCTTCCTTTTTGGGAGAGACTCCCGGAGGATAATGGCCCGAAAGGCTTAAAAGAACCTTGCGGGAATCTCTGGTCAGAGAACGGATATTTTCCCATTCCAGATAGCGGTGGGTGCTTTTGGATCTGTGTCCCTTTCTAATCAGATAGTGCTGAAGATGAATCTGTTTATGGTGATCTTCCTGAAATAGCATCTCTTCCATAAGCCGCCTTTCCCGGTCAAACCTTCTGGGCTTTTTTCCGTCCCACTGGCGGTCGTGAAAAGAGACAAAGCGGAACACCCCAAAGTCCTGTACCAGAGGCTGATCATGAAACACCTGCTGAAAAAGGTCGCCCGTATCGCAGTTCCCGGGCAGTACGATCCAGGGAAGACCGGACTGTTCCAGAATATAACGGATCAGCCTGTAGTCCTTTTTTACCATTTCCCTGAATGGAGTCATCAGATCCATGTAATAGTCATTGTTTTCCAGAACAATGGCAGGACTGTCTACCAGGTCTCCGGTAATCACAACCAGATCAACCATGGAGTTTTTGAATCTCTGGAGAGCTTTTCTGAGTATCACTGGCATCTCCCGGCTTCTGTTTTTGTGTTTGAGGGAGGATCCCGGCGTATAGTGCCTGAGATGCAGATCCGAAATATGACCTATTCTGATTGACTCCATACCTCCGGATTGTAACCCTAAAAAGTAGGAAAGGGAAGAATTAAAGAAGAGAGTGGTCCTCAATAATGGAGTACCTGATGACAGCCCTGCCCAGGCGGTAGAGTATGACTTCCTTCCACCTGTCCTGAATCATTTTTCCAAACAGGGGGAAGCTCAGGGAAACCACTCCTGCGGGGGTGGTTTTTTTTCTCAGCTGATTAAAACGTCTCAGCCTCATCACAGGCTTCAGAACTTTATAGGAGTTCCTGCCGGTTTTGGAAAGCAGGTTAATCAGAGGATTTCTGGTAAATTCCCTGGCCTGCCTGATCAGATCTACCGACAGATTTTCCATGGCAAAGTGACTGCCCGGGGCGTTAGTGTATATCCGGGAAAGGCTGATCATCAGAAGCCGGTAGGATACATTCAGGCCCTGTGTGATCCTGTAGTTCATCCAGGGAGCCCTCCTTCCGGGATACCTTTCCTCGGGGAGTTCCTTCAGGAGTTTCAATGCGGTTTCCCTCAGTCCGGGCTTTCCGGTTTCTTCCGAAAGATGTTCATTAAGAACTGACAGGGATCTACGCAGCAGTCCATTCAGACTATCCGAGAGACGATGGCGTTTTGACTTTTCCCTGTCTCCTGACAATGAAAAAATCCTGTCTTTTTCGTACCCTGAACCGGTGAGAATCTTTTCATACCGTTCCAGCATCGCCAGAAGGAGTTCTCTGTGCCCTTCCTCCTGGGGGACAATCTGAAGTTCCCTGTCAAAATGGTTGCCTTTCCGGATGATTTCGCTTCTGGAGAACCGGCGGCGCCGCTGGGAAAGGTTTTCGGTATTTCCTCCATACAGATAGATCAGGTAGTAGGAGGCGCGGAAGAGAAACACTGTATAGTAGTAGCGGATAAGGCCGGACCAGACGCCTCTGATCAGAATGGAACGGATGGTATACAGGACCAGACCGGGAAGACCTATCAGGGGAATCAGAACCAGGCGTAATAACTGAGCCACCAGCCCTCTGCGGTTGATAAAGTCCACTACAGGGATGGAATTCAGCACTTTCTGCAATTTCATGCTTCTCTGGAAGGGCCGGTACCACTTCAGTTTTCTGGTGAGAAGATACCGGAGAAAAAAACGGCTTTCCACTTTGTTGTGAAGATCTTCATATGCCAGGAGAAGGGTTTCCAGCAGGCGTACGGGAGAAAAATTCAGTTTCAGGGTTTTTAATACTTCTTCTGCAGGGTTTGTTCGGCTTTCGGGAGGAATAAATTCCATAAGAAGGGTTTTGACATCTTCGGTTAGTAAAAACGTTTCTGAATGGAGAAGTATCTTTTTTATTTTTTTAAAAAGCTTCTCCTGGAGCCGGCGGCTGGCGCTTTCCTGCCATTGCTCGCTCAGGGGGACTTTTTTTCCCCTGTAGCGCCGGGATATCCCGAAAAGTATGATGGGGGTTATGATGAATCTTACCATCACCGGAATAAATACCAATGAGATAAAAGCCATTAACACAGCAGTCAGGATTATGGGATGATAAAGGAGTTCCGGAATCAGAATTTCTCCAGGAGCAGATCCAGAGTCTGCCATGCCAGGGTGGCGCATTTTAAACGTACCGGATACTGCACCAGCCCCTGCAGGGCGGCAATATCCCCGTATTTCTCCAGGGTTTCCGGTGAAATCTCTCCCCGGAATGTCTGATTTATTTCTCCGGCAATAATTTTCGCCTCTTCGAGAGTCTTTCCTGTGAGAAGCTCCGTCAGGATGGATGCTGAGGCCATACTGATGGAGCACCCCTCTCCATCAAAGATTATCTCCTTAACAGTACTGCCCTCCATCTCTATCTTTAAAGCCACCCTGTCGCCGCAGGAAGGGTTATCCATTACGGCATTCTGCTGGTCTTCTGTCAGGGCCTTTTTATGACGGGGATTCCGATAGTGTTCCTGGATGATCTCTTTATGTAAATCTTCAAACTGCATTGTAATTTTCCTACTTTGCCAAAGCTTTTTCCACCTGCTGCAGGAGCTCCTCATCCTTGACAGGTTTGAGCAGATAGGCTTCCGGATTTATGCTCAGCGCTTTTTTTCTGATGGCTTCATTAGGATATGCCGTTAGAAAAATAACGGGAGTCTTTTTAAGCATTTTAACCCGCTGGGCCGCATCTATTCCATCGATAAAGCTTTTTAGATAAATATCCATTAATACCAGATCGGGGTTGTGCTTCAGCACGGCAGGCATAACCCCGTCGGCATTTTTCACCACTTCGGGAACATCGTATCCCGATGTCTGAAGCATCTCCTGAAGTTCCATAGCGATGATTGGTTCATCTTCAACAACTAAAATAGTATTCTTCATAATCTTCTCATACTCCACAGGATTTTGAATTTTTTTTGAAATACGGTATACTTCACCGGTATGGCCCGAACAAAAATAACACACTCCCATACTCTGGGTGAGTACTTTACTCCTCTGGACCGGTTTCTATCAATAATACACAGAAGCCTTTTTTTAAGGTACAAGAAAATCACTATAATTGCATCATTCGCAATATATCTCAGTATAATGCTGTTTTTAGGGAATTCCCTGAAAATTTCGTCCAACTATTTTATAATTCTTCCTCTTGCAGTGATTACATCCTCCTTCGGTCTGGTGGGAGGCGTCATATTCGGTCCTCTGGCTTTGCCCTTAAACCTTCTGATGTTCTCTATTCTGGGACATCCCGAGTATGCTCCCGAAAATCTCTATATTGCCGAGATCTCCGGAATTGCCATTGGTGTGATTATGGGGTATCTGAGTGATTTTTTTGATAAGATGAACCGGGAAATTCAGAAAAGGAGGATTACAGAAGAGCAGCTCAGGAGAACCCTTTCCGACAAGGAAGTTCTTCTGGAAGAGGTTCATCACCGGGTAAGAAACAATCTGAACATAATAAAGAGCCTTATCAGCCTTCAGGAACACCGTATCTCTGACCCGGTTTTCAAGGGGGAGTGTGAAAAACTGAGGAACAGAATTTTTTCCATATCCCTTGTGCATGACCAGCTTTTTCAGCAGGGGCACTCTTCCCGCCTTGATCTGAGGGAGTATCTGACGTCTTTGCTGGATAATCTGATGAGCTACTCTGTAAAATCAGGAATTGATCTGGTAACCCGCTGGCCCGATGAGGAAATTTCCCTTATCAGCGATAAAGCCATCTATCTGGGATTGATTGTACATGAGGTTGTATTGAATGCGATCAAGTATGCTTTTCAGAATACGGACTTTCCTCAAATCACTTTTACTCTGGAGTGCCGGGATGACAGGATTTTCCTTAAAATCGAGGATAATGGGAGCGGATACAGCGGCGGGATCTCTTCTGACGGGTTGGGAATCAAGCTGATTAATTCCCTGACCAGCCAGCTTAACGGAGAAAGCTCTTTTCAGAATCGGGGAGGGACACAGTTTCTCATGAATTTTCCTGTCAAATAAGAAAATCATCCCCTTCTGATAAAATTTTCAGAAACCGGTCTATCTCCTCTCCGGTATTGTAGAAGTAGACGCTTGCCCTGGCTGTGGAGAGGGCATTCAGCTTTTTAGCCAGTACATGGGCGCAGTGATGCCCCGCTCTGACAGCCACTCCTCTTGAATCCAGATACTGGGTCAGGTCATGGGAGTGGGTGCCTTCTCTGGTAAACGAGGCAATCCCTCCCCGCTCCGGAGCCTCTCCGAACACTCTAATCCCCGGAATTTCTCTCAATCCCTGTAAAAGCTTTTGCGTCAGGTCCTGTTCCATCCTATGAATCCTTTCCATGCCCAGGGAAGAAAGATAGTCCACGGCTGATCCCAGTCCTATCGCTCCGGCAATGTTGGGGGTTCCCGCTTCAAATTTGTGGGGAAGGGTGTTCCATTCGCTATAGTCATGGAAGACGCTGCGTATCATTTCTCCCCCGCCTTTCCAGGGGGGAAGCTTTTCCAGATACTCCGCTTTGCCGTATAGCACACCAATCCCGGTAGGGCCGCACATTTTATGCCCTGAGAAGGCCAGAAAGTCGCAGTCCAGGACCTGGACATCAACAGGCATATGGGGAACACTCTGGGCACCGTCCAGCAGAACCGGTATCCCCCGGGAGTGGGCTGCCCGGATAATTTCTTTTACGTTGTTGACTGTTCCCAGAACATTGGACATGTGAGTGACCGTGACGATCCGTGTTTTTTCCGACCAAAGGGTCTTTAGTATGTCCATATTGAGAGTCCCTTCGGGGGTTACAGGTATGTATTTCAGTTTCAGACCGTATTGTTCTGATGCGATCTGCCAGGGAACCAGATTGCTGTGATGCTCCATCTCCGTAAGGATGATCTGGTCTCCCGGTCTCATGTTCCGGCAGAAGGTTGATGCCACAAGATTTATACTGTCGGTTGTTCCGGAGGTAAAAATGATTTCCCTCTCCTCCCGGGCGTTGATAAACCGGGAGATTTTTTTTCTGGCGGCTTCATACTGTCTGGTGGACTCTTCTCCCCAGCGGTGGATGGCCCTGTAGACATTGGCATTGTAGTTTTTGTAGAACCTGTCCATTTCCTCCAGAACAATTTTGGGTTTCTGTGTGGTGGCGGCATTATCCAGGTAGATAAAACCTTCATTTTTTTCATGAGAGAGAATGGGGAAATCCCGGCGGATTTCTTCAAGAGTTTTTTTCAAGTATCAGCCTCTGTTCAAATGTTCCAGTCCTTCCTGCCGTACCCAGTCCGCCAGCTGTGGAGCTATTCCTGTCAGATTCTCATCCATTCTGCCTTCAATGAGCATTCTTCGGGCATCTTTTAATGACAAACCTCTGCTCTGCAGGTAGAAAAGCTGAGCCGGATCCAGTTTACCTGTGGTAGAACCATGACTGCATTTTACATCATCTGTGAGTATCTTTAAACCGGGAATAGCATCTGCTCTTGCTCCATCGGACAGAATCAGGTTTTTATTGCTCAGATAGGCATCGGTGCCCGGTGCTTCGTGTGCCACACGTATCATTCCCTGAAAAACCGAACGTCCCCTGTGTTCCACGTAGGCATCGTAATCGGTTCTGCTCATGGTATGGGGAGCTTCATGGCTCTGTTCGATTCTGATATCCTTGTGCTGACCCTTGCCGGAAATGGTAAATCCATGGACATGAAGATCCGAACCGCTTCCTTTCAGGATGCAGGAGCTGTTGGCTTTGACTGTTTCTCCTCCCAGGTGGAGCAGGCAGAAGTCAAATGACGAATCCGCTTCCAGGAGATGACGGGACTCTTCGATATACCGGCTCTCCCTTCCCAGATTCTGAATCTGAGTCATTTTTACATGAGCATTTTCACAGATATGACTGCGTATGACCGCATTGACCAGTTCTCGGTCTTCCCTGTCTTTTCTTCCGTTAAAATGGATCACAAGATGACCTTCCCAGCCGGTGCCAAAACGGAAAAAGAGTTTGGGCATGGTCAGACCGTCTCTGCTGAGGGAGTTCAGGTAGATGTGCAGGGGTTCTGCCAGCTCTTGTCCCGAGGGGAAGTCCAGATAGAGAAAATGACTGGGTTCGCTCTCGTTCCAGGCGGCAAAACGATCCTGCCAGCCCCCCGGATAAAAGATCGGAAACTCTTCGGGGTGAATGGCAATGAGGGATTCGTCGGTGAAGACTTTGGGAAGCCCGGGCTGTGTGGTTTTCAGATTAAATCCATGAAAACTGTTTCCGTCGTATATTATCTGTCCTGCAAATTTGCCCAGTTCAGGAGGGTAGTTCGGTTTCGGACGGTTTTCCAAAGCGGTTTCATGAAAATGGAACTCCTCGGGCCTGATCAGATCTACAGGGGTCCTTCTCCAGATTTCAGTCTTTTTATCGGGCCATTTCATACGGGAAAGAGCTTCTCTGGCCTTTTCCGTGTTGGTTTGTATTTTTACTTTTACTGCTGATTTCATGCTGTTCCTCTTCTATCCTACGGATCCTTCCATTTCAAGTTCTATCAGCCGGTTCAGTTCCACCGCATATTCCATGGGAAGCTGTTTTACCAGGGGATCGATAAATCCGTTGACAATCATCATGGCGGCATCCTGTTCGCTCAGCCCTCTGCTCATCAGGTAGAAGAGCTGGCTTTCGCTTATACGGCTGACCCTGGCCTCATGTTCAATCGACGCATCGTCTGTGTTTATTTCCATATAGGGGTAGGTGTGGCTGCTGGAGTTGCTGTCCAGTATCAGAGCGTCGCAAACCACAGCGGACCGAATATTTTTCACCCCCGGTCTGGCTTTCACAAGCCCTCTGTAGGCAGAGGATCCCCCGCCTCTGCTGATAGATTTGGATGTGATAACCGAAGTGGTGTTGTCTGCGTTGTGAATGACTTTGCCGCCTGTGTCCTGCTCCTGTCCCTTTCCTGCAAAGGCAATGGAGAGGATCTCCCCGTGAGCCCTTTCTCCCAGAAGAAAAACAGAAGGGTACTTCATGGTCTTTTTGCTTCCTATGTTGCCGTCCACCCATTCCACAGTTGCGTCTTCGTAGGCAAAGGCCCTTTTGGTTACCAGGTTGTAGACGTTGCTTGACCAGTTCTGGATCGTTGAGTAGCGTACCCGAGCGCCTTTTTTGGCAATGATCTCAACAACAGCGCTGTGAAGGCTGTCGGTTGTGTAAACAGGAGCTGTACAGCCCTCTATATAGTGGACAAAGCTCCCTTCATCCGCAATGATCAGAGTTCTTTCAAACTGGCCGAAATTCTTTGTGTTGATCCGGAAGTATGCCTGCAGGGGGATATCCACATGGACGCCTTTGGGGACATAAACGAAGCTTCCTCCTGACCAGACCGCTGAGTTCAGAGCGGCAAATTTGTTATCTCCAAAGGGGATGACCGTTCCGAAATACTCCTGTACCAGCTCGGGATGTTCTCTGACTGCAGTTTCGGGATCACAGAAAATCACACCCTGATCCTCCAGGGTTTTTTTCAGATTGTGATAGACCACTTCCGAATCATACTGGGCTCCCACGCCTGCCAGAAATTTCCTTTCCGCTTCGGGAATACCCAGGCGGTCGTAGGTTTCCTTTATATCATCGGGAAGTTCGTCCCATGACCCGGATTGATGTTCTGTGGGTTTGACATAGTAGTAGATATCGTCAAAGTTGATTCCCGACAGATCCACTCCCCAGTTAGGCATGCTTTTTCTTCTGAAAGCCTCCAGTGAGCGAAGGCGGAAGTTCAGCATCCACTCAGGTTCGTTCTTATTGGCGCTGATATCCCGCACAACCTGCTCATCCAAACCCTTTCGGGATTTGAACACAGACCTTTCAGGGTAGTTAAAACCGTATTTGTAATCTTCCTGTACCAGCGGTTTACCCATGAACAACCTCCCTGGAGACCATGTTCTCTCTCATCCAGTTGTAGCTGTTTGCCTCAAGCTGCTCTATCAGCTCCATTCCGCCGGACGTGATAATCTCTCCCTCATACATGATATGCAGGAAGTCGGGCTGGACATGGTCCAGTATCCTCTGGTAGTGGGTTATGATAAGTCCGCCGAATTCCTCTCCCCGCATGGAATTAATCCCTTTGGAAACAATCTTGAGGGCATCCATGTCAAGACCTGAGTCTGTTTCATCCATTACTGCAAACCGGGGTTTCATCATAAGCATCTGAAGAATTTCCATCCGCTTTTTCTCTCCGCCGGAAAATCCTTCGTTAAGATTCCGGTTGATAAAACCCTGATCCATCTCGAGAAAATCCATTTTTTCTCTGAGTTCCTTTATGTAGCCTGTCATGTTCAACGGTTCTTCCGGGTACAGGGCTTCCAGGCTTCGCTTGAGGAATTTTCCTACCGTAACCCCGGGAATTTCAACGGGGTACTGGAATGCCAGAAACAATCCCGCAACGGCACGTTCCGGTATTTCCAGGTTCAGAAGGTTCTTGCCGTTCAGAAGGACATCTCCATCAGTTACGGTATAGTCCGGGTGCCCCGCCAGGACATTGGCAAGGGTACTTTTACCGGAACCGTTAGGCCCCATCAGAGCATGTACTTCATTCGACCTGATAGTCAGGTTGATTCCTTTCAAGATAGGTTTTCCATCTATCTCTGCCTTTAAATTTTTTATTTCAAGTTTGTTCATAACTTTTATCTCCATTACTCAACAAAGTCCCAAGATTTTATGTCCCTGAGTGTAGCCGAAGGGCTAATTTCCAATTAATTCATTGATTACTCCTCAATTTATATCTTCTGGCCCCCTGAGCGAAGTTGTAGGGCTATATGGGATATCCCATGGCAACTCTGAGTTCCTCAGAAGCAAAATTAATTTGCCATGGCGGTTCGTAAACCTGGAAAGTCCGGATTTTTTCGGCCCAGGGGTTGAGCTTTTTCAATCTTCCCTGAATCATTCTTTCCAGATCCGGCCCCCAGGGACACCCGGGATAGGTCAGGGTAAAGTCTATCTCAATGATGGTTTCGTCTTTGATTTCCACCCGGTAAATCAATCCCAGTTGTGTTATGGGAGCCATGATTTCCGGATCATATATCTCATCCAGCTGGTGGAAAATCTTATCTTCCTGTTCTTTTTTTTCTTTTGACTCTTCCATGAACATCTCCTGTCTTTTTTTTAAAAAAAAAGGCTTTCTTTCTGGAAATTGCCTTTTTTTATCAGTAAACTTTAATTACTGAAGTTAGCAACTACTAACAATATTAGTTATATATAAAATATATGACTAAATAAGTAATAATTCAAGTCTCTCAGGAGGATTTGTATGAATATAACAGCTGTATCTGCCAATCCGGATAAGTCTTCTTTATCTAATCAGATCTTTCATGAGACTTCTGCCGTTTTGAAAATGGCATCCCATAAAGTTTTTTATCAGGATCTCTATGCAGACGGCTTTGATCCGGTTTTAAGTCAGACCGAGATAGACCGCCGTTTTTCTCTGGATAACGGAGTGAGCCGGTATGCGGGAGAACTGGTGGATTCTGACGGTATCCTGGTGGTTCATCCCGACTGGTGGGGAGGCCCTCCCGCTATTCTCAAGGGTTGGGTGGACCGTGTTTTCCGTCCGGGTATCGCCTACGATGTGGACCGTGAGTTTCCCGGGGATCCGGGTATTCAGCACCAGTTACTGGATGGAAAGAGAGTTGTGGTTATCTGCCTTTCTGAAAACAGAGCGGATAATGAGATCCTCAGGATGTTCTGGGAGGATAAAGTTTTTGGATGGTGCGGCGTCAGGGATTTCAGGATGTTTCATCTGAATGACATGTCCAACAGAACCTATGCGGAGGTTGCTGACTGGAAGAGGATGGTTGTGAAAGATGCTGTTACCTTTCTGACAGGTGAAGTCTTTGAGGAAGTGGTATGAAATCTGTTCCATCCATTGATACGGACGAACTGACCTGGGTTACAGATTTATAATTATATACATGGGGATATGATGAAAAAATTAAAAAAGGCTTTATTGATAATAACACTTACCGCTCTGGCAGCTGCCTGTTCCAGAGACCTGGGATTTGTTCCGGAAGGGAATTATCTGGAACTCTCACTGAACTTTCCCGAAACCGGGATGTCTGAACCTTCAAGGCTGATCCATGATGAATCGGATCAGCTTTACATTTCTCTTACATACCCGGATGGAAGTATTGTCGAAGCTGAGTTCGAGAGAACCGATTCAGACTCAACCCTGACGGTTCTTGTGGAGAATCTGGTTCCTGCGGAAGGTGTGGAACTCTATGTCTCTCTGGGGCTGGCGGATTCCGGTGTGGCTCTGACAGAGGCTTCAGCGACCATTGATATCACCGAAGGTGAAAATGCGGCTGCCGGTTTGACGTTGCAGCCAATTGAGTATGAGGTAAACCTGGTCTTTCTGGATTCAACAGGACCGGCTCTGTCTTCATCCACAATTTATATGGATGATACTTCCGACTTTGCCAATTATGTCACATTCACAACAGATGCCAATGGAGAGTATTCTCTTACGGTCTCTACATCGGATATAGGCAATTATAAATTTTTCAGTATGGAAGATATGAATTATTACTCCTTTGATATAGCCCGATCCATCCTTTCGCTGGTTGCGAGTCATGAATCAATGGAAATTACAGCAAAGCCGGAAATTTTTCTGGATTTTACAGTGCTTGATCCTGATGGTAATCCTCTTCCCGGTGTGGATGTCAGCTTATATGACTGGTACGATTATTCAGAAACGATCGTGGCAACTTCGGATGAAAACGGTCATGTGTTTTATCATTCCAAAAATGATTCCAGCCTCTATATAGATGTTGATATGTCCTATTTTGACCTTTATCTCACTCATGATGTTTATGTCCAGGGGCAGGGGGCAGGATTTTACTGGTCAGACGGGAATGTAAGTTTCCTCACAGAAGATCAGATGATGGCGCCTGGAGCATAAAAATTCAGAGTCTGTTCCTATGTATTAAGAAATAGTCGTTTTTTATAAGGATTCCAGACCAATTCTTATGTATAATATATTTATAAAGAAAGTTGGCAGGTCCTTATGAAAGTTATAAAACACGTATCTATTCTGATTTTTCTGGTTTTTTCATTACTCGGCTGTGCAAGAGATTTGGGATTGACTCCGGAGGGTACATTTCTGGAGCTCTCTCTGCGGTTTCCCGACAGCGGTATGTCCGAACAGGTCAGACTCATTCACTCTGAGTCGGATCTGCTGACCGTTTCTCTGACCTATCCGGATGATACTGTTATTTCCGCGGAGTTTACAAGGGACACTTCAGATTCCACCCTGACTGTTCTTGTGGAGGATCTGGAGCCTGCCGAAGGGGTAGAGCTCTATGTTTCCCTGGGGCTGGATGCTTATGATCTTCCCCTTTCTGAAGCGGCTCAGACCATTGATATCCATAAGGGCCCCAATACACCTGCCCTGATTACTCTTAATGCCATTAATTACACGATTAGCGGAACTTTAACTGATGATAGCGGCGGTCTTCTGAAGAGTCATGAGATTGTCATTAATGGGGATTCGGATAATCCGGTGACGACAGATCTGTTCGGGGAATTTACCTTTACTGTATCATCTGAGGATCTAGGCGAGTATGTAACTTTTGAAGTAGTGAATGAGCTGACCTATGAAATGACAAGAACCAGCCTTTTTTTAATGCAGAATCGCAGCGATTTTGCCCTACAGGCTTCACCGGAGATCTATCTGGATTTTTATATCAGCAGTGGTGATTATTCCATTCCCAATGCAGATTATGCTATCTATACACCGGAATATCTTGGAGGGGAAGGGACTTTAGTCGCCTATGGTTCAGCTGATAGCGCAGGTCGTATTTTTTACCAGGATAGTAATTATGATTCAGCAGATTCTCATGAAATACTGATTGATAATGATTTTTTTACCAAATCAATCTTAACTAATGGTGCTCCCGGAGCTGTTGTTTCAGATCAGGTCCTGGATCCTTATGTTATATATGATGGTTTTGATGCATATTCATATTATAACGAAAGGGTATATAGAGCAGATTCTATTGGTAATCTAGAATCATTTTATATTGGAGATATTGTTTCTGAAGTTAATGGAATTCAGGGTTACAACACTCTTGTTGATTATAGAAATGGTAAAATTTATATTTGGGCTTCATATGATTATGGCTCTTATGCCATGATTACAATGGATGGATGGGATGCTTCCGATCCTACTTCAATATCAACAGTGGTAAATATAGGTTCAGTTGTTTCAAATAGTACTTATAGTGGTAATTTGACAGTACAGCAGATGCTCCTTTTACAAAATGGCAATGTTCTGGTAGCGTCCACACATGGTTCTTTCCTATACGATACAAATACAGACAGTGTTTCCACTGTCTGGGAGAATCCTGAAGGACTCTCTTTTGTTGTAAATGGATTGTTTCAGGATGAAGGTGGCGATATTTTTGCATTAGCTAGTGATAGAGCGGGCTCATATCCAGAATCTCAAGTTATTTTTCAACTAAATTCCAATGGTACCTGGACAGAATCGGCTATGTTTGCATCAAATTCCGGATTTGCATTAACATATATATCCGATCAATATCTTGATAGTATTTTCGATGAAACTGACTATATC
Source organism: Oceanispirochaeta sp. (assembly GCA_963677615.2). Taxonomy (GTDB): domain Bacteria; phylum Spirochaetota; class Spirochaetia; order DSM-2461; family DSM-2461; genus Oceanispirochaeta. The sequence goes on along the minus strand of CAXXQW010000006.1, from coordinate 160,141 downwards.
TATCCATATGGTTTGTATTCTTGGGAAACCAAGATATTAACAATAATACCGCAAACTGTTGCAAGCTCTTATTCAAATGGTTTTATTGCAATATATACCCCTTCTGGTAACACTTGGCCTGAATCAGCTTCTCCTATAGATGAAGAAAGTGCTGGTGATAGTTTTAATTTTCTCAAGCCTGTTGGAATTCTTCCTGATAACAAATTTTATTTTATTGAAGAAGTTGATACATCTAATATGACAAAGAAAATATTCCGATTAACAGATCCTGATACACTTACTCTTGAGCTCTACCAAGCTTACTCGAATGGATCGGGAAGCTATAGTCCTTTTCTTTATATGTATCAGGAAGATGATCCTAATCCTCCTTTACCATAAAATGGGAAAAACAATTGGGGAAAAATGTTGTTTTAATCAGTTTTGGATCTGGAGGAGGCCATTTCTTTAGTGGAATGTCTCTAGGAAATGCTTTGAGAAAAGCAAATAGATTGTTTAATATATATATGTTTACGGATAGTGGGCTGCCTTACTTCGAATGTAGCGAAACCATAGAGGTCATCAGATTCAGCCTGGAACCGAATAAATTTTTTTCAAATGATAAAGACACTCTACTTTATCAATATCTTGATCACCTGAATCCCGAAGTAATAATTGTTGATGGGCTATGGCTCCCAATGCAGCCAATACTGAAATATTTTGATGCAAAAAAAATAATCACTTTCAGGCAAGTGGAACCCCAATGGCTGCAAACACCACCATTGCCTGATGGCAGCATTAAGAAATTTAATCCTGATGATTATGATCTGGTCATAAATAAAGAGCCTGGATTCCATTTGGAGAATTCAATATCCGTTCCTCCTATAATTGGAGTATCTGAAACACAAGTGAAACCACCGAAAATCATACGTGACGTCCTAAAGGTTCCCAAAGGAAGAAAACTGGCTTTAGCCGCTCATAACGGAAACCCCGGGGAACTGGAAAAAATCCTGGAGCAGGCGGATATTGACCGGGGGGAGTACCATCTGGTTTCGCTAAGCAATCTGCAGGAAGAAGCAGACAGGCTGTTTCCGCTTTCCCACTATTTATCGGGGGTGGATCTGGCCATCGGAGGCTGCGGATACAACTTCTTTTACGAAACACGCTTTTACGATTTACCGGCAATTTATATCCCTCAATTCAGGAATATGGAAAATCAGAGATGGCGTCTTGAAACAAATCGCAACTACTCCGGCCCCTTTAACGGGGCTGATCGAGTAGTCAGTTACATAGAAAATCTACTCTAAATTCACCAAAAATACGCGTTTTATGGGAATTTATCCTACATACGGCAAAGTTCTTCCGTGTATAATGTCATATAGCACTTGATTGTCTTGAGGATAATAAAAGGAGACCTCATCCCATGAACAGAGCCGTATTTATAAACAAATTTTTTATAATATTATTTCCATTTCTGTTTTTCGTTTCCTGTGAAAAGGAAAAAGAAACGACAATTTCTGCAGAACCGGTTACGTTGGTTGTAGAGTCCCGTCTTTTTACTCCGCCCGAGGAGAAAAAATTCATAATAGAGGAAATTTTACCGGAATTTGAAGCGCTTCATAACTGTAAAGTCAGCTTCACTACCATGGAAGATGACTCTCTTTTAAAAAAGGCTCAGTTTCAGAAAGAATCCGGAAAAGTCACCACCGATGTGATTGTGGCTCATGACGGGATTATGGGGGAGTGGATCAGAAACGAGTACATTATTCCTCTGCCTGTTGAAAAGTGGACTGACCGGACTTTTTCCAATGCCTTCCGTTTCAGAATCTCTTCGGGAGGACAAACCTATTTTGCCCCGATCGGAGGCGATGTCTATCTGACCCTGATAAACAGGAAAGCCCTGCCCTATAAACCCGCTGGTGTGGATCCCCAGAATCTCAGCTGGGAAGATTATGTGAAATGGGGAAAGAACATTACCGAAAAAACCGGGAAAGGACGAGTCGGTATTACCGGAGTTCCCCAGAAGTCTCTGATTTATATGTACGGCGGGGTTTTTCTCTCTTATGGAGGTGAGTTCCCGATCATCAATTCGCCGGGAGCCCTGAAAGGCTGGAAACTGATGGTGCAGATGAAAGATGCCTATGGCTCTGATATTTTCACCTACGATAATGTCTCTTATCCCATGAAGACCGAAGAGGTCTGGATGACCGTAGCCCATATGGTGAGGGTAGGAGATGTATACAGAGAAAACCCCGGGAATTTCATTCTGGCACCAGCTCCCCGCGGAACGGAAGGAATAGGAACCATTGCCGGAGCCAGCGGATTTGCTGTTATTAATGGAGCGCCCCATAAGGATCTGGCTATAGAATTTGTCAAATTCATGACTGATCCTGCCAGAGCCATTAAGATTTCCAAGGGGGCCGGAGGTTTTATCCCTCTGGTGAATGAATCCCTGAGCCTTTTAGGGGATTCTCCGGAAGATGAAATCATAGCCAAGGGTATAGAAATGCTGAAAACGGCTATCGTATCGGGAGTTCCCGGAGGAGACTATGTTTCCTGGGGCGATGTGAAACAGGTTTATGATGATGCTTTCCGGGAACTGGTTATGACCAGGCAGGAAGTGGATCTGGACTACCTCAATGCAGCTCAGGAAAAACTGAACCAGATGAGGAAAAACTGACCGGGTTAGAAGAGATACCCCAGCCCCAGCTCAAACCGGTGAAACCGGATATCTGCAATTGTGCCGTCTGTTCGTTTGTAATCGGGAGATGTATAAAAGGTTTGATAGGTCAGATCCAGCACCCAAAGGGCTGAGTTTTTTGCTGCCGCTTCAATCCCCAGGCCTGTCAGGAATCCCTTGTGAAACGGATTTTTCGGGTTTTCTGTTACCAGAAGCTGGACGCTTCCGTCTGTGCTGTTAAAAGAAGCAGGACCCGTCAGGTATATCAGATTAGCTCCCCCCTTCATGAAAAATCTCGGTTTTTTCTTACTGAAATAGGATTTAAATGCAACGGGGAGCTCTGCTGAAGACTGGCGGTAAATATAATCTGTGCCGTTGATATCCAGTCCGCAGGAGTTCTGTGAGAAGGTTATTCCGGTTTCCAGAGCCCAGGCTCCTGTTGTCTCAAGATGAAAGAGGAGGGTGCCGGTAGGAAAGGGAAGAAGGAATCTTTCTGACTCAGCTTCCGGTCCGTACCAGTCCCAAAAGCCTTTTCCCGTGCCAATGGATGCAGCAGCGGCTACCCTTATGCCGTTTTTTATTTCCAGAGCCGTCAGTCCGGAACACAGGACGATTCCAGCCAGCCCGAAAAGGATCCATCTCCTTATCATCTACGGGAGCTCCGGGTATCTGTTTTTCTGAGTATACCGAATCCCAATTCTATCCGGTTGATGCGGATATTTCCGCTTCCTTCTTCATCCCAGTGATATACCGGAGATAGAAAGGGGTGGGAGAACCGGAAAGATACGAGGATGTCACTGGATTCGGAAATTGGAATGGTATAATCCGCCCCTGCCTGGATCCCGAATAAAACCATCTGCTCCGCATGGGCTGTTTCCTCTGAAATGAGAGTGTTGTCAACGTATACAGCTCTTTCCGCCTTTCCAGGAAGATAGGTAAGGGTCGGCCCGGCTCCCAGGGTCAACCGGGACTTTTCAGACAGGGGTGTTCCCATTATCAGTAGAGGGAAATCCAGTGACTGCTGTGTATAGAGAATCTTCCTGTTGTCTACCTTCTGGCCAGCTCTGGCATAGCTGTATTGAATCGACATATTCAGAAAAATCCGGTGGGAAAGGGCAATATTGGCCAAATAGGAGACACTCCCTCCGGGAAGGGGAAGGAGTTCTCCCTGCTCTTCAGTTGTACTTGTATCCCAAAGCCCTTTACCGCTTCCCATTCCCAGGCTGAAGGCTCCTGAAAATCCTGTTTTCATCTCTACAGGAAAGAGAGAAAAACTGAGCAGGAAAAGCAACGGAAAAATGATTCTGCGTTTTTCCACCATATAATATTGTTAACATATACGATGGAAAAATGCATCTTCTATTCAGATTTTTATCCCGAACACGTAGCGGTAGTAGGTTCTGAAGTCCCTGTTTCCGCCCAGGTCAAACCAGCTGCCCGAATAGAGGGAAGAAGGTGGAGCATCAGGATAGGAGAAGTCCAGGGTGACTCCCCAGAAAAGCCCCAGGCCTTTGAGTCCTGCGATGGCTCTTGCGGAAGGAACCGCACTGAAATCCGGATTCGCCTTCAGATCCCGGTAGCTCTGTTTCATTCCGCCGTCAAGATCGACAAAAAAAGCACCCAGGTCAATTCTGCTGCCGATATGGAATCCCCAGACCATATCTTCGGGATTTTCGTTAAAGTCCTTTATGGAGTTTCCGAAATAGTAGAGTGTGTAGAAATAGTTGGTTCCCGACTGAAACGCCGTGTAAAGTCTGGTATCTTCCTGGTACTCATACCAGACTCCCAAATCGACAATGCCGTTTCTGGAGAGGTTCACCAGGCCTATGGGAAGTCCGTAAACCTCTCTGGAAATATTTAAAAGCCCTATCTGCAGGCCCCTCATGGTTCCGGCTATATTGATTGTTGAGATCTGGGCACCTTCAATATAGGAACTGTAGTTGTATATTCCTGCTGCCTGCATCCCCTTAAGCTCCCCTGCGGAGTTAAAAATTCCTGCCGCCTGTATTCCTGATGAGGGGCGTCCGATCCTGTTAAATATTCCGGAAGCCTGAATTCCCGAAAAGGACTGGCTGGTAATGTTGAAAACTCCGGCAGCCTGTATGCCGTTCATATTGTTTTCGGTGATATTGAACACATTGCCGTACTGAATCCCTTCCATATTTCCGCCGGTGATATTAAACAGATTGCCGTACTGTATTCCCCTAAAATCATCTTTTGCCAGATTCCATCCATAACTGACCTGAATCCCTTCGCTGGGCTGTTCGGTTGTGTTCCATCCTCCGGTAGCCTGGATTCCCGAAAGCTGGGGCGCCCTGGAACCCGCCAGGCCCAGCTGCATCCTCACAAGGTCATTGTTTCCCAGTTCGGGATAATCCATTCCGGGAAAAATAGAGAATACAAAGGTTTCCTCATGTTTGAACTCTTTGTCCAGGTTCCCTCTGAATCTGGTAAATTCAAAGCCTCTGGCAGATGTAAAGTCCTCCAGAGTCAGATACAGCTGGGCATTCCGTGCCAGGCTGACCCGGGCGGTTTTCACATCTTCCGAATCGTTATAAAGATTTTCTCCGCTGCTGAGCCGTATGGTATAGGAGCCTGAAGGGAGGGCCATTTTCAGAGTATCTCCTTCAGGTTTGGTAAACTCTGCAATGAGGCGGTCTGTATCATCCCTGATAGAAAACCGGCCGCCCAGTTCTCCGGAAAGCTGAAGTGCCGAGGTCGGAACTGTAAGGTCCGTGAGAACCAGATCTCCCGTACCCGTCAGCTGGATCTCATAGGCAGGATGCTGGGGGCCTCCCATGGTACTTTCTGTCCGTGAGAGGGTCTCTTTGTAAGTATGCTGATACACTTCATTCAGAGTGACCCGGCCGTCCCTTGTGTTGTCTGCCGCTCCCCTGAGGCCTGTAATAAGATAATGGGTAAAAAAAGATCCTCCCAGTGAATCCGACTCCTGGGAAAGCTCGGTTTCTGAACTGGAGGTCAGAAACGCATGCCCTTCCATGGCCGAGGAGTCGTCCATCAGGAAGGGGGATCGTCTCTGGCCACCCTTGGTGCGGGTAAAGGCTCCTGATGAGCAGGAGTCCAGAACGGCAATAACCACGTCTGCCCCGGAGGCATCCAGTTCCGATCGGATCTCTTTGTAGGAAATCATTTCATCTGCCAGAAGAATACCCGTTTCGTTGGAGTGACCCGAGTAGTAAAACATAACCTCAGTCCTCCGAACAAGATTATCCACCTCGCTGATATGCTGAGAGAGGCTGTGGAGCTCCTGGCGGATCTCACGAGCTGTCGGATCCAGGAGGAGCCTGCTGTCCTCATAGCTTATTCCCCCTATCTGTCGCATGGTTCTGGCCATAGCGCTGGCATCATCATCTGCATAAAGAAGAGTCTGCCGGGAATCTCCTCCGTTATTGGCGCCGATAAACAGACCGAAACGTCTGATCTCCAGAGCATCTGCACTCAGGAACAGGGATGTCAGGGCCAGATGGATCAGTATGACTGCTGTTTTTTTCACTTGCTAATCCTCTTTTTTAATAGGTACCGCATATTGCCGGATATTTCCGACTTTTTCCCTATTCATGCCTTTTTCCCTGAGAAGAGAAGGAATATCCATAAGAATACGGTTGTCCCGGGCCTCTCCGGCAACCAGATCGATAAGGGGGTCTACAGGAAAGGGTATATCTGATGTAATCAGGTAAAATGTCTCATATTCGGGTGCATCATCCAGTTCATAGGAGAAGGGGAGAAGCTGGAGGCTACCGGTTTTTAATGGTATGGCTGTGGGAGAGTCCTCAGGAAGGTGTCTGGTTACAACACCCCGCCCATCTATGGACAGGATGATGCCGTAAAGAGGTTCTGTAATCTGGTAGGCCAGCTGGATAAGGTCTGATTCCCCGGCGCTCTGATACTCTTCCAACACCTCGGTTTTTCCCTCCAGTTCCCGGTAAACCTTCAGCTGGGGTTCTCCCAGCCCCTTCATTCTGGTTATCTCCCTATCGGGAGAACTATCAGTAAGATTTATCAGAACGGGAATAAAAAGACCGAACAGAATCATTGCCGCTGCCGGGACAAGCAGGGGAAGCCGGCTTCGCCTTGCAGGTCCGGGGAAAGCAATCTCCTGTGAATCTGCCTCTGTCGGGTGAGACGCCATTTTGGCTCTGATGGCTGCTGCCATCTCAGAAGGTTTATAGGCCGAAAGGATCTCTCTGTCGGAATTTTCCAGTTCTTCCAGCTCCTGCTGAAGGGTATCCTGCCGGAGGGTATTTTCCTGGGAATGGGGAAGTTCTCCCAGACGGTAACGTTCTATTTTGATCCATTGGTTCTTTTTCATACTTCTCTCCCTTCAAGAGTGAATCCCGCTTCCCGCAGTTTTCTCAGTCTCCTTCTTACTCCGGAAACAGACATTCCGCTCATTTCCGCTGTCTCTTCCAGGGTCAACCCATCCATATAGTGCAGTACCGCAATGGTTCGGGTAGACGCTTTCTGGTCACTGAAAAGCTGATCCAGAAAAATCCTGTCCACAGCCCGCTCCTCCACACGCTCCGCGCTGACAATCCTGTCCAGAATTTCATTGTCAGCAGAACTCCTGTTCTCTTTGCGCAGTACATTCAGGCAGTGGTTTGTGGCTATGGTATAGAGCAGGCTGGATGGATAGGTTGCTTTGAGACTGTTCTTTTTATTCAGTACTTTTACAAAAACATCCTGCATCGCATCCAGAGCCATATCTTCGTCTTTCAGAAGCTGCCGGCAGCGCCTTAAAACCATAGGACCGTATTTGGTATATAGTCCTTCAATATCTACAGCCAGAAGATCGCCTCCTAATACTCATCAAAATATCTGTCATAATATCTGCGGCGATGACTTTTTTCGCATCCCAGACGGACTCCAGCAAAAACCGCGCCCTGCCAGTTCGTCATATCTATTGATCCCATATCTGCCGCAGGTATGGCCGATTCTTCCAGCCGGTAGTTCATACGGGCACCCATGAAAAAACCGTCCTGAAGCAAAAGGTTCAAACCTGCTCCCGCTGAAGAATAAAGGCTCAGCCCGGCGGGGCGTGCAGAACCATCAAGGCCGGTGATTCCGCTGTTGCCGTAAGCCCCTTCTATATAGGGATCCAGTAAACCGTCATTTCCGAATAAATGATACCTTATAAAGAATTGACCTTGCCAGTTTAAAAACCATGAATCCTCTGCATCCTGCTCAAAATCAGCCAGTCCATCCATACCGAAACCGAGATAATCACCTGTTATCTCAAATTCAAAACCGCCGAGACTCAGTTCGTCTTTCCGTATCTCCTGAAGTCTGGATTTTTTTTCATCCCATTCCCAGCTCATCAGTCCGGATAATCTGACTTCTGTCTGAGCATGTACTCCCGAAGCAGACAGGGTTAATATAAAAACAAATACGGTTTTTCTGATCCTGTTCATACCAATAGAACAGATAACAGGGAAGGTTCTGTTACTCCTGAGCAAAAAAAAAGCCGGAAAAATCCGGCTTTTCGATCAACTATGAAAGAAACCTGTCAGTTCCCGGTCGCAGCTGGCACCAGTGACAGGGCCTCTCCGGCATTGCTGTCCTCCATAAGATGGAAGTAGTTGACCGTATCAAAAAGCACTTCAGACAGGTGGAGAAGCTCGTTGGACATGGCCAGTATCTTTTCACTGGATGATGCATTGTCCTGTATGACCGCATCCATCTGAAGCATTGCTGTATTGACCTGTTCGGCTCCTTTAAACTGTTCTTCGCTGGCATGGTAGATTTCCTGAAGCATTTCGGATGATTCAATGATTTTCGGTACCATCGAATTGATCAGTTCTCCCGATTCTTCGGCTTTCAGAAGACTGTTCTGGGCAATCTCCGTAATTTCCCTGGCTGCGGCCTGGCTGTTTTCTGCGAGTTTTTTTACTTCCATGGCTACAACTGCAAACCCCTTGCCGGATTCTCCCGCCCTGGCAGCCTCGATGGCTGCATTCAGTGCGAGCATATTGGTATTCCTGGCAATCTCATCTATGACTGAGATTTTCTCGGCAATTGTTTTCATAGCACCGACTGTTTCGGTAACAGATGCACCTCCCACATTGGCATCCTCCGAAACTTTTCTGGTCATGATATCCGATTTTTTTGCATTTTCCGTGGTCAGCTGAATATTGGAAACCAACTGCTGCATGGAGGCCGATATCTCTTCGGCACCCGAAGCCTGCTGGCTGGCTCCTGTGGCAACGGCTTTTGTGGAAAAGGTTATCCGGTCCGATCCGATGGAAATCTGTTTGGCCGAATTCTGTATGGACTGGATAACTGTTCTGAGCTGTTCCACCATTTTATTGAAGGCTTCGGCAAGCAGGCCCGTTTCGTCATTGCTGACGCTGGTAATCTTAATGCTCAGATCGCCCTCGGCAATTTTCCTGGCTTCTTCGGAAATCAGTGTAACCGGTCTGGCTATCTTTTTACCCATATAGACTGCCACGCCTGTGGATATGCCCAGAACCAGGATAGCCAGCCCCATCAGGATAAAAGAGCTTGACTGAACAGATTCCTGTATATACTCCTTTCCGCGAAGGACTATCGCATCAATATCATCCGTGTAATTTCCGGTTCCCAGGACCCAGCCGAAGGGCTCATATAAAATGGTGTAGGACCTTTTGGGTGAAGCTTCGGTTTCACCAGGTCTGGGAAACCAGTAATCTGTAAAGCCCCCCTTACTGCCCAGGCTGTTGAATTCCTGTATAAACTTTTTGCCTCTGGCATCTACCGCATCCCAGCGGTTTTGCCCTTCCTGATCAGACCCGAGAAAGACAACAGTCGTCCCATCCTGGGTATCTGCCCAGAAATACCCGTCAGAGCCATACCGGAGATTTCTCAAAAACGATGCCGCCATCTCTTCGGCTTCCTGAGCAGACAGAGATCCATCCAGCTGCAGTTTATGAAATGATTCCAGCATGGACACAGCCTGCTCCACAAGGTTCTGGGACATCCGGTCAAAATCCTTACGCAGTTCCGTCTCCATCTGGGACAGGTTCTGTCTGCCTATTTTGTTGATGGTAAAAATGGAAAAAATTGTTATGGTCAGGGTGAGGATTATCAGGGATATGACTACCAATGATGCAATTTTGTTTTGAATTTTTCTCATACGTCGCCTCCTCAGGTGAGGTATATACCTGAATTCTAAAGTATGAGTATTTCCATAACAAAACTGGTCTTGTATAGTTTCTGTGTGAATTTGGTGAGCACCGGGAGAGTACTTTACTCTTCCTGTATGATCACTTTTCCTACATAGGGCAGATTTCTGTGTTTCTGGGCATAATCGATACCATATCCAATGACAAACACATCGGGAATGGTAAAACCCACATAGTCTACATGAACATTCACTTCTCTCCGGTCCGGTTTGTCAAGAAGCGTACAGATCTTTAGGGAAGCGGGATTGCGGAGTTCCAGAATCTCTTTGACTTTTTGCAGGGTATATCCGGTATCAATGATATCTTCCACAATGATCACATGCCGGCCGTGTATCTCTTCTTCCAGGTCTTTGTTGATATGAACATCCCTGGAGGAATCCATGGCATTCCCATAGCTGGACACAACCATAAAATCAAATCTGGCATCCAGATCAATATGCCTTGCCAGGTCCGACAGGAATACTGTCGATCCCCTTAATAATCCAACAAGGAGGATCTCTCCGGCATCGGCATACTCTTTTTCTATGGTCTTTCCCATTTCCCGCACTTTTTCGGATAGTGTCTCCTGGTCGATCAGTTTTTCAATTGTGTATTTCACAGAGTTCTCCTTTGGTTTTGCCTTCTTCACTCTTCCGTTAGAACGTACATCTGATTTCTTCCGGAGTTTTTTGCCTGGTACAGCGCTTTATCGGCGCCATTGATAAGATCTATATAGGATTTGTCAGCACTGGGGAGTATCGTAAAAATCCCGATACTCACAGTCAGAAAGTCGGATATCTCAGATTTTTTATGAGGAATTTTTTTATTCCTTACAGATTCGAGCATCTCCCGGGCCAGCTGCCATGCGCCTTCCCTGTCTGTTTCGGGAAGTACCGCAGCAAACTCCTCTCCTCCGTACCGCGCAATGATATCCACTTTCCTTTTCAGGGGGCTGCTTATGGAGTCCGCCACAATCTGGAGCGCTGTATCGCCCGATGAGTGTCCGTAGTGGTCGTTGAAAGGTTTGAAGAAATCGATGTCAATCATCAGCATGGATATCACATGTTTCTGTCTGACACCCCGGTTCCACTCCACTTCGATGATCTCATTGAAATAGCGTCTGTTGTAGATGCCCGTTAATGCGTCGATGTTGGATATGGTCTCAAGCTGTCTGTTTTTATCTTCCAGCTGCTGCTGCAGCTCCTCCAGCTCCACCACTTTGGCATTCAGTTCCCGGGTTTTCTCCTCCAGTTCCAGTTTCTGGCAGTACAGTTCCATAAAAATTCCAACTTTGCTCTGCAGGACATGAGGATCAATGGGTTTTGTCAGGTAGTCGACAGCGCCTGCATCGTATCCCTTGAAAATATGATCTTCCTCTCTGTTGTTGGCTGTGACAAAGATGATGGGAATATTCCGGGATCGGCGATTGCTCCGCATCAGTTCGGCTGTTTCATATCCATCCATATCGGGCATCATCACATCAAGAAGAACCAGAGCTATCTCATTTTCCAGAACCTTTTCCAGGGCTTCCGAACCGGATAGGGCTTTGAGAATATTCAATCCCGGGTCTTCCAGAAGAGTCTCCAGGGTTAAGAGGTTTTCAGGGCGATCGTCGACTATTAGTATATTAATTCTGTCTGTCATCGCCTCTCTCCTGCAGAATTTTCCCGTCTGTTTCCTGTTATCAGATTATTAAGGTATTCCCCTATCTGTTCAAGGGGTAATATATAGTCGGCATACCCCTTTTCTATCACAGATCCCGGCATTGTGGCGGCTGCTGCTCCGGAAGGATCCTGGGCGATTACAATTCCGCCCCTGTTTTTGATTCGCTTCGCACCCAGAGTCCCATCCGAATTGGCTCCTGTCAGGATGATGCCTATAAGGCTGTTGGGAAAGGCATCCGCTGCGGTTTCAAACAGGACATCTATGGCTGGACGGGAGTAATTTACCGGAGGTGTTACAGCCAGAGAGAGGTACCCCTCCTCCTCTACCAGAAGATGGTAGTTGGGCGGGGCCAGATAAACCCATCCTTTTTCCAGTTTATCCTTGTCATCCGCTTCCTTGATTCTGAGGTTGCAGTTTTTGTTCAGATGATGAACAAGAAAGTCATCCGAGTCGGGACTGATATGCTGCACAATCATAACGGGAAGGGGAAAACTTTCCGGTAAAGGCGCCAGTACCCGGCTGAGAGCATTCAAGCCGCCTGTTGAGGTTCCAATCACTACTGCTTTAAATTGCTGCATTCTCTACCTCTTTTTTCTGTAAATCTTCTGGTTCAGCAGGACCGGTTCAAACAGATGACTGCATTTCGAAAACTTCAGTGACTCCTTTGAGCCCAGGCAGAGGTATCCTCCGGGAACCAGGCTCTCATAAAACAGATTTATCACCCTGTCCTGGAGTTCCTGATTGAAATAGATCAGAACGTTCCGGCAGAATATGATATTCATCTCTCCGAAAACACCATCAGTTACCAGGTTGTGGTAGCTGAAGAGAACCCTTTTTTTTAAAAACTGTTTTATCATGGCGGATTGGTAATCGGCTGTGTAATAGTCTCCGAAGGACCCTTTGCCTCCGGCGCTCTGATAGTTTCTGGTATATTTTTTTATCTCATCAGCCGGGTAGATTCCGTCTTTGGCTTTTTCCAGGATCAGCTCATTGAAGTCTGTGGCATACACCTGGGATTTATCCATCAGTCCTTCTTCATGCAGGATGATCATCATGGAATACACTTCCTGTCCTGCCGAACATCCGGCATGCCAGATCTTTGTAAACGGGTAGGTTTTCAGGTACGGGACGACCTTCTCTCTTATGGCTTTGTAAAACGGAGGGTCTCTGAACATTTCGGTGACATTAATCGAGAGATCCAGAAGGAGACTGCTGAAAAAATCCTCGTCATGAATAATTTTATGGAGCATCTCCATATAGTTGCTCAAACCGGAGATTCCCAGTTTATATTCCAGGCGGCGTTTTATGTGAGCATTGGTATAGTCCCGGAAATCGTAGCCGTATTTTCTGAAAATTCCTTCCAGAAGCAGGTCTATTTCCAGTCTGTTGTTTTCCACAGTTTTTTCTTCTTCCGTCATTCGTAAAGCCACACTTTCAACATGGACAGGAGCTTGTCCGTTTCCACCGGTTTTGCCAGATAATCACTGGCACCTGCCTCGATGCACTTGTTTCTATCACCCTTCATGGCTTTGGCTGTCAGGGCTATAATGGGGAGTTTTTTGTTCAAAGGTTGTTTCCTGATCTGACGCATCGCTTCGTAACCATCCATTTCGGGCATCATGATATCCATCAGAATCAGATTGATATCCTTATGCTCTTTCATGATTTTCAGGCATTCCACTCCGTTTTTGGCAATAATCACTTCCATGTTTTTCTCTTCCAGAACACTGGAAAGGGCAAACACATTCCTCATATCGTCATCTACCAGGAGGATCTTTTTATCTTTGAAAATCTCATCCTGGCCGTGATGAACCTTTTTGAGCATTTTCTGCTTTTCCAGAGGCAGCTCTGCTTCTATCCTGTGAAGAAAAAGCGCTGATTCATCCAGAAGCCTTTCGGGGGATTTTACGCCTTTTATTATGATGCTTTCCGAGTATTTTCTCAGTTTCTCTTCCTCTTCCCGGGATAAGTCCCTGCCTGTATAGATAATGACCGGAGTGCGGGATGACCTTTTGTTCTCCTGGATCTTTTCCAAAAGCTCAAACCCGGACATGTCTTCCAGCCCCAGATCCAGTATCATGCAGTCAAAGGAGTCTGACAGGAGTTTTTCGCAGGCTTCCCGGCCGGTACCGACGGTTACAGCTTCTACGTCGTTGTCGGCTATGAGCTGACGGATACTCTCCCTCTGAAGAGCATTGTCTTCCACAATCAGGAGTTTCCGCACATTCCTGGAGATAAGCTGTTCCATCCGGGAAAAGGCATCATTCAGTTTTTCCAGACTGACCGGTTTGGTCAGGAATCCCACCGCTCCCATTCTCATGGCTTCCATGGAGCTGTCCGAACCGGATATGAAATGAACGGGGATGTGTCTGAGCGTGGAATCCTGTTTGAGCCGCTCCATCACGGTCCAGCCATCGATCCCGGGGAGTCCGATGTCCAGGATAATGGCTTTGGGATGGTAGTAATCCGCAAAATGGAGACCTGTTTCTCCGTCTTCGGCTATCAGACATTTGAATCCTCTCTCCTGGGCCAGATCTTTGAGAATCCTGATAAATCTGGGATCGTCTTCGATAATAAGAAGGGATTTGTCTCCCCTGGAGATGGAATGCCTGTCATCGGTTACTTCCATGCTGTTCATCATCTCCAGGGCTTTTTCTGCCGGCTTTTCGGGTTTCCCTTTTTCTTCGGGAGCCTCCGGAGTCTGACCGGACTCATCTTCTGCAGGAGAGTCCGGATCGGTAAACATACGGGGAATGATCATGGTAAAGGTGCTGCCTTTGCCGACCTGGCTATCCAGAAAAAGATTACCTCCCAGCAGTTTGGACAATTCTCTGGATATGGAAAGTCCCAGTCCGGTTCCGCCGTATTTCCTGCTGGTACTGCCATCAGCCTGTTGAAAGGCCTCGAATATGGCTGCCTGTTTCTCTTCGGGGATCCCTATTCCGGTATCGCTTACCATAAATGCCACCCCTTCATCCACGCGGAGACCGCATTGTCCCGCCCGGGTTTTATCAGGTTCCCGTATGCTCAGTTTTACCCGGCCGCCCGGTTCCGTGAATTTTATGGCATTGGTCAGGAGGTTCCTCAAAACCTGCTGCAGTCTGTGTGAGTCGGTATAGATAGTATCAGGGATCTCCCTGGCTTTTTCGATTTCAAAGTGAATCTTCTTCTCTTCCGCCATGTCTTTGAAAACGCGTTTCAAATCGGAAATGATACCGCCTACCGGCATATCCTCCGGATTGACTTCGATTTTACCCGCTTCCACTTTGGAAAGGTCCAGAATTTCATTAATGAGTTTGAGAAGGTCTGATCCGGATGAGTGGATGGCTCTGGCAGACTCCAGCTGTTTTTCTGTCAGGTTTCCCTCTTTGTTATTGGAAAAAAGCTGCGAAAGGATCAGGATGCTGTTCAGGGGAGTTCTCAGTTCATGAGACATATTAGCCAGAAATTCCGACTTGTACCTGCTGGCAACTTCCAGGTCCTGAGCTTTCTTTTCCACCTCTTTCTGAGCTTTTTGAAGTTCCGAATTCTTGATGGATACGGAACGGGTCTTTTCTTCCAGGGCCTTGGTTCTCTCTTCCAGTTCCTCGTTGGTAACCCGCAGCTCCTCCTGTTGCGCCTGGAGTTCCGCTTCCGATTCCTTCAGGGCATGAGTCTGGGCTTCCAGTTCTTCATTGATAACCCGCAGCTCCTCCTGCTGTTCCTGGGCATTTCTTAATAGATCATCAATGATTTCCCGGGATTTTACTGTATTGAAAATGATGGCCGCATTGGTTATGTTCTGTTTTACAAATTTCCTCTTCAGTTCATCAAACGGTGAGAGGGAGCCGATCAGAAAGACCCCCAGGGTCATCTCTTCATACAGAAGAGGCGAAATGAGGAAGTAGGGAGGGATCTTTTCAGAGACCCCGAAGTTCAGCGGCGGAGCCTGTTCGGTAATGTTGCTGAAGTAGATGGGTTCGGTTTCCATAGCTGCCTGGCCTATCATTCCCGAGCCGAAGGGAATCTTGGTAAAGTTCCCGTCCCTGTCAGTGAACGCGTAGGAGGCTGTCAAATTGAGAATCTCCTGGTTCTCCTGCTTCAGGTATACAGCACCCATCTGGGCATCCATATGGGTTACCATAAACCGGATAAATCTCTGGCAGAGATCCTGCAGTTCCCACTCGCCCCGCATAGTATCATCCAGCCCTTCTTTTCCGCTTTTGAGCCAGTCCATTTCCCTCAGGTTCTGACACATCAGATTCAGGGACTCTCCCAGTTCTCCCAGTTCATCCCTTCTGCCGCCGAAAGATAGCTGGCCGTTCAAATCTCCGTGAGCGATCTCATAGGCAAAATCCTTGCTTTGCAGAATGGGGCCTGTTATATTTCCCGCAATCAGAAGAGCCAGGACAACAATAAGGATAAAAATGACTGTGCCGATGATGATAAAGTTGTTGATGAATCTTCTTAGAGGTCTGGTCACTTCCTCCTGGTCAATCTTGGAGATAAGAAACCAGTCCAGATCACTGAAATTCAGGGCATTGTAGGTCACAAGAACCTGGTTTCCTATGCTGTCCACATAGGTTCCGCTGCCGCCTCCGGTTCCCGTCCTGACCGCATCATCCCAATAGGCAAGATTCTCATCCAGCATATAACCGATATCCAGGTCCATGGAGAAAATCCGGCTTCTGATGGAAAAGGTATTGTTCTGACGGAACCAGCGCAGGATGTAGGACTCTCCGGTATCGCCCATCCCCTGTCTGGAGTCCAGAAGGTCCGAAATGAAGTCGGTTCCTATACGCAGCGCCGCTACTCCCCGGACTGTTCCCTGCCTGTCATAAAGGGGAGCTCCCAGAAAGGCATACTGTATATTTCCATCCGGTTCATAGGGCGTGAAATCCACCACAGACAACTCTCCGGTTTTCATGACTTTTTCCCAGAGAACGGCTAAGCCGCTGTCCCTGTACCGCCCATGGGACAAGCTGGTTCCCAGATCCTTCTTGTTCTGAACAGAAAACAGAACCTTTCCGCTATTTCCTTCGATCAGATAGAAGTCCTGATATTTATTGGTCTGGATATAATCTTCCATCAGGGCAGAAACAGCGGCAGTCTCCGCCTCGTATTGCCGGGAATCCGATGTCATCACAGAGCCCCGGGAAGAGAGGAGCGTAAAAAGATCATTCAGAACTTCATATTCGGTCAGGAGTTTCAGATTCTCCAGCCTGTTTTCAAAGTTTTCGATCAGCTGACCTGAGCGAATGCTCTGAATGGCTTCCATTTTAAGGAATGCCTCCTGCAAGAGGGCTTTCTTTGCCAGCCGTGTACCCACATAACCGGTCAGAACAAGAGGAATCAGCCCCGTCAAAAGGAAAAACAGAACCATTTTAGGTTTTATATTCAGCATTTTCTGTATTTTCATTCCGGTATCTTCCTTAGGGTCCGTTTGAAGGGGATATATGTAAAATCTTCGGTTTTTCAGGCTTATAATTCAATCAATTCTGCGTTTCCCCCGGAAGATGCTCCTTGTATTCCTGCATTTATTTCCCAAGAAGTCAGATTCTTTTGGCCTGCCTCCCCGGTCTGTATGCAGGAAATCAGGGGAATTTATAGCCGAAAAATGGATTTTTCGGGCAACATTTTTGATTTTTGGATCACTAATATGAACCCTCCATGAATCATATGTTTTTGTTGTGTAGTTGTTTTAGATCAATTTGCGTTACCACAGAAAGGATAGGATAATTTTAGAAAACGGTTAAAAAATGCCATCTTAAAGAGGGAATTTGCATGAAAAAGATTCATTTGAAGATTCTGGGTCTCATACTGATAATGCTTGTTGTTTTCGGGCTTGTAATGGGGTTCCTGTCAGTTTATATGCTCAAAACGATAGGCGCCCGTGATATCGCCACACTGGATAAAACCCTCAGAGACGACTTTGACAGACTCTCCAAAGGGCAGGTGGAAACGGCTATGGCGCTGATTGAACATGCCTATGGGAAAAGGGATCTCATCGGAATGGATGCGGCCATTGAGGAAGCCAGAGAGTATGTGAGAAGCATCTCCTATGGAGAGAGCGGGTATGTCTTTGTTTACGATTCCAAAGGGAATACGGTTGTTCTTCTGGGCAATGATCTGGAGAAGAAAGGGGCCAACCGATGGGACCTTCAGGATGCCTACGGAAACTACCTGATCCGGGATATTGTGGAAGCCGCCAAAAACAATACCGGGTATACCACCTACTACTATCCCAAGCCGGGAGAAACCGAAGCATTGCCCAAGAGGTCATATAACGAATATTTCGCCCCCCTGGACTGGATCGTGGGAACGGGAAATTATATAGATGACATCGATAATATTATTGCTGAGGAAAAAGCCCGTATCAGTAAGAATGTAAGAGATACTATTTTCATTATCGTGGCTATTGATTTGATCCTTTTTGTAGTGAGTGCCCTGTTTGCCTGGTTCCTGGGTAAAAGGATCTCCAAACCGATTGAGTATTTGTCTCAGGAGGCCATGAAGGTTGCCGCCGGTGATCTGACAGTGGATTTTTCTGTAACCACAAAAGACGAGGTCGGAGTTCTGGCCGATTCATTCATGCAGATGATCGGCCGGTTGAGGAATACTGTAAAAGGAATCATTCAGGTTTCCCGTCAGATTCATAACAATGCCATTGAAGTGGCCCAGGCGTCCCAGCAGGTTGCCACCGGTGCCAGCGAGCAGGCATCCAGCGCCGAGGAAATTTCTGCGTCCATGGAGGAGCTTTCGGCGAATATTCAGCAGAATACAGAAAACTCCCGGTCTTCCAATGTGATTGTAAAAAAGGCGGCGGAAGACGGAGAAAGCGGAGGTGCTGCGGTGGAAGAAACCGTAAACTCCATGAAATTCATCTCTGAAAAAATCGGCATTATTGAAGAGATCGCCAGAAATACCAACCTTCTGGCTCTGAATGCTGCTATTGAAGCTGCCCGGGCTGGTGATGCCGGTAAAGGTTTTGCTGTGGTTGCATCGGAAGTGAGAAAGCTGGCGGAGAACAGTCAAAAAGCCGCCAGTGATATTACCGCTGTTTCATCCGAAAGTGTTAAGAAAGCCGATTTAACCAGGGAGCTTATGAGGAATCTTGTTCCCAATATCCAGAAATCTTCTGAGATTGTGGAAGAGATTGTTGCAGGAAGCATAGAGCAGGCAAAAGGCGCCGAGCAGATCAATGCGGCTCTTATGCAGATGGATCAGGTCATTCAGAGCAATGCCTCCTCCAGTGAAGAGATTGCCGCCATGTCGGAAGATCTCAGGAAAAAATCGGATCAGCTGGCAGGTCTGGTCAGCTTCTTCCGTATTGATAAATCGGGTAAATCGGATAATATTGGTAGGAGTTATGAGCAGAAAACAGAACGCCCTGAGGAATCACCGAAAGTGGCACTGCCGGGATCTACCGTTACTCTGGAGCCTTCCTATCAAGCGTCTGCTGAAGACGATGATGAGTTTACAGAATTCTAGTCTTTCTCCCCGAACACTGATTATTCTGGTCCTCCTGCTGGCAGGAGGACCGTTTTTTTCTCTTTCCCCTTCAGATCTCCTGGTGCTGGGGGGTGTTGAGTCCGTTGTTATCTCTCCTCCGGGGATTCTTTTCGATGCCCGGATCGATACGGGCGCAGAACTTTCCTCCATTAATGGGTTCTCTGTACAGGAGTTTATAAAAGAGGATGATCTGTGGGTAAGGTTTCAAATCTCAAATAACAAAGATCCGCAAATTCAGCTCGAACGCCCTGTAAAAAGATTCGTTATGGTAAGACAGGGCAGTTTTGACGCTCAGGTAAAGAGGTATATTGTAGAACTGGAAATTTCCCTGGGGGATCTTTCGGTTCTGAAAGAGTTTTCTCTGGCAGACCGGAGGCATATGTCCTATCCGGTTCTGATCGGCAGGAATGTGCTGAGCGGAAATGCTCTGGTAGATGTTTCGGCAGAGTATCTGCTGAATCCATAAAAAAACAGTCCCCCCAGTGAGAATGGACCCCGGGAGGGACTGCCTTTGCTGTAAGGGAACAATCCGGAAGATCAGACCATATCTTTCATCGGTTCATCTACCTTCTGTTCCTTATACGCCTTGGGAAGAACGATATTCAGGAAGATGGCTGTGAGCCCGCCTGTTGTGATGGCCGATCCGAACACGCCTTTGAAGAAGGGGGTAAAATGGTTCAGGATTTCGGGAACAAAAACGACTCCCAGTCCCAATCCGAAGGATATTGCCATGATAATTACGCCCCGGCGGTCGATAATACTGGATGCGATGATCCTGATACCCGATGCGGCTACTGTTCCGAACATGATCAGTGTTGCACCTCCCAGGACGGAATTGGGAATGATGGAAAAGAGGCCTCCCACGATGGGGAAAAGGCCGAAAAGAACCAGAAGTCCGGAAATCCAGTATCCCACATAGCGGCTGGCCACTCCTGTCATCTGAATTACTCCGTTGTTCTGGCTGAATGTGGTATTGGGAAAGGAGTTGAATACTGCGGCCAGGGCGGAATTGATTCCGTCTCCCAGAACTCCTCCGGAAATTCTTTTGACATAAACATCTCCCTCAACGGGCTCCCCTGAAATCATGGATGTGGCTGTCAGGTCTCCGATCGATTCAACTGTGGTAATCAGATACAGAAGCATCATGGGTATCACATGGGCCCAGCTGATGGCAAATCCATAACGGAAGGGAATAGGAGCTGTGATGATTCTAAGGGAGGATATCCTGCTGAAATTCACCTGCCCCAGGAAGGCTGCTACAATATAGCCCAATACCAGGCCGAACACAATTGCGCCCATCCTGAGCCATTTATTTTTACTTCTGTTGAAAAATATGATTGTTACCAGTACGATCCCGGCCAGGGTCAGGTTCTGGGGATTGGCAAAAACCTCGGGTTTGTTTGCCAGCAGCCAGGCGCCTCCGCCCACATCCGTGAGACCCACTTTTATAAGGGACAAACCGATGCAGGTTACGACAATACCGCTGACAAGAGGGGTAATGATTTTTTTAAGAAGAGGGATAAAACGGCTGAAGATCATTTCCACCGGAGACGCGATAAGGCAGGTTCCGAAAATAGCCGCCAGCATGGCCTGTTCTGAACCGCCCGCATTTTTTACAGAAAAACCGATAGCAATACACAGTGAGAGAAAAGTAAAGCTGGTACCCTGAATACTGAGCAGCCCGGATCCTACAGGACCGAATTTTCTGACCTGGATAAATGTGGCGGCCCCTGAAACAAACAGGGACATACTGACCAGGTAGGACGATAGTTCGGGGCTGAATCCCAGGGCTCCGCTTATGACGATGGCCGGTGTTACAATACCGATGAAAATAGCCATCATATGCTGGAGCGCTGCGAAAAAGGATTTTCCGGCGGAAGGTTTGTCCTCCAGTCTGAAAATCAGATCCGTTTTAAGCTGTTGAGCATCACTCATTGACGCCTCCTTTATGGGAAATGAAAAGTATTGCTACCATTGTAAGGGGCATGTTTTACTTCTTGAAAGGAAAATTTTGGTTTTTTTTGACCATTCAGTCAATTTTTATGGGGGATAAGGTAAATACCGGAGGGAAGAATCAATGGCCCGGGAGAGGTTGAGACTTGTGTCCGCTCTCAACCCTTTCCCCTTAATCCCTTCCCCAAAGGGAGAAGGTGAGAGCTCCTTTGTCTCTTCCCGGAGGGGAGAAATCAAAGGAGCCTATTTGAGAAATCAATACTTTTTGTCTGCGTAGCCGACCCAGCCACCGTACTCTACCAGGGTTTTGTCAAAACCGGAAATGGAAAAGTTCAGAGTTTTGGATTTACCGCTTTGGGAGGTGATGACAAAACAGTTTTTCTCCATATCTGTGGTCAGTTCCGCTTCTTCTCCGGCAAACTCCTGAAAGAGAGCGTCGATTTCTGTCCCGGGGAGTTCCACGGCCATCATTCCGCAGTTGTACATATTCTGCCGGAAGATTCTGGCAAAGTTTTCTGCTATTACCAGATTGATATCGTTTACTTCCAGAGCCCAGGGGGCATGCTCTCTTGAGGAACCACAGCCGAAATTGCTCCGGGTTATAATTACTTTAACACCGTCCAGGTCGGATGCCGGATCAAAGCCCTCCATTTTCAGATCTTCCAGAAGGTAAGGTTTCAGAGCTTCCTTTGTTATTTCGGTCAAATATTTTGCCGGAATGATCTCGTCAGTATTAATATCAGACCTGTCAAGGAAAAGGACTTTCCCGTTGAATGTTTTTTTCTGACTCATTTTCTACCCCTTGTACAGTGATGAATTGGTAATGTATCCGGTGATCGCAGCCGCCGCAGCGGAAGCGGGACTCATAAGATGAACCATGCCGCCTTTTCCCATTCTACCGTTGAAATTTCTATTGGTTGTGGAAGCACAGGCTTCTCCTTCTGCCAATACGCCGTTGCTCATTCCAAGGCAGGCTCCGCAAGTCGGGTTGGTCAGACAGACCCCGGCATCCATAAAGATATCAACAAGCCCCTCTTTCAGTGCCATTTTGTAAATATCCGGTGTTGCAGGTGAGAGAACCACTCTTACGGAATCGGAAATTTTATTCCCTTTCAGGACTTTGGCAGCTTCCCTCAGGTCTTCGATTCTACCATTGGTACAGCTGCCGATATAAACCTGGTTGACAGGTGTGCCTTCCATTTCCCGGACTGTTTTTACCTGATCAGGTTTGTAGCCAAAGGTTACTACTGGTTCCAGGCCGCTCACGTCGAATTCTACAACACTGGCGTACCGGGCATCAGGATCGGACTGCCATTTTTTGAACTCTTCCAGAGCCGCTTCCTTGGAACTGTAGTCGTCTTTAATAAAATCCCAGAGGTACTCTACAGTTGTTTCGTCAGGATAACAGACCCCGCAGGTTCCGCCCGCTTCAATCGCCATATTGCAGATAGTCATCCTTTCATCCATATTGAAGGAATCCACTACAGGTCCTGTAAATTCTATCACCTTGTTTGTGGCTCCGTTCACACCCAGTTTGGCAATGATGGAAAGGATCACATCCTTGGCGTAGACACCGGGTTTCAGAGTTCCGGTGATATTGATTTTGATGGTTTCGGGAGTCAGGAAGCTGCAGACTCCTTTGAGGATTCCCACTTCCAGGTCGGTGGTTCCCACTCCGGCGGCAAAGGCTCCGAAGGCCCCATGGGTACAGGTATGTGAGTCTCCCATGATGACGGTAAAACCGGGGCGGACAAACCCTTTTTCGGGGAAAATCGCATGGCAGACACCGTTTCTGCCGATATCAAAGAAGTCTTTGATTCCCTGACGTTTTGCCCATTCCCTCATGATTTTTCCCTGCTCAGCTGTTTTTGAGTCTTTGGCCGGGGTTACATGGTCGATGACCGCTTTAATCTTCTCAGGGTCAAAAACCCTGTCCATTCCTCTGCTCACCAGATCATTGATGGCAATAGGTGTAGTGATTTCATGACAGAACACTCTGTCCAGTTTTAAAACGTGAACACCCTCTTCAGGGCTGTCCACCCGATGGGCGTCAAAGATCTTTTCTGCAATAGTCTTTCCCATATTCACTCCTTATCGTTTTTACCGGGTCTATAAGAATGGGAAAAACCGCCGGTGCAGGCGGATTTTCCCCCGTTTCTTTTCTATTCCGCCGAAAACATCCGCGGAGGCGTTATTATCCAGATGGCTTTGAACTCCCCTTTTCCCGTATTTACCAGAGTATGGGGTACCGAAGAGGAAAAAGAGAGGCTGTCTCCTTTTTTTATCTTGTAGCTGTCTGTGCCGTAAAGAAGATCCGCTTCCCCCTGAAGAACAATTCCCATCTCCCGTCCGGGATGCCCGAATTGTTCGCTCCCTTTTTCGCCCCCCGGAGCCATTTTCAGTACCAGTGTCTCAACCGCATACTCTTCATCTTCCGTGAGAGGAGGGGTGAGAAGTTCATATTTGACTTTCCCTATAGAGAGGTTGTCTCTGTCTTCCTTGTGAACAATCCGGACTTTACGTTTTTTACGGAAATCCCTGAAAAGGTACTCAGGGTCGATATCAAGAATATCAGCCAGGTTCAGAAGTGTATCGATAGAGGGTGATACCTTATTGTTTTCTATTTGAGAGAGAAGGCTGGTACTCACATCCATATGATGAGCCAGTTCCTTCAGGGTCATTCCCTGGCTCTCTCTGACTCGTTTAATTTTCTCACCGAAACGGTATTCCGTTCTGACTGGCCGTGCCATGGATTGCTCTCCGGTTTTATTTAAACTGAATTTCTGTAAGTATAATTAAATTAATCGAGGGCAATTGTCAAGAGCTGCAGAGGCTGGAAACGGATTATCAGGCAAGGAGGCTGGAGAGATACGGCCAGGAAAAAACACCTGCCCCCGGAAGATTCAAACCAGGGGATGGCATTCTTTCCTGTTTTGTGCCGGTCTCTGCGTTTTTGAACTCCCCAAAGGAAAAAATGCAGAAACATTTCAGTTCCTTCAGGGATAGCCGTGGCCGGCCGGGAGAGGGGTCAGTGATCGCAGAGATTGCTGCCGGTCTGAAGGCTGCCGTTCAGGTAGCTGAGTGCCACGGCTTCCGGGTCGCCGGCTGTTGCTCCGGTGATCACATCAATGCCCTGGCTGCCGAAAAGCTGCTGGGCTTTCACTCCCATACCGCCGGCAATTACCAGGCTGATCTGTTTTTCACCCAGCCATTTAGGCAGAAGACCCGGTTCGTGGGGAGGGGGAGTCAGGAATGTAATATCCTTGACAGTCTTTGCTTCCGTATCCGCCTCGAGAATGGCGAATTCTTCACAGTGTCCAAAGTGTGCGGTGAGCATTTTGTCAGCGCAGGGTATAGCTATTTTCATTTTACAGCTCCTTTCAGGTTTTTATCCAAATTTCTGGAGGCTTCCCTGATTCCGCCTGCAACAGGCGAGTCAAGTTCCACCGAAATATTTCCTTTATCACATCGCTCTGTAAAAGCCGGATCCAGAGGCAGGCTTCCCAGAAAGGGGAGATTCTCCTGTTCGGCCATTTTTTTTCCTCCCCCCGTAGAGAAAATGGGATGTGTACTGCCGCAGTCGGGGCAGACAAATCCGCTCATATTTTCAATCACTCCCAGCACGGGCAGATCCAGTTTCCGGCAGAAATTGATGCTCTTGCGGCAGTCCGAAAGGGAGACTTCCTGGGGTGTTGTTACAATTACAGCTCCGGTCGGATCAGGAACAGTCTGTACAGCAGACAGAGCTTCGTCTCCGGTTCCGGGGGGAAAGTCCATAATCAGGTAGTCCAGCTCTCCCCATTCCACGTCTTTCAGAAACTGGGTAAGAACTCCCTGCTTCATGGGGCCGCGCCAGATAACAGCGCTGTCTGGATCTTCCAGCAGGAACCCCACTGATATCATCTTGATCCCCCGGGTTTCCAGGGGCAGGAGATTTTCCCCATCCGACTGAATCGGTATTCCCTGAACGCCAAACAGGGTGGGTATGCTGGGACCATGGAAATCAACATCCATCAAACCCACCTTCAAACCTTCTGCTGCCAGGCTGAGCGCAAGAGTGGCGGCTACCGAACTCTTTCCCACTCCCCCTTTACCCGAGAGGATCATGATCTTGTTTTTTATAAGGTTCATCCTCCCTGCCAGTTTAGGATCGCAGCTCTCTTTGCTTTCGCAGCTGTCGCAATTCTGGTCACAACTCATTCCATTTCTCCCATATTTTTTGTATTGCCTGACTGACAGGCCTGATGCCGGCTTCCCGGGGTGTTTTTCCTTCTCTCAGTGCTGCAGGTACTGCGGGATCAAAGGGTATTTCTCCCAGCCAGCGGAGATTCAGATTTTCGGCTGATTGCCGAATGGCGCCTGTCAGTTCTGGATTGATATCCCCCTTATTCACACAAAGCGATCCGGGTATATCAAAATGTTTGATAACTTTAGCAAGCCTTTCCATGTCATGGAGCCCCGAGGGTGTCGGTTCGGTGACAATGAGAATCTGCTCGGATTGATTCAGAGATGCCAGGACAGGGCAGCCGATGCCGGGAGGGCCGTCGATCAGAATCCTTTCCAGGCCCCTCTTTTGGGCAATATCTCCGGCGATCTCCTTAACACGGCTGACCAGTTTTCCCGAATTATCTCCTCCGGGGTGCAGCCTTGCATGGACAAGAGGACCGAAGGGTGTTTCCGACTGAAGACAGATCCCCGAATCATGGTCCTCAAGGGTTATGGCTTTTTCGGGGCAGTGGTCGTAACAGACTCCGCATCCTTCACATGTAGCGGGATCAACACAAAAGGTTCCGTTATGACCGGAGATAGCGCCAAACCGGCAAAGGTCGGAGCATCTACCGCAGGATGTGCATGATTGCGGATCTATCCGGGCATGATAGCCGCTGAAAAAGGTTTCTTTGCTTTTTTCCTTTCCCTGAAGGATCAGAGAGAGATCTGCCGCATCTACATCACAGTCTGCCATAATGCCGTTTTTCATGAGCTGGGCAAAGGATGCTGTTACTGTTGTTTTACCGGCTCCGCCTTTTCCGCTTAATACGGTCCATATTTTCATGCTATTCTCCTCCTGATTTCAGAGAATAATCTGCCAAGGCTTTCCGAAATACCCGGGTCATCGCTAAAAGGTTTTTTTCCTCTGGAATAGGTTTCCGCAATTTTCCGGGAGTAGGGGATGGACAGAAGCAGGGGATGTCCCTCTGCTGTGCAGAACTCTTTTATCAGATTCACACCTTCCTCGGATTTGTTTTCCACAATTCCATAGGGAATCCCCATCTTCACCACAGCTTCCAGAGCCAGTTTCAGGTCGTGCAGTCCAAAGGGAGTCGGTTCGGTAACCAGAAGGATAAAATCACTGGATGTAACGGTCTCCATAAAGGAACAGGATGTTCCCGGAGGGGCGTCCATGATCTGAATCTCCCTCTCGGGTGGAACCTCCAGGAGTTTATGAATTATCCTGGTCGCCTGGGCTTCTCCCACGTTCATTACGCCCTGGATCAGGCGGAGGCCGCCGAACCGGGATGTCCTGACCTTTCCCGGTTTATAATCTGTCCAGGAGAGGGATTCCCTATGGCAGGCCAGGATGCATCCTCCGCAGCTGTGACAGAGCTCAGGGAAGATGATCGGTCTGGTTTTCAGTGCCGCCAGGGCATTGAACCGGCAGACTCTGGCACATTTTCCGCACTCAACACAGCTCTCAGGATCTGTCAGCCCGGGAACGTCTATGACAATATCCTGTTCATTTTGTGCTGTTTCCGGGAGCAACAGGTGGCAGTTCGGCTCTTCCACATCGCAGTCGTAGAGGGCCACGCTTTCGCCTGATTCTGCCAGATGGGACGCCAGTGATACAGAGAGACTGGATTTTCCTGTTCCTCCTTTTCCCGAAGCGATCGCTATTCTCATATCAGACCCAATGGGCTTCCACATCAGCCCCGTCCAGCTCTTTCAGGCCGTTCTCCGCAAACAGGCGAAGAGCTTCTTCTACTGTTTTTGCGGTATCGGACTGAAAAATCCTGACACCGGCTTCCTTTAATATCTTAAACGCCTTGGGGCCGCAATGGCCTGTTATCAGCACATCGGGATCTTCTGCCAGGATTGTCTGGGCCGACTGTATTCCGGCTCCCTGAACAGCTTGTTTGTTCTGTTTGTTTTCTACAAAGTATCCCGGTTTCCCGTCAGAGTCTATCAGGAAAAAGAGAGGGGCTCTGCCAAATCGGCTATCCAGAAGACTGTCGGTACTTTCACTCTGGCAAGTCATGGCTATTTTCATTTAATTCCTCCTGTTCGGATAAGTATCATCAATATTTATTATGGGCATATTCTCATTAAAATCAAGAGGTGACAAATCTTTTATATTGATTTTTTTTCAAGAACTGTTCAGGATGGAGTGAGGAGTGACGATTATGCCCCGACCAGCAAAAGAAAAACTTGTCTGCAGTCCACCGGAATCCTGTGTATTCAAACCGGCAGGAATCCCCATGAGTTCAAGAAAAAAGATTATTCTGTCTCTGGATGAGTATGAGGCCATCAGGCTGGCTGACAATGAAGGACTCTATCAGGAAAAAGCCGCTATCGTTATGGGAACCAGCAGGCAGACTTTTGCCAGGATTCTGGACTCGGCGCATAAAAAAGTGGCCATGGCTCTTGTGGAATCCCGTCCTATTGTTATTGAAGGGGGGAATGTGAAATTCTGCGGCAAGGGCAGCTGCCGTCATAAGCCGGGCTGCCCCAGGCTGGAAGATCAGTCCGACTCGTGAGTTACCGCGATGGGGCCGAACATTTTTGAGTGACCTATGGGCAGCTGCGGCACCTCCAGTCCTAAAGTGCACTTCAGTACATCGTTGATATCTGCAGCCAGTTCGATAGTCAGATCCCTGCACACTTCTTCCGGAAGTTCCCTTATATCCTTGACATTATCAGAAGGAATGATGATCTTTTTAATGCCTGCTCTGTGAGCGGCAATCACCTTTTCCTTTATCCCGCCCACAGGGAGAACAGCACCCCTTAAAGTCACCTCGCCTGTCATGGCCAGGTCGGCTTTGACAGGCTTTCCCAGAATCATGGAAGCCAGGCTTGTCAGGATAGTAACACCCGCTGATGGTCCGTCTTTCGGCACCGCTCCGGAAGGAACATGGATATGAATATCCTGATCTTTGAAGGAGAAGGCCGAAGTAAACAGGGTAAGTCTTGAACGGATCAGGCTCAGGGATATCCTGACTGACTCTTTCATTACGTCTCCCAGCTGTCCGGTAATGGTCAAACCGCCGTTCCCGGGCATATGTGTGGTCTCCACAAAAAGGATTTCGCCGCCTACAGGTGTCCAGGCCATTCCTGTCACGACTCCCGGAGGATTGATACCGCTGACGGTTTCATGTCTTATCCTGGGGGTTTCCAGATAATCCTCTACATTTTCCCGGGTAATTGTGATCGGCAGGGTTTTCAGATGTTCCACCACCTCCTGGGATACTCCCCGTGCCAGGGAGGCTATCTGCCGTTTCAACTCTCTGACGCCCGCTTCCCTGGTGTAGTTTTCCACAACTTCCTTCAGAGCGTCCTCTTCAATTTTCAGCTGCTGACTGTTCAGCCCGTGTTCCTTCAGAACTTCCGGAATCAGATGGCTTTTTCCAATATGGATCTTTTCCGGGTTCGTATATCCCGAAAGGGTAATAATCTCCATCCTGTCTCTCAGGGGGCCGGGAATCGAATCTGCCGAATTGGCTGTGGCGATAAAAAACACATCCGACAGATCGTAGGGTACTTCCAGGTAATGGTCGGCAAAATTGCTGTTCTGTTCCGGATCCAGAACTTCAAGCAGCGCCCCAGAGGGATCTCCGCTGCTGGATGAGGTTATTTTGTCTATTTCATCAAGGACAAATACGGGATTAGTGGCTCCCGCCTTGACCATCCCTTTGATAATCCTTCCCGGCAGTGCGCCTACATAGGTCCTGCGGTGTCCCCTTATTTCTGCTTCATCCCGGACTCCCCCCAGACTCATCCTTACATAGGGCCTTCCCAGAGATTCGGCGATACTTTTTCCGAGGCTTGTTTTTCCCGTTCCCGGAGGGCCTATCAGAAGAAGGATCGAGCCTTTTCTGTCATTTTTCAGTTTCATCACTGCCAGATGCTG
The DNA here is from genome assembly GCA_963677615.2 of Oceanispirochaeta sp. Classification (GTDB taxonomy): domain Bacteria; phylum Spirochaetota; class Spirochaetia; order DSM-2461; family DSM-2461; genus Oceanispirochaeta. Next base: position 131,097 of record CAXXQW010000006.1, on the reverse strand, counting down.
AATAATCCGTTTTTTCACTTTCTCCAGACCGTAGTGATGGCTGTCCAGAATCTGCCGGGAGCGGTTCAGATCAATCTCTTTCAGTTCTCTAGGCCGCCAGGGAAGATCCAGGAGCAGGTCTATGTAGTTTCTCAGATTCCTCGTTTCAGGGCTTCCGGGAGGTTGATCTTCCAGTTTCTCCAGTTCTTTCAGGGCCGTCTTCTGAATCTCTTCAGGCATGCCCGAAGCTTCAATCCGGTCCCTGAGAGACTCTTCCTCGGTATTTTCGCTTTCATGAAGCTCTTTCTGGATCACCTTGAGCTGTTCTCTCAGGACATTCTCCCTGTAGGAGCGGCTGGCTTTCTCTGTCATTTTATTGGCCAGTTCCGCCTGAATTTTAATGGATTCTTTCTGGCTGATCATATAATCCAGTACGGCCATTCCCAGTTTTTTCAGAGACTGTTCCTCCAGAAGCAGCTGCTTCTCCGATCGGGATAAATTCAGGTACGGCAGGATGCTGTAGATCAGAGAAAGGGGCCTTTCCAGCTGATCCAGTTGTTTGACCGCCTCTTCGGTCCCTTCAAAATAGGACGCGATCTCTTCTGCCAGGGATTTGAGGTTGTCTGTCAGAACAGCGCTGCTGTTTCTGTCCATATCGTTTTTGGTTTCCAGGATTTCCGCCCTGGCATACAAAAGCTGATCCCGTTTGATCACATGATGGATTTTAATCCTCTCCATCCCCCTCAGATCCATCTTTATCTCGCCGTTCCTGTTTTCGATCTTTTCTATATTTGCCAGGGTTCCCACGGTAAAAAAATCAGATTTTTCCAGATCGTTCAGATTGAAATTCTTTTTCAGAGAAACCGCAGCTACCAGCCGTTGGGAGTTTTTCTCTGCAAACAGGTTGTTTTCGTCTATCTGCAGACCGCTGATCCTGACGGAGTTAAGTCCGCCCGGAAACAGGATAGAGCCTTTCAGCGGTACCAGTGTGATTTCTCCGGGAATCCGTAAATAATCAAAGTAATCTGTCATAACACAACCTCTCTTTTGTTCCGGAGCGGAATCACTCTGGGGGAACAGGGATGATACAAATCATTCATTTATAAAAATAGTGCCCCACAGGGGGCGGCGGAGTGGAGATTCCTTGAAGATTCTATTGTTTTAAAGAGGAAGAAACCCGGAAAAACGTAGCCTTCAGGAGTATACTGTGTGTATGATTCGAAGAACTTTATGGACTCTCCTTTTTTCCGTGTTCTGTGTTCACTTTTTGTGTTTTTCCCAGCCGGTGGTTTCCATTCTCCATTTCGAGAACCTTTCAGGAGATCATGAATCCTCCTGGATGGGAAGGAGCCTTGCGGATGGACTGACGGCTCTTTTGCAGAATAACTCTTTGATTCTGGTGGAAAGGGAAAATCTGGAGGCTGTCATTAAGGAACAGAAACTCGGTCTGATGGGACTTACAGAGGAGGAAACGGCGCTGGAAGTCGGTAGAATCCTCAATGCCGCGCAACTGATAACAGGGGGCTTTCTGGTTCACAGCGGAGTCCTGCGGATTACTGCCAGAATCACCGACACCACCACAGGGGAGATACTTTATAGTTCATCTGTTGAAGAAAAGGAAGAGGGATACTTCGATGCAGAGAACGCTCTGGCTGTAAAGCTGGCGGAGTTTTATGGTTTCGAGCCTGAAAAATCCCGAAGTCATGAAACGGAATCCCTGAACGCTTTGAACAACTATTACAAGGGGCTGCTGTATATGGACTCCCGGGAATATCTGAAGGCTTCCGAAGAATTTCAGAAGGCACTGGAGGAGGATCCCGCCTTTCAGAACCCCAGAGACAGCCTGGAAGATAGTTACAGGTTTCTGAAGGATTTCCGGAAAGCCCGGTACCAGAGGGAGTTAAACACCCTGTACCGGAGGCTGGATTTTCTGTTGAACCGAGCCGAATCGGAACCGTTTACGGGGTATGGCGATTGGGTGATGCAGGCCATGGCAGACGGGATGTCCGCCGAGGAGCTTTCTGCATTTACACAGGCCCATCCGGAAATAACATGGGGGAATACTCCCGTGGAAGTGTATTGGCATGCCCAGAATGTGATGATGGAGATTGCCGGTTATGCTGTGGAGTATTTCAGTGATTCCCGGGAAGCTGAAAGGATGTACCGGCAGATGATCGGCCTTTCCGCAGCAGTTCAGCAAAAGAGTTCCGGGGATCCCTTTTTAGCAGAAGTGGTGTATCAGGAACTTCTGGCCTGGCGCTATCTGGAGGAGTGGGATCAGGTATACCGGGTCTGTGACCAGATTATGATCAGTTGGCCCGATTATAGAATGATGTGGGCTGTGGAAGATTTCTATGAATCTGCACTCAGCCATTTTGCTGAAAACTGATCTTCAGTCATGCATGGCGTCAATTTCAGACAACCTCTCATGGGAAAGGCTCTTCGCGCTGCCGTAGAGTTTCTCCAGAAGGGTCATTCTGGCAGCGGATTCCAGGACTTCCAGCCTGTCAAAAGCCTGCAGAAGGGTTTTGCCCAGGGTGAGAACCCCGTGATTTTCCAGAAAAACCGCATGGGCTCCTTCTTTTAAGGCATTCGAGACTCTCTCCCCCAGGTCCTCTGTTCCCATAAGTGCATAGGGGGCAAATACAGTCTCTCCCAGCAGAAACCTGGCTTCGGCAGTCAGGGCTGTGTTCACACCCTCCTTTCCGGTGGTTGTAAAGAAACTGGCATGCACCGGGTGGGCATGGACGATGGCGTTGATATCCGGTCTGTTCCGGAGAATCTTAAGATGCATATCCGTTTCAATGCTGGGTTTCAGCCCTGCCGAAAAATTCTCTCCCTGAAGGGTCATCAAAGCGATCTGCCTGTAATTGATGATTCCCTTATCCAGAGCGGAAGGAGTGATCAGTATATGATTGTCACTGGCCCGGAAGCTGATATTGCCACCAGAACAGGTGGTTAACCCCTGTTTGTAAAGGCGCCGCATGGTGGAAGCTACAGCTTCTCTCTCTTTTTGGTAAATCATGACTGTATTCTAGCCCGGATATGCTGTTGTATCTACTGGGTATGTTTAAAACAGAGCCTCACCGCCCCCTTCGGCTCCGCTCAGGGGGCTTAGGGGGCGTCAAGAGCTAGTTATTCAATGGGTTTGCTTTTTTTCCCAGGATGGCCATACCTGTATAGATGATGGCCAGGGCGATTCCGGAATAGAGCATGTATACCGGATTATGACCCTCCAGTATCTGGTAGAATAAAGTCGCTGTCGCCCAGGCGAGGATCGTCAGGTAGATCATCTGCACTGCTGTAAAAAGGAGTCCCATTTCCTGGTATGCCGCACCCATCGCAGCCAGACAGGGAAAGTAGAGGAGTACAAACAGGAGATAGGCAAATCCTGCCGCCGGAGTAAAGTACTTCTGCATTCTCATCAGAGTGTTGTCTTCCAGTTCCAGCTCTTCGGCTATAACCTGGGAATCCTCTGTGACAGAAGAGATCCCTATCAGGTCGAAGGAGCTGAAAAGATCAAGAAAACCTGACCCTATGGATTGGAAGGCCCCGATGATCGTTTCTACAGGACGGATACTGGCCTCTTCTCCTTCCAGGGCGGCTACTTCCGCCTGAAAATCCATAGAGGCATAGAGGGAGTTCACGGTGCTTACAATGGCTTCTTTGGCAAAAAGTCCGGTGAACAGGGCAACCGAAGCCGGCCAGTTCTCTTCACTCACACCCATGGGTTCAAATACGGGCTGCATGCTTTTACCTGCATAGGCCAAAACAGAGTCCCTGGTGTCCTCATTTCCAAAGGTGATTTTTCCATCCTCCAGTCCCAATGAGTTGAGAAAGCCCAGGAAGGTGACGGCTATGGTCATAATCAGACCGGCTTTTTTTACAAACGAAGTCAGCCTGATGCCGGTTGCTTTCAGGATGGATCCCGGTCTTGGCGTATGGTACAGGGGAAGATCCATTACAAAGTTGGAATGGGTTCCTTTAAAAATCGTATTTTTCAAAAGAAGTCCCGTAAGGATTGCCATAAAGATTCCAAACATGTAGATGAGAAAAACCATCACTCCCGACCATTTATGGAACAGGGCTGCGCTGAAAAGTGCGTATACGGGAAGCCTGGCTCCGCAGGACATGAAAGGAGCCATGAAGATCGTCATGTATCTGTCTCTTTTCGAGGACATTGTTCTGGCAGACATGATGGCAGGAACTGTACAGCCGAACCCTACCATAAGCGGAATAAAGGCATTGCCGGGAAGACCAATGGATTTCATAACCCTGTCGGTAATAACCGCCATGCGGGACATATAACCCAGATCCTCGAGAATAGCCAAAGCCAGAAACATGAAAAAAACCACAGGGATGAACGTTGAAACGGTCTGAAGACCCGCTCCGATACCACCGGCAAGGAGTGTTATAAGCCATTCGGGGCTGCCGAGTCCGGCCAGGAGAGATCCCAGACCGTCTACAAAAATCAGGCCGGTGATCATATCAAAAAAGTCAATAAAAATTCCGCCCACATTAACGGCGAACCAGAAGGTAAGAAACATCGTCGCCAGAAAGATGGGGATGCCGGCAAAACGGTTCATCACAACCCTGTCGATTTTATCTGTCAGACTGTCTGCCTTGTGAGCTTTTTCAATGACGTTTTCGCAGATCCTGTCGATTTTCTCATAAATCATGTTGGGATCATCCTGCTCTGTTACCAGCAGCTTCGGTGATTCGCTCAGGGTTATTTCTCCCGAAACAATCTTTTCTATCAGCTCTTTTGCCTTATTGACGGAAGATTTGTTTATGGAAATCACAGGAAGAACGGGAACTCCCAGTTCCTCCTCCAGTTTTTGATGGTTGACTTTGATTCCCTCTTTTTCGGCAATGTCTGTCATGTTGAGAAAAACCACCATATTCTGCTGTCTTTTCATGATATCCATTGTCAGGTAGAGGTTCCGGGAAAGATTGGAGGCGTCCACAATGTTGATCACAAGATCTTCGTGGTCGGCAATCGCTCTTTCCGCGATTTTCTGTTCCTCCGTATCAGGGGAAAGATTGTAGGTTCCGGGTAGGTCTATCAGGTCTATGGTTCTCTCTTTCAGAGCAAGGGTTCCTTCCACTTTTTCAACTGTGACTCCCGGCCAGTTGCCCACTTTGTGGCGGGCTCCGGTAATGGCATTGAAAAAGGTCGTTTTTCCGGAATTGGGAACTCCGGCAATGGCAATTCTTTTCTTTTCCATCTATTGAATTTCCTTTACTTTGACAATTTTGGCTTCGTTGGTTCTCAGCGCAATCCGGCTTCCCCGCAGTTTGATAACCATGGGATTCTTTATGTTGGAAAGGCCCTTTTCCACGGGAGTTCCCCGGGTGAATCCCAGCTTTTCCAATTTATGGGCATATTCGGATTTTTCAGCAATATCAGAGATAATGTAAATCTTTCCGGGTTCAATCTCCGTCAGGTTTATTTCGCTCAACACAATCCTCCTGAAATCCAGGGTTTTTAATTTTTTTGTTAATACAGCCTAACTATATGTTTTATCTCTGTTAGTGTCAATGATAAAGGGTACAAAAGACGAAAAAAATTAGGCAGGGCTAATATTGGGCAAGCCGGAAAGGTTCTGGTAATATCATGTATAATATAATATATTCTAGAACTGTTGGTATTTATGAATATTACATTTAGAAATTTATCAATCAGCAGTAAAATATTTGCAGCCTTCTCCTCGTTTTTTGTTGTCCTTATTATCCTTACCTTTTCGGTCGTGATATTTTTCTTCAATGTCAACAGCCGTGATGCTCTTAACCGGGAACTGGAACGTTCCTCTGATCTCGCTATTCAGGTTGTCCACTCTCTTGCAAAAGACACAATCCGCCATCATTTGAAAGCAGAATCCGATACAGTCATAAAAGTTATGGATTTTCTGCAGAAAAACGGGGAAAAAAGGGGAATCCCCCAGGCCGGGATTCAGAATGCGGCTGCCGAATATCTGCTTTCTCTCAAATTCGGAGAGACAGGTTATGCCTATGTACTGGATGAATCCGGAACAATCCTGGTTCATCCCTTTCAGGAGATTGTGGGGAAGTCCGTAGCAGAATACGCTTTTGTTCAGGAGCAGCTGCACGTCAGCGAGGGGTATCTGGAGTATCTGTGGAAGAATCCCAGTGATGATATTCCCCAGAAAAAGGTCCTGTATACAGAGAGATATGCCCCCTGGGGCTGGATCGTCTCTGTCTCTGCCTATAAAAAGGAGTTTCGCTCTCTTGTACAGATCAATGAGCTGAAAGAGACCATTGATAACATAAATGTGGGAGAAAGCGGTTACCTTTTTATTCTGGATATGAAAGGGACTTTTCTGATTCATCCCAGCCTGGAAGGGATCAATTTCAGATCTCTCCCTGCAGAGCTCAACCAGGATCCTTCCATGTTTGATCAAGTCCTGGAAACGTTGAACGGCGTGACCGAATACGAGTGGACAGATCCGGTCACTTTTAAAAAACAGAAAAAAATTCTCCTTTACAGGTATATTCCCGAATTCGACTGGATTATCGGATCATCCATGAATCTGAATGATTACAGGAGTAAGTTCAGAGCTGTCAACTTCACTCTTGCTGTCATATTTTTTGTTTCCTGTCTGCTTTTTCTCTTTATCAGCCGCTATCTCTCCAATCTTCTGACAAAGCCCCTTTTTAATCTGATTCAGTTTATCGATACCACTGCTGGATCAGACTATTCCGGAAGGTTTTCCTATGGAGGGAAAGATGAGCTTCGGGATCTGGCTGAACATTTCAACAAATTCCTGGATATGCTCCAGAAAGAGAAAGAGGTCAGGAAAAGGGCTGAAAAAAGGAATCAGGTGCTTGCCCAGTTTCCGGAAGGCAACCCCTATCCTGTGATGCGGGTTGATAGGAACCGGAAAATTCTTTATGCCAACCCTGCCTCATTTGACCTGCTGGAAGTCTGGGGGGCCCCGGAAAATAACTATCTTCCTATGGAGCTTCAGGATAAACTGGTCGATCAGGATGAAAGGTTTGGAAATATTGAATATTCCATAATGAACCGCTATTACAATATTCTGTACTCTCATTTTACCGATCAGGATGCCTTTTATCTTTTCTTTCAGGATATTACCGACCGGAAGGAAAACGAGTATCAGATGCTCATGTCAGAGAGTGTTTTTAACAATACACTCGAAGGAATTGCCATTACCGATCCGCATGGACTGATTGAGCGTGTGAATCCGGCTTTCAGTATGATTACCGGTTATGAGACGGAGGAAGTCATCGGTAAAAATCCCCGGATTCTGAAGTCCCGTCATCATGACAGGGAGTTCTATGAAAAGATGTGGAGGGATATTAAAGAGCAGGGATCATGGACCGGAGAGATCTGGAACAGGAGAAAGAACGGAGAAGCCTACCCGGAATGGTTGACGATCAACTCGATTCATGATGAAAAAGGCACCCTCATTCATTATGTCTCTCTTTTCAGGGATATCTCTGATATAAAAGACAGCGAAGAAAAACTGCGTCATCAGGCCTATCATGATGCTCTGACAGGGCTTCCTAACCGTCTTCTTTTTATGGACAGACTGAAACAGGCTATCCGTCAGGCTGAAAGGGGAAAAGAGTCTCTGGCTGTTCTCTTTCTGGATATGGATAACTTCAAGACCATCAATGACAGCAAAGGCCACAGTGTGGGCGATATCTTTCTGGAAACCATAGCCGAAAGGCTCGTGAGATCCTGCAGACAGGAAGATACCGTTGCCCGGCAGGGGGGAGATGAGTTTACCATCCTTCTTCCGGATATGCAGCAAAACAGAAATATCGTGGAAATCGTACAGAGAATACAGAAAGAGACCTGTCAGCCCATGACAATCCTCGACACAGAAATCATCCCGTCTGTCAGTATAGGTGTGACTTTTTTTCCGGACGACGGGGAAGATGCAGAGCTTCTTATGAAAAATGCCGATATGGCCATGTATAAATCCAAACAGGCCGGGAGAGGACAGTATACTCTGTACAATGCCCAGATGAATGAGCAGTTTCAGAAGCGCCTTGAATTGGAGAACAAGCTGCGGAGAGCCATGCAGTACAATGAATTTTCACTGGTCTATCAGCCGAAGGTTTCCGCACTTGACGGTAGAGTGATGGGGGCAGAAGCCCTTATCAGATGGCATAATCCCAATATCGGGCATGTTTCTCCTTCTGAGTTCATTCCTCTGGCGGAAGAGTCGGGGCTTATTCTGGAACTGGGAGACTGGGTTCTGGAACAGGCTCTGAATGATATGAAGGATTTTCAGCTGTCGGGAAATCAGGATTTTGAAATGGCTGTCAATCTTTCCGCCAGGCAGTTCCGGGACAAAAGACTTATAGAGAGAATAGGCCTGATTCTGGATAGATCCGGAGTGAACAGAAAGCAGGTAAATCTGGAGATCACCGAAAATATCGCCATGGAACACTCCGATGAGTCTGTGGAGATTCTGGAAAATCTCCATGCACTGGGAGTCAAGATTTCCATAGATGACTTCGGAACCGGGTACTCTTCCTACAGTTATCTGAAAAGATACAGAACCCATACCCTGAAGATCGATAAGTCTTTTATTGACGAGCTGCCTGGAGGTTCCCGCTCACCCGCCATCATGAAAAACATGATAGACCTTGGTCATACCCTGAATATGGAGGTAGTCGCAGAAGGGGTGGAGCGGGAGGATCAGTACTTCCATTTGAAAGAGGCCGGTTGCGACATCATTCAGGGATACTACTTCTCCAAACCTCTGGGCAAGGAAGATTTTCTGGAATATCTGAAGAAATGATCCTTTTTTCCCTATTTAAAGAGCGGTTCTATGGCCAGATCTTTATGGCCTCCCTCTCTGTCTATGGTTTCCTGAATCATCCTGCGGACTTCTTCTGCCAGCCAGTTGGATTTTTTCCGTATTGATTCTCCTTCCTTGAGAAGATCTTTTGTTTCAATGGGAGGAAGGTAGAATATCTTTATTTTCGGAGGTACCCACGCAGAATGCCGGAAGAACTTCCGGCCGTACAGGACGACGGCTGCGGGAATGACGGGGACACCGCATTCCAGAGCCAGATAGAAGGCTCCTTTGCTGAAGGGCTGTACGTCCTGATAGCGGAAATGCTGTTTGCCTTCAGGGAAAATCGTCACAAACTCATTGCTTTTCATGGCTTCCTTAACGGATGTTCCAATCGACATGGGGAATGTTTCATGAATTCCGAATGCCCCGTTGATGCGGTTGAACCATCCTACGTCTTTTCTGAGGATGTTATTGGCTTCCACCGCATACCATATCAGTTTGGGCCAGAGTGTCGTCCCGATGATATAGGCATCCATATTCATGGTATGGTTGGAGACGATTATGCCTTTTTTGGTATTCTTCAGATTCTTTTTTCCGTAAACACGCAATCCGTAGTACAGAAAAAAGAGGGGCCTGGCAAATACTTTAAGGAAAAAAACCGATACGGTCACAACCACTTTAAAATATTTGGCATGATTGATTCTGAACAGGTGCTCTTTATCTTTTCCCATTTATTCCATTCCTTCCCGGGCAATCTGTTTTAAGCCGGAAAGATAAACATTCCCCGGGTAAATTCCCTCAGCTTTATCCAGCCACTCCAGTGCTTCGGGATAGTCCTCTTTAACGATCAGCCCGTAACCGATTCCTGTAAAAATATTAAAGCGGTCTTCTTTATCAACCCCGTCCATTTCCAGGACGGTTTTCAGCAGGTTTATCCCTTTGTCCTGATCACCTCCATAGTTGGGAGGTGTATAGATGTCACTGGCTCCGTCTGCAATCAGGGATTTGACATTTTCTGGATCCAGTTTCAGGGATTTCTTTAATGTCCTTTTAACACTTAATCCATTGGCCAGCACATAAGTGACAGGCTTCAGAAGGAGAAGCTGGCCCTGAATTTCCGAGTACTGCCTGTATGCTTCGCTTACAGGGTTCTCATCAATGTATTTATTTATGTTATCCAGGGCGACTTCGTAGTGTTTTATGGCATCGTCCGGCGCTGTATAGAACTGCTGGCACTTCAGGAATTTTCCCCGCTGTACCATTTTGTGATGTTCAATCACTGTCCGGGTTTGATCAAAAGACTGGTAGGCTCTGCCCATCCAGTATTCAATCCCTGCTGTATACAGATACTTGTCCGGTGCAGGAAGATTCAGCCCGTCCAGAATCTCTTTCTTCCGGAGATAAACATCCCTGATTTCCTGATCACTCAGATCCTGCTGGAAAACGATGTCCCTTAAGCTGTTGATAATCTCTTCCGCTTCATCCTGAGGTGACGCCCAAAGGGCTGCCGGGATGATCGCCAGCAATAAAAATTGTATAATCCGGTTTTTTTGAAACTTCATAAAAGTAATATACCTCAATTTCCCGTTATCCCATGATTTCCATCTCTCTGGCAATTATTCCCATAACCGAATAGCATAACTTTGCTGCCGTATAGGCACTGATCTGGTCGTCTTTTCCAGGAGCAATCCCGACAATATCAAATCCGATTATCCTGTGCCTGTCTGCAAGGGATCCTATCAGACTCAATGTCTGGTACCAGGAGAGGCCTCCGGGCTCTGGATAGGCCGTGCCGGGAATGACAGAAGGATCCAGGCCGTCCGCATCAATGGTCAAATAGATGTATTCGGGGAAATCCGGAGAAAGGGATATCTCCTTTACCCCGTTCCCGCTGCAGAGGTCAGAAGCGTCCCGGTAGGGAATATTTCTCTCTTTCCTTAAGTCCATCTCTCCGGGAGAGAGGCTTCTTACTCCCATCTGGTAGATCGGGAACCCCATGTCCAATGCCCTTTTCATAACACTGGAGTCTGTATAAAGAGAACCTTCCTCGCTCTCTTTGAGATCTGCATGGGCGTCAATCTGAACAATTCCCACATTTTCAGAACCTTTTTCAATCTCTCTGAGTATCGCAAGAAAGGCCCCGTTGCTTATGGAGTGATCGCCCCCCAGTAAAACAGGTATCCGTTCCATCTGAAAAATCTCTTCCACCCGGTCGGCTACCCGGTTCAGGATCTCTTCTTTTCTTCCCCGGCAGTTTTCGGGGGGGTGGGTGTATATTCCCGTTTCTGCCGGTATGGACTTTCCGTCAAACACTTCCAGGCGGTGACTCGCCTCCAGTATCAATTCGGGACCGTTGCCTTCCATCGGCACAGGCACAATATGGAATAACGAGGTCTCCTGCTGGGGAAATTCCGATGCCAGAAAGGATATGTACTCTTTTTTATGATGCATTAGGAAAAATATAGGGATTCCGAAGGATTGAATCAAGGTAAAAAGTGAAAAGGAGCTGAGCAGGAGGCAGGAATCAGTCTCTGAAATCCTGATAAATGGTATAGAACAGATCTTCCAGCTCCAGGTAAACCTGGACTATTTCAGGCTGAAGCTGTTTCCCGCTCTCTTTTTCTATAATCCCTTTTGTTTCGTCCCTGCCAAAGGCCTTTTTGTAAACCCTTTTGTTCATAAGGGCATCGTAGGTGTCTGCCAGTGCCATTATCCTGCCGGACAATGGAATCTCCTCCCCTTTCAAACCTCGGGGATACCCGGTGCCGTCCCATTTTTCATGATGGGTCCAGGCTATTTCTGCAGCCAGCTGAAAGAAACGGCTGCTTGAGCCGGATGTGATCACATTCTTCAGGGCCTTGTATCCCAATGTGGTATGTTCTTTCATCAGCTCAAATTCGTTGTCTGTCAATTTTTCCGGTTTTAACAGAATATGATCAGGTATCCCGATTTTTCCTATATCGTGCAGAGGTGCCACCGTATAGAGGGTATGGGAAAATTCTTTTGTAAAAATCTCCTGGTAATATCCTTTTTCTTTCAGTCTTTCCGCTATGATTTTTACATATTTCTGGGTTCTGATAATATGGTTCCCTGTTTCGGGGTCTCTCGTTTCAGCAAGGTTTCCCAGGCAGTAGACAATACCTGTCCTGTGTTTCTCAAGGTTGAGGTTAGCTCTTGTCCAATCGTTATACAGCTGGCGGAAACTGTTATCCAGAAGGGTTATTTCGTCATTGATGGGATATTCGATCAGAGAGTTTTCAAAATACCCGCTTTTCATCAGATTGACATTGTCATGAAGATTCTGAATCCTTTCCAGAATATAGGTGTCGGAGATATATATGATGATCCCTCCCAGGATCATCATGATCAGGGTTTCCCATATAATAATGGAAAACAGGCCGCTTCTGGAGAGCCTTTCTATTTCGCTGTTTTCTATCAATCCTCCCATGTACCACTGCAGCTGGGGTGAAAAGGTAAAATAGAAGTATCTCCTGTCAGTATTGCTGTAGCGGATAAGATTCAGTTTCCCATTCCGGACCTGACTGAAAATATCGGGGAAGATGGTATTCATGTCTGTTCCGTTCAGAGTATCGCTGCCGTAAAGAAGGGTACCTTTCCAGTCCATCAGAAGCAGGTCCGAGTCATAATCCTCGGAGATCCTGATATCCCCCAGAAAATCTCTCAGATTGTTTAAAGTCACATCTATGCCGATAACACCTATGGGTTTTCCTCCCCGTATGATGGCCTTGACTGTACCCAGATTCATATCGGAGGTGGTCACTGATTTGTAGACATCGGTTCTGACGACTTTGCCAGGATTGGCCAGGGCCTGTCTGTACCAGGGCCTCTCTCTGGGATCGTAATCGGTGTTCCTTTCCCGGGGATGAGAGCGGACAAAGGTTCCGTTTTCCCTTCCCATGTAGACGGAATTTACATAGGGGTGGTTGATTCTGTACATATTGAACAGATCGATGATCTTCTGCTCTTCCCTGGAGTAGAAGTGTTCGAAAGTATTCTCATCAGCTCCGATATAGGATGTGAAACTGCTGTCATCGAGGGTTCGGACATCCGGGTGAGACGAGATCGTCAGAAGGTCATTTTCTACATCTTCCAGAAACTGGGATAAAATGGTTTCAAGATAGAAAATGTTGTGTCTGTAATCATCCTGAATTGTCTGGACGGTTTTATTTTTTAAAAAAGATCCTATGAGGAATACCGCCAGCATCTGAAATACCAGCAGGATGAAAATGTAGAGCAGGAGGAATCTTTTTCTTAATTTCATTTAAAAACTCAGTTTATGCCGCTTATTCTATTGCAGTATACGGCTGCTGATCAACAGGAAGCGTCCCGTCGTTTTTCCGCTTTTAAACTCCACATGGTCTCCCGGACTGTAAAATCCCAGCTGCTCCTGGGTCAGCACTTTGCCTCCGCTTGTGATTTCTCCCTTCAGGACATGGATAAAACCTGCATGGTCTGCGGGAATTCTGTGCTGCCAATGGGTCTTTGGGGGCAGGGAGACCTCCAGGTACTCCATATTCGTGGTGTTTTCATCCATGGGCCCTCTGATGTTGGCTAAATGGCCGGATATGATTTTTATTCTGATACCTTCTTCCAGAACGGCTTCGGGTATCTGACTGGTTGAAATGATCTTTTCCACTTGTCTGAAATCCATAAATGGCTCCTTACTATGGTACATCTAAATTTTAAGATGCCCGGGTGAAAAAGTCCAAATCCTTCCATTTATATTGCGCTGTCATGATGTGATTTCCCTGTGTCCTTTCAGAAACAGCAGGTTGATTCCCGCCCCCAGAAAGGGAAACAGGGAAAATATCTGATAGAGCAGGGGGAAGTCCCCGTATTTCAGAATCACCCCGCCCAGCATTCCTCCCAGAAAAAGGGGCGTTCCCATTCCCACAGCTGTATAGAGGGACATGGCCACTCCTCTGCGGCCGGGAGAGGTCACATGGTTGATCAGAGTGACCATGCACAGATGGTTGATGCCGAAAGAGAGGCTGTGAAAAATCTGAACATAGTACAGCGGAGCCAGTGAGGAGGCCAGGGAGTATACCTGCATTCTGATGATTCCGGCGGTTAAGCCGATCAGCCATAGCCTTTTCAGAGAGAATTTTTTTAACAGGTAGCCGGAAAAGAAGAAAAGGGGCACTTCGAAAATGGGGCCGACAGCCCAGAAGCCGCCAATATCCGGAGTATGGAAGCGGTTTTTCAGGAGAAGCGAAAAAAAGGTATAGTGCCCGGACATGCCCAGGGCATTCAAAAATGCTATTCCCAGTCCCACCCAGTATATGGATGGAAAGGATTTCAAGGTAATAACAAAAGGAAGATGCGTGTCTTCCGGCCGGCTGTGGAGATTTTCTGTAGGCAGGAACCGGGTGATCAGAACCGAAACCGCAAGGAGTACAGCATACCCTGCAAAAACGGTAGGGGGTCGTTCCCCCGAGACCAGGCCTGTCAGATGTACCGCTCCCAGAATCAGGGCAAATCCCAAGCTTCCGCTCTGCCGGGCTTTTCCGTAGCTCTCTTTGGGATTACCCATGGTCTGACCGTACATGGCGTCCACAAGGGATGCAGGAGATTTCACAAAAAGACCCACCCCCAGGGTAGCAGGAATGAGAAGGAGAATCTGGTTTGTTTCCACACTAATGAATACCAGACTGATACAGACAAGAGAAATGATGGCAATCGTTCTCCGGGGAGACCTGAATTTATCATAAACCCTTCCCAGGATTAACAAGCCGAATATGGAAAAAAGCTCATAACCTCCCATAAGAAAACCAATCTGTGAAGGATTCAGCCCTTTATTCTGCAGAACAAGGGGGAAGAAAGGATTGAGGATGGCCAGGGCGCCGAAAATAAAAAAATAGTTTGCCGTATAGGCTGCAAAGTGGGAAGGCTTTTCTTTCATCAGGTCAATCATAATGGAAACTTCCCGTTTTCTGAATATGGAGTGTCCGTTTTTAGGGAAGGTTCCGGCAGATTCTTGCGTGTTTAGTGAATGTTTAGTATATATTGACAAATTGTTTATATTCCTGTTAACCTTGCTCTCATGAATGTTACTATCAGAGATGTTGCGGCTCAGGCGGGAGTTTCTCCGGCCACTGTTTCGCTGGTTCTCAATCATAAACCCGGGGTGGGCGAAGATACCCGCCAGCATGTTTTCAAAGTGGCGGAAGCCATGAATTATGATATCAGCAATCCTTCCAGAACCGTTGAGAGGGGTGTTATCTGCTTTGTCCGGATTGCCAGGCACGGCCATATGGTGAATCCAGATCATAACGCTTTTATTGCTGAATACATCGAAGGTGTAGAAAAAAGCGCCCGTAACGGAGGGTATTCGGTGGAAGTCCGGCAGTTTGAGGGAGAGGACCTCTCTCTGATTGCAGAAGAGCTGGCTGAGAGCAAGCCCTCCGGTGCGGTGATTCTGGCCACTGAGCTGTCCGAAGAGGATATCCTTTATCTGAATACGCTCCCTTTCCCGGTTGTATTTATAGATTCCAGCCATCCTGTTCCTTCCAGTGACTTTATTGATATGGATAATGAAGGGGCTGTTTTTTCTGTTCTCAGTGCGTTGAAAAAGCGGGGTCATAAAAAAATCGGGCTGGTCAGGTCTACAGTGGAAACCAGAAACTTCCGTCTGCGGGAGAGGGGATACTATGACGGCCTTCTGGCCAATGGTCTTTATAATTCGGATAAGTATGTCTATTCGGTGGATTCCCGTTTCAGAGATGCCTATCTGGATATGATAAAAATCATAGAGTCCGGTACAGAACTTCCCACAGCCCTTTTCTGTGTTTGTGATGTGATTGCCCTTGGAGTCATGAAGGCTTTGAAAGATAAAGGTTTTTCCATTCCCCGGGACATTTCTGTTGTGGGGTTTGATGATCTGACGGCCGGTCAGATGTCTGATCCGACCCTCTCTTCTGTGAGAGTGTCCAAGCAGTATATGGGGACACGGGCTTTTCAGCTCCTTTTTTATCGTCTGAACTCCCGGGGAAAATCCCCCAGTGAAAAAATACTGGTCAGCAGTGAAGTGGTATTCCGAGACAGTGTCCGGGATGTCAATATCAAAGGAGATATGTCATGAAAATACTCAATTTCGGTTCTCTGAACATCGATCATGTTTATCATGTGCCCCACATGGTGCGGCCGGGAGAAACCCTGTCCAGTTTTGATCTGAATCATTTCGCCGGAGGAAAAGGGGCGAATCAGTCGGTGGCTCTGGCAAAGGCGGGGCTGGATGTCTGGCACGCCGGAAAGATAGGCCAGGAGGGACGTTGGCTCACGGATCTGCTGGAAAAGAACGGTGTCCATACAGAATATGTGGAAACCTATGAGGGCCCCACGGGACATACCATTATCCAGGTGACTCCGGAAGGGCAGAACTCCATCATCCTCTTCGGAGGAGGGAATCAGAGTATTACCCATGAAGAAGTGAACCGTACCCTGACGGCTTTTTCGGAAGGGGACTACCTGGTTCTGCAGAATGAGATCAACCTGATGCCCTATATTTTGAATGCCGCCAGAGAGAAAGGTCTTGTGATCTGTCTGAATCCGGCTCCCTTTGACAGGGACATCCTCTCATGGCCCCTGGATGTGGTGGATCTGCTGGTTGTGAATGAAATTGAGGCACAGGAACTGGCAGGATTTGAAGGGTCTTTCCAGGAAGTACTGGATCAACTGATCAAAAAATATCCTGATATGGAAATCCTTATGACTGTAGGTAAGGAGGGAGCCTATTATGGATCGGGAGAAGAAAGGATTCATGTTCCCATCTTTGATGCACCGGTTGTAGATACCACTGCGGCAGGTGATACCTTTTTCGGTTATTTCCTGGCTTCCCGTATCAAGGGAATGTCGGTACGGCAGTCCATGGAGCGGGCAACCAGGGCATCGGCTATTACGGTGTCCCGTCCCGGAGCGATGGATTCCATACCCATGGCATATGAACTGGATTAATCCCAATACAGTAGAATCTTTCCTGACTGGCCCGACGCCATGATTTCAAAACCCCGTTCAAACTCATCCACTGGCATCCGGTGGGTGATGATCCGGGTAATATCCAGGCCGGAGCGGATCATGGCAGCCATTTTATACCAGGTTTCAAACATCTCCCGGCCGTAAATTCCCTTCAGATGGAGCCCTTTAAAGATGATCTGGTTCCAGTCCACTTTTGTCTCTTCCGGGGGAATTCCCAGCAGGGCTACCCTTCCTCCATGGTTCATCATTCTGAAGAGCTGATGCTGGGCCCGGGTATTCCCTGACATTTCCATGCCCACGTCAAACCCTTCCAGCATATGCAGCTCGCTCATAACGGTTTCCAGATTATCTGTTGTAATATTGACCGCTCTGGTGACTCCCATCTGCCTGGCCAGATTGAGGCGGTACTCATTGACATCCGTAATAATCACATATCTGGCTCCCCCGTGCCTGGCTACGGCTCCTGCCATGATTCCTATGGGGCCTGCACCGGTAATCAGAACATCTTCTCCCACCAGATCGAAGGAGAGGGCTGTATGAACCGCATTGCCGAAGGGGTCAAAAATAGCAGCTGCTTCATCAGAAATAAAATCGTCCAGTTTAAAGGCATTGAAGGCGGGCATTACCAGATACTCCCCGAAACAGCCCTGCCGGTTAACGCCGATTCCCATGGTATTCCGGCACAGGTGCCTTTTTCCGGCCCGGCAGTTCCGGCAGTGCCCGCAGGTGATGTGGCCCTCTCCGGTTACCCGGTCTCCCTCTTTAAATCCGGCCACTTCGCTGCCCATGGCTTCTATGACCCCTACAAACTCATGGCCTGTGATCATTGGGACCGGTATGGTCTCTTCTGCCCAGTGATCCCAGTTGTAGATATGGACATCCGTACCGCAGATTGCTGTGATTTTGATCTTTATCAGAAGATCGTTGGGGCCGAAATCCGGTTTGGGAGCATCAATCATCCACAGGCCCGGCTCACTTTTCGTTTTTGCCAGTGCCTTCACAGTATGATCTCCAGGGCTTTTCCGGCTTCTATGATTTGATCCACGGCGTATCTGACCTGATCTTCCGAATGGGCAGCGGACATCTGGAATCTGATCCTGGCCGCCCCCAAGGGAACCACAGGGTAGGAGAAACTTATGGCATAGATCCCCTTATGCAGGAGTATTTCCGCCATTTTTCCGGCCAGTTCGGCCTCTCCCAGCATCAGGGGAACAATCGGATGTTCTCCGGGCACAATGGTAAAGCCGGCTTCAGTCAGAGCCTTTCGGAAAAACTGTGTATGAGAGATCAGGGTCTGTCTCAGATCTCGGGATTGCCGGATCAGTTTAAGTGTTTCCAAGGCTGTCGCTGTCATGACAGGAGCAAGGGAGTTGGAAAAAAGGTAAGGCCGGGACCGCTGCCTGAGCCAGTCTATGATCTCTTTCCGTCCCGATGTATACCCCCCGGAGGCGCCGCCCAGAGCCTTGCCCAAGGTTCCGGTGATAATATCCACTTTCTCTCTTACCCCGTAGTATTCGGGAGTCCCTCCGCCGGTCTCCCCAATGAACCCCACCGCATGGGAGTCATCCACCATTACAAGGGCATCGTACTTTTCCGCCAGGGTGCAAATCCCCTTCAAATTGGCAATAATCCCGTCCATGGAGAAGACCCCGTCTGTGGCTATCAGGCGGAACCGGGCATCCCTGGTCTGTTTCAGCTGTTCCTCCAGATCGTCCATGTCGTTGTTTTTGTAGCGGTATCTCCGGGCTTTGCATAAACGTATCCCGTCAATGATACTGGCATGATTCAGGGCATCGCTTATGACTGCGTCTTCCGGCCCCAGTATGGCCTCGAAAAGACCGCCATTCGCATCAAAACAGGAGGAGTAGAGGATGGTGTCATCGGTTTGAAGAAACAGGCTGAGCTCTTTTTCCAGTTCTTTATGGATATTCTGGGTACCGCAGATAAAACGAACCGAAGACAGGCCGTATCCGTATCTTTTCAGAGCTTTTTCCGCCGCTTTTACAAGATCCGGATGATTGGACAGACCCAGATAGTTATTGGCACAGAAATTGAGAACTTCCGGACCGTTTTGAATTTTCACTTTTGCCTGCTGGGGGGTGGTGATCACCCTTTCGTTCTTGAAAAGGCCCTGTTTGTGGAGACCGGCAAGTTCTCCGGACAGGTGTTTCAGAAGTTTTCTGCTCATACTGAGAACCCTCCTATATAAGGAATTATAAGCTTCCGGAAGAGGGATCTCAAAGGTTTAGGCCCGGTTCCTCTGAGGATTTGGATTGTATCGTATCAGCAGCAGTTGGGTTTGCATGACCCTTTTTTTGAGGAATCACCGCAGTCACAGCTGATTTCCTCCCGGCCTTTCAGACGGGACTGGATGACCGCATAGGCACATCCCACACCTTTTTCCACTGATACAGCCCCAGAAGGGCAGTTGCCCATACAGGCTCCGCATTCCATACATTGGTCCTTATCAATCAGCTGAGCTTTGTTTTTGTCCATCCGGAAAACCTCATGGGGACATACAATGGTACAGAGACCGCAGCCGATACAGGATTCAGAATCATAGGAAAGAGTTGTAACATTTTTGATATATTTCATGAGATTATCCCCCCGTAAATCATAAGAACCAGTGCCGCACCGGTACTGGATACAAGAAGCGGAATTGCTGTTTTCATCTCTTTGCGTACACCTGAAAGTGATGTATAAGTGCTGCTGCCCGTGAGGTTCAGTGTCAGATATATAATCCATGAGAGGAAGAGGAGAATCTTACCTGATGAGTAGACCGGAGCTGCCGGAGGCAGGAGCGCAGCAGGACTGAACCAGACTGCTCCGGTAAACAGTATCCCCATACACAAGCCTTTTATGGAAAAGGCCCGTCCCGGAAGAAAGGGGAGAAGAACTCCCGAAAGCAGTGATCCGGAAAATGCAGCTCCTGCTGCAATAAGCATGTTTTTTAAAAACAGAGAAAGAAATCCCTCCTCAGAAAAAAAGAAGAACTCTATCAGTGTTAGAATAAGGGATAGTAGGAGAGCCGCAGGAAGGGCCTGGATAAAGTGGGTAAACGAGACGGCAAACCTTTCCTTCACTGAAAACACTTTTTTTCTCATATAGGATTTTGCTTTCAGACCGTTTTCAAGAAACCGGGGAAGATCTCTGGCTTCCACGGGCCCGTAGATGACTGAAAAACCGGTTTCACTTTTTACAACCCCCGGTTGAATCCCCGGCGCCCCCAGCTGGGGAAGGATCAGTTTCCGGTGATTCACGAGAGTAGCCAGGCCGGTCTTTTTGACGCTGTCTACCAGTTCCTCTGTTCCGAAAGTTCCTTTTCCGGCAGCACACCAGACATTTACACCATCCGTGTCCAGCACAAGAATCCAGCTGTTTATCCCTTTGAGGTTTTTCCGGAGATGATCCAGAGTCAGTTTGTAATTGGCTGTTACCAGAACAGGGGAAGCGGAGTCGGGATCTCCTGTACGATAGAGGCCCGGTCTGATCCGGTAGTGTGATCTTCCCATACCGGCCCTCATCATGAGAGCTCCCAGGTAATCTCCGGCTGTCCACTCTGTTTTCAGCCGGGGAACCAGGTTTATTTTCGGGCCTATCGACAGCATATGCTGCTCCTGTCCAGGGAAGAGAAGAGGCTGTTCAGAAATTCCATGGATTCTATGGCTTTCACGGTAGTCTCATCATCGAGATCTTTCAGGATCTCTGCATATTTTGCATTCATCAGTGAGTTGATTTTACGGTTCATTTCCAGACCTTTATGAGATAAGGTCAGATTTTTTTGTCTTCTGTCTTCTGGATTCTCCATGCGCAGGATATAGCCGTTTCTGACCATAGTATCAATGGTTCGGCTTAAAAGGCTCTTATCCATACCCAGTATTTCAGATAGATCGGATATTTGTACAAGACTCTTACCGTCCAGCTCCATCAGAATATGGCATTCATTGAGTTTGATTCCGCAGCAGTCAACATCTGCTTTAATATTACTGCTGAGCAGTCTTTCCATGGTTCTCATGGATTGCCGGAATTTATAAAGTTCCCTTTCTGTCATGAGGAAAGTCTAGAAATTATGAATGCAAATGTCAATAGTGGATAAAGTCTACAATTGACATTTGCATCTTATGGGAGAGGTCTTTTCTACAGGACCCGGTTTACAGCCATAATACGGCTGTAATACCGCCCTGACTCTTTGATGGTTCGTTTTTGTGTTTCATAGTCCACATGGATAATGCCGAACCTTTTGGAATATCCCAGGGCCCATTCAAAATTGTCCATCAGAGACCAGAGATAGTATCCTTTCAGGGGGCAGCCCTCATCCACAGCCCTGTGAAGGGATTTCAGGTGAGATCTCAGATAGCTGATCCGGTCGATATCCTGAACCGTTCCGTCTTCTTCCACCTGGTCCGGAGCGGCCATACCGTTTTCCGTGATATAAACGGGAATGTCTCCAAAATAATCCTTTGTAAATTTCAGGCTCCAGTAGATCGCTTCAGGTGTGATATCCCATCCCATATCAGTTTTGGGATAAGCTTCCGGAAGTATCACATCGGTAAATCCATTCGGATTTTCCGCGGGCTTTACCGGGGGGCAGGTATAGTAGTTGTAACCGATATAATCCATGGGTGCGGATATAATCTTCATTTCCTGTTCCGTATAGTCAGGGAGGGGGCCGAAATTTCTGGTATAAACCTCCTCTTCGTAAATTCCTGTCATCAGGGGGAACAGTCTCTGAAGGTTTTTGATTTTCCAGGCTTTGCGGGCGGCATCCAGATAGGGCTCCTCTTCCATAAGGGGCCAGGGGGCTTCCAGGTTCTCTACAATTCCTGCTATGGCGCCGCTGACATTATGGCGGATTTTCTCCAGTGCCATACCATGGCCCAAAAGGGCGTTGTGGATCGTCTGGTTGACAATCTTTTCAGGTTCTTTCCCTCCCGGGGCATGCCTGTCCTCTTTATGAGCCAGTATGGTAAAGCACATAATTTCATTTATGGTAGCCCAGCGTTTCACCCTGTCTCCGAGCTCTCTGGTCACCACATCCGCATAGTCAGCAAACAGGCTGCTCACCTGTTTGCTTTTCCAGCCCCCGTATCTGTCCTGCAGTGTCTGCGGCAGGTCCCAGTGAAAAAGGGTAATCAGCGGTTCTATATCTGCGGCTAGAAGGTCATCCACCAGGCGGCTGTAAAAATCCAGACCTCTGGTGTTGACCTGTCCTTCCCCATCGGGCATGATCCGGGGCCATGCCACGGAAAAACGGTAACTTTTCAGTCCCAACTCTTTCATAAGAGCAATATCTTCGGCTGTCCTATGGTAATGATCACAGGCTATTTCTCCTGTATGGCCGCCGTAGACTCTCCCGGGCTGTCTGGAAAAGGTATCCCATGTTGAGAGGCCTCTGCCGTCTTCATTAAAGGCGCCCTCTATCTGATATGAGGCTGTGGCGGCGCCCCAGATAAAATTTTCAGGAAACCGGTATGTCATTTTCAGATTCCTCCTTGATGGTTTTCATTTTCTATTTAACTATTTTTATTTGATTCCCGCTTCAAATCTAATGATTTTATATTGTGATTATTTGATATCAGGGGGAAAATAGGGTAATGGACAGCGTCAAAACCATAGATCTGACAGATATCAGGCCGCACCGCTTTTTTCTAAACCGGATTCATACCCGCAAGAGCTGGTCATTCCCCCGGCACCGTCATCATGATGTCTTTGAATTCTACTATCTTTTTGAGGGCTCCCTGAAACAGATTTTCGATGATCGGGTGGTGGAAATGCAGCCGGGCGACTGGATGGCTGTAGGTGAACAGGAATTTCATAGCCTGAAGGGAAGAGGCTTCGGTTTTTATAATCTGATTCTACCGGTGGAAGACTGGAGGGAGTTCCTGAAGTTTCCAGAACTGGAGAAGGCTTACAATCAGCTGTTAGGCAGCAGGAGCCGGCTTCATGTGAATGTACCGCCGGAAAAACGGGCCCTTGTGATGAACCTGCTGGATGAACTCTTTCTCTATCAGAAAAAGTCCTATGGCGACCTTCTGCTTCAGAAATTTCTCATAACCCTTATTGCCGACCTTTCTGAGCCTAAGGGGCTTCTGCCTGCCTCCACCTTGCCTCCCTGGCTTGAAATGCTTCTGGAACTCTCAAAAACCCGTCTGGAGGAGGGGCTGACCCCCCGGATGATGGCAGATCTCTGTCAGCGGTCTCCCGAGCATATGGCACGGAGTTTCAGAAAGTTTCTGGGCATGTCCCCTTCGGCCTGGCTGAATGAGCAGAAGCTGCTCCGGGCCAGTCTTCTTCTGGAGCATTCCAATACGCCAGTTCTGGATATCGCCCTGTCTCTGGGGTATGGCAATCTGAACTACTTTTACAAGCTTTTTACCGCCAGATTCGGTCTACCTCCGGGAGAGTACCGGAAAAGGCAGTCTCTTCTCCATCAGAATTGAAGTGGCATTGGTAAAAAGCTGGATGGCTTTTATGAGTAATGGAATAAATCCGGCAAGCATTGTCAGGAAAATCCTGCTGGTGATTCAAAATAAGAGAATCAAACCTGATATAAATGTGAGCCTTCAGTACACTTCCCGGTGGAGTCCCTGGTACACATCGGTCCGCCATACACTGTAATCCAGTTCCCAGTTCCATTCGCTCCGGCAGCTCAGATCCATTTCCAGGCGGACTTTTCCGATGGTCTGTTCAAACTCATCCACCCGGCCCTGGCGGCTCGTGTAGCGGTAAGCGTGCTCCTCTCCATTGTACTTTAGCGTTACCGATGCAATGGCTTCTTCCGGATCTTCCTGATTTCTTTCCCAGATTACTGAGAGTTCTATATCGACTTTCTGTCCGGTTCTGTCCAGAAAGCCGGCTGATTCGGTAATGACTTTTCTGCTATCTCCCTCCTGTATCCTCAGATCCAGATCATCCCGGATAAGCTGCTGCAGTTCATAGAGGGTTTCATTAAAGTGGCGGGTTTTGTCTTCCAGGATGAGTTTCCCCCCTGGCAGGAGTTCAAAATCTTCTTCCCAGTCGGAAAACGTGACTTCCGGCAGTTTCACCACACCGAAATTTTTTGTCAGGTGGAGCCTGATGGTATGCTTTCCGGGAGCCACCTTCAGAATCAGAGGGACTGTTCTGTCTCCGGTTGTATAGCCCACAAACTCTTCGTCAATGTAAACTCTGGCATCGATGATATAGGAGAAAAGCTCCACCGTGCCGGGTTCCTGCTGCTTTAAAGCCAGGATGCTCCTTTCCCCTTCGGGACTCTGGAAATAGCTGGCTTCTCCTGTGAGGTATTCCATCAGTTTTTCAGACAGGGCGTGTACGGTATTCTCCTGGTAACCTCTCTCAGAAAAGGTTCTGGTTCTTCCGGTTTCCACATCGATCAGATCGATATTAATAAAAATATCCTGTCCCAGAAACACATAACTGCCTCCCAGCATATACTTTGCTCCCAGGAGACGGCCCGCTTCCAGAGCGTTTTCCTCATTCATCAGGCCCGAATACTGAAGTTTCTGCTCTTCCAGTACTGTTTCCAGATTGTCTCTGTCCACAACCTGCACCACTCCGGAACTGGAGATATCTTCTTCCAGGATGGAGGGGATGATTCCTTTCAGATAGTTCTGGTTCGGGTCGCCGTTCATGTTTTCAAAGGGCAGGAGCGCCATGGACGGGGTCTCCTCTGCTGCGGCGGGCAGTAAACATAAAAGAGAAAAAACGATAAGGGGAAGGAACTTTTTCATAGTGTTTATTATAGGCAGTTTTTTCTGATTTGTCTTTTGCTTCCTTTTTCCGGTTTATGAGAAGGAATCTCCCTTCGAAAAATACTGGCTTATTAATCCCGGTGCTATTACAATTCCCATTGTGATTTCCCTTTATCAGAAAGAAGATTCCATCTCTCTCCTGTATCTCTTTGAATGGATAGGAATTGCAATCCTGGCCGGGTTTGTGGGCAACCTCTGTGTTCACGGCCTGTACCGGTTGGTTCTCTGGCTGAACTCTGTTCTTCTTGCCCGTCAGGATGTTCCGCCTTTTTTGTGGCCTGTGATCGGGGCTGTTCCCGTGGGGCTTTTTGTTTACAAACTGGTCCCCGGCGCCATGGGGGAGGGAATCCCCTCCTATCTGGAGAGCATTCGAAAAGGCGAGGGGGATCTCTCTTTCAGGGAAACTGTGTTCAAGTTTTTTGCCGCCTTTCTCACTCTGGGATTTTTGGGCAACGGGGGAGCTCTGGGGCCTGCCGGCAGAATGAGCGCAGGGATTATGTCCTCTGCGGGAAAATTCCTTACCAGGCGATGGTTGTCCCCCACATTAATGCAGATTTTTCCCATCTGCGGGATGGCTGCCGCTGTAGGTGCAATGATTCACAGCCCCATAGGAGGAGGCCTTTTTGCTGTAGAGATAATTTTAAAAACCAATATGCGGTACAAACAGATTTTTCCTGCTATACTGGCAAGTACAACCAGTGTTTTCGTAGCCCGTCATGCAGGGCTGGATCCTGTCATTCAGTTTCCCCTGATCCATGGGGTTCTGGATGTGGGTATCCTTCTGATTCTGCTGCTTGTAACATTCACATCAGGATTCCTGGGAAAACTTTTTATCCTTTCCTATTCAAAAATATCCCTGCTTTTTAAGAGAAATCATAATATATCCAAAAGATACCGGACCCTCTTTATGATGGCGGGAGCTCTGGTCGCTTCGGTTGTCTATTTTATCAATCCCGATCTGATGGGGATGAGCCAGAGCGTTTTTAAAGCCGTCCTTTCCGGTGCCCGTGAGCCTCTTTACGGGGTTCTTCCTCACTCTGTGGAGATTATGAAGATTCTCATGGTAATGTTTGTTCTCAAAGGCATGGCCAATATTTTTACTGTAGGTTCCGGCCTGAGCGCCGGATTCGCCGGGCCAGCTATCCTGATGGGACTGCTTCTGGGGGCGGCCTTTGCGGAAATCTTTGGCATCCCCTTTGGTTCTGTCGAGTACTTTGCCCTTCTGGCTGCCGGTTTTGCCGGCTACTTTTCCAGTATTATGAACACCCCTATTGCCGCAGCTGTCATTACCATTGAGGTGTTCGGTATGAATTACAGTCTGCCTGCGGGAATGGCCGCTGTTATCGGATTTCTGGTGAACCAGGAACATACCCTTTATGATCTGGTTTTGGAAGAGAGAGAAGAGAAGAGGAGCGAAGAGATCATTCAGCCGGAATGATCTTTCCTTTTTGGAAATTCAGTCTTTGCTCACAAGGATGGTACAGCAGTTATTTCTGAATGTGATCATGCCATCGGCAATTTTGACAGTATGATCCGGTTTTTCATTTTCTCTGTAGTGAATTTCCGATTCCGGCTGCAAAATCCCCAGAAAAGGTTCATGATCCGCTTCGAATCCTATGGATCCGGACAGAGTGACGGCTCCGCAGTAGGCCGCTCTTCCTTTAAAAATGACCTCCTGGCTTGTCAGGAGTGTCAGGTCGAAGGTTTTCACAGTTTCCCGGCCTTTTTCCGCGCGTCTTCCACAGTGCCCACCATATAGAACGCCTGTTCGGGAAGATCATCATGTTTGCCGTCGATAATCTCCTCAAAGGAGCGGATGGTATCTTCCAGGGGAACAAAAACCCCTTTCATGCCGGTAAAATGTTCTGCTACGCTGAAAGGCTGGGAGAGGAATTTCTGGATTTTTCTGGCCCGCTCCACGGTTTTTCTGTCATCCTCCGACAACTCGTCCAGACCCATTATGGCTATGATGTCCTGCAGGTTTTTGTAGACCTGAAGAGTTTCCTGCACCCTCCGTGCCACATGGTAGTGCCTTTTTCCCACAATCTCGGGCGCCAGCATCCGGGAAGAGGACGCCAGAGGGTCAACCGCCGGGTAGATCCCGATTTCAACAATCGCCCGGCTCAGGTTGGTCGTCGCATCCAGATGGGTGAAGGTTGTGGCCGGTGCCGGATCGGTGTAGTCATCTGCCGGTACGTAAACAGCCTGCACCGATGTGATGGATCCGTTTTTGGTGGAGGTAATTCTCTCCTGAAGATTTCCCAGTTCCGATGCGAGGGTGGGCTGATACCCTACCGCAGAGGGAATACGTCCCAGAAGGGCGGAAACCTCGGCCCCGGCCTGAACAAACCGGAAAATGTTATCGATAAAGAGCAGAACGTCTTTGTTCTCCTCCTCTCTGAAGTATTCTGCCACACTCAATGCAGAGAGGGCGACTCTGGCCCTGGCTCCGGGAGGTTCGTTCATCTGGCCGAAAATCAGGGATGTTCTGTCGATAACTCCCGATTCCTGCATCTCTCCGAACAGCTGGGTTCCCTCCCGGGTTCTTTCTCCCACACCGCAGAAAACAGAATTCCCTCCGTGGACTTTGGCAATGTTGTTGATCAGTTCCATGATCAGAACGGTCTTTCCCACACCGGCACCGCCGAAAAGTCCGATCTTTCCCCCTTTCATGTAGGGAGCCAGAAGGTCTACCACTTTGATTCCCGTAACCAGGATTTCATCGCTGGTATTCAGTTCATCATATTCAGGCGCCGGGCGGTGGATAGGATACTGTTTCTCCGCTTCGATCGGGCCCTGTTCATCTACCGGATCTCCTGTGACATTCATGATCCGCCCCAGGGTTTTTTCTCCAACGGGAACTGTAATCTGCTCGCCCGTATTGATAACGTCCATGCCTCTCATTAGCCCGTCGGAGCTGTCCATGGCAATGGATCTGACCGTGTTGTCCCCGATATGCTGAACCACTTCCAGAACAAGATTGTTCTCCCTGCTGTCGATGGCGGGGTTTGTCACGGTGAGCTTTGTGTAAATTTCCGGAAGTTTTCCGGGTTCAAAGCGGACATCCACAACAGGCCCCAGTATCTGAATGATTTTTCCGATCTGCTTTTTCTCTTCCATTTTATCTATCCCTTCAATGCTTCCTTGCCGGAAACTATTTCTATCAGTTCGTTGGTTATCGCCGCCTGTCTGGCGTGATTCTGGATTGTCATATATTTATTAATCAGGTCTTTTGAGTTATTGGTGGCATTTTCCATGGCAGTCATTCTGGCGGAGTGTTCACTTAAAAGAGAGTTCAGCAGGTACGACTCCAGCTTGTATTTCAAAAACAGAGAGGAGGCTTTTTCGGCCAGACTGTCACCGGAAGGCTCTATGGCCATATCGCATCCTTCATCCGGAAGGGCTTTTTCAACGGTGCTCAGAAGGGGCAGCACCTGCTTCAGTTCAGTTTCCTGCTGAAGGGCCGAGTAGAATATATTTCCCAGAATATAGACTTCCTGCACTTCTTCCTGCATAAATCGCTGATATATCTCATCCGAGAGTAATCTCAACGCTTTGGTATCAAAGCTTTTTTCCGCTATTTCCGATGATTTGTAGAGATCCAGCTCTTTTCTCCGGCAGAAACCGGTCCCCTTGTTTCCTATGCTGCTGATTTCCACCTGGATACCCTTCTCCTCCTGCCCGCTGAGGAACTTTTCTGCCTCTTTGATCACCGAGCTGTTATGGGTTCCGCATAGTCCCTTGTCTGCTGTAAAGATAACGAGATGAACTTTTGTTACCCGGCTGTAGCCTTCTATGGCGGGGTGGGAGACTCCGTTGATACACCGGATGATATCCTCTTTCATCTCATCGGTTTTTGTATGAAAGAATTCCAGGGCCCCCTGCAGAGCATAAAGTTTTCTCAGTTTTATGGATGAGATCATATTCATCGCCCTGGTGACTTTCTGCATGTTCTGGAGGGAGCTTATCTTCCGTCCCAAATCCCGGATATTACTCATGACTTTGTATCTTTCCCGGTGTTTTTCTTAATTTGAAGGATCAGGTCTCTCAGTTCTTTTGCCCCCCTGGCCATCAGCCATTCCTCTTCGAAAAGCGGATGCTGCACAATCTGGGCCAGAGAGGAGAGGACAACCAGGTGAAAATGTCTCTGATCGGCTGAACCTACCAGGAAGAACATGGAATGGACACTGTCCATCTGATCGGTAAAGGTTATCCCGTTTTTCGACCGGACAATAAGCAGTTTGAACGTTTCCGGCTGGTCCACCACAATATGGGGAATCGCAAAATAGGGGCTCAGGGCTGTAGAGCTGGACTCTTCCCTGGCAATGAGCTTTTTGTAGATCTCTTCTCTGCTGATGGCACGGGTTTCCAGATGCCGGGATGCCGCCTCGAAGAGGGCTTCCATGGATTTGCTTTTTTCGTAGTCGATGATTTCACAGGACTGGATCAGCTCTTCAAAACGGTCGGTTTCACCCTTGTCCTTTCCGGTCATGATCTCTTCAATCTCTGTTTCCAGGGTGGGTGATGCCAGTTCTTTTGCTGTGAGACGTTCTACCAGCTTGAACATATCCCTGCTGATCCGGCTGGTTCTCTGACTGAGAGCCATGGACAGGTTCAGGGTGTAGCCCGAATCGATATCCGCATCCACAGAGTCGGGACGGAAGAGGGCTTCGAATTCATCAAAGACCTTTTCCGCTTCCAGTTCAAGTTCGGATGTAAAGGCTTTCTCCCTTCTCAGTTTCTCCATAAAAGAGACCCCGTTCTTATCCAGATATTCAAATAGGCCCTCCTGATAGGTCAGGAGTTTTTCGGTTTTGTACTTATCCAGTCTTCCTGAAGTCCCGGCTTTGAGGATCATAATCTGCTTGAACACATCGATCGGTGCGTACTGGTGCTGCTTGAGAATCTCTGTCAATCTCTCTCCGCGGTTCAGCTGTTGCCTGGTGGAGGCATCCAGGTCGGAAGAGAACTGCATAAATGCAGCCAGTTCCCGGAATTGGGCCAGATCGATTCTCAGAGAGCTGGCGGTCTGTTTCATCGCCTTGATCTGAGCGTCCCCGCCTACCCTCGATACGGAGATACCCACATTGATGGCAGGTCTGAGACCCGAATTGAACAGGTTGGCTTCCAGAAAAATCTGACCGTCTGTAATGGATATGATATTGGTGGGTATGTACGCTGATACATCTCCCTCCTGTGTCTCTACAATGGGGAGGGCCGTGAGGGATCCTCCTCCGTTTTCATCACTCATTTTGGCCGCCCTTTCCAGGAGACGGGAGTGGAGGTAGAAAATATCTCCGGGGTAGGCTTCCCGACCGGGGGAACGTCTCATCAGCAGCGAGAGTTCCCTGTAGGCCTGAGAGTGTTTGGTTAAATCATCAAAGACTACCAGAGCGTGCATGCCGTTATCTCTGAAATATTCAGCCATTGCTGATGCGGCATAAGGCGCCAGGTACTGGAGCGAGGCAGGGTCGGAGGAGGTCGCGGCCACCACGATGGTGTTCTTCATGACATCCTGTTTTTTCAGGGTTTCCACCAGCTGTACAACCGAGGACCTTTTCTGGCCGATGGCAACATAAACACAGTAGACTTTATCTTTTCCGCTGCTTTTGGCCTGATTGATTATGGTGTCCACGGCTATAGTGGTTTTTCCCGTCCTTCTGTCGCCAATGATCAGTTCCCGCTGTCCTCTTCCGATGGGGATCATGGCATCAATGGCTTTGATTCCGGTCTGGAGCGGTTCGGAGACATTCTTCCGCTCCACAATGCCCGGCCCTTTGACTTCCACCCGGTTCTTTTCTGTGGTTTTGATGGGCCCCAGGCTGTCCAGAGGGTTCCCCAGGGGGTCCAGAACCCTCCCCAGAAGCTCCATTCCGGCAGGTACTTCCGCCACCTGCCTGGTCCGTCTGACCCGGCAGCCTTCGGATACCTTTTCGTAATCGGAAAAGAGGATAATACCCACCGTCTCCTCTTCCAGGTTCATGACCATGCCGTGGACAATGCTGCCGTCGGGAATATCGATCTCCACCAGTTCTCCCGACAGGATATTGTCCAGACCCCAGGCCTGGGCAATACCGTCTCCGGCCTGGATGACCCTGCCGATTTCCACTTCCTCCGGAGAAGGGGAGAAGTCAGATATTCTTTTTTTCAGTATCTCAAGTATTTCTACGGGTTTTACGTTCTCTTTCATAACTATTCCTGTAACAGCATTTTCCGGATCTCTCTATCTAAGCTTGGTTTTCAAAGCCTGAATCCGGCCTTTCAGGGACAAATCCAGGGTTCTGTTTTCCCAGGTAAGGCGGATGCCTCCCAGCAGGGACGGGTTGATAACCATCCGGGAGAGTATTTCCCCACCGGTTCTCTTTCTCATTTTCTCTTCAATATCCTGAAGTTCCCGGGAAGACAGTTCCCGGGGGGCTTCTATTTCCAGAAGCCTGGTTTCCGAAGCCTCCGCTTCTTCCATGGCAAAAGCTTCTGCCAGAAAGGGGATGCCTCCCAGCCTGCCGTTTTCTCCCATCAGAGCCAGCATCCGTCCTGTGAGAGATGAGACATACGGAATAAAAGCGGTTTTTACAAACTCCTGCTCTTTCTGCAAATCCCTGTGACTCTTCAGACAGTAGGCCCTGATTTCGGGAGCGCTTTCCAACAACTGTTCCAGAAATTCGATGTCGGCTTTTACACTCTCAAGATTCCCCGATTCCCGGGCCGACTCAAAGAGAGCTCTGGCATAGCGCTTAACGATCAGCATACCGCTCATAAGGATTTTACAGTCTCCTCAGTCCAGGCCCGTTCCTTCTCTCCCACAACAGACATGCCCACGACCTGTTCCGCCGCATCACAAATAAACTCAGCCAGCTCTTTTTCCAGAGCCTTCAAAGCGGCTTCCCGTTCTGCGGCAGCATCTTTCCTGGCCTGTTCCAGAAGTTTTTCCGCTTCTTTTCTGGCTTTCAGAACCAGCTCGTTTTTGAGAAGCTCTCCTTCCTGGCGAATTCTGTGAAGGATTTCGTCTGCTTCCCTGTTTGCCTGGTTTAAAATCGCATCTCTCTCCGCCTGGAGGTTTTTAAGCTTCCTGTCCAGCTCATCCGTCTTGTCTACTGCCGAGGAGATATACTCTTCCCTGTCCTGAAGATTTTTTAACAGCACAGGAAGAACAAATTTCCAGAGAATGAAAAAAAGGATGCCGAAGGTGATCCAGGTCCAGATAGCCAGACCCGGTTCCAGTTTGAATAAATCCATAACGTTTATTTCATAAAGACAACGAGAAGGGCTATGATGGCACCAAAAAATGCCAGACCTTCAATCAGAGCGGCAACCAGGATCATATTGGACCGTATGTCCTTTTTCTCCTGGGGCTGTCTTGCAATGGACTCCAGAGCTTTTGCTCCCACCAAACCGATAGCGATGCTTCCGCCGGCAATCCCTATTCCGGCTCCGAGAATCGCAATAGCCCGTGCCAACATAGTTAAATCCATATAATATCTCCTTATCGTTACTTATCTGAATCGATTTATTTTCAACACTCTCAGTGTGAACTTGCCATGCCGATAAAAATACAGCTCAGGAGGGTAAACACGTAGGCCTGCAGGAAGGCAATGAGGACTTCCAGAACATAGGTGAATACCGCAAAAGGGACGGATACAAATCCAAAAAAAGGACTGATCACAAAGATCAGAACCAGAAAGGCCAGGATGGCCAGATGCCCGGCAAACATATTGACGAAAAGCCGCAGGCTCAAAACGACAGACCTGGTGAAAATGCTCAGGAACTCAAGAAACGCCACAAAAATCCCGATTCCCAGAGGAGCCCCTTCGGGGAGCAGGTTTTTAAAGAACCTGAAAAACCCGGCATCTTTGAAACCCACAATAAAATTGAGAAGAAACACTATCAGCGCCAGAGCGGCGGTCACATTGATATTTCCCGTGGCTGTTTTGAACGCGGGAATAAGCCCCAGGATATTAATCACAAGCAGATAGAGAAACAGAGTCGTGAAAAAAGGAAGCCATCTGGAACCTTTCTCCTTTCCCATGACGGGATAAACCACATCGTCTCTTACAAAAAGGATCAGAGACTCAATCCCTATCAGGAACTTTCCCGGTTTGATAGACTTCTTTTTCATTCCCGCAAAAAGGAGTGTCAGAATCAGCAGGGATGAAAAAAGCAGCATAAACTGGTGAACAGTTATTGTACCGGGCAGATGGATTGCGGGGAGGAACGGGAAAATCTCCAGTTCCTCTCCATTCAGGACATGATGAAAGAGTGTCTGGGAAATATCCGCTTCCTCAGCAGACAGAGGAAAGGCCCCGGCCAAAAGAAATAAGAGAAAAAATGGTTTTGAAAAAACAGAAAGGGTCTTTCTAAAACGGTCCATAAAAATCCTCGTATTTCGTTTCAACATAGATTGTCTGATAATCATCTGTCAATTCCGGAAATCACTGACTTCCGGGTAAATCGTTAAAAAAATACTTATTCAAACTGGTCATATATTTGATAATTTCCTGTATTGAAATAAATAATAAGATTTATAGAAAAAATTAAAAAAATAGAGAAAAAAACCTTATTTTCACCTGATGTCCTCTATATTCTGTTAAATTCCCTTGTTGGTTGCAATCTATCTTTGTAAGGCTATATTCCGGCTTTATGATATAGATGTTCATTTCTCATCATAAATTGTAAGATCCGGAAATCCTGTTTACAAATAAACACAGGGGAAAATTTCAGTGTGCCCATACCGTTTCCGGGGATTCCGGAAAAACCGGGAAACCAGACGATCTTAAGGAGTTAAACCAAGCGGGAGATAAAGGGAAAAGCCATGTAAAACGAAAGAAGAAAAAGGAGAGAGAATCCTGAAATTTCCAGGAGGGATGAGAGTTTTCCTATCAGATGTTCCCTGTCTTTCAGTAGTCTGAATACACCTTTTTTTCCATAATATGCCAGATAGCCTGCCAGGCTTACGGGAAGAGCCATTCCCAGAGACATGGCCGCAATCGCCAGAATCCCCGTAGAAAGCATTTGGTGAGTAAGAGTGAATACGAGAATCATAATGGCTCCTGGACAGGGAAAAAAGCCGGTCATGGCAATAGCCCAGAAGGAGCGTCTGCCCGCTGTATGATCATGGATATGGCCCTTTCCCGCATGTCTTACTGCCGATATAACCAGAAAAAACGATATCACAGTAAGGAGTGAATACGCCCAGCCTTCCATCTGCAGGGTCGAGTTATTGAGTGACTGTGAAAAAAGAGGGCCGGTCAGGGATTTGAATAAAAGTACAAGAAAAACCGCACTTCCCCCATGCAGGAGAGAGAGGAGGAGACCCATGGCTAACGGTTCCAGCGGTCTGGATTCTTTTCCCAGGTAGAGTGAAAAGACAATGGTTTTTCTGTGACCCGGGCCGGAAGCGTGGAGCATGCCGTAAAGAAAAGCCATGCCGTACAGAAACAGATGAAACCTGCCGGAACCGGACTCTTTCAGATCCAGCATGATATTGGCCATTCTGTTTCTCAAATCCAGCTGTTTTTCCGCCAGATCCGCTCTGGTTTGCCCGGCTGTCGCTACCTGGGGAACTGTTTGTTCCGAAGATCCCAGAAACGGATTGGCTCCTGCAGGCAGAACCAGAAAGATCAGCAATAACATGGTGAAAACAACAGGGGGGATTTGACCATTATGGGAGTTCAATCTGAATCTCCGTGGGATAAAATGTTTTCAGTCCCGGCCGCCACTCTGTGTATACCGTTAAATCTGTTGCCGGGGCAAAGGGATCATAATAGACCGGATAATCTTTGTTTTCTTTCAGGGTGTAACGGTAAGGTCGGGAGTCTGTTTTGCTGTCGAATGTTACGGGATTGTCCTTGTCGTAGCTCACATGGCAGAAAAAACTGGAATCGTAAACCGCAAGGCTTATATCCTGATCTGGATAGTCTTCTGTGGATACGAAAAAACTGTAAACCATGGTATCCCCGTTTTTATTCCATACCCGGAAGTCCTCAACCCTGTGAGGACTGAAACGCCTGTCTCCCTGTCTGAAAAAGACAAAATAGTTGTATTTTTTCAGGTTACTGAAAGCGTATTGAAAAACATTTTCTGTTTCGGAAGAATCGAAAATCCCGTTTTTGTCTTCATCGAAATTCATATTCACATCGGCACTGAAAAATTTATCAAATTCCCATTCCAGGGTTATGCCTGCAACTCCTTTTTCCGTGGTGTGAATGGTGCATCGGCTGGTCAGCATCATATGGGGATGGGCAGATAAGAGTGCTGCAGGTATAAGAAAAAACAACAGCATAAACAGACGTTGTGAAAGGTTCATAAAAAACTCTCCGGAATACAGAAATAATGAAGACGAATCCGATTCTTCACCCATTTTTCTATTGGAAGATTCTGAGGATTCCTGTATAATATAACCCAATAATCAAGGAAAGTCTGCCTTTGTACGCATCAGAGAAAATCTTTAAAAGAGCCCTGCTGGTTTCAATAGCTGCCCATGGGGTGTTACTCTTTGTGCTGGAAAAAAATATTACAGGTTCCAAAACACTGGATATGCCGGATTTTTCCCCCATGAAGGTGTCCCTTTTTGTACCGGAGGTTCCGGTTCCGGCAACTCCCGAATCCTTACCTCTTCCCTCCCTGCCGGAACCGGATAAAGTTGCTCCCGAACCGGTTGAAACCCCTCCTGTTTCCGAAGCTCCCGGAACGGACCCTCCTGTGGAAATGGTACCGGCTGATTCTGCTCAACCGGTAGAAACAGACATCTTGGAACCGGCGGTTCCTGCTATTGAAGACCCTGTTCCCCCGGCTGCCGAAACCGCAGGGACGGGGGAGGCTGCGGAAGTCCCTACAGAAACACAGGCCCCACCGGTTTATGCAGGGATTAAACTGGAAAAAATAGATTTGAACGGGGCCAGAATGCCTGTTCCTGCCTATCCTTCCCAGGCAAAACGCATGGAATGGGAGGGAGATGTGACCGTTTCGTTTGTCATTAATCATAAAGGCCGCGTAGAGAGCATCTGTGTGGAAGACAGCTCAGGATACGATGTTCTTGATGATACAGTGGTTAAAACCGTGGAAAAAGCCTGGCGCTTCCCCAAAAGGGACGAAGACATCCGCGTCTGGAAAACCTTCTCATTCCGTTTGATAAGCTAGCTTCGGCTCCGCTCAGCTACCAGAATTTACAAAAAACCAGAGAATCCGATATGAGACTTATGGAAAATTTAAGCGGTCCCTGAGCGGAGTCGAAGGGCCGCTTTTATAGGTGTTAATAGGTCAAATAGAGCAGGGCTCCGGGGCCGTCTCCGCAGGTGATGGAATCGATCGGTTCATCGTTAGACGAAACGTCTATGAGGTTCAGTTTGTCATGGGTCCAGTCAGAAACATAGAGGATGCCATTGTTGTAAAGCACATGAGAGTAATAATCCAGGGTGGAATCACTTCCGGCAAGGATTAGATCCCTTGAGTCATGAAGGATTGTTTCGTTTACATAATCGTAGGACTGTACACCGCCAACACCGGCCAGATACATCACGCCATTTAAAGTGTCCATGGAGGAACGGAATCCCTCAGGGGATCCACCAATCTCCAGCACTTTATGCATTGTGGGGGAGGTGGAGTCGGTAATATCCAGGATCAGGATTTTTCCGTCATCTCCTTCACTGCCTCCGTTGGTTCCGGTACAGATCACATGGAGTTTTTCATTCAGCACAAAAAGGGATTGGGGGTTCAGACCGTAATCGGAGGTATAGCTTTCTCCGCTGAAGGTATCGTACATCTCTTCCAGATTGATCTCTTTGACAAGGTTCAGGGTTCCGTATGCCCCATCTATACTGAAAATACTTATGGTGGCTTCTCTGAACCCTGTTCCGCTGTATCGGATATTGGAAGCATACAGAGTTGTGCCAGCAGCGGCTAAACCGGTAGGGTTTCTATCATAACTGTCATCGGTTGCATTGGTTTCTGCTGTTGACCCGTAAACATTGGCAGAATCCAGTATTGTCATCAGATCCAGGTCAACCAGTTTTACCTGGTCTGCTCCATAACCGGAAATGGCTGCTCTGGTTCCGCCTCCCACCAGGCAGAGTGTCATAGGGTTGAATCCATTATCCAGGTACAGATCATCCTCATAATCCAGAGTCGCCGCATTGAAACGCTCTATTGTGTTTTGCCCGGAGTTCACCACATAGATACTGTCATTTGTGTAGAGAATATCTTTGGGCCAGGCTTCGCTGGACCCGGAAAACCCTACAAGCTGAATATCCCGGTACATGGCGCCGTCCGATGGGGCATAGGCACTGAACGACTCGGCCTCTCCATTCAGAATAAAGAGGACTTCACTGTAGTTTTTATCCATATATTTCTGATAGTCCGATTGTATCTCTTCTTCACAGGAAAGCAGGATCAGGGACGTCACAAAAAAGAAAAAGAGCTTTTTCAAAATCTGTATCCTCCGGTCACAGTCCATTCCCGGCCGGGAACGGGATAACCTAATTTGTCAATATATTGAAGATCAGCCAGGTTCAGCACAGCCAGAGATGTATAAAATCCCGATTCAAACTGAAGCAGTAATACCGTATCCATAATGAGGGCCGGTGCCAGATCTTTTGTATTGGCCATGTTGGTAAATCTCTGCCCCATATACCGGGAGGAAAAAGTCAGGCTGTGTCGCTTATACAAAAGTGAGACTGACCCTGATCCGGAATGCACAGGCCGATAGGGGAGCTGATTCCCCTGATTGATGGAGTCTTCCGAGGTATCGGTCAGTTTCATCCAGGAGTAGGTTCCGCTCAGTTCCATAAATAAATTCTCATCCATAAGCGGCTGGAGCCAGGAGAGACTGTTTTCCAGTCCAAAACTGTCCACTTCTCCGATATTGACAGGCCTCCAGGTTCCTCCGGCAGTTGGCATCCATTGGATCAGATTTTTTGTCCGGCTCTGGAAGTACACCGTTGTTAGCTCCAGACCTCTGGCAGGAGTGAGATAGATCCCGGTATCCCAGTTGAAGTTCTCCTCCGGGAGGAGATCCGGATTTCCCTCTGCAAAAGCTCCACCGCTCCAGAACAGGTCATCAAACCCCGGGCTGTGATATGCTGTTCCTATATTACTCTTTACAGTCAATCTCCTGTAGAACGGAAGGGTATAGGTTCCGGACAGTGAATAGGATGAGTGGCTGTCTGACCGGGAATCCCATCCCGCATAGGATGTGTCGCTGCCATCCCAGCGATAGGCCGGAGTCAGAGTGAAATCCTGTCCTGTCAGTGTAATGCGACCATAAGCTGAGAGAGCGGTCTGCTTTGCTTCTCCCGGGAGGTTTGTGCCGTCGCTGCTTCTCAAACTGGTGGATGTTAAAGAATCGCTGGAAACGGCTGTGCCCAGAAAAGGGGTCCAGGTCAAAACGCCTCTTCCCATAGGCAGGGTAAAATCCACCCGTCCCCGGAGAGAGGAATTTTCATGGTCCTGCAGGGTTCCGGATTCGGAATTTTCATAGAGGGAATCCTGACGGATCCAGGTAAACTCGCTGTCCAGAACTTCCTGACTGTAGCCGGTAAAAACATAACGGGTGGAAAGGTTCAGCCGGGAGTCGTCCAGCCGGGCTTCGGGTGTTAAGTACTCCATCAGACCGGGGATTCCCCGGCCGCCCTGGTACCAGGAGGTTTTCAGGGATATCCTGTGGCGGTCCATCCCGCCGATATTCCAGTCCAGTCCGGCAGCCGCATTGTCGGCCCATCCTTCGCTGTTGGACCGGTCAACATCACCCTGGCTGGATTCGTAGCTGTAATCTCCCCGGGTCATCCGGTATTCACCGGATATATTGCCGGTCAGGGTTCCGGAGAAATTTACAGGAAAGCGGAAATCCCCCCCTCCTGTATAGGTGGAAAAAGACCCGGCTTTTCCGTAGATATCTCCCTGGAAGTAGAGAGGGGGTTCTTCTTCTGTAATGATATTGATTACACCGCCGAAAGCTCCCTCGCCGTAAACCGCGCTGTTGCCGCCCCGAATTACCTCTATTTTCACCACGTTATTCAGGCTGAGGGTGTTCAGGTTGACCGCATCTCCCTTCCCGTTGTTCAGGGGTATGCCGTTGACCATAACCAGAACCTGCTGTCCGCTTGTACCTCTGATGCTGACAGTTGTGTTTTCCAGGGTGGTGCCGGTTTTGCTCATCGTCAAACCCGGGGTAAACTGAATAGCCTCGGAAACCGTTCGGGCTCCTTTCTGTTCCCAGGTTTCCTTTTCAATCACACTTTTCTGTCCCGCTTCGGTTTCTGTTTGCAGGCGTTCATCCTCAATCAGGATGGGGTCGTCTGTTGTTCCTTCCTGAGCTGTCAGGGGGAGAGCCAGAGATGTGAATAGAACGACAAATATGGGAAACCTTCGGGAAAATTTCATATTAAGGAGCTGCCTCGGTATTGATACCCATGGCGGACATCAGATTGGCACCCAGGCACCAGTCTTTGCTGTAATCCTGTCCGTCCAGAATCGTATCGCTGTCGATGATCTTGAGGTACCGCATTTTTCCATCTGACGGCCAGCTCTGAGAGTTATCGCTGACCAGAACGAAGTTGGCTAAATCAAATGAAATACCCCCCAGGTAGGGATCATCCGGTTCGAAATACCGGCTTACCGTTTCTCCCTCCACCTCGGCCCAGATCCTTTCGCCGTCAATGGTCTGGATCGCTTCGGCGGGCATATCCTTCCGGAAGTTTGCGTTGGTGGGGTTGTTGCCGTGCAGGTTGGCCACGTTGGCATAGACATAGCTGTCATTATCAACCGTAGGAGAAGGGTTTGTGTCATATTTTAATATAGTTGGATCAGGATCCACTTCGTACCAGGTGGTGCCGTCTTCCGATACCTGCACAAAGGCCAGTTCGCAGCAGAGTCCGTCTTCGGCGCTGCCCCAGGCCCAGGTTTTGGTAAAGGTCATAAAATCATCCCCCGTACCATCCACAATGACATAGTCGGGGTTGAACTTCCATACAGCCCAGCCGTTGATTCCAACAGGACAGGTTAATCCGTCTCCGCCGGTGTGGGGTCCTCCTCCCTCGGGGGGACCAAGCGCATCTACTGTTAAACTTTCCAATGGATAACCCGAATCGTCTGTGTATTCAGTTCCCATACGGGCAGAACCAACCAGCCCGGGATTCCACTCGACAAACTCGGTTAGATACACATTGTCCGGGTAACTGGAATCGCTGGCAAGGAGTTCCTCCCATGTCATATCGGAAGTCTCGTCCGTATCAGGAGTATAGGGAGATAAGGGAGAATCTTCTCCACCACAGTTTAATAGTGAAATTAACAACCCTATGATTAGGGTTGTTGATATCAATTGCTTTATCATTCCTACTCTTGTGTTGTAGAGCTAAATGAGAAATATCCGTTTGAATCTGTTGCATTCTCTATCGCATCATCAGCGGTATCAAAGTAAGTTCCATATCCTTCTGCATATCTCATTGAGATTACACCATCTACTTCTTCTAGATTTTGCCATCTGATAACCATGTATTTTCCCTCAATCTCATTTACACCAAAACCCCAGGCTGAATAATCGGGAGAATTGTTATAACAAACAACCACGTAACCACAATTACCTTCTCCGGTTTCTCCTGCATTAAATGATTGATTGCTAAATGAAATAATATCAGCAGTATATTTTGCTTCATCCGGATAATAATCAAAATTATTGAAGGATATCAGATCACCATCAATAATAATTCCAGCGTCCCACGTTCCAATGATTTCAATGGTTTCTTCCTCTTCTTCAAACAGTTCACATGACATCATTCCGCCCAATACAAAAAGAGCAGTCAGCAGTACAATCCAGTTTTTCAATGTTTTCATTTTTCCTTCCTCGGTAAGGCCGGAAAAGACAGGATAGGTATTATAAAAAGTCCGAATTTTAAAAACTATTTTTAAAAATGGTTTTTTATAGACATATCCCGGCTTAGTCCTCGAAGCCTGATACTTGTTGTTGCGTTACCAGAGTTTCCTGACTCGGGGTATACGTATCTGCCCTTCCCGGTTTTTCCCAATGGTCTTGCAGATCGCCTTACACCCTTACAGTGGCGGGTCCGTGCAGGCTTTTCACCTGACTTCCTCTGAAATAACGCTGACATGGTAAACCGGTTTGAACGGATCCTTCCATAAAAAAATAGCGATGTTTTTGTAATCATTTGCTATTCATGTTGACAATTCGTCTTTTATGCCCCAGTTTTCTACTTACAATTCATACGGAACAGGGAAGAGAGGTGAGATTCCTCCGCGGTCCCGCCGCTGTAATCAGGGAAGTTGATTTTTCAGGTTTTACCACCGCCCACTGGGAACCCCCGGGAAGGGTGAAATCAGCTGATGATCTGAAAGCCAGAAGACCTTCCGTTATGAAAACCAAATAACGTATACGAGGTATATACAATGTTGGAACGTCTGCGAAGAAGCCTTCTTCTCCTTATATTGATTCTCCCTTTCTCTCAGATGTTCCCTTCGGGAGCCGGAGAAACTGCAGGAAATACGGAGATTTCCCTTTCCGATTCCAAAGGCCGGGAAATCCGCCTCGGCCGATACCCTGAAAAAGTAATCTCTCTGGGGCCGAATATCACAGAAACCGTTTTTGCCCTGGGACGAGGGAATCTTCTCGCGGGACGGACCGACTGGTGCGATTATCCTGCGGAAGCTCAGGATGTTCCGTCTATCGGAACCCTGCAGGAACCCAATCTGGAAATCATCATCAGTATGGAACCGGATCTGGTGATCGCCTCCACCCATGTTTCCGAAGAAACTGTGCAAACCCTGGAACAGGTCGGAATTCCTGTAGCTCTTCTGTACGGCGAAGAGGACTTTTCCGGACTGGCCGATGTTATCAGCGGATGCGGAACTCTGCTGGGAGCCGAAGCGGAAGCACGCCGTATCCTTGAGGATCTGGATGAGAGAATCGCCCGGGTGGAAAAAGAGGCGGCTGCCTGGCCGAGACATCCCCGGGTCTATTACGCTCTGGGGTTTGGTGACGGAGGAGACTGGACCGCCGGCGCCGGAACTTTTATGGACAGCCTTATTACCATGGCCGGAGGAGAGAACATCGTGACTCAGGAAGGATGGTCCTACTCCAAAGAGATGCTGGTTGATCAGGATCCCGAGCTCATCCTTATGGGAATGGGAAAAAAGGAGAATTTTCTGACCCTGCCCATATACAAAGACCTCTCGGCCTCCCGGGCGGGAAAGGTCTATGAGATTGATGAAAATATTCTGGTACGTCAGGGGCCGCGTCTGATTGACGGGCTGGAACTGTTAGCCCGGATCTTCAGGGAAAACATTGAAAACTGATAAAGCCTCTGTGAAAAACCCCTGGATGATGCCCCTTCTCCTTTTTATCCTGGTCTGCCTGATCCCTATTGCCTCCTCCATAGGCGCTGTAGCCATAGATCCTCTGGGAATCCTGAAGTTTTTCACCAGCAGGGGGGAGGCCGGCCTGATAGAGTCTCACCAGACCATCCTGATGAAAATCCGCCTTCCCAGGGTTCTTTATGCAGGACTGGCAGGAGCGGGGCTGGCTATTTCGGGTGTGATTTTTCAGGGTGTATTCCGTAACCCCATGGCGGAACCCTATCTTTTGGGAATCTCCTCGGGGGCTTCTCTGGGTGCGGCTCTGTTTTTTCTCCTGAATCTTCCTGTTCTCATTCTGCCCGTCCTGGGAGTGACAGTCTCGGCTTTTCTGGGAGGGATCGCTGCCATGTTTCTGATTATGGCCGTGGCAGGCAGAACCAGAGGCAATATCGGAAGCCTTCTTCTGGCGGGTATCGCTTTCAGCAATATTGCTCAGGCGGGTGTATCCTTTCTGATGATGCTTCACAGGGACCGGGCTGAGCGGATTATCT
The DNA here is from genome assembly GCA_963677615.2 of Oceanispirochaeta sp. Classification (GTDB taxonomy): domain Bacteria; phylum Spirochaetota; class Spirochaetia; order DSM-2461; family DSM-2461; genus Oceanispirochaeta. The sequence continues at coordinate 88,725 of CAXXQW010000006.1, read as the reverse complement.
TCTGGATGATGGGGAGCTTCGGAAGCGCCGACTGGGTGAGAATCCTGATCCTCCTGTGCGTTCTGACCCCCGCAACGGGGTTCCTTATTCTGAAAAGCCGGGAACTGAACCTTCTGGCCATGGGAAGCGAAGAGGCCCACTCCCTGGGGATAAATCCGGAAAGGCAGAGCCTGATTCTTCTGGGAACAGCCTGTATCATCACTTCGGCGATTGTCTCCTTTTCCGGGATCATCGGTTTTACGGGCCTCCTGGTTCCTCATATTGTCAGGATCCTGGCCGGGTCGGAGAACCGCAGGGTTATGGTTCTCTCTCTCCCCTCAGGAGCCATTCTTATGATCCTTTCAGATCTGGTGGCCCGGAGCGTCATGGCTCCGCTTGAAATCCCGGTGGGAGTTATTACCGCAATGCTGGGAGGTCCTTTTTTCCTTTATCTTCTCAGGCAGTATATCAAATCCAGGAAGGCTGTCTGATGCCTATTGCCGAAGGGGTCAGAATCCCGGCCCTGAAATTTTCCTACGCCAAAGGATTTCACCTTTCCCTGGAGAATCTGGAGATGAATCCCCGTGAGGTTACAGCGATCCTGGGGCCGAACGGTTCGGGAAAATCCACTCTTTTCGCCTTGATCCGGGGTCGTCTGAAACCCGAAGAGGGGGCTATCTATATTAATAACAGAGATATTTCCCGTGTTCATGATGTTCAAAGAGCGTCTTTGGTAGGGCTCGTACCTCAGCTGAATGAATCCCCCTATGATTTTACCGTGGAAGATGTGGTGAAAATGGGAGCCTACCGGTTTGGAAGCGCCTTCTGCCACTTTGGGAAAGCTCAGGAGGAGGCTCTGGAAGATGTGCTGGATCAGTGTGATCTGATCTCCTTCCGTTACCGGCCTGTAGACAGTCTCAGCGGGGGAGAATATCAGCGGGTCCTCCTGGCCCGGGTCCTCCTTCAGAATCCGGGGGTTCTTCTTCTGGATGAGCCGGCCAATCATCTGGATCTGCGCCATCAGGACACCCTTTTGAAGCTCCTGCGGAAACAGGCTGACCATGGAAAAACCGTAATCGCCATACTCCACGACGTGAATCAGGCGCTTTTACATGCTGACAGGGTTATTCTGATGAAAGAAGGACGCTGTGTTGTTCATGGTCCTGTCAAAGAGGTTGTCACTCCCGAAAGGATCCGTCAGGTTTATGATACCGATATGGACTACTATTATCCCGCTCGGGGTAAAGGCTCTCCCATTCTGGGGCCGGGGCCTTTAGGTGAAATATAAAGGATGTTTCCTGTGAAAAAAATGGAATTCAAACCGATTCGCCTGCAGATGGGATCTCTGGGCTTGACAGTTTCACCCATGGAGGATTGTGTGACCCTCCAATGGGACTCTCCTGTAGAGGTTCTTTCTTCCGCCCTGTATAACGGAGGGAGGCAGACGATTTCCTCACTGCTGAATATGCAGGTCGGTCACAACACTTCCGAACATTACGGGGGATTCGATCCTCCCGGACATCAGCTGGAAGCAAAAGCCGCATCCCTGGGGCTGAAAACACCCATGGCGGGAATGATGACATCCGCCTCCATGAAAAGTTTCCGGTGGCACCTCAGAGAGGAAGGGGAACTTTACGCTTTCTGCTTTATGACAGTGGGAACCACCAATGCCCGGGCTGCAGGAGATCCGGCGGATTGTGTGGAGCTGGAAGCTCATCAGGCAGGTTCAGGCACCATCAATATCGCCCTGGGGACAAATGCCTGTCTCAGCGAAGCCGCTCTGGCGGAAGCCCTGATGCTGGCGGCGGAAGCCAGGGCCTGGACCCTTTGTGATTTTCAGGTAAAGAGCCCTGTTACCGGACGGATCGCCAGCGGTACGGGGACCGATTCGATCCTGGTTTTTTCCGGAAACGGTCCGGAGGTCCATTTCTGCGGAAAACATACCCTTTTGGGTGAGATGCTGGCTGATGCGGTAATCCAGCCCTTAAGCAGTGCCATGCGGGTGATCGAACAGCTTCAGGCCGGTCTGGTCAGAGTGGAAGAGCTGTAAGGGAATTTATCATTTTTCAGCGATTCTATTTAATAATTAAGAAAAATCAAAATAATACGATATAATATATATACTATTTTACAAATTCCCGAAGGGCTTTAATGCAATTATTTCTATTGCCTTGCATTTTAAAGTTGTTTTGTATTGAATTTGATATATCCTTTTTAAGGAGCTGAAATATGGATCACACAATGTTGGCATGGATAAAAAAAGTTCCTAAAACAGAAATACATCTCCATTTGGAAGCAGTGGTGAAAATCTCATCCTATATGGAGCTAAACCGGAAATATAATATTGACAGCTCTTTGAAAACCTCCGAAGACTATCAGAAACACCTCTCTTTCAGAGATCTGAAGGACATGATCAATTTTTTTCTTCATCTCCAGACCTTCTACAGGAACGAGGAAGATTATCAGTTCATGGCCCGGGATGTTCTGGAGTATGCACAGAACAATAACATCACCTATATGGAAGTCTATTTTTCTCCTTCCAAAATTGTACAGTTAGGGTATGTGGATATTCTCTCGGTTTACCAAATTCTGAATGATACTTTTCAGGATATTCATAAAAATCACGGCATTGACATCAGAGTTATCGTGGATGTTTCCCGTTCATTCGGCCCTGATAATGCCATGAGCAATCTGGAAACCCTTCTGGAATACCTGAAGAAAAACAGAAAATCCCGGTTTATCGGTATCGGACTGGGGGGCGCGGAAGCCGGTAACGACTGTCTGGAATACAGGGATGTTTTTAAACTGGCCCAGAAGAAAAAACTCCACACCGTTGCCCATGCAGGGGAGGAAGTCGGTTCGGAATCTATCTGGCATGCGGTTGAGGATCTGGGAGCAGAAAGGATCGGGCACGGCACCAGCGCCATGTTCGATGAGAAGCTGGTAGGGTACCTGAAAAAAAACCGGATCCCCCTGGAGATCTGTCCCACCAGTAACATCATAACCAAAAAATATGTCAGCGCCATGGAAGAGCACCCGATCCGGTCTTTCTATGACAAAGGGTTGAATGTGACTCTCAATACGGATGATCCCGTTCTTTTTGATGTGGATCTGAATCAGGAATACATGAATCTTTATGAAAAGCTGAATTTTTCACAGGAAGAACTTCTGGGGGTTATGAAAAATACCCTGGATTCCACTTTCCTGTCTCCCAAAGAGAAAAAAGCCTACTGGAAGAGTGTGGAAGAAGTTATCTGATTCCTTCTTTTTCAACTCGCGAGTAACTTTTAATCATCCAGCATACTTAAGTTCCTCTCTATTGAATAATTTTGTTATCGCTCCTCCTCCCTTATAAACTCTTTCTCCTTTGAGAGGCCGGACTGGTCAGGATGACACAGCTCTGATATTCTAGACAATCATGAAAACTGTAGAACAGATAAACGACAGGATCAGTTCCGGCAAGGCGGTGGTTCTTACCGCCGAGGAAGTGATCGATTATGTTGATAAAAAAGGGCTGGAGCAGGCAGCCAGAGAAGTGGACGTTGTTACCACCGCCACCTTCGGCCCCATGTGCTCTTCCGGATGTTTCCTCAATTTCGGGCATAGCAAACCGAAAATCCGGATAACCGAAGCCTGGCTGGATGATGTTCTGGCCTATTCGGGAATTGCTGCGGTAGATCTCTATCTGGGAGCCACCCAGCTCAGAGCCAATGATCCTGCGAATATTGAATATCCCGGGGATTTCAAGTTCGGGGGAGGCCATGTGATCGAAAAACTCGTGGCCGGAGAAGAGGTTCAGCTGTTTGCCCTCTCCTACGGGACCGATGACTATCCCAACCGGGAGCTTCGTACCCGAATAACCATAGATGATCTGAATCAGGCGATTATGGTGAATCCCCGTAACTGTTATCAGAATTACAATGTGGCTGTGAATACTTCGGACAATCCCATCCATACCTATTTGGGGTATCTGAAGCCCCGGATGAAGAATTGCGGGTATTCCAGCGCCGGGCAGCTTTCTCCCCTGCTGAATGATCCGTTCTACAGAACCATCGGAGTAGGGACGAGGGTCTGGCTGGCGGGCGCTCAGGGGCATGTCTATGCAGAGGGAACCCAGCATTCTCCCAGCTGTGAAAGGGGTGTTCTGGGAGTGCCTTCTGAAGGAGCAGGAACCCTGGCCCTTACAGGTGATATGAAAAAGATGCTTCCGGAATTTGTCCGGGGGGTCAGCCTGAAAGGGTACGGCGTCTCCCTCTCTCTCGGGGTGGGGATTCCCATTCCCATTCTGGATGAACAGATGCTCCTTCAGACGACCATCCGCGACAGGGATATCAAGGCCCAGGTGATAGATTATTCCACCGACTATCCCCAGCGGACCGGGAAGGTTCTGGGTAGCGTCAGTTACGAAGAGCTGAAATCCGGGCAGATAGAGCTGAATGGGCAAAAGATCGAAGCAGGAAGCCTCTCCTCCTATGCCGGGGCCAGGAAAATTGCCGCGATTTTGCAGGATGAAATCAAAAGAGGAGATTTCCTTGTCTCATCTCCTATTGCATCCCTGCCTGTAGAACAGGGGATGAAACCCATGAAAGAGGTTTGAGCCGATGAGTCAGAAAGATGAAAAAGTTACCAGAAAACTGATGCTCTACTTTCCCGAGTGCGAAACCGAAAAGCCCATCGTCTACCATTTGGTCAAAGACTATGATCTGATTATTAATATATTCCGGGCCCGTGTGACTCCTGATGACGAAGGGTATCTGGTTCTGGATGTGACCGGAACTGAGGAGAATATCCAAAAAGGAATCCGCTTTATCGAGGATCTGGATATCCGGATCAGCACTACCGAAAAGGGTGTCCGCTGGGAGAGGGATAAGTGCGTCCAGTGCGGGAGCTGCGTGCCCCACTGTCCGACCAAGGCTCTGAGTATTCCCGATAGAAATACCATGGAAGTCGTTTTCAATTCCGAAGAGTGTATTGAGTGTCTCAGCTGTCTGAAAGTCTGTCCTTTCGGCGCGGTCTCTTCTCTCTTCTGATCTCATATTTTCATGAAAAGAGACATCCGGAGTTTCCAGTACAGGGATGCCCATTTCCACATCCATACAGAGTGGTGGGATGATGTGGTCACTCGCATTGTGGAAGACCGTCTGAACCTCGAAGCTTTTATCCTGCAGAACCCCGGTTTTACCACGGCACTTTCTCCCCTGGCCGATCTGGATCTTCAGGGAGCTCCGGAGTCTGTAAAAAGGATGCACAGGGCGTCCCTTTCCACAGGACTCGGTCCTATGGCGGCTGTGGCCGGTACAATGGCCCAGCTGGCTGCAGAAACCTCCCGGAAAAAGGGTTCTCTGGAAACCATAATCGAGAATGGCGGAGATCTCTTCCTGGATTGTGAGTCAGAAGTTATTCTGGGTCTCTATACCGGAACTAATGACAGATTCGGTCCTCTGGCTTTGAGGATCCCGGCGGACATGATGCCTTTGGCGGTCTGCTCCTCTTCAGGCAGAATGGGGCATTCCCTGAGCCTGGGGGATGCGGATGTGGTCACGGTTTTTTCTTCAGATGCTTCTCTGGCGGATGCAGCTGCCACTCTGGGGGGGAATCTGGTTTTATCGGAAGAGTCTATAGAATCTGCCATGGAGCATTTGATGGGTATTGAAGGCATTGCGGGATGCCTTGTCATCAGAGACGATAAGCTGGGTGCCATGGGGAATCTCCCTGAAATTATAAGAAGCCGGGATCCTGAGCTGAAGGGAAAAGTTTCCCGGGATGACATGTCGAATTTTTAAAAAAATCGATCACTGATCTGATCTTCTTCAGGGATTCTCAGTAAATCCCGATATATTATAAAAATTCAAATATATAATTATCCCTGAGAAAAGCCTGTACGATTTGCCAAAGTCGATTATACTGGGAGATCATAATCGCGAGAAAAAGGAAAATCCATGTATAACATGATCCTGGTGGATGATGAAGCCATAATCCGTGAGGGTATCTCCAGTGTGATTCCCTGGGAGGAGAACGGCTTCTTTCTGGCCGGCGTCTTTGAACACGGTCAGCAGGCCCTGGAATATATTGAAACTCACAAGGTTGATGTCGTTCTGTCGGATATTAATATGCCCCGGATGGACGGCCTGACCCTGAGCCGGATTCTGGGGGAGAGGTTTCCCGATATTACAGTCATTCTCCTGACCGGTTATGATGATTTTGAGTACGCCCAGGAAGCTGTGAAATATCAGGTTCGGGAGTTTCTGCTCAAACCCATTACCAGAAAAGAACTTTCCAAAGTGATCACTACCATTAAGGATGAGCTGGACCGGAAACAGGAGAGCCGGAGAGCCCATGAAATACTGCTCCAGAAGCTGGAACAGAGTTTTCCCCTTTTAAAAGAGAGATTCCTATGCCGTCTGCTGAACGGAAGGCTTACCCGGGGTGAACTGGAATCCCGCGGGGATTTTATGGGATGGACCGATCTGGGCGGGTTTTATGCGGTGGTTGTTGTCCGGTTCCCTCTGGATTGGGATGATCTTGATCGATTCTCTCTTTCTGAATCGATCAGGGAAAAAGTGCGGCACCAGGACGAGGTCTTTTTTAACAGAGACGAAGATCTTATTCTGTTTCTGCAGAGCCGGGAGAGGGAAGAGCTGGAGAAACGAACCCTTCTGATGGCAGAAGAAGCGTTTCGTGTTACATCCCGGAAAGGAGACCTTCAGGTTTCCATCGGCTGCGGAGAAGTGGTTGATGGGGTGGATAAGCTGGAGTTTTCCTACAAGGGCGCTCAGAATGCGGTGGAATATGCCCGGATCCTCGGACTGGCCCATATCCTGTCAGTTCAGGATATCAGAACCAGAGAAGCCATTTCTCCGGAGCAGTTCAATACCTATTGCGGCAGGATTATTGAAAATCTGAAAGAGGGGGGCAAAGAGAAGAGTCTTGCGGCCCTTGATGAACTTCTGAACTATCTGGAATCCCACTATCTGACTTCGGATCAGCTGGTTATCGGCTTTATGCACTTCTATCAGATGCTGGATGCCTTTTCCCGCGATATGGATCTTGTTTCGGAAAATCAGGAGAGCCTTCTGAATCAGAAGGATGCCTTTGCGTCTCTGGAAAAGGCAGCGGATTTTTTCAGAAACCAGATTGCCGGACTGGATGAGAAAATCAATCAGAGAAGAAACGATATGCTCCTTTCCAGAATAGACAGGGCTAAAGCAATAATCCGGGAGAGGTTCCGGGAAAGCCGGTTTTCCCTTCAGGATATCTGCGATGAGCTTTATCTCTCCACCAGCCAGTTCAGCCTGCTCTTTAAGGAAGGAACCGGTCAGACTTTTGTGGAGTACCTCACAGCCTGCCGGGTGGAGGAGGCGAAAAAACTTCTGGCAGGAACCGATCTGAAGGGGTATGAGGTGGCCGAAAAAGTGGGTTATACGGATCCCCGGTATTTTACCATTATCTTTAAAAAACAGACCGGGATGACCGCCATGGAATACCGCAGGAGCCGGAAGATATGAAAAACACCTTGCGATTCGGCACCCTGGATTCCAGAATCTATACCATCTTCACTCTGATGATCTTCCTTGCCATTTTTATTATGCAGCTGGTTTCTTTCCGGTTCACCATCAATACGGTCAGGAGCTCTACCCTGGAGAGCAACCGGGCCATGCTGCAGCAGCTGGTCAATCAGATGGACACCTATATTCAGGGGATGGAGCAGATTTCCATGGCTGTCGCAGCGGATCAGGAAATTCAGCGGCTTCTTAACCGGAATGAGGATTCTCCCGTCCTCACGGAAGAAGTGAAGAAAAACCTGAATGGCACGGTGCAAAACCGCCTTTTCAACTATACTCAGGCCAGGGAGGATATTTCAGATATCCTGGTCATCGGCTATAACGGCGAGGTGATCGCCAGCGATATTGATGCGGTTATCAACCCATGGACTTCCATCCGGGAAAAGGACTGGTTTTCCGGCGCTGAGGCTGCCTTCGACAGAACCGTGGTCTCCTCATCGTATGTTCAGAACCTTATCAGGGACAGATACTCCTGGGTTGTTTCTCTCAGCCGGGCCATACTCTCGTTAGAGGACCGGAGGATCATCGGAGTGCTTCTGGTAGATCTGAAATTCAACCGTATCAAAGAGCTGTGCCACTCTCTTGTGATCGGACGCAAAGGGTACAACTTTATTCTGGACAAAGAGGGGAATTACGTTTTTCATCCCACCCAGCAGCTGGTATACAGCAATATCAAGAAAGAACCGGTCCGTCAGATTCTTCAGACCGTGGATAATCCGGAACTCTTCTCTTTTCAGGACGGAGACCGCTACTATCTGGTGGAAACCTCGGATCTCACAGGGTGGCATGTGGTCAATGTGACCCATGACAGTGATATTGTCACCGAATGGAAATCGGTTCAGCTTATCTATGCCATAATAGGTTTGATCCTTTTTCTGATCGTCGGTCTTGCAACCAACAGGATCTCATCGGGCATTACAAAACCTGTGAGAAAACTCCAGGAAATCATGCAGAGCGTGGAAACCGGGGAGTTCCGGCAGGTGGGTTCCATCAGGGCAACCGACGAGATCCGGGAACTGGCCCGGGAATATGACTTGATGGTAACCCGTATCCGGGAGCTTATGGAAGCAAACACCCGGGAGCAGGAGCAGAAAAGAAAGAGCGATCTGAAAGCCCTTCAGGCCCAGATTAATCCCCACTTTCTGTACAATACCCTGGATTCCATTATCTGGATGGGGGAGATGGGCCAGAGCGATAAAGTCGTGCAGATGACCTCCGCTCTCTCCAAGCTCTTCCGTATCAGTATCAGCAAAGGCCGGGAACTCATCCCCATCCGGGATGAAATGGAGCATGTTCAGTCCTATCTGACCATCCAGGAGATGCGTTACCGGGATAAATTCACCTACGAGATGGATATCGATCCGGACCTTTATGATATGATCACCCTGAAAATAACCCTTCAGCCCCTGGTGGAAAATGCGATATATCACGGGATCAAAGAGGTGGATTATCAGGGATATATCCTGATAACAGGGTGGCTGGAGGATAACAATATGATCCTGGAAGTAAAAGACAACGGAAGAGGAATGGATCAGGATCAGCTGAACGAGATGATTCAGGGCCTGGAAACACCGCCGGAAAAAAGGCCCCGGCTTTCCCGGCAGGGGATGGGAGTCCGGAATGTTCATGAGCGGATCCGTCTGTATTTCGGCAGTGAGTACGGCCTGACCTGTATCAGTTCCCCCAGTGAAGGCACCAGGATCCGCGTGAAGATGCCCGCTTCTTCTCTGGAGGCTGTCCTGTGAAAAACTGGTACCTTCTTCTGCTGAGCCTTATTGCGGCCCTCTTTCTGTTTATGGCCCTCTCGTTTCTGTATAACTCTTCAGGGCCTGAAGCCCCGGTGATGAATGCGCCGGTGGAAATCGTTCTCAAATCCACTATCGGGCCTGCCATGGATTTCTGGAATGTGGTGGATCAGGGAATTCAGGAAGCCTCCAAGGAGTTCGGCCTTCCCGTGGAGATCTCGGGACCCCGGTATGAAAGGGAGATAAACAGGCAGGTCCATATTCTGGAAAACGTGATCTCGAAAAACCCGCCGCTGATCATTCTGGCCGCCACGGATTATACCCAGCTGGTAGAGCCGGTGAAAAAGGCCCAGGAAGCCGGGATTCCCGTGATTACCATAGATTCGGGAATCGACTCTGATATTCCTGTATCCTTTATTGCCACCGACAATATCATTGCCGGTCATAAGGCGGGACGGGAGATGAAACGGCTACTTCAGAGCTCTTCCCGAAGGGAAGTGGCTATTGTCAGTCATATAAAGGGAACCGCTACGGCTATCGACAGGGAATCCGGGGTGAGAGGCGGATTGGAGGGAGAAGCTGTTATCGGAACCTGGTTTTGTGATGTGGATCAGGAGATCGCCTACCAGATTACAAAAGATCTTTTGAAAAATCCCTCTCTCGGGGGGATCGTCGCTCTGAATGAAGTCTCCACCCTGGGAGTCTGCCGGGCCATTGACGAAGCGGATGCCCAGGATCGTGTTCTGGTTGTGGGGTTTGATAATGCCGTCCGGGAACTTTCGTATCTGGAAGAGGGGGTTCTGAAAGCGACAGTGGTGCAGAGACCCTATAATATGGGGTACCTTTCCGTAAAGGTTGCCGCGGATTTCCTGAAAGGAGAGGTTGTTCCTCCTTTCATCGATACTGGTTCTGTTCTGATTACAAAAGACAATATGTTTGAGAGGGAGTTTCAGGAGCTGCTTTTTCCTTTTTCAAATATAAACGAATAAAGAACTTTACTTTTTTTTTGATTTGAATGAAAATTCCTGCATGTATAAAATAAATATAAAAATCCTGTTCTGCCTGATTCTGATACTCTGTTCCGTACCGGTTTTCTCTTTTTCTCCGGTGAATGCGGGAGAGGAGACTTTCCGGAAAATTGATGATATATCCCGGCAAGTCTGGCAGAACTCTGTTCCTGATCATGTTGAAAACTCTCTTGAGAAGCGGTATCTCTATGATTCGCCTCTGAAAACAGACCGTTACCTGGCGGTTACAGTTCACAACACTACCGGGAGGGAACGGTGGTGTCTGGAATTCCAGTCCCAGTTTGAACTGGTGGAAATCTTTTATTTCTCCCGGATCAGAAACAGCTGGGTCTCACTCTATTCGGGTGATCAGATTCCCATGAACAGGAGAGACCTGCCCCATCCCTCTCTGATTATTCCTCTTGAGCTATCGGATGCCTCAGAAACGGATTTATTTATTCATGTGCAGGATTATCAGGAAAAATCCATAACGGTACGGCTGGTTTCTCCAGAAATGTTTCTGCTGCAGGCCGGAAAGAGGAATGGATTCCTTTACTTCTCGTTCAGTTTCATTATTATCGTTGCCCTGTATCATTTTTTCCTGTATCTTGCGGGCAGAAAACAGTTTTATCTCTACTATGCGCTGGTCATGATCTGTCTGGTTATTACGCTACTGGGAAAGCAGAGGATCTTCAGTTACATATTTCTGCCGGGAAGACCCTATGGGTATTTTATCTATCTGTTTTTTAATTCCCTGGCAATTCTCTTCAGTCTTCTCTTTTCAAAAGCTTTTTTCAGAATATCCGGCAGGGGCCGGGAGGGGCGGATCCTTACAGGTTTTATTGCCCTTTTTGTTCTGATTACCGCATTTTCCCTTATAAGACCCACTCCTGTGCTGGGGGACATTATGAATCTCCTCATTATTCCTGCACTGGTTTACATCCTCTATTTTATTTTCAGAAAGAGTTTTAAAGGGGACCGGGTATCCCGTCTGGTCCTCCTCAGTTTTCTGCCCCTTGTTACCGGGGGGCTCCTGGACAATCTTTTTGCCTATACGGATTTTCTCTCTTCAAGCCGGCAGGGGCTCCTTCTTGTGACCGGTACGATGATACATGCCCTGATTATGAGTTACAGTATGGCCATGAGACAGGCTGACCTGGATCTGCGGTACACAGCCCTGAGAAAAACATTTCACTCCCATGTAGACAGAAGTGTAAAGGCCAGAACGGAAGAGCTGCAGAATACGGTATACAGAGATCCTCTTACGGGTCTGCTGAACAGAGCCTGTATGCTTGATAAAATACAGGAGATAGAGAACAACTACCGGGAAGAGCTGAGTATCCTTTTTGCTGATCTTGATAATTTTAAATATTACAATGATAACTTCGGCCATCCTGCGGGAGACCGGATCCTGGAAGATTTTTCCCGTTTTCTCATGACCCATCTCCGTTCGGATGATCTGATTTTTCGCTACGGGGGTGATGAGTTTCTCATTCTCATGCCTTCAACCCCTTCTGAGCCGGCCCGTCAGCTGAGCCGGCGTCTTCATGAGGAGTTTCAGAATCTGGTAGAAAAGATCAGCCGTGAGCTGTCTGAAAAAGAGTGCCTTCTCGGCCTTTCCCTGGGGTTTGCCTCCTGGCATCCCGGAAGCTCTCTCATGGATGCTGTCAATAAGGCGGATCAGGCTCTTTTAACAGCAAAAGAACAGGGAAAAAACCGCATCTGTATTTATCAATAGAGTTCCTGTTTCCCTTTTTTTGTTAAAAAAACTCCACCTTTTAGGAAAAATTTAAACATTCTCCGTAAAATCCTCAATTTCGCGATTTGAAATTCGGGGGGATAATTTTTCTATCCTCACAGGAAAAATCCCATAAAGGAGTGTGAGATTTTGGGAGAAGTAATACTCTCGATGCAAAAAATCGATAAACGTTTTTCCGGAGTGCATGCCCTGAAGGGTGTAGACTTCGAGTTGCGTGCTGGCGAGATCCACGCGCTTATGGGTGAAAACGGAGCAGGGAAATCCACATTGATGAAAGCCCTCACCGGTATTTACCCCAAGGACTCAGGTGAAATTTACTACCTGGGCAAACTTTATAATCCCCGTGATCCCAAGGAAGCCCTGGGAAAAGGGATCGGCATTATCCATCAGGAACTGAATATGATGGAGCATCTGACAGTAGCACAGAACATTTTCATCGGAAGGGAATCTACAAAAGGGAAGGGCCTCTTTCTGGATGAAAAGAAACTGAACCAGCGGGCGGAAGCGCTCTTTCAGCGTTTGAACATGAATATTGATCCCCGGGAAACCCTGGGAAACCTGACTGTCGGAAAACAGCAGATGGTGGAAATTGCCAAGGCCGTATCCCACAATCTGAAAATCCTGATTCTGGATGAGCCAACAGCTGCGTTAACCGAAACAGAGATAAATGAGCTATTTGCCATTATGCGCGATCTGGCATCCAAGGGAGTAGGAATGATCTATATCTCTCACCGTATGGATGAAATCGGTCAGATTACCGACCGGGTAACAGTTATGCGCGATGGGGAGAATGCCGGTATGGGCAATACGAAAGACCTGACCAAGGAAGATATCATCAATATGATGGTCGGCCGGGTAATATACGAAGAGCCCAAACAGCAGAGTAATGTTCCTGCCGATGCGGAAGTTGTACTGAAGGTCAACAACCTGAACGCTGGAAGGCTGGTGAAAAATGTCTCTTTTGAACTGCGGAAAGGGGAAATCCTGGGATTCGCAGGCCTTATGGGAGCCGGAAGAACAGAAACGGCAAGAGCCCTGTTCGGCGCGGATCCTCTGGACGGGGGATATATTGAGATCCACGGGAAACCCGTGAAAATCTCTTCGCCCATGGATGCGGTCAAACACGGGATCGGATACCTGTCGGAGGACAGAAAAAGATACGGACTGGCTCTGGGGCTGAGTGTAACAGAGAACTCTATCCTGGCGGCTTATGACGACTTTGAACACGGATTGTTTGTTCATAAAAAGAAGGTGGCAAAAATCACCAGTGAGTATGTGGATACCCTGAAAATCAAGACACCTTCGGTGGAACAGCTTCTGAAGAACCTTTCCGGCGGTAATCAGCAGAAAGTCGTTATTGCCAAATGGCTGATCAAGAACAGTGATATCCTGATTTTCGATGAGCCCACAAGAGGAATTGATGTGGGTGCGAAAAGTGAGATCTATACATTGATGAATGCTCTGGTGAAAGAGGGAAAGTCCATCATTATGATCTCTTCCGAACTCCCCGAGATCCTGCGTATGAGCGACCGGGTTCTTGTAATGTGCGAAGGAAGAGTGACAGGCGAACTGGATATCAAAGATGCCAGTCAGGAAGAAATTATGAAATACGCGACTAAGAGGGATTAAGAGACTATGGAAACCAAATTGAATGAAAAAAGCATGGGAGACAAGATCCGTGAAATCGGCCTCCAGAAGTTTCTGGCGCCTGCGGCCCTGATTATCCTTTACATCTTTTTTGGAATCTTCGGGAGGAACTTCTTTTCCTACACCACCCTGGTGAATATCCTGGATTCCTCCTATTACATCGGTTTTATCGCCATCGGGGTAACCTTTGTTATCATCACAGGCGGTATAGACCTTTCCTGCGGTACGGTTATGATGGCCGCCGCCATTATCGGAGGTACAGCCTATAAATCCTGGGGATGGCCCATGTGGCTCTCACTGGTTCTGATTATGGCTGTGGCGATTGCCTTCGGGTTTTTCAACGGAATTATGGTTTCCCGTTTAAACCTGCCGCCTTTTATCGCCACTCTGGGTACCATGATGATTTCCATGGGTATCGGGTCCATTGTCTCCAATGTCAGAAGTGCCACTTTCCCCACCAGAGCCAATGAGGATGGATGGTTCAAGAATATTTTCAAGTATATTACGGAAGATAACTTTTCCTTTCCCACCGGTGCTTTAGTCCTGTTCGGCACGGCTTTTATCTGTTTTATTATTCTGACAAAAACAAAGATGGGCCGTTACATTTTTGCTGTAGGAAGCAACAAGGAAGCTGCCAGACTTTCCGGTGTAAATGTCAAGAAATGGGAAATGATGGCCTATGTGGTCAGCGGAGTCATGTCCGGTATCGGAGCCATTGCGTTTGCTGCGGTTTACACTACTGTTATGCCGGCACAGGGACAGGGATTTGAACTGTATGCCATTGCCGGTGCAGTTATCGGCGGTACCTCCCTTTCCGGCGGTATCGGTACGATCTTCGGAACCATGATCGGTGTGTATATCATGAGTGTTCTGAGAACCGGACTTCCTTCCATGGATCTTCAGTCCCACTATCAGACCTTCTTTACAGGTGTGGTTGTTATCGGTGCGGTACTCCTTGATATCTACCGGAACAAGAAAGCTTCGGAAGTAAGAATCCTGGCGCCTTCTGATATGTACAAGGAAGAGATGACCAGAAAAATCAACAACCTGAAGCTGGAAGGAAAAACTGCAGAAATTGCTGCTCTTAAAAAAGAGCTGAAAGAAAATTTCGCAAAAATGAAAGCTGAGGAAAAAGCCGAGAAAATGCGTGTCCTGGCCCAGGAAAAAGAGGCGGAGAGGCAGTTTGCCATGGAAATGAAAAACCAGTAATAAACCGGTTTTCCCAAAAAAGGTATAAACCCGGATTCCGGTCATGATCGAACCGGGTAAAAATACAGGAGGATTTTATGAGATTATCTAAGAGGATTGCAATTGTACTGATCGTGCTTTTAGCCGTTAGTTTCAGCACTTTTGCTAATGGACAGAAAGATGGCGGCGGAAAGCCCTACATCGCTGTGGTTTCAAAAGGGGAACAGCATGACTTCTGGCAGCAGGTAAAACTGGGGTCCATGGACGCTGCTGAAAAATATGGCGTTGATGTAACTTTTGAAGGACCTCCCTCAGAAAGTGATGTTCAGATCCAGGTGGAAATGCTGAACAACGCCATGGCAAAAGCACCTGTGGCTATTGCTCTGGCCGCTCTTGATACGACATCTGTAATGGATCAGCTCCAGCAGTGCAAAGACAACGGAGTTCCCGTCATCGGTTTTGACTCGGGTGTTCCCAATGCTCCTGCAGGATCCATCTATGCCAACGCTTCTACTGACAACTTCAATGCTGCCGGTATGGCTGCCAAAGAGATGTTCAAAGTGATCAAGGCTGACATCGAAGCGGCAACTGAAGCATCACCTGTAAAAATCGTTGTCCTTAATCAGGATGCTGCCGGTGAATCTCTGTTAAGCCGCGGTAAAGGTTTTAGAGATACCATGGTTGACCTGATCGTAAAAGAAACTGCCATGAGTGAAGCAGACATCAAAGTTATGGGTAACCCCGCATACATTGATCCCAAAAACCCCACCAGCGGTAAAAAAGTTATGATCGAAATGGTTGTCCCCGCTTCTGCGGCCAACACCGACGCCATGGCTTCCGCTTCTGCTGTTCTGAACAAAGTGGCTGATGATAATATCCTCGGTATCTTCTGTTCCAACGAAGCTACTGTAAAAGGTCTTTTGGCTGCAACCAATGACGGTGCTGATCTTCCCGCGAAATATCCCGGTCTGATCGCCATCGGATTTGATGCCGGTGAAGGACAGAAAAATGCTGTAAGAAACGAATACTTCCTCGGTTCCATTACCCAGGATCCCTATTCTATCGGTTACAAAGCTGTTGAGCTGGCTTTCATGGCCTACGAAGGAAAACCTGTTTCCGACGTGGATACCGGTGCCAAGTTCTATACCAAAGACAATATGGATGATGCCGATATCGCCGGACTTCTGTACGACTGATATCCTCGTAGCAAAAAGTTAAACAATCAGGGCTCTCTTCGGAGGGCCCTTTTTTATTCTGTATCAGGGTGAATCTTCCAGTTTTTCCATTATCAGACTGATTTTCTCTTCCAGGGGGAGCTCTATATCCACCACTATCCCGTATTCCGGCTCTTCCAGTGCGGCAAACTGACTTTCCAGCATCTCTTTTTTAAAAAAATGGTTCTTTCTGTTTTCCAAGCGGGCCGCAAGAGTGTCAAAGCTGCCTTTCAGGTAGACCCATACGGGAGAGTCTGAGAGTCCTTCCTGCAGATACTGCCTGTATGATTCTTTCAGGGCCGAACAGGAGATCACTGCAGATTCACCGGTATTCTGCTGAGTGTTTATGATACTCCGGATACGTTCGAGCCAGGGCCGGCGGTCATCGTCTGTAAGGGGAATGCCGCTGCTCATTTTTCTGATATTCTCTTCAGGATGAAGATCATCCGCTTCGAAGTAAGGCAGGTTCAGCTTTTCTGACAGGGCTTTTCCCAGGGTTGTTTTGCCGCATCCGCTTACGCCCATTAAAATCAGGATTGTCATGGTATCTCCTTTTTTCATAATGGAAACCATCATAGCACATTCAGAGCAGAAAAAAGACGGCTTTGAAAAAACAAAGCCGCCTGTTAACTCATCAGATTTTCACTGTCAGAAACCGAAATAGGTGTCGGCGTTTTTAAAACAGATGTTTTCCACCATGGATCCCACCAGATTGAAATCCATGGGGATCAGTCCTTTTTCCATATCCTTTCCCAGGATATTGCAGAGAACCCTTCTGAAGTATTCATGTCTGGTGTAGGAGAGAAAGGAGCGGCTGTCTGTGAGCATGCCCACAAAGCGGCTTAGGAGTCCCAGCTGCGAAAGGGCTTCCATCTGCCTCTCCATACCGTCTTTCTGATCCAGGAACCACCAGCCTGACCCCATCTGAATCTTTCCGGCCACACTGCCGTCCTGGAAATTTCCCAGCATGGTGGCGATCACTTCGTTGTCTCTGGGGTTCAGATTGTAAATAATCATTTTAGGGAGTCTGTTCTCCCTGTCGAGCCTGTCCATATACGAAGCAAGGGGACGGGCATAGTTCTGATCGTCAATGGAGTCAAATCCTGTATCAGGCCCCAGTTTGGCAAAAAGCCGGGAGTTGTTGCTCCTTAAGGCCCCGATATGGAGCTGTTTGGTCCAGCCCTTTTCGGCATCCATCCGTCCGAATTCCAGCATCATGGCTGTTTTGAACGTATCTGCCTCTTCCGGTGTCACATCGGCTCCGGAGCGGGCCTTATTAAAAATGGCTGTTATTTCAGCATCCGTAAAATCCGAGGCATACACCGTATCCAGACCATGGTCGGAGAGCCGGCAGCCCGCATCGTGAAAGTACTGATGGCGGATTCTCAGGGCTTCAATCAGATCTCCGTAGGATCCGATGGTCCTGTCTGCCGCTTCAGCCAGCTGGTCTATGTAGGAGTTCCAGAAATCCTTTTCGACGGCCATGGATTTATCAGGCCGCCAGGCAGGAAGAATCTTCACTTCAAATCCTTCCTCTTTCAGAGCTTTGTGATGTTCCAGTGAATCGATAGGGTCATCGGTTGTACAGGAGACAACCACTTTGCTGTCGGTCATGAGTTTCCGGGCTGAAAGTCCCCCTTTAAGAACATCTCCGGTTCTGTTCCAGATTTCCTCAGCGGTTTCACCTGAGAGGAGGGTGTCATCCACTCCAAAATAGCGGGCCAGCTCCAGGTGGCTCCAGTGGTACATGGGGTTTCTGAGAAGATAGGGCATGGTTTCGGCGAATTTCTGAAACTTTTCCCTGTCGGATTTATCTCCGGTACAGAAATCTTCGCTGATACCGTTGCTTCTCATGGTACGCCATTTGTAGTGGTCTCCATAGAGCCATACCTGGGTAATATTCTCCCAGCTGATATTGTCCCTTATCTCTTTCGGATTCAGGTGACAATGGTAGTCAACAATCGGCTGGTGTTCCGCATAATCGTGGTAAAGCCTTCTGGCAAAGGCATTCTCCAGTAAAAAATCATCATGGATAAATTTCATATCTTTCAGTTCTCCTGTGGTTTAAAGGGTTACGCCGTCTTTGAAAATGGCTATTTCTCTGATACCGCTTTTTTCTGCAGCGGTCTCTTCTCCGTTCACAACTCTGAGGATTTTTTCCAGCAGAAGCCCGGCTGCTTCGGCCATGCCCGAGGTTCCGTCTGCAATGATCCCCGCGTTAAAGTCGATCCACTTCTTTTTGTGTTCCGCCAGAGCTGTATTGCTGGCTATCTTCAATGTGGGTATAAATCCACCCAGAGGCGTTCCCCTTCCGGTAGAGAAAAGAACCAGCTGGCATCCGGCAGTACCCAGTGCCGTGGTGGCTACAATATCATTCCCCGGTGCATACAGAAGGTTGAGTCCGGTCTTTTGGATCATCCCGTCCATTTTAACAACATCCACAATTTCGGACTTTCCGGACTTCCTGATGCATCCCAGAGATTTATCCTCCAGTGTGGTAATTCCGCCGGCCTTGTTTCCGGGGGAGGGGTTTTCATACACAGGCTGATTGTGGGAAAGGTAATATCTTTTATAGCTTTCTATCATCTCTTTGGTCATTTCAAAGATGGATTCATCAGCACACTGTTTCATCAGAACATTTTCAGCTCCGAACATCTCGGGGACTTCGGTCAGAACTGTTGTTCCTCCCGATCTGATCACCCTGTCTGATACGGCTCCGATCAGGGGGTTGGCTGTAATTCCCGAGAAGGCATCCGAGCCGCCGCACTCCAGGCCGATCACAAGATCCGACCAGGAGCCGGGCGTCCTTTCGTCTTTTGATGCCTCTTCCAGAAGTTCTTCCAGGCAGGCAATGCCCGCTTCAATTTCATCTTCCACACTCTGGGATTCCAGGTATCTGATTCTGGCGGGATCCGGTGCTTCCGGCATGGTTTCCTGAAAGGCTTTGATCTGGTTGTTCTCGCAGCCGAGCCCCAGAATCAGGACTCCACCCGCATTGGGATGAAGGGCCATATTCTGAAGAACCCTGCGGGTCCTCACATGATCCTCTCCCAGCTGGGAACAGCCGTAGGGGTGGGTAAAGCAGTACACCCCGTCTACACCGGCCAGACCGTCTTTTCCTTTTTTCATAAGGAACTGCTGAAGAATCTGCTGGGCCGTCCCGTTGACACAGCCCACTGTGGGGAGAATCCACAGTTCATTCCGGATCCCGGCTTTGCCGTTCTTCCTTTTGTATAAACGGGGAACCGATGTGAGGGGAGTCTCTTCCGAGGCATCTATCTCCGGTTCATATTTGTACTCGGTCTGTCCGGAAAGGCCGGTCTTAATGTTATGAACATGAACATGTTCTCCCGTTTTTATATCCGAGAGGGCATAGCCTATTACCGCTCCGTATTTCAGGACAGCTTCTCCCTCCTTTATCTCTCTGACAGCTACTTTATGTCCCTTGGGAATGTCGCTGACCACTGTAACTTCCGCTTGTCCGGCAGTTACAGATGATCCTGCTGTAAGATCGGCAAAGGTGATTCCCACATTATCTTTTTCATCCAGAAAAAACAGTTCGGGTTTCAAAGGTACTCCTCCAGTGTTTTTGTCATACCATTGGTGATGATTTTCAGAATATCTTCACCCACTTTCTGGTGAAGACCATCCAGGCTTTTGAGAGAAACACCCCAGTGATCATCTAGCGAGAGAATCCTGCCAGCAATGTCCATGGCATCTTCAAGGGATTCAGGATCCTTTTGCCAGAGTTCCTTATACAGATCCAGGAAGGGTTTGTCGTCGTTGACGGGATACTCTTTTCCGTCCAGGGTTCCTCTGTAGAAGCAGATGAGAGCTGCCAGGGAGAGTGACATCAGAGGGGGGACGGAGGAATTGGATTTATAGTATTCCATAAACTGGGGTAGCAGTCTTGTTTTAAACTTGGTCATGGAGTTGAGAGAAATGGAAAGCAGCTGATGGTTGATAAAAGGGTTTCTGAACCGGTTCAGAACCGTTTCGGCATAGTCCTTCAGATAATCCACCGGCATTCCCAGGTTGGGGATAATCTCATTGTCCAGGAGCTTCTGGATGAAGGCGGCAAGATCTGGATTTTCCACAGCGTCTTTCACCAGCTCTATGCCGCAGAGATAGGCAACGGGAACCAGGGCTGTATGACAGCCGTTCAGGATTCCCACTTTTCTCTGTTTGTAGGGCTTTAAGTCTTCCACCAGCTTGATATTCAGACCGCTGCCTTTCAGGTGAAGTTCTTCTCCCACGAAGTCTGGTCCCTGAATAACAAAGAGGTGAAAGTATTCTCCGGTTGTAATAAAATTGTCTTTGTATCCCAGTTCTTTCGTCAGTTCTTCCACTTCATCCCGGGGGTATCCGGTAACAATGCGGTCCACCAGGGTGGAGCAGAAGGTATTGTCTTTTTCAATCCAGGAGACAAATTCCTCCTCCAGATTCCAGAGATCTGCATACTTCAGGACAATCTCTTTGAGGGCGTCTCCGTTGTAATCAATCAGCTCGCAGGGAATCAGGATAAAACCCGAATCGGAGGATCCTCCGAACTTTTTGAATCTCTCATGGAGAAACCGGGTCAGTTTGGCCGGATAGGCAGACTGTGGACGGTCATCGTATCTGTCTTCAGGGTTGTAGGCAATCCCCGCTTCTGTGGTGTTGGACACGATAAACCGCAGATCCGGATTTTCCGCCAGAGCGAGGAACTTGTCATACTCTTTGTAAACGGGGATTTCCCGGGTAATACAGGATATCAGACGCTTTTCATTTTTCAGTTCACCCTGCTCATCGTAACCCCGTATGATGGAGGTATAAAGCCCGTCCTGGGTATCCAGCAGGGGGGGGAAGTCTGTATCTATGGGACGAACGACTACGACTCCCGCATTCAGACCTTTTTTTTCGTTCAGAATATCCACCTGCCAGTCTATAAAGCAGCGGAGGAAGTTCCCTTCACCGAACTGGAGGATCCTCTCCGGCCTCTTCTGTTTTACACAGCCTTTTTCCGCTGCGACTGATGCATTCAGTACTTTATCTGTTACTTGACTCATTTTTTACTCCTGATTTGATTCCTGTGTATGTTTAGAAGGATTATTCCTTCTCTTTACTTGAAAAAACCCGCTTTAAAGCCCATTCCCGATGCTGGATCATAGCTGCTTCGGCTTCGTCGGGATTTCCCTGCCGTATGGCTTCGAGTATGCGGATATGTTCCATGGGAATGCG
Source organism: Oceanispirochaeta sp. (assembly GCA_963677615.2). GTDB lineage: Bacteria > Spirochaetota > Spirochaetia > DSM-2461 > DSM-2461 > Oceanispirochaeta. The sequence continues at coordinate 67,404 of CAXXQW010000006.1, read as the reverse complement.
GGAAAAGTCCTTATCCTTCTGCTTCAGATGGGGCTGGTCCTGCATGACGATTCTGGGAGTCAGCTGGCTGAAAAGGGATACCAGAACATGATTGCCTGTTGCATGGGCTATGGCCAGATGAAAAAGGTAATCCTCTTCCAGGTAGTCTTCTTTGCCGTAAAAGCGGGAGAGAAACTCTTCCTGTCTCTTCTCGATAAGTTCCAGGTCTGTCTCGGACCGTCTTTCGGCGGCCAGTCTGGCGCACTGAACATCCAGGATAAAACGGGCTTCCATAAGATCCGCCATCTTCTGGTTTTTACTGACCGGGATGGACTGCATTAGCTGTTCCACTGTCCCCGCATGAAGATTGGCGATTCTGGTACCGCTCTGGGGAGAAATCTCCACCAGGCCGTAGAAGTCCAGTTTCTGCAGAGCCTTTCGGATTGTTCCTCTGGTGGTTTCCAGCTTTTCCGCCAGAGCCCTTTCGGAAGGGAGTTTTGCCCCGGGATGAAGCTGGCCGGATACCACCAGTTCCCTGATTCTTGTGAGAATGTAATCTTCCGGAGCCAGTTCTGTTTCCCTGTTTTCAAATAGCTCTATGGACACTATGGCTGAAGTCTCATTTCCCATTTGTTATTCCCCCCTTAAGTCTTTTATCTGGTTTACCAGATTTTAATATGCCGTAATTGGTTAACCAGTTTGTTCGTAAAAAAAGGTTTTCCAGGGGATTATCAACCTGAAAAACCGGATTTCTTACGGTTCCATCAAGCTTTTTTATAGGATTTGCTCCTTCCTTCCGGTGCCATCTGTTTTGCAAATTTCCAGAAATTTTCAATCGAAGATCCTTCTATCAACCCCTTTGCAGGCAGGATAAACGCATGGGTGAGGGTGGCATAAAGGTAGAAATAATCCTTATATCTGTAGATCCTGTAGATATTCTCCCATTCTACAGGCTGTTTTTCATGGTCATTGGCTATTTCGATCAGACCATCCCTGAAAAGGGCTGTATAGACAAGGCGGCCTTCTTTCAGATTATTGGCTTTTATCTGATTCTTCAGGGTGATTTTAAAAAAAAGAATGTACAAAACAGGACCGGCTGCTGCCAGTACAAGGAAAAGTTTAAAGAGAAAGGGGCTTCCGGTTTTTAAATTCAAAAGGCCCATACCTGCCATTGCCACAGGAAAAAGAGCCAGACTCTTCCATCGGCCCCGGGACAGGAAACTGTTAAAAAAAGCAAAATCTCTGAATGTTTTTTCATCCATATTTGTTTTGAACCGGAAAGTCTCTGTTTTCTCCAAGGAAAAGCTCCTGCCACTTTCTTAAGATTGGTTAACCATCGTGTTAGATTAATATAACTGGTTAACCAGATTTGTCAATGAAAAAAACCGTCATTGGGAAAATTCCTGAAAAAAACAGCCTGAAATCTGCATACTCAGAATCAAATTTTCCGTGATATACTACAGCGCATATGCCAGTACTGGAAATTTTCGGAAACATACTTATCCCGGCTCTGACGGGTATAATACTTTTAATTTATGTTCTCTATTTTGTTCTTATTGAAGAGTCGAAAGACAACTCAATCCGTTACTTTACGGTTTTTCTAATCTCTTTCGGTCTGTTTCTCATTGGCCGTCCGGTTCAGATCCTTTCGGGAGGGCATCCTGCTCCGGTGATCATCAATAATATCCGTTCCTTTATTTTCAGTTCCATTACCATTCCCATGGTGATCCTGGCTGATTTTTCCCGCCCTGCCAAAAACAGGCGCTCCCTTTTCTGGCCTCTGATTATTACAGGCATTCTGATCGGCATTGTCTACAGTATTTTCAATACGGTAACGACAACCGGTGCGGAAGTCATATTTACCATCGGGAATTTGAACGTATACGATTCTGTGACTCCCAGCCGCTCTGATCCTTACTATGGCAGAGAGGTGACCATTGCCATCTATCTTGTCCTGGCAACCATCCTCTTTCTGGATTCGATCGCCAAAATTCAGAGGTACAGACTAAATCATGCCAGGGGAAAAGGCTTTCTGAACAAGGTTTATCTCTATAACACAGGCAAAATGATTTTTGCTCTCACGTTCTTCTGCGGAGCGCTGATACATCAGTGGTGGATCTATTATGTGGGAGCTCTGGTGAGCGTCTCTTTTCTGGGGTACGGAATTGCCCGGGAGATCAGGGAGAACAGAACCAGGATGCAGAAAGTTGTTGCCTATATACGGGAAGATCTGATTCAGGATCTGTCCCTGGATGTCCAGATGCACCAGCAGGTTGCTGATATGCTGAAGCTTCTTCATATACCGGAAGATATCAACACCTTTATTGTGCTGAAACAAAACTCTTCGGGGAAAGACAAGGAGAGCGGAAGCAGGGATTTTAACGACCTTCTGCTCCGGGATGCTGCAAGCCTTCTGGATAAAACCCTCGGGGCGAATCAGTATATCCTTATGCCCATGGGAACGGATATGCTGGGTATATGCCTTCCTGTTTCCTCAGATACAGGTTTGTGCAGGAGTGAAACCATCCGGATTTGCGAGAACCTGAAGAGTTCCGTAGAAATGCTGCGAAATTATGATTTCGGAATCGGCCGGACCTATAAGGGGCTGGAGGATCTGAAACGGTCTTACCACGAGGCGGTCACAGCTGTTGAATACGCAAACCGTATAGAGGGCGGGCAGGTTGTCCATATTACGGATCTTCAGGATGAGGAGCCCCGGCGGGAGTACCCTCTGAAAGAGAAAAACGCCTTTCTTTCGGCTATCCGTATGGGAGATAGTGTGAAAGCCCAGGATCAGCTTCAGAAACTGATGAGCCTCCTGTTCAGTTACGGCAGTGAAACCGACAAACTCCAAAAAGTCCGTACTTATGAGCTTTTGGGTACTATGGTGGAGTCGGCCATTGCCGGAGGGGGAGATGTGGATGAGCTGTTGGAGCTCAGTGAAAAACTTTTCTCCGAATCGGCTATTATCCGGAGCCAGGCGCAGCTGCTGGAGTGGCTGAAGTCCCGCACGGAAGATATTATCCAGATTGTATCCCGGTCTCACTCCAACCGGTCCAAAAATCTGGTGATCAAGGCGAAAGAGTATATCAACGAACACTATGCCGAAGCCATTTCGGTAAAGGATGTGGCCGATGCTGTCTGCATCAGCGAATCCTATTTCAAATCGATCTTCAAAAAGAGCAGCGGCTACTCCTATTCGGAATATCTGACGGTTGTCAGAATGAATCAGGCCAAGAATCTTCTGAATACAACCGAAAAATCTGTCACTGAGATTGCCCTGGATGTGGGGTACCAGACTCCCAACTCATTCAGTTCGCTTTTTAAAAGAGAGACGGGAATGTCCCCCACCCAGTGGAAAAATTCCCAGAAAAAGGCCTGATTAATACAATCACTGAGGTTTAAAGTACAATCGCATAGAAAGAAAATACAATTCCCTAAATTTTCAAAATCTTCCATAGAGCGGGTTCGGAAAACCCGTCATACCATTTAACAGCCTTTTGATAATAGTTTATCGAATGGCGTACATATTAAATGGAGGATTCTTGTGAAAAAAAGAATTGTTTTGCTATCTGCTGTATTAATGATGGTTTCTGTACTGGCCTGGTCCAATGGCCAGGGTGAAAGTGGTGCTTCTGACGGAGCAAAAAAGAGCTACACCTTTAAATTTGCGGAACTGAACCCCAAAGATCATATTATGGAACAGGTGGATTCCAAGTTTGCTGAGCTTGTTTATGAAAAGTCTGACGGCCGCATTAAAATCGAGGTTTTCCCTGCCGGTCAGCTGGGTGATGAAAAAACCATGTATCAGTCTCTTCAGATGGGCGGCGGCGCCATCGATATGTGCCGCGGAAATACCAACTCACTGGGTGATTTTGGCGTACAGAAACTGACCCTTTTCGGTCTTCCCTTTATATTCCGGGACAGAGAACATCTTTGGAATGTTCTGAACAGTGAAATCGGGGCAGAGTTCCTGAAAGAACCTCAGGAAACCAACACCGGAATGGTTGGACTTTTTTACCTGGACGAAGGAGCCCGTCATATTTTTACCAAACCCGGAATTGAAATCAGCAGCGTGGAAGATCTGAAAGGTCTGAAACTGAGAGTTCCCACTACCCAGCTGATGTCTGAGACTTTCCAGGCTCTGGGTGTACAGCCTACTCCCATCAGTTTCGGTGAGCTTTATTCTGCACTTCAGGCTGGAACAGTAGATGGAGCGGAACAGCCCTACTCAGGTTACTTTTCCAATAACTTCTTTGAAGTTGCGCCCAACTACACCCTTTCCGGACATACCTACAGCCCCTCTATCGTTCTTATGAGCGAAGCGGTATTCAACAAACTGGATGCTGAAGATCAGGCGATTATCATGGAAGCCGGTAAAGAAGCGGAAGAGTGGAACCGCGCTTCTATTGAAAAGCTTGACGGTGAGCTTATCGAAAAGATCAAAGCTGCCGGTGCCAGTGTTTCCGAAGTCTCCGATAAAGCCGCTTATGTCGAACTGGCCAAACCTGTTGTGCTGAAATATATCGAAGGTCTGGAAGACTATTACGAAGCGATTCTCTCTAAGTAATTGAGTGAATACTGCCTCCTTCCGAGGAGGTCTGTCATTTCCTGATTGACTATCTCCGGCCCCCCTCTTGCTGTTGTCCGGAGGGGAGCCTGTATTAAAAGTTTAATCAGGGAATGGGGAGAGAGGAGTTCAAATGAAAGCAGTTAAAAAATTTTTCGATACGGTTTACTGGATCTTTCTGACAATCTGTAAAATCGGATTTATCGGAATGATTGTTATTACAACCTGGGTTATTATAAACCGCTATTTTATCAAATCACCTATGACATGGGGTGAACCGGTTGTTCTTATGTTTATGGTGTACATGTCCCTTATAAGCGCCGCTCTGGCCATCCGGAAAGACACTCATATCCGTATGCAGATTATCGACTACCTGGTTCCGGATAAAGCTATGCCTGTCATAAGGGCATTCGGACAGATTCTCATGTTCGGTTTCGGCCTTTTTCTGTTTATATACGGGAGTAAATTCCTGAGCATTGCCAATCGGAATGTCATTACCGGGATGTCTATCAAGTCTAGCTGGCTTTTTTTGGCCGGCCCCATATCAGGTGCCGCCATAATGCTGATGGAAATAGAACGTTTTATTAACTTCTGCCACCGGATGGCCACAGGGCAGAAGCTTGAAATAACCCGATGTCAGGAAGAAGAAGCGGAAGCTCTTGTGGAAGATGCTGCAGAAATCATCCAACACTGCGAGGATAATTAATAATGGATCTTAATACTACAGCCACCCTCATTCTGGTGGGGTCATTTTTTATTTTTCTGGTTCTGAGAGTCCCTATCGCATTTGCTATCGGTGTCTCCAGTATCGTGACAACCATCTATCTGGGACTACCCATCATGCAGATAGCTCAGCTCATGGTAAAAGGAGTGAATGTCTACACCCTTATGGCAGTGCCTTTCTTTATTATTGCCGGAGAGCTCATGGGGGCAGGGGGAATTTCCAACCGCCTGATCAAGCTTTCCAATGCGATTATCGGATGGATGCGGGGAGGTCTTGCTACGGTAAATGTTATGGCTTCCATGTTTTTCGGAGGAATCTCCGGGTCATCCACAGCTGATACTGCTTCGCTGGGTACCATTCTTATTCCCATGATGGCCAAGGAAGGGTATGACAAGGAGTTTGCCACCAATATTACCATGGCCAGTTCGGTTCAGGGGCTTTTGATTCCACCCAGTCACAATATGGTTATGTATGCCATGGTTGCCGGCGGTGTTTCGGTGGGACGCCTGTTTCTGGGGGGGATTATACCCGGTGTTTTTTTGGGAATTGCCCTGATGGTTTTCAGTTATATCGAAGCAGTCCGTCATAAATACCCCAAAGGAGATGCGTTTAGCTTTAAAACCCTGTTCAGAACCCTTGGAGATTCCATCTGGGGGCTGATTACAGTCCTTATTGTTGTTGTAGGAGTTGTGAGCGGTATTTTTACAGCTACCGAGTCTGCTGCTATTGCGGTTGTATGGGCCATCCTTGTGGGAATTATAGTCTATAAGGAACTGACACCCAAAAAAATCTGGCATCTGATGGAACGGTCACTCAATACTCTGGCTATTGTTATGATCCTGATTTCCACTTCTCAGGTTTTCGGCTGGCTGCTGACTTATCTTCACATGCCTGAACTGGTTGCCAACGGAATTCTCAGTCTGACTCAGAACAAGATTGTCATTATGATCATTCTCAATATTGTTATGCTTGTCCTGGGGACTATCATGGATATGTCCGCCATTATTCTTGTGGCGACTCCCATTCTCCTCCCCATAGCCCGGACCATCGGAATGGATCCTGTCCACTTTGGTGTTGTGATGATTCTGAACCTGGGAATCGGCCTTATTACACCTCCCGTAGGGGGAACCCTTTTTGTGGGGTCTGCTGTGTCGGGAGTGCCGATTGAGAAACTGGTTAAAAAGCTGCTGCCCTTCTTTATGATTATGATCGCCGTGCTTCTGATTATCTCCTATGTGCCCGGTATTGTTATGTTCCTTCCGGATAAACTGATGCCCCTGGCAACGGGAAACTGATTTTTAACTCTCAAGTAAGGTTGCCATGTCATATATGAAGGATAAAGATTTTTCTATGAAAGGACTTAGCTCCTTTCCAAAGGTTCCACAGGCTAAGGGGGCGGTTGTCATCTGCCCTGGCGGCGGGTATCAAATGCTGGCCGACCGGGAAGCTGAACCGGTGGCGGATGCCTATGCCGCCGGCGGGTGGCAGCCTTTTGTGCTCCGTTATCCTGTTAAGGATGACACCCGGGACGAACCTCTGCGCTTTGAACCTCTGTGCTCTCTGGGCAGAGCTGTCCGGGAAGTCCGGGCCATGGGGTATGTGCGGGTTGCTGTCTGCGGGTTTTCCGCAGGAGGACACCTGGCTGCTTCTCTGGGAGTTCACTGGGCATCTGTGGATCAGCAGTTTACGGATGAAGCGGGAGCCTCCTCTCCTGCCGTAACCTGCCGGCCTGATGCTGTGGTTCTCAGCTATCCTGTGATTTCCATGAGCCAGGATTATCATCAAGGCTCCATGCGTCATCTTACCGGGGGAGATCCCGCCCTGCGGGAGTATTTTTCTCTGGAATTCCAGGTAAAAAAGAGCTCTCCCCCTACCTTTTTATGGCACACCGCAGACGACAGGGAGGTGCCGGTAGAGAATTCTCTCCATTTCTTTTCTGCCCTGAAAAAAGCAGGAGTTGCGGCGGAACTTCATGTTTTTCCCAAGGGAGAACATGGTTTGTCCCTGGCAACTCCCGAGGTGGATCAGCCTGAGAAAAACCGTCTCTCCGATCCCCATGTGGCCCAGTGGTTCCATCTCGCTCTTGGATGGCTCGAAATTCAAACAACAAATGGACAGAAATAATGAAAGATGAATTCAATACCGCCCTGGCGGATTCCCAGGGAACTTCGGTAGAACCTGTGGCTGTAGACGATTTTGACCTGGAGGGATATGCCGATTATGAAAGGGCCCTCCTGGACCGGTGCCGGAGTTTCTGGCAGGCTGAGGACGGCATTGCGGTTTACCGGCGTTTCCGTGTGCCCGAGGTGTTTTCCTGGGGATGCAGGGATAGAAAACTCTCTCTGGGGCTTCAGCTGGCAGCTTTACAAAAGAGTATGGCCTTTAAAGCGGATATTCCCAATTTCCTGGAACCCTGGTACGGAATCGGCGTGGTTTCCAGTGCTTTCGGGGTTCCCTATCTCTGGAAAGAGGGGCAAGCTCCTGCTGTGGAAGGCCCTTTTACCAGCGCGAAAGACGCTCTGAACCATAGGGTCTGTTCTGTGGGAGAGAGTCCCGAAGGAAAGAAGGTTCTGGAAATGATTGAATATTTTCTGGACCAGACCAAAGGGAAAATTCCTCTGAGCCCGGGGGATACCCAGTCTCCATTGAATATTGTCTCTTCCTACCTGATGGAGTCCACAGCTTTTATGTATGAAACCTTTGATCACCCGGAAGATCTTAAGGAGCTGATTGATACGGTTGCCGAAATGGAAAAGGAATTCCTGGATCAACAGCTGAACCTGATTGGTGATGCTCTTGCGAAACCGGGTCATGGATTTGCCTCTTCCCGGGCCTTTGAAGGGATAGGCTTCAGTGACGACAATATCCTGATGTTCAGCGATGAGGATTATGCGCGTTTCGGTATCCCGTCCATGGTTTCAGCCTCCCGGTCTTTTTCAGGCCCGGTTTTTCACTCATGCGGAAACTGGTCGGGCAGGGCTGATCTGGTAAAGTCCATCCCCTCCCTGCTGATGGCTGATGGTGCAGTGGGAAAACAGACCGATCCCTCTCCCAATGATCCGGAATTGCTGGGAAAGGCCTTTTCAGGTTCCGGTAAGGTCCTTCATGTAAGAATTGTCGGGTCTGCCGAAACAGTTCTGGAGTATTACGGAAAACTGAAGCAGGACGGACTCAAATGTATTGTCACCACCTACTGCGAAACACCTGAAGATCAGGAAACCGTTTATAACAGGATTCATAAGATTTCATAAAATAAAAAAGGAAATTCAGATGAAATATGATATAACCTTCCACCCCTCCTGGTGGAATCAGAACCTGGGTATCCGGTTCACAGAAGAGTTTTTCAATAACCCTGCATACAGGATCGCATCTGATGTGAAAATGCGGCGATTTCTGTTTGAAAGATTCGGAGAGTGGGGCATCGGGGAGGAACATCCCGAGCCCAGACCCCTTCTCGGCAGTGATCTGATTGCCAGCGGGTATTTGTATTCCAGTCTGATGGGATGCGATGTCCGGTTTAGTGAAGATGCTCCGCCGGAAGTGATCTGTGCCCATCTTTCTGAAGAGGATATGCAGAATTTTCAGGCGCCAAATCTTACAGATAGTGAGGATTGGCGGATTGTAGAAGATCAGATCAGCTGGCTGCAGAAAGAATACGGTTCTGTCCATTCCGCCATTAATCTGCAGGGAATTCTGAATCTTGCTCTGGATATCCGGGGGGATTCCGTTTTTATCGATATGTACCAGAATGAACAGGGTGCCAGACAGCTCTTTGACAAGTGTTTTGACCTGTCCGTTCAGGTGGGCAATAGGCTCAGCGAGGTTTCTGACTGGCTTTCAGGAGGGGTGACTGCTATTACCAATTACCTGGATTTTCCTTCCCTCTATGTTCATTCCAACTGTTCCGTGGAAATGATCTCTCTGGACAGCTACCGGGATTTCCTTCTGGAATATGATGTGAAACTTGCCCAGTTATTTCAGCCCTACGGAATTCATCACTGCGGTCAGTCCATGGAGCATGTGGTCGAAGGGTATGCGGGCGTTCCCGGTCTTGTCTTTGCCGAAGTCGGAGCCGGTTCGGATATCGCAGCTGTGAGGAAGGCACTTCCCGGGTGCTGGCTGAATCTGAGATACTCCCCGGTTGTGCTTGCTGATGTGCCACAAGAGGATCTGCGGGCTGATCTTTCCCGTATGGTTCAGCAAGCTGGCGGCCCGGAATCATCGGTTTCTCTCTCCTGTGTGGGAATTGACAAGTCTGTTCCGGACGAGCAGATCCGGTTGTTTCTGAAGATTCTGAGTCAAATACAGTAAAATGTGATACTATCCCTCTATGAATGGAAAAACACGCGCCAATATCAAACCCGGCCTGAAGGTCGCAATCGTTCTGAAAGAGGACCAGAGGTCGGGTAAACTCACCGAAGGGTTGGTGGCGGATATCCTCACAAACTCGCCCCATCACCCCCACGGAATCAAAGTCCGGCTTCAGGACGGTCAGGTCGGCAGGGTTCAGAAAATACTATAAAATCAGAACATTTTCCTGTAATTGATCAGGATATTTAACAGCTTTTAGCGGTAGCATTATGATACTGGTATGAAGTCGCTGCATATTCGAAATGTTGATGAAAAAGTACTGCATTCTCTTAAACGTTTGGCTGTTAGGCATCATAGGTCATTACAAGGTGAATTACATTTCATTTTAGAGAAAGCTTCTCAAATGGATCTGCAGGATCCAGATGATCTAGAACTGAATTTAATTACTGTCCACACTGGATTACATACAAATTGGAATAGAGAAGAAATCTATGGTGATGATGGAAGGTGATACGGTATTTCTGGATACTAATATACTAATAACTGCAACTGATAGTTCCCGGAATAATCATTATACGGCAAAAACTGTTATCAAAGAACTATACAAGAATGGCTTTCATCCCGTTTTTAGTGGTCAGGTCATCAGAGAGTATATGGTAGTTGCTACCAGACCTTTGGATAAAAATGGGTTGGGATTGAAGTCTGAAGATGTCTTTCAGAATATTGAAGTTTTTAAAAAGTTTATTTTAATAAAAGAGGACACTCGGGTTACATCAGAAATCCTGTCACATCTTGCCATAAAGCATGATTTAAAAGGGAAAAAGATCCATGATGCCAATATTGTTTCAACCATGAAGACTCATGGGATTGAGTTTCTATTAACAGAAAATCTTGTTGATTTTTCTTGCTTTCAAGACATAACTGCATATTCCCTGGAAATGATGGAAAAGAACATAAAAGAAATCTGATCTATAAGAACTTCTCTTCCCATACCCACAGGCCCAGAGCCGGGTTGGAAATAAAATAGATTTCCTCATCGTTATCCATGGTGTTCCACCCTTCTTTCAGCTTTTCCGGATTGTACCTTTTTCTATAAGATTCCAGATCTCCAAACTGGTAACCTGCTTTTTCAATCTCCTCACGGGACAAGCCTCCCGGACAATAAGTTATGGTAAATCGTCCTTCCGATGAGCCGTGAATCAGATGGGCTGCGGCGCTGAGATTTTCCGCCAGATCAGGATTATTTTTAACCGCCTTGAGGGTCTGTTCCGTTCCTCTGTATCCGTACCGGCGGATCAGCTTATCAATGGTTTCATTCTCCCCGAAGCAGTGAACACCCGGAGCCAGAACTATCAGCTCCCCCCGGTCTGCCATGGCCATTCTGGTCCGGTAGATGCTTTTGTTGCCCAGCCAGGTGCTGCGGAACTCCTCAGGTTCCAGATACACCACAACCTTTTTCGGGGCTTTCTCAAGCTTTTTTATATTCACATTTCGGGAGAGTTCAGCGGCTTTTTCATAGCATTCCCGGTCATCGCCGATAAAGATACCTTTTGTGATATTGTTCCCAGCCTCATCAGTAGCTACGACGGTGAGAACATAAACAATAGGCAGGTCTTTGCAGAACTCGTCGGCTCCCCGGTCGAAGAGCTGCCGTACCGGTGTTTCACTCCTTCCCATGATCCTTTCCATGCCACAAACGGCGCCAAGGAAATGGCTTTTATCAATCGCTTCTTTACCGCCTACTCCCACCATAATGTTTTTGGTATAGTTAGCCATACCCACGACTTCATGGGGGACGACCTGACCGATGGAGAGGATAAGATCCCATGGGTGATCAATGAGAATCCTGTTAACCTCTACAGGCCAGTCATAATCCAGCTTTTCTCCGGAAATCTCTCTGATGAATTTTCCGCTCAATCTTCCCAGTTCGGTGAGACCGCATCGCCAGTTATGCTCTTTTATCAGTTCAAGAGGGAGATGCCCATACATTTTTTTCAGCTCATTTTTGCTCATGGGGAAATGGGTACCCAACGCCGGGATGACAGCCTGAAGCTTTTTTCCCAGGTATTGCCATGCCAGCTCTGTCAGTTCGCCCGCCCGGGAATGAAGACGGGTCATGTCAGGAGGAATGATAAGGGTCCTTTCTTTGGCAGGAATTTTGTCTAGTGCTCCGTAAAGAATCTTCTGAAGGTCTTCGCGGGAAAGATTCGTATGTTCATTTCCGACAGCGGCGTAAAGCATGGGATGGGCTCCTCCGATTTGTGTTATTACAACATAGTGAGGCCCCGGGGTTCTGTCAATGTGATTTTCCTGTCCTGACGGAGGGAATTCCATTCCAGTTTCAGGATTGTCTCCAGTGAGGAAAAACTCTTTTTTGTGCAGTTTTATCTGATTTACTGTGTTAAATCAGTTCAGTATTTCTTTCTCAATCTCTTTCAGGTAATAAAAGAGTTCCTCGCTGCTGATCTGCCGTCCCTGGATAAAATTCTCCAGATTATCCAAAATCTCTGAATAGACGCTCAGTGTTTTCAAATGAGGGCGTTCCATCAGCCATGTCCTGAGCGACCGGATTTCCGCTTCGTATATTTTTTTGTCCATCAGGATACCCTCAATGTATCCCTTCAATCTGATGGAATCGCACAGGACCTGATCGTCTTCATCCTCACAAGCTCCGTACTGCTGGCAGAACTGCTCTATAAATTCCCTTTCGTGTTCCAGAAGGATCCTTCCCTCGGTTGTCGAATCTATTATGGAAAACAGATCTCCCACAGGGTGGTGTCTGATGGTATCAAAATGCTGTTTTTTCCAGTTTTTCAGCTTGGCAAGTTCTTTGTCGCTGATAATCCCGTCGGCAGAAATTCCATATAAAAGGCCTTCCAGGGTAAGAAGCGCCTCTGTAAGCTCTGATATCTCCTTTTTCATACTATTAATATACTGAGGAAATTGCCGACGGCCTAGAAAAATCCCTCTTTTTAGTAAAAATATATCAATTAATGCTTGATTTGAAAGGCAAATTGAAATACAATCGAAAGTAAAAAGAAAGATAATTGTAAAGCAATTAAAGGAAATATAAAATTTAAGGAGAGGTCCATGGCGGAAATTGTTGTCATGCCGAAAGCGGGAAACTCAGTAGAGTCCTGTATTATTCTGGAATGGTCCAAACAGGAGGGCGATGCGGTAAGCATCGGTGATATACTCTGTGAAGCAGAAACCGATAAAGCTACAGTCTCGGTTGAATCAACAGCAGAAGGAGTCCTGCTGAAGCAGCTCTATCAGGTAGATGACGATGTTCCTGTTATGCTTCCCCTGGCTATCGTCGGTACTCCGGGAGAAGATATCACCGCACTCCTTGCGGAAGTTCAGTCCGGAGGAGAAAGTACCGCACCTGAGCCCGCAGCTGAAGAGACTGCAAAAGCCCAGGCGGAAACAACAGCCGCCGCTCCTGCTTCAGCGTCTGCTCCGGAAGTCTCCGGAGAGATTGGGGGATTTGCCTCTCCCAGGGCCAGAAATCTTGCGGCAGCCAAAGGCGTGAATCTCTCCTCCCTGCCGGGAACAGGTCCCGAGGGAAGGATTATTGAAAGGGATGTCCTTTCTGCCATGGAAGGGCAGGCTCCTCTGACTCCCGCAGCTCTGGAAGAGATGATCAGAACAGGCAAAACAGCTCCCGTCAAAGGTACGGGCCTGGGAGGCCGGGTTCTCAAATCCGACTTGACGGATGCCGCTCCTGCCGCCTCCGCAGCCGCGACATCATCCGTTTCCATGGAATTCCCCGGACCGGTAGAAGAAATCAAGGTAAAGGGTGTAAGAAAAGTCACGGCCTCACTTATGCTGCAGTCCATACAGCAGACTGCCCAGCTCACAATGAATACCTCTGCCAATGCGACACGCATCCTGGCATTAAGAAAACGGCTTAAAGAGTCTCCTGAAGAGATGGGACTCCAGAAGATCACCATCAACGATCTGGTTATGCTTGTTACGGCCAGAACTCTGGTGGATTTCCCTGAAATGAACGCTCACTGGCTGGGTGATACGATCAAACAGTTCTCCCATGTGCATCTGGGATGCGCTGTGGACACCCCCCGGGGGCTGCTGGTTCCGGTTGTCCGTTATGCAGACAGGCTGAGCCTGAAAGAACTGGGAACCGAAACCAAAAGGCTCTTTGGAAAATGTCTGGAAGGGCAGGCCGAACCTGAAGAACTCACAGGCGGGACATTTACCATCACCAACCTGGGTGCTATGGGGATCGAAAGCTTTACGCCGGTATTGAATAAGCCGGAAGTGGGAATCCTGGGTGTCTGTGCCGTTCAGCCCAAGCCGGTTATGAAAGGGGAAGATGTTTCCTTTGTTCCCCATATGGGGCTTTCCCTGACCTTCGACCATCAGGCAACCGATGGGGCGCCGGCCGGCCGGTTTCTGAAGGCTCTTGTTAATAACCTCGAAAACATCGATCTGATACTGGCTCTGTAAGGAAGGAAATTATGGAAAAATACGATCTGATTGTCATCGGAGCCGGACCGGGCGGCTATATCGCCGCCGAAAGAGCCGGTCATGAAGGATTGAAAGTCCTTCTTATTGAAAAAGAAAACCTGGGTGGTGTTTGTACCAACTGGGGCTGTATTCCTACCAAAAGCCTATTAAACTCATCCAAGCTCTATAAAAAAGCCAAATCCAGCGAATCCTTCGGTGTAACCGCCGAAAACGTACAGTTCAGCCTGGAAAAAGCCATGGCCCACAAGCAGGATACCATCGATACCCTGCGGAAAGGGATCGCTTTTCTTATGAAGAAAAACAAAGTGGATGTGGTAATGGCCGAAGCGGAAGTTACAGCAACCGATACGGTGGTGGCCGATGGTAAAAGCTACGGTTTTGATAATCTGATTATTGCTACCGGATCCACCGCTTTTGTCCCTCCCATTCCCGGTTCGGACCTTCCCCATGTACTGGACAACAAGGGAATCCTGAATGTTGAGAGGATTCCTGAAAACCTGGTTGTCATCGGCGGAGGTGTTATCGGTGTGGAGTTTGCCTCTTTTTTCAGCAACATCGGAGTCAAAGTTTCGGTTGTGGAAATGATGGAGGAAATCATACCTCTGATGGATGCCGATTTTTCTGTCACACTACGCAAGAGTCTGGATAAGGTGGATTTCCACCTGAAGGCCAAAGTGACAAAAATCGATGAGAAGAAAGTCTATTTTGAAAAAGACGGAGCAGAAACGGCACTGGATGCAGATATGGTTCTTATGGCAGTCGGCCGGCGACCCATTACCATGGGACTGGAAAAGATCGGGCTGGATGTGGCTCCCCAGGGAATCCGGGTAGATGAGCAGATGAGAACCAACCTTCCCGGAATCTATGCCATCGGGGATGTAAACGGAAAATCCCTTCTGGCCCATTCGGCATCCCGGATGGCAGAAGTCGCAGTCAATTCCATTTTGGGAAAACAGGACCGGATGCGTTACAGCGCTGTTCCCTGGGCTCTCTATACCGAACCGGAAGCCGCCGGATGCGGCTTAACCGAAAAAGATGCCAAAGCACAGGGGTATCATGTCAAAACCGGTGTCATTCAGATGCGGGCCAACGGCCGTTTTCTGGCAGAGCAGGGAAAGAAAGCCCCTGGTATGTGCAAAGTAGTGGCGGATGCAGATACGGGTGAAATTCTGGGAGTCCATCTGCTGGGATCCTACAGCTCGGAGATTATTCATAGCGCAGCGGCTATGCTGGAGATGGAACTGAGGGTACAGGATGTGAAGGAGATTATTTTTCCCCATCCCTCTATTTCAGAAATCATAAAAGACGCTTTGTGGGAGATAGACTGAATCTTTGATCCGGATTCTGCGTTGAAAATGCTCACGTACCTTCGTACGCTCCGCGTTTTCTGCCTTGTCTCCGGATCAAATCTTTAAGCCATAACGACAAGAATTCAGATACGTTACAACAAAAAAAATAAGCGGCCCACCGGCCAAAGGAGATATTTAAATGGCACAGCAGATTACGGTAGATCCTAAAAAGATCAGAGAATCCAAAGTGATCAAACTGAAAGATATTCCTGTAAACCAGTACAAGGGAGATATCAAGGAAGAGATCAAAAAGTATGGAAAAGACGGGTTGAAGCAGGCTTATTACGACATGCTCATTATCCGGGAATTCGAATCCATGCTGAACTCCATCAAAAAAGAGGGACATTACCAGGGAATAGAGTATAACCACAAAGGTCCCGCTCACCTGGCGATTGGTCAGGAATCAGCCTATGTCGGGCAGGCTCTGGCTCTGGATACGGACGATTTTATCTTCGGATCCCACCGCTCTCATGGTGAGATTCTGGCCAAATGTTTCAAAGCTGTTCATGCCATGGAAGAAAAAGATCTGACTTCTGTTATGGAATCCTTTATGGACGGTGATACTCTGAAAGTTGTCCAGGATCATCATAATGGCAGCTCTGTCCGGGATACTGCAGAAAACTTTGTTCTCTACGGTGCTCTGGCGGAAATCTTTGCCAGAAGAGCCGGATTCAGCCGGGGGCTCGGCGGATCCATGCACACTTTCTTTGCTCCCTTCGGCAGTATGCCCAATAACGCTATTGTCGGTGGTTCCGGTGATATCGCTCTGGGTGCGGCTCTCTTTAAAAGGGTGAACCGGAAAAACGGTATTGTCATTGCCAATATCGGTGACGGATCTCTTGCCTGCGGCCCTGTGTGGGAAGGACTGATGATGGCTGCCATGGATCAGTACAAGACCCTCTGGGACAAGGATCTGGGTGGTATGCCCCCTTACCTGCTGAATGTTTTTAACAACTTCTACGCCATGGGCGGACAACCTGTGGGAGAAACCATGGGATTCGGTGTTGCCGCCCGTCTCGGTGCCGGTGTTAACGAAGAGAATATGCATGCCGAAAGAGTTGACGGATTCAATCCCCTGGCTGTTGCGGAAGCAACTGCCAGAAAGAAAGAGATCCTTCTGAAAGGTCAGGGTCCTGCCCTTCTGGATACCATTACCTACAGGCTCTCCGGACACTCTCCTTCAGATGCTTCTTCCTACAGAACAAAAGAAGAGATCGATGCTTTTACCAATATGGACTGCATCGTGGAGTTCGGTGAATATCTGAAAGCCGGCAAAGTGGCAACCCAGAAAGAGCTGGACGCCATGAAAGAGACGGTTGTTGAAAAAATAACGACTACCATGAAAATTGCCATCGATGATGCCATCAGCCCCCATGTGGACGGGCAGTTCATTGAATCTGTTATGTTTTCGGGCGGTAATGTTCCCAAAATGGAAGACAGGGAAGCCGAACTCCTTCAGCCTCTGGAAGAGAACCCCCGTGTGAAACAGTTGAAAAGGAAAGCCAGGTACGGCTATGACGAAAACGGCAAAAAACTGCCTGCTTCCAAAACCTATGCTTTCCGTGACGGTATTTTTGAAGCCATGGCTCACCGCTTTGCAGAAGATCCCACCATGATTGCCTACGGTGAAGATGTCAGGGACTGGGGCGGAGCGTTCGCCTGTTACAGAGGTTTGACAGAGCTGCTGCCCTACCATAGATTTTTTAACTCTCCCATATCAGAAGCGTCCATTGTCGGTTCTGCTGTGGGATACGCCATGGCCGGCGGCCGTGCCGTTGTAGAGCTTATGTACTGTGACTTCCTGGGTAGGGCGGGAGACGAAGTCTTCAACCAGATGCCCAAGTGGCAGTCCATGTCCGCAGGTGTTCTGAAGATGCCTCTGGTGCTGAGAGTCTCTGTCGGTGCCAAATACGGAGCACAGCACTCCCAGGACTGGTCGGCTATTGTTTCCCATATCCCCGGATTGAAGGTTATGTTCCCTGCGACTCCCTACGATGCCAAAGGTATGCTTAACCTGGCCCTGAGAGGAACCGATCCGGTGATCTTTCTGGAAAGCCAGAAAATCTACGGCGAAGCCGAACTTTTTGAGAAAGAAGGTGTTCCCGAAGGGTACTATGAAGTTCCTGAAGGGGAACCTGCTATCCGGAAAGAGGGGAACGATCTGACTATCATGTCTATTGGAGCCACCCTGTATCCCGCCATGGATGCAGCTAAAGTGCTGGAAGAAAAATACGGTCTTTCTGTGGAAGTGATCGACCTGAGGTTCTTGACTCCTCTGAATTATGAACCCCTGGTAGAGTCCCTGAAAAAAACAGGCCGCTGCATCCTCGTATCAGATGCCGTGGAAAAAGGTGCCTTTACCCATAATATCGCCTCCAATCTGACCCGTTTGGCCTTTGACTATCTGGATGCTCCTCCTGTGGTCGTGGGCTCCAGAAACTGGATTTCCCCTCCTGCAGAAATGGAAGAGATCTACTTTCCCCAGGTTTCGTGGATTGTAGATGCCATTCATGAGCAGATTATGCCGCTGGCAGGGCATAAGGTGGAAACCGTTCAGACAAACGGTGACTGGATGAGACGCCTCAGGGAGGGAGTTTGATTTCCGGTAACAGATAGACCAATACCTTTTTAGAATAGATTTGTGTTGTTGCGGCCCCGGTTTCTCCTCCTTATCCGGGGCCGCCTTTTATGATTGCCCATCTGAGTTCCCAAACCCGGTCTCCTGAAAGAGAAATTGCCCAATCAAGGGGGATCTAATTTAAATTGCCTGAGTGTAGATGGTAGATATTGACCATTCAAGAAGAGAATAATGGATATGGGTAAAACCAAACTTTGTAGTACAATATCTTAATCATGTATTAATCATTTACAACGGGTTATCAAAGATGTAAAATGTGCCAATACTTCTTGCGCAGAGATGAAGTTCAAAAGCAGAATGTAGAAAGTCTTTTCAAGTGATAATCAACATTGACAAATGAAAATCACAAGATTTATCCTGATTAGGCGTTTTTAATATGAAAGAAAAGACAAATTGATATGGAAATTACTAGTTTAGTAAAAGTTATTCTTGACTCATTATACGATGGAATCCTCATTGTAGATTCCAATTCGATTGTTCGTTATGTGAATAAATCCTATTCTAAAATCACTTCTGTTGCATTTGATGATATTGTTGGAAAACCTCTGTCAGTAAGACCCGGAAGTAAACTACAGACTGTTCTGCAAACAGGTGAGCAACTATTAGGTGTCCATCGTAAAGTTGGAGATCGTGAGTATATTGTGAATATGGTACCTATAATTGAGAATGAGAAGATAACAGGTGGTATTTCATTATTAAATGATATCAGTGATATAGGGAAGCTTACAAAAAAACTTAAAAGATCCGGAATGATAATAAAAGACCTTGAAGCCAAGGTCAGAAAATTGAAAGGTGCCAGGTATACTTTTGATGATATCATTTATACAGATCAAAAATCCCTTGATAATATTAATCTTGCAAAGAAAATTGCCCACAAAGATATAAATGTTCTCATTTTCGGAGAAAGTGGAACTGGTAAAGAGCTTTATGCCCATTCCATACATAATGAAAGCAGCAGAAGGGATAGTCCTTTTATTCCGGTAAACTGTGCCACCCTGGATAACTCTTTATTGGAAAGTGAGTTGTTTGGATATCAGGATGGGGCATTTACGGGCGCTAAAAAAGGCGGTAAAACGGGCTTATTTAAAGAAGCTAATGGGGGAACCGTTTTTTTGGATGAAGTCACTGAGATGGATTGCAAAATCCAGGCTAAACTTCTCAGGGCCCTTCAGGAAAAGGCTATTCGTCCTGTCGGTGGTGCCAGGGAAATTCCAATTGATGTTCGTGTCATTGCTGCAACTAATAAGGATATTCCAGAGCTTATATCAAAAAAAGAATTCAGAGCAGATCTATACTACCGTCTTTGTGTATTCGGAATTAATCTGAATCCCCTCAGAGAGCGTACCGGAGATATCGAACATCTCGTGAATTATTTTCTTTCTGAATTGAATTGTGTTGAAAAAACAGACAAGGTTATATCTGAAGAAGTGCTGAACATATTCAGGAAATATGTTTGGCCTGGAAATATCAGAGAATTGAAGAATGCTATTGAATACAGCTATATGATGTGTGAAGATGAAATAATAGAATTAAACCATCTTCCCAAATCTATTAAAGATATTATTCAGGAAAAACATGATACAGGTTTGCAGCCACTTTCAAAGATAGTAGATCAGGCAGAACATAAGTTGATTGCACAAGCCCTTGAAAAATATGGAAATTCTGTTGAAGGAAAGAAAGAAGTTGCAAAAGCCCTGGGGATTTCTTTGGCATCACTCTACAATAAACTAAAAAAAGCAAATCCTTAATCTTTTTCAGAACTCTTAATAAAGACTTTAGATCAATTCTCAGAAATTGGTACATAATTATACCAGGAGCTATAATTGTATTCAAAATTTTAAAATGAGAATACCTGTTGTTTCCTATGATGGTGACTTACAATAATGAAATTCTAAAATTTTAGAAATTTAGAAGCTTGATTTTTCCAGAAAATTAGAAATTTGTAAAATATCTTATTCCTGAACGTACCGTATTTTCTCGATTACTAAAAAAACTGGATGTTTGATCTCTTTTTTAAAAGGGTAATTTTACATCTAATGAAAAAAAACATATAAATTTGATAGCTGGCACGAACATTGCATAAGTTTTGGTATGATAGAAAAAAAGTCTTCAAGCCTGAGGATTGGTACCGGAGCTGGATATGGCGGTGACCGGATAGATCCTGCTATTCAGCTTATGGAAAAAGGAAATCTTGACTACATTATCTTTGAATGTCTGGCAGAAAGAACAATAGCCCTGGCACAGAAGGATAAATTGAAGGATCCTGAAAAGGGGTATAATGAACTGCTGGTAGCCCGAATGGAGCAGGTTCTCCCCCTTTGCCATATTTCAGGAATTAAAGTTATTACCAATATGGGTGCTGCTAATCCAAAATCCGCTGCTCATGTAGTATCTGAACTGGCAAGGAAGTTGGGATTTAATGGAATGAAAATAGCCTATGTTACAGGTGATTCCATTTCTGATAAAATTGATAAATATTTGGATAACGAGGTTCTGGAGACAGGGGGAACCCTGCGGGAACTTAATAAAGAAATTGTTTCTGCAAATGCTTACATTGGATCTTCAGGAATTGTAAAAGCACTCAACAGCGGAGCTGATATTGTTATCTGCGGAAGGGTTTCAGATCCTGCATTGGTACTTGCTCCAATTATTCATGAGTTCGGCTGGCAGACTGATGATTTTGAATTGATTGGGAAGGGAATCCTTGCAGGGCACCTCCTTGAATGCGGAGCACAGGTCACAGGGGGGTATTTCGCGGATCCTGGGTACAAAGATGTTCCAGATTTATGGAATGTTGGATTTCCGATTGGGGAAATCTCTCCCGATGGGACCATTGAGATTAGTAAGCTTGATGAAGCAGGCGGGGTTGTAAACCGTGCCACATGTACAGAACAGATCCTCTATGAACTCCATGATCCACATGCATATATTACCCCAGATGGAATAGCTGATTTTTCACAGGTGGTCGTTGAAGAGGTTGGTAAAAACCGGGTAAAAGTCTCCAATGGATCTGGCCATCCTTCAACAGGAAAGTTGAAAGTCAGTATCGGATACCGGGACTGCTATGTTAGTGAGAGCGAATTCAGTTACGGCGGGCCCGGTGCTCTTGATCGGGCCAGGCTTGCAGTAGAAATACTAGAAAAACGTTTTAAACGTCTGAAACTTCCAATTGAAGGACTTAAATTTGATTATATAGGTCTTAATTCTCTATATGGTGATGAATTAAGTGATAAGTTGCTGGGCGCTGAAAAGCGGTTTTCTGAAATCCGTGTTCGAATAATAGCCAATACAGCTGAAAAGGATTCTGCCGAAGCAGTTGCCAGAGAAGTAGAAACTTTATATCTCAATGGACCTGCCGCAGGCGGTGGTTTTCGCTCGTCAACCAAAGAACAAATCTCTGTTGTCTCGATTTTTATTCCTGAATCTGACGCAGAGATTAAAGTACATTTTGAGAGAACATGAATATGGTAAAGTTACGCGAAGTTGCTCATACGAGAGCAGGAGACAAAGGTAATATCTCTAATATTTCAGTCATTGCATATGATATGAAAGATTACGGAATCCTGGAAAAATATGTTACAGCGGAAAGGGTGAGGGATTGGTTTTCCGGAATAGTTTTTGGTGAGGTTGTCCGATATGAACTACCTCAGCTTGGCGCTTTGAACTTTGTGATGGACAATGCTCTGGGAGGGGGAGTTACTCGTTCTTTATCGATTGATATGCATGGGAAAACCTTAAGTTCAGCAATTCTTGATATGGAAATTGAAACTGATTGAAAAGAAAGGTGAAAATCAGTATGGATTGTGAATACGATGCGGAGAGAATAATCAATTATACCGAACTCATTCCTGATAATATTGATGAAACTAACCGCTCTGTAATAAATGACATGATATTTGAAAACCAGGAAGTTACAAACCGAAGTGTTGTTTCACGATCCTTTATGGTAGACGTGGATGAAGATGTAACCCTTTTTACCGAGGTTATTTCGCCCAACTTCGAAAAGGAATACCCGGTTATTCTTATTCGATCTCCCTATTCTGCTTTGTCAACGGGAATACAATTGTTCTGTGCTGCTTCATTAATGGCTATGTACGGGTATGTTGTCGTTGTACAGGATTGTCGGGGTACTGGATCTTCAAAAGGAGAGTGGATTCCCTTTGTCAATGAGCGTAACGATGGACTTCTTGCTATCGAATGGATAAAGGCACAGCCCTGGAGCCAGAATAGAATTGCAATGTTCGGTCCATCCTATCTTTCAATCAATCAGTGGTTGATGGCTGATGCTGTACCAGTGGAAGTAAAAACCCTGTTTTTTACTGTTGCGGGAACAGAGCGGTATCGCCAAATGTATATGGGTGGTATGTTCCGTCATGAAATCTATACCATGTGGGCTGTTGAAAATTCAGGGATTACAACAGAAAAGAATCCGGGAGATCTTTACCAGGAAGCATTAAAAGTTAAACCCCATATAGAGATGGATTATAATCTGTTCAATACTGAAATATCCTGGTACCGGGACTGGGTAACCAATCCATCAGTCGATTCGGATTTGTGGAGTTCCGGTCTTTGGTATGATCTCCAGAAAGTCCCTTCGAAAATAAGTATTCCAGTTCACATGATTGCCGGCTGGTTTGACCATCATCTTGATGGAATGTGTGAGGCATATAACAATCTTCCCCAATCCATCAGGAATAAAAGCCGCTTTCTTATCGGTCCCTGGGATCATTCATTCAAAACTCCTGGAGATAAGGGTTTTGCAGGGAAAATTGCTTTGAGTACATTCTGTGTCAGGGAAGCTATTGAATGGTTTGATTTTCAGTTGAAGGGTGAAAACTATCCTCATGAAGTCGGAAATGTGGAAACCTATCTGGTAAACAGCGGAAAATGGATAGCCCATGATAAGTGGCCGGTTGATGCTGAACAAAAGTGTCTTTATTTAGATTCAGAGAATCTGGTAAATAATAGAATTGGCATTTTAAGAGAGGTAGCTCCTGAGAATACATATACCAGGGAATTTGTGTATGACTCTTCCAACCCGGTTCATACTATTGGAGGAAGCGCTCTTTTAGCATGGATAAATCCTGATTTCAAAGGAGCGAAACATGGATGTGTGCTGCAGCCGGAGCCGGAGTTCAGAGATGACGTTGTAACATTTATATCGAAGCCTTTTGAAGAGGATATTGATCTTGTCGGGAATATCAAGGTGCTACTTAATGTCAGTTCTGATGCACCCGATACATGTATTGCCGTAAAGATAATGGAAGAGATTCAAGGACAGTATTTTAACATATGCGATGGCATTTCAACTATCAGATTTAGAGCTGGAAATGGAATGGCAAGAGAGTACACCCCTCATGATGTCACTCAATTAAAAATAGAGATGTGGCCGGTTGCCTGGAAAGTCTCTGCTGGAAGTACAATCCGAGTTGATATCAGCTCCTCGAATTTTCCCATGTACAATATTCACAGGAATCATGATGAAATATGGTCTTTACAGGAAGAAGATTGCATAACCTTTAATACCCTTATGTACGGAGGGGATTATCCTAGTTGTATCTTGCTTCCCGCATTAATTTAAGCGATTTACATAATGCCGGTTCAGGGCCCGTTCAGGCATTTGTAGAACATAAACAAGAAGGAGAAAATTATGAGTTCAAGAAAACTATTTAGAACTATCATTGCCTTGGCGATCATGGCTGTATTTATCAGTCCAGTATTAGCTAATGGCGGCCAGGAAACAGAACAAACAACTGTCAAGAAAGACGGTAAATACGGAGGCGTATTACGTTTTGGTTTGTTCAATCAGCTGCCTAATTCCGGTTATATGCCGGAAGTTACCTCAAATGGACCTTTGCTCTATGTTTATTCAGCATATGAATCACTTATCAAATATGATGAAAAGGGGAATGTTATTCCGAGTCTGGCGACTGCCTGGACTACTGACCCGTCAGAACCTAGTATCACATGGACACTTCGTCAGGGAGTAGAATTCTCCGATGGTGAACCCTTCAACGCCGCAGCAGTTAAAAGGAACATTGAGGAGTACCAGAGTGTAGGAAGAAACGAGACCCAAAATATTGCCAGTATCAATATCATTGATGATTATACGGTAAAACTGATACTTAAAGACTGGAATTCATCGACTCTTGAAGGTATGGGATTCTATGTATTCTACGCTTCACCCAAAGCTCTTGAAGATGTAGATAAACTACGGTCGTCTTCTGCGGGAACAGGTCCTTTCATTGTCTCTGAATTTGTAAACAACGTAAAAGTACGTTATGTTAAGAACGAAAATTACTGGCAGGAAGGCAAGCCCTATCTGGATGCGATCAATTTTGACATTATTCAGGAAAACCAGACCATCGCCCTGGCGTTTCAAAATGGGGAATATGATGCCATTCTGATAGAGGATATAATTGCTGGTCAGCAGCTGATGAATGCAGGCATCTACGACATGGAAGAGAATAAATCCGGTCGCGGTCTTGTAGGAACAGGGCTTATTCCTAATAGTGCCGATCCAGACTCACCTTTTGCAGATGTTAAGGTTCGACAGGCCATGTGTTATGCAATAGATGCAGAAGCTCTGGTAAGAACTTTCGGATACGGTCTTCTTGATTCTACAAATCAGTGGGCAGCCAAAGGTGCAAAAACATATAATCCCAATGTTAAAGGGTATCCTTATAATCCTGAAAAAGCTAAAAAATTACTTGCTGAAGCTGGATATCCCAATGGTTTTGATACAGTTATCAATACACCTCCCCAAACTAAGGATATGTTTACCGCAGCTGCAAACATGCTGACTGAAGCAGGTATCCGGACTACTGTAAACCTGGTGGACGACCCCACAATCTTTAATATGTTTTCCAGTACCTGGGAAGGAATAATGGGTCACTATCACTCCATCTCTCCCGACCTCGGTTTGTTCATGGGTAGACACCTAGATCCGGATGCTCCCTTCTATGCTGGAGGTTTTCAGCATCCTCAGGAAATGCTGGACCTTCTGCATCAGATACGAGTTGCCCCTACGGATGAAGAAAAAGTAGCACTTGAGTGGAAGATGCAGGTTATGGCCTATGATAAATATGCGTTGTTTGGTCAGCCTCTTTATATTCAAAAGCCTTTTGTATTCAAAGTGAAAACGCTCCATGATACAAGAATCAACTGGGACCATGTTTATACCTGGGATCCTGCAAACGCCTGGATCGAATAACAATATATAGAGAAATCGGGGATCAGATAAAAATCTGGTCCCCAGTATTCATTTTTTACTTACTACTCGGAGAATGGAAATTCAAGTGATCGTAAATGTGAATGAAACCGGAGTTTGTTTTTATCAGATCCGGCTAGTGACGGTTTACTAGTTCATTGCCGATGAGAAATTGGAGATATATGATGAAGAACAAATTATTACAAATGATTTTATCAAGGGTTGCTCATTCACTCATAGTATTAGTCGTCGTAACTTTTATTGTGTTCATGGTAATGCAGGCTGTTCCAGGAGATCCCATTCGTATCTTTCTGGGGCCTTCTGCAACGATGGAACAAATTGACCACTATACGAAACTATTTGGGTATGATCAGCCTATACTTGTTCAATATGGTAAATGGATAAGCAACCTATTTCATGGTCAGATGGGCCGCTCTGTATTAATGCAGAAAGATATATCCCAGTTTATATTTGAAAAACTGGCGATTACTCTTTCAGTGGTTTTACCGGCTTTTTTTCTTGCCGTAATTATAGGTTCCACTTTTGGAATCATAGCCGCTCTGCATAGGGGGAAGCCTCTTGATTCTGTAGTATCAACCCTGGCTAATTTTGGAATGGCCATGCCGATATTCTGGCTTGGTATTCTTTTGATTCTTATCTTTTCCATTAAGTTACGCATGCTGCCTGTACAGGGATATGTCCCTCCATGGGTTGATTTTGGTAAGTCGATAAAACCGCTTATTATGCCGGTGATTATCTGTTCCTTAACCCCTACGGCTGTTTTTACCCGACAGACCAGGTCTGCAATGCTGGAAGTTATTCGTCAGGATTATGTTAGAACCGCCAGAGCAAAGGGGCTAGACAGAAAAAATATAATTCTTAAACACCAGCTGAGGAATGCACTGATTCCCATTATTACTGTTATGGGATTTCAGCTGGGAATTATGGTGGGAACGACCATTATTATTGAGTCACTTTTTGTTATACCCGGTCTTGGCTCTACAATGATAACAGCGATTAGAAGTAAAGATTTTATGGTTGTTCAGAATGTTGTTTTTGTTATTTCAGTATTCATAATAATTTGCAATTTAATAGTAGATCTACTTTATGGTGTTGTTGATCCGCGTATAAGAGACAGAAAGTGAGATATATGATGTGTATAGTTCAAAATGAGAGAATAGGGAGAGAGTATCGCCATGAAAAATAATGAAAAGGCCGCTTCGCAGAAGATGAAAAGATTTTTCAGGGTTCTATTGGCAAGAAAGGCGGTTGTTATATGCCTCATAATACTACTTGCTTTGGCATTTGCCGCTGTTTTTGCCCCTTTTGTTGCTCCCTATGATCCTTATAAACAGGATCTGAATAATACTTTGAAGACTAGTTCTCTGGAACATATTTTCGGAACTGATTCGTTGGGTAGGGATACATTTTCCCGAATCATCTATGGAACGAGAATCTCTTTTTCCGTCGGTCTAGCTTCTGTGTTAATTGCAGGTACTATAGGCATGATTCTTGGAGTTACTGCAGGTGTTGTAGGTGGAATCGTCGATACAATCATAATGAGGTTGATGGATGCCATGATGTCCATTCCTTTGATTGTTCTGGCTATATTTCTGGGAGGAATTCTTGGGAAGGGACTTCCGAATGTCATGCTTTCGGTTGGAATAAGCGCGGCACCAAGTTTTGCCCGGCTAACTAGAGGACAGGTCCTTACAGTCCGGGGAAGTGATTATATTACAGCTAGCACCATATGTGGCTCCTCGAAGTTCCGTACAACCCTCAAGCACATTCTACCAAACTGTATTTCCCCTAATATTGTATTGATGACCATGAATCTGGGAACGGCAATTTTAGCGGAAGCAAACCTGAGCTTTCTGGGATTGGGAATCAATCCACCTCTTCCCTCTTGGGGGGGGATGGTCGCTGATGGGAATACATTCCTGAGAATGATTCCGGTACTGGCCGTAGCCCCGGGTATTTTTATCTTTTTGATCGTTTTGTGTTTCAATATCGTTGGAGATGCGGTAAGGGATGCATTGGATCCGCGACTACGCGGCTCTCTTGGTACTGTAAAGAGAATCAGCCTGTTTGAAAGGAAAAAACGTTGAGTACTAATAACTTACTTGAAATAAAAGATTTGCATGTCGAATACAGAGTTGAGGACGGCAATGTATACGCTGTGAATGGTTTGAGCCTTTCACTGGGATATGGAGAAGCACTTGGATTAGTGGGCGAAACTGGTGCCGGGAAAACAACAACAGCATTAAGTATAATGCGTCTGTTGCCACAGGATATTGGTTATGTCACCGGCGGAAGCCTATCTCTTGATGGGATTGATGTTCTTAACTGCCCATCAGAGCAGATCCGTAAGATGCAGGGTGATGTTGTTTCCATGATTTTTCAGGATCCCATGACCAGTTTGAATCCAGTTATGTCTGTTGGAAACCAGATTCTTGAAGTGTTGGCTATTCACCGTAGGGAATTGTCAAAAGAAGAGCTCAATAAAGTTGTTGACGAGATGATGGAACTGGTTGGTATTCCTGCCTACCGGAAGAATGAGTTTCCCCATCAGTTTTCCGGAGGGATGAAGCAGAGAATCATTATTGCCATAGCCCTGGCATGTGAGCCAAAATTGATTCTTGCGGATGAACCGACGACTGCTCTGGATGTAACTATTCAGGCTCAGATGCTTTCTCTTATCAATGATCTCAAAGTCAGACTGAACACAGCTATGGTTTTAATTACACATGATCTGGGAGTTGTTGCCCAAACCTGTGAGAAAGTGGCTGTAATGTATTCCGGAGAGATTATTGAAAGCGGGAGGATTGAATCGATATTTGAAGGAGAATTCAGACATCCCTACACGGAAGGACTGTTTGGTGCCATACCCAAACTTGATGAAGACACTGATAGGCTGGATACCATAGAAGGCTTGATGCCGGATCCAACAGAGGAAATAAAAGGGTGCCGGTTTGCAGATAGGTGTAAGAAAGTTAGTGATGTTTGCAGGCAAACGCAGGTTATGCAGGAAGTTGAGCCGGGGCACTTTATCAGATGTCACTTGTTTAAAAACATCGGCAATGGAGAAGCACAATGAATGATACTTTGGTAGAGGTCAAGAATCTTAAGAAATACTTTAAAACTCATAGAGGAATGCTCCACGCCGTAGACAATGTTAGTTTTAATATTGCCAAGGGGAAGACTCTTGGTGTCGTGGGAGAATCGGGTTGCGGAAAAACCACGCTGGGAAATCTCATACTTCGTCTTTTGGATGTAACTGATGGGGAAGTTCTTTTTCAGAACAGGAATATTCTGAATTTCAACAAAAAAGAGATGCATGAACTTCGACCTAAAATGCAACTAATATTCCAGGATCCTTTTTCATCACTGGATCCGAGAAATTCTGTTGGTGAGTTGATCGGAGAGCCTTTGAAAATCTACAAAAACTATGAGAGCCGCGATGAATATAACGACAAGGTGAACCAATTGATGAAAACTGTCGGAATAGCTCATCGCTACTTGCACAGTTATCCCCATGAGCTGGATGGCGGTCGGCGGCAGAGAATCGGAATTGCCCGGGCTCTTGCCCTGAATCCTGAGTTTGTCGTTTGTGATGAGCCTGTTTCTGCGCTTGATGTATCAATACAGGCACAAATTTTAAACCTTTTGATGGACTTACAGGAAGAAAAGGGAATAGCTTACATGTTCATAACCCATGATCTTAGTGTGGTGAAGCATATAAGCCACCATATTGCTGTTATGTATCTCGGGCAATGTGTAGAGTTTACCGAGAAGAAAAAGCTCTTCAGCAATCCACTCCATCCGTATACTATCGGTCTACTCGATGCAATCCCGGCTCCTCGTCTGACGGGAAAGAAATTGTCAAAAAATATTATGCGCGGAGAACTCACAAGTCCTATCGAACCAAAGCCGGGATGCCGGTTTGCTGCCCGCTGTCCGAAAGTAAGCGATAAATGCAAGGATCGTGATATCCCCATGATTGAAGTAGAAGAAGGGCATTTCGTATCTTGTACGTTGTTTGAATAATACTTGTGAAGGAGATCTTGTAATGAAGGATGTTTATGTATTGGATTGTGCCAGGACTGCTGTAGGAAACTTTGGAGGAACCCTTTCTTCTATTCATCCTTCTGATTTGGCTGAAGTTGTTATTTCCGATCTGGTTTCCCGAAATGCAATTGAACCGGAAAGAATTGATGAATTGATTCTGGGAAATGTTCTGGGTTCCGGATTGGGACAGAATGTTGCCCGACAGGCAGCGGTAAATGCGGGGATTCCAAAAGAGAAGACCGCTCTTTCGATAGATATGGTCTGTGGTTCAGGATTACGTGCCTTGATGCTTGCAGCTCAAAGTATCAAATGCGGTGATGCAAATATGGTTCTAGCAGGTGGAGTAGAGAATATGTCAATGGCTCCCTATATCCTGCCAAAAGCCCGTAGTGGATACCGCATGGGAAATGGGGAGATTATAGACAGTATGATTTATGATGGTCTCTGGGACAAATTCAACGACTATCATATGGGTATTACTGCTGAGAATCTTGCTGAGAAATACGGTATAAGCCGAGAAGAACAGGATCAGTTTGCCTGCTGTTCTCAGAATAAGGCGGAAGAAGCTCAAAAAACCGGAAAATTCAAAGATGAAATTATCCCTGTTTCTATTCCCCAGCATAAGGGTGATCCCATCATCTTCCAGAATGATGAGTATATCCGTCATGGGGTTACTGTTGAATCCCTTTCCAGGCTGCGTCCTGCTTTCAAGAAGGATGGAACTGTCACTGCCGGCAACTCTTCGGGAATAAATGATTCTGCGGCAGTTGCATTACTGGTTTCACAAGATGAATTACGTTTGAGAAATTCCGAGCCTCTGGCGCGAATAGCATCCTATGGATACGCTGGTTGTCCTCCCGAAATCATGGGGATTGGTCCTGTAGGAGCAACCAGGGAAGCCCTTAAAAAAGCCGGGTGGTCGATTGGAGACCTGGAATTGATTGAATCAAACGAAGCTTTTGCCGCTCAGGCTATTGCTGTAAATAAAGAACTGGGATGGGATACATCGGTAATTAATGTCAATGGGGGAGCAATTGCAATCGGTCATCCGATCGGAGCAAGCGGGACACGAATCCTTGTTACATTGATTTATGAAATGAAACGGAGAGGTTTGAAAAAAGGGCTGGCTACACTCTGTATCGGCGGAGGAATGGGTGCCGCAATGTGCATCGAATTGTAATGGAGAATTGTTCATGGTTAAGAAAGAAATCCTGTCTAGTAAGGATGCTCTGACAGTCGTTCAGTCGGGTCAGACTGTAATGGTCGGAGGTTTTATGGGGTGTGGTGCACCTCCTGAACTGCTTAAGGCTCTAAAAGAGCAGGGAACCAATAATCTTACTTTAATCAGTACTGATTGTGGATGGTATCTTCCCGATAAGGGAAAAGTAAATGGTGTCTCTGAAAATATATTGGCTCACCAGTTCGTAAAAGTAATTGCAAGTCATATCGGTTTGAATATAGAGATTCAAAGGCAAATGATTGCCGGTGAAACAGAAGTCGAACTTGTCCCTCAGGGAACACTGGCCGAGCGAATCAGGTCTGCAGGTTATGGAATCGGAGGTTTTTTGACTCCTACAGGAGTTGGTACCGAAGTTGAGGAAGGTAAGCAGATCATTGAGACAGACGGAAAAAAATATCTGCTTGAGTTGGCCCTTCCCGGGCATGTGGCACTGATTCATGCTGAAAAAGCAGATCGGGCGGGAAATCTTGTCTATGCTCGATCTGCAAGAAATTTCAATCCCCTTATGGCTATGGCTTGTGATACCGTCATAGTGCAGGCAGATGAAATTGTTGAAATAGGAGAACTGGATCCGGATTCAGTAGTGACTCCCTCAATTTTTGTTAACTATCTGGTAGAAACCAGGAACAGGCAGGTTGTGTGATGATTGAATATACTCCCCGGAAAGATATTATTGCAAAACGTATAGCTCAGATTTTTGCTAATGGTAACGTGGTTAATCTGGGAATAGGACTACCCACTGAAGTTGGTAACTACATCCCCGAAGGGATAGATATAATTTTTCATTCGGAAAATGGGTTTATCGGTCTGGGGCCTAAGCCTGATGAGAGCGGTATAGATCCTTATCTTGTTAATGCCGGTGGAATGCCAGTTACTCTTTTACCAGGTGGCTGTTACTTTGATTCGGCTGTTTCCTTCGGGATTATCCGCGGTGGTCATGTGGATTACACTGTTCTTGGAGTGCTGGAAGTGGATCAGCAGGGAAATCTGGCCAATTATAAAATCCCCGGAAAAATGGTACCGGGAATGGGGGGCGGGATGGACCTTACTGTAGGCGCACGGAAAGTGATTGGTGCAACTGTCCATTTTGACAAACATGGGAATTGCAAGCTGCTGAAGGAGTGCCGTTTGCCTCTGACAGCTCAGAATGAGGTTGATGTGCTTGTTACAGATGTCGGTTATTTTGAAATATCCGATGGGGCATTTGTACTCAAAGAAATCTTTAAACCCTATACAGAAGATTTTATTCTGGAAAATACCAAAGCCAATATTGTTATTGCCGAAGATTGCCGGCAGGTTGAAATTTTTTGAAGGCTAAATATTTGAAGCTTCTACAGTTATAGGGAGAATTCAGAAATATGGGCGATAGTGATAAAATACAGGATATTCACAATAAATTTTCATCCAGCGAATACCCGGAAACACACAACAGCATAGAATCCTCAGAAATTAGGCTCACCATGGGTGATGGAGTCAATCTCAGAACTTTTATCTCCCGACCTGTTAGCGATGATGAAAGTTATCCTGCAATTCTGGTAAGAACACCCTATAAAGATCTGGAGGATTGGTATAAGGCCATTGCTGTGGAATATGCACATAGAGGTTTTGCATTTATAACACAGTTCTGCCGTGGAACAGGAGGATCTGAAGGAGAATGGGAACCTAATGTCAATGAAAGAAGGGACGGGAAAAATACTATAGATTGGGTCTGCTCACAGGCCTGGGTGGAAAATGTGGGTTATATGGGAGTTTCCTATATGGCTCTTACGGGATGGATAATTGCAGATATTCTCCCGGAAAAAGTGAAGACTATGTATCTGTCCAATTATGGTGTTTTTCGTCATATTTCTGCTTATAAAGACGGACTTTTCCGCCATGATGTTTTAACAGCTTGGGCTATGGAAAATGCCGGTTATGATGTAAAGGCCGACTATCTTGAAACCTGTAAGTATCAGCCTCACTGTGACGTCAGCGGTAACCTATGGGGAAAGCATCTGGAGTGGTATAAAAAATGGGTTACTTCTACCGATGGGGATGATGAATACTGGAATGAAGGAGTTTGGGGGATTCTGAAAACAATTCCCCAAAAAGTGAAAATTCCCTTACTCATTAGTGAAGGATGGTATGATCATCACCTGGGTTCCGGTCTCTTGTCCTACCATGCGTTATCGGATGAATGCAGAAAGAAGAGCAAGCTTGTTGTTGGTCCATGGGATCATTGGTTTGATGTCCCTATTCAGGGGCATATAGGGAAAAATTACGAAAATAATGATCTGATCAGGTCTTTTAAATGGTTTTATGATCTTCAAGTAAAAAAAGATAATCATGATACAGGAGTCTCTTCCTATGTCATTGGTGGGGATTATTGGATCGATCAGGCTGATTATAATTTAGAGAATCAGGAAATTCTGGAATTGTATTTTAATATGGAGAAGGAACGAAAAGAGCTTACTCCTATGATAACATCTCTCGAAAAAAATCATACATTTTCTTTTCAATATAATCCGGATGACCCAGTACCCAGTTGGGGGGCAGAATCCATGTTAAAGACAAGAGAGGCTATTGGTAGTCTTCTTCAGCCGGGACCCGATTACAGGGAAGATGTCATCAGTTTTATTAGCAGTACCTTGCATCAGGATATAACGGTATGGGGAAAGATAAATGTTCTTCTTTATGTCAGCACTGATGTTGAAGATACATCCTTTTCAGTAAAAATAATGAACATTCTCAAGGATGGGAGTAGCTACAATGTCAGGTCCGGAATAACAACTCTGGGCTATCGTAACAACTCCAAAAAAAGGGTGGGATATAAACCGGGAGAGATTGTTGAAGTAAATATAGATCTCTGGGATATTGCTTTTCAATTCAAAAAAGGCTCTCAATTGAGAATTGATATACAATCATCGGATTTTCCCCAATATTCAATCCATCCTAATCTTCCAGGTGTTTGGTCGGAGCAGATAACAAAGAAAAAAGCTAAACAGAACTTCTATATGGGAAAAGATTACCCTTCACGTGTCATTTTACCAGTTATTACTACTGAAAAAATTGATAAATAATTCAATCTTTCTTTAATGAGGAAATCAAATGAAACATGGAATATATTACGCTTTTTGGGAACAGGAGTGGGATGGAGATTATATCCACTATATAAAAAAAGTATCAGAGATTGGATTTGATATCCTGGAAATTGCTGCTCATCAGATACTGGAATACAGTGATGATCAACTAGAAACTATCAGACGGTGTGCAGAAGAGCATAATATTATCCTGACGGCTGGAATAGGACCGACTGTTGACAGGAACCTTTCGTCCCCCAATGAAACTGTAAGAGTTGCGGGTAGAAAATACTTTCAAGAGACACTCAAGCAGATCGCTAAATTGAATATTCAGACTATAGGAGGAGCACTATACTCGTACTGGCCGGTAGACTATACCAGACCGGTAGATAAGGAAGGCGATAGAGAAAGAGGAATAAAAGAAATTCGCAAAATGGCAGATTTTGCAGCAGATTTAGGGATCAATCTCTGTCTGGAAGTGCTGAATCGCTTTGAAAACCATATTTTAAACACAGCGGCTGAAGGTGTTGCATATGTAAAGGAAGTAGAAAAGGAAAACGTGAAAGTTATGCTGGATACTTTCCATATGAATATAGAGGAAGATAGCATCGCTGGAGCTATCCGAACTACTGGTTCTCTTCTTGGACATTTCCATACAGGAGAATGCAATAGGCAGGTTCCTGGTAAAGGCAGAATGCCCTGGCGGGAGATCGGGGAAGCATTAAAAGATATTGGGTATGACAAGGGGATTGTTATGGAACCATTTATAAAAATGGGTGGAACCGTTGGATCTGAAATCAAGGTTTGGAGAGATCTTAGTCATGGGGCGGATGAAAATGAAATGGATAAGCAGGCCGGCGAGGCATTGGCTTTTTCAAGATACATGATGGGGTAGAAGAATTCTTTTGGTTCTTACTTAAACATTATTCAAGTAATTTCAACTTGATAGGGGGATAATAATGAAAGCACTGGTATTGGAAGAAAAAGGTCGTTTAACTAATAGAGAGATGGATGTATATGAAAGTGTAGGTCCCGAAGATATACGTATAAAAATGAAGAGGGTTGGAATCTGCGGGAGTGATATTCATTATTATGAATATGGGAAGATAGGGCCTTTTAAAGTGGATTCTCCCATGATCCTTGGTCATGAGGGGGCAGGTGCAGTTATAGAAGTTGGAAAAAATGTTAAAAATCTGAAAGTAGGCGATAGAGTCTGTATTGAACCGGGAGTACCGAATTGGAATAGTAAAGCAGTTAAATTGGGAATATACAATTTAGATCCAGATTTGACTTTCTGGGCAACTCCTCCAATTCATGGCTGTCTTTGTTCTGAAGTAGTTCATCCTGCAAATCTAGCTTATAAATTACCTGCAAATGTCTCTTATGATGAGGGGGCTATGGTGGAACCATTAGCAATTGGAATGCAGGCTGCTGTGAAAGCCAATATTAAGCCAGGTGATGTTGCACTTGTTTATGGTGCAGGTACAATTGGTATAATGACAATGCTTTCAGCTCTTGCCGGAGGGTGTAGCAATGTTATAATTGCCGATATAAGAAAGGAAAAGCTTGATTTGGTTAAGAACATACCCGGGTGCGTTGTATGTAATTCCAACAAAGAAAATTTAAATGAGCTAGTTGCTGATATGACTGATGGATGGGGAGTAAATATTATATTTGAAGCTACTGGATCTGAAGCTGTTGCAAACGAACTATTTACTAATGCTTGTCCGGGTGGTCATGTTGTATACATTGGTATGCCGATTGGGAAAGTATCAATTGATATTGTTGCTGCCCAGGCTAAAGAAATCCGAATAGATACAATTTTCAGATATGTTAATGTTTACGACAGAGCTGTTTCTCTCATATCCAGTGGTAAGATTAATATAAAGCCATTTATTACAGAACATTATCCTTTTTCACAAGCTATTGAAGCATTTGAATATGCTAAATCTCCAAAACCGTCCAGCGTGAAAGTTATGATTGATTTGGATTAAAACTGATTAATATGGGAAAGAGGGGAACGATCTGACTATCATGTCTATTGGAGCCACCCTGTATCCCGCCATGGATGCAGCTAAAGTGCTGGAAGAAAAATACGGTCTTTCTGTGGAAGTGATCGACCTGAGGTTCCTGACTCCTCTGAATTATGAACCCCTGGTAGAGTCCCTGAAAAAAACAGGCCGCTGCATCCTCGTATCAGATGCCGTGGAAAAAGGTGCCTTTACCCATAATATCGCCTCCAATCTGACCCGTTTGGCCTTTGACTATCTGGATGCTCCTCCTGTGGTCGTGGGCTCCAGAAACTGGATTTCCCCTCCTGCAGAAATGGAAGAGATCTACTTTCCCCAGGTTTCGTGGATTGTAGATGCCATTCATGAGCAGATTATGCCGCTGGCAGGGCATAAGGTGGAAACCGTTCAGACAAACGGTGACTGGATGAGACGCCTCAGGGAGGGAGTTTGATTTCCGGTAACAGATAGACCAATACCTTTTTAGAATAGATTTGTGTTGTTGCGGCCCCGGTTTCTCCTCCTTATCCGGGGCCGCCTTTTTCAGCGGTAGCCTTTCAGTATTTTTTCGATATCCTTTTTGAGTTCCTTGATCCCCTTTTCTGTATCCAGATCCTGTACAACAATCTGAAAAATTCTCTGGCCGATAAAGTCATCCATGGAGGAGTACCACTTGAAGTCGGGATCCAGATAACTGTTCTGAATCAGGGATGTTAAAAGGGGATAACTGAGAAGGTTCATCTCTTTCAGGTTGGAGTCTCCGCTGTTATAGATGGCATTTACCACGTCCCGGTTGGCCGGCAGGGTATTGGTTTTATTCCAGATTTCCTGCTGAAACTCTTCATCGGAGGTGAGGTACTTCAGAAAATCAAATGCCGCATCCTTATGATGGCTCCGGGAGCTCATACCCACCTGGAGGGTATATAGCTTGGATGAGCTTTTTCCCCCGGGGCCGGCGGGCAGGGGTATGGCATCCCATTCGAAATTTTCATATTTGAGAATCCGGTAAGGGTAGGTTCCATAGACTTTGTATTCCGAGAAATTGAAGTTTTTGAATCCCACACGACCCGCTTCGAAATCCTCTTCCGTTACGATCCTCCCCTGGTTGAGACGATGCATTTTCTTCAGATGATTCAGAGTCTGTTCCATCCGGGTGCTGTCGAAGCCGATACGGGGATTGTCAGGGTAGAACAGAAAGTCGTCGTTCGTATAGAAAGCCTGATGCCAGTCGTATCCGTAGACACCGTAGCTTTCGGGTTCTCCATTGCCGTCGTCGTCTCTGGTGAGTTTGCGGCAAATCTCATAAAACTGGTCCCAGTTCCAACTTTCCCTGTCAATTTCTATCTGGTTTTCTGAAAGCAGGGTCTTGTTTACTGCAAGAAAGGAAGGAACCACCGATAGGGGAAGAGAGTATTGTCCCCCGTTGAATATCCCCGCATCCAGAGCCCGGGGGTAGTAGGACTCCTTGGGAAAGGTTTTGTCCCGGTCGATGTAGGCATCCAGGTTCTGGAGCAGGCCGATGGACGCATAGGTATTGATGTCTTCTTCCACCAGGAGAAAAAGATCCGGTTCCCGCCCTTTCAGAACTCTCTGGGCCATCCACTCCGAGTAGTGGTTATACATGGTTCCTGTTATCAGTTTGATTTTGATATTGCTGTTTTCCGGACGGCTCAGATACATTTCCACGGCTCTGTCATAGACCGAGTAGACAAAAGCCTGGGGAATCCCCCAGCTGTTGCCTGAATATACCGCCATTTCCAGAACTACCGTTCTGTTTCTGCTGTGAACATACAGGTAGATACCGGAAATGAGAAAACCGGCAAGCAGGAGGAACAGGAGTTTCCGGAACTGACTATACATTGAAATTCTTTAGCATTATGCCCGACTGTATGGCGAAAATGGCAATCTGCGTCCGGTCCCGGAGATCCAGTTTTTTCAGAATGCCGCTTATGTAATTGCGGACAGTCCCTTCGGAAAAATTGATTTCAGCGACAATCTCCTTATTGGAGCAGCCTCTGCCGATGAGCTGGATGATTTTCAGTTCCAGATCGCTCAGTTCCCCGATTTCCTCCTGTTTGTCATTAATGAAGAAAGACTTTGCCATTCTGCCGAAAATGCTGAAAACTTTCTGAGCTGTTTCCGGTTCAATCGAAGCGCCGCCGTTATAAACAGTTTCGATGCTTTTTATCAGATCTGCCTTGGATATGCCTTTCAGAAGGAAACCATCCGCTCCGGTTTTGAGGGAGTTGTAGATGTATTCCTCGCTGTCAAAGGTTGTCAGCATGATGATTTTTATCCGGCTGTTTTTCTCCTTGATAAGGTTAACGCATTCTATCCCGTTCATTTCGGGCATCCGGATGTCCATAAGGATAACATCCGGTTTCAGTTCCAGAGCTTTCTGTACTGTTTCCCTTCCATTGGACGTTGTTCCCACAACCTCGAACCGGTTGTCCGAGCTTATGAGAAGTTCCAGGCTATCCCGTATAATTTCCTGATCGTCCGCTATCATTACTCTGATCATCGCAGTGATTCTCTCCTTAAAGGGATCCGTGCAATGGTACGGAATCCTCTGTTTTTTTCAGATATAAACCGGAGGCTTCCTCCCAGAAGATTCACCCGTTCTTCCATATGGGAGAGTCCGAAGTTTTTTACTATTCTTGAACAGCCTATTCCGTTATCCGATATCTCCAGAATAAGAAAGGATTCATGAAAACGCATGACCACATGGATCCGGACTGCTCTCCCATGGCGGATGGAGTTGGTCGTACTCTCCTGGATCAGACGGTAGATTGTCAGTTCCTCGTCATGCTGCATGGTCGGAACTTCTCCGATAATACTCAGGACAACTTCCTGTTTTCCCAGGGCGTTTATATCTCCGACCATCTCTTGAACCGCCCGGATAAGGGAGGCCTCGTCCATAATATCCGATTTGAGTTCCTTGACCGATCTTCTGATATCCAGCAGCCCCTTGTCAGAAACCTCCTTGAGCCTTTTTAACTGGTTCCCCAGGACCTTCGAATCGTGTTTGGCCACTTCTATGGAGGCTTCCAGTCCTGTGGAAATGCAGGTCAGCGAGTGTCCGAGGATATCATGAATCTCATGGGCCAGACGGTTCCTCTCTTTCATCCTCCCCGCTTCTTCCAGTTTTTCATTGGCAAGTTTCAGTTCCGCCAGGTTGGTCTTCAGCCTGTTGTTGAGCTGGATGAACTCCTTGTTCTCCTTGATTTTACTCTGTATGAACATATAAAAGAAGATCATGACCAGTATCAGATTGATCGATTCCAGAAAGCTCTTGATTCCAAATAGATAAAACCGGATATTGGGGCTGTAAAAGTTCATATACTCCTGAAAAGGCACCATATTCACCCGGACCGTCAGAAGGTCATAGTCAAAGATGATGTAGCAGGCCAGGGTTATAATCAGAATAACAAGACGGACGGACATTCCCTGAATGTGGAGAAACAGGCCGGCGCAAACAAAGAGAAAAAAGCCCTTGTAGCTGAAGTTGAGTGTATAGGTGATGATCCCGAAAAGGATCAGATCCATCAGATAGAGGATTGTGATCTGTGTTTTCTGCCCCTTGAAGAGGGTCTGCTTCAGAATGTTGGAGATGCCTATGGCCGAAAAAAGAGCAATCGAATAGGTAGGAACCTTCCATGCTACGTGAGGCAGGTACCGGGCCATTTCAAGAAAATCCCTGGCCTGGTAGTCGCTGCAGATTTTGTAGAGCGTAAGACAGATTGTCATGGAAAGAAAGGCTGTTATCAGAAAATTCAGCCCGTATAATGTATTGTAAACCAGCGTGACCCGAATCTTCATATCCGCTCCATTGTAACCCTGATTTGTCAGGAATGGAAAAAAGATTTCATGGATTTTTGTCATGGCCGATATGACATTTGTCATTAAAGTTGTGACATTTTATTCGTTGCAGACTAAAAAAAAAGCGCATATTCTGAAAACACGTTTGGAGCTTGGTACCACCCGGACGAAATACAACAATCACTCATTTTTGAGAATAAGGGAGTTATAATGAAAAAACTGCTAATAATCCTTCTTGTCCTCTTCATGGCAGCCGGTGCTGTTATGGCAAACGGACAGCAGGAAGAAACATCCGGCTACACCTTCGGATATACCTGTATGACCATGAATAACCCGTTCTTCATTGCCCTGGAAGGCTCTATCCGTGAAGCCGTGGAATCCAACGGCGACCGTCTGATCACTATGGATCCTGCCATGGACGTGGCAAAACAGATTAATCAGATAGATGACCTGATTATTCAGGGAATCGATCTGATCTTCCTGAATCCCGTGGACTGGGAAGGTGTCAGACCCGCACTGGTTGCTCTTGAAAAAGCAGGCATTCCCATTGTGAACTTCGACACGGAAGTGAAAGATATGGAATACGTAACTGCATATGCCGGTTCCGATAATAAAAATGCCGGTTTTGTCTGCGGTCAGGACCTGGTGAAACGTTATCCCGATGGGGGTAATATCGTCGTTCTCGATTCTCCCACTATGAATTCCATCAATGACAGAATCGCAGGATTTATGGAAGCCATTGATGGCAAGGGATTCAACATTGTGGCTCAGCAGGATGCCAGAGGCGACCTCCCCACAGCCATGGAGCTTATGGATGATATACTGCAGGCTCAGACCGATATCGTTGCCATCATGGGCGGAAACGACCCCACCGCGCTGGGTGCTCTGGCTGCCTGTAAATCTGCAAACAGAACCGACATCCTGATCTACGGTGTGGACGGATCTCCCGAAGCGAAATCTGAAATCGCTTCAGGAAGCCAGTTTGTTGGATCCGGAGCTCAGTCTCCCATCTCCATCGGTCTGGAATCCGTTAAACTGGGATACAAAATCCTGGCAGGTGAACCTTTTGAAACCAGGGTTCCTGTAAAAACCTTCCTTATCAACGCTGATAATGTATCTGAATACGGAACAGACGGCTGGCAGTAAGCCCAGTCTTCCTGGAGCTTCAGGGAAATGCTCCCGCCTGAAATGGCGGGGGTATTTTTGATCAAATTAAAAAAGAGGCAAATGTTTTGAGCGCGACGACATTACTGGAAATGAAGGGCATCAGGAAACAGTTCCCCGGCGTCCTGGCTCTGAAAGACGTCAGTCTGGAAGTCCGTGCCGGAGAGGTTCATGCTCTTCTGGGAGAAAACGGTGCCGGGAAATCCACCCTTATCAAAGTCCTGGGAGGTATTTACATTCCCGAAGAGGGCGAGATTCTGATTAACGGTGAAAAAGTACATATCGGAAATGTCCATGACTCCCAGCGCTGCGGTGTCAGTGTGATTCACCAGGAACTGGTACTGGTTCCCAAAATGACAGTGGCAGAGAATATTTTTCTGGGCAGAGAGCCTGTGAAAAAAGGCGTTGTTGATCGAGACAGGATGAACCGCCAGGCAGCAGAACTGCTGAACTCTTTTGATCTGGATATTTCTCCCGAATGCGCTATCGAAGATCTTACCATTGCCCAGCAGCAGATGGTTGAGATCACCAAAGCTCTTTCCTTCAATTCCCAGATTCTTGTGATGGATGAGCCGACCTCCTCTCTCTCCGACAAGGAAGTGAGTTTTCTTTTTAAAATCATCCGGAAATTGAAGGAACAGGGTGTCGGGATTATCTATATTTCCCACCGTATGTCAGAACTTAACGAGATAAGCGACCGTGTCACGGTTATGCGGGATGGGGAATACATCGGTACAGTAGAAACCAAAACAACAAGTCATGACAGGCTGATTGCCATGATGGTGGGACGTCAGCTGACAAATTACTACACCAGGACATTCACAGACAGTCGGGAAAAGGTACTGGAAGTTAAAAATCTGAGCGATGGAAAACTGTTGAAAGGTGTAAGTTTCGACCTGTATAAGGGAGAAATCCTGGGATTCGCCGGACTCGTGGGAGCCGGGCGAAGCGAGGTTATGAAGTGTCTTTTCGGCCTGGATCCGTATATTGAGGGAGAAATCCTTCTGGATGGGGAAAAAGTCAATATCCGGCACCCCGGGGATGCCATGGCCCATGGTATTGCCCTTGTTCCGGAAAGCCGGAAGGAAGAAGCTCTTTTCATGGCCCAGAGCGTAAAATTCAACACCTCCATAAAAGTCCTGAGGGATTTTATCAGGGGAATCTTTGTTAATGACAGGAAGGAGGAAGAAATTGCCTCCACATATATAAACAAAATGTCTATCAAGACACCCTCTTCCATGCAGATCATTGAGAATCTTTCAGGAGGAAACCAGCAGAAGGTGGTTATCGGCCGCTGGCTGGCAACCAATCCCCGTATTCTGATTCTTGATGAGCCGACCAGAGGGGTTGATGTGGGCGCCAAAGCGGAAATCTACGCAATCATGAATGAGCTGGCTCTTCAGGGTATGGCAATCATTATGATTTCCTCGGAACTGCCCGAAGTCATTAACATGAGCGACAGGGTTGTGGTTATGTGCAACGGCGCGGTCACAGGTACGCTCGGCCATTCCGAAATGGATCAGGAAAAAATCATGCATATGGCAACACTTCATGAAGTTGAAGCCGCCAGGGAGGAAAACCATGAGTGAAAGCTCAACAAGAATCATTGATATGAAACAATCCAGAAACAGGCTGTTGAATAATTCAGCCACCCTCTTTCTACGGGAGAATATGGGAATCCTTATAGGGCTTCTTCTGCTCTGTGTGATTCTTTCGTTTCAATCTCACGTCTTTTTATCCAAAGCAAATATACTGAATATTCTGCGTCAGGTGGCAACAAACCTTTATATTGCCTGTGCCATGACCATGATTATCATTCTGGGGGGAATAGACCTGTCTGTAGGATCCATCGTTGCCCTTTCGGGAGTTGTAACCGGCGGGCTTATAGCCTTTAACGGGGTTTCCCTTGTGGTGGCTGTTATTACAGGCCTTGCTGTAGGGGTCGCAGTGGGAGCTTTTAACGGATTTGTAGTTTCCACAACGACCATCCCGCCTTTTATTGTTACCCTGGCCACAATGAATATAGCCAGAGGAGCCTCCTATGTGTATACAGGCGGGCAGCCTATCAGAGTTATGTCAGACAGTTTCAACTTTATCGGTGCGGGGTATCTCGGTGAGATTCCCATGCCCATCATCTATCTGGTCATCATTGTGGCGATTTCCCTTTTCATTATGGAAAAATCCAAACTGGGCCGGCATATCTATGCGGTGGGTGGCAATCATAAAGCAGCTCTGTTTTCGGGAATCAAAACAAAGCAGGTTACTTTTTTTGCCTATACCTTTTCCGGATTATTGTCTGCCATTGCCGGTATCGTTCTGGCATCGCGGATGTTTTCCGGCCAGCCTACGGCAGGACAGGGCGCTGAGATGGATGCAATCGCTGCTGTTGTTCTTGGAGGGACCAGCATGAGTGGAGGCGCCGGAAAAATCGGAGGCACTGTCATCGGGGCTTTGGTGATCGGTGTTCTCAGTAACGGGCTCAATCTGATGGGAATCAACTCTTTCTGGCAGTATATTGTTAAAGGTGTGGTTATTCTTATTGCGGTCTATGTTGACTATTTTAAAAAAAGAAGCAAGTAGCATTCCATCTCTTTTTTATGGGAGGCCGCGGAAGAAAAACCCGGAAAAGGCATTCCGGAAAGGGATGCCTGGTTTTTTCATAAATCGATAAGCTTTTATCTTTTCAGGTCTGGATCAAGAGACTGCATTTTTGATATAATCGGGTTAACTGTAAAAACGATTTCCAAAATGTAAAAAAACTGTATCCAATCACGCTTTTCTTTTTTTTATCATTAGATGGGAAATCTCTTTATAGGGCAGGATGGGTAATCTTTATTCATTCCAATTCCTGATAAAATTGAACTCAATCCTGTAGGGGTAACCTGTTGTGCGGCTTGCTGAGTGAAAATGGTTATCTCTTCAGGGTTATTTTGGATTACTTGATTTAATCCTGATAGAGAGTTGTTGGTTTATGTTTGAGGGACCGTCGTTGGCGGTCCCTCACTCTTTTTTATAGTGGATTCAGCCCGCAAAATCAAAAAGATTTTCCTGTTTTATTGAATCTTCCCATCTATCCAGGTACCGCTTCGGGATTCCCCTTCCGCCGGGGGAATGGTAAGAATCATACCGGGCAGAATCAGGTGGGGATTTTCAGGGTCGGGCAAGCTGGATTTGTTGGCTTCATAGATAAGTTTCCACTTCCAGGGATCTCCGTAAATAAAATCATAACCGGCAATATTCCAGAAGCAATCTCTTTTTTCCGGAATCAGCCTGACCTTATATGCTGCTGCCAGATTTCCCCGGGGCCGTATGTATTCGATCACGGACATGACATCCAGAGCTTCCAGAGACTTGTCGTAACTGGCAAGGTACTCTTCCTTTCTGAAAAGTTCATAGGCCTGGTCATAAAGGGCTTTTCCGGATTGGTAGGCTTCGGGAAAATTCTCTTCGGCATTTACATTGTCAGCAGAGCGGATCTGGGTTTCCACCCGTCTGAGCGCTGAATTGGCTTTGTATCTGTTCAGCATCATCTGAATCCAGGCATCCGATTTTTCCGCATAAACTCTGGATTCATCAGCCAGGCGTTTGGCTTCCAGGTAGTCTCCCTCTTCAAACGCCTGCTCGCTCTGCCTTTTCAATTCCAGGGATTTTCTATAGTCCGGATTATCCTGAAGAGACTGGGAAAAGAGAAGGGATCCCAGAAAACCAATGATAAGAATATTAATGATCTGTTTGATGGTTCTGTTCATCAATTCTCCTCCTGCTCTGCCTCTCTGGCGGCATCCTGCGCATTCTTTTCCACACTGGAAATTGCCGTATCCGCTTCATTCATGGCTTTCAGGGCTTCCTGTTTTCGCATTTCTGCAGTTTCGACAGCTTTTTTAAATCCCGATTCCGCAGCCGTATAGGCTTCGTAGGCATCCTCAAGGTTTTCTTCCTCTTCCAGCTGAACGCCTTTTTCGTATAAGGCGGCAGCCGCTTCGTACTCCTCTTTGGCCGCTTTGGGAGCTTTAGCGTTTTCCGCTTCAAAGCGGGCAGAGTCTGCACTGTTTTTAGCCTCTGTCACTTTTGTTCTATCTATAGCAGTGGCTGCCGGGGTGTTTTCTGTTTCAGCAGTTTCCTGAACTGTCTCTTCATCAATGGGAGTTTCTGTTGAGGCACAGCCGGCTGCCAGCCAAACAGACAGCATT
This sequence comes from Oceanispirochaeta sp., assembly GCA_963677615.2. Taxonomy (GTDB): domain Bacteria; phylum Spirochaetota; class Spirochaetia; order DSM-2461; family DSM-2461; genus Oceanispirochaeta. Next base: position 22,586 of record CAXXQW010000006.1, on the reverse strand, counting down.
ACTGCTGCCAAAAATGGGGTGAGTTTTTTTAACTCCATATAATCTCCTTTCCGGTTTTTCCGGAGCCTTTGGGTGTGTTATAATAAAACAACCCTTACTGTTTAAAAATACACTCTTTCTGAATAATTTACAGATTCCGGGTCATTATCTTTATTAGAAACATTTTCTCTTGCTATAAATCCTGTTATGAAATAAAATCATAAATTAAAGGAAAAGAAATAAAAGGGGTATTGAAAGATTATGGAAAGTTTAACAGATCAGGTTATATTGGATAAATTGAATGTTCCCCATGAGAAGGACCGCCTGGAAGCTCTGAGAACGTTGACCCTGAACAGTGATCTCATGGCGTCTCTTCCCCCGGAGAGCGATGAGGTGAACAATCATGTTCATACGACCTATTCTTTCAGTCCTTATTCACCCGCGGCCTCTGTCTGGTTTGCCCGTAAAGCCGGTTTGAAAGCCGTGGGCAGCATGGATCATGACAGTATCGGAGCTGCCGGGGAAACCATGGAAGCCGGTAAAATTCTGGGTATGGCTACCACTGTGGGGTTTGAAGTAAGAGTCAATTTTACAGGCACCTCTGTGGAAGGACGGAAACTGAACAATCCTGATTCCAAAAACATCGTCTATATGACTATTCACGGCATTCCGGCTGACCAGATCGGAAAAGCCGCAGCCTTCTTAAAACCCATACAGGAAGAGAGGAACAAGAGAAATCGGGAAGAGACCGAAGCATTGAATACTTTGATTGCTCCTTTGGGTATTGAGCCTCTTGACTTTGATAAAGATGTCTATGACCAGTCTGAAGCCGCCAGGGGAGGAGGTATTACCGAAAGGCATATCCTTTTTGCCCTATCCCGGAAAATTGTAGAAAAAGCCGGAAAAGGTGAAGCTCTGGTACGGTTTCTGGAAGAGAATATGAAGCTTTCGGTTGCCGGAAAAATACGGGAGCTGCTGATGGATGAGACCAACCCCCACTATCTTTACGATCTTCTGGGAATCCTCAAAGGAAATTTTCTGTCCCGTTTCTTTATTCAGCCCAGCGAAAAAGAGTGCCCCTCCGTATACGATGTGGTACGGTTCGGAAACGAGATCAATGCGATCCCTTCCTATGCGTATCTGGGTGATGTGGGAGAAAGTCCTACCGGTGATAAAAAAGCGGAAAAGTTTGAGGATGACTTTCTGGATGAACTGATAGCTGAATTGAGTCAGATCGGATTTAAAGCTGTCACCTATATGCCCCCCCGGAATACTCTGGAACAGCTCCGACGGGTACAGAAACTCTGTGCAGACAATCATTTAATGGAAATCAGCGGTGTGGATATCAACTCTTCCAGACAGAGCTTTAATTGCCCTGAAATTCTCCAGCCCGATTTTTCCCATCTGATAACAGCAACCTGGGCTCTGATTGCTCATGAAAAACTGGCGGCAAAAGAGGCCCGGCTCAGTCTGTTTCACCCTGAAAATCCCCTGAAAAACCTCACTCTTAACGAAAGGATCGCCCGTTACGGTTCTCTGGGAGAGAAAATGGACAGGCATAACCCGGAAAAATTGATTGATCTGGTGGACTTTTAAATATCTTTCAGTGAATCGATCATATCCTTCAGAGGAATTCTTTTTCCGCTGAAGGATTGGCCTTCGGGGGTTTTAAGAAACTGACGGTTAAGTTTTCCCAGAAGAAGGTTCCACTCTTCCATATTAATAACGTCTTCGGGGTCAAAGATATCCTCCATGGTTTCCTCGCTGACTTCTGTAAAGTTCATATCGCACCAGCTTATCTGCCACTCCGGATCGTCCGGTTTCATCCTGATTCCCGCATCGTTGTACTCCTCGGTCAGGTAGAGAAGGGGAAGCCCATGGGTTCGGCAGATAAGAGGGCGGAAGGGGTAGAGAGAGCAGGCATGATCGACCAGAAGGGCGCACTGCTCGTCTGAATCAACCGGTACCAGCCGGGGCTGTTCCTGTTTTAAAGCCTCCCTGAGGGCATACCATTCCAGGGGAAGCAGAGTCAGGTCGGTACAGCACTCGCTGCATCCTTTGCAACACTTCATATGCTCCTGATAGTTCTCTGTCAGCCTTTTGGCTTCTTCAGACACCTCTTCCATCAGATTCCTGTAATCTCTGAGAATCTCGGTAATGTCTCTCATCAGCCATCCTTTTCTGTCAGTCCAAACAGTATATCAGGTCTATAAGGTATGTTCCGTTGGGGCCGTACGTTTTTGATTGTCCAGGCAGAAACTCTTTTTTTACTGAAACAGGTGTAGCGGAGAAATTGTTTCTCCGTTTTTCAAAAGGTCTCACCTTTTTTATTGTAAATGTTGAAGGGACCCATTGGGAAGGAATTTTTTTCTTTTGTTTAACAATCTTTTAACTTAGGCATGGTTTCCTTGTTAGTAGTCATTTGATAATAAAGGTTCAAAATAAAAAATGAAACTTCGGACACAGTCCATACTTCTCCTGTGCCTCGGCATGACAGGGATTGCGCTTACAGGGTATCTGACTCTTCATCAGCTGGATTTAAACAACACCATCACTCTGGAAATGCAGAAAAATCAGAGGGGTCTTATCATTCTGAACGATTTTCAGGTCGCAGCTGCTAATCAGGTTCTCTACGGTGTGGATCTTATAAGGACAGGAGATATTTCGGGAGAAAGAATTATTCCCTATAGAATAACAGAGACCCGGTTTACCAGAGAAATTGAAAATCTGGCAACACTGAAAGAGATTGACCAGAATCTGTTACCCCTTGTTTCTGATCTCGAAGCCAGGGCCAGAGAGCTTGCCAGACTATGCAGGGAGGATATGATGGATCCTCTCTACACCCACAAGCCTCTGAAAGACGGAATTATTGAGCAGCTTATATATAAGGAACTGGACAGTATCGTTCAGGCTTCCAATGAAATCCGGGCGGCCCTGACCGATGCTGTCAGGCATGATCTGGCTACCCTGGAATTGAAGAGGGAGCAGTTCATAACCGTTTTTCTGCCCGCTGCCGGAGGGGTGCTCCTTTTTCTCTATCTGGTTCTGTATATCATTATTCACAGGAGTATCAGCAATATTGACAGAACCAGGAAATATCTGGGAACTCTGGCTCAAGGCCAGGGGCGCCTGGATGTTTCTCTCCCGGAGAAAGGGCGGGACGAGATCTCTGAACTGAGGAAGAACTTCAACCGTTTTATGGGCAATCTCAAGTCCAGGCACGGAGCCCTGACCCAGGTGGCGGAGCAGCAGCTCTCTTCCGGAGAGTCGCTTAATCAGTTGAGTATGGAATATGCCGGGACGGCCACCCAGATCTCCCGGAGTCTGATGGCAGTTGATCGCCAGGCCAGCGATATCAATGAAAAAGTGATATCATCTACCAGAGAAATGGCTGCTATTGCAAAAACGCTGGACGCTCTGGAACAGATGTCCCGCAGGCAGGTTCAAAGAGTTTCCAGTATGTCAGTCAGGGGACAGAATGTCTATGACTCCCTCTCTTCCCAACAGGCTGCGGTCGAAAAACAGGTGGTACTGACCAATGAGGTCCGGAAGGAAGGATTGAACAATCAGAAAATTCTGGAGCTTCTGAAAGTACAGATAGAGGATATCCTCACCGAGTCTGAAGAGATATCAAAGGCCATATCATCCATTGAAGACCTGGCGGAACAGACGGATGTACTGGCAATCAATGCGTTTATTGAAGCAGCTCATGCCGGAGTGTATGGCAAAGGTTTTGCCGTTGTGGCCGGTGAGATGAGAAATCTGTCCAATCAGGTAAGAGACCACTCGGGAATTGTCACGGACCTGCTGGTTTCTCTGAATGGAAAACTCCGTTTGATGGCAGATGAAGAGCAGCAGAACAGAGAGTCCATTTCCCGTCTTATTAAACAGAACAAGGATGCCGAAGAGGTTATCTGCAGCCTGGAAAACTCCATGGAGGGGATTCAGTCTGTGATTCAGGACTTTTTTTCCACCCTGGAAGAGGTCAGGTCCGGTTCAGATAAGGTTTATGAAAAAACAGAACAGGTAAGAGCCGGCGGAGTTCAGATTTCAGAGCATATGGAGCAGCTGAATACCAGCTATAAAAATATGTCCATGGAATGGCATGAGATATCTCAGGGAATCAGGCAGCTGTCAAGGACCACAGACACCCTGAGGGGGCTCAGCGGTTCCAATAATGAATCCGCAGCTGCACTGAACCGGGAAATACAGAAACTGGGATCCTGATATACATTGTTCTGTAAGGTCTCCCCAGTCATTCAGCCAACTCCCCCTGAGACGGCTTCCGCAGAGTCAAGGACTGTTTCCGATTCTGAGGATGAAAACGATTCCTGACTGCATTCAGTCCGGGAATAACCTAGGAAAAATGCCGGTTGCCTTCTGGGCAATCGGTTTTTTTTGCCCTGAAAGCAACTCCTCTCTGATTTTTTTCCGACCTGTGAGAGACTTAAGCCGTGCGCTCACTTTTCTCTTGCAATAATAAGTAATATGAAATATAATCGAAGGTAAAATGAAAGAGAAAAGATAGTGAAAGGTAAAGCTATCGCAGATATTGTTGATGATTTCAGGAGTTGAATGTGAATAAAATGTCTTATATAGGTTCCTATCTCAGGGGGATGACCTTTGATGGGGAGAAGGGAAAAATTGTGAACTATGCAGAGAAAACTCCCGCAGGAGTCACAACCGTGGCTCTTCCTTCACTGCCCGATGATCTTAAGGAAATCACCGATCTTCTTGAATCTTCCCTGGACCGGGAAAATATGCCCATGGCTGTGGTTCTGCCTGAAGGCGATGCCTTTATCATTGCCGAAAGTTACGATTTTGCCAGAGGAGCAGGCACTGAGCCCTTTACCGGAGGGAATCCCATTGTAAAGGACAAGGTTGCTCTGGTTACCGGTGGAGCCCAGGGATTCGGGGAAGGCATGGTCCGTCAGCTGGTGGAAGCGGGAGCCTATGCCTATATTGCGGATATGAATATGGAAGGAGCCGAAAAACTGGCCGCTGATCTGAATAAGACCGCAGGATCTACCAGAGCTTTTGCTCTGAAAGTGAATGTGACTGATGAGGAATCTGTAGAAGCCATGATGGATGCGGTGGCCATGACTACCGGAGGGCTTGATATTTTCATCAGTAATGCAGGTGTTCTCAAAGCGGGCAGTGTTAAGGAAATGGCCCTGAAGGATTTTCAGTTTGTTACTGATGTAGACTATACGGGATATTTTATCTGTACGAAATTTGCTGCCAGGATGCTGGAAGTGCAGAATGCCCCCACAGGAAAATACTATACCGACATCATCGGTATCAGCTCCAAGTCAGGACTGGAAGGTTCCAACAAAAACGGTGCCTATGCGGGAGCCAAGTTCGGAAGCATAGGTTTAACCCAGAGCTTCGCGCTGGAGCTGGTGACAGACAACATCAAGGTCAATGCCATCTGTCCCGGGAATTTTCTGGACGGGCCTTTGTGGTCCGACCCCGACAGAGGACTATTTGTGCAGTATCTGAATGCCGGCAAGGTTCCGGGAGCCGAAACCATTGCGGATGTAAGGGCTTTTTATGAATCCAAGGTTCCCATGGGACGAGGATGCCGAACGGAAGATGTGGTGAAAGCCATTTTGTATATTGTGGACCAGAAATATGAAACGGGACAGGCTGTCCCGGTTACGGGTGGTCAGATAATGCTGAACTAGGCGTCGAAAATCAAGAGGTGATTGCGGCGCTGCAGTCTGGATACTTGCAGCTGCTCCCAATAATTTCGACTTGGATTATTCAAATAGGAGATAAGTATGAAAACAAAAGCGGTACGTTTATATGGTAAAAAAGATTTGAGGCTGGAAGAGTTCGAGCTTCCTGAAATGAAAGATGATGAGATCCTGGCAACTGTCATTTCCGACAGTATCTGTATGTCTTCCTACAAGGCATCCTCCCAGGGCGCGGATCATAAAAGAGTTCCTGATGATGTGGCGGAGAATCCCATTATTATCGGGCATGAATTCTGCGGCGAAATTCTGAAAGTCGGTTCAAAATGGGCGGATCAGTTCAAGCCGGGGCAGAAGTTTTCTATCCAGCCTGCATTGAACTACAAAGGGTCTCTGGATGCGCCGGGGTACTCTTTCCAGTATATCGGCGGAGATGCTACGAATATCATCATTCCCAATGAGGTAATGGAAATGGGATGTCTTCTTCCCTACGAGGGAGAAGCATATTTTATGGGTTCCTTAAGCGAACCTGTTTCCTGCATCGTGGGAACCTATCACGCTATGTATCATATCCCTCAGGGAACATACATCCATAATATGGGTATCCGGGAAGGCGGAAAGCTGGCGATTATTGCCGGGGTTGGTCCCATGGGGCTGGGAGCTATCGATTATGCTATCCATGCTCCTGTCAAACCCTCCCTGCTGGTCGTAACAGATATTGATGAGGCCCGTCTGAAAAGAGCGGCTACTATTTATACCGTGGAAGAAGCGGCTAAAAACGGTGTCAAACTGATCTATAAGAATACAAAAGAGAGTGCTGATCCTGTTCAGGATCTCATTGAGCTGAGCGGAGGGGACGGTTATGACGATGTTCTGGTTATGGCGCCTGTCCGTCCATTGGTTGAACAGGGAGATGCTATTCTGGCAAAAGACGGCTGTCTGAACTTTTTTGCCGGACCTTCTGATACAGAATTCAAAGCGGAACTGAACTTTTATAATGTCCACTATGCCTTCCATCATATTGTGGGTACCAGCGGCGGCAACACCGATGATATGAAAGAATCCCTTGTGATGATGGGCGACGGCAGATTGAATCCCTCTGCCATGATTACCCACGTGGGCGGTTTGAATGCTGTTGTGGAAACCACTTTGAATCTCCCTCATATCCCCGGTGGAAAAAAGCTGATCTACAATCATAAGAAGATGGATCTGACGGCTATTGCTGACTTTGAGGAACTGGGAAAATCCAATCCTTTTTTTGCCGAACTGGACAAGCTGGTGAAAAAACACAACGGCCTGTGGAATGTGGAAGCGGAAAAATATTTGCTGGAGAATGCAGAGAGTATCTAACCCTGCTGCCATGCCCTCTCGGTCCCTGAGCGGACTCATGCTGAGCAAAGCTGAAGTGGCCGAAGGGGAAGAGGGACCGCCTCTGGGTGGGGGTTTGGAACAAGGCCCTAACCCGGGATACTATTATAAATCAAACAATGGAAACTGCTTCTCCCGTTTATGCAGTTATATAAAAGGAGTCTTGGAACTATGAAAAAGTACATAGCCGTGGACCTGGGTGCTTCAAACGGCCGGGTCATAGTGGGAAATCCTGAGAAATTCGAGGTTACCAACCGTTTCCCCACCTGGAATATCAGGCTGGGGAACAGTGTGTTCTGGGATATCCTGGCAATTTTCAACGAGATAAAAAAGGGAATCAAGGAAGCCTGCCGTATGTATCCGGATGATGTTGTCAGCATCGGTATCGATACCTGGGGTGTGGATTACGGACTCCTGGATAAGAACGGGGATCTTATTGGTAATCCCTATATGTACAGAGACAGCCGGACAGATACTGCCCGGGAAGAAGTCTACAGTGTGGTTTCTCAAAAAGAGCTTTACCACAGGACAGGAATTCAGTTTGCCCAGTTCAATACGATCTATCAGCTCTGGGCGATGAAGCGGGACGCTCCGGAACTGATGGCCGCGGCAAAGCACTATCTTTCCATTCCGGATCTTTTGAACTACTGGCTCACCGGGGTTATGAAGAATGAGTACTCCCATGCATCCACCACTCAGCTGCTGGATGCCAGAACGAAACAGTGGGACCGGGAACTTGTGGAAAGACTGGGAATCCCCGCTGATATTTTTGAAGAAATTGTTCCCTCGGGAACTGTTATCGGCCCCCTTGCCCCTCATGTGGCTGAAGAGCTTAATGCACCTGCCTCACTGAAGGTTGTTGCTGTGGGAGCCCATGATACAGCTTCGGCGGTTGCAGCTGTACCTGTGGAAAAGGGGCAGGAAAACCTCTTCCTCAGTTCCGGTACCTGGTCTCTCCTGGGGGTTGAATCTCCGGAGCCGGTGATCAACGAGAAATCATTCAGTTATGATCTGACTAATGAAGGGGCTGTGACCGGACAGATCCGGCTTCTGAAAAACATTATGGGGATGTGGATTCTTCAGGAATCCAAAAGATACTGGGATGACCATGGAGATAAGTACTCCTATGATGAGCTTTCCGATATGGCCCGGGAGTTCGGTCCTGTAGAATGGCATCTGAATCCTAACGACAACCTCTTTTTTGCTCCCTCTTCCATAGACGATCCCATGCCGGAGAGGATCAAGAAATTCTGTGTGAAAAACGGCTGGAAAGAACCCGGTTCTATAGGGGAAATTGTCCGGGGCATATTCCAGGGATTGGCGGAAACATACACCGATACCATAGATGCGCTGGAAGATCTCACAGGCAAAAAGTACAATGAGCTCTTTATTGTGGGCGGCGGTTGTCAGGAGGTTCTTCTCTGCGAACTGACAGCTCAGATTTCAGGCAGAAAAGTGTATGCAGGCCCTATTGAAGCTACAGCTTTGGGGAATATCCTGGTGCAGGCTCTGGCATCCGGTGAGATCGGTTCCATCGAGGAAGGGCGGCTGCTGCTGAAAAAAACGCAGGATATCAAAGAGTATTCTGCCTGAGTTCCGGGAGAACATATTGAATAAACTGAAAGGCGTCCTGTTTGACATGGACGGTGTACTGGCCGATTCGGAAGAGTTTATTTGTGAAGCGGCTGTGAAAATGTTTGAAGAAGCCGGTTTGTCCGTCAAGCCGGAGGATTTTCTTCCCTTTGTGGGTGCCGGTGAAAACCGGTATCTGGGGGGAGTTGCCGAGAAATACGGTTTTGACCTGGATACTGCTGTGGGCGGGATAGAAATGGCCAAGGCCAGAACCTATGAGATATACGGTCAGATTATCAAGGGACGTCTGAAGGAACTTCCCGGTGCGGCGGATTTTGTCCGCGCCTGCAGACACAAGGGCTTGAAAACCGCTCTGGCAACCAGCGCGGACAGGGATAAAATGGTTTATACCCTGGATGAGATTTGCCTACCCCTTGATGTCTTTGATGCAGCTGTCAACGGTCTGGATGTGGAGAGGAAAAAACCCTTTCCCGACATCTATCTGAAAGCAGCGGAACTGATTGGAATTCCCCCGGAAAACTGCCTGGTTGTGGAAGATGCCGTGAACGGTGTGGAGGCTGCAAAAGCTGCAGGATGCCGCTGTCTGGCCCTGACAAGCAGTTTTACTGTGGAACAACTGGCCGGAGCAGACTGGTTTGGTCCCCATCTGGCAGAGGTTCCCCCGGAAGCCCTTCTGTGGTAGGATAGCTTAAACTGTATCAATCAAAGGATTTGGTCTCTCTGCAAGAACCGATCCGACCCATAAAACCAATTAATCACATGAAGTGAGGAACACACAAATGAGTAACGAACTGATGAATAAGGCTGCGGATAATATCCGTATCCTTTCTGCCGCTATGGTGGAAAAAGCCAAGTCGGGTCACCCCGGAGGCGCCATGGGCGGCGCTGATTTTGTAAACATCCTTTTTTCTGAATTCATGAACTTTGATCCTTCGGATGGTAAATGGATTAACCGTGACCGTTTTTTTCTGGATCCCGGCCATATGTCTCCCATGCTTTACTCTATCCTGTCTTTTTACGGGCACTATTCCATGGATGAGCTGGCTAACTTCCGTCAGTGGGGAAGTCCCACTCCCGGACATCCGGAAGTAGACTTCTCCCGGGGTGTTGAGAACACATCCGGACCACTGGGGCAGGGACATACCTTTGCAGTGGGTGCCGCTATTGCGGAAAAATTCCTCAGAGCCAAGTTCGGAGAATGGATGAGTCATAAAATCTATGCGTTTATTTCCGACGGTGGTATTCAGGAAGAAATCTCCCAGGGAGCAGGAAGAATAGCCGGAACCCTGGGGTTGGACAATCTCATTATGTTCTACGACTCTAACGATATACAGCTTTCCACCACCGTAAAAGAAGTTACAACAGAAGATACTGCGGCAAAATATAAAGCCTGGGGATGGAAGGTTCTTACCATTGAAGGAAATGATGCCGATGCTATCCGCGGAGCTCTCAGGGAAGCTCAGACTGTTAAAGGACAGCCCACTCTGATTATTGGAAAAACCATTATGGGAAAAGGCGCTGTTGATGCGGACGGCAACAGTTTTGAAGGAAAAACCTCTACCCATGGACAGCCCCTGAGCGCTGCCGGCGCTTCTTTTGAAAAAACCATTGAAAACCTGGGCGGAGATGCCTCCAACCCCTTCCGGATCTTCCCGGATGTACAGGAATGGCTTGACGGTGTTATCAAAGCGAAAACAGAAGCCGCCGCTGCCAAAAAAGCCGAGCAGGCGGAGTGGGCCAAAGCCAACCCCGAACTGGCGGCAAAACTGGACATGTTCTTCTCTGGCAAAACTCCCGAGATCGACTGGGCAGGAATTGAACAGAAAGCAGGATCTGCTACACGGGCGGCATCCGCTACTGTTCTGAGTGCTCTTGCGGAGAAAGTGGAAAACATGATTGTTTCATCCGCAGACCTTTCCAACTCTGATAAAACAGACGGCTTCCTGAAAAAAACAAAAGCCATTACCAGAGATGATTTTTCCGGTGCCTTCCTCCAGGCCGGTGTGGCAGAGCTTACCATGGCAACTGTCTGTTCCGGTATGGCTCTTCACGGCGGAGTTATTCCTGCTTGCGGTACCTTCTTTGTCTTCTCCGATTACATCAAGCCTTCTTTGAGAACTGCTGCGCTAATGGAGCTTCCCGTGATCTATGTCTGGACTCATGATGCCTTCAGAGTAGGAGAAGACGGCCCTACCCACCAGCCTGTTGAGCACGAAGCCCAGCTCAGACTGATGGAAAAACTGCAGAACCATTCCCATAGGAACTCTGTTCTGGTTCTTCGGCCTGCTGATGCAGAAGAGACAACAGCAGCCTGGAAAATGGCGATAGAGAACCGGTCCACTCCTACAGCTCTGGTTCTTTCCAGACAGAATATCAAGCAGCTTCCTGCTAAATCCAGCAGAGTGGAAGAAGCATTCCAGGCTGAAAAAGGTGCCTACATTGTAGAGGCCGATGCCAATCCTGATGTGATCCTGGTTGCTTCCGGTTCAGAAGTTTCCACACTGGTTGACGGAGCCGCCCTTCTGAGAGAAAAGAAAGGTCTGAAAGTGCAGGTTGTTTCCGCTCCTTCAGAAGGCCTTTTCAGAACACAGGATGCCTCCTACCAGGCTGCTGTACTTCCCGCAGGAGTTCCCAGGTTCGGTCTTACCGCCGGACTCCCCGTAACCCTGGAAGGTCTGGTTGGAGCTGATGGTAAAGTCTTTGGCCTCAGCTCCTTTGGTTTCAGTGCCCCCGCCGGAGTTCTGGATGAAAAACTTGGTTATACAGGAGAGAATGTATTCAACCAGGTTGTTGAAATGCTGAAATAAAAAATTATCAGAAACTGTTCATTCCCCCGCCTTACGGAATCTTTCTGCAGGGCGGGTTTTTTTGTACTCATTCTGCATTAGAAAAGACCATATTCCCAAAGCATTCAGATCAGATTTTTCAGGGTGATCCCGGTTGCAAAATCAGGGAAAACAGGGGAATATCAGATTATGCAGGACATTATCAACTATCAGGCGTTTTTACTGGCTGGAATCCTTTTGAATATCACCCCCGGGGCGGATACCATCTACATCCTTAGCCGCAGTGTCGCCGGGGGGAGAAAAGCAGGGGTTGTATCAACCTTGGGTATCTCTACAGGGATTCTTGTCCATACCACCCTGGCTGCTTTGGGACTATCAGTGATCCTTTCCGAATCAGTGGTTCTTTTCCGTCTGGTAAAGTATGCCGGAGCTGCCTACCTTGTTTTTCTGGGGATCAAATCCCTGCTGCAGAAAAATGGTACAATTTTTTCTCATTCTACCGGTCTTCCTGAGAGAACCAGCGGCTGGAGGCTGTATGCTGCGGGAGTTCTCACCAATGTGCTGAACCCAAAAGTCTCCCTGTTTTTTCTGGCATTCCTTCCCCAGTTTATTAATCCCCTGGGGAGTTCTCCCGGGTTATCCTTCTTTCTTTTGGGGATAACTTTTACCATAACCGGTACCATCTGGTGCCTCTTCCTCTCAAGTGCAGCATCGAAGATTTCCCGCCTTTTAAGAGATTCACCCTCCTGTTCATTGATCCTGGAAAAAATTGCCGGATCCATCTTTTTGTCAATGGGGCTGCTTGTGGCAGTGAGAAAGGATTGATTTTATAAAATCTTCTCAATCAGAAACTTATGGAAGAAAAAACGGGGCGTGATTGGCAGTGAAAACAGGCGGGGTGCGTTTCAGTATTTCTCCCAGTTCCGGAATTTTCCGGAAGTCTTTATCAAGAAAGGTCCGGACCTCTCTTCTGTTCCAACCAAGGGGATGGTTAAATTCCGTATAAAGAGAGAGGTCTCCGTCATAGTACTGTTTCGTTCCCAGCCGGTCCGCATCCTCACTGCCCACAGGCATATTGAAAATCGATACATTCAGGAAATCAATATTCCCGGAGTTTTCCAGGATGTAGTCTCTGGTCCGCAGGGCTTTTTCCATATCTTCGGCAGGTGTTCCAAACATAATATACACATATGTCCCGATTCCCGCGTCTTTCAGATTGCTTAATATGGTTCTGACCATATCGACCCGTATGCCTTTTTTCAGATCTTTCAGTACGCTCTGGTCTCCCGATTCCAATCCCAGACAGAGCATCCGGCATCCCGACGCTGCCAGTTTTCTGCAGTAGGCCGCGCCTGCCATTTCCGGGAGAAACCGGCTGAAGCCGTACCAGTCCGTCCCGGGGGAGTTGTGAAGCGCCTTCTGCATAAAATCACGACTGATCTCGCTGTCACAAAGATGAATCAAACCGGGCTCGTACTTTTCCGTCAGTTTCCGGAGTTGCAACAGAGACTCCTCCGGATCCAGCTGGCAATAGGGGTTATCTTCCCAGCGTTCTGAACAGAAGGTACACCGTTTCCAGGAACAGCCCAGAGAAGCCGTATACGGAAGAATCCTATGGGGAGTCAGGTAATTTCTATCTGCATTCCTCTCATACAGCTTCCCGAAATCCGGAACCCCCGGGCCTTTATATTGACGGCCTGCGAATCGGACAATTGCCTGTTCTCCCGGTCCGGCTTGTATGTTATGGGCCAGTTTATGAAGAAATACCGTATCGGATGGTCCTTTCAGTAGGGAGTTGATGAGTCCTCCTCCCATTTGTATCTTTATATCTCTGAAGTTTTTGCGGATAAAACCGCAAATAGCCGTTCCCGTCAGAGCCTGGCTCAGGTAGCCTATGGAAATTGCAACATGTTTGTGAGTGCTGCCTTTTAAAATTTCACTGATTCTGCGGGAAAACCAGGGATAAAAAAGGTTCTCCTCCGGGTTCTCCCAGGAGTGGATAAGATCTGCTGATTTGAGGGGAGAAAGAAGAGGATCGAGATAATTGGCCGGGCTTATCTGAATATTCCGTTCTCTTGCAGGAGAGGATGATGAAGCAAGAAACCGTATATGGGATATCCGTTTTTTATACTCTTCAAAGGTTTGGGAACCAAGGCGGAAATTCAGGATCCTTTCCCTGTTTTTCCAGACCATACGGGTTTTTTCATCTACAGGTTCTTCAGGCGGGTTCTGACAGAGCCAATGAAAACCTTCCAGAGCTCCATCCAGAAATTCAACGGTTTCTCCTGCCGCCTGCAAGGCTCCTGCTAAACGGGACAGGGCAACCGGCGGCTCACAGTTTCTTACCTGGGGGGGATGTATCAGCAGCATCTATCAATTTCCTGAGCCATAAAGTCCCGACATGTTTCTGATCTCCTTCCGGATCTCCTGCCTGAGATCTTCCGGTTCCAGAAGCTCCGCATTTCCCCCGAAAGAGAGAATCCAGCTTTTTATATCCCTTCTTCCTGAAGTGGTCATTGTGAGAATAACCGAGCCGTTACTTTCCAGAAATATCTTCTGATTGGGAGCCCACTGCCTCTCCCTTATATAACGGGACTGCTCTGGAGAAAAGCGGATTCTGATATCCATCGGTTCATCCCAGTTAATCCCCCAGGCTCCGCTCAGGAGCTGTTGGGGGTCAAAGTCTTCAGGATAGGTAAATGTTTGTTCCTGTACGGTAATGCTTTGGAACCTTTCTACAGCTGTGGTTCGAATTCTGTTTTCCGGTATGGTCTGAATAAAGCAGTACAAACCGTCATTCCATTCATAAAATCTGAGGGGATTAAAAAGGATCTCTTTTTCTCTGTTCTCTTTAAACGAAAAGTAGCTCCCCCGGCAGGTTTTCTGTTCCATTGCGGATTCAATCAGCTCTTCCAGGATTTTCTCTTTGCCTTCCAGGTTTTTGAATTTCCGGGGGACCGATAAAAAAACTTTGGCAAACCGGTCCACCAGAGACTCTTCTTCAATTTCAAGATGGAACTTCTCCAATCTGGCTCTTAAAGTTCTGATGGTTTGTTTCAGTTCCGTTTCGTACAGTGCTGTGCTTCTGGAAAGTATCAGATACAAGACAAGAATCTCTTTCTTGTTCAATTCCAGACGCGGAAGTTTTGCCTTGGGACGACCCTGAAAATAGTCTTCCATAATGCACCACCGTTTCTGTTTTTCTCCTGTGTCTTTCTGAATTAATGGAAATCCCAGCTCCTCAAAGGATTCCAGCAGTCTGTAAACGGATCTCCGGCTGATTCCCAGTTCTTCCTGAAGAGTCAGGATTGTTACACCTGATGGATGAGAGAGAAGTTCAAAACCATTAATAAACTGTACGAGGTTTCTTGCTGCAGGCATGATGATTCAGATTAATCGGAATTGTTTTATTGGTAAAGCACTAAAGTTCTTTTTAGGGATAGAGCTGCTGAATTTCTGTTTTTAAAAAATTAAAGAGAAAATTTTGCCCTCCGGAGATATATTCCATATTTTATATGTAGAAAGAAAAACAAGGAGATGCAAATGGCCACACTCCCCAAAAATTTTGATGATTTGATTACTCAGAGCGATCTTCCCGTACTTGTAGATTTTTATGCTGACTGGTGCGGCCCCTGTAAAATGGTAAGCCCCACGATAGCCCGACTTGCCGGAGAGTTTAAAGATCGTCTGGTGACTGTGAAAATCAATACGGAAAAGAAACCAGCCATAGCTGGAAAGTATAGCATCCAGTCAATCCCGACGATAATGCTTTTTCATAAGGGAAAACAACTGATGAGGCTGCAGGGAGCCTATCCCTATGATGCTTTAAAATCCGAGTTGATCAAAGCCCTTCCTTGAGACTGCTGCATTAAGGTATGGTTCGTATTTTTCTTCTTTTGCAGCTTTGTCTGGTAAAGTATGTAAAATATGCACTAAACCTTTGATCCTTTTTTATCCGAATGTTGACAACTCGACAAGCAGAACGTACCATAGCTTCATGAAAATACTAAAATTACTTCTAGCGGCGGTTTCTATTACTGCCTTATTATCAAGCTGCGGCAGCAAAGAACTGCCCGAGGGCGCTGTTGCCGTGGTAAATAAAACCACCATTAGCGAAGAGGATTTCAATAAAGAGCTGACCCGTTTCAAGGAACAGTATGAAGCTCAGGGTATGGCTGTCTCTGATGGAGATCTGGAAATGATCAAACCCCAACTGCTGGATTCCCTGATTATCAAAGAACTCCTTCTAAGCAAAGCGGAAGAGTTAAAGATTACCCCTGATGAAGAAGAAATCAACGCACAGATTGAGGGATTCAAACAGCAGATGGGATCAGAAGAAGCCTTTCAGCAGGCTCTGGAGATGAGCGGATATACCGAAGAAAAGCTGATTTCTGATCTGGGAGAACAGTCTGTGGTACAGCAGCTTTTCGAACAGGAAGTGTATGGAAAGATTGAAATTACAGAAGAAGCCATGCATACGTTTTATGATGAAAACAAAGATACGGCATTTGTGATTCCCGAATCCGTAGAAGCCAGCCATATCCTTGTCAGGGTTGATGAAAATCAGTCTGAAGAGGCAGCTCTGGACAAGATCCAGGATATCAAAGCCATGATTGACGAGGGAATGGATTTTGGAGATGCCGCCCTGGAATACTCTGAAGGTCCAAGCAATGTTCAGAAAGGTTCTCTGGGGCAGTTCGGTCGCGGCCAAATGGTCCCCGAATTTGAAAAAGTCGCATTTGATCAGGAAATCGGCGTAGTAAGCGAACCGGTACTGACCCAGTTTGGATATCATCTGATTCTGACAACAGCAAAGAATGCGGAAGAAGTCATGGGATACGATGAGTCTAAGGAGTATATAGAATACCAGCTGAATCAGGAAGCTCAGAATTCCGGAACCATGGAGTACATTGAAAACCTGAAAGACAAAGCAAAAATTATCCTTCCCGAATGGGCTATGCCCAAAGAAGAGGAGAACGTAGAGCTGCAGACTACAGGCTGAATCTCGCGCTTACGTTGATAGAAGAACCCCTGCATATACCCTCAACCCGGTAGCAGGGGTTTTTTGTTTGCCCAGCGAAGCTGGCAAACCATGGTATACGGGGACGGTGGTTATACGGTGCGAGCTGGTGGTGGTATACGGTATACGGGGACGGTGGTTATACGGTGCGAGCTGGTGGTGGTATACGGTATACGGGGACGGTACGGTATACGGGGACGGAGGGATAATTTGAAAAAAAATTATTTATATTGACGGTATACGGGGACGGAGGGATATTTTGAAAAAAAATTATTTATATTGAATCAATTTCTTATTTATTCCCGTTAGTCTTTACATGAGAAAAAGAAGAATGCTTCAAGAAGGAGCAACATATCATGTTACCGCTAAGTCTAACAGAGGTGAATTTATTCTTTGTTCTGATGCTGTTAAGGATCTTTTTGCATCGGTAGTAAAAGAAGCTAAGAAAAAGTATAGTTTTAAGATAAAACAATACAGCACAATGAGTAATCATATTCATTTATTAATTCAACCGTCTCCAGGAACCAGTTTGTCCAGAATAATGCAATATATCCTGGGGGTGTTTGCTCTGCGGTTTAATAAAATGTTTGGTCAAAGAGGTCATGTTTGGTATGATCGATTTAAAAGCAAAATAATAAATAGCTTTCAGCAACTTGTTAATTCATTTCATTATATTTCTAACAACCCGGTTAAGGCTGGAATATGCCATAATGGGGAAGATTATTTCTGGGGTGGATTGTATGAACTAAAAAAAGGACACTTCAGACTCCTTGATCCTCCAGATGATTGGGTACAATTGATTATTTAATAGCAATTTCAAGCATATAACACAATAATTCCACTCAATTGTTTCAGATAGCAGGGAAAAGTTTGTTCTGTTCATAGGATATGAAAGATATTGATCGTGGTTTTACTCTTGTATTTGTTTCTATAGTTAAATATTCGTCTCATTCTGGCGTCATTTACTAAAAAAAATTATTTATGGAAAAGAAGAGTGAATATCATATGAATTAAGTGATATTCTGTTCTGGAGGGGTAATAATCCTTTTTGACTTCCTCCGTCCCTGTTGCGGGAAAAAAGATGCGGGAAAAAAGATGGGGAAAAAAGATGTGAGAATACATAGAGAGGGTTAGTCACTGAAGGCATTGCGGATTTTATGAATCGTATCAATACTGCCCAGAAATACCTGGACAACTTCGGGATCAAATTGTTTGCCTGCTTCATCTGAGATATATGTCAGGGTTTTTTCGTCTGACCAGGGTTCTTTGTAGGGCCTGTGGCTTCTCAGGGCATCGTAGACATCTGCCACGGCGGTTATCCGGGCTTCAATGGGGATATTCTGAGCTTTTAGTCCCAGAGGATATCCTGTTCCATCCCATCGTTCATGATGGTTTAGGGCGATATTGGCTGCAATTTCGATAAGCCTCTGGCCGTATTCGATAAAGTCTTCCTGATCTGTTGATTGTTTGTGGGTAAAAAAGTTTACAAACTTGTTGGACTTGAGAATATTGCTCCCGTACCGGGTATGGTTTTTCATGATTTCCCACTCCTCGGGAGTGAGTTTTCCTTCCTTCAGGAGGATATTGTCAGGAATTCCTATTTTTCCTATGTCGTGTACCGGTGAGGCCAGTTTTATCTGATTCACAGCTTCATCTGTCCAGCCCATTCCTTTAGCCAGGCAAGCACAGTATTCGGAAACCCGGAGAAAGTGATCTCCTGTTTCAAAATCTCTGTACTCTGCTGCCTGGGAGAGAATCCCTATAATCTGCCTGCGGGATATATCCAGTTGTTTATTCCGCATTTCCAGCTGTTTGGTTCTTTGCTGAACCAGCTCTTCCAGGTGCTCCCGGTATCGCCGGTTCTCCTTAAGGAGCCTGGATTTTTCCAGGGACTTGTTTATGGTATGGAGCAGAATCGACATATCCTGAAGGGGTTTTATCAGATAATCCCAGGCGCCTTGACGCAGGGCTTTGACTGCGGCATCCAGGCTGCCGGCTCCGGAAATAACAATCACAGGCAGTTCTTCATCCCTTTCATGAGCCTGCCTTAGAACATCGAATCCATCAGATCGGGGCATATTGAGATCGGTCAGTATTATATCGGGTTTTTCACGATCCAGTATTTCAATTCCTGCTTGTCCGTTATCTGCGGTAATAACATTATATTCGTGCTCTTCCAGATAAATGGAAAAAAGATCCCTTATCAGGGGTTCGTCGTCGATGATCAGTACTGTGCTTTTTGTGCTGGATTGTTGCATAGCTTTTATTATAGTGAATTTGTATTGGAAAGTGTGTAAAAAAAGAAAGGGGCTGTTGCAAAAGTAAAAATGCGACAGCCTCTTTTTTTCATTAATCAAATTCTTTTTATTTTGATCACTATTTAGATCACAACTTCTGTTCTGGTAATAAAAATTCTGATAATTTCCTATTTTGTTTAGTAATTTACTGACACTTATCCTATGTGATGCACCTGAGACTATACATTATCTATTAAAAAATAGATTTAGAGCTATGCTGATTCATCCTTTATCTGATAATAGAAGGGATTACCAACTTCATCTCGGGATAATCTATTTCCCAAATGAACAGCATTCATAGCCAGACAAACTAATAGCCATTCTGTATAGATACCTGTTTTTCCTGCCCGTAAAAATCTCCTGAATGACCAGTTGGCTTTGATCTGAGCAAATACTCCTTCTGCCTGAATACTTCTATTAACACGGATTTCTTTACCTTCCGGACTGGATATCAAAGCAGTAGCTCTTCTTTGATAAGATGACAGCTTGTGGTTGATCTGTACCTGTTTATAGTCTGCCTTACTTCGTTTCATACAGGAAGAACGGAGAGAGCAGCTCTTACATCCTCTTTCACAACGATATGTATGTGTTGTCGTTTCATAACCGTATTGATTCTTCCTGGATCGAACATATTTCAGTTTTAGCTTCTTTCCCTTCGCACAAATGAAATGATCGGTTGAAGGATCATAAATCATGTTTTCTTTCTTTCCGATATCCTTTTTGAATTTTCGTTTCTTTGATTGCTCGTGTAACTGGGGCTTGATGAAAGCCTCTATATTCTGTTTTTCCAGAGCCTCATAGTTTTGTTGACAGTCGTATCCGCTGTCCGCACAGTATTTTGAATATGTCCAGGGCAGATGTTCATGCATATGATCCAGTGCAGGACACATGGTTACATAGTCAGTGCGATCGTCACTGGCGTGAGCTCCGACAACATATCCGCTATCAACTAGTACTTGAAGGTTGTAAGCTGGTTTCAGCTGCCCGTTCCTCATATAGTCCTCTTTCATTCGCATAAACGTGGCATCAGGATCAGTTTTACTCATGCTGTTCCTACCCTTCATGGCAGTCAGGTATTCATTGTACTTTTCCAGTTTCTCCAGGAAAACAAGAGCATCTCGATAGAATTTCTGAACTCTCGTGATTCGGTGGCCTCGACCTGTTGTCTTCGGGAAAAGAGGCTCTCCTGTTGCAACAAGCTTCTCTATGAGGATTTTCAATGAGGTGTGATAATCTCCTGGATCCAAGTGCCAGGAGAAAATATCATTAACTTCAGTAATCAAATTCCGGATATGGTTATGGAGTTTCTCCAGATTCTTTTTAGTCGCTTTCTTCCAGACAAAACTATATCGACCAGCTTTTGACTCTATTTTAGTGCCATCTTGATAGACAACATCTTTCTTAAGCTCTCCCAATGCATCCAGACGAACGACTATCTGAAAAAATAGTTCATCAATGGCTTTCTCATGGGTATGAACAAAACGGTCAAACGTCGTATGGTCTGGGGCTTTCTGATTACCTAAGATTTGCAAAAGGAAAAGGTCTCGTTTGCATAAACGTTCTATATCTCGCGAACTAAACCTGCCATGAATCCTGGCATACAGAAGAATCAGCATCATTGTGTATGAATTGACAGCTCGTGGACGTCCTGATTTCTGCTTTGGTTGTTCAAACTGGCTGTAATCCAGGTTTTGCAGCAGAATCATAAGTGCTGCTTCATGTTCTGTTACTTCAAAGGGGATTGAGATGTTTAAATCAAGAAATAATTGTCTATGTTGGGAAAATGCTGTAAGATTCACCACGTGCTCCTTTTTATTTGTTTGTGGTTAAACAAATTGTAGCACGCTGGGGTCGCTTTGCGGCCCCTTTTTGCAGTCTAAATGCTTTGTTCGATTCATTCAAAAAAGAAAAAGGCTGCTACTAAAGTCTTTTCAGACTTTTGCAACAGCCCCTTTCTTTTTAAAACTTTGTTTTTATGTATCCTGTTGTAAATTCATTTATTGTACTTGTTGTCACAAGGTCATAGCTATATTTTATTAGTTGTGATCTTTGGTATACTTCAACATACCATAGGTATGTGGTGTATCCTTCTAATGTAAGTTCCGAGCTATCTACGAAAGGATAATTTCTATATGATCCTATTAGCGTATATGATGGAAATCTGGCATCTTCAGCAATATAAAATTTATAATAATACGATGTGGAATTCAGATATAGCGGCCATGCAATATCAACAAGTCCAACTCCTGTCGCTCCATCTACGGGATATGTTTTACTTGTAGGATATACAACTGTTGATTTGGATGTGGAAGGAGACCAGTTGCCAGCTGCATCCTGTACCTGGAAATATACTGTAGATCCACCATATGGAGCAGAAACATAACTTCCATTATATGTGTACCAGGTTCCTCCATTGATATTATATCTTCTGGTCGTTGTTTCTCCTGTTACTGTAAAGTTTGGAGTTGTGTCTGAAGTTGGATTTGTAAAACCAGCTGTTACAGTTGGTGCTGCAGGAGCAACTGTATCTCTTACTAAGGTAATTGTATCAAAACCTTCATTTCCAGCTCTGTCCTTCGCAGTTAATCTTACTAAAACTGATCCATCAGTCTCATAACTGACAGTTGTTGATGTACTTGCCTCATTACCAAATGTAACTACAGGTGACAAATCACCAGGATCGTTATCCCATAATATTGTCTCAATCCCGCTCCCGTTTGTTCCATCGGAAATACTTCCTGATATTGTAGGACTGGAACTTGCAATGTTAAGAATTTGCTCAGTAGGTTCAATAATTACTGTAGGAGCAGTTTGATCCCAGTATAAAGTTGCCTCAGTATATACGGTTTCAGAATTACCCCCGCCGATATCATAAGTAAGGGTGTATCGTATCGTATAAATGTCATCAGAAGTGGCAGTTATGCTTGTTGATGCAGAATCAGCTGGTGTAAATGTAAGTGTTCCGGTTCCGTTTGTTTGGGTCCACTCTCTGTCAATTATTAGACCTTCTGGATCATTTTCAGTTGCTATAACTTGTTTGGATGCTTTTGCATAGTAAAGAGTCGAATCCATTTTTGCTGTAGGAATAGAATCCGAACATTTTACAGTTACAGTATCTTCACTGCTGTTTCCTGCCATATCTGTAACTATAACCTTAAAACTGTAATCTCCTACCGTAGATATGAGCATGGGAGTTGTAGAAGAATTTGATTCATCTATCGTATAAATTCCTGTTCCTGTCTCTTTTACCCATTCATAAGAATCAATTTCAGAATCGTCTGTAGCAATAACTGATAATTCAAAATATGTTTCTGATGGTGTAAATATACTAGAAGTTCCCAGTTGCAATACAGGACTTATCGTATCGCATTGATAAACTAAATCCTGCGAGGAAGTGTTTCCAGCCTTATCTGTTACAGTTAATCGTAAACTATATATACCATCATTACCTGAACCCGCACTGACAGTTGTGGTTTTCGAAGAGTCTGAGGCTATGTTCAGATTTATTCCACTAGAGTCAATTTGTTCCCATAAGTAGGTATCAATTGCATCACTGCCAGAATTGTCTGTAACTATGGCATCCAAAACTGCAGAAGTATTATCTTGTGAATATATTTTTGAAGAGTATAAGTCAATAACAGGTTCTTCATTATCAAATACAACAGTATCTGTTTCAACTGGTGAAATATTAGCTGTAGCTTCTTCCTCAAAATCCCCATCTCTAAATTTTGCATATAAAGTATTGTTTCCATCAGTTCCAGAAATCTCAACGTCTTCTATAGTCATAAAAGAGGAATCCAGTTCAGTCCAACCTGCATCACGGAAATCACTATACATGGAAAGCATA